>CAVRBB010000004.1:0-376761 GCA_963719195.1 Bryobacterales bacterium | reverse complement strand
GCCGCGGCATCAAGGAAGCCGAAAACATCCCGCTGGTGCGGCAGCTCGCCGAGGTATTGGGCGCCGAGCTGGCTGCTTCGCGCCCGATCTGCGATGCCGGCTGGCTCCCCATGGAGCGGCAGGTGGGCAGCTCCGGCCAGACCGTCGCGCCCAAGATGTACCTCGCGGTGGGGATCCGGCGCCATCCAGCACCTGGTCGGCATGAAGGGATCGCGCACCGTGGTGGCCATCAACAAGGACGCCAACGCGCCCATCTTCGAAGTCGCCGATTACGGCATTGTGGGCGACCTGTTCCAGGTAGTTCCGGAGCTGGTCGAGGCCATTCGCAAAGCGAAGTAAGTTACAGGCGTGGCCCTGGCGATTCTCGGCGGAGCGCTGTTCACGGTGATGGTCTCGATCACCCTCGGCGGACTGTTGCTCGGCAATGCCGCCCGGGATGTCGCTCTCCGCTTTGTCGCCGGCGCCGCGCTCCTGAGTGCCGCCGTCTTTCTGCTGTGCGCCGCGGGCGCGGTGTGGCCCTGGACGTTCGCGCTCCTGGGAGGCAGCATCCTGGCGGTGGCCTGGCGCAGGCTGGCCGCCACGGAGTCGCGCCTCCCGCCTCTTGGCCGCCTGCTCGCGGCCGCGTTCGCCGTCTACCTGGTGCTCTATTTCGCCAACGCCATGGCTCCCGAGTTCAGCTACGACGGCTCGCGCTACCACCTCGGACTGGTAGCCCGTTACCTGCGTGAACACGGCTTCCACCGCATCACCGACAACCTGTACGCCTGCCTGTCCCAGGGCGTCGAGATGCTGTACCTGTTCGCGTTCGCGTTCGGCAGACATTCCGCGGCGGCCATGGTGCATTTCACCTTCCTGGTTGCGCTGGTGTGGCTCATGCTGCGGTACGCGCGGCGGGCCGGCTTTCCGCTCGCGGGCGCCTGCGCCTCGCTGCTCGTGTTCGCCAGCCCGGCGGTGGGCGTGGATGGCACCAGCGCCTACATCGATGTGGCTGTGGCGGCCGTGGCGTTCGCGCTCTTCTGGCTCCTGCAGCTTTGGGACGAGACCCGCGCGCCGCGCCTGCTGATCGCCGTCGGGCTGGTGGCCGGATTCGCTTATGCCGCCAAGTACACCGCCTGGCTCGCCGTCCCTTATGCCCTGGGGTATGTCGCATGGAAGAGCCGCCGCCTGCGCGATGTGCTGGTGGTGGGCGCGTGCGCCGCCGTCCTGATCGCGCCGTGGATGCTCAAGAACTGGCTCTGGGTGCAAAACCCCGTGGCGCCGTTCTACAACGCCTGGTTTCCCAACCCTTACTTCACGGTGGCGTTCGAACGCGAATACCGGCAGCACATGATGTGGTACAACCTCCACAGCCACTGGCAGCTTCCCCTGATCGCGACGACCTACGGTTCGCTCTCCGGTCTGGTCGGGCCCGTGTTTCTGCTGTCGCCCGTCGCGCTGTGGTCGATCCGCCGGCATGAAGGCCGCCAGTTGCTGCTGGCCGCGCTGGTATTCGGCGCGGGCTATTGGAGCAACATCGGCACGCGCTTCCTCATCCCGGCCCTGCCTTTCCTCGCGCTGGCCATGGCGCTGGCGCTGAGCCGGTTTCCGCGGGTGCTCCTGGCCCTCGCCCTGGTGCACGCGGTCATCTCCTGGCCGTCCATCGTGCGCCGCTACTGCCAGCCCAATGCCTGGCACCTCGTGAAGGTCCCATGGCGCGAAGCCCTGCGCATCAAACCCGAGGAGGGCTTCCTTTACTCCAACCTGCCGGACTACGGCGTCGCCCGCATGCTGGAGGACCGTGCCGCTCCCGGCTCCACCATTCTCAGCTTCACTCCCATCCCGGAGGCCTACACGTCGCGCAAGGTGGAGGTGCCGTTCCAATCCGCCGAAGGGGTCATGAACCGCACCATCTTCTTCACGGGTTTCGTGCCCGCCTACGCGCCCACCTGGCAGATGCGATTCTCGTTTCCACGCCGGAAGCTGCGCGGCGTGCGAGTGGTTCAGACCAACCGCGGAGACGACACCTGGAGCATACACGAGCTTCGCCTCTTCGACGGCGCGCGCGAGCTGCCGCCGGATGCCGGCTGGAAGTGGACCGCGTACCCCGATCCATGGAGCATCGGGAACGCCGCCGACCGCCACCCCATCACGTTTTGGCTGTGCGGCGACACCCTCCATCCCGGCCAGTTCGTCGAGATCGATTTCGACCGGCCGGCCGCCGCCGACGGTCTGCGTGTTGACGCCGCTCCCAACCAGTGGGGCATCCGCCTGGAGCTGGAAGGCCGCGATGAGTCGGGCGCGTGGAAACGGCTGGCGGGCTCCCCGGAGAGCCTCCAGACATCGGCCCCCTCCGGTCTGCGCCGCGCCGCGGCCGGGGAGCTGAAACGCCGCGGCATCGACTATCTCCTGATCTTCGACCACGAATTCGGCGCAGACGATCTGCGCGGCAATCCCGGGTGGGGCGTGGTGGAAGCGGGCGAGTACCGCGGAGCCCGGTTGTACCGTTTGCCGAATTGAACCGCGGTTCACGCGAGCGAAGTCCGGTACACAGGAAATGGGAACGACACTGAGGTTCCTTTTGAAGCCTTCTCACTGTTTGAAAAGACAGTGGCCAGGGACGGCTACCCACAGCATTCGACACTTCTCCAGATCCCGCTCTTGGAAGTTTACCTCGACCCCCGCGGCTTAGTCGCGGGCGCGGTGTAGCTCGTGAGGTGCGAGTAGACTACTTCAAGTCGCGAAGGGGGGCTTTGCCGGAAAGAATGACTCGCCACAAAACCTGCAGAACCTACAAAACCTGTGGGCCTCGACCTTCGGGAGGGGGGTGCGGGTTTTGAGGGTTTTATGCGCCGACGCATTGGGGCTTGCATGGGGTTTAACGGTTTAACCTCCGTTTTTTTTTCCGGAAAGCAGTAACGGGATGCAGATTCTCAACGGCCGGTTTGGCAGCGGACGGACTCTGAATGTGCTTCGAGCGTGCGGACATGGACGTCGCCCATCACTCCGACGATTGTCCGGTCATAGTTGCCGATATTGATGTGGCGGCCGAGGGGATTCCCGCCCGGCCTGTAGCGTCGCACGAACGACTGGCTCACCAGGACGACAAACAGTTCTTTTCCGGGTCGGATACCGGTCATTTGAAGGAGGCACGTGAGACCATACATCAACCCTCCTCCGGGTCAACTCTGCTGTCAGTAGTCGGTACCCTTGACGTAAGTTCTCATCGCAGCATCAGCTGTCGAGATGACGGCGTACGGCCGCATCATCTCGTTATCTTCATGATCGATGATGTGGCAGTGCCAAACATAGGGCGAGATATCCGAATGAGGGTCGAAGGCGTAATGACCGGCTGCGCCCAGTGGCGTGTCAAAGGGCGCAAAGCGCACGATGAAGCGGGTCACCATGCCCGGCGGAACCATAACCGTGTCCTTCCACCCCACCTCGTTGGCATCCGGTGGATGGGCAGGACCCTGGAGGTATGGTGTGACGTCGGGATTGCCGCCCAGGATCGGTGAGTAAAAGGTGTAGGACTTGGGAGGCCCGTAGGCGGGCATAAACTCACCATCAGGGAAAGCTGCTTCGTAGACCCTCTCGTACTTGTTCGTATTGAAATTCTGGCGGTTCATCAACTGGAACTGGGTCAGGTGGGTGTGGATGGGGTGGGCGTCGGCGGTCAGATTGACGATCTCCCACAGTTCCGTCGCCCCCTCATCGGGCAGCTCGCTCAAATAGTTCGGCCCCAACTTGGTAAAGTCGACCCTGGGCGCTCTTCCAGCAGAAGTCACTTGCTCGCCATTCCATTTGGTATTGTTGACCAGAACCTCCAACGGTCCGCCGGGATAGGTGCCCCCCCCCACAACGGTCGGTTCCGGCCTTTCGACCTCATTGAGCGTGAGCTGGCGCCTCACGGTCGGGCTCACGCCCGGTGCCACGGTGCCAGCTGCGGCGTTCACCAGCCGGATCAGAGGCGGCCGCAGCGGGATGCCGCTCGCGGGGTCATAGCTGTTGTCTGGGGTAAACAAGCTTGCAAAACCCACCCGGAACTGAAGGATCCGCCCCAGAGTCGACCCCTTCGGCGGCTCGCCCTTGGGGTAGGGCGTGCGGCCGATGTTGCGCATCAGCAGGGTCTGGCCCTTGTAGCCGGAAAAGTCGATGATAAAGCCGGCGCGCTCGCCGGGCATAATTCGCAGCTTGTCCAGCTTGCCATTGGCGCCGACCTTGATCGGGGCGTCCAGGTAGCCGCCGTCGGTTACGATCTGCCAGATGGGCGGGCCCTCGGCCTCGGTGTCCGCGTTGACCAGGAACAGCTCGTAGGTGCGGGCGTTGGAGCCGTTGATGAGCAAGAAGCGGTAACGGCGTGGCTCCACGTTCAGGAATGGCCAGACTTTGCCGTTGACCACGATGGTGTCGCCGACGAATTCCGGAATCCAGAAAGGATGCTCTGGGTTGATACCCATGTTGGGGAAGTAGAGCTGCCCGTTTGCGTCGAACATGCGGTCCTGCAGCACCAGCGGAATCAGGTAATCTACAGCGCCAAAGGCTCCCTGTTGCAGGCCGACCGGGTGCAGGCCCGGCGGCAGGTTCAGGTTCGGGTCGGTCAGCACGTAAGCGCCCGCCAGGCCGGCATAGACGTTGAGGCGCGTGCCTCCCAACAGGTGGTCGTGGAACCACAGCGGGGCAGCCTCCTGGACATTGGGGTAGCGGTAAATGCAGTGGTTCTTAGGCGCGGCGCCATCCTTCGAATAGTAGGCATTGCCCACATAATTGCCATCGGCGGTGAACCACTGCTCCGGCCCGCCATCAATCACAGGAGGCTGCTCCCCGCCGTGCAGGTGCGGCACAGCAGGAATGGAGCCCCCATAGTGGTCCGCGCAATATCCAGTGGGCACCTGACCCGGCGTAATCGCCATCATGCAACTGTTGGCTCCGTCGTGCAACGGATCCGACCAATGCAGCGTCTGGTCAGTCCAATCCCGCCAGGCTATGTGATCAGCTGTGAGCTGGTTGACGAATTTGATCTCTGTTGGTTTGTGACGTTCAGCAACAAGAACCGGACCTATGTACGTGCCTGCGGGATTGCTGGGCTGACTGCCATACCGATAGCCCCAAACCCACGTCCCATCATACGGCTGCCCATTCGCCGGACCGAAGGTTGACGGCATCACGCTGGCCCGAAATTCCCGCATCGTGAGTTCAATCTGACTCACTCCCGCAATGATTGTCTGAATTGGTCCGCCTGCTACGCTAAGCAAGGGCAGCGGATCGATAAACTGCGAGATGGAACTCCCGGGGAGTGGAGATCCCTGCTGCGCGACTAACAACCGCCTCCAGGGGAACACCATTCCGGCTCCACCGAGCCCTACGATCCTCAGGAAGTCTCGTCTCGAACTCATGACTTCTCCTATGAGGGTTTGTCTACTCCAAGATTATAGAGCAGCTTGGGGCCGACCAGCGGGAGGCAGCACCCGGCTGCAAACGGGGAAAGGTTTTGACTTTGCATTTGCCCCCTTTCCCTTGCTTGTGCCCCGGTCCTGCTCCGCCATTCATGAGAGGGGTTCTAGTCTAGCTTAGCTTAACTAGCCAAGGGCTTCGCCCTTGATATCCCTTCGGGATATAGAAGTCAGGAGCCAGAAGTCGAGGAAGTCAGAATGGCAGCGGTGTAAGCGTTCAGAAGCTTGCTGACTTCTTCCAGCAGGATGGTGAGTTTCTGGGTGTCGCCGTATTCGAGGTCCCTGGCGAGGATCAGAAAGTAGCGGCATTCTTCTACCGATCCTTCGGCGATATTGAGAAACCGGGCCTTTTCCGGCTTGCTCCGCCGGCGGAATCCTTCCGCGATATTGGCTGGAATGGACACAGCCGCGCGACGCATCTGCATCGCCAAACCGTATGTCTCCTGCTTGGGAAACGCCGCGGTGAAGGTGTATGCCTCCAGGACAAACCCGTGCGCCTTCTGCCACACCAGCAGATCTTGAAATGTCCGCGCTGGCTTGGAAACGGCCATGGAACGGGAGGCGTTCCTGGCGGTAAGCTCCTGGTATCTCACCACACGGGAGTGTGCCATGAACGCCTTCGTCGAGCATCACAAGCATAGCATCCAGTTCGGATATCGGTGTTTCGATCGACTCCTGCTCAACGGATTGATCCAGCCGTTCCAGCAACCCGAGCGCGTCCTCGGGTTCTTCAACGTGTACCGCGACGGAAAGAGGGTGACCAGAAGGACCTTGACGGAGATCGCCGACCAGTTCCAGTATTGGCTGAAGAATCGTTCCCAGAAGTGGGGTGCCCCAATTCTCGAACCCTCCGATGGCTCGGGCGATGATAGCCGGCGCGATCGACTGCTGGACCCGTATTTCCAGAATGCCAAGCCCAACCAAGTGGTGGCAATCGTGAAAGCGCGCGAACCGGCGCGGATCCTGGTAGCCATCGGAGATCGGGACAACGACAGCCCCCACCTGGAGTACAAACAACGCTGGGTGAATCAGTTTAACTTCTACCTGAGCGACGCGCACTGGGGCCGGATGTTTGTCCGGATGTGCCCGTACTTCCCGTTCTCCGCGCGGGTTTGCCTCAACCAACACCACTGGCTGGCGATCCGTATGCAAGAGGAGGGAATCGATTTTCAGCAATGCACTAACGCCTTTCTGAAGTGCGCCAATCCGGCGCGTCTACAGGAACTCGCCGACTCGCTCACCACCCAGGACCTGTTGCGCTGCGGTCAGAAGTGGCTCGCCGCTTTCACTCCCTTCATCTCCGACAGGGAACGAAAGCAGGCCGGCTGTCAACACCGGCTGTTCTTCGCCCAGGTGGAGTACTGTGACAACCTCATCTTCCACCGCCGCGCCGCGGTCGATGAACTCACCGAACGTCTGCTGGATCTGAACCGCACCATCGGACAGCCCAAGAAGATCACGATGATCTTCGGCCGCAAGGTGACCAAGGAATACAAAGGCAAGCTGCAGACCGTCATCGAAGATCTCGACCTGCCCAATCCGGTAATCCGCAGTCACTATGGACACGGCTTCGCCAAGCAGTACGTCCGCGACGACCGCATCTTGCGAACCGAACCTGCCACCAACAACGTGTACGACTACGGGGTCAACAAAGACGTCGCGAATCTGCCTCACCTCCGCAAGCGCATGTCCGAGATCATCGACCACTATCACGACGTGCAGCAGGACGTCTTGGAAACCTTCGTGGATCGAGGGCAACTGCGGAAACTGGCCGAACCCACTGTCCTACCCAGTGGCCGTCGCATACCCGGCCTTAAGCTCGACCATCCGCGCCAATTGGCGGTCATGCACTCGCTGGTCCGTTTCGCCAACGTGGCTGCCAATGGCAGATTCACCACCGCCGATCTCTACGGCCCTGCGCTGCATGCCTTGGGAGTCACCGATTCGCAATACTCGCTGGCCTCGTTCCGCTATGACCTTTCCAAGCTGCGAGCCAAAGGCCTGCTGGAAAGGATTCCGCACTCGCGTCGCTACCAACTCATCGGCAAGGGTTACGCGATCTGCGTAGCGTTTCTGAAGCTGTTCGAACGAATCTACGCGCCCCTGACAGCCGGGCTGCTGGCGCCATTCCGCGGCGATCGTGCACTACCAGATGACCGACGCTGCGCACTGGATCGCCTCTATCAGCACATTGGCGACGATCTGGACGCACTGCTAAAAGCCGTGGGTGCGCATTCCGATGATGTCGATCAGTCATTCCGATCTGATGCCGATCAGAACGGAGCGAAGCGACGCAGGGCTCTCTCAGTGTGAAATAGTGATCGACATCCGTCAAGAGTTTTGCTTGTTTTCTTTGGTCGGATTCATCGGAAATCTCCGTTGCGTGGCGGTTTGTGTTTTTGGCCGCTGACGTAAGGAGCCCGTAGGGCGACTGGAGTTAGCGGCCAAAAACAACCGGCGCCCCCTGGCCCTACTCGTCTTTTTTTCCATTCCGACCTTTCAGTTTCCGGATTGAGTCTCCCTGCAATTCGATCCGGTGAGCGCCATGCACCAGTCGGTCCAAGATGCTGTCGGCCACCGTCGGATCACCGATCTGCGCATGCCACTTCGCAACCGGCAACTGGCTGGTCAGTAGCGTGGACTTGGTCAGGTAGCGCTCATCGCAGATCTCCAGAAACGCCCGGCGCTCCGCCTCCGCCATGGGAGCCATGGCCCAGTCGTCCACAATCAACACGTCCACCTGTGCCAATGCCCGTAACCTCTTGGCATAGCTGCCATCGGCCCGTCCCAGCTCGAGTTCCCGAAACAACTGCGCGGCGGTGGCGAAATAAGCCGTGAAGCCATCGCGGCAGGCCTTCTGTCCAAAGGCCCGCGCCAGAAACGTTTTCCCGATCCCCGTCGGGCCAATCAGGAAAATGTGTTGGTGACGGCGCACCCAGTCCGAGTCCTGAATCAGTGGCCGGACCACCTGCTTGTCCAAGCCTCGCGCCGCACGGAAATCAATATCCTCGATGCACGCCGGACCTTGCAGCCGGCCGTCTCTCAGCCGCCTCTCCAAGGCCCGGTTCTGCCGCCAGGTCCACTGCCGGTCCACCAGCAGCGCGAATCGCTCCTCGAAACTGAGTTGCGTGCTTTGTGGATCTTCCTGTTGTTGTGTAAAACCGTCGGCCATGCCGCGCATGCGCATGGCATACAACTTCTCTATCGTTTGTTGGTTGAGCATAAGTTAGTTCTCCTTGTCGTCTACGGAATCACCGGAGGATCGGTCTCCGGTGGGGAATCAAAGTAATCGGCGCCACGGATGTTGTCGTGGTCCACAGCAGTCTGGGTGGGCGGGTCGCCAGGGATCGGCAGCCGGTCGAGCTGGTTCTTCAGGATCGAGTCCATGCTGGCGGCGTTGTAGGCGCGCGCCCGTAGGCAGCGCCGGGCTGCCGCTTCCATGCGCTCGGCTGGGTAAGTTTTGGCCAGCCGCAGAATCCCCAGACACGACCGAAAGCCTTGTTCCGGATGACGCTTGGCCGCCAGGATCGCTTCCACCAGTTGGCCGGTGCAAGGTCCGGTCTGCCGGGCATCCTCGATCAGCCGCGAGGGCGTGCGCCCCAAATACTTTTGGTGTGACTTGGGCCGGTGCTCATCGACCGTGCTGGCTTTCGCCTCTTCCCGGGAGCGGACATGAGAAGCGACCCGCACCCCGCGGTGGAGGATCTCCACGGTTTCCCCAGTAAGATGTACGTCCACCTCCTGGTGGACCAGAGCGTACGGCACGCTGTAAAAGTGCCGCTCGACTTCGATGTGATAGTCGATGTTCACGCGCGCCGTTTTCCATTCTCCGAACTGATAACGCGTGGCCGGAAGCGGCTTCAGCGCCGGCCGGTCCAGTTGCGCGAACAGCGTGGCGCGGTTGCCGGGGCGCTTGCGGAACGGCCGCTCATTCAACCGCGCCAGCAACTCGCCAATCGCCTGGTTGACTTCCGCCAGGGAGAAGAACTTGCGTTTGCGTAAGGCGGCCACGATCCAGCGCTGCACGACTTGAACGCCCACCTCCGCCTTGGCTTTGTCCCTGGCTCGGTAGGGCCGTGCCGGAATGATCGCCACGCCGTAGTGTTCCCCCAAGTCCCGATAGGTAGGATTCAAATCCGGCTCGTAATAACTCGGATGCGTGACGGCGCTCTTCAAGTTATCCGGCACCACCACTTCGACTGTGCCGCCGAAAAACTCGAAGGCTCGCTGATGCGAACCGATCCAACTCCGCAGATCCTGGCCGGCGGTGGCCTCTGCGAAGGTGTAGCTGCTTGCGCCCAGCACGGCTACGAACACGGCGGCGGCGTGAACATCACCGCCCTCCGGATCGTGAATCGGGATCGTGGCGCCGGCGTAATCGACGAACATTTTCTCCCCGGCGCGGTGTTCCTGCCGCAGTACCAAGTCGAGCTTTTTCAACCATCGCCGGTAGAGGTCGCAGTACCGGCTGTAGCCATAGCCTTCTGGATTGCTCTCCCGTCCTTCCTGCCACAGCAGTTGTAGCGTCAGGTCCTTGTGGGTCTGCAACTCTTCGTGGATCTTGGCCCAATCCGGCTCCGGATGTTTCCGCCAGACGGCGGGAGCGGGTCGCTGGGGAAACAGAGCCTGCCCGGTCTGCTGGTCATCCCAACCGTCGGGCAACGGCCATTTCACGCCAGCCGATTGCGCGGCGGACACGTACTCGTGGACGGTGCTTTGGGAAATGCAACAACGCGGGCAATCTGATGCTGGCTCAGTCCGAGGGAATGGAGCCGCAGAACTTCCTTCAACTTGCGCATGGTCAGCCTCTTCTGTGGCAACGGGGGTCTTGGCCTCAAAGTAGATTTCGGGGGAGAAACCTACTTTAAGTGGATCCCAGCCGCCACGGCTACCCTGCGCGCTGTTCCAATCCAATGCCGATCACTGTTCCGAACTACAACCGTAAAACTGATCGGCCTCAGTTCGGAACACCGATCGGCATCACTTCGGAATCCTGATCGACATCAGTTCGGAACGCTGATCGCCATCCCTCGGAATCCGCACATTGGCGACGATCTGGACGCACTGCTAAAAGCCGTGGGCCTTAAAGTCGCCGCGTGAATTGGCCCCAACGCGAACAAAATTCGCGTTGGGGCCCCTATAACGGGACTAAAAGGGTGAGATATTCGCTCTCGGAGCTACCCTGTCTGACGGAAGGTCACCCTGCCTGATGCTAAGAGACTCTTGCTTAGGCTTCGACCGGGATTGTTGTTGTCGAGCACAAACGCGCAGTTGATAAACACGACATTCTCGAGGATCAAAGCTTCCCCCGAATAATGGATTTGCACATTCTGGAACACGGCATTACGGATATGCATCTCATCAAGGCTGGTCGTACCTCCGGTAATAAGTAGCCATGAAGGCTGCAGCACCAGATTCGCATTTTGATCCTCGCCAATTCCATCACATCTTGCCGCCTGTTCACGTGGCACCATTGGAGGGAGCCATTGCATGGAGGGTTGCGGCTTATCTGGGAGACTGTGCAAGTTGTAGTGCGTCACCTGATTCATGGTTAGCGGTATGGCGGAATTCCGATCAAATGGAGCGCTCGGGGCATTAAGGGAAGATCGGTAAGCAACAAAATCGAGGGCCACTCCCCATGCTCCAGGGTCTGTACTCGACGCCTCAATAAACCGATCACCTGCTTGCTCCACGACAGTTGGCGGAATAAGCAATGAACTTTTTCGCGCGGTTGCCAGGACCTCTCTTGCCTCGACTTGGTTCCCCCTACGTTCTGGATTGGAAGAGGCCTGCGCGATTCGCAACGCAGCGATGCTCGCCTCGATACCAGTAAGCCTGTCCTCCGTGCGTTGCCTGAATTTGGCGTTATCCTCGACGCGATTGAAAGCAGACACGCCCAGTGTAGCGGCAATAGCTATCAACGCAACGAACACCGTGATCACGACGCCAAGTATTCCCCACTCTCGGAGCCAATAGAAAGCACGCCTCCAGCCCCTTGATCTCAACGGGGTCAGTGCGGTCTGAATCTGCTCTCCAACCCATTCCTTATCGGCCTTCGTGAGCGCCATATCCTCTTCCAGGACTCTCGAAAAGGGCGTACCGCCAGTACCCCCTCGGGGGACACCCAAAACCGGCCATAGAGGGTCACTTCAAAACCGGCCAACGATAACCATCATTCAGGACATTGATTTTGACTCGAGGGTAGATACCCTCGGTCGATGTGAGCAATGTCTTGAAAGAAGAAAAGAAACAACAAGTTATCGCATTAGGGCGGCTGGGTTGGTCGACGCGAAAGATTGAGGGAGCCACCGGCATCCGCCGGGAAACGGTTGCTGATTATCTGCGAGCGGCCGGCATTGCGGTACGACCACCCGGTGTTTGGGGACGGTCCGCGCCGGCAAAACCGGCCAACGAAGTGACCCCCGACTTCCCGCCAAAGCCGGCCAGTCCAACCGATCAGGTGACCCCCGACTTTGGCGTGATATCAGCGCCACCAAACCTGCCCTCACCGATCTCATCCGGCGCCCGCAGTGCATGCGAACCGTTCCGCGAAGAGATCGAGGCGGCGCTGTCTAAAGGCCGCAACGCCAAGGCCATCTGGCAGGATTTGGTCGATACCCGCGGCTTCAGCGGCAGCTATCAAAGTGTCAAGCGCTTCCTGCGCAATTTTCGCGGGAAATCATCGCCGGAAGCCTGCGCGGTGATCGAAACTGCTCCTGGCGAAGAACTTCAGGTGGATTACGGATCAGGCCCTCTGGTGCGCGACGCCGAAACCGGCAAATATCGCCGCACCCGGCTCTTCGTGCTGACTCTGGGCTACAGTCGCAAAGCAGTGCGGTTGCTGACGTTCCGCTCCAGTTCCCAGATTTGGTGCGAATTGCATGAAACCGCTTTTCGCCGCCTGGGCGGCGTGACTCGGGTCGTGGTCCTGGATAATTTGCGCGAGGGCGTGCTCCTACCCGACATCTACGATCCCACGCTCAACCCGCTCTACCGCGACATGTTGTCGCATTACGGTACGGTCCCGCTGCCCTGTCGCGTGGGCGATCCGGATCGCAAGGGTAAGGTCGAGTCGGGCGTCGGCCACGCTAAGAAAACCCCGCTCAAAGGGCAGCGTTTCGAAAGCCTGTCTGAAGCCCAGGCCTACCTGGATCACTGGGAAGAGCGCTGGGCCGACACCCGCATTCACGGCACCACCAAACGCCAAGTCGCGGCCATGTTCGCTGAAGAAAAACCAGCGTTGCTGCCACTGCCGCTCGAACCCTTCCGCTATTACCAATACGGCAAGCGCAAGGTCAATCTGGACGGCTGCGTGGAAGTCGATGCGGCCTATTACAGCGCGCCGCCGGGATGGGTCGGACAGGAGGTGCCGGTGCAATGGGATGGCCGCATCGTCCGTCTGCTGCACCCCAAAACAGGCGAACTGCTACGGGAGCACCTGCCGCAGACACGCGGCAGACATCGCATCAAAGAGGAAGACCGCCCTAAACAAACGCCTCCAGGGATACAGCATCTGCTGCTGCGCGCAGGCAAGGCCGGCCAGCAGATCGGACTGGCATGCCGAACGATGTACGAAGAAGGCGGGCAAGAGGCTGTGCGCCGCATTCAAGGCATGCTGGCGCTGGCCAAGAAACATGGGCCGGCGGTGGTGGATGAGATCTGTGTGTTGGCGCTGGAGGCCGGCGCCGTCAACCACTATCGTTTCGTTAGCCGTTATCTGGAGCGGGGTCCGCAACTGCCTTTGAGCTTGCGCCAGGTCGATCCCCTGATCCGCGAACTCACCGAATACCGCGATTTCATTCAAAGCAAACTTCAGGAGAACCAACTATGAACCTCATCGAATTACAACGATCTTTGAGACAACTCCGGCTCGGCGGCATGGCCACCGTGCTGGAAACGCGACTACGCCAGGCGCAGAGCGAGAACATGCCGCCGATTGATCTGATGTCGTGTCTGGTCAGCGACGAGTTGAACCGGCGCAGTGACCGTTTGCTCGAACGCCGGCGCAAACAAGCCGAGTTTCGGGACCCGGACAAAACACTCGATAATTTCGATTTCAATTTCAATCCCAAGATGAACCGCAGCCTGGTCTTCGACCTGGCCACCGGCGCCTTCATCGGCAAACGGGAAGATGCATTATTTCTCGGTCCCGGCGGCACCGGCAAGAGTCATCTGGCCCAAGCCATCGGCCAGGCAGCCATTCAACAGAACTACCGCGTGATGTATCGGGAAACGCATGTCCTGCTCGACAATCTGGCCGATGCCGTCACCGATGGCACGCGCAAACAGTTCATGGAATCGGTGAGTAGCGTGCCGCTGCTCATCATCGACGATTTCGGCATGCGCAAGCTGCCACACACCGCGGCCGAGGATCTGCTCGAAATCATCATGCGGCGTTACGAGCGTGCGAGTACATTGCTGACGTCGAATCGTCCAGTCGAAGACTGGGGAAAACTGCTGGGCGATGCAGCCGCAGTCACGGCTATGCTGGACCGCCTTCTGCATCACGGACACGTGCTCAAGTGTGGGCCGAAGAGCTGGCGCACTCGATTGGTTGCAGGCACCGCAACCGACAGTCAGGCGCGCAAATAAAACGGGCAATAGGGAAGGAATAGGTCTCGATGATCAATCAGGATTGTGAACTGGATGCTTTCAAACGGGAGATCGATCTGCGGCAGTTTGCCGAAAGTCTCGGCTATCAAATCGACCGGCGTGAGAGTTGGCGGGGGAGCGCGGTGCTGCGGCGCGCCGCTGACAAGATCGTCGTCAAGCGCAATGGCAATGGTCATTACGTTTTCTTCTCGTTGCGGGATGACGACGACAACGGTACCGTGATCGATTTCGTGCAGCGACGCCAACATCTGAGTCTGGGGGCCGTGCGCCGGGTTCTCCGGCCATGGATCGGCCGGCCGGCGAGCGCACCGCAGTTTCCCCAGTTGCCGCCAGCCAGCCCGGACCGGATGCGTATCGAACGTGAGTATCGGAGCATGGCCGAAGCACAGCGGTATCCGTATCTGGAGCGTGATCGCGGCGTGTCGGCAGCCCTGCTATCAGCGCCACGATTTCGAGGTCGCATCCGGATCGACGATCGCGGCAACACCGTGTTTCCGCATTTCGACGCCGCGGGGTTGTGCGGCTACGAGATCAAGAATCGCGGATTCACGGGCTTCGCCGCAGGTGGCAAAAAGGGCCTCTGGTTCTCGCATACTCGGCCGGACGACCGGTGTTTGGTGTTGACCGAAAGCGCGATTGACGCGCTCTCTTATGCCACGCTCTTTCCGGACTCGGAGGCTCGGACGCGGTATGCCAGTCTGGGCGGCAGGCCCAGTTTGCGGCAAATGGGATTGGTCCATGCGGCCGTCATTAAGCTGCCGGAGGGGGCCGAGATTGTGGCAGCGTTCGATGCCGATGCAGCAGGACGCTGGTTGGCGGCGGCGATTGGCGACGTCGTTGGCAGAGTCAGGCGCCAAGCGCGAGTTCACCTTCCAGCAACGGAAGGAGAAGACTGGAATCAGGTCCTGCTAAAAAGCCGGACTGGATCAAATTCGGCTTGCCAAACGGGTGGCCGATAGGCTAGAAAGGGTTCGTCCAGGATGATGCTTCCGTTGGCCGGTTTTGAAGTGATCCTCTATGGCCGGTTTTGAAGTGACCCCCGAGGGTACCCAAAACCAGGATGCTTCGATAGCCCTTTACCAACGCTAAAATGACAGTGGCCAAGTAGCTGAAATGTCCACAATCAGAGGTTCGATCTGCGACCGCGACCTGCTCCTCATCAGTATATGACATGCTGACCTCAAGACCACTCGTAACACCCACTCCAGAAAGGCGAGTCCCGGGTCAGGCGGTAAGTGCCTCAAACCACAAGTTGAAATATTTTCCCAAACGCGTGAATGGCAAACGGCGGCGCTACGCTTTCGCCACCACCGGATCTGCTTGTTTTGCCGTTAACTCACTGAATCCACAGGCTGAACATTCATCCATCGGGGCCAGCAACGCTCGAACGGATACCTGGAGGCCCCCTGAACTTGACGCACCTCTCGCAATGTGTGATTATTCATAAGAGTGAATAATCATTCATGGGCACCCTCTTGACTCCGAACGAGATCCAGAAAATGGGCGCCGCGGACCTCCTCCGCGACCTCGACCTCGCCGACGATGAACTACGCTACCTGCTCGAACTCGCCGGCGACGTCAAACGCTCCCCCGCCAGCTATGCCCATGTCCTCGCCGGCAAGTCCATCGCCCTGCTCTTCGAAAAACCTTCGCTCCGCACCAAGCTGACCTTCGAAATCGCCATCATGCAGTTGGGCGGCGGGTCCATCTTCATGGAAGGTCCCATCGGAGTCCGCGAGCCGCTCAAAGATGTCGCCCGCAACCTCGACCGGTGGGTCAATGCCATCGTGGCCCGCGTGTTTTCGCAAACTACGGTCGAAGACCTGGCGGTGTGGTCGTCGGTGCCGGTCATCAACGCGCTCAGCGACGGATTCCATCCCTGCCAGGCGCTGGCGGATGTGCAGACCATCGGGGAACACTTCGGCGACTTCGCCGGGCTCAAGGTCACGTTCGTCGGCGATGGCAACAACGTCGCCCATTCGCTGATGCTGACGTCCCTGCGGCTCGGCATGGATTTCGCCCTGGCCTGCCCGCCCGGCTACCTGCCCAATCCCGATATCGTGGCCCAGGCCGAAGGGCTGGCGGCGGTGTCCGGAGCGTCGCTGGTCATCACCAACGACATGCGCGACGCGCTGGACGGCGCGCACGCCGTCTACACCGACGTGTGGGCCAGCATGGGCCAGGAGCAGGAGGCGGCCAAACGCCGCAAGGATTTTCGCGACTATCAGGTGAACGACGCCCTGTTCGCCATGGCCCGCCCGGATGCGGTCTTCATGCACTGTCTCCCGGCCAAACGGGGCGAAGAGGTTACCGACTCCGTCATCGAGCACCAGCGCTCGGCCGTCTTCGACCAGGCGGAAAACCGGCTGCACGCGCAGAAAGCGCTGCTCATGATGTTGCTTAGTCTGAATCTTATGACCAAACCGAAGAAAGTGGCTCTCGCCTATTCGGGCGGGCTGGATACCTCCGTCATCATTCCGTGGTTGAAGGAAAATTGCGGCTGCGAGGTCGTCGCCGTGTGCGGCGATATCGGCCAGGGCGACGACGAACTCACCGGCCTCGAAGAGAAGGCCCGCAGGACCGGCGCGTCCGAAGTCCATATCGAGGACATGCGCGAAGAGTTCGTCTCCGAATACCTGTGGAAGCTGGTCCGCTCGGGCGGCGTCTACGAGCACAAGTACCTGCTCGGCACCTCTATCGCGCGCCCGCTGCTGGCGAAGAAGCAGGTGGAGGTGGCGCTGGCCACCGGCTGCGATGCGCTGGCCCACGGCTGCACCGGCAAGGGCAACGACCAGGTGCGCTTCGAGCTCACCTACAAGGCCCTCGCGCCGCAGTTGCAGGTGATCGCACCATGGCGCGAGTGGAAGATCGTGTCGCGCGAGGATGCCATCGAATACGCGCGGCAGCACGACGTTCCCATCGCCGCTTCCACCACCAAAATCTACAGCCGCGACCGCAACATCTGGCACATCTCGCACGAAGGCGGCGCGCTCGAAGACCCGGCCAACGCGGCGCCCGATGACATCTGGATGCTGACCAAAAGCCCCGCCGAAGCGCCGGACCAGCCGGGTGAAGTCACCATCGGCTTCGAGAAAGGGGTGCCGGTTTCGGTCAACGGCCGGCGCACGAAGGCCTTCGAGCTCCTGGAATCGCTCAACGCCATCGGCGCGGAGCACGGTGTGGGACGCATCGACCTGGTGGAGAACCGGTTCGTGGGCATGAAGTCGCGCGGCTGCTACGAAACGCCCGGCGGCACGCTGATCATGTTCGCTATCCGCGAGCTCGAGGCGCTCACGCTCGACAAGAACACCCTGCACTACAAACAGCAGCGCGCGCTCGAATACGCCGAGATGGTCTACAACGGCCTGTGGTTCACGCCGTTGCGCGAGGCGCTCGACGCCTTCTTCGAGAAGGCCGCGGAGACCACCACGGGAGAAGTGAAACTGCAGCTTTACAAAGGCAACGTCCAGCCGCTCAGCCGGCGATCGCCGTACTCGCTGTATTCGCTCGATATCGCCAGCTTCACGATGGGCGCCAGCTACGACCAGAAGGACGCGCTCGGTTTCATCAACCTGGTGGGGCTGCCGATCAAAGTCCGCGCCGCCATCGCCGGCAAAGCGCAATGAAACTCTGGGGCGGGCGTTTCGAGTCGGGACCCTCGGAGATCTTCGACCGTTTCTCGGGCTCGCTCGATTTCGACCAGCGGCTGATCGAGGCCGATATCCGCGGCTCGCAGGCTTTCGCGCGCGCGCTGGAGCAGGTCGGCATTCTGACCGGCGAAGAGCGTTCGCGGATTGTCGAGGCCTTGGACGGGATCCGCCGCGATGCGGCCTCTCCGGCCTTTTTCGAGGACGCCGCGGATGAGGATGTTCACACGCTGGTGATCCGCAAGTTGAAGGAACGCGCCGGCGCGGTCGCGGACAAGATCCACACCGGCCGCAGCCGCAACGAGCAGGTGTCCCTGGATACGCGGCTGTGGCTCCGCGAAGAGTGCCGCGACATTCAGGCACTGCTTTGCGCCGTCATGGGCAGGCTTCTGAGTCATGCGGATAAGAACGCCGGCGCGCTCATTCCCGGCTACACCCATTTGCGCCGCGCCCAGGCCGTGCTTTGGGCACACTACCTGCTCGCCTATTTCGAGATGTTCGCGCGCGATTGGGAGCGCTTCCAGGACGCGAGCCGGCGCGCCAACGCGATGCCCCTGGGCTCGGGCGCGCTCGCCGGGAGCGGATTCCCTTTCGACCGTGCGGCCATGGCGCGCGATCTTGGCTTCGACGAGATCACCCGCAACAGCATGGACGTCGCCGGGGACCGCGACTTCGCGCTCGACTTCCTCTACGCCGCCACCGTCACCATGATTCACCTCAGCCGCCTCGCCGAAGACTGGATCCTCTATTCCAGCGAG
The DNA here is from genome assembly GCA_963719195.1 of Bryobacterales bacterium. Lineage (GTDB taxonomy): Bacteria > Acidobacteriota > Terriglobia > Bryobacterales > Bryobacteraceae > DASQZT01. Next base: position 358,314 of record CAVRBB010000004.1, on the reverse strand, counting down.
GAGTTCGGCTGGCTGGAATTGGGCGACTCCGTGACCAGCGGCTCCAGCCTCATGCCGCAGAAAAAGAACCCCGATTCGCTCGAGCTCATCCGCGGCAAGAGCGGCCGCGTGATGGGCTGCCTCACATCCCTCCTGGTGACCATGAAGGGACTGCCGATGACCTACAACCGCGACATGCAGGAGGACAAAATCCCGCTCTTCGATGCCGCGGACCAGTTGTCGGCCTCGTTGCTGATGATGTCCGCCGTGATTGAATCGACCACGCTCCATCCCGCCCGGCCCGCCGCCGCGGTGGACGAGAGCTGGGTGGTGGCCACCGACCTCGCCGAAGCGCTGGCGCGGGCCGGCACGCCGTTCCACCGGGCGCACCAGATTGTCGGGCGTTTCGTGCTCGAAAGCGTGCGCCGCGGCAGGAAGCCCTCGGATTGGACGGCCCAGGAGATGCACGAGTTCGCACCCGAGTTCACGCCCGATTTCGCGGCGCTGCTCGATCCGGCCGAAGGTGTCCGGTCGCGCGAGATCCCCGGTGGAACCGGGTCCCTCGCGGTGGCAGCGGCGCTGGCGCGGGCCAAGGAACTACTTGGAAAGTTAATCGTATGACCAAGACCTACCGGCAGGGCCAGATCCTGAAACTGATTCGCGGCATGCGAATCTCCACCCAGGAGGAGCTTGCCCAGGAATTAGGAAAGCTTGGAATAGCGGCCACCCAGGTCACGCTCTCCCGCGACATCCGCGACCTGCGCCTGGTGAAGACCCGCGACGGCTACCAGGAAATGGCGCCCGAGGAGACCGGCCCGGTGTTTGCCAGCCTGGCCGCCGAGTTCCTGAAAGATGTCCTGCGCGCGCAGAACCTCCTGATCCTCAAAACCTCGCCCGGCCACGCCAACTCGGTGGCCGTGGCGCTCGACAACGAAGAGTGGCCGCAGATCCTCGGCACCATTGCCGGCGACGACACCATTCTGGTCATCACGCCCGACACTCCCACCGGCGAGGCCGTGCAGGAGAAGCTGCTGGAGCTGCTCGAGAACGGGTGAGCGGCTTCGGAACCAGGGCCGGCCGGTTTGCGTAGGTCCCTGTTGGTATGAGCTCCTATTGGCCTTCTTCCACCCGGCCGGTCCGTGTGGCTTTCTGGGTGGCTATCGCGCTGGGCTGCCTGGGCTGCCTCGCTATCCTCTCGAATCCGCTGATGGGCGCGTTCGCCGCCCTGGTTCACTTCCTCTTCGCCTGGGGAATCCGCCGCGGCCAGAGCGGCGCGGCGTGGGCCGCGCTGTGCTTCGCCCTGTTGCCGTTCGTGATCGTCATCCGGCGGGGGCCGGAGGCGCTCTCGTCGGCCACGGTATGGTCCGCGGTCGCGGTGGTGTTCACGATTGTCTGCGCGTGGTGTTACCTGCGTGCCGCGCTCGCCCTTTCACGAGACCGCTCGGCGTCCCACGTGGCGTGGCCGTGGGCGGGCGTAGCTCTCGTTCTGATCGCGCCGTGGCTGGTGGTGCGCCCCTTCGTGGTGTCGGCCGGCTCCATGGCCCGCACGTTGCTCCCCGGCGACTACATCCTCACCGAAACCGTGAGTCCCCACCTGGATCGTCCCCTCTGGCGGGGCGAGATCATCGCCGTCCACTACCCGCTGGATCGGTCTCAGATCTTCATCAAGCGCGTGGTGGGCGTGCCGGGCGACCGCATCCGCATCGTCGATAAGCAGCTCTACCGCAACGGAGCGCGGGTGGATGAGCCCTACGCCATCCACGAATCGTCCTTCCTCGATCCCTACCGTGACAACTTCCCGTCCACCCCAACCACGCCCAATCTGCCCGCGCCGGCGCTGGACATGCTGCGGAACGACGTCCGGGACGGCGAGGTAGTCGTACCGGGCGGGCAGTACTTCGTGCTGGGCGACAATCGCGACAATTCGCTGGACAGCCGCTACTGGGGCTTTATCTGGAAGTCCGACCTTTTCGGCCGCCCCATGTTGATTTACGGCTCCAACGATCTGAGCGGCAAGCCCAACGGCCTGGTGCCCACACTCTTCACGACCCGCTGGGAGCGATTGTTGAAGCGTCTGTAGCCGCACCGCCCGGGCACGCCGCCCACGATTCTGAGTCCTGGCTCCTGACTCCTGACTCCCATATCCCGCGGGATATCAGGGGCGACGCCCTTGCCTCATCAATGAAACCTCTTCTTATAGAAGAAGTCCATATCAAACATTCCGTTCTCATCGCGTTGCGCGATCACCGACCACTGCGGGTCGATAGCCCACTCGATGCGCACGATTTGCGGATTGCTCGAGGTCACATCGGAAATGTAGGTGAAGGTCAGGTCCCGAGTGACCTGCTGCTGCAGCGTCAGGGTTGCCTGCGCCGTGTTGGAAGTGCCCGTGATCTGCGGATCGATCTTCAACTCGCTCACGCCGAAGAGGCGCTGCAGTCGTCCCGTCACGGGATTCGCCACCGCCTGCCCCAACAGCGTCGAAGCCCCCGACTGCGCGAAATTCTGCTGCGGAGCCACCGGCTGGCGCGCCGCCAGCACCGGATCCGTGGTGGGCGCCCTGCCTGACGCCAGCAGCGATACCAGGTCCGAGAACAGCATCGGCGGGTCCGAACGGTAGGCCAGCTTCATCTTGTCCACCGGTCCTGTCACGCTCAGCGATACGTCGATTCCCTGCACCGTGGTCGCCAGGTCGATATTCAGGATCGGATTGATCTTCTGCGGGCTGAAAAAAGAAATCGTGCCCCGGTCGATGTTGTACTTCGATCCGAAGAACACAACCTCGCCCTGCGTCACCACCACGCGCCCCAGCATTCCGGGCTCGTCCACCGTGCCGCGCAGCGTCAGGTTGGCGTCCGCCTTCAGGTTCTCCGTGAGGCTGGTTCGGAACTGAACGTCCGGTGCGGTCTGGATTTTCACGTCGAAGCGGATTCCCGCGGCCAGGCCGGTGCTTTTCGTCTGCACCGCGGGCGGCGCCGCAACCTGGGTCAGGATGGATCCGATGTCGGTATGCGAGTGCAGTGCCACCTCCTCCACGGTGACGGTGCCGGAAAGCAGGCTGCGCGAGGTCGCCCCCGCCAGTGTTAGCTTCACGCTGGCCTGGGTCGTCACATTCTCCGGCGCGGTCACATGGATGTGATCGGCCGCCGCCTGAAGACGAAACCGCATTTCCGGCCCGCCGAACGTGGTGAAGCCCGTCAGCCTGATCTTGCCGCCGCCCGTCTCTCCGGTGAGGTTCTGGATGACGGCCTGGGTGCCGCTGAAAACCACCGTGCCGTTGGCGTTGGAAATGCCGTTGGGGAGGCTCGCCAGGTTGAAGGACGCATCTTGAAGCTGCAGCCGTCCGTTCACCACAGGATTGTCGCTGGTGCCGGTGACGCCGGCGTTCAGCACGACCTTTCCGGCCGAGAAGATGTCGGGGTCGAACGCCTCCAGCAGATCCAGCTTGAGGTTGCCGCCGGCGCGCACGTCCAGCGATTTCGGATCGCCCAGCAATACCGTACCCGTCACCGACAGATCCGCGAGCGGCCCCGTGATGTGCGCGCTGCGCACGGTCACCACGTTGCGCTCGAGCGCCAGTGCTACCGGTCCGGCGTTGTGCATTTCGAATTGCACCCGCGGCGCCCGTCCGCCCTGCGCGGTCACCGAGTGGGCTTCGAATTTCGTCAGTTGCACCGTGCCGCGCAGCCGTTCGGTCTCGGAAAGTGGCCCCGAGAGTGTCGCCTGCCCGTCCACCGTCGCCTCCATCGGAACCGGCGTGCTCCCCAGCAGTGGGCTGAGCCCCGAGTAGGTCACCTTGGCAAACGTCAGTTGCCCGTTCAGCGCATGATCCCCCGCTAGTTGCATGCGCCCCATGCCGCGGATGTCGGCGCCTGCCAGATCGGAGGTCAGGTTCAGATCCACTTCCCCGCCCCGCGTCTTCGCGGTGGCCGTCAAGCCTCCCAACGGCTGCCGGTCCACGCTGAGATCCTTCGCGTTCAAGCTGGCATTCAGCGTGGAAAGTTGCGGTGTGGACTGGTGCAAGGTTGCCGCGCCTTCGGCCGCCAGTTGCAGCACTCCCCCTGCGCCGGGCTTCCACTCCTGCACCCGGTGGATCTGCGCCAGTTGCATCTCGTTGCTGCGCACCTGAAACCGCACCTGGCCATCGCCAAGATTGTCCGCCGGATGCGTGAAGGAGGCCGTAGCCTCGACCCAGGACGGTCCCTCTTCGACGCGGAACGCCGTCACGTCAATCGACTGGCTCGTGTACCGCACGCTGGTTTGCATACGATCGAACGGTTCCTGCCACGCCGAGCCCTTGGTAATCGTGAAATCCCCGTTCCCGACCGGACTCTGGAGCGTGCCCGCCACCTCCGCGTTCGCGGAAAGCATTCCGCTGACCGGCACGTCGCGCTGCCCGGCAATTGCCAGCACCCGGTCAATCGGCAGATTGGCGATCCGCGCCGTTGCCGTCGTCCGGTGGTCTCCGGTCAGCAGCGATTGCCCGCTCACCCGGATGGTCGAGCCGGCAAAATCGGTGTTGACGTTGTATTGCAGGTTCGAACCTGCGGAGGCCGCGGTGGCGGTGAAGTCTCCGAGGTTCTTGCCCTCCATCCGGATTCCGCGCGCGGCGAGGTTGGCGCTGAGGCTGGTCACGTGCACCTGCGCGCCGGCCACATCCGCCGCGGCATCGGCGTTCAGCGTCAGCACGCCGCCCAGGCCCGGACGGTCCTTCGCCAGCGCCTGGAATTGCCCCAATTGCACCTGGTTGCTGGCTACGTGGACCTGCAGCGCGCCATGTTGCAGGGCGTCCACCGGATGCTGGTAGCTTGCCCGGCCGTCGATGCGTGACGGCCCCGCGGTCCACTCGAGCGCTGGGATGTCGATCGACCGCTCGGTCATGACCGCGTGCGCCGTCAGCCGGTCGAACGGCTCGCCGCCGAGGGTGCCGTTCGTCACCGCCAGATCGGCGTTGCCGCGCGGGCTGCCCAGCGTGCCCGCTATATGCACATCGGCCGTGAGTGCGCCGCTCGCCGGCACATCCGGCTTGCCCGCCAGCGCCAGCGCGTCCGCCAAATCGGCATCCCGAACCGTGGCCTCGACGCGCAGCGGCTGGCCCGGCTCCGGCTGCCAGTTGCGTAGCCCGGCCGAGCCCGAAAAGTTTGCCTGCCATGCTCCGCGCGCCAGTGTGCCGCGGCTTACCCTCGCCCCGCCCGGCGAAGCCCCGAGGTCCGCTGCCAGGCGGCTGAACTGCCGCCCCCTCACGGCGAAGTTCGTCATCCGCACCCGCGCCGCGATCCTTGGCGCGCTCAGCGCGCCGGAAACGGTCGCCGTCGCCTCGGCCGCCCCGCCCTTTTCCAGCGTCACCGGCAACGACGGGGCGAGCGGCCGGAAATCGGCGAGGTCGCGCGACACGATCCGCGCCCGGATCTGCTGCCCCAGCGACCCCGAAAGATCCACGCGCGTGTGCGGCAGTTGCAGGTACGAGCGCTCGACGGCCACCGTGTCGCCGCGCCCGTTGTAGTTCACGTGGAGCCGCCCGGAGACCGGCATACCCTGTTGCCCGGGCGCAATAGCCAGGTTGGCTCGCGCCATGAGGTCCTGGATGTCCTTCACGTTCCCCTCGGCCTCTATGGGACCGGTGACGATCCCGTCGTACCCGAGTTTGTTCGTCCGGAACGCCTCCGCCACCCGTGCGAGATCGAAGTGGTTCAGGTTGCCGGCAAACCGGAACTGCGCCATGTCCTGGATGGCGCCTGACCCCGTGAGGCTGCCGTTCAGCGCCGCCAGGCGCAACCCGTTCACCTCGATGCGATGCGGATCGGCGCTTACGGCGGAGTGCAGCTCGATCCCGGTCAGCCGCGTGCCTCCGGCGCGCACCGCCACGTTGCGTGCCTCCACGTTGGCGGTGATCCGGTAATCGTTGTTCGTCTGCAGCGTGGCGTTCCCGCCCACTCGGAGCGTGCCCTCCGGAAGCGCGGCTACCTGGAACAGCCGTCCGATCTCGCCCAATGCCATCTCGGCATCAAACTCCAGCGATGTCGGCTTCTGCGCATCCTTTAGCGTCCCGGATGCCTCGATCGTGCTGTTCCCATACGTGACGCGGCCGCTCTGCATCTGGATGCGCTGGTGGTCCATGGACGCCTCGATATCCGCATTGACGAAATCCGGCGCGTGCGCCGTATCCAGCCGCAGCTCCGGCTTGGTGATCCGTTCCAGGTCCTGGAGCGACACGCGCGCGTTGACCCGTCCCAATACTCGCGGCGAAACCAGATGCTCCACGTTTCCCGAAATGGCAACCCGCGAATCCGCGGTGGTCAACTCGGCATCGTTCAGTGCGATTCGATCTTTCTCCAGGGAGAGAGGTAGTCTTACGTTCACACTCAGCGGCTGGTGATCGCCCGATTTCAGAAACAGCGGGCTCACATCTACCTCACCGGTGTACATCGTGTGGATCGGGCTGTAGCTCAACTGCGCGCGCAGGTTCTCGCCGCTGGCTTGGAATTCGGCCTTCCGTTCGGCGAAGGCCGCGCTCCCGTTCCGCAGATCGAAGCGGCCGATCGCCAGATTCACCACCGTTTCCAGGCCGCTCTGTTTGCTTTGCCGCCGGATCTTCGGTTGGGGAATGTTGGTGTGGCCGTCCGGGTACACGATCACATTCGCCTGGGGCGTGTCCACCAGAAGGTACGCGATATCGACGAATTTTCGAAACGGCGAAGTCAGCTTCAAGTTCACCTGGACGTGCGCGGCGCGAAACAGCGGCGCGGCGTCCATCGGTTCCAGGCCGTGGATGACGAAACCGAATACATCCGCGCGGAGGTGCTTCCAGTCGAAGATAAAGTTTCCCACTTCCGTCCGGCCGCCCGTGCTCTCCTCGACCGCGGCCACCATCTTCGTCCGCACCAGGTTTCGAAACCAGTCCGTCTGCACGGTGATGATGGCGGCGGCCAGCGCGAGGAGCAGGAGGCCCGCCAGCGAGCCGCCCACGATCAACGCGATTCGCCGGCCGCGGCTCACTGAAACGCCTCCTTCTTGAATCGGATGCGCGTCTGGGCACGAGCCTGCTTCAGCCACGCTTCCATTTGCTGGTCCACATCGCCTCCGGTTGGCGCCTCCCCGCCGGGCGCAACGCGATTCGCGGCGCCGGCGCCCGCAGTCGAGCCTGGCACCTCTCCCGCGGCGCTGCCGTCCGTGGCGGCCGTCCCGGGAAGCCCCGTGCGGTTGGCGTTGCCCTCGGTTGCCGTCGCCGCCGCAAGCCCCATGCCGAAGCGCAGGTCGGTGAACCGCATCACCGCAAGCTGCCACAGGAAATGCTGCTTCAACTGCTCCTCGGTGATCCCGTACTTCGCCAGAGCCGCCTGGAACTCCGCGTCCGTGCCGTAGTGCTCCTCACGAAAGCGGCGCAGCATGGCGTCTGCCTCGGCCGCGGGCGGCGATGGATATCCTCCGATCTCCATCTCGTTGCGGATCAGTTGCTGGTCGACCAGCCGTTCGGCGGCCGCCCGGCGCGCCTCCGGACCGAGTTCCAGCGGCGCCTGGTTGAGGAACTCCGTCAACCGCGCCTCCTGGATCACCTCGCTCTCGGTGATCACGGTTTTCCCCACCACCACCGCGATTCGGTCCACCACCACAGCCACGGCCCGGGGTGTGGCCAGGGCTGCCAGCAGAACCCATAAGCAGCGGCTTGTTTCCGGTCGTCCCATACTAAAATGCCTGGCCTATCGAGAAGAAAAACTGAAAATGCGACACACTGCGGATCGCGGGTGTCGCGGTGCCGAACAGCAGGTCCTGATACGTGCCCTCCAACCCGTTGAACGTCGGCGGATTAATGCTGTATGCCAGGTCCACCCGTACCGGGCCCAGCGGCGTCTTGTACCGTATCCCGAATCCCGCCGCGTGGACCATGTAGTCGAAATCCTTCAGGCCGTTTTGGTGCACGCGAAACGAGATGCTGCTCAGGTCGGTAGTAGACATTTCCCATGTCGTGAAAGAGCACGCCCGAGATGTTGTCGCCGATCAGGGGGAAGCGCAGTTCGGTCTGATGAAACAGCAGCGCGTTGCCGCCGAGCGGAAACCCGGTGAGAGGATCCCGCGGACCGGCCTGGTTGTCCGGGAAGCCGCGCAGCGACGTGCTGCCGCCGCCGAAGAACCGCTCGGAAATCGGAACGTAGACGAACGGGTCGGTCCCCGCCGCGAGGGCGAACGGGCGAATCCACCCGAGCTCCGTATTGCTGGCCAGCACGCAATCGGCGAAGACCTTCTTGTAGTAGGAATTCCGCAGCAGCAGCCGGAGCATGTTCTTGTTCCCGCCCAGGTGCCGGTCCACCAGCGCCACATCGGCCGTGTTGTAGTAGCCGCGATGCGCGTCGGTGGGATTGTCGCGGCGATCCTGCATCACGTTGGCAGCCAGCATGGCCAGTCGCGCGGGCGTCGACTCCAGGGGAATCAACAGCGGGTTGATTTTCAGCGTGCTCTGGTCCACCCGTACGTCGCGCCACGTGTACCGCCACAATACCGTGGTCGCCTTCGAAAGCTTCTGCGAGAGTTGCGCCGAGCCCTCCAGCCGCCGCGCCGTGAAGGTCAGAACATCGCGGGTGTTGTCGTACAATCCCGTCACCGAAATGTTCCGCCCATCCACATTGCGGTACCGCGGCGCCAGGTAGTTCAATGAGAAACGCCGGTCCAGCGTGGAGTAGCGGCTCTTGAAGTTGAGGCTGTGACCCAGACCCCACAGGTTCAGCCGGCTCACCTCCAGGTTGCCCCGCGGCGCGAAGCCGGTCGAGCCCGAGGGCGAGTTCAGGCTCGTCTGGCTGCCGCCGATGCGTGCAATCTCCGCCCCTAAGCCCACCGCCATGTAATAGCGATGTCCCTCGGTGAGGTGATACAGAACATACTTGTTCTGCGTGTCGCCGTCGGGGTTCTGAATCGCCATGTCCACTTTGTCGAACACCCCCAGGTTGTACAGCCGCCGCTGCATACGCCCCATTTCCGTCCAGGAGAGCGGATCGCCCGGCTTCAGCAGGATGTTGGGATCCACCAGGCGGTGCCGCGTCGCGTGCAGCCCTGTAATCAGCACCGCGCGCACAAACCGCGGCTGCCCTTCCGTGACCTGGAAATGGACCGCCATTTCGTGCGGTCCTGGCCCGGGCTTCGCCCTGTATTCCACCGTCACGTCCGGGTAACCCGCCGCCAGGTACACATTGGCAATGTAGTCGCGATCGATCGCCAGGCTGCTGTCGCTGAATGGCTGGCCCGGTACCGAGCCCAGCATGTTCACGATCGTGTCCTTGTCGGGACGGTGGATGCCGTCCACTGTGAGATCCGATACCAGATACTGCGGCCCTTCCTCGATGTTCACCGTGATCTCCACGTCGCCGCGCTTGCCCTGATAATCGTCCACCGGGTGGATCGCCACCTTCACGTCCCGAAACCCGTTGTTCCGGTACAGTGCGCGAATGCTCTCCGCATCTCGGCGCGCAAACCCGTCGCTATAGCGCCCGTGCCGCAGCCGCAGGAATCCGGCCGGCTGGATGAACATGCGCTCGCGAATCTGCTCCCTGGTGAAATATCGGTTGCCCTGGACCTCGACTTTCACCACCTTGTGGCGCTCGCCCAGGTTGATCAGGTACGTGATGTCCTGCAGATCGGGGCTCACCTGCTTGGAGCGAAAGTCCACCTGGACATCGAAGTACCCGCCATTCTGGTAGTAGTCCCGCAGGTTGCGGACTCCGCTCACCAGCAGGTCGCGATCCACGAAACCTTCGTCGAAAACCGGAACGTAGGTCTCCAGCTTGCCCTGCGACAGCTTGGCGCCGCTGGTTTCGATCTTGATCCGCGGGCCGCCATCCGCCTGGATGACCGGCCGTACGCGGTTCTCCTCGCGGAGATATTCCTGGTGGTCCAGGTCAACCGATGCGGTGAGCCTCTGCTTGCTCCGGTATTTGTCGCGCACGTTGCGCAGGCCGCGCTGCACGTTCTCTTCAGTGGCGGTTTTCCATCGGAACCAGCCCTTGTACTTCGCGGCCTCGGCCACATCCTCCGCCCCAATGCGCGTGTCGCCCTGGATAATGGGTTTGGTTAGCCGCGCGCGCTTGCCCGATTCCACATGGAAGGTGAGCGCCACCTGCTGGTGCTCGCCATCACGCTGGACGCTCGGCTCGATTTTCGCCAGGTAGAGGCCGTTGCGCTGGAACAGGTCGGTCATACCCTGCTGCGCTGTCTGCAGGTCCTCCTGGTCGAACGGTGTGCCCAGTTCGAGGCGCGTGGCATTAGCGAGCTGGCCTTCGTTGGGCGGCAGTTTCACTTTGCCATGAACCTCCACCGGCCCCACAAACCATTGCTCCGTTGTGTGGATCACCAGCACTACGCCACGGGCCGATGGCTGAGTTTCGATTTCGATATCCGAGTAGCGGCCCGTGGCGTACAGTTGCTGGATGGCGTTGCGAACGGCGGCCAGGTGCAGTTTCATCCCCGGCGTGAAGGGGACCATGCGTGCCAGGTCGGCCTGGCTCACGGGCTGGAGCGGTGGATCGAACCGCACCTCCGCGATGGCCTTGCCTTCATACTGGTCCGGCGTGGCGAGAGGCGGTTCCTGCGAAAAGGAGCAGGATAATGCGAGAGCCGACAGCGAGAGAGCGTACCGAAGCACCAGTAGCGCGGTCCGTGACGCCATACGGTGCAGTTCGCTGCACTTTGCTCGCCCTCGTATCGTCCTTCACGCGCACCGCGGGGTTGCGGACCTTGGCGCTTCGCGGCCTGTGCAAACTTGCCTAAACGAGTTTCGAGCTCAGCGTAATATTGGCTTTGTACAGCTTGGACACCGGGCACCCGGTTTTGGCCGCCTGCACGGCCTGGTCGAACGCCTCCCGGGTCGCGCCCGGCACGCGCGCCGTGAGATCCAGGTGGCTCGTGGTGATCGCGAATCCATCGGGCTGCTTTTCGAGTGTGATCGTGCAGGTGGTCTCGATGCTCTCGGCCACCAGGTTGGCTTGTGCCAGTTGGGCCGAAAGTGCCATGGAGAAACATCCGGCGTGAGCCGCCGCGAGCAGTTCCTCGGGATTGGTGCCCGGAGCGTCTTCAAACCGTGTCTGGAAGGAGTAGGGCGTATTGGTAAATACACCGCTGGGGGCGGACAGCGTTCCCTTGCCCGACTTCAGATCGCCGCGCCACTGCGCACTAGCCGTTCTTTTCATAGGGAAGTAGATGCGGCAGGAGTCCGGCACGCTTCCAGAATAGGGATGAACCCGATCTCTTCAGAACCGCCACGCGGGTTCCCCGATTCGTTCCGCCCCGCCCGCTGTGACCGATTCCGGCGGAGCGGAATCACCGCGCCGCAACAGCCCCCCACCCACCGTCAGCAAACCCGCCGCCAGCACGGCGGCGCCCACAAAGCACAGGTAGATCAGCCCGTTCGGAGCCGTGGCCCCGGGCGGCAGGATCGACAGGAAGAAACCGGCCGGCAGCAGAATTGCCGCGACCGGGGCTGCCGACCGCGCGAATCTCTTCCATCCGGCGGACAGCCGCGCTTCATCCACGTATCGCAACAGGACCAGCGACAACACCAGCAGTACCCCGGCGTGCGCATGCCCGGCCCGGAAGAGATCCTGACGCACCGGATTATCCAGGTAACCCGGACTCCTGCTGAAAATCAGCTCCAGCAGACTGAGTCCGCCGTAAATGACTGTCGGGAACACCGCAAGAATGATCCCCGCCGTGTGGCGTGATTCGCGGTGCAACATACATCTCCTCCTCTCCCGGCGACCTCTTTGAGACATTGCCGGACTCTGCCGAAGTGTGTTCAGCAGGGTCTGAAGATGCATTTGGCGGGCCATCAACCGCCTCACACCGGCCTCAGACCCAGAGCAGGTTTCGGCCTGCCCGCGCCCCGCGTTGAGTCGCACCGATACCGCCGCGCAGATGCGCCATCTGGAATTGCGGAACGTTTTTCCCTAGGCCGGCTGTAGCAATCGGTTCATATCCGAAGGTAAGGGGGAGGTACATACCACCGCATAGGTTGCAGAGGGCCGCGCGGAGCGCTACTCTCCCGGTATGGAACCAAAGACTTGCCGGGTATGCCTGGTGGAGCACGACGACGAGATCCACGCCGCCACGCTCAGCATCCATAGCTGGTTTCAGGAGCAGGTGACCCTCGGCCTGTACGACTATACGGATGACACCGACGCTACGCCGCCGGAACAACTCCTGGTCGCGTCCTGACGCGCCTCACGGCATCCTGGCTATGGCCTGCCTGAGGCTCGAGTCGAGGCTCACAATTGCCTCGCTCACCCTCCTGCTGATCGTTTCCACCCCGCACAGTTTCTGAATCCGCTCGCTGCGGCGCTCCAGTTCTGCGTCGCTCAAGACATACCCCAGCAAGCCACACTGCCGCGCCAGCGACACCAGCATGATGTCCCGTGTGTCCGGAATCTCGTCGGTCAAGATCGCCCGCGCCAGCCGCACCCGAACGTGTTCCTGCGGCCGGCTGTTGACCATCGGAAAACGCTCGACGTCGATTACCCACAGCCGCCTCGAGACTTCGTGGCGCAATATGCCGCGGGCCACCAGGGAGTGGAGGGCCTCGCCTTCCAGATCGTGCCGGCGCAGGAAGATCTCTTCGATCCAGTCCCGCACGGTTCTGAGGTTCGGGCGAACCGCCATCTCCGCCACGATGCGGTCGAGCACCGCGTAGCCGGCGGGCGTTGTATCGATGACGTGGATCTTGTTCGTATCGGTGTCGATCTTGCGGGCCAGGGCCATATCGAAGAAGAGCGCGCCCACCAGCGCGTATGCCGTTCCGAACTGGCGCGACGACCGCAACTCGCCGGTGTTCTCATCCACCGCCAGCAATACGACTTCTTCCAGCATGCTCAGCATGGCAGTTCTCCGTGAATCCGCAGGAAATGGTGCATCCCGCTGATGTCGAAAACTCTCTTCACCGGCATACTCGGTGAGCACACCGCGAATTCGGCCTTCCTGACCTCCGCGGCGCGTGCCGCCTGGAGGACCGCGCGCAGCCCGGCGCTCGAGATGTACTCCAGCGCGCTGAAATCGGCTGCTACTTTGGGATGCTCTTCCAGGGCGGAACTCAGCGCTGTTTCCAACTCATCGGCAGACTCCGCATCGGCCCGCCCCCCAACGGCGACCACCCACCAGCCGGATCGTGCTTGCTGCGTCAGCCGTATCATCGGGCTTCCCTTCCGTGTAGCATGGTCACGCGATTCCAGGCGCCGTCGCGCCGGTAGTGGACCTCCCGCATCACCTGGCGGACCAGGTGAATCCCCAGGCCTCCGCGAGCACGCGCTTCCAGCGACTCATCGCCGAGAGCGGGCACCGAGGTCGAGTCGAACGGCCGGCCCCGGTCGGCAAACTCGACCCGCACGTCGGCAGGGCGGAGTTCGATCCGGATCCGCGCTGCGTTCTTCATCCCCCCGCATCCTCCATGCTTCACGGCATTCACGAACAGTTCTTCGAGCGCCAGGTTCACGTCGTACGCTGCTTCCTCTCCCAGCCCGTGACGGCGGCAGAATCCGGCGGTTGCGATTGCCAGGCGTTGCAGTTCGCCCAGGTTGCCGTCGAGAACCAGTTCCGCAGCGCTCAGAATTGCCCGATTGTGTCACAGCCGGTGGCGCGGTTTCAAGCGGTTGACCCTGCTGCGGTTGACCCTGCTGTCGGTACAGGTACATAGTCTGGATATGACTCGCCTCATTCGCCTGCTCCTGATTTCGCTCGCGTCTGCCGCCATCGCCGGCGCGCAATCCGACGCATCCCCCACCCTCACCGCGCTGTTGCAGGAAGTGCGGCAACTGCGCCTCGCCATCGAGCGCACTGCCACGCTGGCTCCGCGGATGCAGTTGCTGCTGCAGCGCGTGCAACTCCAGGATGGCAAGGTCTCGCGTCTCTCCCGCGATCTACAGGATGTGAGGCAGACCGTCTCGCAGGTTGCCGCCGATGCCGCGCGAATGAGGGAACAACTGCCGTCCTTTGAAGAGCGCGCACGGCAGGAGCAGAACCCCATGCAGCGGACCGAAATGGAAAGCCGGCTGCGCGCCGTGAAAGGCAGCTTGGAGGAATCGGCGGCAAGGGAGCAGCAATTGCGAGCCCGCGAGGCCGAACTCGGCTCGCAGCTACGAACCGAACAGGCGACGCTGGACGAGTATCAGGCCAGGCTGGACAAGTTCGAGAAGGCGCTCGACTCGGCCACGAGCGCCCGGTAGCGGCGCGCGGGCAGAACGGGAGGACTGCTCCACAACTGCTAAAATACAAGATTCCATACGCATGCTCGACGCATCCATCCAGGAATTCGAGTCGCGCTCGCTCGCGCGCATCGAATCGGCCCAATCCGCCAACGAGCTCGAGGCCGCGCGGGTGGAGGCTCTGGGACGCAAGGCGGGGCTCTCGCAGTTCAGCAGGGAAATGGGCAAACTCGCGCCCGAAGAGCGCGCGCGCATCGGAAAGCTCGTCAACGATGCCCGCCAGAAGCTCGAAGCCGCGGTGGAGTCAAAAACCCGCCAGTTCGCTGACGCCGCTCTCCGCGCCCGGCTGGATGCCGAATGGATCGACCTCACGCTGCCCGCTCCCGGTCCGCCGCGCGGGCACCTGCACCCCATCACGCGCATCCAGCGCGAACTGGAAGAGCTCTTCGCGTCCCTGGGGTTTGCCGTGCTCGACGGTCCCGAAGTGGAGACGGAGTATCACAACTTCGACGCGCTGAACATTCCGCGCGATCATCCGGCGCGCGACATGCAGGATACCTTCTGGCTCGATGACGGGAACGTCCTGCGAACCCACACCTCGCCGGTGCAGGTCCGCGGCATGGAACGGCTGGGTCCGCCGCTGCGCATGATCGCGCCGGGCCGCGCCTTCCGCAACGAAAGCGTGGATGCCTCGCACGAGCACACCTTCTACCAGCTCGAAGGCATGATGGTGGATCGCGACGTATCCATCGCGCACCTGATCTATTTCATGAAGACCCTGCTGGCCGCCATCTTTCAGCGCGAAGTGACCATGCGCCTTCGGCCGGGCTATTTTCCTTTTGTCGAACCGGGTTTCGAGCTCGACGTGCAGTGCCTCATCTGCGGCGGCCCCGGCTGCCCGGTGTGTAAGCAGAGCGGCTGGGTGGAATTGCTGCCCTGCGGCCTGGTGAACCCCAACGTGCTGCGCATGAGCGGCATCGACCCGGAGGAGTGGAACGGCTTCGCCTTCGGGCTGGGCCTGACGCGCCTGGTGATGATGCGCTACGGCATCGACGATATCCGCCACCTGCAAGGCGGCGATCTCAGATTTCTGGAGCAGTTCTAGCCTTGAAATTTTCGTACAACTGGCTTCGCGAACTCGTGGACGGCCTGGATTACGCGCCCGGTCCGCTCGAGAAGCTGATCACCATGAAGACCGCCGAATGCGAAGGCATCGAGACTTCGGGCGCGATGCTCGACCGTGCCTGCGCGGCGCGTGTCGAATCGGTGGAGCCTATTCCCGGAAGCCACAACGTGAAAGCCGTGGTGGATGCCGGCCGCTACGGAACCAAGGTGGTGGTGTGCGGCGCTCCGAACTGCCGCCCCGGAGTCATCACCGCGTACGTGCCGGTCGGCAGGAAGACCATCCAGGGTGTGGAGAGCGACGGCATGCTGGCCAGCTCCTCCGAGCTCGATATCAATCGCGACCACGGGGGCATTATCGAGCTCGATTCGCAGGTCGGCGCGCCCCTTCCAGGCTGTCTCGCCGACAGCGTCATCGAAATCGACAACAAGTCCATCACCCACCGCCCGGACCTCTGGGGCCACCTCGGCATGGCCCGCGAGATCGCCGCTATTCTGGAGCACCCGCTGCGCGACCCCGTCCGGCTCGATCTCCTGCCAGAGGGCCATCCCGCCATTCGCGTTCATATCGAAGACCTCGGCCTCTGCCCCCGGTACAGCGCGCTGGTGTTTGAAAACGTGACCGTGAGGCCCTCGCCGCTCTGGCTGCAGTGCCGCCTCACGGCCATCGGCTTAAACCCGATCAGCAACGTCGTGGATATGACGAACTTCGTCATGGCCGAGCTGGCGCAGCCTATGCATGCGTTCGACGCCGATCTGATCCGCGGCGGCACCATCTTTATCCGCCCCGCGAAACCCGGCGAGCGCTTCCGCGCGCTGAATGACGAGGAGTACACGCTCGGTCCCTCCAACCTCGTGATCGCCGATGCCGGGGGCGCCATCGCGCTGGCGGGCGTGATCGGGGGCGCCGCCACCGCCATCAGCGATCGGACCACGCGCGTGGTCCTCGAAAGCGCGAATTTCCAGGCTGCCTCCGTGCGCAGGACCTCCACCGCCATCAAGCTGCGCACCGACGCCTCCATGCGCTTCGAAAAGGCGCAGGACCCCGTCAACACGGTGCGCGGCATCGCCCGCGCCATCGAGCTGCTGAAGGAAATTTCGCCGGGCATCCGCACCTCTGGCGGTGTGGCCGACGAGAAGAGGGACATCGCCGCGCCGCGCCCCATCGAGCTGCCACTCGCCTGGCTCGACCGGAAACTCGGCCGCGAGGTGGAGCCCCGCGAGGTGCACCAGATCCTGGAACGGCTCGGATTCGCCGTTACCGAACCGCGGCTGGCGGGCTTCTCCGTGACGCCGCCTTCCTGGCGCGCCACCAAGGACATCTCCCTCAAGGACGACCTGGTGGAAGAAGTCGGCCGCATGGTTGGATACGATTCCATCACCCCTCGCGCGCCGCTCGTACCAGCTACCGTGCCTCCCGCCAACCCGGAGCGCAAGTTTCAGCACGAGGCCCGCCAACTGTTCGTGGATCTCGGCTTCACCGAGGTGTACAACTACTCGTTCATCAGCGAAGACGCCGCCCGCGCCTTCGGGTTCGACCCCGCCGCGCTGGTGCGCGTGGCCAATCCCATCGCGTCCGACCAGGCCCTGATGCGCCCCTCGCTGCTTCCCGGCATCTCGAAGAACGTCATCGAAAACAGCAAGCACCGGGATGTGTTCCGGCTGTTTGAGCTGGGGCTCGAGATCCACAAAACCGGCCGCGGTCTGCCGGATGAGATTCCCCACCTGGCCGCCGCGGTTTACGACCGCCATTCCGATGGCGTCCCCTCCCTGTTCGCTCTGAAGCACGCCGCCGAGTGCCTCATGCCCGGCGCGCAGACCTGCCCGGGCGAGACGCGCGGGTTCGAGCATCCGGCTCGCGCTGCCGCCATCCTCTGGAGGAACGAGGCAGTCGGACGCCTGTTCGAATTACATCCCAGCCTCGTCGAGACCGGCCGCGCCGCGATTCTCGAACTCGATTTGCGGGCCGTCCGCAGGCTCGCCGCCGGCGAAACCCGCTACACGCCGATTCGGCGTTTTCCTTCCAGCGCGTTTGATCTGTCCGTGGTCGCCGCCGTCCGCGAACATGCCGCGCGCCTCGAAGCCGGCATCCGTTCATTCGCCGGCCCGCTGCTCGAATCGGTCGAGTTCCTGCGGCAGTACTCCGGGCCGCCGCTCGAAGAGGGCCGCAAGAGCGTTTCGTTTCGCGTGACCGTGGGGTCGCCCGGCCGCACGCTGTCTTCCGAAGAGGCCGGCGAGATTCGCGCGCGCATCATCGAAGGCATGCGGGGTCTCGGCTACGAACTCCGCGTGTGAGCACCCGGCGCGTTCAGCCCGGCGGCTGGGTCCCGCGCCGGAGGGGCTTGTGCCGATGGTGCGGCGCGGCTGTCCCCGCGGGCCGCTTCACGTTCTGCGGGCCGGCCTGCGTTCACCAGTGGAAACTGCGTTCCGATCCCGGCTATCTGCGCGCCCAGGTGTTCGCCCGCGACCGCGGCGTCTGCGCGCAGTGCGGTCTGGACACCGAAGCGCTGCGCCGGAACAAGCGCAAGCTCGACTACGCCGCGCGCAAACGCTTCGAGAAGGAATGGGGCTCGCGCCGCAGCCTGTGGGATGCCGATCACGTTGTGCCCGTCGCCGAAGGCGGCGGGGAATGCGACCTCGCCAACATGCGCACCCTCTGCCTGAAATGTCACAGCGTGGCCACTGCCGCACTCCGGGAGCGTCTCAAATGCCGGACTACGATGCCGTGATCGTGCCTGGCGGCGGCGTGCGCGCCGGCGGAGCGCTTCCCCCCTGGGTGGAGAGCCGCTTCGAGAAGGCGCTCGAGATCGCCCATGGCGCTTACATCATCGCCCTCAGCGCCGGAACCACGCACCGCCTGCCGCCGCTCGACGCCAACGGCCGCCCTATCTTCGAATCGATCGCCGGCGTCGATTATCTCCTCCGCCGCGGCTATCCGCGCGACCGCCTCCTCGCCGAGACCTGCTCCTATGACACCATCGGCAACGCCTGGTTCTGCCGCGTGATTCACACCGATCCCGCGAACCTGCGGCGCGTTGCGGTGGTCACATCGGAGTTTCATATGCCCCGCGTGGAGAAAATCTTCCGCTGGATCTTCTCGGCCCTGCCGTCCGAGGCATACCAACTGACATTGGTGGCCACGGCCGACAACATGCACGCCGCATTACTCGAAAGCCGCCGGGCAAAAGAGATCGAGGCCCTGGCTCAATTGGAGCCGCTGGTGCAGGAGCGCCGCACGCTCGCCGCCATCCATCGCTGGCTGTTCAGCCAACACCGCGCCTACGCGGCAGGGGCTTCAAACAGCCCCGCGCTCCTGGACGAGGAACTCCGGGATACCTACTGAGTTAGGCTACTGAGTGCACGGCCAGCGGTCCACGACGTCAATCAAGCCGTTGAGCTTGTCGGTGATCTCTCGCAGGTTCTGATCGATGATGCGATGCACCTCGGCGTGCTCTTTCCTGTACTGCTCGTACTCGTCCATCCGGCGGTTGATGTTGCTCCGGCTTCTCACTCCGAGCCGGGCCAGCCGGGCGAGGCTGCGTTCCAGGCGGTCCAACCTTCGGTCGGTGGCAGCTCCAACGGTCTCCCGCTCAGACATTTTGGTCGCCATCGCCGCCAGGTTGGCTTCCGTCTTGGCCTGCTGTTCGAGAATGAACTCCATTGTCTTCTGGATGTCCATAGAGTCAACTCAAGTATAAGCGATCCCGTGGCCTTGACCGCGTTCCGAGGCCGCGCGCCACATCTCGAAAACGAACACCTCGTGCCGAAATCGGACACCGGGATCGCGGTGGGCCTCGCCATCTCGTGACTCCGCCACGCCCGCTCTGGAATGGTGATTGCACATCGCTAGGCTCCGACAATGGAGGCTGTGCTTTGCTCAATCGGTTCGTCCTGGTCCTGGTGACCTCGGGAGTAGCCGTATTTGCCCAATCGCCCGAGGTCTCGATTGAAATGCCCAAACCGGCGCCCTTCGTGGGCCGGATTCTGGCTCCGTTTCATCTCGAAAAACGCATCGTTTCCCCGCCCAAACTCACCAACTCGCAGCGCCTGGAGTTGCTCGTCCGCGCGGGCAATCTCTATCTGTCCAAAGAGGACGTGATCGCGCTGGTGCTCGAGAATAATCTCGATATCGCGGTCCAGCGCTACGGCCCCCTGCTGGCCCGCGAGGTCTTGCGCCGCACGGAAGGCGGCGGCATTCTGCGGCAGGTGGACACACCCGTGGTTGCCGGACCTACCAGCGTCAGCACCGCCGGCATCAGCACCAACGCCAACGGACTGGCGGGAGGCACGGGCATCGGCGGAGGCGGCGGCATCGTTACCCAGATCGGACCGTCGCCGCCCAGCCTGGACCCCTACATTTTCACCAGCGCCACCTTTGGTCACACCACCACCCCGCTGACCAACACTCTCCTTAACCAAACCACGGCCCTGACCAACAGTTACCGGCAATTCGTGGTGCAATATGGCCAACAGTTCGCTACGGGCACCGGCGCTTACGTCACCTTCGCCACCAATCGCAGCCTGCTCAACAGTTCCACGCCTCTCTTTAACCCGTCCATCAGCGGATATTTCGATATCGTCATCGATCAACCCTTACTCCAAGGACTCAGTATCGGCGTCAATAAGCGCGACATCCAGGTGGCCAGGAACAACATCAAGGTCAGCAATCTCCTCCTGGAACTCCAGGTGGCCACCACGGTCTCGGCCGTCCTCAATCTCTACTGGGACCTGGTCAGCTTCAACGAGGCCGTCCGCATCAAACAGAAATCCCTCGAGACCGCGCAGCAACTCTACGAGGGCAACAAGAAACAGGTCGCCATCGGCGCCCTGGCGGGGATTGAGGTGACGCGCGCCGCGGCCGAAGTCTCGGTTACCAAAGAAGACTTGCTGATCGCCCAGACCAATGTGGCCCAGCAGGAGATCGTCTTGAAAAACGCCCTCAGCCGCAACGGAATCGAGAACACCTGGCTGGATGAAGTGCATATCATTCCCCTGGACAGTATCGAAGTTCCCAAGGAAGAGGAGGTCACTCCCATCCAGGATCTGGTGCAGGAGGCCCTCAAGAACCGGCTGGAAATCACGCGCAACAGGATCAACCTGGCAAGCCAGAAGGAGCTGATCAAGGGCGACAAGAACGGCCTGCTGCCCAGCTTGCAGGCGTTCGTCGAGTTCACCAATCACGGCCTCGCCGGCCCCGCGAATCCGCTCTACAACAATTGCTGCGGCGATCCGAATAGTTACTTCTTCGGCGGCACCGGCACAGCCGTGGCCCAGCTCTTCCGCCGCAATTTCCCCGACTATTCCGCCGGGTTCTCGCTGAACATCCCGTTCCGCAACCGCGCCCAGCAGGCCGACTACGTGACCGACCAGTTGCAGCTCCGGCAGACCGAACTACAACTGCAGCGCGCCGTCAACCAGGTCCGCGTGGACGTCAAGACCGCCCTCATCGGATTGCAGCAGGCGCGCTCCCGTTACGAGACCGCCGTGGCCACGCAGCAACTCGCCGAGCAGAGCCTGGATGCCGAGCAGAAGCGGTTCCAGTCGGGCGTCTCCTCCGTGGCGCTGGTGATTCAGGCCCAGAAGGACGTGGCCACCGCCGAAGACGGCGTGGTTCAGGCCATGGCCAACTACACCCACGCCAAGATCTTCTTCGACCAGGCGCTGGGCCGTACGCTCCAGGTGAACCACATTTCGATGCGAGGAGGCGGCCGCGGGGCAGGTGCAGCGGCCCTCCGCGATTCCGGGGGGTGTGAAGTGAGATCGAAAGCGGGCCTGGTTTTCGCGGCTTTGATGGCGGTGACCTGCCTGGGACAGGACCAGCCGTACTCCGTGCAGAAGCCGAGCGTCTTCGTCCCCCTCCGCTCCTACGCGGCGCCGACGGTTCCACCCATCCGGCTCACCAACTCCAGCCGCCTGTCCAGCCTGATCCGCGCCGGCAAACTCTACCTCAGCCTTCAGGATGCGCTCGCGCTGGCCATCGAAAACAACCTGAACCTGGAGATCGCGCGCTATGGTCCGCTGCTGGCCGAGTCCGCGCTGGAGCGCAACAAAGCCGGCGGACCGATTCGCGGAGTACCCAGCGCCAGCCAGCAGGTTTCCAGTGTCAACAGCGGCGTGGGCGTGAACGGCAGCGCGGCCGCAGCCGGACTGGGCGGAGGCGGAGGCGGCGGTGTCGGGAGCGGAGGCGGCAACGCGACCATCCAACAGGTGGGCGCCATCACGCCGAATCTCGACCCGGTGCTCCAAAGTACGGTGACCTTCTCCCACCTGACGCAACCGCAGCCCAACACCCTGCAGAGCCAGACCACCGCGCTCATCGATTCCAGCCGCGCCCGCAGCACCGTCCTCCAGCAGGGTTTGCTTATCGGCGGGCAGGTGCAGTTTCGCGACTACGATC
Source organism: Bryobacterales bacterium (assembly GCA_963719195.1). Taxonomy (GTDB): domain Bacteria; phylum Acidobacteriota; class Terriglobia; order Bryobacterales; family Bryobacteraceae; genus DASQZT01. The sequence continues at coordinate 336,645 of CAVRBB010000004.1, read as the reverse complement.
AGCACCTGTGGGAGAACTCACCTTCCAACCTGCTGAACCCCGTATCGGCGCCGCGCATGGACCTGATGATCCGCCAGAACTTCCTGCAGAGCTTCGGCACCAGCCTCAACAACCGCGGCATCCGCATCGCCGCCATCAACACCGTGGCTTCACGCGAGAGCTTCCGCTCGCAGTTGCTCGACCTGGTGGTGAGCGTGACCAACCTCTACTGGGACGTCGTGGGGTCCACCGACGAAGTCAAACTGAGACAGCACGCGCTGGAGATCACCACGAAGTTCCGCGACGATACCAAGTACGAGATCTCGATTGGCGCGATTGCCGGGTTCCAACTCGCGCGCGCCGAGGCCGACCTGGCCAGCCGCCGCCAGGACGTGGTGATCGCCCAGGCCGCGCTGCGGCAGCGCTCCACGCTGCTCAAGGAAGCCTTGAGCCATACCGAAGACCCGCTTCTCGAAGCCGCCGAAATCGTGCCCCTCGACCGCATCGAAGTGCCCGCAACCGAGGATCTGCCGCCCGTGCGGGAACTCCTGACGCAAGCTCTGGCCAAGCGGCCGGATGTGGCCGTGACCAAGTTCCGGGAACAGACCGACGAGATCAACCTGGCGGGCACAACGAACCCGCTGCTGCCTCGGCTCCAGGCGAATTTTCAGACCTACAACCGCGGCGTGGCCGGAACGCCCCAGGCCAGCGGAGGACAGGCGAATCCCTATTTCGAGGGCGGCTATGGCACCGCTCTGGGACAGATCTTCCGCCGCAATTTCCCGAACAACATCCTGTCCGTTTCCTTTTCCGCGGCTCTGGGAAACCGCCAGGCGCAGGGCGATTACGGCATCGACCAGTTGCAGTACCGGCAGTCGCAAGTCAAGAATCAGAAGGACCAGAACCAGATCCTGGTGGACATCTCGAGCCAGGTGAACGCGCTCCGCCAGGCCCGCGCGCGATACTCGGCGGCCACCGAGACGGTCCGGCTCCAGGAGCAGTTGCTGGCCGCCGAGCAGCGCAAGTCGTATGGCTCGGAAACCTTCAACTACATCATGGTGGACCAGCGGGCGTTGATTGCCGCACAGCTCTCGGAGTTGAACTCGCGCACCAGCTACGCGCGCGCCCGCGTGGCGCTGGACCAGGTATTGGGCGAGACCCTCGAGAAGAACGGCGTCACCCTGGAAGAGGGCTTGAGCGGCCACGTAGCACGGGAGTCGCAGCCGCCGGAGATTTCGAAAAAGTAGGGTAGGCCCTTCTGGCCTGCCCGGGCATCGAAGAGAATATCAGCCCCCTTTAGCCGGCAATACGGTTCACTCATCCCGAACTTCCCGGAATGCCGGCCGGGGTCAGTGTACCCGGCGTCGACAAACCGTCAGAGTGGATCGCCGCAACACGCGCTGGATGCCAACCAAATCCAAATCCTGTTCCGGCGCACCCTCGACTTGCAGACACAGTTCTGTGGCGTCGCGAATGCGCTCGGCGACCTCGTCGAGGGACCGCGCTTGCGAATGGCAAGCGAGTATTTGCGGGACCGCGGCTACATGATAGCCTTCCGCGTCGCGCTCGATGACAACATCCAACTGGCAGCGGCGGATCGAACGCGAAGAGCAAACCTGAGGAGGCACAACTCAAACTGACGGCGTGGCAGCCCACTCGTCAACAACGGTTGACCCGCTGACAGGGCCGGACACCGAGTGCCACGGCCTCCTGATCATGAACCGGATGAAGGCGCGGGGACGCTCCTGATCCGATAAACTGAACTCCAGCGATCCATGCCGATGGCTCCCGGCGATCAAGTCGGACCGTACCAGATCCTCTCGCCCGTCGGAGCGGGCGGAATGGGACAGGTGTGGAAGGCGCGCGATACTCGCCTGGACCGGGTGGTGGCGATCAAGCAGCTCAAGGGCCGGCACAGCCCGCGGTTTCAGCAGGAAGCCCGTGCGATCGCCGCGCTAAACCATCCCCACATCTGCCAGATTTACGACGTCGGAACGGACTACCTGGTGCTGGAGTATGTGGAGGGCGCACCGGTTCAGGGTCCCATGACGACTGCAGACGCGATCCGCACAGCCGTGCAGATCGCCGGCGCGCTGGAAGCGGCGCACGCCAAGAAGATCCTCCATTGCGACCTGAAACCGGGCAATATTCTAATCTCGCCGGCGGGAGCGAAGCTGCTCGACTTCGGCCTCGCCCGGGTATTGGCGGACGAGGATGCGACACTCACGCTGTGCATATCCGGCACGCCCGCCTACATGTCGCCGGAGCAAGCGCAGGGAGAGCGCCTAGACGAACGCTCGGACGTGTTCAGCTTCGGTGCCGTGCTGTATGAAATGGTCGCAGGCCGGCGGGCATTCGACAGCCTGGCAGCCGTGCTGCGCGCCGATCCGCCACCCGTAGCCACGATCCCGACAGACCTGGAGGCTCTCATCGCCCGATGCCTTCGCAAAAACCCGGCCGATCGTTTCTCCGGCGCGGCCGAACTGCGCGCGGCCCTGGAAGGGCTGGAAGCGCCGGAAACCCGGCCGGCGTCGCAGCGGCCTTCGATCGCCGTGCTGCCCTTCGCCAATATGAGCGCCGACAAGGAGCAGGAGTACTTCAGCGACGGCCTCACCGAGGAGATCATTAATGCCCTGGTGAGGGTCCCTGGCTTGAAGGTGATTGCGCGTACGTCGGCCTTCGCATTCAAGGGGCAGAACACCGACATTCGCCAAATCGCGGGCACTCTCGGCGTCACCACGGTTCTCGAAGGCAGCGTCCGCCGATCGGGTGGCCGCATCCGCGTGACCGCCCAGTTGATCACGGCGGCTGACGGCACGCACCTGTGGTCGGAACGCTACGACCGCGAGATGGCCGGGGTCTTCGAGGTGCAGGATGAGATCTCGGCCGCCATCGCCAGAGCCCTCGAGATCACGTTCTCACCGGCGTCGGTGTTGACGCGCCGCCACACTCCTCCACTGTCCGCACACGAAGCGCTGCTGAAGGCTCGGCATTTTCACTGGAAACTCACGCCGGAGTCGATGAGCCAGGCCAGGGATCTTTACCAGGAGGCGATCGCCCTCGATTCGGACTACGCGTTGGCGCACGCGTTTTATGCTGACTGGTTGCTGGCCGGGGCGGTGATCGGCACGGCGCCGGGGCGGCAAGCAATACCCGCGGCCCGCGCCATGGCGGAAAGGGCGTTGGAGCTCGATCCCTCGTTGCCGGAGGCCCATGCAATTCTGTGCGTGGCTGCCGCTTCCTATGACTATGATTGGGAGGAGGCCGCACGCCGGGCCGTCCTCGCGACTTTCAGCGACGTCGCCTCCCCCATGTGCCACTTCCTGAGCGGGATGTTCTACTATCTTGCCTCCGGCCGATGGCAGGGAGCGGTGGATCAGCTTACTCGGGCTGTGCAGGGCGACCCTCTCAATCCCACGATCCGGCAATGCCTGGCCTATTCGCTCAGCAGCGTGGGTCGGCATGCGGAAGCGGAGCGTCATCTCCGCCAGAACTTCTACCTGAATCCAAACTTCTACTGGTCCTACGCGATCCAGGCGAACCTCTACGCCGCCCGCCACCGGTTTACCGAGGCGCTACCCTATGCCGAAAAAGCTTGTACCCTGGGCCCCTGGCACTCGTGGAGCATCGCCACTTACGCTGGACTGCTGGTTCGGACGGGCCAAGAAGAGAGCGGACGGGAGTTGGCCCAAAAACTGCGCTCCCGCGAGGCAGGCGAGGTGCAGATTGCCTGGATGATCTTCTACTGCTATTGCGGTGAACTGGATGCGGCCATGGAATGGGCAGAAAAGGCAATCGAGGATCGACATCCGGAAGTCCTTCACGTATTGCAGAGCGTCGTGGGCGAGCCGCTGCGAACCAGCCCGCACTGGCCCAAACTGGCGGCGCGGATGAACCTGCCAGTGGCCAGGGTTCCGTCGCATCCGCCGACGGCAAGCGTCGCAAACACACCTCCCCGCGATCAGTAACGAAAGTCGCCAGCATCAGGCAACCGCGTATGGGACTGCCACTTGGACGTGTCACGCCGACTCACCGATTTGATCAGCGTCAGGCCCCCAAAGTTCCGTTTTGGGGACACAAATGCGTCACCAAATTCGCCCGTTCGGTCTCGGCGCGTCTCCAACAATGGCCCTTGACCCCATTTGGATTCGTTAGGTAAACAGCATTGCCTCTAGCCGTGATATGTGTAGTACGAAATGTCGCGTTACGCTTTGGTTCTCCTGTGTCTCTGCGGGGTGGCGCTGGCCCAGTCCGACCGCAGTACGCTCACCGGCCTGGTGCTCGACCCGGCCGGCGCCGCCGTCCCCGGCGCCCGCGTGGAAGCGGTCAACCAGGGCACCCAGCTCAAATACGGCACCACCACCAACGAGTCGGGGCTCTACTCGTTGCAGCAGTTGCCCGTGGGCCGGTACGAGCTGAGCGTGGAAGCATCCGGCTTCAACCGCTATGTCGCCAAAGATATCGACGTGCCCGTCGCGCAGACCCTCACGGTGAACGTCGAACTGGTCGTCGGCGCCGTCTCCAGCACGGTCGAAGTGACGGGAGCCGCGCCGCTGGTCGCCACTTCCAGCTCCGAAAACGGGACCAATGTGAACCGCCGCATGGTGATCGACCTGCCCCTCTCGGTCTCCGGAAACATGCGCAACCCGGAGAGCTTCATCTTCCTGGCCCCCGGCGTCACCGGCGACCGCTTCCAACACGCAGATCAACGGCTCGCAGTCGCGCGCCAAGGAAGTCCTGTTCGATGGCGTCGGGAGCCACCAGCCCGGAAAGCGGCGGCATTCTCTTTTCCGTATCCCTCGGTCGAGGCCATCTCCGAATTCCGCTGGTCGGCAGCAACTTCAGCGCGGAATACGGCCGGACCGGCGGCGGGTTCGAGGTCTTCAACACCCGATCCGGCACCAACGACTGGCACGGCGCCGTGTTCGACTATCTCCGCAACAATGTTTTCGACGCGCGCGGCTTTTACGCCAAGACCGCGCCTGTCAACCGCCAGAACGAATTCGGCGCCGCGCTGGGCGGGCCGGTGCGCATCCCGCGCGTCTATGACGGCAAGAACCGGACCTTCTTCTATTTCGTCTACAGCGGCTTCCGCTACGCGCAGAATGCCAGCACGGCGCTGATCAGCGTGCCGCCGGCGGCCTTCCGCGGCGGCGATTTCTCTTCGTTGACTGACCGCAGCGGCAAACCGCTGCTGATCTACGACCCGTCCACCACGCGGTCCAACGGCTCGGGCGGATTCACGCGCGATGCCTTCCCCGGCAATCGCATTCCTTCCAACCGGCTCAGCGCAGTCTCGGGCAAGATTGCGGCGCTCCTGCCCGGAACCGCGGGCGGCAACCTGAACAACTTCCCCTCGGTAGGCAACAACAGCTTCAATCGCGACCAGGTCAACATCAAGATCGACCATTCCCTCAGCGACCGCAACCGGCTCAGCGGGTACGTGTACATCAACACCCAGGCGCAGGTCGATCCGGGCAAGCTGCCGGACCCGTTCACCAACGCGCTGAACAACATGTACCATTCGCGCTGGGCGCGGGCGAGCGACGATTGGGTGCTCTCGCCGACCCTGCTCAACCACCTCACGCTGGGCTTCACCCGCGAAGCGCAGATCTGGAATTCGATGGCCGCCAACGAAGGCTGGCCGGCCAAGATCGGGCTCACCGGCGTGAATACCGGGCCGGGCAACGCATTTCCGTACGTCACCTTCAACGACGGCTACGACACCTGGGGCTCCACGAACGGCACCAAGACGGTCGGCCAGCAGGTGAACAACGTCTGGCAGATCGACGACAGCGTGGCCTGGATCCACGGCAGCCACAGCTTCAAGTTCGGTGGCGAGGGACGCTGGCTCCAGACCAACGGGGCCGATTTCTTCGGCACGCAGGGCAACTTCGCGTTCAACACCCTGGAAACCGGCCTCCCCGGCAGTTCTTCCACGGGCAGCGCATTCGCCAGCTTCCTGCTCGGCGCGGTGCACCAGGGGCAATTCCGGCAGCTTGCGGTGGTCCCGGGAAACCGCTACCGCTACTTCGCCGCGTTCGCACAGGACGACTGGAAGGTAAGCCGCAAGCTCACTCTGAACCTGGGGCTGCGCTACGAAATCTATTTCCCGCGCACCGAGGCGCACGACGCCCTCTCCAGCTTCGATCCCACCCTGCCCAACCCCGGCGCGGGTGACCGTCCGGGCGCCATCGCGTTTCTGGGTAGCGGCCGTAGTAGCTTCGCTGATACCGACTACAAGAGTTTCGGACCCAGGCTCGGGTTCGCGTTTGCGGCCACCAGCCGCACCAGTATCCGCGGCGGATATGGCATCTATTACGCCCCCGGAAACGCGACCGCCGGCTTGCGCCAGTCGCAAACCTACAGCTTCGGCTTCAACGCTACACCCGTGTTCGCCAGCACCGACAACGGCGTGACGCCGGCCTTCAACTGGGACGATGGCTTCCCGCAGAACTTCGTGCGGCCGCCTATGATCAGCCCGACCGTGGCCAATCGATCGGCGGTGGCGATGATCGGGCGCAACGACGGCCGGCCGCCGTATTTCCAGAACTGGTCGCTCGGCGTGCAGCGCGAAGTGATCGCCAGTCTCCTGGTGGAAGCCAGCTATGTCGGTGTGAAAGGCACTCGCCTGGGCACGGCGCTGATCCGTCCCAACGAGCTCGACCCCCGCTTCCTGAGCCTTGGCAGCCTGCTCACCAACCAGGTCACATCGGCCGCGGCGCAGGCGCAGGGCATCCCTCTTCCCTACCCCGGCTTCACCGGCTCGGTGCAACAGGCGCTTCGGCCCTACCCGCAATACCTGGACATCACCAACAACTCCAACCCCAACGGCAATTCCACTTATCATGCGCTCCAGGCAAAAGTCGAGAAGCGGCTGTCCGCCGGGCTCACTGGTGTGTTCTCCTATGCCTGGTCGCGATCCATTTCCGACAACAACGTGCAGGCCGGCGGCGGCCCCGGCGGTCAGACCTTTTATAACCGGAGACTGGAAAAGGCGGTCAGCGATACAGATGTGCCGCAAGCCATCGCCGTCAGCTTCCTATATGAGCTGCCGTTCGGTCCCGGCCGGCATTTTCTCAACCGCGGCGGCGTGATCGGGAAAGTGGCCAGCGGCTGGACCGTCACTGGAATCCACCAGTATTACGCCGGCACCCCCATCGTGCTCACCGCCAACAACACCCTGCCCCTTTTTAACAGCACCCTGCGGCCCAACGCCATCCCGGGCGTGCCGCGCCGCCTGGAGTCGGGCGGGTTCGACCCCGCGGTCGACCGGTGGATCAATCCCGCGGCATTCGCGGCACCGGCGCCGTTCACCTTCGGCACTTCGGCGCGATCGTTCACGGACCTCCGCGCGCCCTGGAACCTGAACGAGAGCTACGCCGCGATCAAGCGCACACCGCTCACCGAACGGATCACGCTGACGTTCCGCGCCGAGTTTTTCAACGTGTTCAACCGCGTGGTGTTCGGCGGGCCGGCGGCCAATGTCAGCAATGCCAACTTCGGATCCATCAGCAGCCAGTCCAATACACCCCGGCAAGGCCAGATGGCGTTGCGGCTGGAATTCTGACGCGGGACTACCCGCCAGGGCTGTTCCGTAAGAGGCGAGAACCTGCGGGCCGCGAATGGTTCACGGCCCGTCAATCGAACACCACCGTCTTGTTGCCGTAGCACAGGATGCGGTGCTCCAGGTGCCACGCCACGGCCCGCGAAAGCACCATTCGCTCCAGGTCCCGTCCTTTCTTGATGAGGTCCTCCACTTGGTCGCGATGCGAAATACGCGTCACATCCTGTTCGATAATCGGCCCTTCGTCGAGCGCCGCGGTGACATAGTGGCTGGTCGCGCCGATGAGCTTCACCCCGCGTTGAAAGGCGGCGTGGTACGGCCGTGCGCCCATGAATGCCGGCAGGAATGAATGGTGCACGTTGATGATCCGCATCGGGTACTGTTCTACGAACTCCGGGGAGAGAATCTGCATGTAGCGCGCCAGCACCACCAGGTCGATCCCCAACTCCCGCAGCACGCGAAGCTGCTCGTCTTCCGCGGCCTTCCTGGATTCGGCGGAGGTCGCGATGTGCCGGAATTCGATCCCGTGGAAGCGCGCCAGCGCCTCGCCGTCGTGGTGATTGCTGATGATCACCGGAATCCTGCACGGCAGTTCCCCGATCTGCTGCCGGTGGAGAATATCCACGAGGCAGTGGAGGTGCTGCGACACGAATAGCGCCACGCGCGGTGCTTCCGCCATCGTTTCCAGCCGCCAGCGCATGTGCAGATCCGCTGCTACAGCCCCGAACTCTTCACGGAACGCGCCCAGGTCGAACCCCTCCAGCGACCACTCCACACGCATGAAGAACAGCCCGGCTTCCCGGTCCTGGTGCTGGTCGGCATGGGTGATGTTGGCGCCGTGCCGGTAGAGAAGGTTGGAAACGGCGGCTACCAGCCCTTTCCGGTCCGGGCAATCGATCAGCAGAACCGCGGTATCGCGCATGCACCCAACAGCTTAGTACACGACCCCGAAACTGTAGCCGACGAAGTCATGAGCCAGGTATCTTCCGAGAGCATCTATCTGCTGATAGTCGCGGAGTCCCACGCTTTCGCGGACTTCCTGCCAGGTCACATGGCCTGGCCAAACAGCCGATAGAGCGTCAGCCTGGAGTCGCTGCTCGTCCTGGCCTCCACCCGATTTGAGCGCTAATGGCCGAAGGCGTGCGCCGGTCGATTCGGGCCACTCGGAAACCGATCCAATCTCCAGTCGGCGGACAGGCCGGAGACCTTCACCAATCCAGTGGCTTAAGTGAACAGCATTGCGGTCACCGGCGCATCATCACCACGTCCCGCGTCGTCATGCCGCGCGAGTAAACCAGCTTCCCGTCCGCCGACCAGTCGAAGGAATAGATGTTTCCCGAAGTCCACGAGGTCACCTGGCTCGCCGGCCCGCCGCCGGCCGGCTGCATCCAGATGTTCGAGACGCCGTCGCGGTCCTCGATGTAGCTGATGGCATTCTTGCGCGGCACCCACCGCAGTTGCACCTGCGGCATGCGGTCGCTCGGGAATCCGAACAGAGACTGGCCCGACACGGCGTCCCGATCCGTGACCGCGATTTTCCACGACCGTCCGGTCCGGCTCTCGCTTCGCCAGAACGCCAGCCGTCCGTCGGATGCCACGGTCGGATACATGCTCAACCCGGTGGTGAGCTGACGCGCCGCGCCGCCCGCGAGGGGCACCATCCAGATGGCATATAGCGCATCCGGCCCCACGTGCTCGTAGACCAGGTTCGCGCCGTCTGGCGTGAAGCGTGGGAACTTGCTGTCGCTGGCGTCGTGTGTAAGCTGCACCGGGTTGCTGCCGTCCGCGTTCATCTTCCAGATGTTCCAGGCACCGCCGCGGTCAGAATGGAAGGCGATGGTCCGCCCGTCCGGCGAGACCGCGGGCGCGTAACTCCGCCCCAGCCCATCCGTGAGCTGGCGCTGCCCGCTGCCGTTGCCATCCATGGTCCAGATCTCCGCCGACCCGGTCGTGTCGCTGGCATACACCAGGCGCCCGCCGGGCGTCCACGTCACATCGAAGTAACGCCCCGCGCCGGCCGTGATCTGGCGCGCGGGCTGTTTGTCGAAGGGGCGCTCGACATAGAGGTTCGCCAGCGTCTGTGCCTGTACCGCCACCACGGTGGAACCGTCGGCGGATACGCCGGCCGCGGCGTACTGATTCAGATCGTTGGTGAGGCGCGACGCGGGGCCCGCCAGCGGCACGTGCCAGATCTGCGGAAACGGCGCCTCGCGATCCTCGCCCGCCACGATCAGCCCTTGCGAATCACCCATCCATGCGATCGAAGCCACCGCCTGCCATTCGGGAGAGGCTAACATGCGGACCGATCCGTCGAGGCCGATCGCCGCCAGGCGGACGCCGTAGCCGGATGGCCAGCTCCCAGTCACGGCGCAGACGATGATCTTGCCGTCGGGCGACCAGGCAGGCGCCACCGAGCGCACGAAATATTCCGGCGGGTTGTGCGACCCCAAAACCTGCTCGCGCTCCCGGTCCCGGACCACCAGGCTATCGGTGCCGGTCTGCGCGTCGGTGCGATAGTATGCGAACCGCAGTTCATCCGGAGACGTGCCCACCGGCGGCGGAATTCTATTCAGCGGCGTCCGCAGAGCGCCGCCCTGGGCAGGCACAAGGTGCAGGCTTCCGCCGCCCGCGTCATTCATGGGCAACACGTCAAAGGCAACGTCCGCGCCATCGCGGGTGAACTCCAGCGAGGATACCAGGCCGTCGAAAGGGCCGGCGATCTGGTAAGTCGTTCCGCGCTCCAGGTTGCGCACCCACACCGATGCCTTCCCCTGGTTCCGCAGCGTGTATGCCACGTTGCGGCCGTCCGGCGAAATGACCGCGCGCTCCGCCATTCCGTTGGTCGTCAGACGTGAGATGCGGGCGTTTTGAAATGCGGGCGTGATTCTAGCCAGGCGTGCCCGATAGAAGAAGAAGGCGCCCGCCAACACGACGGCGGCGGCCAGTGCCGCCCCCATCAGCTTCCTGGATGGGCGGGACCGCGCCGGTGCCGCCGGCCGCGGAAACTGGCCGCCCGGGCGCGTGCGCGCGTCCTTGCGCGCCGCCCTGGTGAGACGGTCAAAGCGGGGCATGCCGCGCAGTTCGTCCCAAACCGGCATCAGCGCCAGGTAGGTCGTCCACCATTCATGGTCGCGGCACCCCTGCTCCAGGTTGTGAATCGCCTCTCGTTTGCGCCCGCAGGCGAGGTTCGCCAATGCCAGCGCCACACCCGGAACATAGTAGTCGCGCGCACGGGCCTCCAGTTCCTCGCGCAGCGAGTGGGCGCGTTCCGGATGGCCGGCGGAGGCTTCCGCCCGCGCCATCACTCCCAGCGACCACATCGTCCTGCCGGTAAGTTCGCAGAACCTCGCCGCGGCTTCCACGGCGGCTTCCGGTTCTCCGGCCGCAATCAGGCCCAGCGGCAATACGCCGCCGTTGATCAGCGGCGGCGGTTCCGCCGGGCCGGCGCCCTTCGCCAGGACGGCGCTCATGTGGCGGTACTCGCGTGCCAGGTAGTGGCACATCGCCACATCGGCCAGGAACACCGAGCTGTGTGGATCGAGTTGCCGGGCGCGCTCGATCGACGCCAGGGCGATCACCGGCCGCCTCCGCGCCGCGTTCATCAGCCCGAACCAGTCGTGGGCCACCGCGTATTCCGGATTGAGCGCGATGGCAAGCTGCAGGTGGTGCGCGGCGGTCTCGTAGTCGCCCTCCAGCAGCCACACCGTCAACCCCAGCGACGCGTGCGCCTCCGCCAGCTTCGAATCCAGTTCGATGGCCGTGCGTGCCGACTGCCGGGCCGCGGCAAATGCCTCTCCCGGCGGAAGCAGGCTGCGCATGCCGAGTGCGATGTGATAGTCCGCGATCCCCGCGTGCGCGCGCCCATACCGCGGGTCCTCGGCCACGGCTTCCGTGAATAACACCAGCGCGTGCGGCAGTGACTCCTCCGTGTGCTGATTCCAGTACCAGCGGCCTCGTAGATAGGCCTGATGCGCTTTCGCGCTGGTGGTGCCCGAACGCGCCAGCTCTTCCTGTTCCTCGCCCGTCATCTGCGGGACCAGCGCCTGCGCCACCTGCGCCGCGATCGAATCCTCCACCTTCAGCAGGTCGTCCAGTTCCTCGTTGAAACCCGCGGCCCAGATCGTCTTCCCCATGCCTGCGTCCACAAGCTGCACGGTCACCCGCACCCGCCCGTGCACCTTCTGCACGCGCCCTTCGAGCACATAGTGAACGTTCAGTTGGCGGCCGGCTTCCACCGCCTCGCAGCCGGCAGCGAACTTCATCACCGCGCCCGTCGGCCGCACCGCGATACGCCCGATGTTGCTCAGGCGGGTGATGACCGCGTCCGCGATTCCCAATCCGAGGTACGTCTCGGACGTATCGGTGCCCAGGAACTGAAACGGCAGGATGGCAATCGACCCCTGTTGCGGTGTTTCCGCGGCGGCGGGCACGCCGTCTCCGTCCGCGGCCACGTCGCCTCCCGCCAGCACTTTGCGCAGATCGGCGGCCATGGCGTCCACGGACTCGTAGCGGTCGCTCGCCCGCTCGCGCGTGGCTTTCAGCACTACATTGCGGACATTGCGCAGCGTCCGCAACATCGTGGTGTCGTTCGCGCCCGTGTCCGGCAATTCCACCACGCGCGTGCCGTTGTCCTGGCGCGGGTGCCGTCCCGTGATCAACTGCCACAGAACCAGCCCCAGCGAAAAAATGTCGCTGCGCACGGTTGCCCGCTCACCACGCACCTGCTCCGGGCTGGCGTACGCCGGCGTGATCATGCGGAATCCGGGCAGGGTGGCTTCGTCGGATGTATCGCCCTGCTGTGGATCCAGGATCTTGGCCACTCCGAAATCCAGCAGCTTGGGTATTCCATCGGCCTTGACCAGGATGTTATTGGGCTTCAGATCGCGATGGACGATCATCCGCCGATGGGCGTATTGCACCGCCGCGCAGACGCTCTGGAAGATTTCGATCCGCTGCGCCGGCGGGAGCGACCGCGATTCGCAGTAGGAGAGCAGCGGCTCGCCCTCCACGTATTCCATGATGAAGTACGGAAAGCCATCGGCGGTGGTGCCTCCGTCGATCAGCCGCGCAATGTTGGGGTGTTCCAGCCGCGCCAGGATCTGGCGCTCGTTGCGAAAGCGGTGAATGGCGAATCCGCTTTCCATATCGCGCCGGATGAGCTTGACCGCCACGCGCTTGCGGAATTCGTTGTCGGCGCGCACCGCCAGGTATACCGCGCCCATGCCGCCGCGCCCGAGTTCCCGTACCAGCTCGTAGGCGCCCACGCGGGTCCCGACCAGATCGGCCTGGGACTTGGGCTTGATATCTACCGCCGGTTCTTCGAGAAAGTTCCCCGCATCGTCGTGACTCTCGAGCAGCGAGAGCACCTCCTGCCGCAAATCATCATCACCGCCAGTGCGCTCCGCGACCCAGGCGGCTCGTTGGTGCGGTGCGACGCCCAGCGCGGCATCCAGGATTTCCTTGACTTGATTCCATCGGTCCGGGGTCACAGTGGTGTGACAGGCCTCTTGGTCCGTCCTCCTGATCTTAAACCAACCGGGCAGGCCAGGAGGCCTACCCTATGCCAGCAGGGCCTCGAGGTTGCCCCCGAGAATGGCGCGGGCGTCGCTGTCACTGAGCCCGGCCGCCGCCAGGATGTGGGCCTGGGCATCGTACACCTCGCGATTCCAGCCACGCGGGAAAAAGGACGAATCGGTGCCGAACAAAAGCCGGCCGGGACCAACCACATCGAGCGCGCGGCGGAAAACCGTCTTGAGGTCCAGCCCCTCATAACGGATCCAGGAGTTGCTGCTGGAGGTGTCCAGGTACACGTTGGAGCAGAGGTCGGCCAGCATCAGCGCCTCGCGGAAGTACCCGGCGCCGAAATGCGGAACGATGAAACGCAGATGCGGATATCGCAGGGCGATGGCGTGCAGGTCCAGCGGGTTCGAGTAACGCATGTCGAAGGGCGAGGCCAGGCCGAGCTTCTTCCGCACCCCCAGGGTCAGGACGCCGCAGTGAACAAAGATGGCGCATCCGCGCGCCGCGGCCTGGTCGAGCAGCGCCGCAACCCGCGCGTCGTGCATCGAGTAGCGATGCATCGCCGGGAAGAGGCAGATGGCATCCAGCCCCTCGCGCAGCTCCACCGACCCTTCCACCGCCGGATTCATCATGGCGTAGGCGAAAAAGCGGCCCGGGCACTCGGCCGCCGCGGCCGTCACCGATGCCTCGTCCCCGGGAATGCTGGCGATGAGGGCGGCGCGGGCTACGGCATGCCGGTCGAGCTCCCGCTCCCAGGCGCGGGCGAGCTCGCGCGGGTCTTCCGGCGGCAGCTCCCAGCCCAGCTTTGCCGCCACCCGATCCACGGTTGCTCCCGACTGGCTGGCCAGCGCCTGAAAGAAAGGGCGCGAGAAAAAATGGCAGTGCGCGTCGGAGACCGCGGTCTCACCCCACCGGGTTTGCATCGGGCTTGTTCCAGTGCGTGATTCCGGCCGCCAGCGCCAGTTGCGTCAGCCCGGCTACGTTGTTCACGCCGAGCTTCTTCATCATGGTCTTCCGATAGCTGCGCACGGTCTGGAGCCCGAGGTCCAGAAGCACGGCGATGTCTTTGCTGGTCTTGCCCTCCGCCACCAGCCGCAGCACCTGTAACTCGCGCGGCGAGAGCGACTCGAGCGGGCTGCGGTCGTGCGTCTCCAGGTCGCCGCGCTGGATGCGCATCAGCAGCCGGTCGGAAACCTGCGAGCTCAGGTAGGAGCCGCCGCGGGCCACGGTGCGCAACGCGTCCAGCAGTTCGCCCGACGAGGCCTTCTTCAGCACAAACGCCCGCGCGCCGCTGCGGATCGCACTCACCACGGAGTTTTCATCGTCGTACATGGAGAGAATGATGACTTTCACACCCGGGCAGTGCCGCAGCAGTTCGGTGGTGGCTTCGATGCCGTTCATCCCCGGGAGGCCGATATCCATCAGCACGATATCGGGCAGGGATTTCTTGCAGAGCTGCACGGCATCGCCGCCGCTCTCAGCCTCTCCCACCACGCGGAACTCGCTCCCGCGCTCCAGAATCGTCTTCACTCCATCGCGGACCAGCTTGTGATCATCGACAAGGACAATGTCGAATGGCATAGTCGTTCTTCAAACGGCTCCCGGCTCGGCGGCGCGGACAATCGTTCCCTTTCCCAAATGACTCGCGATCGAAAGATCCAACCCCGCTTCCGCCGCGTAGTGTTCCATGCTCAAAAGACCCAGCCCGCGGCATCCCGCGGCCACGTCGGCCGGGTCGAATCCCCTCCCATTGTCCCTCACTTCCAAAAAAGTACCAGTACGTGAGGACTTTACCGCGATTTCGAGGGCTGAGCAACCGGCATGTTGGATGGCGTTCTCGGCGGCTTCCTTGGCGATGTGATACAAGGCGGAAGCGACCTTCTTCTCGATCTTCAGCGACGGGTCTACATTCAGCCGCAACGATCCGGTGAAACGATCTCCGATCCGCGCCGCGAGCAGGTCCAGCGCCGTCCTCAACCCGGCCCGCTCCACCGTGGAAGGATTGAGCTCGTAGCTGTACCCACGCACCTTTTCCATCATGTCTTCCAGCAGCCGCTGGCTTTCGGCAATGCGCGCGCAGTGCTCCGGCGATACCGCTTCCAGGTCCATGCGAATGAGGTCCAACTGGAGACCGAACGCAGTCAGGTTCTGGCCGACCGAGTCGTGCAGGAATTTGGAGACCATGGCGCGCTCGAACTCCTGCGCCTTGAGGGCGCCTAGTACGGTATAGCGCAGGGCCTGTTCCGCCTCGGCCCAGAGCGTGGCTTCCGTGGCCGACCCGCCGGCGTAGATGACGTCGTTCGCGGCGCGAACCGGGTAGAGCGAGACGTTCCAGACGGTCTCCCCCGGGCGTTCCCGGAGGGTCAGGATTTCACCGGCCAAGGCGCGCGTGAAACGGCCGTTCCACGCCGCCGCGGCTGCCGGCGCCAGCACGTCTGTGACGGAATGTCCCGCCAGTTCCGCCGCCGTCCGGCCGAATATCGGGAATGGGTTGCCGAACAACCGGACGAGAAGCAGGTCCCGATCCACAATCCAGTGGCAGCCCGGGCTCTGCTCCAGCAAAGCGTCGGAGAGGGATTCGCGGCCCGCCGGCTTTCTTCTGGATCGTGGTGGGGACGCCACGGACCATTATCGCTTTCGCGCGACGGCTTTGCGGGCAGCCGCGGCCACGTCGCGAGCCACCAGCCCGTACTTGTCCAGCAGTTGCTCCGCTTCGCCCGATTCCGCGTACCGGTCGTGGATACCCACAAATTCCATGGGACAGGGCTGCGTCTCGCCCACCACCTGCGCCACCCGCACCCCCAGGCCGGTATCCACCAGGTGCTCTTCGGCCACCACGATCGCGCCGGTCTCCGAGGCGGCGCGCCCGATCGCGTCGCGATCGAGCGGTTTGGCGGTGTGCAGGTCGACCACCCGCGCCGAGATCCCCTCGGCCTCCAGGGCATCCGCCGCCAGCAGCGATTGCGCCACCAGCAGCCCGCTGGCGAAAATCGTCACGTCCGTGCCCTCGGTAAGCTGGATCGCCTTGCCGATTTCGAATTTCTGGCCGCCGTTGTAAACGATGGGCGACTTGGGCCGCCCGGTGCGAATGAATACGGGGCCCACGTGCGCCGCCGCCGCCCGCACCAGGGCCTTGGTGGCGATTTCGTCGGCGGGCGCGATCACTACGAACCCGGGAAGCGAGCAGGCCAGGCCGATCTCTTCGATGCTCATCTGCGACGGCCCGTCTTCGCCGATCGAGATGCCGCTGTGCGTGCCCACGACTTTCAGGTTCACGTGCGGATAGGCCGCGCACGCGCGAAGCTGCTCGAAGCCTTTGTTCATCACGAAGGCGGAAAAACTGGACACGAACGGAATCTTGCCCGCATAGGCCAGCCCCGCGCCGATCCCCACCATGTTGGCTTCCGCGATGCCGCAGGAGATGAACCGGTCCGGAAACTCCTTGGCGAAATACGTGGTCATGGTGGACTTGGAAAGATCCGCGTCGCACACCACGACGTCTTTGTTCTCGCGGCCCAGTTCCACCAGCGCGCGGCCGAACGCCTCGCGAGTGGCCGGTCCCAGTTTGATCTCGAATTTCGT
Organism: Bryobacterales bacterium; assembly: GCA_963719195.1. Classification (GTDB taxonomy): domain Bacteria; phylum Acidobacteriota; class Terriglobia; order Bryobacterales; family Bryobacteraceae; genus DASQZT01. The sequence continues at coordinate 319,997 of CAVRBB010000004.1, read as the reverse complement.
CCGTGTGGGCATGTTATTGCAACTCCTGTAGGGCCAGTTTCACTTCCTCGGCGTTAGGCGCCACGCCGTGGAACTTCGGATTATTCTCCATGAACGATACGCCTTTGCCCTTGATTGTGTGGGCCACGATGCAGGTGGGCTTGCCCTTGGTGGCCTCCGCGTCGACGAACGCCTGGCGCACCGCCGCCAGGTTGTGGCCGTCGATCTCGATGGTGTGCCATCCGAAGGCGCGCCATTTGTCGGCCAGAGGCGCGACCTCCATGATGTCCTTGACGAAACCGTCGAGCTGGATGCCGTTGTAATCCACGATGGCGACCACGTTGTCAATCTTGTGGAATGCTCCGGCCATGGCGGCTTCCCAGATTTGTCCCTCCTGGATCTCGCCATCCCCCAGCATCACGTACGTGCGGTAAGGGCGGCCATCCAGGCGCGCCGCGATCCCCATCCCGAGCCCCAGGGACAGCCCCTGGCCCAGCGAGCCGGTCGAAGCTTCGAGCGACGGGATGAAGCGCACGTCCGGGTGACCCTGGTAGATCGATCCCATCTTGCGCAGGGTGTTCAACTGGTCGACCGGGGTGTAGCCGGCCTCGGCCATGGCCGCGTAGAGCACCGGTGCGGCGTGGCCTTTGGACAGAATGAAGCGGTCGCGATCCGGCCACTTGGGATTCTTCGGATCGTGCCGCATGTAATCGAAAAACAGTTCGACCACCACCTCGACGGCCGACAGCGACCCGCCGGGATGGCCCGATTTCGCCGCGCCCGTCATCTGCACGATTTCGCGCCGGACACGCCTGGCAATTGCCTGGAGTTCTTCTAAGGATTTGGCCATGAGGAATTCTTTATTCTACCGTAGTGAAGCGGCGTGCTTGTAGCGCGGGAGAGCCGGTTCGCCGCCGGGTCAGGCTGCCGGCTTCATTGCGGCGCACGCGCCGGAAGGTTTCCCGTCGGCAACGCGCCTGGACCAGCGGGCGAGGATCCAGCGGCGCGCGGGTATCTCGACCCAGCGATAGGAGGCCAGCGCGGACGCGACCAGCACCGCGGCGTAGAGCCAGAACTGCATCCAGGTGAGCGGGGCCCGGGCGCCCGCAGCACTGAGCCCCTGCGTGGCGGCGAGAAAGAATGCCATCACGGGCGATTGCAGGATGTAGACCGAATAGCTGGCTTCACCCAGCGCGCACATCGGTTTCCACCCGAGGATGCGGCAGCCGACGCCGCCGGACGATGCCAGCGCGAGAACAAAGAGGGCGAACAGCGGCGCCGCCAGGCCGGGCCGCAAGCTCTCCGGCACCCATCCCGACGAGAACACGGCGAAGGCCGCCAGCGCCGCTGACGGGAAAGGCAGCCAGCCGCGCAACCGCACGCCCCGCATGAAGCACAGTCCGGCGACGACGCCGATTGTGAATTCAGCCAGGCGGAACATCGGGACAAAGCTCGACGATGCCGTACCCGAAACCCAGAGTTCCACAGCCATGGGTAGTGGAGCGGCGAGCGAGCACACCGCCGCCGTGACCCCCAGGCCGCGATGGGAAAGCCTGGAAAGCGCGGGCAGCAGCATGGGGAAGAGGAGATAGAAGAACGCTTCGTTGGAGAGGGACCAGCCGGGCCCGTTCCACACCAGCGCCAGGGGAGGATACCAGCCTTGCGACAGGCTTCCCGCGGCCAGTCCCGAAGCCACAAAGCGGCCGGGGTCGGCGCGCAGGAGCCGGACCGCGACTGCGGGCATCAGCAGCAGAAACGCCAGCAGGTACGCCGGATAGATGCGCGCGAACCGCGCCAGCCAGAAGCGGCGGCGGTCCATGGCGCGTCCCTCGTAGTTGTAAGCCAGCACAAAGCCGGACAGGATAAAGAACAGCGCTACGGCCATGTATCCGTTCTGCACGACACCGCGGGGCCAGCCCGTAAGCTGAGGCGCGTAGTGGTACCAGACCACGTGGAAGGCAGCCAAGAAACGGATGCCGGTCAGCGGCCGGATAGCTTTGCGCTCCATGCCCCTGAATCGGCGGATCGCCGCCCGGGCTTCATAGCCGGCGCAAGATGATTGCGTCGATCCGGCGCGATCCGGAGCTGGTCTGACTTCGGAGGTTAGCGCTTCGCGGCCGGGGCGCTACCAGTTTCCAGGACCATCACGGTGGCGATCTCGCCCGGAGCTGTGGCCGGCAGCGCGACGCTGACATGGCCGCCCGTCTGGGTCACCTCCAGCGGGCGATGCTTCGCATCGGCCAGCAGGAAGGCCCTGGTGATTTTTCCGTTCACGCCGCTTAGCTCGAACGGGCCGGACGGCCACTGGAAGATATGAATGTAGAGCTTACCCGGCTTGGTGGTGCAGCGCCAGGCGGTCGCCGGCACGAACAGGGGCCGGCCGTTCTTATCCTGGCGCGAATTGTCCACCGCGCCGAGTTCCTCGCCAAACGGCGTGGGGCCGGCGCCATATATGGCTTCGCCGTTCACTTTCAGCCACCGCCCGACCGCGCGCAGGTTGTCCTGGCTTTGCTGGGGGATCACCCCCAGGGCGGTCGGGCCGACGTTGAGGAGGTAGTTGCCGCCTTTACTGACGATGTCCACCAGTTTGAAGGTGAGGTCCTCAGGCGTCTTCCAGTCGGTATCGTCCTTTTTGTAGCCCCAGGTGTGGTTCAAAGTGGCGGGCACTTCCCAATCTCCCTCCACCACGGCGTGGGGAATCGCGTTGTCGCCCATGGAGCGGTAGTCGCCCGCGGAGCCCAGCCGCCCGTCGATGAGGGTGGCGGGCTGGAGCTGGTGGACGATATCGATGAAGCGCTGCGCCCGGTCGCCGACGTTCATCATGCGCGGCGTGTCGAACCAGATGAGGCACACCGGACCATAGTTGGTCAACAGCTCCTTGACCTGGGGCTCCGCTTTGGAGCGCAGGTACTGGTCGAAATCCTTCTGGTTATCCGGACCGAAGTCCCAGGTGTTGCCGGCGCCGTTCGGTTCGTGCCAGTCCTGCGCCTGCGAATAGTAGAAGCCGAAGCGGATGTGGTGGCGGGCGCATGCGGCGGCCAGTTCTTTCAACGGGTCGCGGTGGAAGGGGGTGGCGTCGAAGATGTTGTACTTGCTCACGGCGGAATGGTACATGGCGAAGCCGTCGTGGTGCTTGCTGGTGATCACCATGTACTTCATCCCGGCGTCCACGGCGAGTTTCACCCACCCTTCAGCGTTGAACTTCACGGGGTTGAACTGGCCGGCAAGCTGCTCGTACTCCTTCACCGGGATTTTGGCGTGGTTCATGATCCACTCGCCGATGCCGGGGATGGGTTGGCCCTTCCACTCGCCGGCGGGTATGGCGTAGAGGCCCCAGTGAATGAACAGGCCAAACTTGGCCTCCCGGAACCACTGCATTTTCGCGTCCTGGGAGGCGGGAGCCGGCAGAGGTTTGGGCAGCGGCTGAGCGGCGGCCGGAACCGACAGCGCCAGCGCCCAAAACAGGACATTCTTCGACAGATTGGCAGGCATGCGGTTGTCTCCTCGGTGACCTTCCATTGTGCGCCATCGGGATCGGGTTTGCACCAGAGGAGGTACGCTGCGTACGCTGCCTGGCCGCCGTGACTCCAGTTGAGTCACGCTCGAGAACGCCGGTGTTGAAAACAGGATGGTTACGTCGGAAACCGTGACTCCAGTTGAGTCACGGACCCGTCGGGGAGGCGCAGAGCCCAGCACCCACCCTCGTCTAGGGGGAGCACCCGGGGACCGGCGCGGCCCGGTGGTCTGGGGCAGGTCGATGAAGCGGAACTCGAGGTGTGGCAATGGTTTATGAATAATTCAGGAGGCCTGTGACCGGATTCCGGAAGGTGCGGCGGTAGTGGTGGGGGCGGCCCCAAAAAAAATCTGAAATTTTTCTTGTGAAATAGTGGACAAGAAGCTCTGAAACTGCTACTATCAGATCAACACAGACAGCATCCCAGGCGGTGAGTCCCCTCCCACCGCCACTCTCTGAGTGCAGGCCCCGAGATACCCAGCTCGGGGCCATTAATTTTTTCAGGCCACTTTTGCATGTTCTACCTCGACTTCTCCCAACCCACGCGACGGCGTCCCAGCAGCGAGCCCCAACGCGTCGACGGCGTGCGGGATGGCGGCCGGAGGTGACCCTGTTCAGACCGGAACCCCCGCCAGCCTGGCGATGGCCAGGGCATTCGTCTCCGTGGTAATTCCGGGTTTGAGCCGGTAGTCGAAATCCATCGGGTCGCCTCCGTCCCGGGCCCCCATGTGCATGTTGGCTCCGCAGAGTCCTGCCGAATCGGCAATCCCGGTGAGAGACATGTCGTGGGTAGAGAGGGCGCCGACCGCCCCGGCATCGACCAGCGTGCGAACCACGGCTTCGGCGGCGATGCGGCGATCGCTGGAATTCGTCCCGCTGAAGATTTCGTCGATGAGGAAGAGCACCGGTTTCGGACCCCCGGCCGCCTGGATGGTGCGGCGGAGCCGGTCGACTTCGGCGAGAAACTTGGATTTGCCGTTCAACACGGAGTCCACCACTGAGAGCGAGGCGCAGACCGACAATAACGAGAGGCGAAACGCTCGCGCCCTTACCGGGGCACCCGCGAACGCCAGCACGGCATTCAATCCGATGGCCCGCAGGAGAGTGCTTTTGCCGGACATATTCGACCCGCTGACGATGTAAAAGCGGGCCGCGGGGTGCAACAAAACGTCATTGCGAATGCAAGTTTCGTCAGGCAGGAGCGGGTGACCGATCGCCAACGCCTCGAAACGCGCCGCTCCCTCGGAAAAGACGGGGAACGCGCTGTCCGGGTTTTCATGGGCATAGTTCGCCAGGGCATCCAATGCCTCGAACTCTCCCCAGGCATCCAGCCAGTCGCGGAGGGCAGCAGCGTGTTGGACGCGCCAATGCTCGATGGCCATGCACAACTGGGTTTTGCCCAGGAGCAGGATAAAGGCGAAATGGAACCACTCTTTGTCGCGTTGATCGAGGAGCGCGAACAGCCGCTCCAGCTTTCGAACTGCTTGTGAGCTGTGGTCGACCCGCTCCGCAATGCGGCGAAGCCCGGCAGCGTGGAATCGCTGCGTTTCGAGCACGTGGAGCCCTTCTCGAAGCACGTGGATTTCTATGGATACGGAACCGGTGGAAGCGATGATCCTGTTGACCCGGCCCCTGAAGATGAGCCCGGCCACGGCGTGAAACAGGATCAGCGGCGAGATCCAAACCGCCGTCCGAATCCATGGAAGCAACCCCAGCATCGCGGCCAGCACAGCGCCAGCGACCATCGTCGATGTAATGGCAGCCCCCACCCGGACGGATTTGGGGAACGACACCGGCGGCGAATTCAGCCACTCCTCGAAGGTCTCCCACTTCGATTCTGAAAACTCGAACTCGCCGAGCAACGCGACCTGTTCGCGAAGGTCCGCCCGTTGTTCCAGTTCCCGGACAGCCTCCTGGCGGGCGAGTATTTCGTCCAGTGCAGGAGCCTGGAGCAGGTAACCCGCCAGGCGGCGCCTGCCGATGGCGGTCCGCGCAATACTCAGAAACTCAAACAGGGAGCCTTCGCCAAAGATGCCCAGATCTCTCGCGTACAAGTGATTCGGGTCGTCAAACTCATCGCCCCCGTGACCTTGCCCGGGCCACATTCCCTGGATGCGCTGGATCGCCCGGTCATAGAAACGCCCCAAACGCCACAAGCGGGAGCGGGCAGCCCGATGGCGCCGATAGCGTCCCGCCGAGACGGTCGCAATGGGAATCGGCAGCGAGGGCCACCAAAGCGGGACGCGCCGGCGAACGGCACAGAAACCGAGCGTCAGGAAGAGCAGGGCGGCAATCGTCAGCGCCGCCCCCGCCGCGGCTTGCTGCCGGCGAGCCTGCGCCAGGCCTGCCTGCAACTCCTGGCGTCGGCCCTGGTATTCGATCAGTACGGGATGGATGCTCATTCGGGATTCTTTCTGAATTGTCTTCCGGTCACGACGGGAGACCCCGGCTCAGAGTGGCTTGGACATGGTGATGAAGTGGCACGGCAGCCTGGTTGGCACATCCGGAGGAAAGGACGCGGTGCCGGTCTCCACGTAGCCCAGGCGGCGGTAGAAGGGGGGCAGTTCCTCCCGCAGGTTCACGATCTGGATGTCCATCAGGCGGCAGCCGATTTCGCGGCAGCGCGCTTCGCCGGCGGTCACCAGCCGCGGACCGATGCCGCCTCCCTGGCGGGCGGGGTGTACCGACAGCAATCCCAGGTAACCTCGCTCGCCGCGCGGCTCCAGGTAAACGCAGGCGACTGCGGATCCCGTGTCCTCGGCGATGAGAAATTCGCCGGTGTCGAAATGCCCGCGTACGTCGTCGAGCGTGATGCGATCGGAGTCGATGAAAAACCGCTCCACCCGGAAGGCCAGGTTGATGAGCCCGCAGATGGTCTCCGCATCCGGCAATCCGGCGCTTCGAATGTGCATACCCGGAATTCGATGGCAGTATATCGTAGTCGCGAAGCACGCTACACTCTCGGTATCGACATCGTGGATTCCCGCAGAGTGATCATAGTCGGCGGCGGCATCGTCGGGCTGGCTACCGCTTATCGGATGGGAGAGCGTTTTCCCGGCTGGCGCATCACCCTTCTCGAGAAGGAAGACGGCGTCGGCCGCCACCAGACCGGCCACAACAGCGGTGTGCTGCACTGCGGCCTGTACTATAAGCCCGGGTCGGTGAAGGCGCGGCTGGCGGTGAACGGCATCCGCCAAATGGTGCAGTTCTGCCGCGAAAACGGGGTAGCGCACGAAGTCTGCGGCAAGCTGGTGGTGGCTGCCGATGAGAGCGAGGTTCCACGATTGAGCGACCTGGAGAAGCGCGGGGCCGCCAATGGACTGGAAGGGATGCGGCGGCTCGGCCGCGAAGAGATGCGGGAGATCGAGCCGCACGCCGGAGGCGTGGCCGCGCTCAGGGTCCCGCAGGAAGGCATTGTGGACTACGCGCAGGTTTGCGCGAAGCTGGCCGGGAAACTGGAAAGCCACGGCACGCGCGTGGTCACAGGGGCGCGGGTCACTCGGCTGCGGCCCGGCTGGGTGGCGGAAACACCGGCCGGGGAGTTCGAGGCCGATTTCGTCGTCAACTGCGCTGGCCTGCACTGCGACCGCGTGGCCGAACTGGCGGGCGAGCGGCGCGAAGTGCGCATCCTTCCCTTCCGCGGCGAATACTATAAGATACGCCCCGAGCGCCAGCACCTGGTCCGGCACCTGATCTATCCGGTGCCTGACCCCCGGTTTCCCTTCCTGGGGGTACACTTCACGCGGCTGATCCACGGTGGTATCGAAGCCGGACCGAATGCCGTTCTGGCGTTCGCGCGCGAAGGCTACCGGCGGACCGATTTCAATGCCCGCGACCTCCTGGATGCCCTGACCTATGGCGGGTTCTGGCGTTTTCTGAGGCGATATCCATCCATGGCCTGGTATGAGCTGCGGCGCTCGTTCAGCCGCGAGCTGTTCTGCCAATCCCTGGCGCGCCTCGTGCCGGAGATCCGGCCGGAGGACCTGGCCGCCGGCGGGTCGGGGGTGCGCGCACAGGCGATTGCGCCCGAGGGCGAACTGGTGCAGGACTTCCGCTTCATAGCGCGGCGGAACGCTCTGCACGTGCTCAACGCGCCCAGCCCGGCGGCAACGGCGTCGCTGGCGATCGGCGCGGAGATTGCGGACATGGCGGCGAAAGTGGCGGGTTAACGGCCACGGTATAATTCCCTCAAATGTCTGAAATCCGGCGTTCTGTCTGCGCACTCGATTGTCCCGACTGCTGTTCGCTGCAAGTCACGGTGGAGAACGGGCGCGGCACCAGACTGCGGGGCGACCCGGCGCATCCCGTCACGCGCGGCTTTCTCTGCGGCAAGGTGGCGCAATACCTGGAGCGGGAATACTCGCCGGCGCGGCTGCTGTATCCCCAGCGGCGGATCGGCGCCAAGGGCGAAGGCCGTTTCGAGCGCATCTCCTGGGACCAGGCCCTGGACACAGTGGCGGAACGGTTGCAGTCCATCGCCGCCGAATTCGGTCCGGAAGCGGTGCTGCCGTACAGCTATGCCGGCACCATGGGGATGCTCAACGGGTCCGGCATGGACCGCCGCTTCTTTCACCGCCTGGGCGCATCGAGGCTCGACCGCACGATCTGCTCGACGGCGGGCATGGCGGGGATGACGGAGGCGCTGGGCATCCGCTACAGCACGGAGCCGGAGCAGTTCCGCCACTCCCGGCTGATCCTGGCATGGGGCGCCAACATTCTCGGCACCAACGTCCACCTCTGGCCGTTCGTGATGGAGGCGCGGCGCCAGGGAGCCCGGCTCTACACCATCGACCCCCATCGCAACCGCACCGGCTCCACTGCCGACAGGCATTTCTTCATCAACCCGGGCAGCGACGCGGCGCTGGCGCTGGCCATGATGCACGTCATCATCTTCGAGGACCTCTACGACGCGGACTACGTGGCGCGGTATACCTCGGGCTTCGACGGGCTGCGCGAGCGGGTGCGGGAGTGGACTCCGCAGCGCGCGGCGGAGTTGACCGGCATCGGCGCCGGGGAGATCGCGGCGCTGGCCCGCGAATATGCCACCATCCGCCCCGCAGCCATCCGGCTCAACTACGGGTTGCAGCGCAGTGAGCGGGGCGCGATGGCGGTGCGTACCATCGCCCTGCTGCCCGCGCTCACCGGCTCGTGGCGGGAGGTGGGCGGCGGCGCGCAGCTTTCCACTTCCCAGGCGTTTCACTTCAACCGCGCGGCCCTGGAGCGTGCCGACCTCCAGCAGCGCGCGCTGGGCCGCGAGGCGCGGCTGATCAACATGTCCCAACTCGGGCAGGCGCTGACCACACTCGACGACCCTCCGGTCAAGGCGATGGTGGTCTACAACTCGAACCCGGCAGCGATCGCGCCGAACCAGAATGCCGTGCTGGCGGGGATGCGGCGCGACGACCTGTTCACGGTGGTGCTGGAGCAGTTTCAGAACGACACCGCCGACTATGCCGATATTCTGCTGCCCGCCACCACGTTTCTGGAGCATACCGATCTCTACCTCGCCTATGGCCACTACTACCTGCAACTGGCGCGGCCGGCGCTGCCCGCACCGGGAGAGGCCCGCTCGAACGTGGAGGTTTTCCGGCTGCTGGCGCGGCGCATGGGCTTCGACGACTCCTGCTTCGGCGATTCCGAAGAAGACATGATTCGCGCGCTCCTGGACACGCCGCACCCGTTTCTGGAGGGCATCACGCTCGAGCAGCTCGACCGCGAGCGGTCGGTCCGCCTGCGGATCCCCGAGCCGTTTCAACCATTCGCCGCGGGCGGCTTCGGCACACCGGACGGCAAGTGTCACTTCCGCGCCGATACGCTGGATTACACACCTCCGGTGGAATCGCGGCACGGAGACAGCGGGCTGCGCCGGAAGTACCCGCTGGAGCTGGTCTCTCCCAAGAACGACAACAGCATGAACTCCACCTTCGGGCATCGCGACGCGGTGGATTTGGAAACCGCCACCGTACACCTCCATGCCCGGGATGCGGAGGCGCGCGGCATCCGCCCGGCCGACCAGGTTCGGGTGTTCAACGAGCGGGGCTCGTGCATCCTGATCGCGCGGGTCGGCGACACGGTGCGGCCCGGCGTCGCCTGCGCGCCTTCCGTCCGTTGGGGAAAACGGGCGCCCGGCAAGCGCAACGTCAATGCGCTCACTTCCGAGCGGCTCACTGATGCGGGCGGCGGGCCGGCGTTTTACAGTTGTCTCGTGGAGATCGAGAGAATCGGAGACTGATGCGCGAACGATGGGGTTTGGTTCTGGTGCTGGCACTGGTAGGGTGCCGGCACGGACGGCCCGGGGAAGAAAGCGGGCTGGCTTCGACGGTTCACATGGGGAATCCGGCGGCCGCGCGGCAACTCGTGAGCGGATTTTACGGGATCGAGAACGGCGCCTGGCGATGGACGGCGCGGACGTTTGCCGTGGCTTTGCGCCCGCCGGCGGGAGCGAAGGCGCGGGGCGGGGTGCTCGAGATGAAACTCACGGTCCCGCCATCCGTCACCGAAAAGCTGGGAGCGGTTACGCTAACGGCTTCGGTGGGGGCCACCGCCCTGGCGCCCCAGACCTGGTCGGCGCCGGGCGACTACACTTACCAGCGCGACCTTCCGGCAGCGCTTCTGCAGGAGAACTCGGTCCAGGTGAATTTTCAGCTCGACAAGGCCATGCCGCCGAACGAAGTTGACCAGCGGGAGCTGGGAATCGTGGTGTTGCGCGTGGGGATCAGCTCCAGGTAGGGGAGGCTTCCGGCTGGTTGGTGGCCGGGAAAAGCGGTTGGCTTTTCGGCGGTTCTATTTGCCGAACGTCACTCCGAGCCCGGTGCTGTAAAGCCAGTCGTTGGTCTTGCGGCCGGGAACCGGGTTGCTCAAGAACCGGTCGCTCAGGGAAACGTTCCAGTTGAGCCATCGAGTCAGCCTGCTGGTGAGGCCAACGTCGGCATTCACCCGATATGCGCCCGTGTCCGACAGGTTGTTGAACATCCGAAAGCTCTGTGTGAGGGTGCTGGCGGCGTTGACCTTCAGGGTGTAGTCATTGCCCCAATACACCTCGGCGTCATTCCGGGTGAGCGGGGTGCTGAAGGACGAATGATTGAAGGCGCCGCCGCCCAGTATGTCCAGCGCTGCACGCTCGCCTTTCACCGCGTGAAATCCGAAACCGCCGCCGATGACGAACCGCAGGTCCAGGCTCTGGAACCTGTCGTATTCGTAGTTGTTGAACGTATTCACGAACAGCCGCGGGCCCACGTTGTGGTCGTAGCCGATTCCGCCGCGAACGGCTTGGGCGGTGCTGGCGCTCTTGCCGTCGACCAGGGCCGAGGCCTTGATCAGGTTGAAATTCAGGGAAGTCTTGTCCGTCCTGGTCACGCGCGCGCCGTTGAAGCCCATCGTGAACGTCAACGTCTTGGCGTTACCGTTGGTGCCGGCCCAGCCGAGGTTGATGTTGCCCGCCCACAGTTCCAGCAGGCTCGGGTGCAGCAGGCGCTCGTAGGCCCGCTGTTCGTCCGCGTTGCGGATGGCGGCGACATCCGCCGGCGGCACGGTGGTCCTGGTGCCCCCGGTTCCGATCTCCAGACTTCCCTGGCTGGTGGACACCGGCCCGAGGAGAGCCTTGCCATCCTTGAGCACGACCGTTACCGGCTTTTCGGACTGGACCGACGCCACCTGGTCCCAGGGAGCGGTGACTACCCCGAATAGGTCGGTCTTGATGGTGATCGTCTTGCCATCCTGCTTGACGATGCTGCCGGTAACACGATCGCCATTTTTCATGACTACCTGGTCCGCCTGAGCGGTGCTGATCAGGAGGCTGGCGAATAAGGGCAAGAGGGCTGTGAGGACCCGATGGAGTGAGCGAAAAAGGCCCGAACCATGACTCTGCATTCGATCTCCTCTGGCGCAGCCAGAGGAGATGGCCGGCCGGTTACCATTTCACTATAACCGGTGCACGGGCTCAATCCAGGCCCGGGGGAGCAGCGCGCGCGATGGCCATCCCCAGCGCCTGGTTCCGGCTCTCCGGGACGTTGTCGAACGGTGCGCGGAATGGCTTGATCCCGCTGGAATGAGCGCCTCCGTCGAACGAGACTGGCTTGAGGGTGAGTAAAGGAATACACCCGCCACCGAAGTAGCAACCGCCTGAGGCCTGTTAAAATTCTCCTACGCGAATTCGATCCGCGCGATGACCATCTGCGGCATGGCCTGGTTCCAGCTCTCGGGGACGTTGTCGAACGGCAGCCGGAAGGGCTTCGTCTCCCCGGGCGCCAGCTTGCCCATTCTCTGATTCACGATCGGAACCCGCTCGCGCAGCACCACCTGCCCGTACGGATCGTAAAAAACGCAGGTGATCTCCACCAGCTCCAGCACGCGGTCTCCCGTGTTCTTCAGGTTGCCGGTGATCTCCACCACCGATTGCTTCAGGTAGCTCTCATGCGCCTGCATCTGGGGCGATTCCGGCACCGAGCCGTCGGCCGAGACGAACTTCAGGTACCTGGCGTATTCCTTCGCCGGACCCGTGAGCGGTGGTGGCGGCGGGACCGGCTTGTTCGCAGCCCGCTCGAGAAAGAAAAACGCTACCAGGCCGAGCGCCAGCACCACGCCGATGATGATCATTGCCGGGGGGATGGACGCCGGCTGTTGTTTCTTGGTTGGGGTTGCCGGATTATTTGCCACCAACGGTCATCTCTCCGATCTTCAGGGTAGGGGCGGCCACGGAACCGCGGAACTCCAGATCCGAACCGATGGCCTCGATGCCCGCCAGCATCTCCTTCAGATTTCCTGCAATCGTAACCTCGGAAACGGCAAACGCCAGCTCGCCGTTGCGAATCCAGAGCCCTGCGGCTCCGCGTGAATAGTCTCCGGTGACGATGTTGACTCCGAACCCCATCAGCTCCGTCACGTAGAACCCGTTGGGGATGGAAGCGATAATCTGCTCGGGCGTTTGGACGCTCTTCTCGATGAAAAAGTTCCCGTGGCCGATCCCCGCGTTGCCGGTCAGCCCGCGCGAGGCGTTCCCCGTGGTTTTCATGCCCAGCTTGCGCGCGGCGTAGGTATTCAGCAGGTAACTCTTCAAGACGCCGCGATCAATGACGACAGTCCGGCGCGAGGGCACGCCTTCGTCATCGAACGGCGAGGTGCCGAACAGGCCGCGGATGGTGCCGTCATCCACCACGGTGAGAAGCTCGCTCGCCACCTTCTCTCCCAGTTTCCCGGCGAGGAACGATTCGTGCCGGTAGATCGACGTCCCGTGCACCGCTTCGTAGATACTGTCGAGCAGGCTGCGCGCGGTGCGCGGTTCGAATACTACGGGAACCTTCTGCGTTTCGACCTTCACGGGGTTCAATCGCCGCACGGCTCTCGCCGCGGCGATTCGGCCCACTACGTCCGCCGGTTCCAACCCGGCGAAGTCACGGGCCATGGTGTACCAGTAGTCCCGCTCCATGGACCCGCCGTCGCGGGCCACCGGCACCGTGCTGAGGGAACAGTAGCTGGTGCGGTAGCCGCCGGCGAAGCCGCGCGAGTTGGCGAACACATGCCTGCCCGTGTAGCTGTCGAAGGAGGCGCCTTCGGAGTTGAAAATGCGCGGATCGGCGGAGAGCGCCGCCTCTTCGGCCTGCTTGGCCGATGCGATCTTGATCTCGGTGGACAGACCTTCCACGTCGGGCGAATACAGGCCCAGATCGCCCGCCAAACTGCCCAACTCCTCTGGATCGGGCAGGCCGGCGTGCGGGTCTTCGGTGGTGATGTCGGCCAGTTCGATCGCCGACTTCACCAGGTGCGCGATTCCGTCCGGCGAGAGATCGGAAGTATAGGACGCGCCCGTCCGTTTCCCGATCAGAATGCGCAGCCCCGTGCCGCGCGAGCCGGCCTCTTTCAGATTCTCCACTTCGCGCAAGCGCACATTGGCGGAGAACTCGTCACCTTCAGCGATAGTGCATTCGGCATCGGTGGCGCCGGCCTCGAGCGCGCGCCGGGTAACGTCCCGGGCGAGCTCCAGCAAACCATCCTGACTCAAGCCGTTCCTCCCACGGTCATGCGGTCGATTCTGAGAGTCGGAATCCCCACCCCTACGGGCACGCTCTGACCCTCTTTGCCGCAGACTCCCACACCTTCATCCAGCCGCAGGTCATTTCCGACCATGCTGACATACTTCAGCGCTTCGGGACCGTTGCCGATCAGGGTGGCGTTGCGGACCGGCCGGGTGAGTTTGCCATTTTCGATGAGGTAGCTCTCGGAGGCCGAAAACACGAAGTTTCCACTGGTGATATCCACCTGCCCGCCGCCGAAGTTCACGCAGTAGAGTCCTTTCGGCACGGAACGGATGATGTCTTCGGGCGCACTGTCCCCTGCCAGCATGAAGGTGTTGGTCATGCGCGGCATGGGGATGTGGGCATAGCTCTCGCGCCGGCCGCTGCCGGTCGAAGACGAGCCGAGCAGGGTGCTGGACAGCTTGTCCTGGAGGTAGCCTTTGAGGACGCCGTTCTCGATCAGCACGTTGCGCTGGGTGGGGTGGCCCTCGTCGTCCACGTTCAAGGATCCCCGGCGGCTGCCGATGGTTCCGTCATCCACCACCGTGCATAGTTCGCTGGCCACTTTTTGCCCCACTCGCCCGCTGAAGGCCGAAACACCCTTGCGGTTGAAATCGGCTTCCAGCCCGTGGCCCACGGCTTCGTGGAGCAGGATGCCGGGCCATCCGGGGCCGAGCACGACGGTCATTTCTCCGGCCGGCGCATCCACGGCATCCAGCATGCTTACGGCCTCCCGGGCCGCTTTGTGCGCGAAGTGCTCGGGAGTCTTGTCTTTCAGGAAGAAATCCAGGTCCACGCGCCCGCCGCCGCCGGCGTGTCCCTTTTGGGGAAGACCGCCGTTCTGTCGGGCGAGGGCGTGAACGCTCAACCTCGCGAGCGGCTGCCGGTCCAGGGTGAGAATCCCTTCGCTGGTGGCTACCAGCACCTGGCGCAGGTTGTCGGCATACATGGCCTGCACCTGGAACACCCGCGGATCGAAAGCACGCGCCGCCCGGTCGGCGCGCTTCACGAGTTCCACACGCTCGGAAAAGGCGGTCTCGGTAGGGGCAATCAGTACCGGATACAGATTGTGGCCAGCGCCCTCGCCAAGGTCGATCTTGTCGATCTTCGCTGGGCCCGCGGCGATGTGCGCCGCGACGCGGGCCGCCTTTCGCACCTTTTCCGGCGAGAGGTCGTCGCTATACGCATAGCCCGTGCGCTCTCCGGAAATCACCCGCACCCCCACTCCCATCGAAACCCCCTGAGCGGCGCCTTTCACGATGGACTCATCGATGCTGATGGAAGTCGTCAGCAGGTACTCAAAGTACAGGTCGGCATAGTCGCCCCCTTGCGAAAGCGCTTCTCCCAGATAGGCTTCCAGATCCCGCCGCGTGATATTGAACCGTGTCGCGAAAATCGACTCCGAAAACTGCATATCCTCATGGTACCGCCGCGTGGCGCGGCGCCGGCCGCTTTCCATTCAGCCCCGTGCATCAACACCCGTAAAGCCTTCTCGTGCTACAATATGTATGTTCTCGCACGGTCCGATGAAACTGTCGCCGCGACGTGCACCAAAGCCGCCATGGCTGGTCCAGCCCCTTCGCCATTTTGCGTTTCCCTCCAAAGCTTTGTAACCTGTCTACTTGCCGGTACGCCTTTCGAAACGAGCCAACTTTCGGGTGCCGGCACCTACGGTGCGGCATGCTGGTTGATTTCTCGCTGATCGAGCGAGCGCAAAAGGGCGATGGCGCCGCGTTCAACGAGATAGTGACCGCCTATCGGAAGCGGATCATGGGGACGATTACTCGATTGATCGCCCGGCCGGAGGACGTTGAGGACGTCGCACAGGAAGTATTCGTGCGACTGTATTTTTCGCTTGACCAGCTCAGAACGGCACAGGTCTTTGAACCTTGGTTGCACAGGCTGACGACCAACGCGGCTTACGACTATCTTCGGAAGCAGCGGCGGCGTCAGGAATTCCGGATGTCCGACCTCTCCGAGCAGCAGGTGGTCATGGCGGATGCCTTAGCCGGGGGGAAGGTGGAACACGATGAGCAGCAGAGCAAGAGGATCCGGGATTCGGTGGATTCGCTCCTCGGCGCGGTTTCCGAGGCGGATCGCATCCTGCTGCTGCAAAAGGAAGTGGAAGGGCTTTCGTTGAAAGAGCTTGAAAAGATCTATAAGGTCAACGAAAATGCACTTAAGGTTCGGCTGTTCAGGGCCAGACAAAGGGTGCTAAAAGCATTTGAGGCAGCAGAGAAAAGGGATCCGGGAAAGGCCGGATAGCAAATAGCAAGAGGTATTATGAGTCCGATGCGCGGCAATGATGAGGAAAAACTGGATGCCCTGTTCCGGGCATACCGGGACGCTTGCCTGACTCCGGAGGCCAGCACCAGCTTCATGCCGAATCTGTGGGCGAAAATTGAGTCTCGCCAACGGTTCACCTTCTCTCTGCGGAGAATGGCCAACGCCTTGGCGACCGTGGCGGTAGCGCTTTCGATTGCCTTGGGCTTGTACATGTCGTTCCCGCACTCCACCCCAAACTATTACGCCCAGACCTATATCGAAGCGCTGGCGGAGGCTAATCCTCTGGAAACCCCGGAAATCGTCGGCCCGGTCCATGTTGAACTCTCCGAGCCAGGCCGTTGAGCTGATTCATGATGAAGACCAAGCTCTCCGCCTTTCTGTCGCTGCTGTTGGTTTTCTTCAGTGGCGCGGTCCTGGGGGCTTTTGCCTATCGTCTCTACATGGTCAAGGCGGTGGCGAGCGCGCCCCGGCCCGATCGGCGTCCGGATCCCGAAGAACTGCGCAAGCACCTCATTGACGAGATGCGGGATGCGGTCAAACTGGACGACCAGCAGGTTGCCAAACTCAACCGGATCTACGACGAAACTCGGGAACGGGGCGACCAGGTTCGCAAGCAGCTCAACAAAGAGATGCGAGGTGTCTGGGATCGCCAAGTGGACGAGATCCGAGCCATCCTGCGGCCCGATCAGCTTCCAATGTACGAGCAGTTGCGGTTGAGGCACGAACGCGAGCGCAAGCAGCATCGCGGGTCTGGCGAGAAGCGCTGACGAGGCGCGGAGCGCGGTTGCCAGGACAGGCCGGGAGGCCTATCCCACCTGCTGTTTTTTGGCGCCACGCGTTGCCGCGTACTTCCTCTCAAACCGGTCGACCCGGCCGGCAGTGTCTACCAGCTTTTGACGTCCGGTGAAGAAGGGGTGGCAGGAGGAGCAGATTTCCACGCGGATATCGCCCTTGTGGGTCGAGCGCGTTTTGAAGGTATGCCCGCAGGCGCAGATCACGTTGACTTCGTTGTATGCGGGGTGGATACCAGCCTTCATTGTTACGGGGATTCCTTTCGAGATTTTCAGTATAACACGGCCTTAGACACGAACCCCCGTGAACTCCCAGGAGTCCACGGGGGTAGGTAGCCTAGAATGAAACCTGAGGCTTGAGCTGACGCTTGAGGCAGCCGGTCCACAGGAACGTGAGGCCGGTACTGGACGGCCTCGGCTACGTTAGGAGCGCGACTTCAGCAGTCGGCCACCTCTCGCGGTCGTATGCTACTATCCATGTTGCTGGACCACCTCCTTTTCCAGTGATGTTTCGATAGTGGCATGCACTGGCGGATTTGTCAACAAGGATTTTCATCCGCTAACGGACAAGCACAATGTATTGTTCGAGTTACGGATACAGTGGGCGCGCGTGGCCCCAGCCGTTTCTGCGCCCGATTTCCCACCCAGGAACGCGGCTGGAAAGCCCCGCCACCGGGACCGCCCCGGAGGCCTTCTGGACTCAGAGATTACGGGCAGCGAACCGGCACATCCCCAAGCCATCCATGAGGTTGAACGGGAATTGGCCGGTAGTGTAGTGGCCGCACGGAAGGGTGAATACCTGGTGCGGCAGGCCGAGTTTCCTAAAACTCGCCAGAACCTGCTGCGAATAGACGGGGAGGAAGCTCGTGTCGTGGCGCGCCCAGACCAGCAGGCTGGGTAAGCGGCGGCCTGTCAGGCGATGCAGATAACTGGCGGGGCTGATGGGCGCCCAATAGCGCCTCAGCTCGTCCTGACCTACTTCCTGCCCGAATCCGTTCCGCACGTGCTGCGTCGAGAGCCCGGTCCACACCACGTCGGAGAAGTACATGGAAACGTGGTTGAAGATGCCGGCTTGCACCCGCTCGTCGTGCGCCGCCGCAATGAAGGCGATGCACGATCCCAGGCTCGTTCCCAGAACCCCCAGACGCCGGTAGCCAAGCTGCTGCAGCCAGTCCAGGCACGCCCGGGTGTCGATCACGGATTGCCGCGAGGCGTGAATCGTGCGGCCGATATTGCTCGAAACGTGATAGTCTGCGCGCTCGAGCTCCGGCGGCATGCGTTCCGCGTGATAGGCCATGGTCATCCGCAACGCGCTGATGCCGAAGCGGTTCAGCAGGCGGGCGAGGCCCACGTGACCGTCCGGCCCGGAGTTCCACTGGGGCAGCACCACCAATGCCCGGCCCTGATCGTCGGGAACCGGAAACCAGTGGGCATGGACCGTGTCATTCGGCGGGCAACGCGAGGGCGCCGGGCTGGAAAACGTCAGCCGCGCGCCATCCAACCGATAGTCGGTAACCCGCGGGTAGGAAAAGAACCGGTCCGAATCGGCGAGAGCGGCATCCACGAACTCCGAAAGGTGTTCGCGGGCGTTTCCGTTGGTTGCGGCGGGAAAGACAGGGAACGGGATCGATTGCAGCCAGTCGGTCCCCCACTCGAATGGACGTACGACGCGGTTGGTGTCGCGAGTGGCAAGCTTCCGCTCCCACCGGTCGATCCAGCGGGCGTAGAGTCCTGGAGGGTGGTCCGGCAAATCGCTAGTCTACCAAAAGCCCAAAAAAAGAACCCACCCGGCAGATGGAACCGGGTGGGTTGCGGAAAGCCCAGACGAGGCAACGCACCAAAGCCCGAAAACCCCCAAACAGAAAACCCACCGCCTCTGTTGCAACACGGATGCCACAGCGTAAACTATTGAAAAATAATGACAAATCTGTTCCTACCTCCCGATTTCCGTAGTATCCGCCTACCGTTTTCCACATTCGGATCGGTAAAACACCTGAGTTGAAGGCCACGATACAATCAACGCTGTGACTTCCATCCCACCCAGCGCCGGCTCGCGGGTCTCCCAGGATGGGAGAGTCCTGGCAGGGTTTCTGTTATCGGGTTTTCTTCTGGCGCTACTGGGTGCCATCCTCCCGGCTTGGGGCTACCATCGTGACCCGCCGGATTTCACTGCTGTTGGAAACTACTTTCTGAGCCTGGCGGCCGGCATCGTGGCAGCCGGCACCTTCGCGCGACACCTCATCACCCGCCAGGGCTTGGGCTTTCTCCTGGTGTTTGCCTGCGTCCTCTCCTGCGCCGCCCTCGCGTACCTGGCCTGGGTCCCTCCGCCGATGCCGTCACTGTGGCGGGTAGGAGGGCTGCTGGTGTTGGGAATCGGCGCGGGCCTGCTGAACCTGGCGCTGTTTCACGCGATTTCCCGCAGCTATCAGGCGGACCCGGCGGGCACGGTGAACCGGGGAGGCATCTGGTATGGGCTCGGATGCCTGACGGCGACCCTGCTGGTGGTGGGCACCTTCTACGCGTACACCGTGGCAGCCATTCTCGCCCTCATGGCTGCCGTACCGGCGATCTTCGGCGTGCTCTACGCCCGCGGTTCCTATGCGGCGCGTGGCGAGACGGCGGAGCCGTCACTGCGGGACGCCTTCCGGGACTTCCGCAGCCTGGGCGCGGTGCTCTTCGCGCTCCTGCTGTTCTTTCAGTTCGGCAACGAATGGTCGCTGGCGGGCCTGTTGCCGCTGCTGCTGATCCGCCGCGTGGGCCTGAGTCCGATCACGGCGCTGCTGATCCTGGCCCTGTACTGGTCGTGCCTGATGCTCGGACGGCTGGTGGCGGTGGCCATCCTGCCCCGGGTGGGACACGGGCGCCTGCTCGGGAGTAGCGTGCTGGGAGCGCTGTTCGGCTGCCTGGTCCTCTATTCCACCAACAACCGCTTTGGCGCTGCTACGGGCGCCTTCTTCGTGGGTGCGGGCTATGCCAGCATCTATCCCCTGGTCGCTGAAGCCATCGGCCGCCGCTTCCCCTATTACCATCCCGGGTTTTTCAACGGAATCTTCTCCTTGGCCCTGCTGGGCGGGCTGCTGGCCCCAGCGACGCTGGGCTACGCGGCGGTGTTCTGGGGTGTGGGTATCGTCATCGGGATTCCGCTGCTCGGGACGTGCATGGTGGCGGCGCTGCTATTATTGATCTGGCTGGAATCGAAGGTGACTGGAAGATGAGCACGCGCTGGCTACTCGCCGTGCCGATGGCCTGCTGCCTTGTGGCGGCCTCGCTGCCCGAGCAGATCGACCGCGTCCTCGAGACGAACTCCACCGCCCGGTCCGCGTTCTGGGGAATCCAGATCGTGGACCTTGCCACCGGGAAAACCTTATACGAGCAGAACCCCCACCATTTCTTCGTTCCGGCATCCAACACCAAACTCTTCACCACCGCCTTGGCGTTGATGCGTCTGGGGCCGGACTTCACTTTCCAGACCCGTGTGCTGGCGGAGCGCCGCCCGGATGCCGCGGGGCGCATCGCGGGCCCGATCCGTCTGGTGGGCGGCGGCGATCCCAACCTCTCGGGACGCGCCATCCCGTACCGCAAAGGGCCGTCGGCCGGCAGCCCTCTGGCCGCCCTGGACGAACTCGCGTCGCAAGTGGCCGCGCGCGGCGTAACGCGGATCGCGGGGGATGTCATTGGCGATGACACGTGGTACGTCTGGGAACCGTATGCCGCGGGCTGGGGCATCGAGGATCCCATGTCCGACGACGGTCCGCCGGTCTCGGCGCTCACCATCAACGACAATATCCTCACTCTCACCGTAAAGCCGGCAGCGCGGGAGGGCGATCCCGCCATTCTGGCGCTCGATCCGCCGATCGAGTTCTATCAACTGGATAACCGCATCCGCACGGTGCCCGCGGGTGGCGAACGAAGAATCCACTTCGATCGTGTGCCCGGCAGCCTCTATGGCCGGCTGTGGGGCTCCATCCCGCTACGGGACCGGCCTTCGGACTTGCTGCTCGGGATCGAAGACCCGGCCCGGTACGCCGCGGAAGCCCTCCGCCGCGCCCTCGAGGAGAGGGGCATCGTGGTGGAAGGCTCCGCCGTATCGCACCACCGGTACCCCGGCGAGGTCCCTGACCTGACCCAGGGCCCGCCAGTCCCGTCACCGGACGGTGTGGAACTGGCCAGCCGCGTCTCCGCGCCCCTGATCGAGGATTTGCGCATTACCAATAAGGTCAGCCAGAATCTGCACGCCGAGCTGATATTGCGCGCCGTAGGGCGCGCGCGGCGCAACGTGGGCAGTTCCGAGGCGGGCCTGGAGGAGTTGAAGACATTTCTGAGCGAAGCGTCGATCGAGCCCGAAAGCTACCGCCTGCGCGACGGTTCCGGCCTGGCCCGCCTGAACCTGGTCACTCCGGCCACGGTGGTCCGCCTGCTCCGGTGGATGTTCGCTTCCCCGGCTCGCGATAGTTGGATTTCGCTTTTGCCCGTCGGGGGACAGGACGGCACCCTCAGCAACCGTTTCGGCGACACTCCCGCCGCCGGCAGGATTTACGCCAAGACCGGTTCGCTCTCGCATGTCAGCGCGCTTTCGGGGTACGTGCGGCGGCTGGCGGGAGACTGGGTCGCTTTCTCGATCCTGGTAAACAATTACAGCCACCCCACCTCCGAGATACGTGGCGTAATGGACCGCATTTGTAATCTAATATTGGAATAGGTTATGCCGATTTACGAATACCTTTGCCAGGACTGCGGAAACAAGTTTGAAAAGCTGGTGCGCCGCGCAGCCGACGCCGGGGACATGGAGTGCCCCTCGTGCGGTCAGAAACATCTGAAGCAGGAGTTTTCCACCTTTGCCGCGCACGCCAACGGCGCTTCGAAGAGAGCGTCGGATGCACCCCTGTGTCCCAGCGGCGGGACGTGCCCGACTCCGGGCATGTGCGGGCTGAACTGAGTATGCGCGGATCGCCTGGCGATCCGCTTCTGTCTACTCCGTTCCTCCACTCAGCACGTTGACTGCGAAACTTCGCTGGATCGGCCAATAGCCGATCACCTCGCGGCCTTGCGCCCGAAAGGTGCCCGAGGTCAGAACGCCGCTGAGGTCCGCCGGGTTGGGCTTCTGGTGCTCGCGCTCGATCATTTCTCCCAACCTGGCGGTGGCCGTCTGAAGCTGGGCCGCGATCTCCTGCGCATCCTGCCCGTCCCTGCAGCGCACGTCCAGATGGGCGGCGAAGTTCTCCCCGTTGCTGGAAAAGCTCAGGATCACGCGGTCGGCCTGCTCGATGCTGCGCGCGAACATCCGCGTGCCGGTGGGCAGACTCTCCCCGCGCAGCACCGAAGCGGGAATCGAGAGCCAGATCGGGTCGCCGGGCACCTCCGGGTCGGGCCCGGCCGGGGCTTCCTGCAATCGGGCCGCAGCCGAATCGTCCGGGCTCACCGCCAGCCCCATCAGCCCGGTCTGTATCCGGAAAAACGAGATCTGCCGGTCCCGCGAGCTACCGGTCATACGGCAAAAAGCGTTGACGCAGCCGCCGCCCTGCTCCCTGGCATACGCGTGCAGGCTGCCCCAGTCGAACCGGCCGCGGACCAGCATGTAATTTCCCCCCGGCGCGAACGCCACGAGCGCGGAATCCAGGTCCTGACGATAATCGAAATTGGTCTTCTGAACAAAGCGCTGGTAGTCGGGATCCTGGCCCGCTTTAGCGCCCTCCAACAGGTCCAGAACGCCCGCGCGGCGGAGTGCGGCGAAGTCGATATACAGGATCAGGGTGTCCCGCGTGGGCAATCGCTTCATCAGCGCGGCGGTGGGGATCGGCCGCCCGCGATACCAGATCACTCCCCATACGGCAGACGTGATCACGATGGCAACCAGGGCCACCAGCGGCCAGACACGGCTGCGAAAGCTCACGAAAGCAGTATCACACAGGGATGCGCGTTAGGCTATAGGACTCCTGGTATGGTCCCAGGGGCGGTACTTCCTGTCTATCATGCCGCGGCCATGGTCCCGGACATCCGCGCCTGGCACCAGAGTTGGATGTACGGCTGCAATTCCTTCATCATCTGGCGAAACCCGTCGAGTGTCAGGGATTGCGCGCCATCGCTCACCGCTTTTTCGGGGCAGGGGTGAACTTCCACGATGATGCCGTCCGCGCCGATCGCCACTCCCGCGCGGGACACCGCCGGCACCAGGCTCCGCTTCCCCGTGGCGTGGCTCGGGTCCAGAATCACGGGCAGGTGTGTCAACTCATTCAGCACCGGGATGGCGGTGATGTCGCAAGTGTTGCGCGTGGCGGTTTCGAAGGTGCGGATGCCCCGCTCGCAGAGAATCACGTTGGGGTTCCCGTGCGCCACGATGTACTCGGCCGACATCAGTAGTTCTTTGATGGTGGAACTCATTCCCCGCTTGAGCAATACCGGACGGCCGCACCCGCCCAGCAGTTTCAGGAGCGCGAAGTTCTGCATGTTGCGGGCGCCGACCTGCATGCAATCCGTGTACTCGGCCACCAGGTCCACATCGCGGTCGCTCATGATCTCGGTAATGATGCCCAGCCCGGTAGCCTGCCTGGCTTTGCGCAACAGCTTGAGCCCTTCCAGTTCCAGGCCCTGAAAATCGTAAGGGGAGGTGCGAGGTTTGAATGCGCCGCCGCGGAGCATACGGGCGCCCGCCGCGGCTACGCCTTCAGCGGTGTCCATGATCTGCCTTTCGCTTTCGACCGAGCATGGCCCGGCGATGATAATAAACTCGCTCCCTCCGACCTCCATCCCGTTCACTTTGATCGCCGAGTGGTCCCGTTTGAATTCCCGGCTGACGAACTTGTACGGCGCCGAGATGCGGACCGCCTTTTCGACTCCGGGAGTCGCTTCCAGCGATTCCAGGCAGGCCGTAACGTCGCCCACCCCGACCACGCCGATGACCACGCGTTCTTCTCCCTCGATGGAATGCACTTTGTAGCCGAACTCACGGATGCGCTCGCAGACGTGGTCGATCTCCTCTCGCGTCGCGTGCGGCTTCATGGAAATAATCATATGTCCCCTAAAAAGTAAAACCCACTCCGCAGAGTGGGTTGGTGAGGCTTACTGGCTGATGTCGCTTTCCCCGACGCCACTCTACCGGTTCGGGTCGATAAACCCGGACCAGCAGCTAAACGAACTGGCGCAAGGGTACGGCATAAGCGAATTCCAGAATACACCGGGTGAGTGTCGAATGGCAAGCTAAGGCATAATTCTGTAGCATGTTACACGCACCACGAATCAGTCGTGTTACAGCTCTGTCGGGAACGTACCACGATGGTAGGTATGTGATTCTGGCCGCCAGTGGGAGGGGTTCCTATACCTCGGAAGCGATTGGCATCCACCAGCGTTTCCAGCAGCAGCGGACGATACCGCTACCGGGGCCACTAACTGGATCAATGTTGGTCAGACCGCCGGGCGCGGCCGCATGAACCGGGAGCACAAAGCTCACGGTCAAGCCATCAAAGACATCTACGTCTAACCGTTGGTCCACGATGTCCGCCAACGCCTATGCAGCGATCCACCCGGTAAATAAATACCGATGGAATTGGTCACGAACTCCCATCTGTAACATGGCGTAACACCGCAGATGTCGATGGCGAGATGGGAACGCAAGTAGCTGATTTGGCAACACATCCAGAATTGACTACGCACAGGGAATCAGGGAATCTCGATCACGGCGATCACCGGAAAGTGATCGGAAGGATAGTGACCGTCTTCGTTGTAAGAAACGGTTTCGTTGCTCAGGGCTCGTACGTTCCTGCCACGGTAGAGAATCCAGTCGATGCGCGGGCCGTCGCTTCTGCCGCGAAAGCCGTTGAATGTCCCCTCCGGCCCCGCAGTCTTCTCCGCCGCGAGCCGGGAATCCGTGAGGAGCCCCTGAAACACCTGGTACGCTCCACTGCCGGCGGCCGAATTGTAGTCGCCGGTCATGATAAACGGCACATCGGCCGGGAGCCCTTCAATGCGGCTACGAATGACCTTCGCCGATTCGATTCTCGCCGCCTCGTCTTGAGGGCGGTGGGGGAAATGGGTGTCGTAGAAGTAGAACCGCTTGCCCTCGTCTGTCTCAAACATGCCCCACGTTACCATCCTGGGGAGCGTCACATCCCACGACATGCTGCCGGCGATTTCCGGCGTTTTCGAGAGCCAGAAGTTGCCCGACTCGATCAGCTTCAGCTTCGATTTCTTATAGAACACCCCCATATGCTCGTCTTCGTGATTCCCGCGCCGGCTGAGTCCGAACCATGTGTACTCGGGCGCCTTCTCGACGATGTAGCGCCCCTGTTCCGCGAACAGTTCCTGAGTGCCGAAGACGTCGGGGTCCTCCTTGCGGATCATCCGCACGACAAGGTCCTTGCGAAGGTCCCAAAGGTTGGGGCCGTCGGATTTGGCAGGGTAGCGTATGTTGAAGCTCATGACCCTCAGGGTCTCGGAAAAAGCAGGGACGCAAGACAGCGAAAAGAGGGCCAG
This sequence comes from Bryobacterales bacterium, assembly GCA_963719195.1. Classification (GTDB taxonomy): domain Bacteria; phylum Acidobacteriota; class Terriglobia; order Bryobacterales; family Bryobacteraceae; genus DASQZT01. Next base: position 294,951 of record CAVRBB010000004.1, on the reverse strand, counting down.
GATGGCAATTGGTTTCTTCATGGTCTCAGGTTCATCATACGGTACGGGAGCAGCCGCCGGGCTGCCCCCCATCCCTGACGGCTGACTCTACCAGAGCAGCTTCAGTCCGATCTGCGTCTGGCGCGGCGCATTGGCTTGCGAAGTAATCACGCCGAATGAGGTTGACGTGACGCTGGTGTTGGGGCCGCCAAACCGCGGAGTGTTGAAGGCGTTCAGAAACTCGCCCCGCAGCTGCATCCGCAAGCTCTCGCGGAACCGGAACTCTTTAAAGAGAGACAGGTCGAAATTCCGCGCGCCATCGTTGCGGATATCGGGGAGATACGGCGAAAGGTTCCCAAACGTATAGGGAGCCGGCTGGCTGTACACGGACGTATCGAAGTACTGGCTCAGCCGCTGATCCACGGGTCCGCTGAGCTTTCCGCTCCGGCCGTCGTTGTTCGCGCGGATCGTCTCCGTGAAAATTCCCGTGGTATTGCTGGCCGAGATGGAAAGCGGAGTCCCGGTCTGGAATGTCGTGATGCCGTTAAACTGCCATCCACCCAGCACGAAATCGACCGCTCGTGACGTGCCGGAGCCAAACCGCCGCCCTCGCCCGAACGGCAACTCGTAGACCCACGACAACGTGAGCCGCCTCGCGACGTCGATGCTGGACAGGCCACGCTCGCCGTTTGCGTTGTAGGCGTTTTGATAGCTCTGTCCGTTGTCCAGGCTCTTGGCCCAAGTGAAGGAACTCTGGAACTCGAAGCCGTAAGAGAGCCGCTTGCTGCCCGAGATCTGCAGTGAATGATAGGTGGACGACGCGCCGCTTTCAAACAACGGCTGGATCGTTGTGAACTGCGGGTAGGGCCGCAGTAATTGCGACATCGCCACCTGTGGTGTCGCGAGCACGCCGTTGTCCACGATTCCGTAGAACGGGTTATCCACCAGGGTGTTCAGCTTGGAGCCAAGGGCCATGTACTTCGGATCCAACTGGTTGATGTTCAGACCGCTCTCGGTTCCCCGCGCCAGTTGAAGGCCGCGCGTCCCGACGTACGCGACTTCGACCATCGCCTGTCCGGGGAGTTCCCGCTGCACGGTAAAATTCCACTGCATGTTGTAGGGAACGATGGTGTCCTGCATCGGGGCCTGCAGGTTGGCGCCGGCCTGCGTCAGTAGCCCTTGGGACGAGCCCGGAGAGGGCACGAACCCCTGCGGATAGGGGTTGCTGAGCAGGTTGTAAGGCGTGATGCCGTCGAGCGAGTTGACCCAGGGGTTTTCCGTGCGGAACCCGAACGGCCCCACCGTGCCCTGCGCCGCCTGCGGCGAAGGCCCGAAGATATGCGCGTACGCCAAGCGGATCACCGTCTTGGAAGTGGCCTGGTAGGCCAGCCCGAACCGCGGGGCAAAGTTGTTATCGTCGACTTTGTACTGATAGCGGCTGTTTCGGTCTACGCCCACGAATACGACACCGCCTTTCAGGTCCGGATACCCCGGCACCACTTTGGCCAGGGGAGACGGAGCGGACGGGTCGAAGTAGTTCATGCGGTTATAGCGTTCCGTCCGCGGCGTTTCGATGTCGTACCGCAGGCCCAGGTTCAACGTGAGCTTGGAAGTCACCTTCCAGTCGTCCTGCACGTAGCCCGCGTAGTAGAAGTTCTGCGAGGCCACGTTCTTCCAGTTCTGAATCAGGTTGCCTGAACTTCCGGTACCGAGCAGAAGGGAAGCGAAGCTGTTCCCCGCGGTGGAACTTGCCGTGGTCGGATTCGGCCCCTGAGTAAAGGCCGCGGTAAAGTTCAGGGTATTGTCGCGCGCTTCCCAGACGTTGACCCGGATCATTCGCCCTTCGAATCCCGTCTTGAGAGTGTGATTGCCAATCACCTTCGTGATGTTCGCAAGCGCGGTATAGCTGTTGAACGAACTGTACCGGTGATCGCCTCCACCGAGGCTCTGGTACCCGCTCGCCGTTATGCCGGGGAACAGGTTTCGGTCCACGGCCGAATCGAGCGATTTGGGAAGACCGAGATCAGAAGCCAGAAATCCCAGACTCTGGTTGTTGTACACGTAAATCGTCCGCGCGAATCCCAGGCGGGCGTTCAGGATGGTAGTCGGAGAGATGGTTCTGGAGTAATCCGCAACCGCGCTGTGGGCATGATTCTCCTGAATAATCCGGTTTTGCGCGATCGCGATATCGGCCGGAAACATCACCGGCGGCACATCCTTGGTCAAGCGGTAGGAATAGCGTCCGAAGACCCTTTGCCGCTCGCTGATGTAGTGGTCGATGCGGATATCCGGCTGGTCGATGTTCGTCAGGTGCGCACCCGTGGCATAGTAGTTGTTCGCATTGGTGACTACGTTGCCCGGCACATTGGCCTGGGGAAAGTACTTCATCACATTGACTGCAACCGGGTCGAACCTGCTCGGGTCGATCCGGTTGCCGGAAAACGGAGTGCGGAAGTAGCCAGACCCGTTCGGGTTCGGCTGCGTGCTGAAGGGATCGTAGATCACGACGAGCTTGCCGTTGGAAGCGAATGTCTGCGAAAAGTCGCCCTGTCGCTGCAAGTCCGTCGGCATCGTCGGGTTGGTGCTGTCATAGCTGCGCGCCCGCAAACCTTCGTAGGACGCCATGAAAAAGACCTTGTCTTTGACGATCGGGCCGCTCACGGTCCCGCCAAACTGGCTGCGTTTGAAACTGCCTAGCGGAATGCCGCGCTGGTTGGAAAAGAAATTATTGGAATCCATGGCCGAGTTCCGCAGAAACTCGTAAGTGCTGCCGTGGAACTTATTTGTGCCCGATTTGAAGATTACGTTGAGTATGTTGCCTTGGCTGCGGCCGTACTCGGCGGGGTAGTTGGAGGCCATCACCTTGAACTCCGCAATGGCGTCTACGGAAGGGAAGGTTGAGATGCCGGTGTATCCGTTCACCGTCGGAAATGACGCCGAGACACCGTCGATCAGGTTGTCCATCATGTCGGCGCGCGCGCCGTTGACCGAATAGCTGAGGCTGTTGTAGTTATCCCCAATGCTTCCGGCCAGTCCGGGTGTCAGAAAAATGAGGGAATAGACATTGCGCGAGTTGAGGGGCGCGTTGAGAATGGTCTGATTGTCCACTACCTTGCCAACGGACGAGGATCCCGTTTCCAGCATGGTGGCGTTGGCGGTGACCTCGACCGACTCCGTCGTCTCGCCTATCTGGAGGGAAAGATTCAACTGCGCCCGTTGCTGGACCTGGAGCGTAATACCCAACTGCACGTACTTCTTGAATCCGGCAGCCGTGGCTTCGATATTGTACTGTCCCGGAGGCAGCAGCGGGATTACGTAATTTCCCGAGCCGTCGGTCTTTGCTTCGGAACGCGCGTTCGTTCCGGTATTGAGAACAGCCACACTGGCCTGCGGAATGACGGCGCCGCTCGCGTCCGTCACGGTGCCGGCGATCGTGCCGGTAAACGATTGCGCCCAGGCTGGGACGGCCAAGGCTGCAATCCCCGAAAGGGCAATAATCGTCCTCAAAGTCCGAAATGGTGGATTCACACGGCGATTATAGAATTAGGCACGGAGCCCGTCAAGCTAATTCAATTACAGCTAATTCAATTACAGGAGGCGGCTTAGCGGAACTTCCCCCCTGGACAAAAGTGTATGTTTAAGTGCTGTCGTTCTCGGAAACGCCGCACTCCTTGAGATAGCTCGTAGCCGCCTGCCGTCCGAAAATAATAGCTGCCGGCGGCCGCCCTCAGGGCCCGCCGGGGAGCCGTCCCAGCGCGGCTGATCTGGAACGGGCGTCTTCGCTGCTCCCGCTCGATTTGAGACGCGTGTTGAGCCTCTCGGCGGATCTCCGTTGCAGTTTCGTGCTGCGCATTCTCGCCGCGTTGTCGCGCGAGGTCTGCGCACACCTGCTGCACATCACCCTGGCCGACATGGACGATCGTGCCTGCGTCGCGTCGCGCGAATTGGCCCGGCTGGCCGAAGGCGGATACGGCGTGATGGAGACCGCCGCGACCTGAGGCCGGGCGGTCCGGACCTTCTACGGCTGGTGACCATTCTGCGCTGGGCGCTAACCGCGTTTCCAGCACATCTGGTGTTTGATCCTGAGGAGCGAGCCTCCCGCTCCAGTACGTTATCATGGGAGGAATCACCATGATTCAAGACGTACTCACCGAGGGCCTTACCTTCGACGATGTCCTGCTCGAACCGGCCCGCAGCGAAGTACTTCCCGCCGACGTGGATACGCGGACCTGGCTGACCCGCCGGATCAAATTGAATATTCCGATCGTCTCCGCCGCCATGGACACGGTGACGGAATCGCACCTGGCTATCGCGCTGGCGCAGCAGGGTGGCATCGGAATCGTGCACCGGAACATGACGATTGAGCGCCAGGCCGAAGAGGTCGACCGCGTGAAGCGCAGTGAAAGCGGCATGATCGTCGACCCCATCACGATCGACCCGGACGCGACCATCGCCGCCGCCCAGGCGCTGATGAGCCGCTACCGCATCTCGGGCGTGCCGGTCACCAAGGAAGGCAAGCTGGTCGGGATTCTCACCAACCGCGACCTGCGGTTTGAGAACCGGTTCGACCTGCCGGTCTCGGAGGCCATGACCAAATCCAACCTCATCACGGTGGGTGTGGGCACGACTCTGGAACAGGCCGAGGCCATCCTGCACCAGCACCGCGTCGAGAAGCTCCTGGTGGTGGACGAACAATACAACCTGAAGGGCCTGATCACGGTCAAGGACATTCAGAAGAAGCTCAAGTATCCGAACTCGGCCAAAGACAGCCAGGGAAGACTGCGGGTGGGAGCCGCCATCGGCGCCACCGGCGACTTCCTGGAGCGCGCGCAGGAACTGGTCGAGCGCAAGGTGGATGTCCTGGCCATCGACACGGCGCATGGCCACACCGCCCGCGTGATGGCAGCCGTAAAGACCATCAAGAGCAGGTTTCCGGAGGTGCAGCTCATTACCGGAAACGTGGCCACTTACGAAGGCGCGCGCGAGCTGATCGAATTGGGTGTGGACGGCATCAAGGTGGGGATCGGGCCGGGATCGATCTGTACCACCCGCGTGGTTTCGGGCGCGGGGGTTCCGCAGATCACGGCGATTTCCGAATGCGCGCGCGCCACGCGCGACGCGGGTGTGCCGCTGATCGCCGACGGCGGTATCAAGTTTTCCGGCGACATCACCAAGGCCATCGCGGCCGGTGCCGACTCGGTGATGATCGGGAGCCTGCTGGCGGGGACCGACGAGAGCCCGGGCGAAACCATCCTGTACCAGGGGCGAACGTTCAAGACGTATCGCGGCATGGGCTCGATGGGTGCTATGTCGCAGGGCAGCTCCGACCGCTACGCGCAGGAGCGGAACGGCAAGCTCGTGCCGGAAGGCATCGAAGGCCGCGTCGCGGCGAAAGGGCCGCTGGCCGAATTAGTGTACCAGCTTGTGGGCGGGCTGCGATCGGGCATGGGATATTGCGGCGCGCACGAGATTCGCGAGCTGCAGTGCAACTCCCGCTTCCTGCGGATTTCTCCCGCGGGATTGCGCGAGAGCCACGTTCACGACGTCATCATTACCAAGGAAGCGCCGAACTACCGCGTGGAGTAGCGCGCCGACATTTTTGGGGATCTTGCTGCCTGAAAAAGTTTGCCGGCCGCGAGGCGGTTGTGCTGGCCCGTAGGATCGGTGCGTTGGTGACAAGCTCTGAAAAAAATCTCTCGTTTAGGATCAACAGGGTGTGATCTTCCAGGCGAGTAGCCGCTTTCCGAAAGTTTACCGTTTGGTTGAGGCAGGCAACACGACAAACCGTCCAAGTGGACTCGGCGAGGGTATAACTCGGGTTATACTGAGGGTGTGAAGACTGCTGTATCGATGCCCGACGATCTTTTTCGCTTGGCGGAAGCTACTGCCCGCCGGCTCCGCGTTTCGAGAAGCGAGTTGTACGCTACAGCGATTGCGGAGTACTTGAAACGACAACAGGGCAGTGCCATCACAGAGCGTCTGAACGACGTGTATTCGCGTTGTCCGGCGAAACTGGATTCCGGATTGCATCGTGCCCAATTGAAGTCTCTCGAAAAGGATGCCTGGTAGGCGATGAGCGAGATTCAGCGAGGAGAGATCTGGTGGGCGGATCTTCCTGAGCCTCGTCGGTCCGAACCTGGTTTCAGGCGGCCGGTGCTCGTGGTGCAAGCTGACTCCTTCAATCGCAGCCGGATTCAGACCGCAATTGTCGCGGTGATTACGACAAACCTGGACCTCGCCGAAGCCCCGGGCAACGTCCTGTTGCCCGCACGCGTGGCGGGCCTGCCCCGCGACTCGGTCGTGAACGTCTCCCAGTTGTTGACTCTCGACCGCGGTTTTCTAACCGAACACGCCGGCACGCTGCCGCGGGGTGTACAGCGGTTTGTGGATGAAGGGTTGCGCACGGCGCTGCAACTTTAGGAACGCCCGACGCTTGATAAGAATCATCGAACGGTACGGCTACACGTCCATGTGGTCCGACACCGGCGGTTACGGGACCGCGGCCTTTGGTTCAGTCCGAGTGAGATCGCGCCTGTTCCACCCATTGAGCACGCCATGCCGGGGCTTCGAAGGGGTCGGCGAAGTACTGCGTCTCGTGCATTACCTTTCCATTCGCAAATTCCATAATGCTGACGGTGAACACCAGGCGCCCCCGGTAAGGGATGGTGTACTCCGTGATCCAAAGATCGCCGGACCCCAGCGTCCGGATGACGCGAAAGCCGGAGGGCTTGCCGGGATGTTGGCTGCGCAGAGCCTGCAGGTTCTGCCGTCCGGCGATTCGCTCGCCCGACTGAGGATAATCACAGATTGCATCGTCCGCGTAGATCTCGTGCTCCGCGTCCTGGTCTCCCGCTGCCGAAGCGGACCAGTGCCGCTCCAGTGCCGCGCGGATCTCCCTCTCCCGCTCTCCCATGGGTTCCTCCCGGTGCGCCGCCTAAATCCTGTCCTGGCCTTGTCAGCTTCCTTTCGCAATGAACCCAGGGATGCCGGTCCCCGTCACTAGATTGAACCTCTGTCGCGTCTGGATGACATTGATCTCTTGCATCGCGTCCGCGGGAAGAGCGGAGATATCGAAATTCTCCCTGGCGCGGCCAGGAGTCCTGGGCGTTGTCAGAACGGCAGTCCCGCGCTGTACCGCCCACGCAAGCAGGACTTGGGCCGGAGTCTTGTGGACCCGCTGCGCAATCGCGACGATCGTGGGATCCTCCAGCACGCCCGGCTTGATCCCGTGACCCAGCGGTGCAAAGGCGAGCATCACGACTCCGTTGCTCTTGCAGAATTCCAGGCACTCGGTTTGCGGCAGATAAGGATGGGACTCCACCTGCACCACCGCGGGCTTGATCCTCGCCGACTGGAAGATCTCCCACAGTTGGTCGGAGCTCACGTCCGACAACCCGATCGCTTTGCATTTGCCGCCGTCCACGAGCTTCTCCATCGCCCTCCAGGTGTCCATCAGGCTGACTTCTTTGTCGTAAATCACATTGTCGTTTGCGTCCCTCGGGTCCTGGTTGTCCCCAGACTGAAAGGCATACGGGGTGTGTATCAGATACAGATCGACATAGGCCAGTTGCAGCCTGGCACAGCTTGCCTCGAATGCAGGCTGGACGCGCTCCGGTCGATGGTTGTTGTTCCACAGCTTGGTCGTGACAAACAGGTCCTCCCGGGTGACCGACTCGGCCTGAATAGCTTCCTGTATCGCCAATCCAACCTGCTCTTCATTCCGGTATCGTTCCGCGCAATCGAAGTGGCGGAATCCCACCTCCAGCGCCGTCCTGGTTGCGTTTCTCGTCTCGGTTGCATCGGGAATCAACGTGCCGAATCCCAATGCGGGCATTGTGCCGGATCCTCCGCGAAGCGGCAGCTTGCGGTACCTCAGATCGTTGGATTGCTTCATAGATCTTCCTTCCTGTCACCGCTGCGAGACTTACGTGGCCTGGAGAGCGTCGCTCTCCGCCGGCGCACCTTCGCTGAGCTTTTCAATTTCACCATCCGGATCGCCTGCATGCAGGATTGCTCCGGGAGCGTCGGGCGTTCCACGGCAGGTCCTTTCCTTGGGCTTGGGCAAGCGATTGAAATGATGCGAGCATGAACAGAAGCCCTGTCCTACCCCGCCACCTCGAAAATGATTTCCAACTCGACGGGGGCGCCGAGCGGAAGGCTGGCGACGCCATACACCAGGCGACAAGGGTTCTTGTGTTTTCCGAAGACGTCTTGCAGCAACTCCGAAGCCGCGTCAGCGACTTTCGGCTGTTCGCGGACATCTCCTGAAGTGGCCACGAACACGCCGAGCCGGACGATCCGCGTCACTTTGTCGAGCGATCCCAGATGCTGCCGCGCGACGGCGAGGACGTTGAGCGTCGCCAGGTGAGCCGCCTTGCGCCCCGCTTCCACATCGAGTTCCGCGCCGACGCGTCCAATGAACTTCGCGCCGGCGCCTTCCGTGGGGAGCATCCCGGTCAGAAAAAGCAGATTGCCCGTCTGCACCGCTTCCACATAGGTTCCGAACGGCTCAGGCGGCGCCGGGAGCCTGATACCAAGTTCTTTCAACCGCTGCTCGGCGCTGGCCGGCCCGGAGCCTTCGCGGGCTACCATTTGCCAACGTGCGCACCGCCGTCCACGTGCAGCACCTCCCCGGTCACCTGGCCGGCTTCCGTAAGATAAACGATCGCGTCCACGATGTCTTTCACTGTGGAAATCTGTCCCATCGGTTGCAGTTTCTCGAGAGAATCCTTCGGCTGATCCTTATGCATAGGCGTATCGACAATGCCCGGCGCCACGGCGTTCACGCGTATGCCCTGTTTCGCGTATTCCATCGCCAGGCTCCGCGTGACGGCCTCAAGGCCGCCTTTCGTGATCATCGGAACCGCAGAGTTTATCCCGGCGATCGGGTGATCCACCAGCGTCGCGCTGATATTGACAATGCTCCCGCCGCTATTCTGAGCCAACATCTGCTTGATCGCGAGTTGGGTGATGAACAGAAACCCTTCGATGTTGACCGAAACGAGAGACCGCAGATCGTCGACCGTGTAATCCGTGAAGTGTTTCGTGAAATATATGCCGGCGTTGTTGACGAGCGCGTCAATCGATCCGAATTTGCTTTTGGCGACTTCGGCGATCTTGGCAGCCGTTGCAGCTTCGGCGATGCTTCCGTCAACCAACGCGAGCTTATCTGACGCCTCGAACACACCCGACCTGGTTATGTATCGCGAGTTCGCCACCACCCTGTAACCGCGATCCAGAAAAGCCTTCACAAGACCCGCCCCGATGCCTTGTGAGCCGCCGGTCACGATCGCTGTTTTTTGTGTATTTACCATTTGTAAGCTCTCTTCTAACCGTCAGCTTATAGTTATGCGGCAGGTCGTTTCTTGCTCCTTTTGCAGTCCGTCCTCTGGCGATTGCGGATTGTCTCGTCACTTCAGCAGAGGGCTATCGCCATGAAACCAGGGAGCGAAGTGTCGCAGCCAGCGCCGTCTGGCCTTACATCGTCAGAACGACGCGGAACTGTGCCTTGCCGCTCATCATGCGCGTGTATGCCTCGGACGCTTTTTCGAGCGGATATGTTTCAATCATGGGACGCACGCCGGTCAATTCGGCGAAGCTCAGTGTATCCTCGGAATCGGCTGGCGTTCCCGCGGTCCAGCCTTGAATCGTTCGACTTCCAGAAATGAGCTGTGCCGGTGTGACCTCAATGGGGTCAAATGTTACACCGACCACCATGAGCTTGCCATTGGGCGCCAAGCCGTCGATCAGATCGGACATGGACTTGGAGCTTGGGGCTGTCGCCAGAATTAACTGTGCGCCACCTAGATCCTGCAGTGCCTCTGCTGCGTTGGTCGATCTGCTGTCAATGTATACGTTCGCCCCGAGTTTCTTTGCCAGAGCCGCATTCCCCGACCCGCGCCCGATCGCCGCTACCTTATAACCAAACTTGTTCGCGAATTGAATTCCGAGGTGACCCAGACCGCCGATACCCACCACCGCAACCAGGTCACCGGGCATTGCGCCGCCGTGCCGCAGCGCGTGGAAGGTGGTAATTCCGGCGCAAAGCAATGGTCCTGCTTCGGCCGCGCTTAGACTTTCGGGTATCGCTACCAGTGCCGCGACCGGAACCAGCATGTATTGCTGGTATCCCCCGTCATAGCTGATGCCCGGAATTTTCAGGTTCCGGCAATTGCGAAAATCTCCGCGTCTGCACGCGCGACACGTGCCGTCCTGGCCGCCGTGCCAGCCGACACCAGCGCGCTGTCCCTGCTCCCACTCGGAAACACCTGCGCCGAGCTCATCGATGATGCCCGCGACTTCATGACCTGGAACTCGGGGATACTGAATACCGGGCCACTTGCCTTCTTTCGTGAGCGCGTCACTGCGACAAATGCCGCAAGCCTGCACCCTGATGCGCACCTGCCCTACACCCGGCTTGGGAATCTCGCGCTCAACCATCTGAAAATCTGCTCCCGCGTTCGGAATTTGCGCCACCTTCATTGGCGCTGCCGCGGCTTTTACGCCTGGCATACTACCTCCTCCTATGAATTCTCACTCCTATGAATTCTCACCTTCACTAGTGTCTTTGCCTGCGCCGGGAAGCTCTCACTACATGGATCCCTGCATCGGCAGCCTCTGTTACAAGCGACATATGGCTTCCAGCTCGCCCGGGTTGCCGAGTGGACGGCTTGCAACGCCACATCCCAGGCGCGGCCCTGCGCCGCAAGACGAGGCGCGTGATTACTTGAAACGCAGAACGGCATCCACGCTTGCCCGAATTGTCCCTCCTTCCCCGCTGCGGCGCAATCGCGCAATGTAAACTCCAGAACGCTCAGATTGCGGGCGAGCCACACGGTTTCGACACCCAACCGGTGCGATATGGAGGCCAAAGCCGTTTTCGGGCAAGGCATTAAGCCGCATCAAATGAGTGTGCTGACGCAGGGCTCGACAGTAATGGCAGCCGCACGGGTATTTAAATCGGCGCTAGACGCGGTACTGTCTGGATCGTTATGGAAAGTACTCCTTCCGGCAAGTTGACGCGTAACCCAATCCGCGGATTTGCGCAACCCGAGGCACCCCATAAGTTCTGTCACACAACTGCGTCACCAAATTCGCCTTTCGGTCTCGGCGGGTCGCCAACAATGGCCCTTGGCCCCGTTCAGATTCGTTAAGTCAACAGCATTGGGATTAACTGCCGGCTAGCCCAGGCGCCCGATCACGGCGTCGGTGAATTCCTCGGTCGATGCCTTTCCGCCCACATCGCCGGTCAGGTGTTTCGCTTCGGCATACACCTGGTGAATCGCCTGCTGCAATCGCGTGGAGGCGTCGCGTTCCCCCAGGTGCGCGAGCATCAGGACCGCGGACTGCATTAGCGCGGTGGGGTTCGCCAGGCCCTTGCCCGCGATATCGGGAGCCGTGCCGTGCACGGCCTCGAAGATGGCGTGGTGCTCTCCCAGGTTTGCGCCGGGGACGATGCCCAGGCCGCCCACTAAACCCGCGGCGAGGTCGGAGATGATATCGCCGTACAGGTTGGGTAGTACCAGCAGGTCGAAGGTCTCGGGGCGCATCACGAGCTGCATGCAGGCATTGTCCACGATCAGCTCGTTGTACTGAATCTCGGGATATTGCGCGGCCACCTCGCGGCAGCACTTGAGAAACAGGCCGTCGCTCATCTTCATGATGTTGGCTTTGTGGATGGCGGTTACCTTGCATCGGTTCTCGCGCCGCGCGTATTCGAAGGTGGCGCGCGCGATACGCATGGAGGCGTTCTGCGTGATGATCTTGAGGCTCTCCACCACGCCGGGAACGACTTCGTGCTCCAGGCCGGAATACAGGTCTTCCGTATTCTCCCGAAAGATCGCCATGTTCAGGGGCACATCGTGAAACCGGGTCTTCAAGCCGGGCAGCATGCGGATCGGCCGGAAGTTCACGTAAAGTCCCAGTTTCTTGCGCAGCGCCACGTTGATACTCTGGTGGCCGCCGCCGATGGGGGTCGCGGTCGGCCCTTTCAGGCCCACCCGTGTGATCTCGAGCGAGGCGAAGACATCGTCGGGAATCAACTGCCCGTATTCGGCCAGAGCGCGGGTCCCCGCTTCCACCCGTTCCCATTCGACGGCGGTCCCGGTCGCCTCCACGGCGCGCACGGTTGCCTCGGCGACTTCGGGTCCGATTCCATCCCCGGGAATCAGCGTGATCAGGTGGGCCATGGCACTATTATAGAGTTGGGGCGGAAAGTTGATCCCGGACTGGGCCGTCGAACGCCGGAAGATGGTCGAGAAACAACTGCGGCGGCGCGGAGTGCGCGACGAACGCGTGTTGCGTGCCATGCTGGAGATTCCGCGCGAGGAGTTCATTCCGACCGAGGAGCGGGTTCTGGCCTATCACGATGAACCGGCGTATATCGGTTATGGCCAGACCGTTTCGCAACCGTTCATGACGGCGCTGATGGCCGAGGCGCTGGAGCTGAAGGGTACGGAGACGGTCCTGGAAGTCGGGGCCGGGTGCGGGTATGCGGCGGCGGTGCTGGGCGTGCTCGCCGCGCGCGTGATCACGGTCGAGATCATCCCCGGCCTCGCGGAACTCGCGCGCGACAACCTGCGTCGCACCGGACGCGACGCCAACATTAGCGTCGTTGAGGGCGATGGTTCGCTGGGTTACAGCGAGATGGCTCCCTACGATGCGATCTCGATCGCTGCGGGCGCGCCTGATGTCCCGCAGCCGCTCGTCGACCAACTGAACGATCCGGGTGTGCTCGTCATCCCCGTGGGCGACCGCTTCGATCAGGAACTGCGCATCCTGCGCAAGGAGCACGGCGAAATCGACTACCGCGTCGCCACGCTGTGCCGCTTCGTTCTCCTGCGCGGCGGAGAGGGCTGGCACTGAATGCGGCTGCGCGCCTCGAAGGACCGGCTCAAAGTGGAGCACAGCATCATCGACGGATTGCGCCCGGTGCTGGAGGAGCTCCTGGCGGCGAACGCCGAGATCCGCTCCATCATTCCCGGCGTGATCCGACGGGTGCGGGATGCCAAAGGACCGGTGAAGGTGCGGGTAACGGTTCCCACTCAAAACGGATGGAAAGCCATCGCGCTCAGCGCCGGGGCTCGCCAGGAACTCTTCATCAGCACGGATTGGACCAAAGATCAGTTGGAGACAGCTCTCGAACGGGCCGGTTCCGTGATAAAGTAGGGCCCAGGGAGGGATGGATGCATCGACCCACCAGACGTGACTTCCTCAGAACCAGTGTCGCCGCCGGCGTTTTGGGCGGCGTGGGCGGCCGGCTTGCGGGACAGACTGGCAAGCGATCGGCCACGGACTGGGTGACCCTGGGCAAATCGGGCGTGAAGGTAACGCGCCTGGCGTTCGGCACGGGAACGTTCAGCGGCCGCGTCCAGCGCGAACTCGGGCAGGAGGGGTTTACTCACCTGGTGCGTTACGCCTACGACCACGGCATCCGGTTCTTCGAGACCGCCGAGAGCTACCGCGGGATGCCTGAGATGCTGGGCATTGCGCTGAAGGGAATCCCGCGCGACACGTACCGGCTGATGACCAAGTACAGCACGCCCCGCCCGACCTATGAGGCCAAGGCAACCATCGATCAGTACCGGCAGCAGATGAACACGGATTACTTCGACATCCTGCTCCTGCACTGCGTCCGCCGTCCGACGTGGCCCGAGGATTTCAAGGCTGCGGCCGACGATTTTTCCGAGGCCAAGTCCAAAAAAGTGATACTGGCGCAGGGCGCTTCGGTGCACGGGCTCCCGGCGTTGCGGACATTTCCAGGCAACCAGTGGCTGGACATCGGCATGATCCGCATGAACCACAAAGGCACCAAGATGGACACGCCGGATGCGCGCGACAGCAGCGCCCTCGGCGACGTTGATGAAGTGGTGGCGAACACCAGGAAGGTTCACGGGCAAGGCACGGGCGTGATCAGCATGAAGCTGGCGGGCGAGGGCCAGTTCACCTCGCGCGAGGACCGGCAGAAGTCTCTGAAGTTCGCCTTCGGTCTGGGGTGCGTGGACTCGGTCACGATCGGGTTCAAGAACACCGCGGAAATCGACGAGGCCATCGAGAACATCAACCTGGCGTTGAACACGTAGTTCCGGGTTGGGGTTCGCCGTCCCCGATTTCGGTCAGCGAAGCCACGCCTGTTTGATTTCGGGATTGCCGGCGGTGTCCAGCCGCCGCAACTGCTCTCCGGTCAGCGTCACCCGGAGTGCGGCGATGTTCTCCAGCACTTGTTCCGGTTTGCTCCCGCCGATAATCGGAAGCACCACCGGATCGCTGTGCAGCATCCACGCGATGATCACCTGGTTGGGCGTGGCGCCGGCTTCCCGCGCCACGGCCTGGAGCGCGGCCAGGCGCGCGTCGGAATCGGGGCCGGCGTACTGCATGGGAACCGGGCGGTCGGGGCGAGTGTACGCCCCTTGCAGCAGCACCGAATAGCCGATGAGCGAGAGGTTGCGCGCGCGGCAGTAGTCCTTCAGATCTGCGTTGATCACGATCTGCGGGCCGAAATCGGCTCCGTGCCGCGGGCGGAAATAGGTGTGGCGCTGCTCGACGGCGCAATACCGGATCCATCCGCGCATTTCGGCTACGGCGTTGGCTTCGGCGATGCGCCACACCCGCAGGTTGCTGGCCGCGATGGCGCGCACCTTGCCGGCCCGCACCAGGCGGTCGAAGGCGGCCATGGTCTCGTCCAGCGGCGTGGCGGAGTCATCGCGATGGGCGTAGTAGAGATCCAACCGGTCGGTGCGGAGACGCCTCAGGCTCTTTTCGCACTCGCGCTCGATTTCCGCCGCGCTGAGGCCCCCTGCGCAGCCGGGGTAATCGAAGCCGAGCTTGGTGGCCAGGGCCATCTCGCCGCGGCAGCCGCGTTGCTCGATCCAGGAGCCGATGGTGGACTCGCTTTCTCCGCCCACACACCCGGGCACCCACGCCGAATAGAAGTTGCCGGTGTCGATGAACGTGCCGCCGTTTTCGCGGAACAGGTCCAGCAGCCGGAACGACGTCTCACCATCGATCCGGCTGCCGATCAGGTCCGTGCCGAAGCACAGCGTGCTGACCTGGACTCCCGATCTTCCCAACTCGAGCTTACGCATCTGACCTCACTTGCTGAACGTGGCGAGGACCACCCCTCCGATCATGACCGCCACTCCCACCAGTTTGGTCAGCGTGATGGGTTGCACGGGCGACCCGAGCCAGCCGAAGTGCGACATCAGCAGTCCGCCCAGCACCTGGCCCGCCAGCAGCGTAATCATCACCGGTCCGGCGCCCACCTTCGGGATCAGCCAGGCAATGGCGAACACCAGGCTGGCGCCCAGCACCCCCGCGGTCAGCAACACGGGATGGACGTCGCGGATGGGCTCGAGCGCGCCTCTGCGCCAGCCCGTGAGCCCGATGGCCAAAGCCCCCAGGGCACCGATGCACCAGAACAAGGCATTGCCGACGCGGGCGTTGTTCAACACACTGCCCACCTTGCCGTTCATCGCCAGATGGACGGCCAGCACCACCCCCAGAAACATCGTGAGTAGGTAGAGATACAGCTTCATGGCGATCCCTCGTTAGCGACGTGCTTCCCAGTTTACGTTGCCCGGATAGCTCTCGCGGTCGGGAAGCGGGCTCTTCCCACGGGTCCGGGGCGAGTAGCCCTTGTTGAAGAAGATGTACAGGCCGGTCTTGCAGGCGACCACAACATCCTGGCGGCCGTCGCCGTCCATGTCGCCCACGCTTAATCGCATCCCGACCCCCACCACGCCGGTCGGCGGCGGGCCGTTATAGCCCTCCGCGAAATAGGGCGCGAGCAGGCTGTAGGAGAGGATGTGCCGTTCGAAACGGCCCTTGTCGATCTTGTAGTAGAACACGAAGACGGGCTCGAGCGCGCCCACATCGCCGCCATTGTGCGCCAGCAACTGCTTGCCGGTGATGAGCTCGGGCTTGCCGTCTCCATCCAGGTCGGCCAGCGCCATGGTGTGGAAGGTGGGGTAATCGGTCTCGATCCAATGCGGAACGAAAGTGCGCTTGCCATTCTCCATCTTCTGCTCGTACCAGGCCAGGCCGTAGCCGTGGTCCGAACCGATGATGAGGTCGTTGAGGCCATCGCCGTTGGCATCCGTGATCAGGATCGGCAGTCCCGCGCCACCCGGCCGCCCCTGCCCGCCGTAGGGCGAGAACTGATAGTCGGGGTGCCAGATCCAGGGATCCTCGGTGGGATGCGGCGGCGATTCGAACCAGCCGCTGGTGGTGACCACGTCATCGCGGCCGTCGCCGTTGATGTCGCCGATGCCGCTGCCATGGCTCACACCGACGTTTTCGGGGCCGAGATGATGCTCCTTGAACCACGGCGCCTGGTTCAGGTGCTCGAACCAGATCAGGCCGCGGCCCGGCTTCCGCGCGAAATAGTTGACCAGCACGTCTTTGCCGTCGTGCCCGGCAAGGTTGCCGATCACCATGCCCTCCAGGCCGTCGGCTTTCAGCATTTCGTGCGATGCCCATTTCACGCCGGTCTTCCCGGGGTTTTCATACCAGTAGATGCCCTGCCGCAGCATCCAGCCCGAGCTGAGCACGTCGGGACGGCCGTCGTTGTTGACGTCCATCGTGCCTTCGTAGTTGTCATCGACATCCGGGCCGTTGGTGGCCGCGCCATCGCGATAGTCCGCGTACTTTGTCCACTTCGGCGCGAGGTAGTAGTTCCGGCCCGCGGCGATATCCAGTTTGCCGTCGCCGTCGATGTCCAGAACCGAAGAACATTCCGCGAACGGCCCGAACCAGTACGTGTGCCGCGCGGGATCGTGGACCGGCCCATCGATCCTCAGCGGCACGAACATCAACTCCTTGGGCGCCTGGTCCACCGCCTCCGCGGGCGGGCTGCCGCTCGACGACGGCAGCATCCACCAGATGCCTATCAGAACGACAATTGCCGGCTTCAGCCACTTCGACATAGGAAAGTCCTCATGCCTTCTGCCCCACGGCGGAGGCTTCAATCCGCCGGGCGCATTCATCCAGCATCTCGGCGGTACGGGTTGCGCCCGAGCGGGAAACACCGATGGCCCGCACCTCCAGCAGCGCATCGAGGGTTCGGATTCCGCCCGCCGATTTGATGCGCACTCTGGGCGGCGAGTGCTTGCGCATCAGCCTCAGGTCGTCGAGCGTTGCGCCCCCCTTGCCGTAGCCGGTGGACGTTTTGACGAAATCGGCGTGCGCGTCGGCGCAGATTTCACAGAGCCGGATCTTGTGGTGGTCCTGGAGGTAGCAGTTCTCGAAGATCACCTTGACGATGCCGCCCGCGGCGTGGGTCACGTCCACGACGGCCCGGATCTCATCGCGCACATACGGCCAGTCTTCGCTGAGCACCTTGCCGATGTTGACGACCATGTCCAACTCGGTGCCGCCATCGTCGAGCGCCTGAAGGGCCTCCGCGACTTTGATAGCCGTAGTGTGGCCGCCGTGCGGAAATCCGATGACGGTACTGGGCGCCACGGCGCTCCCTGCCAGGAGTTCGGCGCAGCGCTTGAGGTAGTAGGGTTTGACGCACGCGGAGGCCACGTCATAACGAAGCGCGAGGCGGCAGCCGTCCTCCAGTTCCTGATCGGTCATCACGGGGTTGAGGAGGGAATGATCGATCATCTTGGCGATATCGAGGTAGGTATAGTTGATTTCCACGGCAACAGCATACCACCGCCGGCCCCGCCCAAACTGCCTGCGCCGCAAGTCTAATTGACGGTGATGGTCCGCTCGAGTTTCAGGTTGGCCGAAGAGCCGCCCGCGAGCACGCGAATCGGCTCTGCTTCCACAACCCAGCGGTTGCCGGCAACCTCAGGAACGCGAGAGTAAGCGCAATTGCAGATCTCAATTTCCACTCCCTTCCAAAACAGATGGTATACCCGATTGCAGTCACGGCTTACCTGTTCCGTGGAACAGTCGCCGGCAGGCGTCGTTGGGACCGCGCGGTGGCGGGCCGGGGCTTTCAAAGCCCGAAAACGTAGAGCACTCGATCGGCGGCGATGGCCACGCACTGCTTCCCATCCACCGCGAAGGACACGGGGTTGGCGGCAATGGGACCGCCCGTCTGAAAATCCCAAAGCGGCTTACCGGTTCGCGCATCCAGCGCAAAGAAGTTGCCCTCGTCCGAGCCGGAGAATACCAGCCCACCGGCGGTGGCCAGCACGCCCGCCCACGGCGCGGAGTACATCGGGAATTCCCACCGCAATTGCCCCGTTGCCGCTTCCAGTGCGCGGATCGCGCCCGCACGCTCGCCGTCCGGAATCTCGCTTTCGCCGCCCCCGGCAAAGAATGTACCAGGCTTGTAATCGGCTTCGCGCTTGTAGTAGATGGAGCCGATCTCGCGCACGGCAACATAGAAAAGGCCGGTCTGCGGGCTGTAGGCCGGGCTGAACCAGACGGTAGCGCCATTCAGGTTGGGCCACAGCAAGGTCCCCTGTTCGCTCGGCTCGGTGTTGGGGAGGACCACCGCATGGCCGCGATCATCCAGGCCTTTCGCCCAGGTCTGCCTGGCGTAGGGCCGGCCGGCGATGAACTCACCCGTGCTGCGGTCCAGCACGTAATAGAAGGCGTTGCGGTTGGCAATCGCGACCAGCTTGCGCCTCGTCCCGCGGATTGTGCTTTCGAACAGAACCGGCACGTGGGTCGAATCCCAGTCATGCACGTCGTGCGGGGTGAACTGAAAATACCATCGGAGGGCGCCCGTGTCGCCGTCGAGCGCCACCAGCGAACAGGTGTACAGATTGTCTCCCGGGCGCGAGTCGCCGTTCCAGTCCGGACTGGGATTGCCCACGCCCCAGTAGACCAGGTTCAGCTCCGGATCGTAGGAACCGGTGACCCAGGTGGAGCCTCCGCCGGTTTTCCAGCTATCGCCCGCCCAGGTTTCGTGGCCCGGCTGGCCTGGTCCCGGGATGGTCCAGAACCGCCATGCACGCCTTCCCGTGGCGGCGTCATAGGCGTCCACAAATCCGCGAATTCCGGCCTCGCCCCCGCTGACTCCCACCAGCACTTTGTCCTTGATCGCCAGGGGGGCCAGCGTCATGCTGTAGCCCGGCTTGTAGTCTTCCACTTGAGTGGACCAGCGCTCGGAGCCGCTGTTGATATCCAGGGCCACCAGGTAGCAGTCGAGCGTGGCGACAAAGAGCCGGCCATCGAGGACCGCCGGCCCACGGCTGACGTGGCCAAAGCCGATGGACTGATAGTCTTTGGGAATTGGCCGGCGCCACGTCCAGAGCTCTCTTCCGGTACGAACGTCCAGGGCGGCGGCCATATTGGGGGCGGTGACGTACATCACCCCGTCCACTACGATAGGCGAGACTTCGGTCCGGCGGTTTTCGAACTGGTATGCCCATTTCACGCGGAGACCCGCCACGTTTTCCGGCGTGAGCTGCGCCAGCGGCGAGAAGCGATGGCCGGCATAGTTCCCCGAATAGGTCAGCCAATTGCCAGGTTCCTTCCGCGCATTGGCAATACGGTCGTACGGCACCTGTGCCAAGGCACTCGCGCAAACCAGGAGCGCGGGCCATCTCATGGTTTCCCTCTCAGTCCGGCCAGGTAGGCCACCAGGTCGTCGAGCTCGGCGGCGCTGAGCGCCTTGTCAAATGACGGCATCGGGGTCTGGCCTCGCAGCCTCCGGATCTCCTTCAGATCCGCCTTGCGAAAACTATGGAACTGCCCGCGCGGGTCTTTGATCTGGATTGTGAACGAGTCCTCGTTGGCGCGAATGCCGCGCACGGTTTCACCGGACGGCGCGACGACAGCGAGGTAGAGAAAATCCCGTGGCAAGGCGGCGGCCGGCCGGAGCAGCGTCTGGCGCAAATACGCGCCGTTCCGCCGGGCGCCGATCGCGGTCAGCTCGGGACCAAAGCCTTCGCCCTGGCCGGCGATCATGTGGCAGGCGCCGCATCCTTTGCTCTCATAGACCCGGCGGCCGCGCGCCGCATCGCCGGGTAGCCGCTCCGGCGGGACGGTGCCCAGCGAGCGGACGTACGCCGCCACGGAAGCAACTTCGCGCGGATGCAACTGCCACGCGCCCGGCATTTCCGGCGCGATGCCCTCGGAGATCACTTTGCGCAGGGCGGCATCATCGGGGGCCTTGGTGAGCCTGGGTCGATTCAGGCCGGGGCCGCGGCCGCCGGTTCCTGTCTGTCCATGGCACAACGCACATTGCGACTCGAAGATTTTCTTGCCGAGGGCCGCATCTGCCGCCAGATCCGTTGCTGTCTGGGCAGTGGCATCAATCACCAGGACGGCAACGAGCAGCCATCTCGACATGGTGAACCAGTATACATCGGCGGGTGCGAAGGGCGCGCTTGCCCTTCTCCATTCACGGTGCGTGAAACCCCTCGAGCCTTCCGCGGAACTTGTGGCTGGGAGTACGTGGCCCCTGCTGGAAGTCCCTGGAAGTCCCGTTGGAAGTCCCGGGAGGGGCAAGCATCCGATGCATGACTCGTGGTAAGATGCGGCGCATTGGAGGGACAAAGCATGGCTCACTGCTCCAGACGTGATTTCCTGAAGGCCGGTCTTGCCGTGGGAGCGCTTGCCGGTGGCGGTAGCCTGCCGCTGAGAGCGGCTCGTCAGACCGCGACGGATTGGGTAACGCTCGGAAAATCCGGGGTAAAGGTGACCCGTCTCGCATTCGGCACGGGGACCTACGCCGGGCGCGTTCAGCGCCAACTCGGCCAGGACGAGTTTACCCGGCAGGTGCGCTACGCCTATGACCACGGCATTCGTTTCTTTGAAACCGCCGAGTCCTACGGCGATATGCACAGGATGCTCGGCATAGCGCTGAAGGGGATTCCGCGCGATACCTACCGCCTGATGTCCAAAGTGACCACGCGCGAAGGTGTAGATCCGCAGGAAAAGATCGATGAGTTGCGCAAACTCGCGAACACCGAATACTTCGACGTGATGCTGCTGCACTGGCAGCACACGCCGACGTGGCCCACGGACACCGTCCGGTGGCAGGACGGGGTTCTGGAAGCCAAAGAGAAGAAAGCCGTGGTAGGATACGGCGCGTCGGTGCACGGCCTCCCCGCCCTGCGGCGGTTCCCGGGCAACCGGTGGCTCGAGATCGCGATGATCCGGATGAATCACAAGGGCACCAAAATGGACGCCGAGGACTACAGCACGAACGGGCCGGGAAATGTCACGGAGGTCGTCACGCACGTGAAGCAGGTCCATAAGGAAGGCATGGGCGTGATCAGCATGAAGCTGGTGGGAGAGGGCCAGTTCACTTCCCGTGGGGACCGCCAGGCGGCGATGCGGTACGCGTTCCGGAACGCCGGTGTCGATAGCGTGACGCTCGGCTACAAGAGCACGGCGGAAATCGACGAAGCGATTGAGAATCTGAACCTGGCACTCGCCTAGCCCGTGGCAGATCCCCCGTGGCCCGAGTGGGGTCACGGGGAGCAGGTGCCATGCTTTAGAATCATGCGTTTACAGGATTGCCGTGCCCCGAGTGGGGTCACGGAGGGGCTCTACCACGGGCCAGCAGGTGGGGAGCAGCACTGGCCTCCCCGTTTCCCACCGCCACATCTCAGCGGCGGGGAGGGATTGCGCACGGCTTGTCCACTCCCGAAAAACGGTCTCTCGGGAAACACCACCGAGGCCGGGCCGCCCGACACCCGAAGATAGAATGGTACTGTGCGAACGGCCCCGAGCCTGCGCGCGAATTTTTCATGGACCTTCTTCGGCAATGTGATCTACGGCGCGAGCCAGTGGGCCATTCTCAGCCTGCTCGCGAAGTTGGGTGGCGCCGGGATGCTGGGTGAATATACGTTCGCCGTCGCCCTGGCCGCTCCCGTCAGCATGCTCTCTCATCTGAATCTGCGCGCGGTGCTCGCCACCGATGTCACGCACCGGCATAGTTTCGGCGATTACCTCGCCCTTCGGCTCTGGACCAGCCTGGCGGCGCTCATCGTCATCGGCACCATCGGCGCCGCGTCCGGACGGTTCGCGGTCACCGTGCTGCTCGGGACCGCCCTCGCCGCCGAAAACATCAGCGATATTTATCATGGCGCCTGGCAGCGAAACGAACGTATGGACGCCGTGGCCCGCGCGTTGACCCTCCGCTCGATTGCGTCCGTAACCGCGCTCGGCCTGGCGCTGCTGCTCCATGCACGCCTCGTCATCGCGGTAGCGGCGCTCGCCGCGGTCCGCAGCGCCATCGTGCTGTTCTACGATCACCCCCGCGGGTCCAGGGGCGAGAAGCTCGCCCGCACCGGTCCGGCCGCCCTCTGGGACATCTTTCGGACCGCGTTGCCTTTGGGCATCGTGCTGATGCTGATCTCGCTCACCACGAACCTGCCGCGCTACTCCATCGAGCGGTACCTCGGCAGCGCGCAGCTCGGGGTGTTCGCGGCGATCGCCTCCCTGGTCACCGCCGCGCAACTGGTTGTGAACGCGATGGGGCAGTCCGCCACTCCCCGGCTGGCAAGGTTGTTCAGCGCCGGTGAGTTGACGAAGTTCAAACATTTGTCGGGCCGCATGGTTTTGGCCGCCGCGGGAATGGGAATCGCCGGAGTCGCCGGCGCGGCTCTGCTCGGCCGCCCCGTGCTGGCCCTCGCCTACCGCCGGGAATTCGCGGCCTACAACTCCATCCTGATCGCGATGATGTGCTCAGGTTGTCTGTTCTACGTCTCGGGAGTGCTGGGCTACGTCAACACGAGCACGCGGGCATTCCGGCCGCAGATGCCGCTCTACGCTACCACCGCCGCCGTGTGCGGCCTGTCGAGCGTGTGGCTGGTGCCCCGCATCGGACTCGCCGGCGCCGTTCTCTCGCTGGCGTTGGCCGCCGCCGCGCAGATCGCCGGCCAGTTGCTGATCCTGCGCCATGCCGTTCGCGCCGTCGAGCCCCGGCCATGACGGCAGACCGCGTGGCGTGGGCACTGCTGTGCCTTTTCATGTTCCTGGTGCCCTGGGACAAGAGCCTCGAGTTCGAGAGCGCCGGCACCCTCGCGCGGGTGGCCGGCTTTGCGGCGCTGGCCGCCGGAGTAGTCGCCGCCGCGGTGAATCGCCAGGTGCGCCGGCCGAACCTGGCGCTGGTCCTGGCCTGTGTGTTCGTGGTGTGGTCGGGCGCGACCTGGGCCTGGAGCGTGGATCGGCAAGCCACCGTCCAGCGCGCCGCCACGTTTGTGCAGCTCCTGGGAATGGCGGCGCTCATCTGGAATTTCTGCCGCACGCCATCGCGGCAGCGCCACCTGCTTCAGGCTTACGTGGCCGGAGCCGCGGTTGCCGCGGCCGCCACCATCGTCCGGTACGTGCTCGGCCAGCAGACCTACTGGCGGCGCTACGCGGCCCCCGGCTTCGAGCCCAACGATCTGGGTTTAACGGTGGCCATTGCGCTCCCCGCTGCGCTCTACCTGGCCATCCGCACGCCGGGATGGGCCGCGTGGCTGTACCGCGCCCTCACCCTGATCCTCCTCGCGGGCATACTGTTGACGGCATCGCGGACGGCGCTGGTGGCCACCTGTGTGGCCCTGCTCTTCGCCCTGTTCACCTGGCGCGAATCGGGTGCCGCGCAGCGCCTGACCGCCGCTGCCCTGGTGGTGCTGCTGGCGCTCTCGCTGGCACAGTTGGCGCCGGCGCCGACGCGGCAACGGCTCGACACGCTGCCCACGGAGCTGACGCAAGGCACCCTGAACAAGCGCACGAGCATCTGGAAGGCCGGGCTCAGAGTCTTCCGGCACCACCCCATCGCCGGCATCGGTTCCGGAGCGTATCCACGGGCCGTCGAGCCCTATCTGGGAAAGCCGTCCGTACCGGGGCACGTCAACGTGGCGCACAACACGTTCCTTTCCGTGCTGGTCGAATCGGGCGTCATTGGCTTCGCCATCTTCGGCGCGATGCTGGCGGTATTGGCGCTGTTCGTGTGGGCGATGCGGGGCGCCGACCGCGCCCTTTGGCTGACCATGTTTCTGGTTTGGGGCGCCGGCGTCCAAACGCTGACCTGGGAGCACCGGAAACCCACCTGGTGCATCTTCGCCCTGACGATGACCGCCTGGGCCATGGCGTTTCGCGATCCGGAGCGGAAGTCGTGATCCGCGTCCTGGAGGTGCTCGCCACGCTCCGGCGTGCGGGCGCCGAGACCATGGCCGTGTCGCTCGCCCGCGGTATCGATCGTGTCCGCTTCGAACCCGCCGTAATCTCGCTCTACGATCCGTTTCCGGACGGGCGCGAACCGGGCCTCGCGGAATGTGGAATCGCCGTGCGGCATCTGGGTAAGTCGCAGGGGTTCGACGGCCGGATGTGGCCGCGATTGGCCCGTGCATTCCGGGAGTTGCAGCCCCACATCATTCATACCCACTCTTACGTGTTGCGATACGCGGTGCCGGCCGCCCGCATGGCCGGATGCGGGCGTATCGTCCACACCGTGCACAACCTGGCCGGCCGCGAGGTGGACCGGCTCGGGCGCTGGATTCACCGCGTGGCTTTTGGAACCGGAGTCGTACCCGTGGCTGTGGCGGAGCAGGTGGCGGCCTCGTTCCGTTCGACTTACGGTTTCGATCCCGCCGCCACCATCCCGAACGGAATCGACCTGGCGCCGTTCCGCCGGCCCGCGCGGCGCGCGGAGTGGAGGCGTGCCAACGGATTCGACCCGGACGAGCTGCTGTTGGTCGCCGTGGCCCGTCTGGAGCCGCAGAAGAATCCGATCATGCTGGCCGATGTCTTCGCCCGGGTGGGCTTGGGAAGGCTGTTGCTGGCCGGCGAAGGGAGCCTTCGCCCGCAACTCGCCAATCGGGAGCGGGTACACCTGCTGGGCCGGCGGACCGATATCGCGGACATGCTGTCCGCCTGCGATGTCTTCATTCTCGCGTCGGATTGGGAAGGGCATCCGATTGCCGTGATGGAGGCCATGGCCGCCGGCCTGCCCGTCGTCGCCACATCGGTTGGCGGCGTACCGGAAATCGTGGGTGACGCCGGGTTGCTGGTGCCTCCGCACGATCCCGCGGCGCTCGAGCAGGCCCTGCGCCGGCTGATCTCCGACCCCGCCCTCCGCTTCCGGTTGGCGCAAGCCGGCCGCGCGCGGGCCGCGCAGTTCGATGTTCATCGTATGATCGAAGCCTACGAACGGCTCTTCGAGCGGGTGCTGCGGTGCGGATAACGCTGCTCACCACGAATCTCGCGCGCGGCGGCGCCGAGACCCAGGTGGCGCAGCTTGCCTGCCGGTTGCGCCGCCGCGGCCTGGATGTTGCGGTGGTTTCGATGCGCACACCCACGGCGTTTGCGGAAGAGCTTCGCGATGCCGGCGTACCCGTGCATGCCCCTGGACTTCACCGCCTGCCGGCCGTCCTGCGGGGCCTGCGCCCCCATATCCTGCACTCGCACATGTACCACGCCAACATCGCCGCGCGGCTCCTGCGCCTGATTCTGCCGTTTCCGGTGGTGATCTCGACCATCCACAGCATCGCCGAATCCCCGCGCGATTCGGACCGGAACCGCGCGCGCGACCTGGCCTACCGCTGCACCGGGCCGCTGGCGAACATCACCGTCGCGGTTTCGCAGGCCGCCGCCGGTCGCCACGTTGCGGCGAGCGCCGTCGCGCGCCGCCGCCTACGCATCGTGCCGAATGGGGTCGATACCGAGGTCTTTCACCCCGCGCCTCAGCCCACTGTCAATCCGGAATTCACGTGGCTGGCGGCCGGACGTCTGATGTGGAAGAAGGACTATCCGACCCTGCTCCGCGCGTTCGCCGCAATCGGCCGCGGAAGGCTGTGGATCGCGGGCGCCGGTCCGGATGACGAACGGCTCCGCGCCATGGCACCCCCGGGAGTGACATTCCTGGGCGCGCGCGACGACCTGCCCGATCTGATGCGCACTGCGGATGGGTTCGTTTTGTCGTCGCGGGTCGAAGGGCTTCCGGTGGTGCTGCTGGAAGCCGCCGCCAGCGGATTGCCCGCCGTGGCAACCGACGCCGGAGGGGTGCGCGAAGCCCATCCCGCCTGGCTCGCGCCGGTTGGCGACCCCGCCGCGTTGGCCGCGGGCATGAAGCAACTCATGGCGCTCGACCCCTGCGAGCGCATCGAGCTCGGGCGCCGTGCCCGCCGGCATGCTCTCGCTACCTGGGACTGGAACGTCGTGGCCGCCCAGTGGATCCAACTCTACCGCGAACTCCTGCCATGGACGTGACCAATCGTTTCGTTCTGGATGTGGCCCGCCGCCACGGCGGCCGCGTGCTGGATTACGGCTGCGGCGCAGGCGAACTGGTCGCCGAAGGCCGTGCCGCCGGACTCGACATTTTCGGAACGGACGTCTTCTACAGCGGGTCGAAAGCCCGCCCGGAAGCGCAGGCGCGGGGCTTGCTTGGTACGGCCGTCCGCGAGATGGAACCTGGAGGCCGGATTCCATTCCCGGATGCAACCTTCGACCTGATCACCAATAACCAGGTCATGGAGCATGTCCGGGATCTGGACGCGGTCCTCGGTGAGATGCATCGCGTGCTGAAGCCGGGCGGCGCCGTCCTGAGCGTTTTCCCGCCGGCCGACGTCTGGCGCGAAGGCCACATCGGCATTCCTTTCGCGCATCGGTTCCCCCGGGACTCGCGGCTCCGGTTTTATTACACTTGGTTCTTGCGCGCCGCCGGACTGGGTACCTGGAAGGAGCAGGCTCCTACCCCGCGCCAGTGGGCCATCGACAAATTGCGATGGCTCGATACGTACACGCATTACCACGGCCGTGCTGAGATCGGCGAGACCTATGCCCGCTACTTCCGGAACGAATTTCGCGAACCGGATTATATCCGATATCGTCTCCTCGACCGGCCCGGCTCCGTTCGGCGGCTCCTGGCGCGCGCCGCGGACTTGCCGCTCGTCTCCCCTGTGGGCGTGGCGCTGTTCCGAAAGCTGGCGTTCTTTGTGATCCTGTCCCGCAAAGCATGAAGATCGCCTATGTCATCACCCGCTCGGACGCGGTCGGCGGCGCCAGCATTCATGTGCGCGACCTGGCTGCCGAGATGCAGGCGCGCGGGCACCAGGTGCTGGTCCTGGTAGGAGGCACCGGCGTGGTGACCGATCAGCTCCGTGCCGCCGCCATCCCCTTCCACTCCCTGCGCTGGCTGCGGCGGTCGATTCAGCCGGTCTGGGACCGCCGGGCCTATGTCGAAATGCGTGCCGCTCTCCGCGACTGGGCCCCGTCTCTCGTCTCGTGCCATACCGCCAAGGCCGGCTGGCTGGCTCGCGCCGCGTGCCGCGAGCTCGGGCTCCCGGCCGTGTACACACCCCACGGCTGGAGCATCGGCAACCGCATTGGCCGCGTGCCGGGACTGTTCTTCGGGGTGGCGGAGCGAATCGCGGCGCGGTGGTCCGGCGCCATCGTCTGCTCCTGCGAGCATGAACGCCGGGTCGCCTTGGCGCGGCACATCGGGGGTCCCGGTTCGCTCCACGTGATTCATCACGGCGTTCACGATGTTCCCCGCGAGTTGCGGGCCGACCCGGGTGCACACCCGCCGCGAATCGTTTGTGTGGCGCGATTCGAACGCCCCAAAGACCACGACACCCTGATCGGCGCCATGGCCCGGCTGCGGTCCGAGGCATGGGAACTGGACCTGATCGGCGATGGGCTGCTGATGGAGCGGATTCGGAATCGCGTCCGCCGCGAGGGGCTCGACGGGCGCGTTGTCTTTTCGGGGTATCTCCGGAATCCTGCGGCGGCCCTCGCCCGCGCACAACTGTTCGTGCTCTCCTCCCGTTCCGAGGGGTTCCCCCGAAGCGTTTTGGAAGCGATGCGTGCGGGCTTGCCGGTGGTGGCTTCCGATGTCGGCGGGATCGGTGAGGCCCTGCTCCATGGAGCCTCGGGCCGGCTGGTCGCCCCCGGCTCCGTCCTGGCCCTGGCGGAAGCCATTAAGCCCCTGATTCTAAGTAAGGCAGAACGGGAAAAACTGGGCGCCGCGGCGCGGGAGACCTACTCTTCGCGGTTCGGGTTCGCCCGCATGGCAGACACCACCGAGCGGCTGTACGATGCCGTACGGATGGAGAGCGGTGCCGGCCGCCCAACACCATAGTGCCGAAAGATCCTGCTCCGTGGCCCCCTTTTCCGCAAATCCACGCGTTCTGGCTGGATACGAAAAGTTCGGTCGCATCTTTCCTTACGGGCCCGCTCCTTACCGCAGAGCGGGCCCTTTTTTCCTTCCGGCCTTGCCATCAGATACCATAGGGGCCGTACATGCGCAGCATCAGTAGACTGACCGCCGCCACCCTGGCCGCTACGACTTGTCTGCTCGCGGCGGATCCTATCTTCCTCCGCCGCCAGTTGGCGGATGTGCAGCCGCGGCCGGACGATCTCTCGGCCAACGCCTCAAACGCCTCCTACAAACCCCTTTTCGGCATCGGCGACCCGGATGCGGACCAGCTCAAAAGCGTGGCCCGCTACGGCGAGCTGACGGTGGCGCCGGGCGGAGCATCGGCCATCGTCACCTACCCCGCCGAAGAGCAGATCTACTTCATCACCGAAGGCGCCGGCACGCTCCGGTACGGGGATGAAACGGTGCCCGTGAAGCAGAACGATTTCCTATACCTTCCCCCCGGCGTCAGGCACGGCATCGCGAATCCGTCCAACACCCCCGTGAAGGTGATCGTAATGGGATACCGGATCCCCGCCGGCACGCCGGCCGCGGTCCCGCCGAAGCTGATGCTCGCTTCCGCGGACGATGTGCCGCTCCAGGTGCTCGGCAGCCACGGCCCTACCACCCAGTTCAAGCTGCTGATGGGGCTCACTTCGAGCACCCGCGACAAGCTCTCCGCGGCGCGCGTCATGGACAGCCTCTTCATCATGGATTTCGCACCCGGCGGAACGAACATTCCGCACAACCACCGCACCGAGGAGGAGATCTACCTGCTGCTGCGCGGCAGTGGAGACATGGTCGCCGGCCTGGACGCGGACCGCAAGGAAGTGCGCTACCCCGTCACCGCCGGCGCCGTTTTCTTCTTCAAGCCGGGCACGCAGGTTGGCTTCTACAGCAAGGCCACGGACGGCCAGCAGCACGATCTGATCCTGGCCGCCCGCTCGTACCTGCCCCGGTAGTGGATCACACAGGCTGCGTGCGGCAGGTCGCGCCGCGGCCTTTCATGCAATAGTCGTAGCAATTCTTATGCGCGATGTAGACGCGCCGCAGGGACTCCGCGAGCGTGGCTCCCAACTCGAATTGCGGATCGTCGTAGATGACCGGACAGGGGTAATAGCGAAGCACCCCATCGATCTTCTGAATGGAGCGGCTGAAATGGCACATCAGCGATTCCGGCGGCTTGCCCAGGGTCGCGAAGCAGTTCGTCGTCACGAACACCTCGGCATGCGGCTGTTCGCCGCGGCGCGCCAGGGTGGTGAGTTGATGGCCCATCTCCAGCATGTTCTCGATCAGGCTGACCTCGATGGCCGCGCCGGGAAACAGCGAGCGGTAGCTTTCACGAATCTGCACATCGCTTCGCCCGTCCAGCAGCGGGCGCTCGGCCGCAATCACGAGCGCGAAACCCATTTTGGCCAGCAGGCGGATGGTCTCCGTGGTTTGAGCGAACGTGCCTCGCCCGCGGATGGCATCATGGGCCTGCCTCTCCGGACTCTCCAGCGTGATACGCAGCGTGAGCCGGCCGCCGTGGCGCTCGCGGAGTCGGCGCAGGGCTTCGAAGTGACTCCGGATATGCAGGCGCCCATTCGTCAGCACTTCGACGGGCGCGATTTCCAGGGCGAGCGCGAGGCTTTTCAGGAGTTCGTCATTCCGCTCCGCCCCTCCGCGCAGCACCTCCTCGTTGACAAAAACTTCTCCCCCGGTGAAATAGATCTTGCGGACGTCGAAGCGCGCGGCCTCTTCCAGGTGGGGCGCGAGTTCGGCGAAGGTGATCTGCTCCAACCGGTGATTCGACGGAGACGACGCCGTATAGCAGTGCTTGCAGCGCAGATCGCACAGAGTGCCCTGGAACACCCAGAGGTCTTCCAGCACCGGCCGGCCTTCGAGGCGCTTCGGGTCCACGAATCCGCGCTTGTCTCCGCGCGGGTTCACTAATTCGAGTCCATCGGGGTGCCGGGGCCTGATCATTCTCGGATTCCTAGGAGTGTACCAGTCTTTTTCCGGCGGCTTGATAAGCTGATGGATTCCGGCCCCGATGCCTTCCGCCCCCGCCATATCGATCGTGGTTCCCGTTTACAACGAAGAGGCCGTTATCGGCGGGCTGCTGGACAACCTGGAGGCCCAGGGGTTTGCGGAGGTCATCGTGGTGGATGGCGGATCGACCGACCGGACCGCGGAACTTGCCTCGCAGCGAGGCCGTCTCGTCCGCAGCAGGATGGGGCGCGCGGCGCAGATGAATGCGGGCGCGGCGGCCGCTTCCGGTGAGACGCTGCTGTTCCTTCACGCCGACGTGCGTCTCGCGGAAGGTTCTCTGGACCAGATCCGCCGTGCCATGGAGCATGCCGCCATCGTGGGTGGCAACTTCGACATCCGCTACGAAGGAAATGACTGGGCCGCCGCCGCCTTCACCCGCATCAACCGCTGGCGTCGAAGATGGAGGATCTTCTACGGCGACTCCGGCATCTTTTGCCGGCGGTCGGTATTTGAAAAGCTGGGCGGCTACCGGTTGTGGCCGATCATGGAGGACTATGATTTCGCGCGGCGGTTGTCGAGAGCCGGAAGGCTGGCTCTGCTCGAATTCCCCATTTTGGTTTCCAGCCGCCGATGGCGGAACTCCGGACTGTTTCGGACGTTGTGGAGCTGGTTCCTGATTCAGGGGCTGTATCTTCTGGGCGTGCCGCCTCACTATCTGGCTCGACTCTATCGCCATGTCCGCTGAAAGCTTGCGGCCCCTGATCGTTCTGTTTGCGAAAGCGCCGGAGCCGGGGCGTGTGAAGACGCGGCTGGGCATCGACCCGCGTCGCGCCGCCGAGCTTCACTCCTCGTTCGTGCGGCGGGCGCTGGTATTGCTGGCATCCTTGCGCGGTGTGGCGGACGTGGAACTCTCCACCGATGAGCCAACGCAGGCCTGGCGCGAGTTTCCCGTGGCGCGCTCGGTGCAGGTCCCCGGTGGGCTGGGAGAACGGATCTACGCGGCTCTGGAGCATGCGCTCGCGGCCGGTCGGCCGAAGGCGCTGATCCTCGGCAGCGACTCGCCGGGGCTGCCGGCGGCGCACCTCCGCGCTTTGTTGGCCTCTCCTGCCGATGTATCCCTCGGCCCGGCGGACGATGGCGGCTTCTACGCCATCGCGTGCGCCAGAATCGCCCCGGCTATGTTCGAGGGCGTTCGATGGTCCACCGCCGCCACGCTGAGCGATACCGTCCGGGCGGTGGCCGGTTGCGGCCTGAGCGTCGAACTTGGGCCCGCCTGGTTCGACGTAGACCGGCCCGAAGACCTCACGCGGCCTGGCGCCCAATGACATGGGCGACTCGCCACCGCCGCTTGCCCTTGATCCGCGTCACAGGACAGCATTCGGCCGGCAACGGGCTCAAGGCTGCGCCGGCCGGCTGCCCCCGTAGACCCTCTTCTGTTCGGAGCCATCTATGTGGGCGCCGTGCCGCCGTTCTCGCTATCGCTCGCCTGGTCGGTGCGATCCGTGCGGCGCGGCAAGCCCGCGGCCGTTCCCGGCGCTGTGCGCGGCTTTCTGGTTCGTGTCCGCGGCCGGCCGGAACATGATTTTCCCGGTCCCGAGGTGCCCCGCGCCTATCCTTACGGGATCTACGATCTGGGGCGCAACACCGGCTTCGTCAATGTGGGCACGGACCACGACACGGGCGCGTTCGCGGTGGCTTCAATCCGCGGCTGGTGGCGTGCGGAAGGCCGCCGTTTGTACCTGCCCGCACGGCGACTGCTGATCACCGCCGATGGCGGTGGCCAGCAACGGCTGGCGCCTGCGGCTCTGGAAGTGGGAGTTACAGCGCCTGGCCAACCAGATCGGGCTGACGCTGATGGTGTGCCATTTCCCGCCGGGCACGAGCAAGTGGAACAAGGTGGAGCACCGGTTGTTTTCCTTCATCTCATCCAACTGGCGCGGCGAGCCGCTGCGCGATTACGAGACCGTGGTGCGGCTGATCGCCGGCACAACGACTGCCAAGGGCTTAAAAGTGACCTGCCGCCTGGATCATCGCAGATACCCCGTTGGGCGCAAGATCACGGACGAAGAACTTGCGCACGTCAACCTGGCGCCCGACGAATTCCACGGTGAATGGAATTACACGAGGAGGGTGTCCCCTTCACTCAGGTGACCCCAAGATATTGTGTCTGGTGCCCGCTGTTTGCACGGGCGGCAGCGCCCTTGCGGGGCGAACCTGAGTCAAGGGGATACCCAACTTACACGATTCATCCAGCCAGAAAACATCAGTTGTAAATGTTATTCATTTACGCTTTCTAAAGGGAAGATCTTCCTGAGCCGATGTGGCGGCAAACGCAATGGCGGCGCGCACGTCCTCTTCTGACAATGTGGGAAAGTCGGAGAGAATCTCGGCGGTTGTCGCCCCTTCCGCAAGGCTGGCAAGCACCGTCCTCCAGGTCACTCGCGTGCCCTTGAACACTGGCTCGCCTCCGACGATGCCTGCGTTGCACACGATCCGTTCGCGGCAATTCGTGGCCTTCTCCATTCTAACGCTCCGTCGAACCGAGCGCCCTGTGTGCCAAGCGCCCGGACGTTATCGTTCGGTGCTCCTGCCCGCATTCACTTCAGGCGGCCAGGTCCAGCTTCGGATCAAGCCGAATACCAATGAGGGGCAGGTTTAATCCGATGTAGTGCCGTTCGATCCCATCCCTGGCACCAGGGCTTCCGCTCCAGGGTTTCGAACAGTTCGTTGGGACTTGGTGGCCGGCATCTCAGATCGCTCACCCACGCGGTTGCGCCTCTTCGGTGGATCACGGCGGCCAACGGGGCGATCTCCGTCTCGATCTTGCGCACCGGCCTGCCGTGCTCAGGTCCAACACAGCAAGTTTGTTCTCTCAGACAAGCGGGACCGCCGCATATCGCCGCCCACCGGCATCCGCTTCAGCCGAAACCGAGAGCGCGCCCGGCTGGAAGCGGCCCGGTTGCTTCGCTGGGACGCGCAGTCCCCATTGAGTCTCGATGCATGGGTGGAGCCTTGGCGGGCTGCATCCGGCGCAAGCCTTCGCTGCCGGTGTCGTTTCCCGCAGGGTCCGGCCCATCGCGGCTCATCGGGGTGGCCCCGATGTTTGGGGCGGCCCCCGGCGGCTGCCGCCTTCACGCTATTCTGGATCTTGGTTGTGTTGCCCGCATACCTCGTAGCCGCGTTGAACGCGGACATCGTGCAGGAGGTGGCTGCGGCCGATCAGTACCTCCACCTGGCACGACTGGTCCGGCAATTCCACGCTCCTTCCATGTGCCATGAAGTCGCACTCTGTGCGGCAGCAGCCCTGTCCAACGCCACCCTCCTCGCCGCGGAAGTGCTCGCGCTCGGCGGCCAGCCGCCTAACACTCCGGTGGCTGCCTCGGGCCGCGTGCCCGTCGCGCAATCCATCGAGGAGCACGTTCGCCAGGCACGTTCAGCCCTGGCTCACTATCAGAGCCGCTTGGCGATGGCCAGGCGCCTCGGACTTCTGCGCCTGCAGGAAGTCTTTCGGGACATCGTCCTGAGCAAGAGGACGCACCTTGCGCATGCAACGGTCCTGGCGTCCGCCGCCGCTAGCCCGACGCGGCGCAAATCCAATAGGGAGAGACCCCATGCGCACCCGGATCCGCCGCGCTAAGACTGACGGTTCGGTGTGCCATCTCGTCGAACTGCTGCTCTTATGACCATGTTCAATCTACTGAGAGGCCGCGTCCGCTGGGTGTTGATCGTCTGGATGTTCGTGATCAGCGCCACCGCCTACCTGGACCGCGTCAATATCTCCATCGCCGGCCACTCCATTCAGCAAGAGTTTCATCTCGATAACATCCAGCTCGGCTGGGTCTTCAGCGCCTTCGTGGCCGGATACGCTCTTTTCCAGAC
Source organism: Bryobacterales bacterium (assembly GCA_963719195.1). Lineage (GTDB taxonomy): Bacteria > Acidobacteriota > Terriglobia > Bryobacterales > Bryobacteraceae > DASQZT01. Next base: position 261,080 of record CAVRBB010000004.1, on the reverse strand, counting down.
GCCCGGGGGACGTCTCGCCGACCGTTTCGGGCCCCGCATCGTGCTCGCCCTGGGCACAGTCTGGTGGGCAGTTTTCACCGCTTTGACCGCTCTCGTGCCCTCCGGAGTCGCGCGTGCTCTGCTCATCCTGCTGGCGGCAAGGTTCGCCCTCGGCTTGGGTGAGGCCGTGGTCTATCCCGCTTCCAACCGCCTCGTTGCCGGGTGGATTCCCTCTCAGGAGCGAGGCGTAGCCAACGGCCTGATCTTCGCGGGAGTCGGAGCCGGTGCCGGGGTCAGTCCTCCTCTGATCACCTACGTCCTCATGAATTACGGCTGGCGCTGGTCGTTCTGGATCAGCGCCGTCATCGGCCTGGCGGTCGGTGCGGCCTGGTTTCTGATGGCTCGTGACACTCCCGGCCAGCACCCGTGGGTAACCGCCGAAGAGAACCGCCACATCAGCGCAGGGCTCCCACGCGAACAGCCCGGCGCCCGCCCCCAAGCGCTCCCCTGGCGCGTCATCTTCGGCAGCAGGGACGTTATCGCCGTCAGCCTGAGCTATTTCTGCTACGGCTACGTGGCATACATTTTCTTCACCTGGTTCTTCATCTACCTCAACAACGTGCGCAACCTCGACCTCAAATCCAGTTCGGTCTACGGCATGCTTCCATTCATCGCCATGGCCACTTGCTCGCCCCTGGGCGGCTGGATCAGCGACCGCCTGACCCGGCGCTATGGCAAACGCATCGGCCGCTGCGGTACGGCCGGCGTCAGCATCGCCCTGGCCGCCGTCTTCATCGCCCTCGGTACTCAGGCCGCCGATGCGCGCCTCGCCACCCTGGTGCTTGCCGGGGGAGTCGGCGCGCTCTACCTTTCCGCCAGTTCATTCTGGTCGGTGACCGCCGACCTGGGAGGCACCTCGGCGGGAACGGTTTCGGGTGTGATGAATACATGCAACCAGACGGCCGGTGCCATTACCGCCTTGCTGACCCCCCTGATCGCCGCCCGATTTGGCTGGACCGCCTCGTTCATGGCCGCGTCGGCGTTGTGCGTGGTCGGTTCCCTGGCGTGGTTGATCGTGGATCCCTCGCGGGAACTGTCCCGAATCGGCGGCGCTGGCGCGGACGGCCGCCTCATGCCGTCTGCCCGGCAGGCCACCAACAGCAAGTGATCTCACCTCCAGGAGCATTCTTATGGCACGATTCTCCAGACTGAACGTCCTGAATACAATGATCGGAACGGGCATGGTGCCCGTCTTCTACGACCCCAACCCCGAGGTCGCGCGCAAGGTCGCGGCCGCGTGCATGGGCGGCGGTTGCCGTCTGTTGGAATTCACCAATCGCGGAGACCACGCCTGGGAGGTCTTCAGCGACCTGGAACGCTACTGTTCCCGCGAGTTGCCCGAGTTGATCCTCGGGGTCGGTTCCGTGGTGGATCCCGGCACCGCCGCCCTCTACATCAACTGCGGCGCCAACTTCGTGGTCGGTCCCCTCCTCAACCCCGATGTGGCGCGCACCTGCAACCGGCGCAAGGTTCCGTACTCCCCGGGCTGCGGCAGCGCTTCAGAAATCTCGCAGGCCGAGGAACTCGGCTGCGAAATCGTGAAGGTGTTCCCGGGCAAGGAAGTGGGAGGTCCGGGATTCGTCAAGGCCGTTAGGGGTCCCTGTCCTTGGGTTTCCATCATGCCTACCGGGGGCGTCGAGAGCACCGAGGCATCCCTCAAGGCCTGGTTCGATGCCGGCGTGGCCTGTGTCGGCATGGGCTCCAACCTGATCACCAAGGACCTGCTCAAGGCCGGTGACTACCAGGGCGTGGCCGCCAAGGTTCGCGCCACGCTGGATCTGATTCGGAAAATCCGGGGAGGAAACTGAAATGGAAATCAGCCACAACGCCGAAGTCCCCGAAGACGTCTGCCGGCGCTATTTGCGTCTCTACACGGGCGCCATCTCCGACATGCTCGATAAAAGGGGCTATCGCCACCAGGTGCTGCCGCGCTACATCGTACCCTTCACCAGCCAGAACCGGGTGGCTGGGGTGGCATTCACCGGCCAGGGATACCCTTGCGCCAGCACCGCCAACGACGATACCCAGACGCGCCTGAAAATGCTGGACAGTATTACCCCCGGCACTGTATCCGTGTGGGCCTGCGGCGGCAGCCTGGAATGCGCGCACTGGGGCGAGATCATGTCCACTGCCGCCCGCGAGCGCGGCTGCACGGGCGCGGTGATCGATGGCGGCGTCCGCGACCTGGATTTCATCAACGCCATGCCCTACCCGGTATTCGCGAGCTTCAAATGCTCCGCCAGTTCCGTCGGCCGTTGGGACATCAAGGAATACCAGGTCACCATCCGGATCGGCGACACCGTGATTCATCCCGGCGACTTCGTCTTCGGCGATATCGATGGCGTCGTGATCGTTCCCCGGGATCTGACGCTCGACATACTGGCCGCCTCCGAAGACGTGTATGCGCGCGAGAGCGCTATGCGTGAAGAGTTGCGGAGCGGCGTTCCGATCCAGGAGGCGTACCGAAAGTACGGATCGCTCTAACCCCGGCCGCCCGCCGGCGCTAACAGCGGAGTTCCATTCCGGATTCCCACCGGTCCCCGATTGCCCGGCGCCTCCGCGTCCCGCCCGCCGCCCGCGCTCCTGCGTCATACAATAGGGTCCGTGCCCCTCACACGCCGCACCTTCCTGGCAACGCTGCCGCTGTTCCCGGCCCTCGCCGAAATCCGGCCCGCCAAGATCGCCGCCGTCGAGATCTGGCAACTGCGCGGCCATCGCGATGTTGTCCGCGGCATCAACCAGCAGTACCAGGCCAACCCCCTGTACATCTACGACGAGTTGCGCCCCGCGCCTTACCACGACCGGCCCGATCCCACCACCACCCGCGCCGCCACCAGCGCCCTCTACCTCACCATCAAGACTGACCTCGGCGTGGAAGGCCTGTACGGTCCCATCGACAAGGAGGCCGCCATCGTCGTCGAGGAACAGCTTCGCCCCTTCCTCATGGGCAAAGACGCCCTGGCGCAGGAAAAACTCTGGGACCAGCTCTACCGCTCTAACCGCCACGCCCGCCGGGGCCACTTTCTGATGGCCATCAGTGCCGTCGACAACACTCTCTGGGATCTCCGCGGCCGCTATTTCCAAACCCCTGTCTATCGCCTGCTGGGCGGTCCGACCCGCTCCACCGTCGAAGCCTACGCAAGCTGTCTCGGCTACTCGCTCGAGCCCGATAAAGTCCAGACCCGCGCCGCCGCCGTCAAGAAGGAGGGCTACCGCTACCAGAAATGGTTCCTCGCCTACGGGCCCGGCGACGGCGCCGAAGGCATGAAGAAGAACGTCGACCTGGTCCGCATCCTGCGCGAAGCCGTGGGCGACGATACCGAGCTCATGTTCGATGTCTACAGCGGCTGGAACCTCGGCTATGCCCTCGAGTGGGCCAAACAGGTGGAACGCTACCGCCCGCGCTGGATCGAGGAGGCCACCCAGGCCGAGAAGATCGATGCCTTCGCCCAACTGCGCCGCGGCACTTCCATCCCCATCGCCTCCGGAGAGCACATCCAGGGACGCTGGGAGGTCTACGACTATCTTAAGGAGGGCGCCCTCAGCGTCGTGCAGTGCGACCCCGAGTGGTGCGGCGGCGCCAGCGAGCTCCAGAAGATCTGCGCCCTGGCCTCCATCTTCGACGTCCCTGTCATACCCCACGGCCACAGCCTGCATGCCGCCCTGCACGTCATCGCCAGCCAGTCCCCGGCGGTCTGTCCCCTGGCCGAGTATCTGATCCTCAAGATGCAGTCCTACTACCACTTCGAAAAGACTCCGCTCTTCCCGCATAATGCGCACTTCACGCTTCCCGAGGCGCCGGGCTTTGGTATCGAGCTCGACGACTCCCGCATCGAGTCCAGAGAACTGGCGCGCTGGAGTTGAAAACTCCGGCCGCCCGGCGGTCGCCGTAACAACTCCCCCACGACACCCCATGCCACAATCAGAAGATGCGGCTCAGTGGGAGGGTCCTTTGTGCGTTCTTTATCGGAGCGGCGTGGTGCGCCGCGGCATCCCTGGATTTCTCCGTGAGCGTCAGCCTCTTTTCGCTTTACAACCGCTTCGGCGTGGATCCTCAGGGCAACATTCTCATCGCAGCCAATCCGAGTTCCTGCACCCTGCCCACGGTCAATCCTCTGTCCACGTGTGGTCCCATCTGGATCGGGAAACTCGACGCCTCCGGGCAGACCCTGCTGTTCGCGACCTACCTGGGCAACGGCATGACCGGCGGGTACACATCTGTCGCGGGAATCGCGGCCGACCCCAATGGGAACCTGGTGGTCGCGGCCCACACCGTCGCGTCCGGCCTTCCCACGGCGAACGCCGTCCAAGCCTCTCCCAAGTCGCAGTTCACGAGCCTGTATCTGGCCAAGCTCTCTGCCGATGGTTCGCGTCTCATCTACGCCACCTATCTCGGCGGCAGCGGCGGGGAAACCGCCCTTTCGCTCGCGGTGGATGGCGCGGGTGCGGCATACGTCGCCGCCTCCACCACCTCTCTTGACTTTCCCACCACGCCGAATTCCCCGCACGATCTCTCCCTCTATTCCACAGTCGTGGCGAAGTTGCGTGGCGACGGGTCGCTCGCGTATGCCGCCACATTTCCTTTCGAATTCGAAGCCGATCTGAAACCCATTCAGCTCGACGCCACGGGCGGTGCGGTGCTGGCTTCTGATGTTCAAGTGCTGACGGTGTCGCCGGACGGTTCATCGCTCACGCGAACACCGCTTCCCGGGTGGGCGACCCAGCCGATTACCTGCACATTAGTGACCGGTGACAATATCGTCTGTCCCGGAAGTCCGTGGGTTCTTCCCCGCGCCACCGGCGGATTCCAGTTCGTGGGCACGGCCGCAAGCGGTGTCCCCGTCACCGCGGACGCGCTCCAGCCATTCAAGGACGCCAACGGCTACGTGCGGATCAAACGCGGCTTGCAGTTCCATCCAGCGCTACCGGCGCCGGTGTCCGGCTTTGCGGTCGACCCCCATGACCACGGCCGGGTCTACGCCGCCACTTCCGGCGGCCTGTTCCGCAGCGAAGACAACGGCCGGACCTGGAGCTCGCTCCACGATGGCGCGTGCCTCGCCGTTGCCGTCGACCCGTTCGATTCCAACCGGCTGTATCTCAGCGTGGATGGCGTCCCCGGCGCGGGCATCCTGCCGCAGATCTTCCGTTCCACGGATCGCGGCGCAAACTGGACCGCGATCTACGACGGCGGGCCCCAGGCCGACCGCATTACATCCATCGCCGCCGATCCGCATGTTCGGGGGCTGCTGTACGGCGTGGGCCGCTTGATGTTTCGCAGCACCGATGGCGGGGATACGTGGGACTTTCGCTCGGTTGGCCCATCGCGGCCCGACATATCGCCCTCGGCTTCCACCAGCACCAGCTCCGTATACGTCCAGGTCGATCCGACGCATCCCGGCTGGGCCTACGTGGTGGGAATCACCCGTTGCATCGGTTTCTGTCCAGTCACGCAAAACCTGTCGCGGACCCAGGATGGAGGCGACAGTTGGACCGACGCCACGCCGCCTCCCGACCCGTTGGTTTCGACGGACCCGGCGGGCTCTCTGGCCGTCGATCCGAATACCGGGGACGTCGTGGAAGCAGTAAATGGGTTGGCGCAGTCCGATCACCGGCTCCTGGTCTACCGCAACGGTGACTTTAGCGCGCCCCAGGTTCTATACCCCGCTGAGACTACCTCGGTCGCGTTCGATGCGGATCATCCCGGCACGATCTATCTCGCGATTCACATCGCGCAAGGACGCGGGAGCGGCTTTTTTGTGGTCAGGAGCGTTGATAATGGCGCTACCTGGAGGCGCGTGGCCAGGCTCGACAGACCGGCCTATAATCTCACCGTGGGCGCGCGCCGCGTGCTCCACGCCTCGCAACCCCCTAACCTGCCGGAGGGATATTTTCTGGCTACGGACGCCTCGGGCAGCGTCAGCTACGGGACCTATCTGAGCCGCGCCCTCACGCAGGTCAACTCGGTCGCAGCTTCGGGTGGGAAGGTCTTTGTGGCTGGCAAGACCCAAGGCGGCCTCCCCCTGGTAGACCCCGCTCAGCGAGCCTTGGGCGGGGGTGCGGACGGCTTTGTCGCTGTGTTTGACGACCGCGGCTCATTGCTTTGGTCCACCTACCTGGGCGGCAGCGCTGATGATTCCATCGATTGGGTCCTGCCGCTTCCCGATGGCTCCGTCGTGGTCGTGGGCACCACTGATTCCAAAGATTTTCCGTCGCTCCAGCCATCACCTTTGGGCACGGGCAACTCGTTCATCGCCCGTCTGCGCCCGTGAAGATGATGCCTGCCGGGATGATGTTCATGGGAATCCACCCCTTCCGCGCAGGCGGCGTGTGGAAACCTGCGGTGTCAGTCACCCCTCCGGTCGCGCCCGGCCTACTTCCTGGCGCGGATCAACCGTTCGAGATCGAGCAGGTGCTGGGGACGGTACATCCTCTTCGTCCATTTCGAGTCGGACTCGAACTCCACACCCACGAAATAGCCGATTTCGCGAAAGACGCAATACTTCACCCGCGCCGCGAACGGTTTTTTGGGACATTCCCAGTAGAGTTCGGTACCCGGCGGCACGGGCTTCTCCAGTTGCAGGCAGGCGCCGGAATGCGAAATATCTTCGAGGAGGCCGGTGGTGCGGCGACGTCTCCCGAACTCGTCGTGCCAGAAGACCTCGACGATGTCTGCGCACATCATGCGAACTTCTAAGCGCCGTTCCTGCATGCTGATCTTATCGGCGTCCTCGCCCCCGGCTTTATGGATCTAGGTTGATTTCCCCCGGGAGACGGTCGCGGACTTCGGTGCTTAGACGGCAGTTTCAGAGGGTAGCTTAGGCCTCCGGTCTGCCCCGCCCCGAGCGCCCCTGTTGACATCGCAGTTGGGTGAAGCGCTGGTTTTTGCACTGCCAGCCTGAGCCTGGGTGCTGATCGTCTTCCCGGTCTAAAGAATGTCGGCTGCCACAAACGTAAACGCTGCGCCGTCAGCAAGGATTTATGTTCCCGCAACACAAGAGATCCGCGTGCTGGTCACTGCCTAAGATCGCGGCGGGCGCCTCTCCCGATCTGTTCCGCTTCGCTGCGGCGGCCGATTTGCCCGAGCACAAAGCCTTGGTACGCGAGTAGCACAATGTTCCCGCGCGATAGACGGTAAGCCGTGCGGTATTCTTCGATTTCCGCATCGGCTTTGCCGGTCTGCTGATACAAAAGGCCGAGAACGGCGTGAGCGGGAAAGAGGTCCGGATCGATCGAGAGCGCCTGCTGGATGGGCGGAAGAGCGTCGCCATAACGCCTTCCCTTGACGACGATCCCACCGTCGAACGTGTGCATCATTGGCGAGAGCGAGTCGGGCGGCTTGTCCGCCCCCTCACTGTCGCACAACCCAAGTCCGCGCCAGCCGGTCGTGGAATCCGCGGTGGGGATTAACGACGGCGTAAGCCGCCGCGCCGACCCACAGGAGAAGCAGCACGAAAAAGAAGACTACAGCGATCCCTTCAACTCTGCCCAACCACAGAGCCACGAGCGCCGCGGGTAGCAACAGCGGCAGCCAAATGACCGCCCAACGAACCAGCAGGTGCGATCGGGAGGCCGGCGCCCCTTTGGCGTCGATCACCGCCAACCGGAAGATCGCGTGGCCGACGGTGCTGCGGAATGGGAGCTCCAGGAGTTGAATGAGCGCGGCGCCCGCAACTATGACGGCGGAGACGAAGACGATCGCGTTCAGCGGTTCGTTCAACGGCTTGTCCTGGAAGTATCCGACAAAGAACGCGATCCAAATGTAGAGCGGTACCATGAAGATCGCGCCCGCTCGAATTCCCCTCCCCACCTCCGCCGGCCGGTCGAGCAGTCCACGAAGCGTGCCGGTGAGGAAGCTCAGCTTCTCCAACTTCCCATCTTTGAGGTTCCGCAACACGGGTCTGGCGTGAAGGGGCAGACTGGTGGATTCCACGCAGGCGGCGACAACGGTCAGGAAACGCTGCTGACCGGCGAGGCCGCCTACCGGGATGGTCTCGGCAGGGGCTTTGACGTGAGGCCAGGGTTCGTCGAGCAGGACGGCGCGTCCGTCCGCCGTGATCCAGACGTGGTCGAGGCTCAGCGCCGCGGGCAAGGTTTGATCTCCTGTGGCAGCCCATAGTTCCGCGGCCAGATCATGGAGCCAGTGGCGAAGGGTGGACCAGGGCACGTGTTTCCTCCCTCCGGCCAAACCGGAAAACGGCGCTCCCGGAATTGCCTCAAAGGCATCCCAGGCCGCTCCATCCGCTTCGACCTTCTGGAGCCAGCGCAGACGGCCGGACCGCGCGACGTCTCGCCGCGCGCGGGAGAGCTTCGATGCGGTCCGCAGCAGCCAGACCGGCCGGCGCAGCACTGGGTCGACGCCAAGGATCCACTTCCCAGGAATCATCTCCTCAATGATCTGGTAGGGCCCGAGCGAATTTGCACCGTCGGGCGGATCCTCCGCCTGGACTACAGGTTCAATCGACGGCCGCTTCGTGCCCTTCGGCTTCACAATTACCCTGGTGCCGCTGGCGAGGTCCCATACGGTGGCAAAGCCGTTCTCCCGCCGCGCTGTCAACCCCAACAAGGCCGGAATCCAACCGCAGACGTTGGCAACTACGATAAACATCACGATTTGAAGCCCGGTCCAATCGGTGTTGGGAAACAGCACCATCGATAGGGGCATCCGGACAGCTTCGATCGACAGAATCGGGATGAAAATCCGCAGAAAAGCCCGGCCAACTCCTGGCCGGCGGCCGTCTCGCCGAACGACCTGCAACCCCTTGAGCCACATGCCGAGCCCGGCGCCCCAGATCCCCTCGAAGATGCTGAAGTAGAGGAAGCCGATGCCGAAGAAAAGGAAGTAGTATCTGGCGGAGTACAAAGTGCGTTCGACAACAGGTCGATAGATGAACTCCTCAGCTCCCACTACGAACATCAGCGTCACGTAGGCGGGCAAAAGGGCGATTAAGTAATCGATCCAGCCGGCGGACGCCCGGACCTTCATGGACGCCGGCTCCGGTTCCCTCGAACTGAAGGGTAGCAGTGCGTTTCGCAGGGCGGCGTAGCTGGTGTAGCGCCGGTCCGGTTCCTTGGCGAGACAGCGACGGACGACCCGCGCCAGTGCCGGCGGCACGTCTTTCCGCAATTCATCCAACGGCGGCGGATCCTGGTTGACGGCGTTGGCCACCACCTGAACCGCGTTGCCTCCTTCGAACGGCGGCCGGTCGGTAAGCAGCGTGAACAGCGTGGCGCCAACCGAGTAGATGTCGGCGCGCACGTCCAGCGTGTCACCCCGCAACTGTTCGGGCGAGGCAAAGGCCGGAGTACCCATGATCTTCACGCCGTGAGCCGTTACGAAGATGTCGGTCTTGGCCAGCGTGGAAACCGATAGTCCGAAATCACCCACCTTCACCGAACCATCGGGTGAGACGAAGCAGTTGGATGGCTTGACGTCGCGGTGGAGCACGCCGTTCGCAAAGGCGGATTCCAGGCCGGAAATGACATCGAGAATGGCGTCCACCGCCTCTTTCACGGGCAGAGGACCACGTTGCTTGAGTCTGTCCTTGAGCGTGCCGCCACCGGCGATCTCCATCGTGATCACGGGGTGGCCTTCGATTTCCTCGCTGCCGAAAATGTAGAGACTATTCGGATGGTTGACACGCGCCGCGAGGCGGCCTTCGCGCAGAAACCGCTGCCGCATGTCCGGCGAATCGAGCTGCCGCCCGAGCATCTTCAGGGCCAGACGGCGGCCGGTAGAGAGTTGCTCGGCCTCATACACGACGCCCATTCCGCCGCGCCCGAGAAGCCCCAGCAACCGGTAGTCGCCGAATTCGCAGGGGAATTCCGACGGCCCGTGCAGAGAGAGCGGCCCTGCCGGCGCTACCGTGATGGTCTCCGCCTGGTCATCGGGCGGCTCCAAGGCGCCTGACAGAAGACAAGCAGGGCAAAGCTTCTCGGTCGACGTCGGGGGAATCACCGCTCCACAGCGCTGGCATTTCTCTTTTCCGATCACGTTCATCTATCCATCTCCTGGTTGGGTTCCTCAACGTCTTCCTGAAGGGAACCGGCCGGGAGGTTACAGCCTCCTTAGAACATTGGCCAGATAACGCATTTCATCTTCGAGGTCCGCCGCATTGCCTACTGTTGCGGCGACAGCGTTGCGCAGCAGGTTACGATAACGCTGCCGAAGCCGGTGCACGGCAACCTTGACGGCGCCATCACTCATTTCCAGCCGCGCGGCAATCTCATCGCGGGGCAAGGTCTCTTCTCCGGTGAGACTGCCCTTCAGTACGTCGAACTGTTCGCCTTTGCCGGCTTTCACCATTTCGTCGCGGAGGATCTGCAGGGCTCCGTCCACTGTCTCCAGCGCCCAATCGCGATCGAAGAGGAGTTCCAGGTCCTCCGATGGCTTCGCTGCGCCGGCGTATCGTGCCTCCGGATCGAGCATGTCCCACTCGATGAACCGCACCTCGCCGCCGCGCTTCTGCGTTTGCGCCCGATGCCATTCGTTCGCCAGAAAGTGCTTCATCGCACCCAGCAGATAAGAACGAAACCGGCCGCGCTCCTGGTTCGCGGATGTGAATCCGCCTTGTTCGATGAATCCTGCAAAGAACGCTTGGGTGAGGTCCTCGGCGTCTTCGGATGAATATCCGCGATAGCGCACGAAGGCGTAGAGGGGATACCAGTAAGCTCTGCAAAGCTCCTCCAGCGCCGTTCGGGCGCGTGTCTCACTTGCCTCGTCGGCTTTTGCCGCCAGCACGAGACTCCAGTGCGTGGTGGCAAAGTCGCGAGGTCCGTTCATGAAGTTGTCGTGGCGGTTGGTTCTCAATCCACTGCTTGCCGCCGGTTGTTTTGCGCCTCCAACGCGGCGTTCCAGTCGTATGTCGCACCCGCGGTGGTACCCAGCTTCTTCTCCTTGCCCGCGTAGCGAATGGTCAGCGGTTTGCCCGGCCGCCAGTATCGACCTTTCCGAAGCATAGCGCGCCGCAGTCAGGGGCTGCAAGCGCGAGACAACTTCACGTGTCGTGTTTCGGAGATATGGCGTGCACCGTGAAAAAGGGCCTGCGGCATGCATGTATCCTTGTCGATAACAGCCCTTCCTATCGCCTAACCGCTTCCGCGGTCCCCAAACGGCGTTCACGGAAGTGGCAGACCCACCTTGCCGCATAAGCCCGTTGCTGATGTCTGACTGTCGAGCGGGAGATAACGCCTGACGCGGCGTCGACCGATCGGGCCTGGGAAGTCTTATTACCGTAAACTGGCCAAATCAGTTTGTCGGTGCCATCCGAGCGCCCAAATGCGTGATTACCCGCCGCTGGCCTAGCATTCATCGATCCTAATCTCCCCAGACGTGCTAATGGTGCGCAGAAGTGCCACGGGACAGAGTGCCAGTTAGGATCATTTCAAGAACAATGGCAAACACTAGGCGACTCCGTCCACCTACACCCCGGCCAGGTCCCTCGCCATCAGCAAACCGTCCCTGCCGTCTTCGTAGTACCCGCGGACGATCCTGATTTTCTCGAACCCGTACTTCTCGTAAAACGCGCGTGCGGCGCGATTGGTCAGCTTCACCATCAGACGCACGCTCCGGATCCTCCGCCGGCGCAGCCTCCTCAACGTGCTGTCCATCAGCGTGGACGCAAATCCCTGGCCGCGCACGACAGGGTCCACCGCCACCGACACCAGTTCCGAGCGCTCCCCGCGAATGCAGGTGAGCATATACCCCCAAATGGTATCCCCGCGTTCCACGATGAGAAACAGGTCCCCGCATTTGTGGAAAAAACCTGCAAATAGGTTGCGATCGTACGCGTCCTTGCCGAAACTGGCGCGTTCGATCTCCAGGATACGGTCCAATTCCGACTGCCGCAGGCGCCGCACCAAACTCCGCGTTTGCATCTGTTATCCTTTATTCTGGACCATTTGGAGGCGGGTGAAGACCGTTGGGACGAAAAAATCGCAAGCGTCGGCGCTCTCCTCTTGACAATGATTTCAGACTCCCGCATACTGAAACCAAGATGCAACTGAGTGGCAACAACGGCCAGCCGGAAGTCTTCTCCGCGACCCTGGTCGACCTGCGCCGGGGCGACGCCGCGATTCTGGATGGCATTGACCTGCCTGGCGAGGATGCCCGCCGCCTCATGGAACTCGGGTTTCTTCCGGGGACCCGCGTCATTGCCGGGTTCAGCGCGCCCGGCGGCGACCCGCGCGTCTTCCAGGTGGATGGGTCCGAAGTTGCCCTGCGCCGCGAAACCGCGCGGCGGCTCAAGATCCGCTACGAAAGGAAGCCCAAGAGGACGCGATGAGCGACTGCGGCGCCTGCCATGGGTGCGGATCGTCCACGGTTCTGGAATTTCCACCTTCCGCTGCGGTGCCCGCTGCAGTTGCCGTGATCGGTCCCCCCAACTCCGGCAAGACGACGCTTTTCAACCGCCTCACCGGCCTGCGTCAGAAAGTCGCCAATTTCCCCGGTGTCACCGTCGAGCAGCATACCGGAGTGGCGGAGCTGCCCGATGGCCGCGCCGTCCGGTTGATCGATCTCCCGGGGGTCTACAGCCTCTCGCCCCGCTCCGAAGACGAACAGATCGCGCATGACGTGCTCACCGGCAAGCGCCGCGATACCCCGCAAGCCCGAAGCCATCCTGCTGGTGCTCGACTCGACCAACCTCAGCCGCCACCTGATGCTGGCCGCGCCCATTCTGTCGCTCGGCGTCCCGACCCTGGTCATCCTGAACATGGCCGACGACCTGCGCAACCGCGGCGGCCACGTCGACCTCCCGGCGCTCGCCAGGGAATTGGGCGCGCCCGTGACGCTCATCAGCGCCCGCCAGGGCGAGGGTATCGAGCAGGTGTTCGACTTCCTCGCCAGCACCATGCCGAGGCCCGCCCCTAAGCAACTCCCGGTGCTCCACGATGTCCCCAAGTGCCGCGCCTGGGCCGGCCAGGTCAGCGGCCAGGCGCAATATCGGGCTCCCGTGGCCCCCAAGTGGACGCGCCGGCTGGACGCCGTGCTGCTCCATCCCGTGGCCGGCCCGCTGGTATTCCTCGCCGTCGTGGTGGCCGTCTTCCAGACTATCTTCGTCTACGTCCAGCCCCTGATGGACGGGGTGAAGTGGCTGTTCGCGGTTTCCGGCGGCTGGGTGGAATCCATTCTGCCGGAGTCCCTCCTCCGTTCCCTGCTGATCGAGGGCGTGTGGACCGGCGTGGGTTCGGTCATCGTGTTCCTCCCCCAGGTGCTGATGCTGTTCCTGTTCATCGGCATCCTGGAGGATTCCGGCTACCTCGCCCGTGCCGCGCTCATTGCCGACCGCACCATGGCCCGCTTCGGGCTGCAGGGCAAATCGTTCATCCCGCTGCTGTCGGCCTACGCCTGCGCCGTGCCCGCCATCATGTCCACGCGCACTATCGAAAACAAGCGCGACCGCACGGCCACCATTCTCATTGCGCCCTTCATGACCTGTTCGGCGCGGTTCCCGGTCTACACCCTGATCGTCGCGGCGTTTCTGCCCAACTACAAACTGCTCGGACCTTTTCTCGGCGTCCGGACCGTGGCCATGGTGGGCCTGTATGCGCTGGGGTTCGTGATTGCGATCTCGACCGCCCGCATTCTCAAGTCGTCGATTCTCAAGAGCACGCGCACCCCCTTCCTGCTGGAGATGCCTGCCTACCGCTGGCCGACCTTCCAGTCCATCGGACTGCGGCTCCTCGATCGATCCAAGGTCTTCCTGCGGCGCGCCGGGACCGTGATCCTGCTGGTCACGGTGATTCTCTGGGTGGCGGCCCACGTGCCGTTCGCCAATGGCCATCCGCCGGCCATCGAGAACAGCCTCGCCGGAACCATCGGACGCACCATCGAGCCGGCCATCAAGCCGCTCGGCTTCAACTGGCGCATCGGGATCGGCCTGATTACTTCCTTCGCCGCCCGCGAGACCATCATCGCCACCCTCGGGTCCATCTACGGTATGGAGAACGCCGAAGCCACCAACGTCGATCTGCAGAAGGCGCTGCACCAGGACCTCACTCCAGGCGGCGCCGTGGCGCTGCTCGTCTTCTTCGCCTTTGCCATGCAGTGCATTTCCACCATTGCCGTGGTGCGCCGCGAAACCGGCGGATGGAAGTGGCCCATCTTCCAGTTCGCCTACATGGGCGCGCTGGCCTACATAGGCGCATTCGTGGTGGCGCACGTGATCCGGTAGGCGCTATCAGCGCTTACTTTCCGCCGAACCGCAGTGTCACGCCCCCGACCGCTGTCAACGGGAATCCCGGCGTGCCGTGGATTCGCGCGATCACCGGCGCGTCCGGAGTCACGCGCGACTCGAAGTAGTTCTGCGTTTCGTAGTAGGCGCGATTCGCCAGATTGTCCAGGCTGAAATTCAATTCGACCCGCCGGCGGACCTGCTTCGCCAGTCCGAGATCAAACACCGTGTGTCCGGACGCGGCGATGGCTGGATCCTCGCCGTCCAGGCGATAGTGGTTGATCGCCCGCATTCGCAGCGAGCCGCTCCAGCCGTGCCAGGCCGCCAGCGTGAGCGCCGCGTTCGCCACAAAGTGCGGAGAGCTGTCCACGTAGACGCGATGATCGCCGCCTTTGAAAAAGGCATTGGCTATCTTGGTCAGTCCACCGTTCAGCGAGAGATGCCGGGTCAACTCGACAGAGGCCTTAGCCTCACAGCCATACGCGCGGCTGGGTCCTTTGAATTCGAAACTGCCATCATCCGGGATATACACCTGCTCGTTCGAGTGATCGATCAGAAACAGGTCCGTACTGACGCCGAAGCGGCCGAAATTAGAGGACGTGCCGGCCTGATAGAAGTCGGTCGTAGCCAGCCGGGGTTGCTCGGGGTGCTGGACAACGCCGCGCGCGTCAATGCTGTTGATGCCCCGGCCGTAATTGATGTGAAGCGTCACCGGAACGCCCGGTACCGGTGTGAGGGCCACATTGGCCTTGCCCTGCCAGCGGTCGGCATACTGGAGCCCGCCCGCGTCGGGGTTCACCCGGTCCTGGACGTCGTACCGGAACTCATCAAACCGCAGTCCTCCGCCTGCCAGCAATCGGCCGCGCCAGAAGCTGAGCGTCTCCTGTGCGTATCCGGCTTCATTGGTCACATGGGCGTTCGCTCGCGTCGTGATGCCGGTCGGCACACGGTCTTCGCGAGGATACAAGCCGACGTTGATCTCGTTGTCGTGAAAATTCACGCCGGAGATGAACGACGCGGCAATCGACCCCACCTTGTGTACATGCGTGTATTGAACGTTCGCGCCCTGTTGCAGCCGGGAATCGTGCTGCTGGAACGCGTCGCCACGCGCGGGATCATTCATGAAGAACGTGAAATTCGAGTACAGGTCGAACAGGGAGCGCCCTACGAAGCCGTCCACCTTGACCGTGTCTCCGTTTGCCAGGGTCTTGCTGTAGTACGTCGAGACGGTCCCCAACTTCACTCGCCCACCATCGGTGGGATCGATATACCCGAACCGGTCGAGTAGCCCGTCATTCACCAGATCGAGCGGGACCTGGCCGGAAGAGTAGAAATCATTCCGCCCGAAAATCATTCGGAAGCCGAGCTTTTGAGTGTCGTCCAGCGTTCTGGTGTAATTGGCGTTCGCGTTGTCGCGCCGATAACGGCCGGGACTGAGGAACGGACCATCCGTGTACGAGCCGTCATAGGCGACGTAGGCGTCCGTCTTCTGTGCGTCCGGGCTATACGCCAGGAAACCGCGCCCGCTGTTGAAATTGCCGCCCTGAAGCCGCGCCGTGAACTGGTCCGGCAGCGATTCGCGCTGGCGGATGTGCACCACCCCCAAGCCGCTGAAATCACCGTACTCCGGGCTGAACGGGCCATTGATGATCGTGACTTCCTGGATCAGCTCCGGACTGAGTGCCTTCAACGCTCCCAGATACCCTTGCCCATGTCCCTGGGTTCCCTGATTCTGCTGGACGTTATCCAGAAGCACCTTCAGCCCACCGTTTACGCCGCCGTGATCCAGGTTGAAGCCGAAGCGACGGATCTCCAGCGATTTCCCGCCGCCTTCATGTTGGCCCGCATTGATGCCGCTGTTCAACTGTTGCAGCACCTGGTCGTCGCGGCTGAACAGGGTTCGATGGAACACTTCCGCATTGCGAAGGTCAATGGCCGGTTCGAGAGCATTCGCGGTGATGACGATGCTTTGCGACTGCGGCTGCACCGTGCCGAATTGCAGGTCCGCCGAGGTCGTCTGATCCGCGATCAATACCAGATCCCTGGTGATCGCGGTGAATCCCGGCGCCGCCGCGGTGACCCGATAGTCGCCCGCCGCGATGTTGGGGATCGTGAATTGACCGGTGCTGTCGCTGTGGGTTTCCGTCACCAGCACCCCGCTGCGGTGAAACAACCGGATGACACCGCCGGCGACCGCCTTGCCCTGCGGATCGGTCAGGACGCCGGAAATAGCCGTTTCGGCGCGCGCGGCCGTGCCCATCGCCCCGGCCAGCGCCAGCACCATCCAGGTGCGGAACAGCACCAACGTCTTCGCCACGATTCCTCCTGGTAATCGCCGAACGCCCGAACGGTTATCCTATCAGGGCGTAGCATGATTTTTCAACTAGTATTACGATGCAGCGGCCCCGGCCGGATGTGCTGCTGGCACGAATCAATGATCCCCGTGGCGATTTCTTTGCGAACAAAGTGCTTTTGCCCGTTCCCAAGCAACGGGACAACGGGCACTGCCACGCCCGCCTGCTGCGCCCACCGGCCAACATCGGCGGCATTCGTGGTGGCGCATGTCATCCGGTAGCAGCGGGGCCGATGCGTCCCGCATCCGCTGGACGTTTCCAAAGCCTCAGTCCAATCGGGCGCGACAGATTGCGCACTATACGTGAATTCCGTATAGCCTGAAGATGTGAGCGCGGCCGTCTTCAGAACCAAGCGATACGAGAGAGACGCGAGGCGGTTGCTGACTGAATTTGAGCGGGCGGCGATGGAGGACGCGATTGCGGCAGATCCGGGAGCTGCCCCCGTCATTCCAGGAACCAATGGTCTGCGAAAAGCCCGCTGGCGCCGGCAGGGAAAGGGCAAGAGCGGAGGGGTTCGATGTATATACTACTACTGGGTCTCCGACGACGAGGTCTACCTGCTCTACGTTTATGCCAAGAGTGAGCAGGCGGACATGGATCCTGACGGCCGCAAGGCGGCAAAGAGCTTGGTGGAGGAAATCAAACGTGGCAAAGAACGACGCGGCTAGCGCAGGGCGAAAGCCCAAGCGAAGAATGAACGAGGTTTCTCGCGGCGTCATCGCCGGTCTCCAGGAAGTTCTGGCTCACGTCCGGGGTGAAATCACACTTCCTGCTTACCACTATCCCCCTCGCGTAGACGTCAAGGCCATTCGCGCCAAGTCCGGCCTGTCCCAATCCGAATTCGCCGAACGCTACCGCTTCAGCGTCCGCACGCTGCAGGACTGGGAACTCGGACGGTCGCAGCCCCCCAGCGCCGTTCGCGCCTACCTCATCGTCATCAGCCGCTATCCCAAAATGGTGGAAAAAGCACTTCGGGGCGCCGCCTGAGGCCTCCAGCACGTCTCGCTGTCCATTCATTTGACAACTCTTGTCCGCCGTCCGTATGATGAAATTTCACTAGCATTCCGTTTCTGCGTCATCTCGCGGAAGTGGAACGTGTGCCTGCATGGCCATCAATCTCGTCTCTCGGAAGTTCGCAATATGATTAAAGTGGAAGGTCTTACCAAGCGATACGCCCGCACTCTCGCTGTCGATAACATCTCGTTCGAAGTGGAAAAGGGGCAGATCGTGGGCTTTCTGGGGCCTAACGGCGCCGGAAAAACCACGACCATGCGCGTTCTGACCTGTTTTTTGCCGCCTACCGATGGCAGTGCCAATGTCGCCGGATTCGATGTTCTCCAGAATCCCCTGGAAGTGAAAAAGCGCATTGGCTACCTGCCGGAAACCCCACCCCTCTATCCCGAGATGGAAACCTGGGAATACCTGCGGTTCGTGGGCAAACTCAAAGGCATTAGTTCCGCCAACATTGGCCGCCGGGTCAACGAAGTGATGGAGCGCTGTGCCGTCGCCGACGTCTCCAAGAAACTCATCGGAAAGCTCTCCAAAGGGTATCGACAGCGTGTCGGACTCGCGCAGGCCATCATTCATAATCCCGACGTGCTCATCCTCGACGAGCCCACCGCCGGGCTGGACCCCAAGCAGATCATCGAAACCCGCGAGCTCATCAAGTCGCTCGCGGGCGATCACACCATCATCCTCAGCACCCACATCCTGTCGGAAGTGGAGCATTCCTGTGAACGCGTCATCATCATTAACAAGGGACAGTTGGTGGCCACCGATTCGGTTCGGAACCTCACCAACCGCCTCCGTGGTTCTGAGTCCGTGGCGTTGGAAGTGGGTGCCGACGGCGGCCGCCCCGACCCCAGCGAAGTGCAGGGACGCCTCGAACAGGTCTCGGGCGTCAGCCGCGTGGTGATGAAGGACTCCCGGGACGGCAAGCTGGCGTTTGAAATCGAAAGCCTGCAAGGACGCCACATCCGCGCCGACCTGGCGCGCACGGTCGTCAACGCCGGCTGGAACCTGAACGAGTTGCGCGCCGTAGGCTTCAGCCTGGAAGATATCTTCCTGCAACTCACCGCGGCCGAAAAGAAAGACCAGGAGAAGGAATCCGTGCCACAGGAAGAAGGAGCAACGAAGTGAGAAACGTACTCCTCATCTGCCAGAAGGAGCTCAAGAGCTATTTCGCCTCCCCCATCGCCTATTTGCTGATGGCATTCTTCGGGCTGATTTTCGGTTTCGGCTTTTACACCGCCACCCGCGATTTCTACCGCTTCAGTTTCCAGGCCCAGATGATGGGCCAGTCGCAGCCCATGAACGTGAATGAGCAGATCATCCGCCCGCTGCTCGGCTTTGCCTCCACGGTAGCCCTGTTCCTCATCCCCATGGTCACCATGCGGCTCTTCGCCGAAGAGAAGCGCACCGGCACCATCGAGTTGCTCATGACTTCGCCGGTCAAAGACAACGAGATCATCATCGGCAAATGGCTGGGCGCCATGCTGCTCTATCTCTGCGTGTTGGGAATGTCCGTAATCAACATCGCCTTGCTGTTCGCCTGGGGTAAGCCCGATCTCAAGCCGGTCCTGGTGGCGTACCTCGGGCTCATCCTCCAGGGCGGTGTCCTGCTGGCTATCGGAGAGTTCATCTCCACCACCACCCGGAACCAGATTATCGCCGGCGGCGTCACATTCTTTGTATGCCTGCTGTTGTGGCTCCTGAGCTGGTTCACTGCGTTTGACAGCGGCGCCACGGCCAGCGTGGTCAATTACCTTTCGATCGTCACCCACTTCGAAAACTTCGCCAAAGGCGTTTTGGATTCGAAGGACATTGTCTTTTATCTTTCCATGATCTTCTTCGCTTTGTTCATTACCTCCCGGTCGATGGAATCCTTGCGGTGGAGGGCCTGACCCATGAGAATCGACTGGCTCAAGAAAAGACAAACCCGGTACGGCGCTTACATGGCGGCTTACCTGGTCGTGATCATCGCCATCCTGGCGGCCGTGAATTTCCTCGCCAACCGCTACGACAAGTCGTACGATGCCACGGCCAACAAGCAGTTCAGCCTCTCCGACCAGACCATCAAGATCGTCAAGAACCTGAAAAGTCCCGTCACCATCACTTATTTCGACGAACAGTCGCGGTTCCCCCAGGCGCGCGACCTGCTGGACCGCTACTCCTCCCTGTCCCCAAAACTCAAGGTGGATTACATCGACCCGGTGAAGAAACCGCAGCAGGCCAGGGCCGCCGGCTATCGCCGCGACGTCACCCTGCTGGTGGATAGCGGCCCCAAGAAGGAAGAGGCCAAGAGCCTGAGCGAGGAGGAGATCACCGGCGCGCTCATCCGCTCGCTCAAAACCGGCGACCGCAACGCCTGCTTCGTCTCCGGCAGCGGCGAGCATGGCATCGACGACTCCGATCGCGGCGGGTACGCCACCGTGAAAGATGCGCTCACCCGCAACAACTACAAGACCCGCACGATTTCCCTGCTCCAGGCCGCGCAGCCTCCCGCCGGCCAGGCGCCGGCCGCGGGCGCCCCTCCCGCGCCCGGTAAGATCGAGGTCCCCAAGGACTGTACCCTGCTCGTCGTGGCCGGCCCGCAGCACGAGTATATCCAGCCCGAAACCGACGCCATCAAAACCTACGTGGAAGGCGGCGGCCGGCTCCTCGTCATGTTGGACCCCCCTCTCAACGCGGGGCGCAGCCCGGTGGCGGACAACGTGTCGCTCGAAGCATTACTGAAGACTTGGGGCGTTACCGTGAACAAGGATCTGGCTCTGGACACGAGCGGCATTGGCCAGGTCTTCGGACTCGGCCCCGAAGTGCCCCTGGTGGCCAGCTATGACACCCACCCCATCGTCAATCAGATGAAGGATGTCGCCACCGCTTTCCCCCTGGCGCGTACGCTCGAGGTCAAGAACGGCGACAAGACCACCGTCGAGAAGCTGTTTTCCACCAGCGATAACAGCTACGCCACCACCGACCTGACCTCCGGCAACATCCGTCTCGACCCCAAGAAAGACAAGAAAGGGCCCCTCACGCTGGCCGCCGCGGGCACTTACAACGGCACTTCCCCAGGCCGCTTCGTGGTCGTCGGCAGTTCCCTCTGGGCCGGCAACAATTTCATCCGGTTCAACGGCAATCGCGACCTGTTCCTGAACATGATCAATTGGCTCACGTCGGACGAAGACCTGATCTCCATTCGTCCCAAGGCTCCCGAAGACCGTCCCTTGAACATCAGCCCGCAAAAAGTGAACATGCTCTTCTGGCTCAGCGTGGTGATCTTCCCCCTGGGCGTGGTGGCGTTCGGCATGGTCACCTGGTGGAAGAGGAGGTAAGCCGTGAAGCCGAACGGACTGCTGATTGCCGTCGCTCTGTTGGCGGTGCTGGGCGGCCTCGTCTGGTGGTCCAATAAGAAGCAGGCGCAGGCCAGTAAGTCGAATGACACCACCATCAAGATGCTGTCCATTCCGGACGACCAGTTTCAGGAGATCCGGATCAGGAAGCTCACCGGCGAAGTGATCGATCTCAAGAAGCAGGGCACCAACTGGGAGATGACGCAACCCAGGCCGCTGCGTGCCGACCAGGACACCGTCGGATCTATGGTTTCGAGCCTTGGTTCCCTGAATGCCGACAAGCTGGTCGATGACAAACCCGCCGACCTGAAGGTGTACGGCCTGGCGACGCCCACTCTGGATATCCAGGTGACCAAAAAGGACGGAAAGACCGAGTCGGTGCTGGTCGGCGATGACACCCCGACCGGCTCCGGCGCCTACGCCAAAATGGCCAACGATCCGCGCGTGTTTACCATCGCCAGCTTCGTCAAATCCAGCCTCGACAAGCGCCCCGACGACCTCCGCGACAAGCGCCTGATCGTATTCGATTCCGACAAGCTGACCCGCGTGGAATTACAGGCCAAGGGCCCGCCCGTGGAGTTCGGAAAGAACGCTTCCAACGAATGGCAGATTGTGAAACCGCGTCCGCTGCGGGCCGACAATTCGGCCGTGGATACTCTGGTTGGAAAGTTGCGCGATGCCAAGATGGATGTGGCGAACCCCGATCCCGACGCCGCCAAAAAGTTCGCCGCCGCTACCAGGGTGGCAACCGCCACGGTCACCGACGCCAGCGGAACCCAGACCCTCGAAGTCCGCAAGGACAAAGACAAGAACTACTATGCCAGGGGTTCGGCGGTAGAGGGAGTCTACAAGATCGCCACCGATGTGGGCGACGGCCTGGATAAAGGGCTGGACGACTTCCGCAACAAGAAGGTGTTCGACTTCGGCTTCAGCGACCCGAACAAGCTGGAGGTCAACGGCGCGTTATACACCAAGACCGGCGACAAGTGGATGTCGGGCTCGAAGACCATGGACAACACTAGCGTCCAGAATCTGATCGACAAGCTGCGGGACCTCAGCGCCACGAAATTCTCGGAGAATGCTGCCGGAGAACCGGTATTCAACGTCACGGTCACCTCCAACGACGGCAAGCGCGTTGAAAAAGTAATGGTTCGCAAGCAGGGCGAACAATATTCCGCGCAACGCGAGAACGAACCGACCATCTATGAACTGGACGCCACCGCCTTCACGACCCTCCAAAAAGCGGCGTCTGACGTGAAAGAAGCCTCAACCCCGGCCCCGGCGAAGAAAAAGTAGGGTAGGCCCCGGCCTGCCCTGTCATATGAATGGTCTTCTCACCGATTTATACGAGCTCACCATGGCCGGCGGCTATTTCGAAGCCGGCAAGACGGAAGAACACGCCACTTTCGAATACACCATCCGGCGCCTGCCGCCCCACCGCAACTTCATCCTGGCCGCGGGCCTGCCGCAGGTAGTTGACTACCTCCTGAACCTGAGCTTCACTGCGGAAGAAATCTCCTACCTCCGCGGTTTGCCGCAGTTCCGCAACGCCTCGGAAGCCTTCTTCGACTACCTGCGCGATTTTCGTTTCCACGGCGACCTGTTCGCCGTTCCCGAAGGCACCCCCATCTTTCCGGGCGAACCGATCCTGACCATTCGCGCTCCCATCATCGAGGCCCAGATCCCCGAGACCTACGTGCTCTCGGCCATCGCCTTCCAGAGTTCCATCGCCACCAAGGCGGCGCGATGCGTGGAAGCGGCCGCCGGCCGCCCCGTCGTGGAGTTCGGCACTCGCCGCGCGCACACGCCGGAAGCCGGTGTCCTGGGCGCCCGCGCGGCCTACATCGGCGGCTGTGCCGGGACCAGCAACACGCTCGCCGGGTTCCGCTACGGGATCCCGGTTATGGGAACCGCGGCGCACTCCTGGGTGATGGCCTTCGCCTCCGAGACCGAGGCGTTCCGGCAACTCCAGCGCTTCCTGGCGGACCAAACCGTCCACCTGCTGGATACTTATGACTCCATCGAGGGCGCGCGCCACGCGGCGCAACTGGGCAAACCGCTGTGGGGCGTGCGCCTGGATAGCGGCGATTTCGCGCCCCTTTCACGCCAGGTGCGGGCGATTCTCGACGATGCCGGCCTGCCGGATGCCAGGATCATGGTGAGCGGCGACCTCGACGAGCATCGCATCCGCGACCTGGTTGCCGCCGCCGCTCCCATCGATGCCTTCGGTGTCGGCACGCAACTGGCAACCTCCGCGGACGCGCCTGCGCTCAGCGCGACCTATAAGCTGGTGGAGGTGGATATCAGCGGGATCAAGCGGTTCACCGCCAAGTACAGCGAAGACAAGATCTCGCGCCCGGGCTCGAAGCAGATCTTCCGCGAAGCGGCGAGGGACGTCGTGGCTCGCTCCGGCGAATGCGGGAAAGGCGAAGCGCTGGTGCGGCCGGTGATTCTGGGAGGCCGCCTCATCGAACCCCTCCCCGGCATCGAAGACACGCGCCGGCGCGCTTCCGAATCTGTCGCGAAGCTCCCTCCCGCTTTGCGACAATTGGAAGTGGGGGAGCCGTGGCCGGTGATCTTCAGCCGCGAACTGCGTGAGCTGTTCGAGCGCACGCGCCACAACTTGATGGGATGAATACCGTCTTTCTGGACATCGATACGCAGTTGGATTTCCTCTATCCCGCCGGAGCCCTGTACGTACCGAAAGCCGGGCGCATCGTGCCGGCCCTCGGCCGGCTGAACCACTTCGCGGGCGCGCGCGGTATCCCGGTCATCTCTACCACCGACGCGCACAGCGAGAATGATCCGGAATTCGCTCAATGGCCGCCGCATTGTATCGCGGGGACGGTGGGGCAACACAAAGCCGGGGCCACGCTGCTCGAACCGCGCCGCGTGATTCCCAACCGCCCGTGCGACATCCTCGTGGACGGCGTGCGCCAGTTCATCGTGGAGAAGCAGACGGTGGACGCGTTCCAGGCCCCCAACCTGGCCCGACTCCTCGACCTTCTGGCCGCGGAACGGGTGGTGGTCTACGGCGTAGTCACGGAGATCTGCGTCCTTCACGCCGTACGCGGCCTCCTGCGGTCCGGCCGTAACGTTGTGGTAGTGACCGATGCTGTAGAAACCCTGAAGGAGCAGGATTCCGCGAGGGCGCTGGAGGAGATGCGCTCCGGCGGCGCCTCAATGGCGCTGGTTTCGGACATCTGTGCCAAGGGCGCTACGGAATAGCATCACAGATCCGGCGATTCCGGCCATATCCCCACCCCCGCAATTGCCGTGCCGGAGAACATGGTCCGCCGGGACAGTGCGCCGGGATTCGGACCTACCCTGGTTTCCGGAAGAAACACACTCACTGCTACCCACACTCGAGGAAGACTCATAAGCAGCACACCGATTCATATCCCAAGGGATCAATCGGGTTGATGCGAAGGGCACTTATCGCTGGAAATACCCGAAGATAACACGCACAGCAACCGGCACGCCGAAAGCCATCGCGACTGACGTCGCTGTCACGATGGTCTTCCAACTCCGCCGTCTGGGCGGTCAACCATGCCAGGAAGGAGCTGAGACCGATCCCCATAAAGCGGGAACGGCCCCGCCGTCGTCAACAGGACGCGTGTCCGCGAAACCACGGCATCGATCGCACCCTGATCCTGCGAATCCGCCATGATCACGGGTACTTTTGCTTTCAGCCGGTCGAGTGACCCGCCGCCGACCAGCGCAGCCCGCGCGGAGCGCGGTTCAGAAAACAGTCAACCGCCGCCCGGTGACCCCGGCCGCTCCGTACAGGACGACATCGAACTCACGCTCCGCGATCCAATACGGTTCACTTAAGGCCTGCCACGCTGGCCCTTCCCCGATGGCCGGCTGTGGGCCGACTTTTCTGGTCGCCATCGATTCGAGCAGACGAGACCGGACGCTTCCCTCAAGGCCGTTGCCAGCCAGTCTCAGCATAGCCGACGATACGGCCAAATGGAACCGCATGGAGGTGGCCTTTTGACGGCCAGCGAAATTACTCAACTGGACGAGAATAGCTCGCCACGCCCGCAATTGGCCTCGCTCTTCCGCGATTGATCCACCCGCGCGAAATCGGACGGAGGCGGGCGTCCGATGATAGGATGTGGGTGCGGGCGAAGAGGAACAGCTATACGATCACCGATTCCGATTTAGTGGCGTTAAGGCGAATTCCGCGCCGCCTGGGCCATCTCCGCGGCGTCCTGCCAAACGCTCTTGTTCACCGCGTCCACGAAAAGCTGGAGATGCGGGAAGGGAATCTCGATATCCGCCTTGTCCAGTGCCACCTTGGCGGTCTCCAGGACGCGGAAGAACATCGGCTTTTCGGCTTCGGCGTCGGGGATCCACACGTGTATGAGCAGGTCCACGCTCGAATCACCCAGGTTGTTCACCACCACCGCTGGCGCGGGGTCCCGCATCACGCCGTCCAACGCCTCCATTGCTCCCAGGATCGCCCGCCGCGCCGCGCCGATATCTTCCTTGTATGCGATCCCCACCGGCACCTCCAAGCGGGTCTGCCCGTTAGTGGAGTGGTTCGTCAGCACCTGATTGATCACGGCTTCATTGGGGATAATGATCCAAGTGTTGTTGCGCGTGCGCAGACGCGTGGTACGCATGGTGATCTCGGCCACCTGCCCTTCGCTGCCTCCCAGACTGACCCAGTCACCCACGTGGAACGGCTTATCCCAGAAGATCAGGAAGCCGGCCATGATGTTGCTAAGCGTGTCCTTGGCTGCGAAGCCGATGGTGAGCCCCACTACCCCCAGGCCTGCCAGCGCTGCGCCCACGTTAATACCCAACTGGCCCGCCGCCATAACGATGCCGAACGTCATCAGCGTAAAGCGGTAGACATTGAGCAGCATACCGATCAGCGCATGATCGAAGCCGGTGTGGGCCAGCACGCGCGACAAGGTGGCCCGGCTCACCCTGAACAGCCCCCAGAAGAAGGTCATGAGCAGCACGGCCGCAAACAGCCGCGGCAGCCACGCTACGAAGTCGGTAAACAGCAGATCCACGTTAAGCCGGTTCCAAATCTGTTCCATCCTCCTATGATAGTGAGCAACCCTCAACCGGCCTCCTCGGTTCACGCCCGACGGCTGGACCTTTGAACTCGAGGTATTCGAACGGCGAATCGAAATACGTAACCCGGCATGCGGTAGTAATCCAGATGGATGAAAAACGCCCGAAGCGCGGATGTCCTCGCCGACGCGGGCCGGAGGTCTTGCGAAGTAGCCGGGTATAGCGCTGATCGATTCGGGCCACTCGGAAACCGATCCAATCTCCGGTCGGCGGACAGGCGCCAAGACCTTGGCCTATCCAGTGGCTTAAGTGAACAGCATTGTGAGCTCGGTCCCCCGGGCCGCGGGCACCTGGCCCCCCCTCGTCAGTGGGACGCCGGCCCTTCCACACGCAGGATACGGATGCTCGTAGTGGTGTGCAGCCAGTCGACAACGGCAAAGGGCTGCTGGTCCTTGCCCATGTAGAGTTCCTGGCGATAGTGTCTCCTCGCTGCTTTGGCCACCTCCCGCTCATGTGCGTGTTCGGCTGGCGGCAGAGAACTCTCGTCATACCCGAACACCTGCACGTCGCTGCCGATGCCGTTGGCGAGTTTGATGCTCATGGCGAGGGGCGGCCGGTCCAGTAGCCCCGGGCTCTCCGCCAACACGGTGACCACTTCGCGGATGGATGCCGCCGCGCGTTTGCCGTCAGCCGCCCGATTCACGGTAAACGCGACGAGGGCGAGCGCGCCGGGAAGGTTTCGACGCACCCCGAAGCACGCGCCTCGGCCGAAAGGCAGACCCGTTTTCCGGGATCCGTACTCCGATACACCACCAGCCATTTCCCCTCATACGGAGCCGGAAACCCGACTCGCATCTCGATCGTGTATCTTGCAGTAGAGAATCGGTAGCAGGAGTCTGCCACCTCCGCCCGGACTGCGCCTTCGTTGAGAAGGAGCAACGCTCCCAATGAGAAGTACCGCAAATCGACGCTCATGGCGCCGAGTTTTGGCTACAACGGGCAGACTCTCAATCGACTGTGTGACAACCTGATTGCCGGAAGTCAACCGTTTCGGGGGCCCGGGGCTGTCCATCCTCGCGAGAGTGAGTCCCGCATGGACGACGGATGGCGCCGGTATCGTTTTTGCCGCAGGCCCATTCAGAGACCTGCGCTTGTGGCGAATCCCGGCAGATGGGAAGGCGTGCCGCACCCGCTGGAGTTCGCCGGGGATCACAGCCCGTCCGTATCGCGCCACGGAGAGCTGGCGTACGCTCGCGGGTCAGCAGACGCGAACATCTGGCGGCTCGAACTCTCCGGTCCCGGTGTGGTCGCTGGTGCGGCAAAACGCTTCATTGCTTCCACTCGAATGGAAGTCAACCCGCAGTTCTCTCCGGATGGGAAGCGGATCGTATTTCCATCAAACCGCGGTGGGTCCCTGGAAATCTGGACCGCCAATGCGGATGGCACGAATCCCGCGCCGTTGACGTCGTTGCACGCTGCGATCAGCGGGGGACCCAACTGGTCGCCCGACGCATCACACATCGCCTCCGACTCCAACAAGGAAGGGCGGTGGGAGGTGTACGTCATCAGCGCCGCCGGGGGGACGCCGCGACGCTTGACCGAGAATCCCGCGACGGATGCCTTGCCGAGCTGGTCCCGGGACGGCGTTTGGATCTACTTCATGTCCAACCGCTCCGGTGCGCCGCAAGTATGGAAGATGTCGCCCGCCGGCGGACCGCCCATCCAGGTGACGAAAAAGGGCGGCTACGTCGCCGTGGAGTCGCCCGACGGCCGTTTTGTATACTACTCAAAATCGAATACGGCCGCGCAAGGCTTGTGGAAAGTGCCGGTGGGTGGAGGCGAGGAGACCGAGGTACTGCCCTCGGTAACGCTTCTGAATTTCGCGATCACAAACGATGGGATCTACTTTGTTCCCCGGGCGGATGCGCAACGGCGTTTCTTCATCCACTTTTTCAGTTTCGCCACGACAAAGAGCCTACCCATCGCGCCACTCAGCGGGGGTTGGGCCGCTGGTCTGGCGGTTTCACCCGACGGCAGGGCTCTGCTCTACTCGCAGGTCGACAGCAGCGGCAGCGACCTCATGCTGGTGAACGATTTTCGCTGATGTGCAACTTCGCGCGGGCTTTGGGCAGCCGCAGAAGGATTGCCTGTTGGCATACAGAGCCGCGCCCTGCGTTACCTCGGCGCCGCACTTCATCATCGCCTCCGGCATCTGGAACTTCGGATTCCGCCGTTTCGTGATGAATTGCCATGATCGCGAATCGCTTGGTCAAACTCCGGACGCGTCAGAGTCCAGAACTGGTTTTTGCGGATCGCCTTCACAACCTGGTCCGCCAACAAAGAGGGCTCCAACCCGGAATCCACTATCGCCCGGACCATCTTCCGCAATTGGTCGGCTTGAAACTACGATGGCCCGACCCACTCCGGCTGGTTGCGATCGCTCTGGGCGATTCTCGCCCTTCACGAGCTCAGGGCACAGGATCGGCAAGCCGATTTTCAACCCGGTTATTTGCAGGTCGAGGCACAGAGACTCCGACAGAGCGACTACGCCGTGCTTCGAAACGTGATACGCAGCGAGCATCGGCCCGGCAATCACTCCGGCTATCGATGCCGTATTGACAATGTGGCCCTCCTGTCCGGCTGCGATCATGCGGCACTGAGCTGCGGACGCCATGAATCGGCTCCCACAGATCCACCCCTAGCACCAATACTGTTCACTTAAGTACCCTAATTTGGGTGGCGAAATCGAGACGTCTTGTGCGCTGGCGCTTGCGAGGCCGCAGCTTATAGTTGCTCATCTTGCGCTTCACGCCGCGGGGATTGATTCGGTTGCGACTTGAAACAACCCGTTCCTCAAGAATTTCGTCGAGGATCGTCTCGTGGAAGACGTTTCTCTGCCGAGGGGGGAATAGCGCCATAACGTGCCATCCGTCTCTGGACAACATGCACCGAGTGGACGAACGAGAGCCGGTCGGGATCTTCGTCTGCTTTCAGGGCGGCTTCGTGCATCAGGGCGCGGATGGCAAAATGCGCCATCAGCAGACCCAAGAACTCCTGCCGGACCAACTCCGGCGTCTTGCTGCGCAATACAATCTGAGCGCCGCGTAAATGGGTCTTCAACTCGTCCAGGGTGGTTTCGATTTCCCATCGCTCGTGATACAGGGCGGCTAACTCTTTGGCCGGTGCCTGCTGGGCATCGAGGATGGTAGTGATCAGCCGGTACAGCGGCTCGGCGTCCGCGACATTTTTCAAGCGGTAATCAATGACGCGGACCACGATCCCGTTGCGTTTCTTCCGCCGGTCCTTGGTGGAGGCGTAAATGCGACTGAGATAGGAGCCGTCGGGCAGGCGTTGTTCCACGTCCAGGCGTGCATTCTGGCGCGTGCGCCATAGCAAATCCGCTCCCGTCCTCGCGGCGATCCGCCAGAGTTTGTAACTGGGGAAGAATCGGTCGGCCATGCACAACATTCCCTTGCGGAGTGAGGGAATCACTTGCTCGGCCAAGGTCAGTTCATCGGTGGCGTATCGGTCCATGTGCGCGCCCCACAACAGGTGCGTCCCATTCTCCAGCAGGGCCACAAACCGGATCTTGGGAAAAGCGCTGGATCCTCGACTGGCGCCGGGTCGCCCGAATGCCTTGTCATTTTCCGCGGTATCGGCGACATCCAACGTGCTGCCATCCAGGCTGACCAATCGCCATTGTCGGTACCAAGCACCCTTGGTGCGCTTCTCGGCAATGGGACCCACCACGGCGTCATAGAGTTTCTTCAGCGGTTCAGCCCCCAGGCGGCTGCGGGCCTGCGAGATGCCCGATTTTCCGGCCACTTTCACTTTTGCCGAAGGGTCGAGCAGCCACTGCATCCCTTCCAACAGGCAGCGCAATACCTCACGATAGGAGGACCGCATATACAGCGCCAGTGCGATGACGTAGTAGACCACCACATGCGCCGGTAGGTCGCGCTCGCGGACGCTAGCGCGATTGGTCTGCTGGAGAGCTTCGTGGATCTTCTCAGCGGGGAAGTACTTAGCAATCACGCCGAGGCTGATATAGTCTGTGATCCGGCTGCCGGCCGGCAACTCCGCCAGTGTGCGCGCCATCGGATTCTCCTCAACGATCGCACCTGGCAAGGACTTCCGCACACCTCGGAGCGGCACCGCCCTGCGAGATGAGACGGTAAGGGAAGCGCCCCCGAATCACTTGATTGAAATAGCGCCCTTTGGATGGAGCATCCAGCAGCGACTGATGCACCGTCGCAGGCGCCTGGAAATATTGATAGACAGCCCGGCTACAGAACTCGAGTTGCAACAGTTCTCGGGCGTCGTCGTAGAAAACCATCAAAAGCGTGGCTGAATCCACGGCGGAAATGCGCATGGGACAACCTCCTTCTGGAGGCATTAGCCCCAAAACAGAATATCATAGATATGTTGTTAAGTGAACAGTATTGCCCCTAGCACCCATTTCCAGCTTTCGAGCGAACTCATCCACGTCGGGCCGCCTTGCCGGCCACTCCGGCGTTGTTGCAGACGATGTGCGCCACGCCAGACTCCTCGTATGTCGCCTCCGCCAGAGCCTCTGTCACAAGATCAGCGGACAACGTTTCGAGTTCTTTTTGGAACGATCCTTCCAGGCCATCAGGATGATAACCACCGGCATCCGAACGCCGATGCGGACCAATAGCACGGGATTGTCCAGGCGCCTACCGAACTGGCGAGCGCCAGGCCGGTGGCCCGGCAACGCTTCCGTCCATGCAAACTCGCCGCTGTCGGCGAACCGCAGAGAGCGGTCACGGAGTTCGCGCCACTGCTCCGAAGAAGTGATAGAGTCTGAGGAAGCGTTTCCGGGTTCGTGAGTTGACACACTAAGGAGTTCTCCAATGCGAAAAGCAAACACCTGCTGCATCGCGGCGGCAGTATGGGGAGTAACGGCGGTCGCGTTTGCCCAGGGCGGAAGCCAGCAGGTTCCCGATCCGAATTCTCAATACCGGCTGGGTCCGGATTCCATGCCGCAGGAGGGAGTTCCAAGAGGAGATATTCAAGGACCGTTCACTCTTCCGAGTCAGGTCTACCCGGGCACCCAGCATACGTACTGGGTGTATGTGCCGGCCCAATACGATCCTTCGATTCCGGCCAGTTTGATGATATTTCAGGATGGCCAGGCATTCAAGAATCCGGACGGTGATCTTCGCGCGCAGAACGTGTTGGATAACCTGATTTATCGCCGGGAGATTCCCGTCATGTTGTGCGTGTTTATTAATCCCGGCCGCACGCCGGACCAGCCCGAACCGAACGCGCGCGAATGGGGCGACCGCACCACCAACCGTCCCACGGAGTACAACGGGCCCGACGACCGGTACGCGAGGGTGATTGTCGACGAGTTGATTCCGGTCCTTTACAAGAAGTACAACATCTCGAAGGACCCGGACCAGCACGGTATCGGCGGTGCCAGTTCCGGAGCAATTGCGGCCTTCACCGTAGCATGGGAACGTCCGAACGACTTCCGCAAAGTACTGAGCATCGTAGGAAGCTTCGTCGACTTAAGGGGCGGCTACGTGTATCCCGAACGTATTCTGGCGAGCGAGAAGAAGCCACTCCGGGTGTTCCTGTGCGACGGGCGAAACGACAACCGGGGAATTGGACGCGACGGCACGTACAACGAGAAACGAGACTGGTTTTTCCAGAATGTCCGGCTCATGAAGGCCCTCACTCAGAAGGGCTATGACGTGAACTACTCGTGGGGGATGAACCTTCACGGACAGAAGTTCGGTGGCGCGATCCTGCCCGATATGATGCGGTGGTTATGGCGCGACGGCCCCGTGTCGACAGATCCGAATGATATGGTGGAACGCGGGTTCCGGCAGCCCGCAGTCCAAAAGGTCCCCGATCCCGTGAAGACCAGGCAATAGCCGCGCGACTTCAGTTCCCCTCGGACACTTTACATACCGCCTCCCTGGGGCTATCATTAACTCCCATGAAGTTAGTCTACCGATCCGGAGCCGTTGGGTTCATCGGTCTGTTACTCGGCTCAACCTCACTTTCGAAGGCACAGGACATCTGGACTCATGTCACTATGGTTCGGGTCAAGCCGGCCATGCTGGGCCGCTGGCGCGATCTGTATAGGCACGAGATCGTTCCCGCTTATAAGAAGGCGGGTATCCCCTCCTTTGCGGTATGGCGCACCATTCCCTTCGGAGACACCTATGAGTTCACCCTATTGACACCGATGCGTAACTTCGCGCAGTTCGACCAAGACCAGCCACTGATTGGAGCATTGAAGACCCAAGCCCGCCTGCGGGTCGATACCGAGCTGGATCAATGTATTGTCGGGGCCGAGAGCATGGCGCTCCTCGGATTGCCGGATATCTCGCTGAGCAGAGACAGCACGCCGCCACCACTCCTGATCGTCCAGACGGTAACTATCTCACCGAAGAATGTGAGCGCCTATCTGAGCTTCTTGAAGGAGAATATGAGGCCCGTCGTGCAGAAAGCCGGTGTCGAACAATGGCTGGTGTACCGCCACGTCTTCGGCTCCAGCACCAACCAGATCACTACGTTCCGTTCCTTGAAGAATTATGCCGAGTTGGATGCCGGTCCCCTGGTGGAGCGGATACTCGACCCGCAGCGGGCTATGACACTGGCCGCAAAGAATAGTCAGTTGGTGGAATCAAGCCGGATCGTGATCGCTCAGTATGATCGCGAACTAAGTTATTACAAACTTCATTAGATTCGGAAAGTGCGCTGCAATTTGTTATCGATCACACGCCAAAACCGATGGGATTAGTAACTTCGTTAAGAAAACCTTTGACTGCCCAGGCTGATCACGATACACTCGTAAGCGGTTTGAGTCGACTATCTCACCTTTAGAAAAGTTGGGTGTCCAGAAAAAAATCTAGAATGCACGAATTGACGGCAAAGCTGCGCCGCGACCTGTAAGGGGAATAGCATGACAACCAGAATACTGACGATCACAGCAGTGGTGTGTTTGGCGGCAGGCTCCGCGCAGTCCTTGCGCGCGCAGGTCGGAATGCGGGATCCGCGTACGTTGGCACGCACCATGGCCGATCTTGCGCCAAATGATCCGGAACAGGATGCAAATGGCCAGTATACTCCGCAGACGTTGGAGGACTTGCGGGCACAACTCCTCAATCTCGCCGACACGGTGAGCGAGTTTGGAGCTCTGGTGCCTCCCGGGCTCGTCGACATGAAGGGTTTGGACCAGGCCAAGACCCAGTTTAGACAGATGTCGTACGCACAACTGAGTATCATTCGCCGCGGGATTAGCCCGTCGAAGATGGCCGACCGGCTGCAGAGTGCGCGGACATCGCTCGATGCCTACATCAAAACGCGAGCAGAGGGCGGCAGCGGCGGCATCAGACTGCAACCGAAGTACAGCGACCCCGATGCGCTTCCCGTAGTCTCCGGATTCTGCCATAACGTCGGGAGTGACGTGGCGAGTGGAATTGGGGGGAGTGGCGGTAACTCGGACAGCTACGGCCCCAGCCGAATACCCGCTTCCATCGTCCTCGCCGCCGATGTCACCAAGTTTGTTGCGGACTCGGTGAGAGAACTGGCGCAGGACGCCTGCAAAGAAACAGTGGTCGCCCTCGGTGAAGGTGGCAATACCAGCCTGGCGTGTACCGTGGTGGATATTGTCTGGATCGTTGCCGAGGCGGTGGACTTTGGAATTCACTTTTGCGATGACGATCTCACTGGAAACGTGATCGACACCAACTACGCGCGCCTCGACGATGTGCACACGGATGTCAATAACGTGGGTTCGACACTGGATACGCATCTCACCAACGTGGATACGCATCTGACGAACGTGGACAATCATATCGCGAGCGAGTTCACAGAATTGACTACGTTAGTAACCACCTTGATCGGCAATCTGTCGGCCCAGGTTGCCGCTGCTACGGACCAGTTGGTTGCCGGCGAACAGCAGATCATGAAGTTGGATATGACGCCGGACGGACAGCGCAAGCTGGTTCCCGCGATTCTGACATGCGACGGTACCACCGGAAACACCTGTCCCGCGGTGCTGGCCGCCTGCGCGGCAACCGGTTGCTCCTGGAACCGCGTAGGCCCACTGCCGTAAGAATATGCGCGACCTCCTTCGAGCATGGCAAGGCGGGCTTCGAGTGGCTGGCGGTTTTTCTGCAATACCCTCTGGCTGAAATCCGCTAGCCTGGGAGGGTGTCGGTTCGTCTGCCCCCATGCTCGAAGGAGAAACAGTTCATGTCCAATCCGGCGTCCAAGCCACAAGCCGTGAATCTCTGGGCCTTGAGCGACCTCTGCACTCCCTGGTGCCTCCATGTGGTCGCTACCCTCCGCATCGCCGGCCATATCGCCGCCGGTGTCTGCGAAATCGGCGCGCTGGCCGCCGCGGCCGGCTGCGATAAGGATGTTCTTCACAACCTGCTCAGCCATCTCGCGGGCAAAGGCGTCTTTCAGGAATCGGAACCCGGACGATTCGCGCTCAACGATGCCGCCCGCGATCTGCTCGACCCGACGGTGCATTTAGGCCTGGACCTGGAGGGCATCGGCGGCCGTATGGCCTACGCCTGGGGGACGCTCCTCAATTACGTCCGGCGGGGCGTTCCCGCGTACCACGAGGTGTTCGGCCTGCCTTTTTGGGAGGATCTCGACGCCCATCCGCAGGTCGCTGCCAGTTTCGATGCCCTCATCGGGCCGGCCGGACACGGCACTCCTGACCCTGAATTCCAGGTTAGAGGCGGCTGGGAACCCGTGCGGACGATTGTCGATGTGGGCGGCGGTACCGGAGCAATGCTCGCCGCGATCCTTCGCGCCTGGCCCCATCTGCATGGCACATTGGTCGACCTGCCAAGAACCGTGGCCCGCTCCCTGGAGACCTTCCAGTCCGCGGGTGTCGGCGACCGGGTTGTGACCATCGGGCAGAGCTTCTTCGACCCGCTGCCCCCCGGCGCGGATCTCTATCTCCTCCGGGGCGTGCTGAACGACTGGCCCGACCGTGAAGCGGCGGCGATTCTGAGACGCTGTGCCGAAGCCGCGCGCCCCGCCGGTCGAATCGTGGTCCTGAAGAGTGTGGGCCCAGACGCTGCCCCGAAGGGGCTGTCCATAGAAATGGTGCTGGTGGGAGGCAAGCCCCGCTCCATTGGCGAATTTCGTGACCTGGCCCGGCTGAGTGGCCTGGAGGTGGTTGAAGCCGGACAGCAGTCTGCGTATTTCGTCGTAGAGTGCCGTCCGGTCTGAGCCCCACAGCCGCTGTGGATTGACCGGTCACGCTTCCTCCAAATATTTCTAACCCTTTGCCACATCTCGAATTCCGTGCTGCGGCGAAGGGTCGGTCGCCCGCTCCGGCAAGCTCCCCGTGTGATCCTGGTAGCAGGATGGGTGCTGCCCTTTTTTCCAGGCGCGGACGGGAAAGTGACTTATACTTAAGTCACTGTCTCGGCGTAACCCTCCTGTTTTCAACAGGAGCATGCGCGCAGGTGACTTATATTTAAGTCACTTTGAGGGCCGCGGGGCCGGCTATTCGTATCGCAGCGCCACGGTGGGGTCCACCCGCGCGGCACGCCGCGCCGGGATGTAACTGGCCAGTGCCGCGACACCCGTGAGCACCAGCGCCACCCCTGCATATACCAGCGGGTCCGTCGCTTTCACCTGGAAGAGCATGTTCTCGATGACGGTCGTCAGCGCCAGCGAGGCCGCCAGGCCGGCCGCCACACCGATTGCGGCCAGGGTCGTTCCCTGCGCGACCACCATGCGCAACACGTCGCTGCTTCGTGCTCCCAGTGCCATGCGAACGCCGATCTCATGCTTGCGGCACGTTACCGAAAACGAGGTGACGCCGTAAATCCCTATGGCCGCCAGCAGCAGCGCCACCGCTGCGAAAATGCCCAGCAGCATCGTCGAGAGACGCTTCGCCGCTATCGAGTCCAGCAGGTTCTGCTCCATGCTCGCAACCCGCGACACCGGTTGGTCGCTGTCGACTTCCAGAACTGCGCGGCGCAGCGAGGGTGCGAAGCGGAGCGGGTCGGAAGCCGTCCGCACCACCATGCTCATGGCTGTGCGCGGGCTCTGCGTAACCGCGAAATAGATCTCCGGATCCGGGTCGCCGCTGAGCGACATGTGCCGCACATCCGCCACCACTCCCACTACTGTCATCCAGCCGTCCGGGGCGCCGTTGCCGACGCGCTTGCCGAGCGCATCCTGATCCGGCCAGAAACGCCGCGCCGCGGTCTCGTTCACGATCACCACGCGCTGCCCTCCCGCCACGTCCCGCTCGTCGAAGAAGCGGCCCCTCCGGAGCGGAATCCGCATGGCCTGAAAATAACCGGAATCCACCATGCGAAACCACAGGATGGGTGCGTCGGAAATACTGAGAACCGGTCGTCCCTGGATCACCAGCGGCATCCCGGAGTTGGTTCCGCTCAACGGCAGGTGGCTGGTGAATCCCGCCGCCACCACTCCCGGCATCGCTTTCAGCCTGTCCTCCAGCCGCTGGTAAAACGCCAACTGCTGCGGCGGGCTGGAGTACTTCGCCGGAGGCAGGTTGACCGCGGCGGTGAGCACCCCTTCCGGCTTGAAGCCCGGGTCCACCTCTTGAAGCCGGATCA
Source organism: Bryobacterales bacterium (assembly GCA_963719195.1). Lineage (GTDB taxonomy): Bacteria > Acidobacteriota > Terriglobia > Bryobacterales > Bryobacteraceae > DASQZT01. Next base: position 224,535 of record CAVRBB010000004.1, on the reverse strand, counting down.
GGCTGCGGATCATCAGCGATGCGCCCACCATCAGCAGCAGCGCCAGCGCCACCTCGGAGACCACCAGCAGGCTGCGCAGCCGGTTCCTGCCGCTGGTGAACGAGCCGCGCCCGCCTTCCTTGAGTGTGTCCTGGAGATCGGTGCGCGACGCCGCAAAGGCCGGCGCTATGCCGAACAGCAGTCCCGTGAGCAGCGAAACGGCGATGGTGAAGCCCAGTACCGGAAGATCCAGCCGCGACTCTTTCAGCATGGGATACGCGCCGGTCCCGATGGCGGTGATCGCGGCCACGCTCCAGTAGGCCAGCAGCACCCCCAGAACCGCGCCCAGCAGCGCCAGCAGGATGCTCTCAGTAAGGAGTTGTCGCATGATCCGCCACCGCGCCGCGCCCATCGCCGCCCGAATCCCGATCTCCTTGCCGCGCGCGCCGGCCCGCGCCAGCAGGAGATTGGCCACGTTCGCGCACGCGATCAGCAGTACCAAAGCCACGGCTGCGAGCAATACCACCAGGCTGCGCCGCACATCTCGCACCATGAAATCGCGAAAGCCCCACACGTGCGCGCGGAAGCCGCGGAGCGGCCGCCCGGACTCCTGTTCGACCCGCGGGGCGATGGTGTCCAACTCCGCCTGGGCCTGGTCGATGGAGACACCGGGTTTCAGCCTCGCGTAAGCGGCGTAGCTGAATTCTTCGTGCCTCGGACGCGCGTCGCTCAGGGCGATCGGAGTGTACAGGTCCGGATCCCTATCCTCGAGTCTGAAGCTCCGCGGCAGAATCCCGACTACCGTATACGTCGCGCCGTCCAGTACGACGCTCTTGCCGGGCATTTCCGCATCGGACCCGAACCGCCGCTGCCACAGGCTGTAGCTCATGATCGCCACGCGCGCCGCACCGGGCTGGTCTTCTTCATTCCGGAAGTCCCTGCCGGTCGCCATCTTCACTCCGAGCATCGGGAAGTAACTGGCGTTGACCCGCCACAGCCGTACGCGTTCCGGCTCCTGGCGCGTGGTGAGGTTGGCCGAACCCATGGAGCAGCCGGACATGAATTGGAAGGAGCGCGCCTGCTTGCGCCATTCGGCGATATCGCCATACGGGCCGAGCGCGCTGCGGATGTTGCGCTGCGGATGGTCGATGCGGATGGTGACCATCCGGTCTGGCTGGCAGAAGGGAAGCGGGCGCAGCAGCACCGCGCGCACCACGCTGAAGATGGCGGTATTGGCGCCGATGCCGAGCGCCAGGGCCAGGACCGCGACCACGGTCACGACGGGGTTCCGGAAGAGCAGCCGGAACGCGTAGCGGATGTCCCCGAACAGTTCTGCCATAAAAAGGTTTTTAAATCCGATTTATTGTAGACGGTTTCACCTGGCGTGTGGGACCCGGATGGCTCAGCAACTCAGGAACGGTTGCCGGCGCGGGCGATCACTTCGAAATTGCTGCCGCGGCGGCGGAGAGCCGGCACCCGCACGATGAGGTCGTCGAGCGCGCGCGCCAGGCGGTAGCCGGTCTTCCATCCGGGCAGCAACCCGGCCAGGGGAGAGGAGCCGAAGTCGTACATATCGGTACGCGTATCGAATCCGGCCCTGCGGAACAGCCCGGCTGTGGACTCGGGGTCGAGTTCCCGCTCGTCGGGCGTCTGGTAGCGCTTCATGAGGCCCGGGAATACCCGCCGCCCCACCGCGCCGGAGAGACGGCGCCGGCTGGGGTCGAGCGAGTAAAAGATGCCGCCGGGCGCGAGCACCGCCTTCACCCGCGCGGGCAGTTGCGCCAGGTCCTCGTCGGGCAGGTGGTGCAGGAAGAAGATGGCGATCACTACCTCGTAGCTTCCCGCCGCAGTGGTCCCTTCTTCGAAACGCGCGTTGGCGATTTCCCTGCTGGCGGCATCGGCGCGAGCCTGCCGCACGGCCGCGGGCGAAAGATCCATCCCCACCACTTCAGCTACCCGCGGCGCCAGCAGCAGTTCCGTGTCGCCGATCCCGCAGCCCATGCTCAGCACCCGCGACCGGGGCCCCGCTCCGGTCACCCGCAGGATGCGGTCGGCCATGTGGCGGCGCAGCGCCCGCACGGCAGGGCGCGCGAAATGGGACTGTGCGAAGCCCGAGTACAGCTTCTCGTGGTATTCGAGTTCCCGCTCGAGTGCGGCGGGCCGCCCGCTCGCGCCGGTTGCGCTGCCCCCGCGGTGCGAGTCCATGCGGTTAGCGGGACACGGCCGGCTCGGGTTCGGCCGCCGCCCGCCGCGGGCGCGTCGCGGGCCTGCGGAACGCGTACCCTGTCAACAACAACGATCCCCCCAGCAGGGAGCCGTCGCGCAGCATGGTCCACAACGAGATGGGCTCGCTGTTGCTGAAGCAGCCGCAACTGATCTCGAGGCCCAGCATCTTCGCGCGGATGAGCAGACCCAGGAACCCCACCAGCAGCAGCGAAGTAATGGTGGATGAGACGCGGAGCCAGATGCCTGCGATCAGCAGGAGGCCGAGGGCCAGTTCCAGCCACGGCAGCGTGCGGGCCACGATTTCTACGGCGCCGAGCGGCAGGGCCGTCTTATACGATGTGATGGCGAGCGCAAACAACTCCCAGGGCTCGCGGAGTTTGACCCAGGCGGCGTACACGAACACCCCCCCGAGCGCAACCCGCAACAGGAGCGCGATGGCGCGCCATACCTTACTTGAGGAGACCATCGATCAACGATTTCATCAGGGGATAATTGACGGGACTGGGTCCCGGAAAAGCGTACCGTTTAGAACCGCGCGTCAGGATGAGGGTCGGGGTTTCCGTGATCCGCTCCATCTGGCCTAATTGCACGTCCTGCGCGACGGCGCCCACCACCGACGGCTCTTTGGCGAGTTCCTGCACCTTCTTCTGTTCGGTGGGAGTAAGTACGCCCGCCACCGTCTCCCAGACTTTGCCGTTGGCGCCCCAGATCCCCTGGTCGCGGAACAGGGCATCGGCCACCTGTTGATATTTGCCGATATGCGCCGCGGCTGTGGCGTAACTGGCGGCCACCCGCGAATAGGGATGCATCGGCAGCGGAAACTCGTGACTCACAATACAGACCTTACCCGGCACGACATAGTCCCGCATGAGGACTGGCAGTACCTGCTCGTGGAAACCCTTGCAGGCCGGGCACTCGAAATCGCTGTAAAGATCGATCTTCAGAACAGCCCCGGGATTCCCGAGCGTCTTCGCCTTGTCGACATCCCCCATCGAGACAGCCAGACAGGGGACCAGGGCGGCCAGCGCGACAGCGTATAGCTTCATAGTTTCATTCTACAAGAGCGCTCCGGTACAGTCGGAGGCTACTCCCGGCGCAGCGCCCGCACCGGGTCCACCCGGCTCGCGCGGCGGGCCGGCAGGAAACTCGCGACCAGCGCTGCCGCCACCAGCACCGGAATGGTGAGGACGAATGCGGATGGCTCAATGGGGCGCATGCCTTCTACCAGCCGCTGTAGTGTGCGCCCCGCCGCGAACGCGGCCACTATGCCCACTGCCACGCCGGCCGAGATCATCCCCAGGCTCCCGCGGAGTACGAGCCAATAAACGTCGCGAGAATCCGCCCCCAGCGCCATCCTCAGCCCGATCTCCGGAACACGCCGGCCGGTCAGGTAGGCCAGCACGCCATAGATGCCGATGCACGCCAGCAGCAAGGCCAGCGCGGCGAAGACGCCGAACAACAGCAACAGGAAGCGCTGCCGGGCAAGCGAATCTCCCGCGAGCTGGTCCATCGTCCGGACCTCGTAGAGAACCTGGTCGCCGGCCGGTCCGCGCAGCTCCCGCCGCAGCGGTTCGAGCACGTGCAAGGGTGAGATCCCGGTGCGGACGGCAATCGACATGATGGAGGAGAAAAAACGCATCAGCGAGTCGGGCACCTGGGCAAACGGGTAATAAAACTGGTCCCGGACCTGGGCCTGATCGTCGCCGGCCAGGCCCCAATGCCGCACATGGCCGACGACCCCCACCACCCGGACCGGGTCGGGGCCAAGCGCTGGAATCCAGAGCCGCTTTCCAACCGGATTCTGCCCGGCGAACGCGTGTTGTGCCATCACCTCGTCGATCACTACCACGGGCTCGCTTCCCAATCTATCCAACGCCGTAACGAATCGGCCCTGACGCAGGGGAATACCCATCACCTTCAGATAATCCGGTGTCACGCTCGTTGCTAGTGCCAGGGACCGCTGGTCCGGTGCGGGCGCCGCCGGAGTGGTCCGGTAACCGAGTTGGTTGTTACCCTCGCGCATCGGCACCGTATCCACCATCGCGATGGACTCTACGCCCGGTACGTGCCGCGCGCGCTCCAAGACGTCCTGCCACGCCACACGGATCCGCGCGGGGTTCGTGAGCGCGCCGGACGAAAGCGCCATCCGGGCGACCAGCACGTTCCGGATGTTCACGCCCGGGTTCAGCGACGAGAGATCGAGCAGCGTGCGCCCGAGCATTCCGGCGGACACCAACAGCACGACCGCCAGGGCGATCTCGGAAACCACAAATGCCGCATGCAGGCGCCGCGAGCCTCCGGCCAGGGTGCGCGTGCCGGCCCGAAAAGTCCGTTCCAGTCCGCGCACGGGAAGGCGCAGAGCGGGAGCCAGCCCGAAGAAGAGGCCGCTCCATAGCGAGACGGCCAGGGCAAACAGCAGCACATGCCAATCCAGTTGCACCTCGCCGGCGCGCGGCAGACTGCCTGGCCAGAACGCCACAAACGGGCGAATCCCGGCGGCGGCAAACACGACCCCGAGCGTGCCTCCGGCAAGCCCCAGGACCGCGCTCTCCGTCAGACACTGGCGCGCCAGACGTCCCCGGCTCGCGCCCAGCGCCGCGCGCATGGCAAGTTCTCGCTCCCGCGAAACCGCGCGCACCAGCAGCAGGCTGGCGATGTTGGCGCACGCGATCAGCAGCACTAGGCTGACGGCGCCCAGGAGCAGCCACAGCGTGGACCGCACATCGCCGACATTCGGGCGCAGGGGTTCCACCGCGAAACTGCGCCCGGTATTCGATTTCGGATATTGCGCAGCCAGCCGGTGGCCGATCAGCGCCAGGTCCGCCCGTGCTTCGGACAGAGTTACCCCGGCCCGCAGGCGCGCCACAACCTGTATGCCGGGATGCGCTTCGCGATTCTGCATTCTCGGCTCCGCGTCCTGGCCAACCGGAGTAAAGACATCCGCGTCGTCTTCCAGCAGGCCGAAACCCGCCGGCGCGATGCCGATGATGGTATAGGGCTTGCCTTCAAAAACCAGCGGCCTGCCGACCGCTGCCGGGCTTCCGCCGAAGCGGCGCCGCCACAGGCCGTAGCTGATCATCATCACGGGTGGCGCGCCGGGCCGGTCCTCTTCCGGCAGGAAGGCGCGGCCCCGGAAGGGGGATACACCCAGCACGGAAAACAGCCCGGAGGAGATCTGGCGGCCGGAAACGTATTCGGGTTCTCCGGGCGAACTCACAACGCCTCCGCCGTAACGCCAGGCGGCCATGGCCAGGGAACGGCTCTCGCGCCGGCAATCGAGAAAGTTCGGATATGCAAACGCCCAGGCGCCTTCTATCGTCTGTTCGTCCAGCTTGACCAGCCGTTCGGGTTCCCGGTAGGGCAGCGGCTTCAGCAGCACACCATTGACTACGGTGAACATGACGGTGGCCGCCCCGCTGCCGAGAGCCAGGGTCAGCAGGGCTACGGCCGCGAAGCCGGGACGCTGCCGAAGGGTGCGCAGTGAATAGCGGAAGTCCTGCCATAGATCCCGCAGCCAGCGCGTGCCGCGAGCATCGCGGTATGTCTCCTTCACCTGATCCGGACCGTACATAGCAAGGATCCCAGGGGCGCGCGGGTCGTTGGCCTACACCCGAAGCTTCTCATTATTAGACCACCACCCGCAGCCGTGGAAGGTATGTGCGGATCCGCCGGCCGGGCGTCGGCAGTGGCCCGTCTCTGGCATACTATTACCGGAGTCCTCATGACCTACTACCAGCAGCACCAGTCCGACTTTCTCGAAGGCCTGAAGGCCTTTCTCCGTATTCCGAGTATCAGTACCCTCTCGGAAAACAAGCCCGACATTCAACGCGCCGCCGAGTTTGCCCGTAACGAACTGAAGTCCGCGGGAATGACCTCCGCCGAACTGATTGAAGGCCCGGGCAATCCGCTCGTATATGGTGAATGGCTGGGAGCTCCAGGCACGCCCACTATCCTGTTCTACGGCCACTACGACGTCCAGCCGCCGGATCCTCTGGATGAATGGAAGTCGCCGCCGTTCGAGCCGGAGGTCCGCGGCAACGATATTTTTGCGCGCGGTGCGTGCGACGACAAAGGTCAGGTTCTGATTCAGATCAAGGCCGTGGAAAGTTTGCTGAAGACTACCGGCAGACTGCCGGTCAACGTCAAGTTCCTGCTGGAAGGAGAAGAGGAAACCGGCGGCGAGCACATCGAGGAGTACGTGAAGTCCAAGCCGCCGCGGCTGAAAGCGGATGCGGCGGTAGTCTGCGATACGGAGATGTTCGCTCCCGAGATACCGACCATCTGCGTGGGGCTGCGGGGGCTGGTGTATTACGAACTGATCGTGCAGGGCGCCGACCACGATCTCCATTCAGGCGTATACGGCGGGGCGGCACCGAATCCGTTTCAGGCCGTGGCGGAGATCATCACGGCGCTGAAAGATCGCGACGGCCGCATACTGATTCCCGGTTTTTACGATGCGGTGGTGCCGCCCAGCGCCAAAGAGCGGGAAGCATGGGCGCGGCTGCCGTTTGACGAGAAGGAGTATACGGAAAAGGAGATGGGCGCCCGGGAACTGGTGGGCGAGCCCGGCGTCCCGTTGTTCGAGCGCGTCTGGGCCCGCCCCACGGTGGAGGTGCACGGAATCCGCGGCGGATTCACCGGCGAGGGGGCCAAGACCGTGATCCCGGCCCGGGCCACCGCCAAGATCAGCACCCGGCTGGTTGCCGACCAGCATCCGGAGGAAGCTGCCGAGCAGTTCAAGGCCGCGGTCAAGGCCGCGTGCCCGAAGGGCGTTACCGCCGAAGTGAAAGTCCTGCATTCCGGAGCGCCGTCGCTAACCAATCCGGATAACCCGTTCATTCATGCTTCCGCGGAGGCGATGAAGCAGGTCTTCGGCACGGACACGGTGTACATCCGCTCGGGCGGCTCGATTCCTGTAGTAGGAGTCTTCGACCGGTACCTGGGAATTCCCAGCGTGATGATGGGTTTCGGTCTGCCCGACGATAACCTGCATGCGCCCAACGAGAAGTTCCACCTGCCGAACTTCTTTCGGGGCATTGAATCCGTGGCACGCTACCTGGAGATCCTGGGCGCCAAACCGGCCGCGTGACAGGAGACGCGGCTCCCATCACGCTGGACTTTCAGGCGCGCCGGCCGGCGACTGCGGCAGCCGGGAAGCGACGGTCCCGCCGCGGCTGCTCTTCCACGAAGTCGGCTTCGAAGCGTACCGGGTACTCGCGCAGACACACCCGGCATTGATAGCGCCCGTGGCTGGGCCACAGGGGCTGCCCGTGCATATTCTCGCACCAGAATTCCGCGACCCTCTCCATCAGGTTCTTCATCGTCTCTCCCCTACATCCATACGCGCAGCGGAGAGCCGGATTGGCTCATCGAGGGTTTGCGGCTTGGCGGCCCGGCGCATTGTGGAAGACGGGCCTGGCTGGTCGAGGTTAGCAGGGCCGGGGAGGCACCGGGAGGCGGACTGGCTGGTCGAGGTCGCCAGGGCCGGGGACGCACGGGGAGGCGGATTGGCTCATCGACGGTTGGCGGGACTGCGGGCGGGCCGGGCGCGAATAGTGTAAATCACTAGTGGGACTAGGAGTTTCAGCCGATTACCAGCCGTTCGGAACCTTGGTACGTTGGGCGTGGGTAGTGATCAGACATGTGTCGGGGTGTTCCCCATTTGGCCGCGAGAGGCCGGCGCCGCACACGCGGATTCGTGTTGGTGACCACCGTGGTTGCCTCGGCGGCCCTGCTGGCCTGCGTGGGCCTGGCGATTGACACGGGATACCTGCAACTCGTGAAATCGCGGATGCAGGGGGCGGCCGATGCGGCGGCGCTGGGAGGAGTGCAGGAGCTGAAACAGAACGGTTCCGCGCACGTGGTGGATGCCGCGCGGGCCGACGCCGCACTGAATGGCTTTACGCAAGACGTGAACTCGGTCTCGATCACGGTCCACAATCCGCCCGCAACCGGCTACTACACTGCCGACCCCACGGCCGTGGAAGTCACGATCTCGCGGGATGTGCCCGCGTTGTTTATGGCCGTGCTCGGCTTCCGGACCACGACCGTGCGGGCGCGGAGCGTAGCGCGCCAGGGGTCCGGGAGCAGTTGCCTGTATGTGCTCGATCCTTCGGCCAACAATGCACTGCAGGCGAGTGGAGGGGCCCAGGTTCAGATTGGTTGCGGGGTAGTAGTCAACTCCGGTAGCGGCAGCGCTCTGCAGGTGAGCGGGGGCGCGCGCATCACGGCCACGTCGGTGAGTGTGGTGGGAGGAGTTCAGGTCAGCGGCGGAGCCTCGGTATCGCCGGCGCCGGTGACGGGCGTCAGTCCGGAAGACGATCCGTTTGGATCCCTGGCGGCTCCGGAGGTTGGCGCCTGCGATCACACCAACTTCAGCGTGTCGGGCGGCGCGGTGGTCAACATCTCTCCCGGCGTGTACTGCAAAGGGATCGGTATCAGCGGCGGTTCCCGGGTGACGATGGAGTCGGGCACCTACATTCTGCTGGGAGGCGGTTTCAGCCTCAGCGGCGGGTCCCGGGTGACGGGCACGGGGGTGACCTTCTACAATACGGCGGGTTCCGGAACGCCTTACGCATCCATCAACATCAGCGGCGGGACGACGCTCACGCTTTCGGCACCGATTACGGGTCCGCTGGCGGGAATTCTGTTTTTCCAGGACCGGAGTATCACGTCCGGCCAGCAGAACTCGTTCTCCGGAGGAGCTTCCTCCAATCTGACCGGAACTCTGTACTTTCCTACCACCGCCTTGAGTTATTCGGGCGGAACCGGGGGCGAGTATACGATTCTGGTGGCGAACACAATCAGTTTTTCCGGCGGTTCCACTTTGAACGCGGACTACTCGTCGCTGCCGGGAGGGTCGCCCGCGAAAGGCAACGCTGCTTTGAGCGAATAAAGAACGCTGCTTTGAGCGAATAAAGCATGATACGGGTTAGAGGAGTTCGGAACAGGCCGGGGAGGGACCGGCGGACGGGGTCCGCGCTGGTGGAGTTCGCTCTTGTCGCGCCCGTGCTGCTGTTTCTGCTGGCCGCGGTTCTGGACTATTCGACGTTGCTGCGCACCGCCACGGCATTGGCGAACGCGGCGCGGACCGGCGCCCAGTACGGCAGCCGGAGTCCGGCAAGCGCGACCGATATCGGGGGAATTCAGACGGCGGCCATCAATTCGGCTCCCGGGATCGCCGGGATGACCGTAACCTCCGCGCGGACGTGCCAGTGTCCCGGCGGGAGCGCGGTGAGTTGTACCGGTAGCTGCGGCAGTAGCAAGATGCTGATTTATGTCCAGGTGACGGCGCGGGCGACCGCGCCCACGATGTTCAGCTACGCACCGCTGGGATTTTCGGGCGCGGCGACGGCGCGGGTCACCATGCGGGCGCAGTAGGGTTGCAGAATGGCAGCTATCCCATCGCGCCGGAACAGGAAAAGAGGCAGCACGCTGGTGGAATCCGCGCTGGCGCTTCTTCCACTGGGCCTGATGATGGCGGGCGTGATGGAGCTGGGGCTGGTGGGTTTCGCCTCCAGCTCCGTGTCGTTTGCGGCGCAGCGCGCCGCCCGGTATGCGTCTGTACGCGGCAGTGGCAGCGGACACCCGGCCTCCGAAGCCGATATCCGCAACATCGCTTTGACCCATGCCGCGCCGCTATCCGCCGCCGCCATCACCGTAACCGTGACCTGGACGCCGGATAACAGCCCAGGCAGCACAGTGCAGGTAATCGTCGCGTATTCGTTCCGGCCGGCGCTATTGCCGGTCTCGGCCAACGTCCTGACGCTGCAAAGCACGGCGCGGCAAACGATCACTCAGTGATCTCATCGCCAGTGGCCGCGGTGGAGCCGCCAGCCGCGGCCTTCGTGACGCCATTCCGGCGCAACCCAAACCGCGTGACGATGCGGCGGACGCACCCACCGTCCCTGCATCCAGGCCCATTGGCCTCCGCGCCAATCCCAATAGCCGTCGGTCCAGACGTAACCCGAGCCCGGCGCCACGCCCACGATGCCGTATCGCGGCGCGGGCGGTCCGTAGCGGACATAGTAGCCGCCGCCCGATCCGGCGCAGGCGGCCAGCATGGCGCTGAACAACACAAAAGCTCCCGCGAGAATTTTTCGTTTCATCGTTTCCTGACCTCCTATAGATTGGACCGTCGGGCGGGGGCATGGCGTTCCAGAGGTGAAACAGGTTTAATGTTCGGAAGAACCCAATCCGTGTGGAGGCACCCGCTGCGGCCACCGGCGGGCTGGCTCCCCTTGACCTCGCCCGGAGAATACAGGAAAGTGGTTTTAGCAACAAACGCGGAGGGTAACTTCTTCCAACCGGTGGAAACGGAACCATGCACAAGCCCATTCCATTGCACATCAACGGCGCTCTGCGGCGGGTGGATGCCGATCCGGAGCGAACGCTCCTCAGCGTCCTGCGCGACGATCTGGATCTTACCGGCACCAAGTACGGATGCGGAGAAGGCCAATGCGGCGCCTGCACGGTGCTCATCGATGGCCGGGCAACGCGGTCGTGCCTCACCAAGGTCGGCTCAGTCGCGGACAAAGAGATCGTCACGATTGAGGGGCTGACGGCCAAAGGAGCGCCCCTGCACGCCGTGCAACAGGCATTTCTGGATGCGGATGCTTTCCAGTGCGGGTGGTGCACGCCGGGCATGGTTCTGGGCGCGGTGGCCCTGCTGCGCTCCAAGCCCGATCCCAGCGATGCGGAGATCGCCAGCGGCCTGAACGGCCACATCTGCCGCTGCGGGACGTATCCGCGAGTGATCGCAGCGGTGCGGGCGGCGGCGAAGAAGGGCGGTGCGAAATGAAGCGGCGCGATTTCTTCCGCGTGCTGGGCGGCGGCATCCTGGTTCTGCTGGTGGACGATTCCGACGCGCAGGAATCGGGCGGCGGGTCGCGGCGCGGCACCAGGGAGAGAACGCCGGAGGCCTTGAGCGCGTGGCTGCACATCGGTGAGAGCGGACTGGTGCAGATCTTCACCGGCAAGGTGGAGGTGGGGCAGAACGCGCGCACTTCGCTGACGCAGGCGGCGGCCGAGGAGCTGCGGGTTCCGGTGAGCTCGGTGCGGATGGTGATGGGCGACACCGACCTGACGCCGTTCGACATGGGCACGTTCGGCAGCCAGACGACTCCGCGCATGTGGCCGCAGATTCGTAAAGCGGCAGCCACCGCGCGCGAAATGTTGCTGGACCTGGCAGCGGAGAGCCTGACGGCAGATCGCGCGGCCCTCACCGTGGCCAACGGACGGGTGACGGCCGGCGAACGCTCGGTCACATACGGCGAGCTGATCAGGGGCCAGAAGCTCACGCGCACGATTCCGGCCGGCGCGGCGCTCACGCCCGTCGCGGAGTGGAAGGTGGCGGGCACGTCGGTGGGGAAAGTGAACGGACGCGATATCGTCACCGGCGCCCACAGGTTTGCCTACGATATGCGGCTCGTGGATCTGCAGCACGGCAAAGTGCTGTATCCGCCCTCGTTCGGCGCTACCCTGGTCTCGCTCGACAGTTCTGCGGCCAAGGCCCTGCCCGGTGTGGAGGTGTTGCGGGAAGGAGACTTCGTGGGGGTGACCGCGCCCGACATCGGAACCGCGGAACAGGCGTTGGCGGCACTCAAGGCGGAATGGAAACCGGCCCCGGCGGAGGCCTCCAGCAGCGACATTTACACGTACTTCAAGAAGACGGCGCAGAATCCTCCGGCGGCGGGACTGCCGCTCGAATCGTATCGCGTCGCTTACATTGCGCACGTGCCGCTGGAACCGCGGGCGGCGCTGGCAGTATGGAGCGAAGGCCGGCTGGCGGTCTGGACCGGGTCGCAACGCCCGTTCGGGGTGCGCAGTGAACTCGCCAACCATTTTCAGATCCCGGAAGACCATGTGCACGTGGTGGTGCCGGATACCGGTTCCGGCTACGGCGGAAAGCACGCGGGCGATGCCGCGCTGGAGGCGGCGCGCCTGGCAAAGTCAGCCGGCAGGCCGGTACGGCGTAACTGGACGCGCGAAGAGGAGATGACGTGGGCCTACTTCCGTCCGGGCGGCACGATCGAAGTGGGCGCGCGGGTGAATGCCGATGGCACGCTCGCGGAGTGGGAATTCCACAATTACAACTCGGGTCCTTCGGGCCTCAACACGCCGTACGAGGTTCCGAAAAAAGTAGAGCAGCACCATCCTTCCAAATCGCCGCTGCGGCAGGGCTCGTACCGCGGCCTGGCGGCGACGGCGAACCACTTCGTACGCGAATGTTACATGGATGATCTGGCGCATTCGGTCAAGATGGACCCGCTAGAGTTCCGAATGACGAACGCCAGGAACGATCGGCTTCGCGCGGTGATTCAGGCGGCGGCCGGGAAGTTCGGCTGGGCAGCGCGAAAAAAGAGTGCGGGCCGGGGTTTCGGTATGGCGGCGGGTTTCGAGAAAGGCGGCTATGTGGCTACCTGCGCCGAGATCAGCGTCACGAACGGCGTGGTGAAGGTGGTGCGGGTGGTGGAGGCCTTCGAATGCGGCGCCATCGTGAATCCCGAACATCTGCGAAACCAGGTGGAAGGGGCCATCGCGATGGGCATCGGCGGAGCGCTGTTCGAACAGATCGATTTCGCGGACAACCAGATCATGACCAACCGGCTGTCCCGATATCGCGTGCCGCGGTTCGGCGATATGCCGGCGATCGAGAGTGTGCTGGTGGATCGCAAGGACATCGTGTCAGCGGGCGCCGGCGAGACACCGATCGTGGGGATCGCTCCCGCTATCGGCAATGCCATCTTCGACGCGACCGGAAAGCGCCTCCGGGCGTTGCCGCTGGCACCCAAAGGGCTGGAGGCGTAGGTGGGTACGCCTTCGGGCTAGAATACTCAGTTGGCCCGCCGCAGGTTTTTTGTGCCCGCCATCCGTGACGGCATCGCCGAACTGCAGGGTGAAGAGGCCCGGCATCTCACGCGCGTCCTCCGCGCCGAGGCTGGGCAGCGGTACGAGATATCCGACAACCAGTCGACGCACCTGGCGGAAATCGTGGAAGCGCGCGGAGACCGCATCGTGTTCCGGGTGGTGGAGGCGATGCCGGAACCGGTGACGCCCATCCGCATCACGCTGTACGCGGCGCTGATCAAGTTCGACCGATACGAATGGGAGATCGAAAAAGCAACGGAACTGGGGGTGGAGCGGGTGGTGCCGGTGGAGACGGCGCGCACGGAGAAAGGGCTGCGGGCCGCCGCGGAAAAACGGGCCGCGCGCTGGGCCCGGATCGCGCGGGAGGCCAGCCAGCAGGCGCGGCGCGCGAGGATTCCCGAGATTCGACCGGCGGTCGATTTCGCGACGGCGCTGACCGAGCCTGCCCACCCGCGGTACTTCCTGGAAGAGACGGCGGCGCCTCCCTTGTGGCGCTTGCTGCCGGCGGTGCGCGAGCGGGAGAGCAGCGCCGCGTTGCTGGTGGGTCCCGAAGGCGGCTGGACCGATGGGGAACGGGAGGCGGCACGGGCGGCGGGGTGGCAGGCCGTGTCGCTTTCGCCACAGGTACTTCGTGCGGAAACAGCCACTGCCGCCGCGGTCGCGATACTGATGAACGCGTGGATGGAATGAGCGCAACCGCTACAATAGAGAGTTCGGGGTAGGGAGTGAGTCCAGTCTTCATCGCATTATTTTGCTGTTGCATCCTGATCCAGGCCCTGGTTACGGGGCGGATGCTGCGCTGGTCGCGCGCGCGCTTCTCGGGCAGGCGCCGGGCGGCGGCGTGCCTTCTGGCCGTGGTGTGGGGGCTGGTGGCGGTGCTGGCATTCCTGGCCAGCAGCTCGGACCTGATGTCGCGCGTGGGAATCGCGGGCCAACCGGCGATGGTGCTGGGGGCCGCCGCGTACCTGTACTTCTTCGCCGCGGCGTGCGGACTGGCGGTGCGGGCTCTCCAGCGAAAGATGCACAAACCGCTGGGCGCGGAAGTGGACGCGGGCCGCCGCCGCGCACTGAATGCGGCGGGGAACGCACTGATAGCGGCGCCATTCGTGGTGATCGCCTACGGCGCCCTGGTGCAACGGACGGACTTCCACGTGCGGGAAATCGATGTACCGCTGCCCGACCTTCCGCCCGACCTCGACGGGCTGCGGGTGCTCCAGCTCAGCGATATTCACCTGTCGCCGTTTCTGAGCGAGGCGGAGTTTTCCCGGGTGATCGACACCTCCCTGGAACTGCGCCCGCATCTCGCGGTAGTGACGGGGGACCTGATTTCCTCCAGCGACGACCCGCTGGATGCCTGTATCCGGCAACTTTCGCGCCTCAGAGCGGACGCGGGGATTTTCGGCTGCATGGGGAATCATGAACGCTACGCCGGTGTCGAGAAACAGGCGGAAGTGATGGCGGCGCGCGCCGGCATCCGGTTTCTGCGGGGCGAGGCCCATCCCCTGCGGTTCGGCGACGCGGTGCTTAACCTGGCCGGGGTGGACTATCAGTCGCTGGCCTCAAAGAAGGAATACCTGCGGAACGCGGAGCGGATGATCCTGCCGGGGGCCGTCAATGTTCTGATGTCGCACAACCCGGACGTTTTTCCGGTTGCCGCCCGGCAAGGGTATGATGTCCTGCTGGCGGGACATACGCATGGCGGGCAAGTCACGGTCGAGATTCTGGATCAGGCTATCAATCCCGCGCGGTTCTTCACGCCTTACGTTTACGGCCTGTACCGCTCGGGAAAGGCCGCCGCGTATGTCACCCGCGGTATCGGAACGATCGGTATTCCAGCGCGCATCGGAGCCGCGCCCGAGATTTCCGTCCTGAGACTGAGAAGGGCCTAGGCGGCTTCGCATCCCGTGCGCTATCTCATCGTGAGCGATCTTCATGGAAACTGGGAAGCCCTGGAAGGGGTTCTCGAGCAGGCGGCCGGCGAATACGAGCGGGCGGTCTGCTGCGGGGACCTGGTGGGTTACGGGGCGGACCCGAACCGGGTGGTGGAATGGGTGCGCGCGAATTGTCCGGTGGTGGTGCGGGGTAATCACGACAAGGCGTGCACCGGCCAGGACGACCTGGAGTGGTTCAATCCGGTTGCCCGTTACGCGGCCATGTGGACGCTGCGCAACCTGACCTGGGAGAACGCGGATTACATTCGCGCACTATCACAAGGGCCGCTTCACGAGAACGGATTCGAGATGGTTCACGGTTCGCCGTTCGACGAGGACGAATACGTGGTGGCCGCCGAGGACGCCGGCCAGGCGTTCGGGTACCTCGAGTCCCGGGTGGCGTTCTTCGGTCACACGCACGTACAGGGGGGCTTCATCTGGAACCATTCGCGCGTGGAGACGATTGAATTCCCCGCACCGCAGGCCGACCGGATACTACTGAGAATCGACCCGGATTGCGCCTATCTGATCAATCCCGGATCGGTCGGCCAACCGCGCGACGGGAGTCCACGCGCGGCGTATGCGCTCTACGACCCGGAGGCCGGGGTGGTCACGTATCGCCGCGCGCCCTACGACGTGGAACGGGCGCAGCGCAAGATCCGGGAGGCAGGCCTGCCGGGGATTCTGGCGGACCGGCTGTCCCTGGGACGCTGAGCAGGTTCGCGGCGTCCGGAAAATCGCCCGGACCGGATCGTGGCGCGATTCCCGCGGCCGCCGGCGGGCTCCCCAGGATGCGCTGTATATTCAGCCTTGACAGCCGCGATGCGCCGCGATGACAGCCGGTTGACACCTTGCCGGGACGGGGCATACAATTCGTCACGAATCTGGGGCAACAAGGAGGGTCGCTGTGCAAGTATTCAATCTGAAAATCGGGGCGCTGGTTGTATTGTCGAGCCTGTTTGCAGTGGGGATGGCCCAGGAAACCACCGGCACCATCGCGGGACTGGTTACGGATCCAAGCGGGGCGGTGGTTCCGGCGGCGCAAGTCACGGTTGTGAATACGGGCACCAACGCAACCTACAAAACGGTCACTAACGCGGCCGGCAACTACATGCTGCGGACCCTGCCGGTCGGCACCTACAAGCTGATGGCCGAGGCGGCCGGATTCAAGCGAAAGGAAGTGAACGATATTCTCACGCAGGTGAATGAGATCTCGCGCGTGGATGTGACCATGGAGGTGGGGGCGGTCTCGGAATCCGTGGAGGTATCCGCTAACCTCGTCAGCGTCAACACGGAGGACGCCTCCCTGCGGACGGTGGTGGATCAACGGCGCGTGGAGGACCTTCCACTGAACGGCCGAGACCCGGTGCAACTCATGCGCCTGGTGGCCGGCGTCTCGCTGTATAACGGGAGCGGGCTGACTTCGGGCACGACGTATCCCGGAGTCGTCTCGGTATCGGTGAACGGCAACCGCGGCAATTCGACGAATTACATTCTGGACGGCGGGCAGAATAACGATCATTACAGCAACGCACCGAACCCGATGCCGAACCCGGACGCGCTCCAGGAGTTCAGCGTACAAACGAATAACTTCAGCGCGGAGTTCGGCCGTAACTCGGGCGGGATCGTCAATGCCGTGACCAAGTCCGGAACCAACTCACTCCACGGCGCCGCGTTCTGGTACCTGCGCAACAACGCGCTGAATGCCGCCAATTTTTTCGCGCCGGCAAAGGCCGGCAATCCGAACCAGAAGCAGGACGACGGGTTGAAGCGCAACCAGGCAGGCGTGACGCTGGGCGGGCCGGTTTACCTTCCGAAAATATACAACGGCAAGGACAAGACGTTTTTCTTTTTCTCGTACCAGGGGACGCGATTGCGGCAGCGTCCGACCTCCAGCTTCGTCAACGTACTCACACCGCAGGAGCGGGGCGGAGACTTCTCGGGGTTCAGCACGGCGCTGAAAGACCCCGATGGAACGAGCGTATTCCCGGGTAACCAGATTCCCACCTCCCGGTTCTTTCCCGGGACGAAATACCTGGTCGATCACAACATTCCCGCGCCGTCCAGCGGGCGCTCGATCACCACCACGAACATCAGCAATTACAACGACAACCAGTTTCTGGCGAAGATCGACCAGCAGATACACTCGAACCTGAGGTTGTCGGGACATGCCTTCTGGTCTCGGGCGCATTCCCCGGGGAACCTGACGCCGACCAACTACTATGAGGAGACCGACATTCGCGACTGGCACAATACCAGCTATGTGGGCAACGCGCAGTGGACTCTGCGGCCGAATCTGCTGAACCAGACGATTGTGGGGTATAACAAGACCGATGGCCCCGCGAGCCACGTTTTTCCGGACAAGAACTGGAACGACCTGGGCGTGCCGATTACGCTGGATCAGTATAACCAGTTCTATATCCAGTTCCAGTCAATTTCCAGCATTAACACGGGGGACACGAACAATTTCATCCGCGATGAAACCCAGTTAGGCAACACCACGCGGTGGACGGTGGGTAAGCACAACCTGACGTTCGGCGGCGAGTACCACTACGCGCGCGGCGACATTGTGAATAACTTCCGGGCGCAGGGACGATTCTACTTCACGCGGACGGCGGGTTACACCGGATACGACGTGGCCGATTTTCTGCTGGGGCGGTTCGCGGAATTCATCCAGGGCGCGGGCGAG
The DNA here is from genome assembly GCA_963719195.1 of Bryobacterales bacterium. Classification (GTDB taxonomy): domain Bacteria; phylum Acidobacteriota; class Terriglobia; order Bryobacterales; family Bryobacteraceae; genus DASQZT01. The sequence continues at coordinate 206,841 of CAVRBB010000004.1, read as the reverse complement.
TTCAAGAACACGCGATTTCACGTCATCAACACGTTCTTCAACGACTCTATCAAGCTCCGGCGCGGTCTGACGGTAGACCTGGGAGTGCGGTGGGAGCCATACCTGCCCAACACGGACCTGTTCGGGAAAGTAGTCGTGTGGGGCGGACCGGCGGCGCGCTCCACGCGTTACGTCAACGCGCCCGCGGGTATTCTTTACGCGGGGGACCCGGGCGTTCCCGCGGGCGGATTCAAAACCACGTGGGGCAACGTCGCACCGCGGATCGGCCTGGCGTGGGACGTGACGGGTGACGGGCAAACGGCGCTGCGAGCGGGGTATGGAATTTTCTACGACCGGCTGAACACGCTGCAGACCAACAGCGCCGCCGACGAAGCTCCATTCGGAACGGTAGTGGATTACTTCGGCGGACCGACGGACACGATGGCGGACCCTTATGCCAACGTTGCGGGCGGAAACCCGTTTCCGAAAATCGGGTTCGCGGCCATCGGAACGGAGGTGCTGAACCCGGGCAGTGACGCCGCGTTCTCGCTTCCCATGGCGGCGTTTCTGTATGCCCGGGATCTGCGGAACCCGTACGTGCAATCCTGGAACCTGACCCTGGAGCGGCAGATCGGCAAGGGGTGGCTGGCACGGACATCATATGCCGGATCCAAGGGCACGGCCCTCGCGAGCGGGCGGGACATCAACGCTCCGTTTCCGGACTCGCAGGCGGCCACGTCGACCACCAACCGGCGCCGGCCGATGTATGCGGCGGGCCTGGGCCAGGTGGTGTTGATGGAACCGGCGGGCAACTCCACGTACCACTCGCTGCAACTCACGGCTGAGAAGCGGTTCAGCCGGGGATTCACGGTTCTGGCCGATTACACGTTTGCGAAGACCATCGACGACAACGTCGGCTCGGCGAACAAAGCGAACGGGGTGAACGTGACGAATCCGTACAACCAGGCTTTCGACCGGGGTCCTTCGGATTACGACCTGAGGCAGGTATTCAATTTCTCCGGCATCTGGGTCCTGCCCGTGAAGGCGTCCAATCGCGTCGCGAACGCATTCATCGGCGGCTGGAACATGACCTCCATCGCCGCCTGGCGCAGCGGCTTTCCATTCTCGGTGGTGAGCGGGCAGGACAATGCCCGCACCGGCCAGGGGAGCCAGCGCGCCGATCTCACCGGTGTATCGCCATCGCTATCCTATAGCGGGCATGGAGCGATGGCCGCGCAGTATCTGAACAAAGCGGCCTTCACGGTGAACGCGTTGGGAACTTACGGCATTCTCGGACGGAATGTGTTCCGCGGGCCGGGATCGTTCAGCCTGGATTGGGGGCTGCACAAGGATTTCCCGATTTGGGAGAGCGCGAGATTGCAATTCCGATTCGAAGCATTCAACCTGCTGAACAACGTGAACCTCTCGAATCCGAACGGCACCGTGACCAGCGGCAACTTCATGAAGATCACCAGCGCCGGCGATCCGCGGATTCTCCAGTTCGCGTTGCGATTCGAATATTAGTCGGCGTGTGTAGTTTTGCTCCGAACGGAGGCTGCAATGCGAAGAAGATCGTTCCTGGCGCTGGCGGCCGGGATACCCCTGCGGGCACAGGGCCGGCCGGATAAGACGGTTGCAATTCCAGCCGAGGTCCTGGAAGACAAGATCCGCGGCGGATTCCTCGGCCAGGTGTTGGGCGACCTGAACGGGCTCCGGCACGAGATGAAGTACATCGCCGAGCCGGGCAACGTTCAGGAGTACACGCCGGCCCTGCCCGACGGGGCATGGACCGACGACGACACGGATGTAGAGTGGCCCTATCTTCTGGAGATCCAGAAGTCCGGGGAGGTGATGCTTCCATACCCGCGCATCGCGGAGGTCTGGCGAAAGCACATCAACCGGCGCATCTGGTGCTCGCACCTGTACCTCCGCCAGATTCTGGACCTGGGGATCGATCCTCCGCTGACCGGCAGGGTGGAGGTCAACCCGTGGGCGGATTTCAACCTGTCCGGGCAGTTCGTGAGCGAGACCTGGGGGCTGATATCGCCGGGCATGCCGCAGACGGCGGCTCGCATCGGCATCCATTACACCCACGTGAGCATTGACGGTGAAGCGATTCAGTCCACGCAAATGGTGGACGCCATGATCGCGACGGCGTTCCAGACGAGCGACATCGAGCACATCCTGGACGCAGGCGCGGCGGCGGTGGATCCCAGGAGCGTGATGAGCCGGATCATCTCCGACGTGCGGCGGTGGGCCCGGGAGAATCCGAAAGACTGGCGGGCGACGCGCAGGTTGACCAAGGAAAAATATTGCCGCTACGGCGGCCAGGACATGCGCGACCGGAACGGGGTCTGGCTGAACGGGGCGTCCACGCTGTCGGCGTTGCTCTATGGCGGCGGCAACTTCGTCGAGACGGTGCGCCATGCGTTCAACTTCGGTTGGGACGCGGACAACAACGCGGCTGCGTCGGGGACGATTGTGGGGGTCATCCAGGGCAACCGGCGGCTCATGGCGCAAGGCTGGAATATCAAGGACGAGTACCGGAACACGAGCCGGGACGAGATGCCGGAGAACGAGACCATTACGAGCTACGGCACGAGGCTGGTGGCAGTGGCCGGCAGCAACATCATTCGCCAGGGCGGTTCGAGGAGCATGACGAACGGTAAGGCCGTGTACCGGATTCCCGTGGAGCGGGCGGCCAATGTGGAGGCCCTGCCCGACCCGGAGACGCAGCACGCCGGGCTGCGGGCGCAGTTCCGGAAGCAGGTCGAAGCGGGTGTGGCGTCCGGATCGAGTGCCCGGGAGAAGGCGCGTGCGGCGTACCTGGGGATTTGCCTGGACTTTGCCGGCGAGATGCAGCAGAAACACCCGCAGCAGTGGGCGGAGGCCATACAGGCGCTCTCCGGCTACCCGCGAGTGATGCAGGCGATCTTCTTCGAGGCGCCTTTTCCGGCGGGCGACGCGATACGGCAGAAGGCTCTCGCCGCCGGACTGAAGAAGCCGGGGGAGCGGATCACGCTGGCAAAGTAGGCTGAGTGTCGTCCCGCTTCACCCAGCGGTAGGCCGCCACGGAGTTCTTCCAGAAATATTTCTCCGCCACGGCCGGAGGTTTCGACGCGAAATACCGGCGAACGAGCTCGAGCACGGCGGGGTACGGCGCCCACAGGTCGCTGTTCGGCCAATCGCTGCCGTAGAGCACACGGTCTTCGCCAAAGGTGTCGAACACGCGATCGATCCTGGCGCGGTAAACCTCCAGGTCGCGCGAAACGCGGCCATCCACGCGCCGGAGCACCTGGGAGATCTTGGCGTAGACGCGCGGCGCCTGGCCGAGATCGCGCAGCACGTCATCCAATGCGGCGGGCAGGTCCATCTGCGGGAGATGATCGATCACGATGCGCAGTTCCGGGACGCTGGAAGCAACGCGCCTGACGGCCTGAATGAGCGGCACATCGGGATTGGCGGTATCCAGAACGAGGCCGGCCTGCGCGAGCAGTTTGAGATCGGCGATGAACCCGGGGTTGCGCAGGTCGTCGGCCAGGCTACGGCCCCAGAGATTGCCATAACGGATGCCGCGAAACAGGGGGTTGCGGTGAAAGCGTTCCAGATGTTTGCCGAACGCGGGCTTGCCCGGCTCCAAGTCTCCGACGGTGCCCACGATGATGGTGTCCCTGGCGGCGACGTCGAGCACCCACTGGTTGTCCTCGAGCCACGGGCTGCACTCGATCTCGATGGCGCCGCGGACGCCGAGCGGAACGGCCAGGTCGCGGTAGCGCCGGGGCAGCGCGGCGCGGTAGAGAACGGAATTCTCTTTGGACGGCCACGGCACACCTTGCGGACGCCCCGGATCGAAGAGGTGGATGTGGGTATCGATGATCGGGATGGCGGCCGGCTGCGGATTCGCCGCGGCGATGGCCGTGGTTGCCAGGAACATTCTGCGATTCAAAACGAGCCCTCCGAATGTGCTGCAGGCGCCCTCATGGCGATGTGCTCTACGCCTACGCTAAATGAATCTGCGACTGGAGTCAACGACAGTTCAGGACTTCAGGGAGGCGCCTATCGCCCCCGATGTACGGCGTGGTGATGAATCGATGCACGTAGTGGCCTGACAGCTTGTACGCTGGCAAATCGGCATGTATTTATTCCCTATCAAACTGATAGCAATAAACTTACATATGAAATGAGAGGCGACAACGATTCTATTGACATGGAATAGGGTTGATGTATACTTGACCCATTCAAGCTTTGCTCGTGAAACCTTTCACCGAGGTGGGGAAAATGAGAGCACCAAGATTTCTAAGGGTAGCGGCCCTCAGTGGTCTGATGGCCGGCGTGTCATTCGCCCAGTTCACACTGCGCGGGAGCATCAGCGGGGTCATCACGGACACGACGCACGCGCTTGTTCCGGAGGCCAAAGTCTCGCTTATGGACCTGGATCGGAATCACACTTTCAGTACGGTCAGCAATGCATCCGGGTTATACACATTCACGGAATTGACGGTCGGCCGGTACCAGGTGGTGGTGGAGCGGGCCGGTTTCCGGACATCGAAGTCCCCGGTGCTGGAGCTCACCACCGGGCAGGGGGCGCGATTCGACTTCGCCCTGGAGGTGGGCGCGGTCAACCAGGCGGTGGAAGTCACGGCCACCACTCCCCTCATGGAGTCGGCGCAACCCGTGGTCGGCGCGGAAATCGGTCACGAGCTGATCGCGTCGCTTCCGGTGAAGGGGCGCAACTTTACGGACTATGCGCTGCTGGCGCCTAATATCTATTCGTTCGCCGGTTCGGGCAGCGGCGGGGGCGTCTCTTACGTGGCGGGTGGCGGGGGCGATAACGGAATGTACATTAACGGCGTGTACTCCAACACGAGTTGGGGCGGCACGACGGGCAGCGTCTACAGCCCGTCCATCGAAGCGCTCGGGGAGGTCAAGGTAGCGACCCTGAACTTCTCGGCGGCGGCCGGGCGCGATCTCTCAACGTTTCAGGCGTACATCCGCGGCGGCACGAACCAGTACCATGGCACGCTGTATGAGAACTTCGAGAACAGTGCTTTGAACGCGTGGAATCCCTACACCAAGTTGACGCTGGTGCCCGGCACGAAAAAGTCGGTGCTCCAGAAAAACCGCTATGGCGGCAACCTTGGCGGCCCGGTGTGGATTCCCAAGCTGTTCAAGGGGCGAGACAGGCTGTTTTTCTTCGCGAACTACGAACGGCTGCGCCAGAACTCGTTCGGGAGCCTGTCGACCTCCCGGGTGCCCACGGAGGCTGAACGGCAGGGAGACTTCAGCGGCGTACTCCAGCGCTTTGGCGGGAGCCCCAACTACGTTTTGTGGAATCCGTTCTCCACCACAGTGGATGCAAAAGGGAACAGCACCCGGACGCCTGTGCCGAATAACGACCTTCGCACCGTCGGCGTCAACAGCTCCGCCCAGCAGATATTGGGATTACTGCCCATGCCCAACGGGTATGCGAATCCCTCCAATCCCAACGACCTGAGGAATTTCGCCACCTTGACGGCCACGCTCACCAACCGCTATCAACTGGACACGCGCTTCGACTATCGCATCACGAACAACGACAGCGTGTATGTGAATCATTCCCGCCACTACCAGAGGGGCGAAAACGTAGGTGGAATTATCCCCGAGTTAGCCGGGTACACTTCGAACTGGACGAACATGGTGACGGCGAACTACGCGAAGGTCCTGACGCCTCACCTCACCAATGAGCTGGTCTTCGGCTGGGCGTATTTCGAGTCGCACCCATCGGCGCTTTCGGTGGTGGATTACCTGCGGGACCCGACCACACTGCGAAACAAGTTTTTCCAGAATATCGGATCGGGGACCGATCAGGGGTTCGGGCGTATCTACTTCGGAAGTAACTGGCCCAGCATCGGCCCGGTCGAGGTGTACATCAATACGCAACTGACTTACCAGGTATCGGACAATGTAAGTTACCTTCACGGCGCGCATGCCATCAAGTTCGGCTTCAACTACCTGTATGAAAACGAGCATGACTGGGATTTTCTCCGGGACGTCCAGTTCAGTTCGACCATGACCCGGGGCGGCGCAACCAATGGCCGGCTGGGCGGCGACGGCATGGCGACTTTCCTGTTGGGCGTGCCTACTTACATGCTGCAGACTTACAACTACCCGCCCGGCCAGGAGCCGCGCCTCGACTTTTCCAGTGAGTACTGGGGGTTCTACGTTGAAGACAAGTGGCAGGTAACGCCCAAGTTCACGGTCAATATCGGGTTGCGCAATGACCTGTGCATTCCGGTGTATTCTCCCTCGAACTACGGGAATGAGAAGATGGACTTCAGCTATCCCGGCTGGCAGGAAATCACGCCCGGGAGGTACCAGGGACTGCCGCAGCACTTTGTACCGCCGCCGAAGACCAATTTCGCCCCGCGCATCGGGCTGGCCTACCAGATCCGCCCGGATCTCATAGCCCGCGCCAGTTATGGTATTTTCTACATGGCGGGGACTACGGTAAACGGCGGAAACACGTACGACTACATGATGGGCGCGACGCCGGGCTACACGGGCGCCGAGTTCTCCAACGGCAACGCGGGTGTGAACAACGATATTCCGTATTTCAAGTTCAGCGACATTTTCCCGGCGCAGCAGACCGGCACGCTGGATGGCTTCCCCATCACTACGGCCAAGGGAGCCGGGTATTTCGATGCGCCGAGGGCGGTTGTGGTTTACGACGAAAAATCGGGGAAGGTGCCTTACTATCAGCGGTACATGGTGCAGTTAGAGAAGAGCTTCGGGTCCAACACCATGCTATCCGCATCCTATGTAGGCGGAAGAGGCACGCACCTGGTTTATTACGAGAATGTGAACAAGCCGGCTTATCAAACGGGATGGGCTTCCAGCGACATTTACAACGACGCTCGTCCGAGCCCGCGGTGGGGGGATGTCCGGCTGGTCCGGGAGGGCCGTAACAGCTTCTACAACAGCGTGAACGTGCAGTTGGAAAAGAAGCTGAGCAGGGGGCTGCAAATCACTTCGAACTACACGTTCTCCAAAACGGTTCAGGATTACGGAGTTCCACAGGCCGGAACCTTCGGCACGCCGTACTCGGACTATGGCGGATATGCGGAGATCGTATCCACCTGGGATTGGAACGGGAACATCGCGCGGGGCGAGTCGTCGTTCTCGCTCCCCCACAGGTTTGTCGCGGGGTTCAATTACGAGATACCCTGGGGCGGTTCTCTTCCGGCAGCGGGCAGGGCGCTTGTCCGCGGTTGGGCGGTGAGCGGCCTGACCACGTTTCAGTCCGGCCAGGCGCTGACGGTGTTTAACGGGCTTACCAGCGCCTACGACATGGAGCCGGATCTTCCGAACCTGATGAATAATCCGAACCTGGCGGCGAGCGATCGCGCGTTCCGGCGATACTTCGACGCCTCGGCGTTTTCGGCGCCGCCGAACAATGTGAAAGGCAACGCGGGCCTGGGAATCGTGCGGGGGCCTGGTGTGAACAACTGGGACCTGGCGCTGGCCAAGACGTTCCGGCCGAGGGAGGCCGTGAAGATCCAGTTCCGTGCGGACTTTCTGAACGCGTTCAACCACATTCAATGGAGTAGTGTGAACACGACATACACCAACGCGCCGGGTAACACCTTCGGGTGGATCACGGGCGCGCGAGATCCGCGATTCGTGCAGTTCCTGCTGCGGATGTCGTTTTGAGGTTTGAGGTATCACCGATGCGAAAATTTGTCCGCGGATGCGGAATGGCGGCGGCGTTTCTTGTGGCCGCGGCGCTGATGCGCGTGAGCACCTTGTCGGGACAGGACCCGTCTGTGCGGCCGGAGGGCTACCATTTTGCGGGGCCGCCGACACCCGCCGACTTCCCCAGGTGGATCGCCGATATGAAGCGCTGGCGAATGGAGTATCTCAAGCGTATCGGCTACGACGGATCGGAATACGACCGGCCCGAGCTGAAATGGACCCAGAGCAGCTTCATGCAGCCGCAGATGATGATCGAGGACCGGTATTTTTACGATTCGGTCGCGGGCAAATACACGGTGGACCGTTACCTCGACGATCTGGAGAAGAGGTACGGAGGTATCGATGCGGTGCTGGTGTGGCATACGTACCCGAACATCGGCATCGACAATCGCAGTCAGTTCGACCTGTTTCGCGATATGCCGGGCGGAATTCCCGGAATCCGGCAGATGGTAGCCGACTTCCACCGGCGGGGTGTACGGGTGCTGTTTCCGATGATGCTCTGGGACCAGGGTACCCGGGATTTCGGAGTACCTGAACCGCAGGCGCTGGCCGAAGAGATGGCGGCGGTGGGAGCGGACGGAATCAACGGCGACACCATGGCGGCGGTGCCGCGGGCGTATCGCGCCGCATCGGACAAAACCGGCCACCCGGTGGCCTTCGAGCCGGAATCGCTCTCGGTGGATGAAGCGCTGGCGTACAACAACCTGAACTGGGGCCAAGCCACTCTCTCGCCGGCTACAGCCGGCGCGGGCGGGGGACGCCGGGGCGGCGGCATCGCTCAACTGGTGGCCAAATACAAGTGGCTGGAACCGCGTCATATGACCAACATCTCGGACCGGTGGCAACGCGATAAGAACATCGATCTGCAGTACGCGTTTTTCAACGGGGTCGGGATGGAAACCTGGGAAAACATCTGGGGCATATGGAACGGGATGACGCCGCGAGATTGCGAAACCGTCCGGCGCGTCGGCAAGATCGAACGCAAGTTCGCGCAGGAACTGACGAGCGCGGATTGGGAACCGCACACGCCGGTATTACAGTACGGGATCTATGCCAGCAAGTGGCCGGGCCGGGACCGCACGCTTTGGACCATCGTGAACAAGAACGAATTCGACGTGGCCGGCCAGCAGCTACAGATTCCCTATAATCCGGCGCGGAAGTATTTCGACGTCTGGCACGGAGTGGAACTGACTGCCGCGGTGACCAATGATACCGCCACCCTGAGTTTCGAGATCGAGGGGAACGGCTATGGCGCGCTGCTTGCGATCGATGCTTCATCCGTGAATGACGACCTGCGGAAGTTCCTGTCCGAAATGAACCAACTGGGACGTGTAAGGCTGGACAGTTTCAGCGCCGAACGAGGCTTTCTTCCGCAGACCCTGGTGGAGATTGCGCCGACCAAGCCGAGCGCGAGCGCGCCCGCCGGCATGATCAGGATTCCGGGATCGAGCTTTCTGTTTGAAGTGGCGGGAATCGAAATCGAAGGAAGCAACCAGATCGGAGTCGATGTGCAGTACCCATGGGAAGACTCCCCCCGGCGCAACCATCGGCACGTTGTGGATATCAGACCGTTCTGTATAGATCGCTATCCTGTAACTAATGCGGACTACAAGAAGTTTCTGGACACCAGTCACTACCACCCGAAGGACGACCATAACTTCCTGAAGGACTGGAAGCAGGGCACTTATCCGGAAGGGTGGGCAAACAAGCCTGTAACCTGGGTATCTCTGGAAGACTCGCGCGCCTATGCGGCATGGGCCGGGAAGCGTCTGCCGCATGAGTGGGAATGGCAATACGCCTCGCAGGGGACCGAGGGGCGGCAATATCCCTGGGGCAACCGATGGGACCCGGGGGCAGTGCCGGTACCCGACAAAGGACGCGATCTGCGGGGCCCGGACGACGTGGGCGCGCACCCTCGCGGCGCAAGCCCGTTCGGCGTAGAAGACCTGGTGGGCAATGTGTGGCAATGGACCGACGAATACATGGACGACCACACGCGCGGCGGCATTCTCAAGGGAGGGAGCTACTATCAGCCGCAAGGCTCGCGATGGTATTTTCCGCAGGCATACAGGCTGAATGAGCACGGAAAGCTCCTGATGATGGCGCCCGGCAAAGATCGCGCGGGCACACTGGGATTCCGTTGCGTGGTGGACGCCCAATAAGCAAGCCGCAACAGCCGGCGCCGGAGACATCTACACGAAATGTCAGCTAAGATCAAAGGGAATCATTGGAGTCAGCCATCGCGACGATCAAAGAAGTTGCCAAACATGCCCGGGTATCCGTCGGGACTGTGTCGAATGTGCTATGTGGCTCCGGATCGGTCCATTCCGAACTGCGCAAGCGGGTAGAAGCATCCATCCGGAAGCTTGACTACCACCCCAACCACATGGCGCGGAGTCTGAAGTCCAGGCGGACGCAGACACTGGGCATGGTGATTTCAGACATTACGAATCCGTTTTTCCCGCAACTGGTAAGAGGGGCCGAGGATGCCGCCTCGGCCAAAGGGTATTTTCTCATCACCTTCAACACGGATGACCATGTCGAGCGGGAACGCAAGGTACTGACGCTGCTGCGATCGCGCCGGGTGGACGGCCTGTTGCTGGTGGTGGCTCCGAACAACGGGGACACGCGTCACATCGACGCACTGATCGACGGAGGAATTCCGGTGGTCGCACTGGACCGCCTGCCGAACTCATCCAGGCCGTTCGATTGTATCTCCGTCGATAACGCCAAGGGTGCGCGCATGTGTGTGCAGCACCTGATTCTGCGGGGCCACAGCCGGATCGGCATGATCACGGGCTGCCTGGCGCTCCAGACCGCGAACGACCGCCTGCAAGGATATAAGCTGGCGTTTGCGGACGCGGGCCTGGAGATCGACCCGGACCTGATTGTGGAAGGAGATTTCCGGGAAGAATCGGGACGCCGGCTGGGCCAGGATCTTCTGCTGCGGGGTTGCCCCCCCACGGCCCTGTTCGTTTCGAACGGCATGATGACACTCGGCGTACTGGAAGCGCTGGAAGAGATGGGACTGTCCTGCCCACGCGATATCGCGGTGGCGACATTCGACGACATACCGGCTGCCAGAGCACTGCGCCCCCATCTTACTTCCGTGTCGCAGCCTTCCTATCAGATCGGCTTTCAGGGCGCGGAGCTGCTATTGAGGCGGATTGAAGGGGAACTGGACAGCGCTACGCGGGTGATAGTCAAACTGGAGCCGGATCTCCAGATCCGCGAGTCGACCACCGGCAACGATTCGCGGGCCGGGTCATAACGGCTGATTGCCGGCGGAGATTCGGGGGCAAGTTACCTGGTGCGGATCAGCTCGATATCGAGCGAGATGGAAACTTCGTTGGCCACGGCGAAGCCGCCAGTCTCCAGCACTTCATTCCAAACGATGCCCCAGTCCTTCCGGTTGATTTTGGTGGTGGCGTTGAGTCCGATTTTCTCTCGCTTCTGGGCATCCCGCACGGGACGCGACGGGCCATCGACATCGAGCACCACCGGGCGGGTGACGGCGTTCATCGTGAGATCGCCGGCGACGCGCAGTTTGCCGGGGCCGGCGTTGCGGACCTCCTTTGAGCTGAACTTCATTTCCGGATAGAGCTTCACGTCGAAGAAATCCGGCCCGCGCATCTGCTCATCGCGCTTGGCCACGCCGGTATTCAGGGTCCGGCAATCAATAGTGGCTTGCACGCTGGCGTTGGCCAGGTGCTGTGGATCATAGCGCACCGTGCCATGCCGCCGAACTGGCCGCGTACGGTGGAGATCATCAGGTGGCGCACGCTGAAGTACGCGGCACTGTGGTTCGGGTCGATCCGCCATACGGCATCTTCCGCATACAGGGCCGCAGAGAACCACAGGGCGGAAAAGGTCAGTGTCAGTAGTGGAGAACGCACGAACGAGGCCAGTATATCAAGCCCGGCGGCGATGCCGGCGTTTTGCGCCGCTCAGCCGCTCAGCCGAGTGGTGGCAGAGGTCCGGCGGAATCGGGCAGCCCCGGGCGCCGGCACGCGGTACAATCCGGAAATCCGGAGGTGAACCAAATGAACCGGCGCGGATTCATCCGGGCCGCCCTGGGAGCGGCAACAAGCGCGTGGCTCGCGAAAGCGAAAGTTCTCAACCTGAAGATCACCGGGCTGAAGACCTTCGTGGTGAACGCCGGGAGCCTGAATTGGGTGTTCTGCAAGATCTACACCAACGGCGGGCTGGTGGGACTCGGGGAGGGATCGGTCACGAGCAAGGAAGCCACCATCGCGCAAGCCATCATGGAACACGAGCGATTTCTGGTTGGCAAAGACGCGGCCGATATCGAATTCCTGTGGCAGAGCATGTTCCGGGTGCCGCGGTGGCGCGGGGGCCCGGTTCTGAATTCCGCCATCAGCGCGGTGGAGATCGCGCTTTGGGACATACTCGGGCAGGCGCTGGAGGTGCCGATCTACAAGCTGCTGGGAGGCGCGGCGCGAGACCGCATTTACATGTACCTGGACGTGGGATCCACCCCGGAGGATTTCTTGCGCGCCAAAGAGCTGGGCTACACGGCTGCCAAGACCACCCCGCTCTCGCCTCACAACGACCTGGTGGAGCCATCCGCGATGGTCCGGGAGGGGGTGCGCAAGCTGGAGGCGATCCGCAAAGCCGTGGGCGACGATTTCCAGATCTGCGTGGATGCGCACGGCCGCTGCACGACTCCGATGGCGATCGATTTCTGCACGCGGGTGGAGGACCTTGGCCTGATGTTCGTGGAGGAGCCGACGCAACTGGAAGACCTGGGCGAGCTGGCGCTGCTGCGCGAAAAAACGAAGACCCACCTGGCGACCGGTGAGCGCTCGTTCACGAAGTGGGGATTCGCCGACTTCTGTTCGCGCCACCTGGTGGACTACGTGCAGCCCGACGTATGCCACGCGGGCGGGATCCTGGAGCTCAAGAAGATTGGTACGCTGGCCGAGACTTACCGGGTGGCCCTGGCGCCGCATAACCCGCAAAGCTGGGTGAGCACGATGGCATCGCTGCACGTGGATGCGACGACTCCCAGCGCCGCGATTCAGGAGTACACGGTGACCCGGACCGCATGGGCTCCGGAGCTCTTCGGCGGGAACGGTCCGATCGTGAAGAACGGGTATGCGGCGCTGCCGGCTCGCCCCGGACTGGGTGTGACATTGGACGAGAAAGTCGCGGCGGCGCATCCCTACAAGCCCGGTAACCGTCCGGAATACCGGTTCGGCGACGGGTCGGTTACCGATCAGTAACGGCTGCGTGATCAGCTCGCGGAGGCACGTTCGCGCAGAAAGCTCCGTACGGCGTCGCTGGTCTCGAGGGACATGGCTTCACCGGCGATGGCTTCGGCCTCGGCGAGGCTCCAGCCCGCGATGGCGCGTTTGAGCGGGGGAATCAGCGGCGGGCTTACGCTGAACCCCCTGAGCCCGAGGCCCAGCAGCAGGGGCGTAGCCAGCAGGTCGGCGGCCAGTTCGCCGCAGAGGGTAACTCCGATTCCGGCCTGGCGGGCGGCCGCGACCGCTTGCTGGACGATGCGCAGCACGGCGGGTTGAAACGGGTCGGCGATGGGCGCCACGCGTGCGTTGGTGCGGTCCGCCGCCATGAGGTATTGGACCAGGTCGTTGGTGCCGATGCTGAAGGACTCCGCTTCCCGCGCCAGTTGCTCCGCGACCGCCACCGCTGAAGGCACCTCGATCATCACCCCTACCTTCACCCGGCCGAACCGGGCGCCCTCGCGCGCCAGTTCGGCTTCCACGGCGGCGAGGACCGCCTTGGCCTCGCGGAGTTCCGCCAGCGTGGAAATCATGGGGAACAGCACTTCCACCGAATGGCCCGCCGCCGCCCGCAGGATCGCGCGGAGTTGGGTCCGCAGGAGGTCGCGCCGGTCGAGCGTCAGGCGGATGCCGCGCCATCCCAGGAACGGGTTCGCCTCCTGGCCGGTTTCCACATAGGGCAGAGGCTTATCGCCACCGACATCCAGGGTGCGGATCACCAGCGGCTTTTCGCCCAGCGCCACGGCAATGGTCTGATAGACCGCGGCCTGCTCGTTCTCATCGGGAGCTTCCGCGCGGCCCAGAAACAGGAACTCAGTGCGCAGCACGCCCACGCCATCCGCGCCGCCATCCAGCGCATGCAGAATTTCGGTATCGTGGCTGAGGTTGGCGAAGACGTGGATGCGGACGCCGTCGCGCGTTGCCGCCGGCCGATGGCGTTGGGCCTGGGCCGCGCTCCGCGCCGCCAGCCATTGCGTGCGCCGGTCTTCGAGCTCGGCCATTCGTTCCGCGCCCGGCGCCACCCATACCGCTCCGCGATCCCCATCCACGGCCACGGGTGTGCCGTCCGGGATGGCACCGATCCCGGGTCCCATCCCGACCACGGCCGGAATTCCCATGGCCCGCACCAGGATCACGCTATGCGCGCTGGCGCTGCTGGTCTCCAGGCATACACCCAACACCAGCGCCGGATCGAATGCGCCGGCTTCGGAAGGCGTCAGGTCATGCGCGGTGACAACCGAGGGTTCGCGCATGGTTGCGGCAGCGGCGGTGAGGCCGCTGAGTCTCCGCAATACGCGCGCCGCCACATCCCGCACGTCGGACGCGCGTGCCCGCAGGTAAGGATCGTCCAGCGAATCCATCTCCGCGGCAACTCTTTCGGCCGCCTGGTGCCAGCAGTGTTCGGCAAGGGCGCGCTCCTCCACGATCATGCGCAACGCGGCTCCGGCCAGCGCGGAGTCTTCCAGGAACAGCAACTGCGCGTCGAAAATACCGGCCTCTGCTTCGCCCGCGTTGGCCTTGGTCCATGCGTGCAGCGCCCGCGTTTCCGCCTGCGCGGCGCGAATGGCCTCCAGCAACCGCTGCTCTTCCAGTTCCGGATCGGCCGCGATGCCGGCGGCCGCCGGAACGGCCGGCGCGCGCAGGCTTACCAGCGGGCCGATGGCGATTCCGGCCGAAGCCGGAATCCCGCACAGGTCTCCACCGGCCGGCGTGGCTGCCGTGGCGGCCCGAGCCGCGGGAGCCGCTCCTTCCCGCAAGGCTTCCAGGAAACTCGCCGATTCCGAGACCGCGGTGCGCGCCTCTGGACCTTCGGCGCGAATCGCGAGCCGGTGTCCCTGCCGCGCGCCGAGACTCAGGAGACCGTGGATGCTGCCGGCGTCGAAAGGTCCGGCGGGCCGCGTGAGATTCTCGATGGTGATGCGCGCCTGGAAATGCCGCGCGAGGCGGATGAGCTGCGCCGCCGGCCGGGCATGCAAGCCCAGCGGCGCGGAAACGGTAACGAGTCGCTCCACGTGGGGGACCTCGAAGCCGGCAGCGGACTGCGGGGTCTGGCTCGCGGTTGCGCCCTGGAGCACCTCGTCGAGGTTCGCGCCGGCTGCCGCGAGGCTGGCCGCGGCGACCGCTCCTTCCACCACCGGCGCCGCGGACAGCCGGACCCGCATCCGCCGCTCGCCGGAGAGCATGTCAAACGCCGTTTCAGCGCTCAGCACGGCGCTGCCCAGATCCGTGAAGACCACCACGCCGTCATCGCTGTAGACCGATTCGATGGCCTGCAGGACCTTGAACGCATCCGTGCCGATGGGGTGCGCCGCGTCGCTGGTGCCGCCCGCCGCCGCCAGGCGAACCTTGCCCTGCGCCACCTGCGCGGCCAGTTCGCACACGCCTTCCGCCAGCCTGGCGCTATGCGAGACCACGACGATGCCGATCATCGGGCGCCAGGCGTTCGCGGCGGTCTTCAGCAGGAGATATGCGGACGTTGCGCCCGGGTCCTGGTGCCCGATGCTGCGCGGCCCCAGATAGCTGGCGCGGCCCTTCCGCGCCTGCATCGGGATGGTTTCCAGCATGCCTGCTTCGGCGGCCGCCACGCCCGCTTCGAGAATGCCGGAAAGGTCCGCGCCTGCCTCCAGTTGTTTCTGCATCGCCGCCGCTGCCGGCAGCAGCGCGTCCAGCATGGTCTTGTCCCCCGCCGCGGCCTTTCCCCGCTGCCTCACGCCCTCAATACCCGCTTGAAACAGCGCCACCACATCTCTTGCCACCAATTCCTGCCTGCCCGCGCAGTCTGCGGCGGCGCGCAGAAAGAACGTCCCGTACAGAGGACCGGAGGCGCCGCCTACGGTCTTGATCAGTGCGGCCGCCACCAGTTGCAGAATCGACCCGATCTCGGCGGGCGCGTTGGCAGCCACCTCCGCCTGTACCGCCGTGAACCCGCGGTCCATGTTGATGCCGTGGTCCGCGTCGCCGATGGCCGAATCCAGTTCCGTCAGCCGCTCCCGGTTGTCACGGAAAATCTGTTCGAGCGCCTCGAGCCACGTCAGAACATCCTGCCGGGTCACCGCCACAATCACATCCCCCATCGCAGGCCGGCGGTCCAGCACCGGCGCGTCCCAGAGCGCAGCATCTCTTCATCGGCGCGCAGCAGGGTGAGGGAGCAGCCCGCCATTTCGAGGCTGGTGATGTAATTGCCGACCAGGCGCCGCGCAACGGTAATGCCACGACCCTGCAGAAACTCCTCCAGTTCGCCGTACACGAGGTACAGCTCCATCAGCGGCGTTCCGCCCATGCCGTTCACCATGGCGATGACGTGGTCGCCGCGCGATAACGGCAGGTCAGCCAGGATATTCTCGGTCATGTGCTCGGTGACTTCGCGCGCCGGCGCCATGGGCAGCCGCTCGCGTCCCGGCTCGCCGTGAATGCCGATGCCCATCTCCATCTCGTCTTCCGCCAGGTGGAAGGTGGGCTTCCCGGCCGCGGGTACGGTGCACGACGTCAGTGCCATGCCCATCGACCGCGCGTTCTCATTCACCTTTCGGCAGAGCGCGGCCACGCGCGCGAGGCCGGCGCCGGCCTCGGCCGCCGCGCCGCAGATCTTCTCCGCCAGCACCGTCGTGCCCACGCCGCGCCGTCCCGCCGTGTACAGGCTGTTTTCCACCGCCACGTCATCGTTGATCACCACCGACTCGACCACCACCGCGTGCGCCTGGCAGAGTTCCGCGGCCATTTCGAAATTCATGATGTCGCCGGTGTAGTTCTTCACGATGTGCAGCACGCCCGCGCCGCCATCCACGGCGCGCGTGGCGGCCTCCATCTGATCGGGGGTCGGTGAGGTGAACACCTGCCCCGGACATGCGGCATCCAGCATGCCCTTGCCCACGAAGCCCGCGTGCATCGGCTCATGACCGCTTCCGCCGCCCGAGATGACGGCTACCTTCCCTTTAACCGGCGCGCCGGCCCGCGTTACGTACACGGGGTCCAGGGAGACCGTGAGAATGTCGGCGTGTGCCCGCGCCAGCCCGGCAAGAGACTCGCGGACGACGCTGTGTGGATCGTTGATCAGCTTCTTCATCGGGTCCAGCAACCACTATACCCGGGAGGTCGGGCCCGTGCCGATGGTTGCGAATCGCACCTTGGCAGGGCGCCTCCCGTAGCGGGCCGCGGCCGCATTGGCGAACTTGCAAAAGTAACGTAAAAACTCTGTTCATTCCGGGTGGGCGGGATTCGGCTTCAGTACCATTTGAATATGGCTCGCGCCGGCACTGCCGCTCTTTCGCTCCTGTTTGTTCTGGCCGTGGTAGTGCGGGCACAAACCACGCCTCCCGCATCGACGCCGTCGCAGGGGGGCTACGTGGGAAGCAACGTTTGCCGCACCTGTCATCCCGACGTGTGGTCCAACTTCTTCAAGAACCCGCACTTCAAAAGCGTGGCTTCGGGGAATGCGCCGCCGGAGCGTACCGGCTGTGAGAGCTGCCATGGTCCCGGGCAGGCCCATGTCGCGGCGCGCGGCGGCAAGGAGACGATACCGCACGCGTTCTCGCTGATGACTCCCAAGCAGGTGCTGGACGACTGTCTCGGGTGCCACGCGCGCGATCTGGCGCGCGCCAACATCCGGCGTTCCGAGCACACGCTGAACGATGTGGCCTGCACCAGTTGCCACTCCATCCACCATTCGCCCACCGCGAAGTACCTGCTCGCACGGCAGCAGCGCGACCTTTGTTACTCCTGCCATTCCACGGTTCGGGCCCAGTTCGACATGCCCTCCAAGCACCGGATCAACGAAGGCTTCATGCAGTGCACCGACTGCCACAATCCGCACGGCGCGTTCGCCCCCACCTGGTCCATGGGCCAGCGCCCGCGCATGGTGGACCAGGCGCTCAACAACGAAGAGCCTTGCCTCAAGTGCCACGTGGAATACCGCGGCCCGTTCGTGTTCGAACACCCGGTGGTACGGGTGGAAGGATGTGAAGCCTGCCACAATCCGCACGGATCCATGAACCCCAAGCTCCTTCGCCGCCCCGTGGTATTCATCGTCTGCCTGGAGTGCCACAACGGTGGGGGTTCGGGAACGCGCAACCAGGGTGTGGACATCCAGACCGCGCGCCACAACCTGTTCGATCCCAAATTCCAGCAATGCACGCGGTGCCACGTCCGCATCCACGGATCCAACGCCGATCCCTATTTCAAGAGGTGACCGCCATGCTGAAGCCAATCTCCTTCCTGTTCGCATCGATGGTCGCGCTGCACGCGCAGCAGGTGGTCACTCCCACAGCGGAGGCGGTGGGATCGGTGCGCGGCGACAGCATCGGCAATTACAACATCACCCAGTCGTTCGAACTGGGGTACCGCTCTAAGGCAGTGGGCGGCAACGAGGGCATGTACCGCAGTGTCGATAATTGGGGCAACGGTCTCCGCCTGTTCGGCAGCGCCCTCTCGGTGAATTCCAAGGAAGGACACGGCCATTACTTCGATGAGATCCTGCTCAACACGCTCGGCCTGGGCAACGACAACTACCAGTCGGCTGTGCTCCGCGTTCAGAAGAACAGCCTCTACCGCTACGACATGACGTGGCGCCTCAACGCCTATTTCAACCCCGGGCTGACGGTAGCCGGCGGCACCCACTTCGAAGACACGATCCGCCGCATACAGGACCACGAGCTGACGATCCTGCCGCAATCGCGAATTCGCTTCCGGGTGGGATACAGCCGCGATACGGAGGACGGCCCCGCCCTCTCCACGTCTCAGGAATTCGACGTCAACGGGTCGGGGCTTCCGGTCTTCACCGACGTGACGCGTCACTGGAACGAGTACCGGCTGGGCGCCGACGCGGATCTGGGCGGCTTCAGGTTCACCGTGATGCACCGTTGGGACTACTTCAAGGACGATTCGCCCGAAACTTCCGCCGGGGTGGTCGCGGCCGGGACCGAAGCGGACCAGACCGTGCTGCAGCAGTTCTCGCGCTCCCAGCCCATCCACGGCGCAAACCCCGGGTGGCTGGGGAACCTGTTCACGCGGCGCAAGTACTGGGGAATGGACGCGCGGCTCACCTACGTGGGCGGCCACAACGATTTCGCGCTGGTGGAGGGGGCTTCGGGAATCGGCCAGTCGGGCGGTCCGGCCAGCCGCCAGATCGTGGTCGGCGGCAGCGCGCGGCGTCCGGCGCTGGCGGGCGACTTCAGCCTCAGCCTGTTTCCCAGCGACCGCCTGAGCGTCGTCAACAGCACTGCCATTGCCAGCAACCGCATCGACGGCAACTCCACGTACACCGAAGTCACCACCGGCACGAACCTGGGCACCACGATTTATTTCCGCTACCTGGGCATCCGCACCGTCAGCAACTCCACCGACGTGAATTACCGGCCGACGCGCCAGCTTGGTTTCTACGCCGGATATCAATACTCGGACCGCCGCGTCCGCACCATCGAGGGTTTCGACATCCCGGCTTTCGCCGCTGCCGACAGCAGCCTGTACGAAGTGAACAATCACCTGAACACGGGCCGGCTCGGGGTGCGTCTCCGTCCGGTGAAGCCGCTCAGCATCACCATTGGCGGCGAAATCGGGCGCGCCTCCGACCCGCTCACACCGGTTGCCGACCGCCACTATCACGCCCTCAACGGCCGCGTGGATTACCGCGGGCGCAAGCTTCAGCTTTCCGGAGTCTACCGCCAGGCGTACAACCTGAACGCCCCGTTCTCGTTCACATCTTTCAGCTCGCACTCGCGTCAATACGGCGCCAATGCTACGTGGTCCCCCAACGGCTGGTTCGCGATCGATGCGGCATATAACAAGCTGCACCTCGATACCGCGTCGGGCCTCGCCTTTTTTGCCGGCACGGGCAACCGCCCGCAGTTGCAGACCGCGTACTCCTCGCTGTATCGCAGCAACATCCACGCGGGAAACCTGGGGGTGCGGTTCGAAGTCCGGCGGCGGGCGAGCGTGTATGTGGGCTACAGCATCACCAAGGATACCGGCGATGGGAGCCGGTTGACCTCCACCGACGCGATCCAGACCCTGCTCAACGCCGTCCAGAGCTTTCCGTTGACCTACCAGACGCCTCTCGCGCGACTCTCGATCCGTATCACTCCCAAGATCCGCTGGAACGCCGGATGGCAATTCTACGACTACGCCGAAGACTTCCACCTGTTCAACGCCAACCAGAATTACCACGCGCACGTGAGCTTCACCAGCGTGTTGTGGTCGTTTTAGCGAACTGCGTCCGGCAGGGCGGCGGCGTCACAGTGCAAGGGGGACCCAAAACCGCATCAATCGCGGCGGTCCCGGCAGCCGATTCCGAGCCGCCGCCCGGGAACCGGATTCCCGCCGAGACTGGGAGGATTGTTCTAGGAGCTCCGCTTCCTCCGCCCCGCCTGGCCGAGCACCACGAAGCTGGTGCGCGTGCCGCCCCTCAGCCGCCGCTTCCCTGCTCTTCTCCGCGTGAATTCACCGCGGCTTCGCGTCCGGAAATGACTCGCCGTTGGTTCCGTCTTCCTCAGGTCAGCGCCGTTATCTGGGATGGACCGGTTGACAGGCCCTGGCTGCAATACAGTTCACTTAAGGCCTCGCACGCTGGCCCTTCTCCGATCGCCGGCTGTGGGCCAACTCGCCAGCGATCCGAGCAGAGCAGACCGGACGCTTTCCACAACCCCGTTTCCGAGGCGTTGGCCGGCAGCAGAGTTCGACGAGTCGCCGACGGCCTTCCGGCTCTGAGGTCCTCGAAGGCCGAGAACGAAGACCGGCTCCCTCAACGTCATCAAGGAATCGGAGACAGGTATGAGCATCAGGTTTAATTGAGGAGACCGATTCGGTTCAACTGGGCGCCAAACTTTCAAGGGGTGCGTTCGATGCACGAGTGGCATGATATCCTCAAACCAAAACACACATGGCCACGGAGCGTAGCATAGGGGAGATTCTCGACATATGCCGGCGCGGCGCTTGGCGGGACCTCACCGGTATCGTTGAGACCAGCGAGTTCGATTTCAAACGCACACCCTACCGTCTCCAAGAAGACAACCAAAAGCGGGAACTCGCAAAGGATGCCACGGGCTTCGCCAACGCTAATGGTGGTCTCATCCTCCTGGGAGCGAAGTCTAAACCCAGCGGACAGATTCCCACCTATGGCGAGGAGATAGAGGAAGCCTCTCCCTTTTCCATCGACCTGTTCGACGAAAAACAGTATCGGGACACCCTCTCGGCATGGACTCACCCACCACTCGCGGGGGTCACGCTGTCCTTCCACCGCGATACTACCAACCTGGCGTTCGGCATTGCCACCATCTACATCCCCAAGGCTGACCCAACACACTGGCCTGTCCTCAGCAAGCGCCCGGTTCAGGACGACAAAAAAGCCTCCGGTACCATTTTTGGCTACTATCAGCGACGCCAAACCGACGTTGTACCCACCGGGATCGAACATCTCCACGCCCTGCTACGCGACGGCGAAGATCGACAAGCAATGCGAGGACCACTCACCAGCCTAGAAGACATGGTGACTGAACTTCTCGCCAGAAGCGAACAAATCGCGCAATACGCACAAGCGCAACGAGAACGCTATGAGCGCGCCACGCAGGCGCAAAAGCTGCGGAGCTTGCAGCGAGTATTTGAACGACAAATCAACGACGCCATTGCCAACTCCGGGCTCCTGGAACAACCTTACGTTCTCCTGGCCCTTTACCCTCCTGGTGGTGTCGACCTCAGTGCCCTCGTCACGAGTAAGGACCGAACCGATGCTGAACAGCTCCTGCGCACGCCCCCGCGTCTGCGCTACGATGGCTTCGATCTGCACATCAATAACGAACTCGAGACGGCTACGCACGAAACCCGTCGATTTTTCATGCAAGGCTACAAACTCCGAGAGGTCTCCCGGCACGGTCTCACCGCCGTAGTGGCACAGGGCGACAACTGGTTTCTCAGCTGGAATGTCAGCCAAGACCCGCAACAGCCGTACTACATCAACACCTTCGTGATTGCCGAATTCGCGTATGTCTTTACCCAGTTCGCAACCCAAGTTTTGAAGCTCGCCGACACTGCACCGCCCGACCTCAAAGGCCGAGTCCGTCTTGCGAACATGGGAGTTAACAACCAACCACCACACCTCGCGATCGGCTTCGAGGACCACACCGCCCCCGAAACGACGTGGGATGGATCCTTCACGGCGAACCCAGAGACGACCGCCGAAGAGATCGCCTTCAAGTTCGTCGAGACGATCTATGCGTGGTTTAACTTTAATCCGCGCCGACACTGCATCCCTTACACAGAGGATCAGCGCATCGACGAAACCACGCTGGGCTTCAAATCTCGTAGTTAAGCGGCAGGCTACAGGAACAAATGATCCTCCAGGTAACGTAACACGGGAACTCGATCGGCAAGGTTTATTCGTTCGTGGCGATTGCGAGCTCAAACAGACGCACAGCGCCGACCCGTTGAAATGAGCCTCTAGACTCCCTGGAAGTCCGCTTCTGGGACGTAGCCGGGTATGGCCCTGGTTGATTCGGGCCCTCGGAAACCGCTCCAGCCTCCGGCCGGCAGGTAGGCCAGAGTTCTTCACCCACTCAGTGGCTTAAGTGAACAGCATTGGCCCTAGCTGGCGGAAAACCACAGGTACCACTTCAGGAAGCTCACAACAGTCAAGAGAACGCACAAGCCGGCGGCAACCTGCCACGCCTTTTCGGTGGCGGAGCCAACATAGCGAGGCTCGCCCGCCACATAGCCGGCCAGGAAGCCGCCCACCAGTCCTCCCACGTGAGCGGCCATATCGATACCGGGCAGAAGGCTGAACAGCAGGCCGTAGATCAGCCAGCGCACGAAAAGGCCGCGGATGGCGGTGCCGGCTGAGGTGCGGTCGCGGATGCCGAGCGCGATCATGGCGCCGATCAGCCCGAACAGCGCCGCGGATGCTCCGACCGAAAGCCCCCCTCCGAACCGGAAGCTCACATAGAAGCCGGCGATGTTGGCGAAGAAGTAGATCACCAGCATGCGGGCGCCGCCGAACATGTCTTCCACGATGGCGCCGAGGTCGAAGAGAACCCAGGAGTTCATCAGTATGTGAAGCAGACCGCCGTGCAGAAACCCGGCCGTCACCAGGCGCCACCACTGGCCGCCGGCGATGTATGGCCGGTACATCGCGCCGAAATCGACGAGTGTGCCACTGTCCAGGCCCATGGCGTTGCCCCGGCCGCCCTTCATGGCGTACAGCGAGCAGGCCAGGTAGAGGCCGAAATTCAAAAACAGGATAATGACCGTGTTGAATCGCGCGTGCGGGATGAAACCACCCAGAATGGGTCCACTCGCGCGTCGCGCCGGAGCGGGGCCAACCGCTTCGTTGCAGTAGGGGCAGGTGCGGTCGCTGGTCGTAATAAATGCCCGGCAGTGCGGGCACATCCGGCGCTTCTCCATGGCTTCATTCTAACGTCGTGGCGCAGGACGCCGCCTTGACCGGCCGGCGGCGCGGCAGGCAATCAGGCGATGCGCCATCACCGGGGCGGCCCGGATGCCGTCTGCTACAATCGAATATCCTGATGGTGAAGACGGAGCGCGAACATCGCGACGACATTTGTCGAATCGGGCAGTTGGTGTTCCAAAAAGGCTGGGTGGCGGCCAACGACGGCAACATCACCATCCGTCTGGATCCCGAGCGCATCCTGGCTACGCCGACCGGCGTGTGCAAGGGGATGATGCACGTCGACGATCTGATCATAGTGGACATGAAGGGCAACAAGATCTCGGGCCGCGCCGAGCGGACCAGCGAGATCGCCATGCACCTCAAGATCTACGAGCTGCGGCCCGACATCCGGGCGGTCGTGCATGCCCATCCTCCAGTGGCGACGGGCTTTGCCACCGCCGGCCGGCCGCTGAATCTGGGACTGCTGCCGGAGGTGGTGATCGGGCTGGGTTGCGTGCCTCTGGCGGGCTATGGTCTGCCGGGGACTCCCGAACTGACCGAACCCATGCTCCCCCTCATTCCCAAGTACGACGCGCTGCTGATGGCGAACCATGGCGCGGTGTGCTACGGCGAGGACGTCTACAAGGCCTATTTCCGCATGGAAACCATGGAGCACTTCGCGCGCATCACGTTCGTGGCGGAGATGCTGGGCGGCCCGAAGACGCTGCCGCGCGAGGAAGTGGACAAGTTGCTGGATTCGCGCAGCCGGTACGGCGTCAAGGCCCCGAGCGCCGGTGAACCGGGGTGCCCGCTGGCCGCCGAGGACATCCAACCCGGCGCCGAGGAACGGTTTTATGTAACGCGCTCGGAACTGATCGGCCTGGTGAACGAGGCCCTGAAAGCGCGTGGTTTAGGGTAGGGCCGCGAGGGCCCGCCCGGGAGAGTATAGATGGGTGAAGCGTTAGGAATGATCGAAACGCGCGGCCTGGTGGCCATGATCGAAGCCGCCGACGCCATGGTGAAGGCCGCCAAGGTGACCCTGGTCGGCTGGGAAAAGATCGGCTCAGGCTATGTGACCGCAATGGTGCGCGGCGATGTGGCTGCCGTTCGCGCCGCCACGGACGCCGGGGCCGCTGCCGCGCGGCGGGTGGGCGAACTCATTTCGGTACACGTGATCCCGCGCCCGCACCAAAGCCTGGAAGACGTCCTGCCGATCGGCAAGTCGCAGGCACAGGGCGCTGGCAAGTAGCGGGGCCAGTCTGTCATGATCCTGGCCCGCGTGGTGGGCACCGTGGTCGCCACCCGGAAAGACCCCCGGCTGGAAGGCAAGAAGCTGCTCATCCTCAAACCGATCTCCCCGGAGGGTAAAGATGAGGCCGGCTATGTGGTTGCTGTGGATACGGTTAGCGCGGGTTACCGGGAACGCGTAATCGCCGTCTCAGGCAGTTCGGCGCGCATGGCCGAAGGCTGCAAGGACACTCCCGTAGATACCGCCATCGTGGGCATCGTGGACGATGTCCGCCTGGATTGACCGATGTACCTCGGCCGCGTTATCGGTTGCGTCTGGTCCACGATGAAGGACCCGGCCCTGTCCGGGATGCGGATGCTGGTGGTGCAACCATTGACTCCCGAACTGGAGAATACCGGCAAGCGCATCATCTGCACCGACTGCACCGGTGCGGGGGCGGGGGAGATCATCTATTGGGTGCGCGGCAGGGAGGCCAGTTTTCCGTTCCGCCCGGCGGAACCGCCCACGGATACTACTATTGTCGGAATTGTGGACTCGGTGCACTTGCAGCGGCATCGCGACACCGCCGGGGGTGGAGCGCCGGCGCCCGACGCGTCCAGCCCGGGACCCGCGAACAGCGGCCGGCGAGGGGCGCGAAAGCGATCCCCATGCTGATCGCCAGAGTGGTAGGCGAGTTGGTGGCGACCCAGAAGCATGCCAGTCACGAGGGACGCAAGCTGCTGCTGGTGCAGCCTTTGCACCTGGATGGCAGCAATCGCGGCGACGCCGTGGTGGCCCTGGACGCGGTGGACGCGGGGGTGGGCGACCGGGTGCTGCTGGCCATGGAGGGGTTCAGTGCCATGACCTCGGTCGGAAGGCCGCAATCACCCATTGATATGGCGGTAATTGGCTTTATCGATGAGATTGAGCTCCTGCCGGGCGTCACTCGATGAATGCCGGCGGCGGGGCAGGATCAGGCGGGCGGCCAGGATCAGCCCCAACGCGGCCTTGCCCAGCTCGCAACCCATGTGGGCCCTCTGCAGCAGCAACAGCTTGACGCGGTCCGCCGCCTGGGCATTGGCAGGGACGAAATCCAGGGCCCGGCCGCGCGCGTTCAATTCGGGAGACAACACCAGGCGTTCAGCCAGCGTCACGAGCACCATGAGCAGGGGGATGAGGAGGGAGAACTTGTCTTCGCGCGTGCCGAAGAGCAGAAAGAAGAAGAAAAAAGTTCCCAGGACGATCTGCGCAGTCTCCCAGCTTTCGTTGGCGTCGCGGGTTTGCTCCAGGGCATGGTAGCGGAGGAGCCCGCGCATGGCGTGAATGCCGGCGTTTCCGGAATGCATGAGGATGGCCGTGTCGCCGTTGGCGATCAGGCGGTCGACCGTCTCCAGGTTCTGCCGGGCAATGAACGCCATGAACAAGCCCCCGGCCAGCCAGGTGCCGAGCAGGAAGCACGCAAATCGCCCGGGATGCATGGTGAAATTCCGATTCTAACGCAGTCTTTTCCGGGCTCCTGAAGAATTTGGGCTTCCCCCTACAGATTCCAGCCAAACCTCCGATTACTGGTCAGAACGAGGTTTTATGGCAGCGTTCCAGACGAAGCATTTTGGACAGATCACTTACGGAACAGATTCAGAACTCGATTTCCCGGCCGGCCTCCCGGGATTCGAGGAACGCCGACGATTCGTGGCGGTACGGTTCGTAGAAAGTGATCCCCTGATCTACCTGCAAAGCCTGGAGGATCCAGGACTCTGTTTTATCACCATGCCCATTCTCGTAGCGGAACCTCATTATCGGATGAAGGTCAGCGACGAGGATTTGGGACATCTGGAATTACCTGCGGGCCGCCAGCCGCAGATCGGACAAGATGTGCTTTGCCTGACGATCGTCTCGGTCCAGGAGACGGGCGCGACGGCGAACCTGCTGGCGCCGGTACTGGTGAATCTCCGGAATCGGAGAGCTGTACAAGCCGTGGCGCAGGACTCCGACTACTCGGTCCAGTGTCCACTGGTGCAGCAAGAGGCAGCCGCGTGCTGTTGATGTCGCGCCGCGAGGGGGAGAGCATCCTCATCGGCGACGACATCGAAATTGTGATTGCACAAATTGGACGGAATCGCGTGAAAATGGGGATCCGCGCTCCGCGTGAGACGCTGG
The DNA here is from genome assembly GCA_963719195.1 of Bryobacterales bacterium. GTDB lineage: Bacteria > Acidobacteriota > Terriglobia > Bryobacterales > Bryobacteraceae > DASQZT01. Next base: position 180,110 of record CAVRBB010000004.1, on the reverse strand, counting down.
TGATCGCACGGGAGGTCAAGCTGGTTCGCGACGCGAACCTGGCTGCCGCAGCCGGACCCAGGACACCGGCCGTCCTTTCAGGGCTGATCGCCAGGCTGCAACCGGTTTCCCGGGGCGGGGGTCAGCGGTAAACGGCCCAGGGGCTGTTCTGCCGGGCGGCTCTCGATGTCAATGTCCGGTGGGCGGCGTGGGAGACGCGGGCTGCGGTTCGGATTTCATCGCCTCGGCGGAAAGCACGACGATATCCACGCGGCGGTTGTGCGCCCGGCCCTCCTCGGTCGCATTGGTATCCACGGGGGCGTTCTCAGCGTACCCCGCCACGGTCATGCGCTCGGTAGGAACCCCGAACCGCTGGTGGAGCAATTCCAACATGGCGATGGCGCGAGCAGCCGACAGTTCCCAGTTGCTGCGGAAACGCGAATTGTGGATCGGGACCGAATCCGTGTAACCCTCGATGCGGATGGGTTGCGGCAGGTCGCGAATGACCGCCGAGATCTTGGCTATGGTCGGCACGCCGCCCTCCGCGACCGTGTCATCCCCGGAAGCGAAGAATGCGGCTTCCCGCATGCTGACCACCAGTCCGCGGGCCTCGAGGCTCAACGATACTTTTCCGGCCGCCACCTCGGGAGCCAGTCCAGACTGCAGCGTACCCAGAGACGCGGCCAGATCCGGGGGATGTTGCCTGGGGGAGGGCGGCGGCAGGTTTGCCGAATCCTTGACCCGGTCCGTGTTGGTCGCGGAGCGTACGGCTTCGTGTCTCCCCCTGCCCAGCACGGTGGCGATGGCGGAGCTGAACTGGCCGTGTTCCAAGGCTTCGCGCACAGACTCGGAGACGGCCTTGGCTTTTTTCTTATCCGCTTGCGTGGATGCGAACATTACCACAAAAAAGGCAAACAGCAGGGTGATGAAGTCGGCATACGACACCAGCCAGCGTTCGTGGTTTTCGTGGACGGGCTGTTTTCTCCCTCGCATCGAGTCTCTAATCTCCGGCGGAAGCGGTCGGAGCCGGTGCCTTGTTGGGAACCGGCTCGCTGCTCTTGGCTGGCTTGACCTTCTTGGCTCGCGCCGGATGCGGATCGAACGAATCCAGCTTGAGCCGGATCAGGGTGGGGTTCCGGCCCTCGACGATTCCGGTGACACCCTCGAGAATCATCTCTTTGATGGCGGCAGCCTGGTGCATCCGGAAACGGAGCTTGTTGGCAGCCGGCAAAAAGAAGATGTTGGCGCTCCCCACCCCGTAAACGGTGGCGACGAACGCCACCGCAATGCCGTGTCCGACCTCCCGAATGTCCTCCAGGTGTTTCATGACCTGAATCAGTCCCATGACGGCGCCGATGATTCCGACGGTCGGGGCGTATCCGCCGGCGGATTCCCAGACCTTGGCTTCCGCTTCGGCGATCTGTTCGCTTTGGATGATATCGACCTCCATCATCTTGCGGAGCTCCTGGAGATCGGTGCCGTCGATCGCGAGGTTGAGAGCCTTGCGGAGAAACGGGTCGGAGATGGCGTTGGCGTCCGCCTCCAGGCTCACGATGCCTTGTTTGCGGGCCTTGGTGGCGTATTGGATGATGGCCTCGATCGTGGTTGTCACGGAGTTCACCGGCTCGAAGAAGATATCGCCCAGTCCTTTCACGGCACGAAGAAAGACAGAAAACGGGTTGGTCACCAGGACGGCGCCGAAGGTGCCTCCCAGGACGATCATGGCAGCCGTGCCTTGGGTAATGTCGGTGATCTGGCCCTTTTCGAGAAGGAGACCGCCGATAATTCCGGCTAAAGCCAGGGCAATACCGGCGATGGTCCCCAGATCTGGCCTGACGGGTGCGCGTTTGCGTTTCTGGTTGGGTTGTGGGGCCTCTGGCATGAGTGGTTATTCCACGGGGTCCGGCGCGGCAAGATCCCTCGGTGCGCACAATCCATCCGGTCTGTTGATCATTCGGCGAAACTGGATGATTCGCTCTACCACCTCCTCTGCCGTCTCGCGCACTCGAACGATCTGCCCGGTAGTGAGCTGGATGACGGTGTCGGGAGTCTCTTCGATGTGTTCAATGAGGTCCGAGTTCAGGACCACCGGCACGTGGTTGAGCCTGGTAAGGCGAATCATAGGAGCTCCTTCGAACTTATCGGCGGAGTGACGTTGGAGCGTTAACGAATTCTGTCCCTGGTCCGATGAGGCTGACAGGAGGCAAATGTGGCAACCTGCCGGGGAAACGAAGCCGCGCTGCGCGCCGTTGAGATTCTGGGGAGTTGGAATGAGTCCCCCCAATACCCCTCTAGAGGGAGATGCCGGGTCGAGGACTGGACTACGTTGGAAGAGGAGCGCCGGGAAGTGCTGGATGCCGTCCTGGAATCGGTGGCAAGCGGCGAGCCGGACTGTGAACGCACGGCGGCCTGCCTGGAGTTGCTGCGGCATGTCGCGTGCCTCGGCCTTCACGAGACCAGAGTCCGGGTATCCTGACCGTTGTACCAGGCCCGTGGAGCTAAGATCGGGGACGCCACCAGTTTTCGATGGACGAGCGGAAACGGGAGTAGAGATAGGACATCGCCAGCAGCAGCAGCCCCAGGATGGCAAATGCGGCCATCCGGTAAAACTGGGCCAGCAGCCAGACATCATAGAGATAGAGCTTCAGCACTACCAGGCCAATCAAGACAATGCCCGCCACACGCGTGACAGGGCTGCGGCGGGCGACGCCGCCCGCCACCAGCAGCACGGCATACGCGGCGGCGAGGACGGAGATCAAGGTGCTGGTGACACTACGGAGGTCTTCGGGGGCGGCATGATGGCCGGCCCAATCCGCGGCTTCCAGGCAGAGACCCCACAGCATCACCCCAAGCCCGCATAAATAGGTGGCCAGAGCGCGCCATCCCGCGGCGATCCAGCGGGCCGCCGCCAGCAGACTGCCGGCAGCCACGGTGAAGGTCAGGAACCGGACGTTGACCATGAGACGATCGCTGTCGGGGCCGGCGCTGTCCGTGACGAGCAGGCTCCCCAGAACCAGCAGGAATACCAGGAGCCCGCCGTTCACCGCGCGGAGGTCGCCGAAGCGGGTGCCGATCCACGTGATGGCGGCCGCTTCCAGCGCCCAGGCGATGGTGACATGATAGCCGGCAAACTGAATCGGCGCGGCGAGTATCAGCAGAATCCCGGCGGCGGCGGAGGCCAGCAGCGAACCGCGCGCATCGTAGGGCCGGAGGAGGCGGCCCGCGGCCAGGTGCGCCATTCCAACCAGGACGGCCAGGAGCCCTTCCCAGGCGCGATGGTTCCGATAGAGCAGGGCATACGCCGCGCCGAAATAAAAGGCCGCGTTCAGGGCCAGGATCGTGAGATCCTGAAGCCGCAGGGGCTGGCGAGGTCCCATCGCGCGCCACACGGGCCACGCCAGAAACAGGAAAAACGCGACCGTGAGGATCGACAGTGTCGAGCCCAGCGGGGGAGGATCGGGGGCATAGGCGGACCAGGCTGCGAAGGCCAGCCAGAAGCCGGCGAACGACGTGCTGACGGCGGTCGGCCACCCGCGGCGGCCGGCTACCGCCAACCCGGCGGCAGCGAGGATGCATGCCGCGAACAGGGCCGCTCCGCCATCGTGCCAGGTGTAGACGATTCCGAGCCCGGCCATCACCTGCGCGCTAATGAATACCCCGACCGACCTTGTGGCGGCGAACACCACGTACCAGGCGATCACGAAGAATGTGAACAGCGCCCGGGACGCTGGCGGAGCAGGTAACTGGCTGGCGTAGAGCACCACCGTGCCCGTCACGGCCAGCGCTTCGGGCCATGGCCACGCGCGGCGGCGGCATGCGAACGATGCGCCCAAATCGAGGATGAGGGCATAGCTGAAGACGAGCCAGGGTTCCCGGCCCGCGCCGAGCAGGAGTGGGGTGGCGAACCCTCCGGCCAGAGCGAGCAGCGCGACTGCCTGGCCGTCGTAGCGCAGCGCCAGAGCGCCCGCGCCGGCTGTGACGAGCACCATCGCGCTGAAGGCCGTGGTTTGCGATACCAGGCTGTACAGGCTGAACGCCGCCCAGCAGGACAGGTAGAGGAAAACGATTCCCGCGGCGGTGAGGGATTGTCCGTAGGTGTGCTGGCCGCCGCGCCAGAAACGTTCCCCGAAAAACAGCGCTATCGCGGCAGCGCCCACCCCCAGCGCGACGCGGCCCCACTCGGTGATCCAGTGGTTTTCAGAAGCGTACTTGAAAAAGAATGCGAGGGCCAGCACGATGGTCAGCACGGCGATGCGGCTGACCCAGGTAAGACCGACCGCGGTTTCGATGTCGCGGAGGCGAGTTGCCGCCGGGGGTGCGGGCGCGGGCCGGCTTGGCGGGGGCATCGGCGGAGCCGCCTGCGGCGCGCGTGCCGGAACAGGAGGTGCGGGAGGAGGTAAGGCCTCGGGCTGGGACAGAGCGGGGGGCTGTCCAACCAGGCGCGCCATTTGGGACTCGAGCCACGCGAGACGGCGTTCGATTTCCTCCAGGCGGGGATTCTCGGGAGGAGTCACAGCCGCCGTTCCTGCCGCTCCAGGTCGCCCAGCAGGATCGAGAGGCGCGGCGCCGCGTCGGTCCTGCCCCCGAAGCGCACGGCATTGTACGCCGCGGTAAAGTCCGCGACGGCGTCTCCCAGGCCGCCGCGCGGCAGGGAATCGGCAAACTCCACGGGAGTGAACCACGGAGGCTTTTGATAGCCGTGGCGCTTCACCACGTGCAGCATGCGCTGATACAGGAGCGTCGCGTCGGCAGGGCTGCCCTGCCCGCGCCGCACCCGTTGCACGCGCATGCGAATGCGGAGCAGGCGGACGAGCGGAGGCCCGGCCAACCAGGCGCAGATCCCCACCAGAAACGCCAGTACGATTTGCGGTCCGAAGCGTTTGGACCACCGCGCGGCCTGGGCGCTCCAGTCGAGCCCGGAAAGGGAATAGATCCAGCGGACGCCCGTGCCGCGGGCGCCCTGCTCGAGCATGTCGAACAGCGACCCCTGCTGTCCGGAGTCATAGCCAACCACCCACTGCCGCCAATAGGTTTCGGCGGCATCCAGATACAAGCTCAGCCGGGTCAGGAGCGCCAGTGCGGCCGGGTTGGGGTCGGGGGGCGTGGGATCGAACGTGGTCCAGCCGCGGCCGGGAAGCCAGGCTTCGACCCAGGCGTGCGCGTCGGAGGCGCGCACCAGCCACAGATCGGTGATGGGGTTGTACACGCCGCTCTGGAAGCCGGTGGCGATCCGCGCGGGAATACCGAGCGAGCGCAGCATCACGGTCATGGCGGAGGCGAAGTATTCGCAATGCCCTTTCCTGCGCACGAACAGGAAATAGGCCAGCGGGTCGGCCACCTCTCGGCTCGGCAATTGGAGAGTGTAGCCGAACTCGGTCCGCAGGTAGCGCTCGATGGCGCGCGCCCGCTGGAGATCCGTACCTAGTGAAGCGGTGAGGTCCATGGACAGGCGCGGGATCCGGGCATCCAGCAGCGGCAGTTGCAGATATCGTTCCCGGAGCGAAAGGGAAAGCACCGGGGTGGGATAGACCAACGGCGCAACTTCCGGCGGCTCTTCCAGGAAGCTGTAGGCGTCGTAGTGGAATCCGGGGGGCGGAATCCGGGGGAGCCGGTAGTTGCCCTCCTCGGTGGTAATGGACTCCTGGCGGACATAGATGCTCACGGGCGTGCCCGCGAAGAAGAGTGCGTCCGTAGCCATGTCCTGGTATTCCACCTGGTAGTTCACACCTTGACCGGGACGCCGGTTGCCCGGCGTTTCGAGCTCAGCCTGGCCGTGCTGCAGGTGGATGGTCCGTCTCCCGGTGCCCGGATCGTACCAGCGCTTCCCGTCGAATTCGGTGAGGGTGCCGCCGCGCCACTTCACTCCCGGGGGCAGTTCGTTGATGGCGCGGATGTGCATGACCGGCCGCGAGGTGGCCTTGATCTCGCCGATTTCGCCGAGCGTCACCTGATTGGCGAAGCCGGGGACATGGATGCGACGCGAAGTGAGGCGGGCGAAGGCGGCGTCCGCCGTGCGCGGGAGGATGACGAAGAGCCCGGCGGTGAGTCCCAGGATGCCGAAAGTGACAATGACGGAATGGGTGGCGAGCCGCGTCTGGAACCGCCTGGCCGGACCGCGGGCGGTGGTAGTGGCCTTGTGCATGGCGCGGCGGATCTCGCCCGAGGTGAGCGCTCCGACGGCAAAGAACAGGAAGAGCGCCATGAACAGAAAGAAATTGAGACTGATGGAGAGTATGGCGGCGGCCACCAGTTCCAGGAATGCGATCACGGCGGTGTACATGTGATCGCGGGTGTTCCTGGCGGTCAGGATCTTCATGACCGCGAGAAAGAACACGAGGTGAACGGTGGCGGACAGAAACTCGCGCGAGAGGAAGAAATAGTCGAGAAGGTAGAAGCCGGTGTAGGCGACGGTGACGACGGTGGAAGTTCGCTCGCTGATTTCGAGCCGCACGATGCCGTAGATGAGCAGCCCGCGGAGCGCCAGACCGGCCGCGGCGAGCACGATGGTAGGAGTGTCCAGGTAGCCGGAGCCGGCCACCGCCAGGTACCCGCTGGCGACCAGGCCCAGCAGCGAGAACTGGAAGAAGCGATCGACGGAAACAGCGGCGCTCGCGTCGGCACGCGGCATCTATCTCATTCTATCAACGGCGATGGACGCAGACCGATCGCCGCGCTAGACTCGTATCGATAATCGATGGGAATCCCGAAAGAGGCACGAAGCACGGGCGATTTCCTGCCCGGCACGCTGGAGATGCTGATTCTGAAAACGCTGAGCCGCGGACCGAACCACGGGTTCGGCATCGCCATGCACATCCGCCGGGTCTCCGAAGAGGCCCTGCGGGTGGGCGAGGGCTCGCTCTATCCGGCGCTGCAACGGCTGCTGCTGGACGACCTCATCGAGGCCGAGTGGGGCACCAGTGAGAACAACCGCCGCGCCCGCTATTACCGGATCACGGCGGCAGGCGGAAGCGGCTGGTGGAGGAGAAGCGGCAGTTCGAGTTTTTGCTGGCCGGGATCGCACGGGTCATGGAGGGGTGATGAGAATCTGGAAACGCGTAGCGCACTGGCGCAAACAGCGGCAGTTCGAGCAGGATCTCGCCGAGGAAATCCGGATCCACAAGGAAATGGCCGAAGCCTGGGAGCCGGGCAGAGCCGCGAATTCGGCAGCGTGGCGCTGGCCCTGGAGGATAGCCGGGCGGTGTGGAGACTCGCCTGGCTCGAATCACTCGGACAGGACCTTCGCTACGCCCTGCGCTCGTTCCGCAAGTCGCCCGGGTTCGCGGTGGCGGTGGTGGGGACGCTCGGCGCGGCGCTGGGCCTGAACACGACCGCGTTCACCGTGATGAACGGCTACGCGCTGCGGCCGGTAGCGGTACGAGACCCGTATTCGCTGTATCAGTTCACGTGGCTGAACCGGAACAACGCGGGGCACTGGTTCTCGTTCGCCGAGTACGAGAGCCTGCGTGCGTGGAAGGGGCCGTTTCGCGACGTGTTCGCGTATCGCAACTTCCTGGGCGCGGTAGATGGGCACCCGATGCTCGGCCAGCCCGTGACGGAGAACTACTTTACCCTGCTTGGCGCCGGCATGTTCCGGGGCCGGCCGCCGGTTGCCGGCGATACGGCGCAATGGTGGTGAGCTACGAAGCGTGGCGGACCAAGTTCGGCGGCGATCCGGAACTGGTGGGCCGCAAGGTGTATATGCGCGGTCAGCCGTTCGAAGTGGTTGGGATTGCGGCGCCCACGTTTGCGGGCCTGGAGAGCGTCCCCACCGGGTTCTGGATCCCGATGGCGGTGCGGGCGTCGGTGGCTTCCGTGGCGGACGCAGGAGACCACCTCTGGGTGATCGGGCGCCTGCGGCGGAAGTGACCCCGGAGGCCGCCGAAACCCCGTTGTTGGCGTGGGCACGGGCGAGGACCGCTGCACTCTCCGCGGAGGACCGGGCGGTCAGCGCCATCCTCCGGCCGCGGGCTACGACCATTCCCTTCAACCGCGAGGCCCTGGTGGTCTTTCTCCCGGTTTTCGTCGCCTTCGGCCTGGTGTTGCTGACGGCATGCGCCAACGTCTCCAACATGATGCTGGCGCGGGCGTTGGCGCGGCAGCGCGAGATCGGCATACGGATTTCGCTGGGCGCGGGCCGGGTGCGGCTGGTGAGGCAACTCCTGACCGAGAGCGTGTTACTGGCGCTGCCCGCGGCGGCGGCGGGGAGCGTGATTGCGCAGCTTACGCTCCAAGCGGCGCGACGCATCCTTTTTGCCAGCGTGCCGCCGGCGTTTGCCAGCATTGTATCGTTGGTGGACCTTTCGCCGGATTGGCGCGTGTTCGTGTTCATCCTGTCGGGCGCGGTGGGGGCGACGCTGGCATTCGGGCTGATTCCGGCGATCCAGACCACGCGATCCGGCCTGGTGCACGCGAACCGCGGCGACTTCTCGAGCGACCTTCGCCCAGAGCGGCTGCGCAATGCTCTCGTGGTGGCACAGGTGGCGATCTGCGTCCTGCTGCTGGTCTCGACCGTGATCGTGGTGCGGACCGAAGGACGCATGACGGCGATGGACCTGGGGATGAACGTCCACGGAGTTTACGACGTTCGCGTGACGGAGAAATATCAAGCCGCGGTGGCCGCGCGCCTGGCCCGCGAGCCCGGTGTGGAGGCGGTCGCGGAGGCGTGGCATGCCCCCCTCTACGGATCGCTGCGACGCATCGCGGTGGTTCCATCAGGCGGCAAGGAGACGACCGGCATCGCGTACAACTTCGTTTCGCCAGGCTACTTCGCGGCGTTCCGGATTCCGCTGCGGAAGGGCCGGATTCCGACGGAGGAGGAAGCCGCCGCCAACGCGCCGCTGGTGGTGATCAGCGAATCCGCGGCACGGCGGTTGTGGCCGAACCGCGAGGCGCTGGGGGAGAGCATCGCCATTCCGCCGCGGCGGCTCGGAGACCCCTACTACGACCGGGCGCCGCTCGGCGACCGGGCGCGTGTCATCGGAGTGGTGCGCGACACGTTGGCCGGCATGATCGCCAACGGTCGGGACGTTGACTGCATCTATTTCACGACCAGCGCCCGGGCCACGCATAACGATTCCGTGCTGGTGCGGATCGGCGGGGATGGGGCGGCGCGCGGCGGCGTCTCGAAGCCGCGCTGAACGATGTGGCTCCCAGCCTGGCGGACGCCATCAATCCGATGGCAGACGTGCTCGCCATCCAGTTCTACCCGTTTCAAGTCGTGTTCTGGGTGGCGGGGTTCCTGGGATGCTTCTCGCTGGCGCTCACGGTATCGGCATCTACGGCGTAATGTCGTTCCTGGGGCCCAGCGCACGAAGGAGATCGGCGTTCGCATGGCGCTGGGGGCGGGCGTGGCGGAGGTGATCGGGATGGTCATGAAGCAGTCGGCGCGATTGGCGGCGATCGGTGCGGCGGTGGGGGTGGGAGGAGCCATGGCGCTGGGTCCGTTGCTGGCCAACCAACTCGCCTTGTTGAAACCCTATGACTGGGCAGCGTATGCCGGCGGTGCGGCGGCCGGCGGTGGCCGCGACCCTGGCGGCCTCCTTGCAGCCGGTGCGCCGGGCCGTGGCCGTGGACCCGGTGACGGTGTTGAAATGCGATTGAGCCTGCGATCGCCTAAGCCACTGCTACACTGGTGATCCCATGGAAAACCAGACGATCGGGCTGGTGGTGCACGCGGTGGGACGGACCGGCGTGCTGCACCAGGTGACGGGGGTGATCGCGCGCCACGACGGGGATATCACGTCGGTCGAGATTCTGGCGAATCATCCGCAAGAAGCGCGTACGTATTTTGAAGTCGTGCTGGCGTCCGCTCCGGAGGCGCTGGTGGAAGACCTGCGCGCGCTCGAGATCGTTCGCGCCGTGGAGCTGGTAAAGACGCTCGACAAGATCTACGGCAAGCGAGTCATTATCATGGGCGGCGGAGCGCAGGTAGGCCAGGTGGCTATCGGCGCGGTCTCCGAGGCGGACCGGCACAACATTCGCGGCGAGCACATCTCGGTGGACACCATCCCGCTGGTGGGAGAGCAGAACCTGGCGGACGCGGTGCGGGCCGTGGCTCGGCTGCCGCGGGCGAAGGCGCTGGTGCTGGCCGGTTCGCTGATGGGCGGCGACATCGAAGCGGCCGTGCGCGAAGTGCGGCAGCAGGGGCTGCTGGTGGTGAGTCTGAACATGGCGGGCAGCGTGCCGGATGCCGCGGACCTGGTGGTCAGCGACCCGGTCCAGGCCGGCGTGATGGCCGTGATGGCTGTGGCGGACACGGCCAAGTTCACCCTGGAGCGATTGCGGCGCCGGGTGTTCTAGTCTCTGGCAGACGCCGCCACCCGCCGGAGTCCGGCGGGTGCCCTCGTGTGATTTGAATGGGTTACAGGGAATTTCCGCCGGAGTCCGGCGGTTTTCTCTTTCTGCCGGGGTGCCAGGCCGCCGGCCGTCCCCGCCGCCGCGGCTGCGATTACCGGCGCGAAAAGCGTATTCTGAATGAGGACCGCAGCCTATGAAGGAAATCAATCGACGCCAATGGATCGCGCAGACCAGCGCACTGGCGGCGGCCGGAACGGCTTTCGGCCCGGAGAGCCCCGCACAGAGCGGCGCGAAAAGCTGGTACGACCGCCCCATGCGGTGGGCACAACTGGCTTTCGTGGAGGACGATCCGGGACGCTACGACCCAGGCTTCTGGCTGGACTATTTCAAGCGGATTCATGCCGATGCCGCGTGCCTCTCGGCGGGCGGCTGTGTGGCCTTCTATCCCACCAAGGTGCCGCTGCACTACCGCAGCAAGTTCCTCGGCAATGGCGACACGTTCGGCGAGATGCTGGCGGGCTGCCGAAAACTCGGAATGAATGTGATCGCGCGCGTGGATCCGCACGCCGCTCACCAGGATGTCTATGACGCGCATCCGGACTGGATCGCCGTGCAGGCTGATGGCCAGCCCCGCCGGCATTGGGCGATGCCGACGTCCTGGGTGACCTGCGCGCTCGGTCCTTACAACTTCGAATTCATGACCAGCGTGATCCAGGAGATCATGGACCTGTATAAAGTGGACGGCATTTTCGCCAACCGCTGGAGCGGGTCGGGCATGTGCTATTGCCAGCACTGCCGGCAGAATTTCCAGGCGTTCAGCGGCATGGAACTGCCCCGCCCGGAGGATCAAGGCGAGGCACGCCGCCAGTACAACGCGTGGCACCGGAATCGCCTGCTGGAGTTGTACCGGCTCTGGGACGGAGAGATCCGCAAGCGCAACCCGGATGCCGCCTTCTTCCCCAACGGGTTCGACCAGATCCGGGACGAGGCCCATGTGCCGATTCTCTTCGCCGACCGGCAGGCCCGCTCCGGATACACGCTGCCCTGGCAGAACGGCAGGAACGCGAAGGATGCGCGCGCCACCATGGGCGCGAAGCCCATCGTCGGCCTGTTCAGCGTGGGGCTGGAAGCGCCCTACCGCTGGAAGGATTCGGTCCAGAACCCGAATGAGATCCGCGCGTGGGCCGTGGACGGGATCGCGCAGGGTTTTCGCCCGTGGGTCATCAAGTTCAACGCCAAGCCGCTGGATCATCGCTGGTTCAAGCCGGTGGAAGATCTGTTCGTCTGGCACTGGAAGAACGAGAGATACCTGCTCAACGAGCGCCCGCTGGCTCGCGTTGGCCTGGTGCCGGCGCCGCGGGAGTCGGCCGACTACGCGTCCGGCTTCTACCATGCCCTGGTGGAGGCGCGGATCCCCTTCGAAACGGTGCTTGATACCCAGTTCGATTCGGAGCGGGCGCGGCAGCTCAAAGTCCTGGCCCTGCCGAACATCGTCAACCTCTCCGACGCGCAGTGCGAGCAGTTGAAGGCGTTCGTTGAAAAGGGCGGCGGACTGGTGGCCACCCACGAGACTTCTTTGAATGACGAGCGCGGCCGGCGGCGCGGCGACTTCGGTCTTGCCGGCCTGTTCGGCGCGTCGTTTGCGGGCAACGTGATCGAGCGGCAGCAGAACGCGTATCTCAATCTCGAAGACCACTCGCATCCGCTCCTGGCCGGACTGGAGGATGCCGGGCGCATGATCCACGGCGTGAAACGGGTAGAAATCCGCGTGCCGGCCGGGCCTGCGCGCGCCGCTGATGACCGTACCCACGTATCCCGATCTGCCGATGGAGGAGGTGTACGTCCGCGATCCGAAGACCGACATTCCCGGCGTGATGCTCCGTACCGTGGGTGCCGGGCGCGTGGTCTACTTCCCCTGGGATATCGACCGGACCTTCTGGGAAGTGATGAGCCCGGATCACGGGATCGTTCTGGCGAACGCGGTGCGATGGGCCGCGAACGCGGAGCAGCCGCTGCGCGTGGAAGGGCCGGGAGTGCTCGATGTCGCGCTCTGGAGACAGCAGTCCTCCGTGACCGCGCACCTGGTCAACCTGTCCAACCCGATGATGATGAAAGGACCGTTCCGCGAGATCCTGCCGGTCGGGCCGCAGAAGGTCCGCGTGCAACTGCCCGAAGGCGCCAAGGCGCGCGGCGTCCGGTTCCTGGTCAGCGAAGCCAAGGCGCAGTGGCGCCAGAACGGAATGTGGGTCGAGACCACGACCCCGCCGATCGGCCTGCACGAAGTGGTGGCGATCGACCTGTAGGGCGCGCCGCTACGGCTGCTTGCGCAGCTCGCGGAATAACTCGCGGAACGTGGTGACCGCTTCCATGGCGTTCACATTCTGGATCTCCTCGCCGAAATAAGCCTTGGCGAAGGCGCCGAAACCGCACCAGGTGGTCTGCAACATGCCTTGAAAGCGCGCGGCCACGGCCGGCGCCGAGTTCATGCGGGCCAGCCGGATGAGGTCCAGTTGGCGGAGCGCCACATTGGAGCGCCGCCACGGAGACGACACCACGTTGAAACCTTCCAGCGCGAAATACGCCGCGGTGGGGTGCGCGACGTTGTAGTGCCAATCCGAAATGACGATGTCCTTGGGCACGGCATGAATCGCGGGCGCGGTGCCGTTCTTGGCCGCTTCCCATTCGCCGATGCCGGTCACTTCGCCATCGATGAACCGGTCGCCCCACATCCACATGGTGCGGTTCGACTGGGCCAGGTGATCGTGCAGCGCGCGGACCTCTCCCGCGAACAGCTCGGCCTTGTCCTTGCCCTTGCAGCGCGGGCATTCGTCCTGGCCGATCAGGAAGACTTCGTCCATGCCGACGTGAAACGCGTCGGCGCCGGTTGCCGCAGCCAGTTCGTCCATGAGGTCGAAGACGACCTCGTGCACCTGGGGATGCAGGGGGCAGTAGCTGCGACAGTAGATCCCCTGGTTGTCGGGATACTTGCCGGGCGTTTCGTCAAACTCCGGGTGTCCCCGCAGCAATCCGAAGGTGGTCTTCGCCCACGACTGGTGGCCCAAGAGGTTGATCATCGGAATCAGGCGCACGCCCGCGGCGTGGCATGCGTCCGCCAGCCGCTTGACGTCATCGGGAGACAGCGCGTTGGCGTCTACGACCTCGGGGTGCCTGGCGAACTGATACCGGTAGTTGAACTCCAGCACCAGGACATTGACACCTTCTTTGGCCAGTCCTTCTTTGATCAAGCGCTCGGCAAGAGGAATCTCGTCGGGCATGGGCGCGGCCAGGTGTATGCCGCGGATGGGCAGAGGCTGGCTCCAGGCGGCCGCCGCGAGCGTCACCAACGCCAGGCAAAGCTTTCGCATAGCTCTCATGGTAGTTCGAGCACCTTGCCGGAAGACAGAGTCAGCCGGCCGTTTTCGTAGCGGCGTTCGGGAGACCGCGACCATTCCACGCGGCTACCGCCCTGCAGTTCGATGGCAGCCTCGACCGCGCCCGCGCGCAGATAGAAGCCGTACCGCGGCAGGGTGTGTCCCTCCACGGTCCAGGGCTCCGCGCCGCGATTCACCCACACGTCCGCGCCTTTCTCCCAACGCACATGCTGGCGATGGATGTTGTTGCCGGCGAACTCCACCGTGTCGATCCGGTCCAGGGCCAGCGCCTGCATGGCATCCGCGGTCAGCCAGTGCACGCGCACCACGTCGCGGTTGAAGGCCTGCGGCACCATGGCCGGCCGGCCCGAGAGCACTTCGGTGGTGATGTAGTCATCACTGTAAGCGCCATGATCCTTCTGATCGAGTCCTCCCTGGTAACGTCCTTCGTAGCCCGCGCCGTGCAGGATGAACTTGTCGTGCCAGGCCACGTCGATCCACGGAATACGCTCGGAATCGGCGCACTGGATCTTCCAGGTGAAATTCGGCCCGGCGGGGTCGACGCGCAATTGCTGCGCGTCAGCGCCGTCCAGCCAGCCGATCAACTTGTCGTGGCCGGCTTCGGACAGTTGCGGCGCGTCAGCGCCAAGGAAGTCGCGGATCCAGGCGAAGATGCCGCCCCATGCGCGCTGCGTCGCGCCGCGGTCCACGAACCTGCCGTCTGCGGTCCAATAATCGTAAGGCGCCATGGACGACCAGACGTCGATGAAATACGCGGAGGGCGCGAAGCCGTCTTTGATGAGCCGCAGGTTGCGCTCGACATACCGCTGCAACTGGTCGGGCCGCGCGCGATAGGATTGCGCTTCGCGACCGTAGTTGAACCAGGCGCGATAGGGTGTCCCGTTCTGATGGAACACGATGCTGTCGTAGGTGAAGCCTTCGAAATCGGGGTAGAAATCGATGTAGTTGTCGTGCGGCGCGAACAGCGAACCGGCGCGCTTCGCGGCGGCGACCAGTTGCCGGAACTCCTCCAGGGTGCCGAACTGCGGGTTGGGCGGATAGATGTCCGGCAGACGGTAATCGTAGCCCCAGCGTTGCCAGCTATGCCAGACCACGAGGGCGTTGGTGAGCCCATATTCGGCGGCGCGCTCCAGGTTGCGTGCGCTTTCCCCGTAACGCCCCGACCAGAGATCGAACGTGAAGCGCCCCGCCAGTTTGGCCACTCCCTTGGAAGGGCGCCGGGTGTCCTGCTCGCGGATGCGCTTCACGGCGGCGAAGACATTCCGGGCGGGGAAGAACTCCAGTGTCTGTGAGTGCGGCGTCACCAGGCTGTAGATGCGCGTGTCGGGATTGACTTCCAGGCGGTCGGGTATGGCATCGGAGTTCTGGACCAACGCCTGGCCATTGGCGAAATCGAAGCCGGCGAAGGAGGTCGCCAGGTTGTGGCCATCGAACCCGAGCCGGAAGGCCTGTGGATTCTCGATGACATTGCCCGGGCCGCCGTAGACCCGCACGACCTTCTCGCTCCAGGGTCCGGCGGAAACGCCTTCCAGGTAGAGTTGAAACCAGGGCTGCGGCGCGGGTACATTCTCCAGCCAGAACCGCGCCCGGAGCGCATCGCGATCCACCCACAACTCGCTCATCACATCGAAGGCGCCGGCCCAGTTCCGGAACCGATGCCGCATGCGGAGGCGGCCCGCCGCAGGCTCTTCCCGCGCTTCCAACAACTCGGTGGACGCGCGCCAGTCCTCGAGCGCATCGCCCGTCACCCGCACACGGAAGCCGCGGAAGAAGAGGCTGCGATCGCCGCACAGGAAGCCCACCGGAGCATCGAGTATGCCGCGGGAGCCGGGCCACAGGCGCACTTCGCATCCATCCGCCTTGCCCAGCATCCGGGATGGCGTGCCGGACGGCGGGAACGCCGGCGGCGGGGGCGGGTTGCCGGCCACGATCGTCGGCTCGGCCCACCGTGCTTCGCCCGATGCGTCGCGCGCTTCGAGGCGCAGGCGGATGTTCGTGCCGGAGTACCGGCCCAGATCCACGTGGGCCGGCTCGAAAGCTCCAGGCTGCGGTTTGCGCTCGAACAGCGTGGTGTACGCGCCGCTTTCGAACGGTGCGGCCTGGACCACAAACGAGGCTCCGCCCGCGATCGCAAAGTCCAGCCGCAGGGGCTTCACCGCCGGCAGAGCCAGCGGGTATTCGACGGCAGCGGAGTCCACCGTTTCGCGCTTCGATGGCGGCCTCGGCCCCAGAGTCATTCCGATTCCTTCGCGCGCTTGGGGCAACGCGCCGTAAAGAATGATCGACCCCGCGTCGAATACCTCCCGCCCGGTTTGTCCCGCCTCCGCGCCCAGGTTGACGATGCCGGCGCTCTCGCGCCGGACCGGCATCCGCCACAGCCCGAGGGTCCCGCCTTTCGGCACCGGCACCGGTTTCCACGCCGCGGGAAGCTTCGGCCGCGCCAGGTCGGGAATCCGCGTCTGCACGATCATCACCGGATGCGCCACCAGCTTCTGGCCCTGGTATTCGAACTCGGCATACACGTGGATGGGATAGTGCGCGTTGTAGGTGCCCGGACCGAAGCTCAGGGTGAACGAGCGCCGGGCGCGGCCGTGCGGGCCGATGCGGAACGGGATCGCACCCGCGGGCTCGACCTTCCACCGGTCGATCACGGCCATGCGCAAAGTGCCGGCGATCTCCGCATCGCCAGTGTTCTGCAAGGTGACGGGGACCACGAACGGAACGCCCGCGCGCGACAGGTCGGCGTATCCGCCGGCGCCGTATGCGCCGACGGCAGGCGGCTGCATCGATACCGTCAACGGACCCGCGGTATCGGTGGGCGGATTGTAGGCGAACGCGGCCAGGACGGCCGCGGGTAACACCAGTAAGCTGCGACGGCGCATATCTGCCTCACCGCCTGTAGGTTTTGGACTCCCCGGTCCGGGAGTTGGTCACGACCATGGTGCCGTCCTTATCGGCGGACACCTTGATCCATTTCCCGTCAGGCGAATTCTGAAGATTGGCGAGGTATTCGTCGGGCGGGTTGTCGTTGGGCGCGTTCATGGACCAGTGGGTCATGTAGAGCGCCTGCATACCCGGCGCGGCGCGGAGCATCTTCACCACCGAAGCAGCGCCAATCTTGCGGGGGCCGTTGCTCATCACCGCCACCCGGGCGTGCAGCGCGTTTACCAGCGCCGGCGAATTGGAAATATCGTTGCCATGATGGTTGACGAGGTACAGGTCCACGGTGCCGATCGGATTGTTGGGGCACATCATCTGCATCTCCCGGTTCCAGGTGAGGTCGCCCATGTCGAGCATGCGGAATTTCCCGAAGGTGAACAGCATGCTGACGGAGTTGCCGTTCTCGGAGTTATCCTCATTGACCCTGCCCCAGGTTTTGGGCTGAACGCCCTCGCAGGCGGGATTGGGGGCGCCGGCGCCTTTGAGCGGAGTCTTGATGGCCTGCCCCGCGGCGCCCAGCACCACCACGTCCACACCTTTGAAATTGATCTTGTCGCCGGGTTTCGCCACCTGGTGTTTGGCTTTGGCCCACAGTGCGTCGTAGGCCTTGACGGCAGCCGTGGTGCGCGGGTCGTTTACCGCGGCCGGCCCGTGGTCCACGAACAAGGTGACCGGGATCTTGGAGACCAGTGACGGCGCGTTATTGACGTGGTCCAGGTCGTAGTGTGTCGTCACGAGGATGTCGATCTTCTTCACACCGGCAGCCTTACAGGCCTCCAGGATGCGATTCGTGTCGCGATCGTTGTTGCCGGGAAAACCGCTGTCGATGAGCATCGACTGCCCCGAGGGCGAAAGGACGAGGACAGCCTGGCCGCCCTCCGTGTCGATGACCCACAGATCGAGAGTCTTCGCCGCGGGGAGGGCCGATAGGAACAGGACGCTGCACAATGCAGCAAGCAGGACGCTTCTCATGGCGCAAATGGTAGCAACTCACTCCGGCGGGTTCAATGCGCGCAGTCCTCGTGTCGCGTACACTGTTGCGAGGAGACATCGCAATGGCAGGCATATATAAAATTCTCGAAGTCGTCGGAACTTCTCCGCTGAGTTTTGCCGAGGCTGTCAAGGCCGGCGTCGCCGAGGCCTCGAAGACCGTACGCCACATGGACTGGTTCGAAGTCGTCGAAGAACGGGGCCGCGTCGCCGATGGCGAGGTGAAAGAGTTTCAGGTCACCATCAAGATCGGCTTCAAGCTCGAACGTTGAGCGGGCTTACGCCTTCTTCCAATACTCCATGGTCGGGCCGGTATACACGCCCTGCCCGACCACCGCCTTACGCCGCACGTCCGCCAGTTCTTCCTGGCTGAGCGGCTTGAACGACTGGGCTGTACGGATGTTGTCCTCCATCTGGCCCTGGGTACCGGCGCCGCAGACTGCCACGTGGACCGGCATACTCAGCGTGTAGGTCAGGCATTCCCGCGGGCTGAGGGCGCGCAGCAGGAACGCCTTGCAGAATACCTTGATGGCCTGGATGCCGATGCCGGTCTCGACAGCCACGGGCAGCGATATTTTCTCGAAGCTCAGGTAGGCGTGATCGGCGGCGTGTACCGGCATCAGCACCGAATCCCACCGGCCGTAGGCTTTGAGCAACGCGGCATGAGTCTCCGGGTCGAAGTGGCCGGTGAAGCCGATGAAGCGGCACTTGCCCGCCTGCTTTGCCGCTTCGAATGCTTCCATTGCGCCGCCGGGGCCAAGGATGCGATCGATGTCCGCCCTGGTGCGCACGTCGTGCATCTGCCAGATGTCCAGGTGGTCGGTCTTCAACGCCTTGAGGGACTGCGCCAGTTCCTGTTCAGCCTCCGGCCGTGTCTTCTTCGTGCTTTTGCTGGTGAGGAAGACGTTCTTGCGGACGCCCTGCAATCCGATGCCATAGGCTTCTTCGGCTTTGCCTCCCCAATACGAGCGGGCACAGTCGAAGTAGGTCAACCCCAGGTCGTACATTTTCCGAATGTGGGATGCCGCTTCGGCGACGTTGGGATGGAGGTCCATGCGCGCGCCGCCCTGCGCGATGATCGAAACCCGGACACCGGTCTTGCCGTACATGCGGGTCGGGATGTCTCCGGCCTTGGGGCGCGGCGGCCGGGCGTAGGCTCCGGTCAGCCCGATTCCCGTGAACGCACCTCCCACAAATACTCTCCGCTTCATGGTGACCGCTCCTTTCCTGTTTACCAAGCTTACAACCCCTGGAAGCACGTGGCACAATTCGATTGAGATGCCCGACCTCGTCCGCCGCGCGGCGCCGCTGTTTGCCCTGGCGTGGCTCGCCGCGCTGCCCGCCATCGCACAGCAACGCACCGTCATCGGAATCCGCGGCTCGCTGTTCACCATCAACGGACAGATCACTTACACACCCGAAGCCGGGTTCCCCCACGCCAACACCAACCTGGCCGGCACGCTGCTCAACGTGCGCGCCGTGCAGGCGATCTTCGACGATGCCAACTATCCGCGGAAAGGAACGCGGAGCGACCCGTACTCCTCGAACACCATGGGCCAGGTGTGGTTCGAATACCCGGACGGAAAGTGGGATCCGGAGCGGCAGACCGCCGAGTTTGTCGCCGCCCTGCCCGAGTGGCGCCGGTGCGGCCTGCTGGCCTTCACCGTAAACCTGCAAGGCGGCGGACCCACGGATGGCAACTACGGCGAGAACACGCCATCGCAGCCGCACGTCAACAGCGCGTTCGACGCGCAGGGCGCACTCAAGTCCGCCTACGCCCGGCGCCTGGAAAAGGTCATCGCGGCGGCCGACCGGCTGGGTATGGTGGCCATCGTCGGTCTCTTCTACCAGGGGCAGGACGAGCGCATCGACGTGACGCCCGATGGCCGCTTCGTGAAGCGCGCCATCGAAAACGCGATCGGGTTTCTGAAATCGCTGCCCTACCGCAACGTTCTGATCGAGATCAACAACGAGGTCAGTGCGGGCGGCTACAGCCATGCGATCCTTCAGCCGGACGGTGTGGTGGAAGCCATCCTGCTGGCCAAACAGGTTGCCGCCGGCCAGTTTCCGGTTTCGACCAGTTGGGCCGGCGGTATCCAGGCGCGATCCGGGCGTGCCGAAGCGGCGGTCCGCGCGATGGACTACATCCTGATCCACACTAACGGCCGCACTCCGGAGCAGGTACACGAAACCATCGCCACATCCCGCCGGCTGGCGGGATACGACCGGCCGCTGCTGATCAACGAAGACGGCGTGAGCACGTTCAACCTCCAGGCAGCCGTGGATGAACGCGTTGGCTGGGGCTACTATGACCAGGGCTGGAACAACTACCGCGACGGCTTTCAGTCTCCGCCCACCAACTGGACGATCAACACGCCCTTGAAATGGCTCTTCTTCGAGCAGGTGGCGCAGCTCACGGGTTCACCGGCGCCGCCAGTGCCGGCGTCCGCGGCCGAAGACGCCCCGGTGATCCACCTCGAAGGGCTGAAGGCCGGACAGGTAGTGAAAGGCCGCATCTGGGTGGAGGCTGTGATCGAGGACCGCCACCCACGCTGGCCCATCAAGCGCGTGGAGTTCTTCCTGGATGGCAAACCGTACAGCTATTCGCGCAATGCCCCGTTCTATCCGGGCGGCGGGGAATGGTGGAGTGCCGGGCAACTGACGGCGGGCGCGCACAGCCTGCGCGTGGTAGCGTATGACATGCGGGGACCGCGATTCACCGAGGTCGCCAGTATTCTCGAAGTACCGTTCACGGTGGAGAAGTAACGTATGCGCGTTGTTGTCATCGGAGCGACGGGGCACGTGGGAACGTACCTCGTGCCGCGACTGGTCGAAGCCGGCCACGCCGTGGCAGCAGTAAGCAGGAACCGGCGGGAGCCTTACCTGCCGCACGCGGCATGGAAACAGGTCGAGACCGTGGTTCTGGATCGCGATGCGGAAGAAGCCGCGGGGACGTACGGCCGGCGCATTGCCGAGCTTCAGCCCGACATCGTCATCGACATGATCTGCTTCCGGCCCGACAGCGCCCGCGCGCTGGTGGAGGCGCTGCGCGGCCGCGTCCAGCACTTTCTGCACTGCGGGACCATCTGGGTGCACGGGCACGGCACCGAACTGCCGGTCACCGAAGATGCGCCGCGCCACCCGTTCGGCGAGTATGGCTGCCAGAAGGCCGCGATCGAAGCCTGGCTGCTCGGCGAATCGCGGCGCGACGGCTTTCCAGCCACGATCCTGCATCCCGGGCACATCGTCGGCGAAGGCTGGCCGCCGCTGAATCCCGCGGGACATTTCAACCCCCAGGTGTTCGTCGAGCTGGCGCGCGGCAACGAGGTGGGGCTGCCGAATCTCGGGCTCGAGACAGTGCACCACGTGCATGCCGACGATGTCGCGCAGGGCTTCATGTGCGCGATTCGGAACCGCGCCACGGCGTTGGGCGAAAGCTTCCATATCGTGTCCCCCGCGGCGTTGACGCTGCGCGGCTACGCGGAGCGGATGGCCGGCTGGTTCGGCCGCGAACCGAAGCTGCGATTTCTCCCGTGGGAAGAGTGGCGCAAGACCGTCTCCGAAGCGGAGGCCGCCGCCACATGGGACCACATCGCGCATTCACCCAATTCCAGCATCGCGAAGGCCCAGCGCCTGCTGGATTACCGCCCGCGCTATCGCTCGCTCGAAGCCGTGCAGGAATCCGTGAGCTGGATGATCCGCAATCAGCGAATCTCTGTGTGAGGAGCGACTCATGAACGTTACCCGCCGATCTCTGTTTCGCGTGGCCGCGGGCACAGGCCTGGCGCGGCTGATCGTAAACGCTCAAGGAAACGGGCCCCGCGTGCTGGCACTGATCGGGGACCGCTACCACAACGCCGACTACATCAAGGTAGCGCTGGTGAGGGTGTTTGACGGCCTCAAGGTTTCGGTGGACTACACCATCGACTACGAGCTGCTGTCGCGAAACACGCTGCGCAATTACCAGTTGTTCCTGTGCCTGCGCGACGGGATGATCTGGCCCAACGGATATCTCGGGCCCGATGCCTACTCGACCTATGCGCAGGGTCTCGAGAACCGGGAGGACTTTCCGCCCGCCCAATCGCAGAACTGGCTCAAAGAAGAGCAGGCGGAAGCGCTGAAGGAGTTTGTCACGGCCGGCAACGGGTTCTACTCGCTCCACAACAACAGCCACGTCTCCCTCTCGTCCAAGACTTACCGGGACGTTATGGGGGGCGCGTATATCGGTCATCCGGCGCTGCGGCCGTTCAAGGTGCGGGTGGTGAACCCGGCGCACCCGATCACGCAGGGCATCCACGACTTCATCGTGAACGATGAGCAGCACTACGTGCAGTACGATAAGGACCCGAAGTACATTCTGCTCGAAGCCGAGAACATTGACGGCTTGACGTATCAGAAGCTGGGCGCCAAGTCGATCGCCGGATGGGCCTATGACTATGGCCGCGGACGCGTGGTCTTCACGTCGGTGGGCCACACGATCCACGCGCTGTGGAACCCGGAGTACCTCAAGCTGCAGAAGCGGGCGGTCCAGTGGCTCTTGAAGGAGATATAGCAGCGCTTGGTAGAACCCCTCCGTGACCCCGCTCGGGTCACGGCAATCCGGCAAGTATATGATTCTGAAGGAGGGGCCCTTCTCCCCGTGGCCCCACTCGGGTCACGGGGGGTTCTACCAAGGGCTGACAGGCGTCAGCGCCCCGCCAGGCCCTCGGTGAGTTCGATGCGGGTCCCCTCGGGATCCACGATGAAGGCGATCTTCAGCCCGTCAAGCTGCGGCAGTTCCCGGTACGGCATGTCAAAGGGGACGCCGCGCGCCTGTAAGTTCTGGCAGAACGCCTCCAGGTTTCGCACCTCGAAACCGATGTGATCGAGCGAGCGCCCCTTGGTGGGCTCCTGCTGCCGCGGGGACTTGCGGAAATCGACTTCGCCGCCGGGGATCATGGCGGCCAGGAAGCTGCCGCGCATCCCGGCTTTGGCGCCGAACGTATCCACGTACCACGCGCGCAATTTTTCCGGATCGGCGGAGGAGATGTGAACGTGGTGGAACACCGCCGGGCATTGGACCGCGGGATCCTCCGTGAACTCGACCCGGATCTTGTCCGGGAAGATCGCGATCACCTGCCGGTTGTTCGGATTGTCCATGAAGAGCGGCACGTTGTGAGCCGCGAGCTTCTGCTTGATGTCATCGTAGCTCGGAACCAGGAATCCGAAATGGTTTACGGTGGAGCCATCGGAGCCGTTCTCCGGAGGCGTGCGCGCTTTGCCGGCCACGATGAAGATGCCGGGCAGCCGGAACATCTCGAGTGATCCGGCATGAGTCACTTCGGCACCCAGCAGTTCCACCCACAGCTTCTTGTGCTCCTCAGGGTCCGCCACCATGAGGTGCACGTGTCCCTGGGTGATCCCACTTTCGTTGGGCGGTGCGAGTTGGGCGATCAGCGGCGTGGCCGAGGCTGCGAGGAGCAGGAGCCAGCGCGGGTTCACGTCCACAGGTCCACCACCACTTTGCCCTTCACCAGTTCGCGCGGCTGGTTGAGGTGGTTCAGCACCATCATGTCGGGGTCGATGCCGAGGGCGTAGTACACCGATGCCAGCAGGTCAGTGGGATGCACCGGCTTGTCTTTGGGGGACGAGGCGGTGTCGTCGGACTGGCCGTACTGCGCGCCGCGCGCGATGCCGCAACCGGCCACTACGGCGCTGTAGCAGTAGGGCCAGTGGTCCCGCCCGTCGGGCGCATTGGAATTGCCGGAGGTGCTCACGCCGATCCGGGGCGAGCGGCCGAATTCGCCGATGGCGACGACCAGCGTCTCCTTCAGGAGGCCGCGATCGTCCAGGTCTTCGAGGAGCGCCGAAAGGCCTCGGTCGAGCTTCGGGCAGTGCAGATTCTTCAGGGGCGCGAAATTGGCGGCGTGGGTATCCCAGGAGTCCACTTCGGGGTTGCCGTTGGCCACCGCGGGCCAGTTCATCTGCACGAAACGCGTCCCGGCTTCCACCAGGCGGCGCGAGAGCAGCAGGCCTTGCCCGAAGGTCGTCATTCCGTAGCGCTCACGAACCTTGGGGGTCTCCCGGGTGAGGTCGAAGGCGTCGCGCATTTTGCCGGACAGCACGAGGTCGAAGGCTTTGCCGTAGTATTCGTCGATGGCGTAGTTCTTCAGCGCCTTCTCGAGATCGGGCATGGAATCGTTGATGCCTTTGAGCAGCTCGAAGCGGTCCTTCAGCCGCTCGGGCGGGACGTCTTTGCGCAGGGCGAGGTCTTCGATCTTGATGGGTTTGGCCGGGTCCTGGTAGAGGCGATAGGGGTCGTATGCCTTGCCCAGAAAACCCGCCGCGCCGCCCTTGCCGATGACGCCGGATTCCTGGAGCGGACGCGGCATCTCGACGAACGGCAGCACCGCCTCCTTGGGCGGCTTCAGCTTGGAGACGTGGCTGCCCGCCGTCGGGAAATCGGCCGGGCTTGGCGGCTCCAGTTGGCCGGATGGCGACACGCGGTCCGGCGGGTAGCCGGTGAGCATCTGGTAAATGGCCGCGGTGTGGTTGAAGAGGCCGTTCGGGGTATAGCTCATGGAACGGATGAGCGTGGCCTTCTGGAGCGCGTCAGCCATCATCGGCATGTGCTCGCCGATGTGCGTGCCCGGAATCTTGGTGGGGATCGGCTTGAACTCTCCGCGAATGTTGGCGGGCGCGTCGGGCTTCGGATCCCAGATGTCGATGTGGCTGGGGCCGCCTTGCAGGAATACCATGATTACCGACTGGGCGCTTCCGAACCCGCGGGCGCCCGCGTATTTCGCTCGTGGCGGCGCGGGCGGTTTTCTGCCACTGGAAGAAGTTGGCGAGGTTCAGTCCGAACATCCCGATCGAGCCCACGCGCAGCAGTTCGCGGCGCGTAGGACCTTCGCACGTGTGACACCTTCGACCCGGAATTACCAGCATGGTTTTCTCTCCCTCCTTCAGTAGATGTACAGAAACGGCTTACTGTTCACCAGCGCCCACAACAGGTCCTGCGCGCGCGCGGCGCGGCCGGGCCCGCCTTCCACATACTTCAGGCTGCGGTTGAGTTCCGCGGCGGTCGGGGGCCGGCTCATGGTGGCCAGATACAGATCCTCGACCAGTTCCCGGTCGGGCCTGCCGCCCAGGACCGCTTTGGCGATACGGCCTTTGCTGTCGGCAACGGCATCCGAAATCGTCTTGCCGTTGACCAGGTTCAGAGCCTGCGGGAGGCTCAAGTCGCTGCGGCGCTCACACTCGCAGGACGACTCGCGCGGCGGCCTTCCGAACAGATCCAGGAAGCCGTCTTTCCCGACATGCGGATCGGCCACCTGCTCGGCGTTGGTATCGGGCGGCGCCTCCGGAAACTCGGGCCGCACGCCGGTCGCCTCGGCGAGCGCGTCCATCAGTTCCTCGGCGCTGAGCCGGCGCGGCAGGGCATGCGAGAAGTTCTCCCCGTCCTTTTCGTTCCATTCGTTGGTAGCGACGCCGGCCTGATAGGTGCGGGAGTTGGCGATGGTCCGCATGAGCTGCCGCAGGTCGAAGTTGTGATCGAGGAAGTCCCTGGTGAGCGCATCCAGCAGCGCCGGGTTGGCCGGCGGATTCGAGGCGCGGATGTCATCCACCGGCTCGATAATGCCGCGCCCGAAGAAGTAGCTCCACACGCGGTTCACGGTGGATTTGGCAAAGAACGGATTGTCTCGCGACGTGAGCCATTCGGCGTAGGCGATGCGGCGGCGGCGCGGCTCGGTGGGGGGCGGCGTGCTGCCCGGCAGGATGAACTTCGGATTCATCACGCGGCCGTCTTTGGGGTGCTTCATGTCGAAGTCCCGCCGCTGATCGTAGACGATCTCCTCGCCCACTTCGTAGCCGGGCCGCACTCCCAGCGCCGAGAAGAACGCGGACATTTCGTAATACTGATTCTGCGTCCAGCGCTCGAACGGGTGGTCGTGGCACTGCGTGCACACCATGCGGACCCCGAGGAACACCTGCGTGGTCTTCTCCATGGTGGGCTTGGGATCGTGCGTGACGCGGTAGAAATTGGCCGCCGGGTTTTGGTAAGAACTGCCGCTCGCGGTCAGCATCTCGCGAACCATCTGGTCGTACGGCCGGTTCCGTTCGAAGGCTTCGCGGATCCACTCGCGGAACTCGTAGGCGCCCTTCTCGCCGAGGTACTTGCGATTGTTCTGAAGCAGGTCGGCCCACTTCAGCGTCCAGTGGTCCACGAACGCCGGGCTGCCGATCAGCTTGTCGATGACGGCAGCACGCTTGGCCGGCGCGCGATCCGCCAGGAACGCGCGCACCTCCTGCGGGGACGGCAACTGCCCCGTGAGATCGAGCGAGACGCGGCGCAGGAAGCCGGCATCGTCCACCGCGGCCGTGGGCTGAATCTTCAGCCGCTGAAGCTTGGCGTCGATCAGGCGGTCGATGTAGTTGTTCTGCGGCAATTGCTTCCAGGCGAAGCCGGGCTTGGGGTTCAGCACCGTCACGGGAACGGTGATGAAGTTGCCCTGGTACCGGACCAGCAGCGTGGCTTCGCCAATACGCAGCCCATCGATGGCGGCTCCGGTGACCGCTGCGAGGTCGGGCGTGTTGCTCTCCACGATGGCTTCACGGGTCACATCGCGCGAACTGGCGTCTGCCATAGGTGGCGGTGACCTTCAGTACGGCCTTCTCGCCGGGCGACTTCATGAAGATATCGTCCGGCGCGACCGCCAGCTTGCGAACCGTATCTTTCGCAGGGTCTCCATAGGGGACGCCTTGGGCGATCCAGTTGAAGATGGTTTTGTAGTAATCGGAGTTGGGCTCGAAACGAAGACCGCCGCCGTGCGCCACCTCCTGGGTAGGCTTGGCGAGCATCAGGCTGCGCGCGGGATCGGCGCGGTTGAAGCGGCGCCCGGAGAGATCGTAGAGTAGCGCCTCATAGTCGAATTGGGGATCGTAGCCGCGCAGGGAGAGCTTGAACCCGTTCTTGCCCTTGGCCGCGCCGTGGCACTGGCCGGAGGTGCAGCCGGTCTTGTTCAGGATGGGAGCGACGTCGCGAAGAAAGCTGACCTTCGGAAGTTCCGCCGCAGCCAGCGGCTGGAGCGCAGCCAGGAACAGAACGCTACTTCGATGCCACATGGGTGTCTCCTCCATGCACTTCAAATGGAATGGGGCGGGATACGATGGACTCTTCACCATCGTCGGTTTTCAGACGAGCGTTGATGTACAGGTCGTAACGGCCGGGGTCGGTGGCCTTGGTGGTGGTCACGGCGAAGGTGCCGGACATGCCCTTTGCCGCGGACCGCATGTCGATGACGCGAATGTCCTTGGCGCCGATGACGTCCACCCCCACTTTCGATGGCGGCGTGTTCTTGCCCGCCAGGGTCCACCGGTACTCGAACTCGTATCGCGCGCCCTCTTCCATCTGCTTGAGGTTGGTCTGGAGGACCTCGAGGGTCGCGGCGGGGTGTCCGGCCAGCGCGGCCGGGAGCTCCATCCCGAGCCAGGGCGCCGTGACGGGCCGCTGGCGGTCCACCACGCCCTGATCGGTGGCGCCGGCTACAGCCACGAGCATCCCCGGTCCCCGGGCGCGGCGGCGCAGCACGGTGCCATCGGCGAGAGTCGCTTCGCCCCAGACTTCGATCTGGCGCGGCGGCGCGGAATCCGGTTCCGCGGTCAGCATCAGAACCCCGCGGCGGTTCAGGGTGCGCTCGTTGGCGGCGTTGACGTACTCGCGCGGGATCATGCCGCCTTCCACGCGGATGCCCTTGGGAAGGTCAGGAACGGTGAGCTGGATGGGTCCGTCGTAGCCGCGGCGATCGGCCGAGACGCTGACGACGGCGGTTCCGCCGGCCGGGATATTCACGTAGGGAGAGCCGAGGGTGAGGGTGAAATCCTCCGACTGCCGCCGCACGATGAGGCGATAGCCGTAGAATGGACCGCCGCGCAACGCCAGGTCCTCCACGGTGACGACGATCTCGCGCATGCCATCCGGCACCTTGAAGTTGAGGAACGGATCGCTGCTGGTCCGGCTGGTCCCCTGCACGGCGAAGACATCCTCCGGCAGGGGTTTGTCACCCGCCGAGTCGAGCCGCTTGCCGGCGGCGTCGTAGACCGTGAGGATGGCTTCCAGGCGCGAGGTGCCGAGTTCGCGGGCCTGCATTTCGAACAGGAGCCTTTCGCCGGGCTCCACGCTCACGCGGTAGCGGTCCACTTCGCCGGGCTGATCCAGGCGGCCGTTGACCACGGCGGGTACGGGGACCGCGCCGGTAAGCGGTTCGCGCAACTCGGGCAGGTCGCTCACCGCAAACGGGAAGGGCAGCGTGGGCGAGTCAGGCAGGGCGACGGTGGTGAGGTCCTGGCCGGCGGCGACTTGGCGGAGATCGGCCGTGCCCGGGATGCCCTTGGCCGCGCTGCCGCCGAAGAACGTAACGGGCACCTGCCCGCCGCGCTGCCCGCCGAGCGGGAAAATGCCTTCGGCGTAGCGGTACGAGCCCATCTTCAGGCGATAGAAGTTCTGGGTCTGGGTGCTGAAGCGGGCGTCGGCGACTTCGACGTAGTAGGTGCCCTCGCGCGGAAAGGTGAAATCCAGGCGCGCGTCGAGCCCGGCGCCGGGGCTGTCATCGCTGCGCGCGAGTTGCTTGCCGGAGCCATCGAGAATGCGCAACACGGGATCGATGGCCGATCCGCAGCGGCGCGCCTCCACCTCGAAGACGCGACGCTCGCCCGCCTTGCCGGAGATGCGGAATACGTCGCGCTCCGGACCGCGCAGGGTGCCGTTGACTACGACCGGCGTGGCGCGTACCGGCTCCGCGGTCTCGATGGAGTCGTTGTGATGCGGTGGGGAATAGGGCTGCGACTCCTCCTCGGTCACTTCGGGGAAGGTGCCGAGCGTGAACAGCAGGATGTTGGAGATGCCCGCCGCCGTTTCGATCCGTACCGGATAGATGCCGGGCGCGGCATCGGCGCGGGGTTCGACTAGGAACGAAGCGGCGCGGCCCGGTTCCGCCATCGGCGCCGCTTTCTCGGAAGGCGTGACCAGAGTGAACGACGCCGGCAGCGTGGAACTGACGCGGGCGCCCTCACCCAGGTTGCGGCCCATCACGGTCAGGGTGAACGGCCGGCCGGTTTCGGCGCCGCGCGGATTCAGTATGGTGATGACCGGGGCCGCGGCCCATACGGCCTGGGCCGCGATGGCAGCCAGCCATGCGCTTCGCATCATGGGTGCTCCAGTGGGACCGGCACGAAGGCCTTCCTCAGTGTCCCGGTGGCGGCATCGTAGAGCCGGACGGTTCCGTCGAATCCGGCGGCCGCGAGCGTGGCGCTATCGGGGCTGAACGCCACGGTATAGATTCCGGCGGTGTGCCCCTTGCACGCGGCCACGCGCGCGCCGGTGTCGGCGTTATACAGGTTGACTTCCGGCGCGGCGCCGCCCACCGCGATGAGGCGGCCGTCGGGCGACCACGCCAGCGAGGCGATGGCTCCATTCTGCCGTTCGAGCTTTCGGATCAGCGTGGAATCGTCGGCGATGATCATGTTCTTCGGGCGGTCCATCATGTACACATAGGGCACGCGATCTTCGCCGCCGATCACGACCACCTCCTTCGAGGGATGGCGCGCGACAGCGGCCAGTTCCCCGCGCAGGAGATTGACGTTCTCGAGGAACGCGCCCGTTTCGGCGTCGGTGAGCTTGGCGGCGCGGTCGCGGCTCACCGAAACAATGCGCTTGCCGTCGACACCGAAGACGGTGCCCAGCACCCAATTCTCGTGGGCGCCCATGCGGTGAAGCTCGCGGCCCGTATCGGCGTCGAGGATGCGCACGGTATTGTCGGTGCATCCGGCGGCGATGCGTTTGCCGTCGGGGGAAAGCGAAGCTCCGAAAACGGTGTCGCCCGCCAGGGTGACGGAACGGCGCAGTTTGCCGGCCGCCACGTCCCAGACCTGAATCTCACCGAAGCGCGCGGGAGTGCCGCCGCCGGCCAGCAGGATCGATCCATCGCGGGAGAACGCCAGGGACAGAATGCGCTCCGACAGACCCGGCAGCCGTTTGGGCGGCGCGTCGCCTTCGAGCGAGTGGATCAGGATCTCGCGGTTGCCGGAGACGGCGAGGGTCTTGCCATCGGGCGAGAACGCCAGCGCCGTCAGCACGGGCGGCTGGGTATAGACCACCGGCCGATTGGGCGCGACAGTCTCGCGCGCCTCTGGGGGCGTATCGTCCTTACCGCCGGCGGCAACCCAGCGCCGCACGACCTCGATCTGATCCGGGGGCAGGGCCGGCTGTCCCAGCGGCATTTGCGGCTTGATTTCGCCGGTGAGGTACTTGACGATTACGGCGAACGCCGGGCCGTGTTTGCCGCCCGCGGCCAGACCTGCATAGGTGGTCAGGTCGAGACCGGACGACTTCATATTGGGCTGGTGACAGCCCTGGCACTGACGTTGCAGGATGGGCCGGACGTCTCGAAAATAACCAGGCTCGGCAGCCGAAAGGCAGATGGCCGTGACGAGCGTAAGAGGTAACCAACGCACCTTTCCCCTCCGTTGGTGAGTGCATTGATTATAAACCGCTGGTGGGCAGGTTGGACAGGCCACCAGGAACGATGGCCTGTCCCCCAAGGATGTTTAGAACAGCGCCTTCAGACCGAACTGAACGACGCGCGGCCAGGCGAACTCGCCGGTCACGACGCCGAAGGCGGTGCTGGTGGGCGTGGTGTTGGGCGCGGTGAACTGCGGGTGGTTCAGGGCGTTGATGGCCTCGGCGCGGAACTGGAGGCGTACCGACTCGCTGAGCTTGGTGTTCTTCAGCAGCGAGAGGTCCCAGTTGTTGGGGCCGTCGGCGCGGACTCCGCTGAAGCGGCTCGAGAGGGTTTGGATGTTGGAGCCGAGCTGCTTCGCCGAATCGCGCTCGAAGCCGGCGTTGACGTTGAACCACATGGCCGGATCGCGCTGGTCCTTGGGCAGCGGGATATCGGCCAGGTTGCCGAGGAAGATCCGATTACCGAAGCCCAGGGCGGCGCCGCTTTGGGCAGTATAGATGGCCTGGGCCTGCCAGCCGCCGATCACCCTGGATACGACGTGGTTGGCAGTACCGCCGAAGCGCTTGCCCTGGCCGAACGGCAACTCGTAGATCAAGGTGAGGGCGGTGCGATGCGTCCGGTCGGCGGAGGAAATCACCTCCTCGGGCCGGATGTCGGTGGAGTTCAGGTATCCCGTCGCCTCCATCAGCTTGGACCAAGTGTAGGAGAGCGAGGCGGAGAGCCCCTGCGAGAACCGTTTCTCGAGCCGCACCTGCATGGCGTGATACCAGGAGTAGCCGGCATTCACGCTGGCACTGACGCTGCTGAACTGCGGATACGGCTTCAGCAGTTGGGACCGCGAGACCGTGGTGCCGGAAAGATTCGTCCGGGGCAGCAGCGGATAGAACGGATTGGTAACTGCTGCGTTCAGGAAGTTGATGGTCTGTTGGTCGCGGAACGGCGAGGTGCTCAGGTAGTCGCGCGGCACCGGATTGAGATCGCGGGTCACCCGCAGGCGCGTACCGCGATTCCCCACGTAGGAGACTTCGATCAGCGAGTTCGACGGCAACTGGCGCTGCAACGCAAACTGCCAGCGCTGCATGTAAGGGTTGACAAGATTGGGCACGAAGAAGCTGATGCCTTGCCCCAGGAACGTGGAAACGCCGCCGGCCGCGCCCGAAGCGGTCTGGAAGCCGCCGGGGAATGGGTTGGTCAGCGTGGCGACGTAGGTCTGGCCGTTGTCGAGTGATGGCACCAGCGCGGTCGACGAGCTGAAGCCGGTCTGGTTCACCTGCACGTTGGTGATGCCCAGCGGCTCGAAGTAGATGCCATAGCCCCCGCGGAGCACCGTCAGCGGGGTGATGGAGAGCGCGAATCCGAGACGGGGCATCCAGTTTTTGCGGGCTGGCTCCCAAAGCTCGCGTGGGAGTCCGCCGGCTCCGGCGAAGGTGAGGCCGCCGTTCACGGCGAACTGCGAGACGGGAACCTCCGGGATGGGAGCCGCGGCATAATTCTGCAACACCCGGGCCGCGATGGGGATGGCCGCAGTGGCATCGAAGCCGCGTACGCTGCGGTTGTAGCGCTCGGTGAGCGGCGAAGGCAGCTCATAACGCAAGCCGAGGCTGAGGGTCAGCTTGCGGCTGACTTTCCAGTCGTCCTGCGCGTAGAACGCCCAGTAACGGGTCTTCTCGGCGTAGTTGTCATTGATGGGCAGATTGCCACCGGAGGGAAGTCCGTAAAGGAAGCTGGCCATATCCTGACCGATTGGCGCCGATGACGAAGTATCCAGCGGTCCGCGCGTCCAGGTCGTGTCGAAATTCAGGCTCCCTGAGGAACTGCTCAAGTCGTAGGTGTTCTCCAGGTAGAGGCGGTACGCCACTCCCGAACGAATGGTGTGCGACCCGGCAATGTAGGTAGTGTTGAACGCGAACTCATGGGTGTTGCTGTTCCGCCGGTTGTCGCTGTTGACGCCGCCCAGCGGGGAGTAACTGCTCACCGTGATGTTGGGGAACTTCAGAGCGCGGGAGTCGAGACCCTTGAGCTGGTTGATGTAGGTGGAGGAGAACCCCAGCGCCGCCAGATCCCAGCCCTCCTGGAATGGAGTGTACCCGCTGATGAAGCGGGTGAGGGTGTAGCGGGATTGGAGAAAGAACCGCGACGAAATCGTGTAGACGTGGTCGATGGACGCTCCGCGGTTAAAGCGGAAGAAGTTGTCTCCCACGGTGCGGCTCTGGCGAATGTTCTCCGGGCGCTGCAAGTTGGTGAAGTTGGTGCGGACGTAGAAGCGCTGTTTGTCGTTGAGGTTATGGTCGATGCGGACGATGTGGTTCCAGTAGGTGTCCTGCGCGTTCTTGCCCTTCTGATAGTTGTTGGTGCCGTCGATGGTGCCCGGTTGGTTCGGAAGGTCCCAGAGGCCGGCGATGTTGGCGGCCACTGGGTTGATCTGGCTTTTGGGGATCATGTTGTTCGCCAGGGGAGTGCGGCTGAAGCGCCCGCCGGCGGCCGGGGTGATGGAGTAGGGATCGTAGATCTGGTAGCGCGAGTTTACGCCGAGCAGAGAGGAGAAGTCGCCCGTCCGCTCCGCAGGTGTGGGCACGGCTTCCACCACCCATGGAGAAGGATCGAAGCTCCAGATGCCTTCGTAGCCGTACATGAAAAAGGTCCGGTTGCGGCCGTTGTACACCTTGGGGATGTAGACTGGTCCGCTGACGCTGCCGCCGTAGCGGTAGAGGCGGAACTGCGGCTTGCCGACCGCCAGGCGGAAGTACTTATTGGCGTTGAGCACGGGGTTCTGCATGAAGTAGTAGATCTGGCCGTGCGGGTTGTTGGTGCCGCTCTTGATGGTCATGTTGACCGCGGCCCCGGCCATGAATCCATAGGCGGCGTCGAACGTGGCGGTCTGCACTTTGAATTCCTCCACCACGCCGGGCGGCGGGGAGTAGGCGATTTCGCCGCGCTGCATGTTGGAGGCGCCGTCCACCATGAACTCGTTGCTGCCGGCGCGAGTGCCGTCGATGGACATGTTGGACGGTGAGGAGGTGTCGAAGGGACGCACGTAGCCGGCGGATTCGGGGGTGAAGGTCACGCCAGGGGTGAAAGTCGCCATCATGAGCACCATGCCGTCCTTGATGGGGAGTTCCAGAATGGACTTGCTCTCGACCACCTGGCCCATCGACGCCGTGGAGGTATCGAGCAGCGGCGCCTGACTCGTGACTTCTACCGTTTGTGAGGCTTCGCCGAGTTGCATGGCGACGTCGATGGTCACGCGATCGCTCTGGCGCACCATGATGCCGGTTCGGGTGTAGTTCCGGAACCCCTTGCTGGTCACCGTGATCGTATACGGGCCGGGGATCAGGAAAGGCAGGATGTAGTCGCCGGTTGCATTGGTGGCGGAGTTATACCGCACGCCGGTGTCGGTGTTCAGGGCATCCACTTTGGCGTCGACGATGACGGCGTCGGTGGGATCGACAACGCGGCCTAAGAGTGTGCCACGCGCTTCCTGCGCGGACATGGGGGCCCAGACGCAGAGAAGCGCAGTTACTAACAGCCAAATCGTTTTGCTTGATCTCATTCCAAGCCTCCTTGGTGACTTCGCAAGCGCGCAAGTACGGTGGCAACGCCGGGGTGAGAGAACCGGCGCGCGGATATGGGCAGCGGGAACTGCCGGTTGACGAGTGGGGCCGGGCATTCCCGGCCCCTTTACGCATGGCGGCGGGTGCGGACGATCGGGTAGCCGGCCGCACCGGAGGACGGTTTGCAGTGATGCGGAGTGGGCAGGCCAGGAGGCCTACCCTACCTACTTCTTCTGCCAGACGGGCGTTGGGTTCAGCGGCTTGTCGGTGGGCGGCGGCGGGTTGGTGTGACCCTCGACCGTCCAGTCGCGCGGGACCTTCAGTCTGTCGTAGATATTGCCGCGTTTGACTTCGTCGTCCTCGTAGACCCAGCGCGAGATCTCTGCGACCTGCTCGGCTCTGGCGCGTGGGACGACGGCGACGCCATCGTTGTCGGCCACGATCACGTCGCCGGGCATGACCAGGACGCCGCCGACCACGACCGGGTTGTTGTAAGACTCGACCCAGTTACGGCCCTGGTTGATACCGCGGGGCGCCTGCATGGGGTCCTGGTAGACGGGGATTCGGAGCAGGGTCATTTCATCCGTGTCGCGACAGATGGAGTTGCTGACAAATCCGCGCAGGCCGCGGCCGAACAGCGTCATGCCCATGTTGGAGCCGCAGAAACCGTTGTCGTGCGCCTGGTTATCGACGACCAGGACGGAGCCTGGCTTGACCAGGGCGTTGTAGCCGCCACCGCGGCGGCCCCCCGTTTCGGCGCGAAGTTCGGGGGGCGGAGCCCAGCCTCCGGCCTCCCAGGTGCGTTCGGCGGCGTGGGAGGCGAACTTCGGCGCCGTTTCCTGCGCCGGGACGACGCGCAGGGTGATCGCGATGCCATGGATGCGGTGAGTGATCTTCTGCTCATCGCGCCAGAGCGGCCGGATGTTTTGGCTCATCACAGTGACGCCCTGAAGGCCCACCACATCCAGGCCGTCGATGACATCGCAGGTGCGAAGACCCTCGTACAGCTTGAGGATCTTCGAATCCTCCTCGGGTGTGTACACCCGGGCTTTGAGGAATTGCGCGGAAGGCTGTGGCGCGGGCCTGGTCTGCTGGCCGGCCTGGGGCCAGGCCCATCCAGCGGCCAATAGGAACAACGCGGTTCGTTTCATCAACTCCATCCTTTCTGTGGACAGGCTGCAAGCCTGCTAGCACCGTAAACCCAATGTTCAATGCGCCCCCGCGGCGGCTGCCGCGGGGCCATATCTCACCCCTGAGGCTGGGTCCGGGATTCCGGTTCCAGCCCCACAGTTGCAACGCGCCCAAAGCGAAGGATGTCTTCGAGGGCGCTCAAGATGTGAACTTCCATGAGCCGTTCCGCTTCGCCGGCCTCGCGGGCGGCGATCAGTTCGATCAATCGATGGTGTTCCTCGATGGCGCGCAAGGGACGACCGATGATGCGGATGGTCTTAGCCATGAGCATTTCGGTCTGGAGACGGATCTGGCCCATGACGCCGTTCAGATACGAGTTCCCGGCGGCCTGGAAAATGGCCGCGTGGAGATCGCGGTTGTAGACGCGGTAGGCGTCCATGTCGCCCGCAGCGAGCGCGGCCTTACCGATCTGCTGGTGATTGCGGAGCCAGGCGACATCGTCATCGGCGATGCGGCGGCAGGCGAGCCGGACGCTGAAACACTCGAGCGCGGCGCGAACTTCGTAGAGTTCACGCACCTGCTGGTCGGTGTACTCGCGAACGAACCAGCCGCGGTTGGGGAGCTTGACCGCGAGGCCGTCGCTTTCGAGGCGCTGCATGGCTTCGCGGACAGGGGTGGTGCTGACTTCGAGCTGGCGGGCGATGACATCGGGGCGCAGCGGCGCTCCGGGTTCGACCAGGCCGCTGACGATGCTGTTGAGCAGCGCCTGGTAGACACGCGCACCCAACTGCATGTTTTCCTTCAGCGGCTGGAGTACCGCCTTGATGCCTTTACCATCTCGCATAGACAGCCTTGACGCGGGTAAAGAAATCCCGGGCCGTGGGTCCTATGGAAAAAGCCCCGATGCCGGAATCCTTTCTTCCTCCGAAAGGCACATGCGCCTGACTGGCGGTGCCGTGGTTGATGTGGACCATGCCGGTCTGGAGGCCGGCCGCGAATTTTTGCATGAGCTCGGGCCGCGAGGTGAAGACCGCGGCGGCGAGGCCGTAGCGGGTGTCGTTGGCCACGGTGAGGGCTTCAGCGGCGTTGCGCACGCGGATCACCGGGAGCACCGGGCCGAAGATTTCCTCGCGCGCGAGCGGAGAATCGGGAGGCACACGGTCGAACAGGGTGGGCGCGTAGTAGTAGCCATCGCGCGCGGGCACCTCGGTGAGAGGCCCGCCTCCGGCGAGGACAGGGCAGGCGGCCTCAATGCCGCGGCGCACGTAGCCATCGACAGTCTCGAACTGATCGAGGCTGACCAGCGGCCCCATGGTGGTGCCTTCCGCCAGGCCATCGCCGACGCGAATGCGGCCGATGTGACAGAGGAGCTTTTCGACGAGCTCGTCGGCCTGGGATTCGAGGACGATGACGCGGCTCAAAGCCGTGCATCGCTGGCCGCTGCACAGGAAGGCAGCGGAGACGATTTCCCGGGCGGCGCCTTCGAGGTCTTCGTAATCGGCGATGATGGCGGGGTTCTTGCCGCCGAGCTCGAGCTGGACGCCGGCGAGGCGGCGAGCGGCGCCCTCGGAGACGCGCAGGCCGATGTCGCTCGATCCGGTGAAGGAGATGCCCTGCACACGCCGGTCGGAGACCAGGAAGTTGCCGACGGCGGAGCCGGGGCCGATGACGAGGTTGACCACACCCCCGGGAAGGCCGGCCTTCTCGAGCAGCGCCATGAGGAAGGCGGCGGTCGATGGCGTCAGCGAGGCGGGTTTGAAGACCACGGAGTTGCCAAAGGCGATGGCGGGAGCGATCTTGCGGACGGGAGTGACCACGGGGAAATTCCAGGGGCAGATGGTGGCCACGACGCCGAGCGGCTCGAGCACAGTCTGGCAAGTGAAGCCGGCGCGCTCGCTGGGGTAGGTCTGGCCGAGAGGACGGCTGGCCTCGCCGGCCATGTAGCGGGCTTCGACCACGGCGCGGCCGACTTCGCCCACGGACTCGCAAAGCGCTTTGCCCTGCTCGAGGGTGACGATGCGAGCGAGCTCGTTTTTGGAATCTTCGAGGAGCTGCGCGAAGCGATAGAGGATGGCGCCTCGCTGCGGCCCGGGCGTCTCTCCCCAGGCGGGGAAGGCTGCGGCGGCCGCGGTGACGGCGGCATCCGCATCGGGCGGCGAAGAGATGGGAAACTCGCCCAGAACCTGGTCCGGGTGGGCGGGGTTGTGGGTGGCGTAGTATTCACCGGCCGCGGGCGGCACCCATTTCCCGCCGATGTAGTTGGCGTGACGTTCCATATCAAAGCACCTGCCGAAGGATGCGGCTGAGGTCCTCCGCGCACGTTCGGCGCGGGTTGACGGGCACATTGCCGCTCTTCATGGCTTCGTCGACGACGGGGCGGACGTGTTCCTCGCGCACGCCGAATTCGGAGAGGTTTTCCGGGATGCCGATATCGCGAGCCAGGCGGCGCACCGCATCCACGGCGCGGCGGGCGGCTTCGAGCCTTGGGACGCCATGGACAGGCTCGCCCAAGGCGCGGGCGACTTCGACGAAACGATCAGGCTCGGCCAGATAGTTGAACTCCATGACGGCAGGGAGGGTGATGGCGAGGATGAAGCCGTGCGGGGCGCGGATGTCCCAGCTTCCGAGGGGCATGGCGAGGGCGTGCGCGAGGCCGAGCCGGGTGGGGTTCATGGCGATGCCGGCCATGGTGGCGGCGAGCATCATGGCATACCGCGATTCACGGTTGCGGCCATTGAGGACCGCGCTGCGGAGGTGGCGGCCGATCAACTCGATGGCGCCGAGGGCCAGCGCGGCGGAGATAGGCTGGCAGGCGTTGTTGGTGGAGCATTCGACGGCGTGCGCGAGCGCGTCCATGCCCGTGGCGGCGGTCAGGTTCGGCGGCAGGCCGAGAGTGAGGTCGGGATCGCAGAGCGCTACGGCGGGATAGATCAGCGTGCTGCCGATGGCCACTTTGACGGCGCGGCCTTCGTCGGTGAAGACGCTCCAGAGAGTCACTTCGCTGCCAGTACCGGCCGTGGTGGGGATGGCGATCATGGGGAGCGGGCGGTTGCGGATCTTGTGGAGGCCGATGTAGTCGAGGCAGCTTCCGGGATTGGTGGCGAGGGCCGCCACGGCCTTGGCGGTATCGAGCGAACTGCCTCCGCCGATGCCGACCACGGCATCGGCGCCGCTCTGCTTCAGCAGGGAGACGGTCTCATCGATCAGCCTGGAGCCGGAGTCGGGTTTCACCGAGTCGCACAGGGTGTATTCGACACCCGCCTCCTGAAGCGGGCGGGTGACTTCTTCGAGGATTCCGGCTGCGCGGACGCCCGGATCGGTGACCAGGAAGGCGTTGGAGCCGCCGGCGCCACGGATGCGTTCGGGCAGCGTGCGCACTACCCCGCAGCCGAAGTGGATATCGGTGGGTACGGGAAAGAAGTTGAAGACCTGGGAAACGTCGACGTTCATGATAAACCAACCTTGGGGAACGGCACGCCTACCTGGTTGCCAAGCTCGACCAACTGGGACACGACCTCATCCGGCACGGAAATTCCCATGGCGCGATACAGGGCTTCCAACTCGAACTCCACTTCACCGGGCGCACGCACGCGTTCCACCCCGGCGGCCGGCGGGGACGACTTGAGCATGCCGAGAATTTCGTCCATGCGGCGCGCAAACTCGGGCTGGGGCAGGAACAGGTCGGTACGGACCGCGGCGAAGACATGCCCGAGGTTCTGCACGGCATTGAGGTTCTCCAGCGTGTTGAGGTGCAGCGCAAAGGAAGCGCCGGTGACCACGCCGGAGAGGATATCGATGATGAAGGAGATGGCCGAGCCTTTGGGGCCGCCGAAGGGGAGCACGGCGCCGGCCAGGGCGGCGGGGGCGTCGGTAGTGGGCCGGCCTTCGGGATCGATGGCCCAGCCTTCGGGTATGGGGAGGTTGCGGTGCGCGGCCATGATGATTTTGCCGCGGGCGACGACACTCGAAGACGCATCAAAGAGCAGCGGCCGTTCTTTGCCGGCAGGAATGCCGATGGCCATGGGATTGGTGCCCAGGAAGCGGACCCGCCCCCCGAAGGCCGCCATGTTGGGAGGCGCGTTGGAAACGGCGCAGCCGATGTAGCCCCGGGCGATGGCCTGGGCGACGTAGTAGGCCGCAGCGCCGAAGTGGTTGCTGCCGCGGACGCCGACGTAGCCGATGCCGGAGGCTTCGGCGAGGCGGAGGGCTTCCTCCATGGCGCGCGCACCGACCACGGGCCCGAGGCCGTTATCGCCATCGACCAGGGAGACGGCGGCGGCGCGCGGTTCCACCCGGATGTTCGGGCGCGCGTTGACCACCTTGGCCTGGAGACGCTTGGCGTAGACAGGAAGGCGGACAACGCCGTGGGAATCGACGCCGCGCAGTTCCGCGAGCACCAGGCAATCGGCGACGTGCCGGGCGTCGGCGGCGGGAACGTCGAGACGTTCCAGGACCGCGCAGCAGAAGGTGGTCAGTTCCTCAGCCGGGAACCGCTTCGATACCGCTTCAGGCGCGTCCACGAGGCTGCTCATTGGTGGGAGGCTCCGGACTTGGGGAGTGGCGGCAGATGCAGGAGGTCGACGGTGGTCCTTCCCCGCGCCAATTCGTCCATGATTTCGGATTCGCGCCAGCGTCGCGCGGTAGCGGCCTCGAGTATCTTTTCAGCGCGGTCCTGGTTCACGATCACGAGACCGTCGGCATCCCCGACAATGATATCGCCGGGGCGCACGATGACGCCGCCGAACTGGATGGGCTCATCCAGCGTGCCGAAGCGTTCCTTGGTGCAGGCGCCGATAGCCAAGCCACGGCTAAACACCGGGAAGCTGCGCTCGGCGATGGCCACGATATCGCGCACCGCGCCATCCACGGCGAGGCCGGCGACATTTCTGGCCTGTGCGGCTACGGTCAGAATTTCGCCCCACGCGCCGGTGAGCAGATAACCGCCGAGACTGGCTACGATCACGACGCCGGGCTTCGCGGCGGCTACGGCATGGTGCAGCATCAGGTTATCGCCAGGAGGACACTGCACAGTGGAGACAATGCCACACAGCCGCGCGCCTGCCCAA
Source organism: Bryobacterales bacterium (assembly GCA_963719195.1). Taxonomy (GTDB): domain Bacteria; phylum Acidobacteriota; class Terriglobia; order Bryobacterales; family Bryobacteraceae; genus DASQZT01. The sequence goes on along the minus strand of CAVRBB010000004.1, from coordinate 140,265 downwards.
GCGGGACGGATGGCGGGATCCACCATACCTTCGTGACCCGCAGCCTCGTAGAGCGTTGCGGGATCGAAGTCGACGAAGCGCTCGGCAACCAATTCGGAATTGAGGTTCATGCCTTGAACTCCACGTGGGCCAGGCCGGCCAGGAACTGGGCCGCAGCGGAGAAGTCCGCGCTGCCCTTTCCGGCGGTGCTGGCCGCCGAGAAGACCTGTCCGGCCACGGACGTAAGCAGCAGAGGGATGGACTGCGCGCGGGCGGAGTCGAGCGCGAGGTTGACATCCTTCTTCATGAGGTCGAGCTTGAACCCGGGCTGGAAAGAACCGGCGAGCAGGAAGCCGGGTAGCCGCGAGTCCATCATCCGGGAATAACCGGATGACTCCTTGATGACGCTGTAGAGGGTGGCCGGGTCGGCGCCGTACCGCACGCCGAGCGCGAAGGCCTCGCCGATGGCGAGCATGTGAATGGCGGCCATGGCCTGGTTGACGATCTTCACGACCTTGCCCTGTCCGAGCGGGCCTACATGGATTATCCTGGTGCCCATGGTGGAGAGCAGCGGGCGGCACTCTTCGAGCAGCGCGGGGTCGCCGCCAACCATGATCGTAAGGGTGCCGGCGACGGCACCGGCGGTACCGCCGCTCACGGGGGCATCGAGAATGCGGATGCCGCGCGGCGCGAGGCCACGTTCGATCGCGAGCAGGGTATCGGCGGTGGCGGTAGTCATGTCGATCAGAATCTTGCCGGGAGAGAGTCCGTCGGCGAGGGAGTTCGCAACGGCTTCGAGCTCGGCATCGGCGGGGACGATGGTGATGATCACGTCGGCGCGGCGGGCGACCTCGGCGGGAGAATCAACGATTGTGGCGCCGAGGGCGGCGAGGGCGTCGGCCGGTTCGCGGCGGCGGTGGAACGTAGTGAAGGTAGGGAACCCGGCTTTGACGACGCGTTCGGCCATGGGCGCCCCCATGGCGCCCAGGCCGATGAACCCTACGGTCAGGGTCATGCAGCCTCCTATCGTGTGAGGCGAGGATATCTGATATCCAATATCGTGTCAAGATTTTTGTTGACCTCATGATCAGGATGTCCGATAGTTGAGGGCGTGTCACAGCTTATCCTGGCGGTAGGCGGCGATCATGCAGGGTTTCCCCTGAAGGGGCCCCTGATGGAGTTTCTGCGCGGCCTCGGGCATACGGTCGTGGACTGCGGCTCTTACGACCCGGCTCCGGTGGATTTTCCGGATATTACCTGGGCGGTGTGTGAGCTGGTTCGCAGTGGGCGGGCGGCACGCGGCATCCTGGTTTGCGGGACGGGGGTGGGGGCCTGCATAGCAGCCAACAAGGTCTCGGGAATCCGCGCGTCGGTGTGCCATGACGTGTACTCGGCGCACCAGTGTGTGGAACATGATGACGTGAACGTGGTGTGCGTGGGCGCGCAGGTGATCGGACAAAAGGTAGCCGAGGATTGCCTGCGGGCGTTTCTCGCGGCGGAATTCAGCACGGACGAGCAGTTCCGGAGGCGGGTGGCGAAGCTGGGCGACCTGGAACGGCGGGCGCGGGAGAACGGATGAGCCCGGAAACCAAGCACAAGCACCCCTGGGGACTGGTGCTGCTGCTGGTAGCGGCGATGATCGTGAGTTTCTTCGACCGCGGCAACCTGGCGGTGGCGGCTCCGGTGATAGCGCCCGAGTTGGGCATTTCGACGTGGAACCTGGGACTGCTGCTTTCGGCATTCTTCTGGACCTATGCGGTGTGCCAGATCGCCGCCGGCTGGCTGTCGGACCGGTTAGAGGTGCGATGGGTGTACGCCGGAGCATTCGTGCTGTGGTCGGCGGCGACGCTCTCGACGGCATTCATGACCACGTTTACGGGACTACTGGCGATGCGGCTGCTGCTGGGCATGGGGGAGTCGGTGACGTACCCGGCGACCTCGCGGGTGCTGGCGGCGGTGATTGCGGAGCGCCGGCGCGGGCTGGCGAATTCGCTGGTGGACCTGGGCGCGCGGCTGGGTCCGGCGCTGGGGACGATGTGCGGGGCGCTGCTGGTGGCGAAGGTAGGGTGGCGAGGACTGTTTCTCATCACGGGAGGGGCGGGGGTGCTCTGGCTGATTCCATGGCTGGCCAGGGCTCCGCGAAAGCTGACACCCACGCACGCCGTCGAGGCGACGGCCGGGCCGGGCTGGGGCGAGCTGTTGCGGCGAAGGGCGGTGTGGGGCACGTGCGGCGGGCTCTTTGGGGCCAACTATGCGTGGTACTTCCTGCTGAGCTGGCTCCCTTCCTACCTGGTGCGCGAGCGGCAGTTCTCGCTGAACTCGGTGGCGTTCGTGGGGGCGCTGCCGTATGTGCTGATGGCGGTGTCGTCGATCAGCGGCGGGCTGCTGGCGGACCGGTGGGTGTCGCGCGGGGCTTCGCCGGTAAAGGTGCGGCGAGGCTTCCTGGTGACGGGCTTGCTGTTGACCTCGGCGCTGCTGCCCTTGGTGCTGGTGCCGCGCATCGAATTCGCCGTAACGGGACTGTTCGCCGCATGCTTCACGCTGGGGATCTATGCCTCCAACCTGTTTTCGCTGACGCAGACGCTGGCGGGACCGGAGGCGGCGGGGCGCTGGACCGGGTTGCAGAATGCCTGCGGCAATCTTGCCGGCATCGTGGGGCCGATTGTGACCGGCTGGATCGTGACCACGACGGGCGCCTTCGCGGTGGCGTTCCTGGCCGCCAGCCTGTCGTGTGTGCTGGGCGCGGCCAGTTTCGGTCTGCTGGTTTCGGACCCGGCCAGGAAAGCCGTGCCGCAACCGGCCTGACCGGCGGTTGACGGACGGGTCACTAGCGGCCCACCCTGGATTCATATGCAATCGGGGCAGCCAAGCCGGACCGCTCTGGCCGCGGCGGCTCATCGTGCCGCTCACCAGGTATTGGAGCAGGGTCGCATTTTCGCGGATCCGTTGGCCCTGCGCATCCTGGGTCAGGACGCCGAGACGGTCGCACGCCACGCTCAGGAGAATCCATCCGGCCGCCGGATGCGACTCTTTATCGCGGTCAGGACGCGGTTCGCGGAGGATGCGCTGGCCGCGGCCGTGGAGCGCGGCGTCGGGCAGGTTGTGGTGCTCGGCGCGGGACTGGACACGTACGCGTATCGCAGCGCGTTGCGGGACCGCCTGCGCATTTTCGAAGTGGACCATCCGGCGACCCAGGCCTGGAAACGCGAACGCCTGGCGGATGCAGGTATCCCGGTACCGGGTTCGCTGACGTTCGCTCCCATCGATTTCGAACGCGAGACTCTGGAGGGGGGCTTGACGGCGGCGGGCTTCGACCGGACGCAGCAGACATTTTTCACCTGGCTGGGGGTGGTGCCGTACCTGGGCGAAGAGGCAGTATGGTCGACCCTGGCGTTCATCGCGAGCCTGCCCAACGGCGCACACGTGGTGTTCGATTACGCCGATCCGCCGGAATCGCTATCGCCGGACCTGCGCGCCAGGCACGAGCGGCGCGCATCGCGCGTCGCCGAGCTGGGCGAAGCCTGGGTGAGCTACTTTGAAGCGGACCCGCTCCGGGCCAGGCTGGTGGCACTCGGGTTCCGGGAGGTGGAAGACCTGGGGCCGCCGCAGATCGTGTCGCGTTACTTTCCGGGCCGGAGCGATCCGGTTCCCGAGAGAGGCGGCCATATCGTGCGGGCGACGACGATCTGAGGGTGTGCGCGAAAGCAAGCATTCGCCACGCCATAATAATTCCATGCTGCATCGCACATGGCTGAGCTTCTGCCTGGTATCCGTCACGCTGGTGGCGCAACCGGCGGTGTTTCCAGGGAAGGAGTGGCAGACCGCGGAACGTCCGGAGACAGCCGGATTTTCCAGCCGGCGGCTGGCATCTCTCACGCCGTTTCTCGAGTCGCTCGACACCTCCGCCATGATGGTAGTCTCGCGTGGGAAGGTGGTCTATCAATACGGCGATTTGACCCAGGTCAGCTACCTGGCTTCGTGCCGCAAGAGCGTGCTGGCTATGCTGTACGGGAATTACGTAGCCTCGGGCAAGATTCAGCTTGACAAGACCCTGCGGGAGCTTGGGATGGACGATATCGGGGGACTGCTGCCGCGGGAACGCGAGGCCACCGTGGAACATATCATCACGGCTCGCTCGGGTGTGTATCATCTTGCTTCGAATCCCGGAGACGCTACGGATTCGGCGCCTCCGCGCGGATCGCAGAAGCCGGGGACCTACCAGCTCTACAACAATTGGGATTTCAACATCGCCGGAGCGATTTTCGAGAAATGCACCGGCAGGGACCTGTTCGACGCGCTCGAAACCGATATCGCTGCGACCCATCGGGATGCAGGATTTTGACCGGGCCCTGCACAAGAAGGGCGGCGATCTGAAACGTTCGATCTACCCGGACTACCACATGCACTTTTCGACCCGCGACATGGCGCGGATCGCATACCTCATGTTGCAGGAAGGCGACTGGAACGGGCGGCAGGTGATTCCGCGCGACTGGGCGAGCAAGATCGTGACGCTGGTGACACCGCTCTACGATATGAACCCGCCATCCTGGCGCGGCTATGCGGTGGGCAACCTTTGGGGCTACGGCTACATGTGGTGGGTGTGGGACGATCACAAGCGCGAAGGGCCGTTCGCCGGCGCCTATACGGCGCGCGGCGCCATCGGCCAGTATATGACCGTGTTCCCCGCGCTGGGCGTGGTCGTGGCGCACAAGACGGTTCCGGGCAGCGTGGATGGGCGCCGGCGGAACGTGGATGCGACCGAGTACCAGGCGATTCTGATGCACGTGGTGGCGGCGTACTGCGGATCGGACTGCAAGCCATAGCCGGCCGACGCCGGCGCCTCCACGTCAAATCCCCCCTGGGGTAAAATTCGAGCGTATCAGGAAGGAAACGTTTTCGAATGCATCGAACAGAAGCAGCCGTGTGGGCGGCCGCATGGATCGCGTTCGCCGTGCCGGCACAGGCTCAGTTTGCACAGCAGGACAAGCTGATGGCAACCGGCGCGGTGGGAACGTCAGCGCAAGGAAAGTCCGTGGCGGTATCCGCAGATGGGAGCACGGCCGCTGTGGGCGCGCCCCTCGATAACAACGGCGCGGGCGCGGTGTGGGTGTACGCGCGCATCAACGGACGGTGGACGCAACAGGCCAGGCTGTTGGGCAGCGATGTTTCCAAGGAGGTTGCGTCGCAGGGCAGCTCGGTGGCGCTATCGGCGGACGGAAACACGCTGATCATCGGCGGAATGGACGACAACAAGGGCACCGGTGCGATGTGGATTTTCGTCCGCGCCAACGGCGTGTGGACGCAACAGGGTCCCAAGCAGTGGGGCACGGTGCTGCTGGGGATCGCGCACCAGGGCGTTTCGGTGGCGTTGTCCGCGGATGGGAACACGGCGCTGGTGGGCGGCGACCTGGACACCAATGCCACGGGTGCGGCATGGGTATTCACGCGGACTGACGGGAAGTGGGGCTTGATCCCCGACAAGCTCATCGGGGTTGGGGCGCTGGGCGAGTCGCATCAGGGCGCTGCAGTGGCGTTGTCCGCGGACGGAAACGCGGCGCTGGTGGGCGGCCCCGGAGACAATTCTGAAATCGGCGCGGCGTGGGTATTCACACGGGGCAACGGGACCTGGACGCAGCAGGGGCTCAAGCTGACCGGCTCAGGAGCGAGCGCCAAGGCGGCCGTGGGCAGTGCCGTGGCGCTCTCCGCGGATGGCAACACCGCGGTGGTAGGCGGGAGCGGCGACAGTGGCACGGCGGGAGCGCTGTGGGTATTCACGCGCGCGGGCACCCAGTGGTCCCCGCAAGGAGGGAAGCTGGTGGGCAGCGAAGCGGCCCCTTCGCGCCTGCTGGGCACATCCGTCGCGCTCACGGCGGACGGCAACACGGCGCTGGCAGGCGGGCCGGGCAGCACGTTCGGCCTGTTCGGCAGGAGCCCCGCGGTGGGCGCCACCTGGGTGTTCACACGCGCCAACGGCGCCTGGAGCCAGCAGGCGAAGCTGGTGGGAGGCACAACCGGCAACGACGCGCTCCAGGGCGCGGCCGTGGCGGTCTCGGCGGACGGGGGCACGGCTATGATCGGCGGGCCTGCGGAGAATAGCGGCGTTGGCGCGGCGTGGGTGTTCACGCGGACGGTTGTGACGCCGCCGGTGATTCTGTTGCAGCCGGTGGGCCCGACCATCACGAGCGGGCAAACGGCGGCGCTGAGCGTAAGTGCTGTGGGCGCGGCACCGCTGAGCTACCAGTGGTACCAGGGCCCGAGCGGCAACACCACCACGCCGCTGGGAACCAACGCCAGCACCTTCACCACGCCGCTACTGGCAGTGACCACGAGCTTCTGGGTACGGGTGAGCAATCCATTCGGCAGCACGGACAGCAGCACCGCGACGGTGACCGTGCCGGTGCCGGGGCCGCTGATCACGCAGGTAGCGAACGCGGCCAGCAACAACCCGAACATCGCGCCGAACACCTGGGTGGCGATCCAGGGCGCCAACCTCGCGGGCACAACGCGGACGTGGGAGGCCGCGGATTTCGCGAACGACCAGATGCCGAAGCAACTGGACGGCGTCAGCGCCACGGTGAATGGCAAGAGCGCCTACATCTACTACATCAGCCCGACGCAGGTGAACATTCTGACGCCGCCCGATGCCATCGAGGGCACGGTGATGGTGCAGGCGACTAACGGCGGGCTCGCGGGCAATTCGTTCACGGCCCAGGCTCAGGCGCGGTCGCCGTCCTTCTTCGTCTTTGGCGCCGGGCCGCACGTTGCGGCGACGCACGCCGACGGAAGCTATCTGGGGCCGGCGACGCTCTACCCGGGCGTGACTACGCCGGCGAAGCCGGGCGAGACGGTGGTGCTCTACGGGAACGGCTTCGGAACGACATCCACGCCGGTGGTGCCTGGCTCGTCCGTGCAGTCGGGGACGCTGCCGGCAACGCCGGCGATCCAGATCGGCGGCATTACGGCCTCGGTGCTGTTCGCGGGGCTGGTGGCGCCGGGAGAGTTTCAGTTCAATGTCGTGGTGCCGCTCAACGTGCCGGACGGAGACAACGCGGTGACCGCCTTGTACGAGGGGTCGGTAACGCAATCCGGTGTGGTCTTGCGCGTGGAGCGGTAGGGGCGAGTCCGATGAGTGAAGACGTTCTGAACCAACCACCGCCGCTGGTAGACTACAACCCGTTCACCACCGATCGCGCCTTGCGGGAGGCTGTGGCGCGCGAAGGCGCGGGGTGGGCGTGCACACAGCTCGAAGAGTTCGGGTGCAAGGTGGGATCTTCCGAAGCCATGGAGTGGGCTGCGCTGGCGAACGACTATCCGCCGGTCCTGCGCACTCATGACCGCTACGGGCGGCGGCGCGACGAAGTGGAGTTCCATCCGGCCTGGCATCAGCTCATGCGGCTGGCCGTGGAGCAAGGCATTCACAATCTGCCGTGGACCGGCGCGCGGCCGGATGCGCATGTGGCCCGCGCGGCCCTGGCCATGCTGGCGGCGGAGAACGAGGCCGGGCACATGTGCCCGATCTCGATGACCTACTCCGCGGTACCCGTGCTGCAGCAGAACGACGCCCTGGCCCTCGAATGGCTGCCACGGATCGGCACCAGGCGTTACGATCCTTCCTTCCAGCCACCCACGCAGAAAGAAGGCGCGCTGGTGGGCATGGCCATGACCGAGAAGCAGGGTGGCTCGGACGTGCGTGCCAACATTACTCACGCTCAACCGATGGGCGGCGGCGAGTTTGCGCTGGAAGGGCACAAGTGGTTCTGCTCAGCGCCGATGTGCGACGCCTTCCTTCTGCTGGCCCAGGCGCCGCGCGGCCTCTCCTGTTTTCTGCTGCCACGGTGGACTCCCGACGGGAGGCCGAACGCTTTTCACCTTCAGCGTCTGAAAGCCAAGCTCGGCAACCGCTCCAATGCATCGAGCGAGGTGGAATTGCACGGCGCGTGGGCCCAACTCATCGGGGAGGAAGGGCGCGGGGTGGCCACCATCATCGACATGGTGCACCACACCCGGCTGGACTGCATCATCGCTTCGGCAGCGCTCATGCGGCGCGCGCTGGTGGAGGCCCTGCATCATGCGCGGCACCGGCATGCATTCGGCCGTGCGCTGCTCCGCCAGCCGTTGATGCGCAACGTCCTGGCCGACCTGGCGGTGGAGTCGGAGGCGGCGACGGTGCTGGCCATGCGGCTGGCGCGCGCCTGCGACGAAGGCGACCGGAGCTTCGCCCGCCTGGCCGTGGCGGTAGCGAAATACTGGGTCACCAAGCGGACCGCGAACCACGTGGTGGAGGCGCTGGAGTGCCTGGGTGGCAACGGCTACGTGGAAGAGTGCGCCTTGCCGCGCCTCTATCGCGAGGCGCCCCTCAACTCCATCTGGGAGGGCTCCGGGAACGTGATCGCTCTGGATGCGCTACGCACCGTGACCAAAGAGCCGCAGGCGATGGAGCGCCTCCTGGCCGAAATCCGGCTGGCCGGCGACGTGCGCGTGGAGCAGTCCCTGCGAGGGCTCGAAGCGGACTGCTCCGAAAGCGCCGCGCGGCGGTTCGCCGAGCGGCTGGCCCTGGCGCTCCAGGCGTCCCTGCTGATCCGGTTCAGCCCTCCGGCCGTGGCGGATGCGTTCTGTGCGTCGCGGCTGGCCGGAGACTGGGGCCGCGCCTTCGGCACCCTGCCCGGCAACACCGATATCGACGGGGTGCTCAGCGCTTCTTGAGGGTGATGGCGAGCCCTCCGCCCTGCATGTACAGGACGGTGTCGAGATCCGGGTTCGTTTGCACCGCCGCCATGTAATCGCGGACCATATCGACGTTGTGGGCGAGGATGAGCCCACCCGGGCGGACCAGGGGCAGGAGTTGCTTCAGGTAGTCGGTGTAGCCTTCTTTTTCGGCATCGATGAAGACGATGTCGATGGGGTCCTTCAAGCGCTTGATGTTGTCGTGCGCATCGCCCTGCACGATGGAGACGATGCGATCGACGCCGGCCTTTTTGAAATGCCCGGCGGCGGTAGCGGCCCGGCCGGGATCGAGCTCGAAGGTGGTGAGATGGCCTCCGGTCTTGTCCAGGGCGAGGCAGAACCACAGGCCGGAGATGCCGGTAGACGTCCCGATCTCGACCACGCTCCGGGCCCCGGTCGATTCCGTCAGCAACCGCAGCATGCGCCCGTCCGCGGCGGGAACGTTGGCGTACAATTCCCCGGCCGTCACCGCGGCGTCGATGGTGGCGAGCACCCGTTTTTCGAGTTCGGTTTTGGCCAACGGCGGGGACTGCTGCGCGGACGGCGCCGGCCCGCCCCGGAACCCGCGCCGCTGAGCGGCAACCAGGACGGCGAATATCAGCACCAAACCGGCTGTTCGTAGGATGGATCTCATGAAGCCTCCTTTACGAATTTTCCGACACCTTTCCTATCGATTCCACCTTTGAGAATGATCGGTAATGCCGCAGTGACATACGGGGGTCGGCTGCCGCTTTCCGAACGATACGTCCTCGCCGGAAGGCGGAGTGTTTTCGAGGCTCTGTGGGTGTATACCCGATGTGCCCGAAACCGTCCCGGAGTATGGTATTAGCAACCTGGAACGTGAAGGAGGTCTCCATGGATATTTTCGCTGTGTCCCTCCTCATACTGGCAACTGCATTCCTCGCCGCGGTCCTGGTCGGCGGCCTGATCGCATTCGTCCAGTCGCGGAACAATCGACGCGAGCGCCTGCAGATGAAAAAGCACCTGCATCAGATCAGCACCACCGGAGGTGCGGGGTAGCCGATTCCCATCGCGCCTGCCGGGTTCCTCCGGCGCTAGCTTCTTGCGCCAACGGTTCGTGGAGATGTGGCCTCCGGGAGGCCTGCGATCTCGATCACCGGCCGGATCTCGATGGTGCCGAATTGCGCGCTGGGGATCCGCGCCGCGATGCCGATAGCCTCGTCGAGATCGCGGGCATCGATCAGGAAATACCCGCCGAGCTGTTCGCGCGTCTCGGCAAACGGACCGTCGGTCACCAGCCGCTCCGCGTTGCGCACGCGGACGCTGGTGGCCGTCGAGGTCGGGTGCAGCGGCGACGCGGCCAGGTACTTGCCGCTCGAGGCCAGCTCGCGGGCAAGCTGTGCGGACTCTACGTAACATTCCTGACGCTCAGTCTCGTCGAGGGTCTGCTCGTCCAGGTAGACCAATAGCATGTATTTCATGCTTGTACCTCCATCCGTGAGTCGAACGGCCGGGGTCCGGATCGACACCCCACCGGAGAATTATTTACCATCAGTGGATGGCCACGCAATCCGATGCGGCGGTAGAGGCGGTATACCGCGCCGAGTGGGGCCGGATCATGGCTACCCTGATTCGCCTTTTCGGCGACTTCGAAGTGGCCGAGGAGGCGGCCCAGGAGGCATTCGCGGCGGCCGTCGATCAGTGGCGCACGGACGGCGTGCCCGAATATCCGCGCGCCTGGATCATCCAGACGGCGCGCCACAAGGCCATCGACCGCATACGACGCCGCGCGCGATTCACGGAGAGTGTCGAATCGTACGCCGCGTCCGCCGCAGCCATCGAGGAGCCGGACTACGACACCAACGAGATTCCCGACGATCGTCTGCGACTGATCTTCACCTGCTGCCACCCGGCGCTGGCGTTCGAAGCGCAGGTAGCGCTGACGCTCCGCACGCTGGGCGGCCTCGAAACGGAGGAGATCGCGCGCGCCTTTCTGGTGCCCACGGCGACGATGGCGCAGCGGCTGGTGCGGGCGAAGCGCAAGATTCGCGACGCGGGTATCCCTTACAAAGTACCCGACACGAACGACATGCCGGCGCGGCTCGATGCCGTCCTGACGGTGATCTATCTGATCTTTAACGAAGGCTATGCGGCCACGCGAGGCGGGTCGCTGGTGAGGCACGATCTGTGCGCGGAAGCCATCCGGCTGGGAGCCCTGGTCAGGGCATTAACCGCGCCGCAGCCGCCGCCGGAAGCGACCGGCCTGCTGGCCCTGATGATGCTCCACGATTCGCGGCGCGAGGCCCGTCTGGACGAAGCCGGCGATCTCGTGACCCTCGAAGAGCAGGACCGCAGCCGCTGGGACCGGCGGCAGATCGCCGAGGCATTGCCGCTGGTCGAGGAAGCGCTTCGCGGCGATCCGGGCCCCTTCGCGGTGCAGGCGGCGATTGCCGCCGAGCATTGCAGGGCGCTGCGGGCCGAAGACACCGACTGGCGGCGCATCCTGCGGCTGTACGACGTTCTGGAGCGCCTGCAGCCCTCTCCCATCGTGGCGCTGAACCGCGCGGTGGCGGTCGCGATGGTCCGACGGCCCGCTGCCGGCGCTCGAAGTGATCGATGCTCTGGCCGCAGCGGGCGATCTCGACAACTATCACCTGCTGCACTCCGCGCGGGCCGACCTGCTGCGCCGCCTGGGATCCTCGGGGGAAGCCGCGAAGAGCTACGAACGGGCGCTGGCACTGGTCACCAATGACAGCGAGCGCCGCTTTCTGGAGCGCCGTCTGCGAGAAGTGCAGTCGATGAAAGCGTGATTGCGGGCAGGACCCGGAACGCTATGCGATGTACAGCGATTTCCGCTTCTGTTCCACCAGCCTGATGAAGTTGCGCTTGATCTTGTACTTGGCGCGCAGGCCTTCCAGGTGGCGAACGAACTCCGCGCCGCGGTCCATTTGCCGCATTACCGCAGCGGCTTTCAGCAGTAAGCCGACCGAGTCTTCGTAGCGTCCGTTGGTTGTGGCCGCGACGCCCGCTTCGGCGTACTTCAGATACATTGGCGCGGCGTCCTCGGGATGGTCCTTCTCACGGATTGCCGCGAGTTGGAGCCACAGCCGGCCGGAGCATCCGCCTGCCTGCGCCTCCTGCCAGGCCTCTTCGGGCTTGCGCTCGGAAAGGAAGATCTCCACCAGGAGGGAATTGTCGTCGTCGGGCTGCATCCAGTGCGGCCGGGTCTGTCCCCGCGGTTTCTCTTTGGCCTTCGCGATGCGCAGCCGGATCTCCGCCAGCGCGCGCTCCCGCCAACCCGGCCAATCGCCTGCCTTCTTTGCATGCTGTGCCAATGTCTTGTAGCTCTCCAGGCAGGGGTGCTCGGTGAATTCGGCCCAGATCAGCTTCATGGCGTCATCATGGCGCCGGCGGCGATGATACTCGTCCGCGGCCAGTTCGCGGAGTCTCTGATCCGTGTGGCCGGGGAAGGCCTTCAGCCCTTTTTCCACCCAGAGCAGCGCGTCGTCGTGCTGACCCGCTTCGCGATAGACCTCCGCAATCCTCCAATAGCCGTACGCGCTTGACAGGTCGCGGCTCATCACTGCCACCAGTTGTTCCACATCACCCGAAGCCTTTGCCAGCGACTCCATGATGTGCGTGATGCGGAAGTAATCTCCCTGCCGTGATCGCTCATGCCCCGCGCCGCGCACGGGCACCCGCTCCCATTCGGCCTCGGCCAGTTCCCGGTACACCTTCATGCCCTTGGGCCCGAGAATCTTCGCGTAGCGTTCGGCGGCGCCGGAGAAGACGTCGAAGTCGCCCTCCATCTCCCACTGAAACAGCCGCCGGGCCAATTCCGCCGGGTCGGGCGGGGCCTCCTGACAGGCCCCGAGGTGGACCTCCTCGATCCGATCCCGCAGCTCGCTGAAGTAGCCATCGGAATCGTCCACGGACTCGATAGCGCGCAGCAGCGATTGCAGGGCCGACTCGCATAGCTCGATCACCGCGGCGGCCTGGCCGTCCTTCAACAACTGCTCGATGGAATCGATGGCGTCATCGACGCCGCTCGCCCAGCCCGATGCCTCGCGATAATCCACGTAGCCGCGAACGCGCACCGCTTTCTCAAACGCCCGGCGTACCGCCGCAGCGCTAGTCTCCGGGCCGGAACGCCGGGCAGCGTAGAGGAGGAGCTGCTCATGGAGGCGTTCGTCGCCCTTCGCCCACTCGATCACCATTTGCACCAGCGTGTCTTTATCTTCGGCCTGGAGAAGTTTGCGGGCGTCGGCCAGCGTGATCTCCCTGGCTTTGCCACGCCTCGATGGTCCCGCGGAACCGGCCGCGCGATTCAGCCAGGCGAGGGCGGCCGCAACGCAGTGCTTACAGAATTCACCGTCGCTGCCCACGGGGCAGTCGCAGGAGTAGTCGAGCACTCCATCGTCCACCGACAATGTCACCGCGTAGTCCCGGTTCCCGCGTACGACAGCGCTGGCGCCGTCCCCGCGCTCTTCCAGGGATTCGACGTGCCCGTGAGAGAAGTAGTCGCGTCCCCGCTGGTAGGACTGCGTGCCGGCCAGCCGGCGGACCAGCGCGTCCGTCATGGCTCGGGAAAGGGGGTTGGACATACCCTTCGATTATCGCCGGGCAGCACCCCGCTCCGGCGGGGACTTCGCCCGCGACCACGTGGAAAAGCGATCTCCCCACCGCGCTTGTATCCGCGCGGCATTCGAGCGAATCAGCAATTCCTTGGCGTCGGTGAGATGCGCGAACATCCGGGCGCGCGCCTCTTCCGGCTCGCCTTTGCGAATGGCGGAGAGAATGCGCCGGTGGAGCCGCACCGTATGATCCAGGTCCACCATCTGCGAGGTGATTTCCATCAGACCGTGCAGCAGCTCATGCACGATGGAGAACAAGAGGCTGCACACCCGGTTCCGCGCCATCTGGAATATGGCGCGGTGGAATTGCAGGTCCGCCTCGATCAGCCCGGCATGGTCGTCATGGCTGCCCTCCATGCGCGCCAGCGACTGCCGCAGCGCGGCAACCTCCTCCGGGGTGGCGCGCGCGGCTGCCCGCGCGGCCAGTTCCGGTTCCACGATCAGCCGCGCATCCATTAGCTCCTCGAACGAGATGCCGTCGAGCAGAATCAGGAATTCCATGGGCTCGGTCAGGATCGAGTGCGCAGCCGCGTTGAGATAGGTGCCGTCGCCTACACGCTGTGAGACCACGCCCATGATCTCCAGCATCTTCAGAACCTGCCGCAGCGAGCCGCGGCTGACGCGCAGGTTGGAGGCCATCTCACGCTCGGCAGGCAGGCGCGAGCCTGGAGCGATGGTGCCTTCGGAAATGAGCTGCTTGAACGTCGCCAACAGCTTCGCCGTTACGTCTTCTTTTCTTCTGATTGTGGGCATTGGATCATCCAATCATAACGCCGTCTGAATTTCGGAGTGCAAAAAACTGGTTGGGACCTTGACTCGCTGCGGTAATTGGTAGTACCTTTACTTTCAAATCGCGCTCGAGAAGACACGAGGAGAATTCCATGACGATTCCGCGGCTCCTGGCAGTCGTTCTGCTCGCCGCTCTGGCGGCTCCCGCCCAGATTCAGACTGGACGCATCGTCGGCACGGTCTACGATCCAAACAAAGCAGTCGTCCCTAACGCGAATGTCACCGTCACCAACCGGGAGACCAAGGTGCCCTACCGAGTGACTACGAACGGGACCGGCGACTACGTGGTGCCGGCCCTCAACCCGGGTTATTACGATGTCAGTGTGAGCGCGCCGGGCTTCCACACCACGGTGCAGTCGGCAGTGGAGATGCAGGTCGGCAAAGACCTGCTGTTGGATTTCGACCTGGCGCTGGGAGAAACCACTTCGGTGATCGAAGTGACCGCGGCGGTACCCCTGCTGAATTCCGAATCGGGAAGCCTCGGGCAGGTGATGACCAACCGCCAGATTGTGGATCTGCCGTTGAACGGGCGCGGGTTCAACGAGCTCGCGCGGCTTACGCCCGGGGTCGTGCTGCTGCCGGGCACCGGCAACGTGACCCGCATCCGTCCGGAGTTCGTCAATGGCACAACCATCAGCGGCGTGCGCGGCCGCCAGGTGTCGTACTTCCTGGACGGCACCGACACCAGCGAGCAGCACCAGGGCGGCAGTTGGATTCAGACCTCAGTGGACGCGCTGCAGGAATTCAGCGTGCAGCAGAACGCCTACTCCGCCGAGCAGGGGCGCTCGGGCAGTTTCTTCAATGCGACCACCAAGTCCGGCACCAATCGCATCCGCGGCACGATCTACGAATTTCTCCGCAACGAGAAGCTGGATGCCCGCAACTTTTTCGGCTCGCGCCGCGACTTGCTCAAGCGCAACCAGTTCGGAGCATCCGTGGGCGGCCCGGTCTACCTGCCCAAAGTTTACGACGGCCGCAACCGAACCTTTTTCTTCGCCAACTACGAAGGCATGCGCGAGCGGCAGGGCAACACCGTCAGCCGTACCAGCCCGACCGCGGCGATGCTCACCGGCGATTTCAGCGCCATCACCAACACCATCTACGATCCGCTCACCACGTCCGGAGGTGTACGGCAGCCGTTCCCCGGCAATCGCATTCCGTCCGACCGCCTGTCGCCGCAGGCGGCGTACTTCAATCCGTACCTCACGACCGCCGCGGTCCCCGGTGGAATCTTCGGGTTCTCGCCTTCCACGGCAGTCAACGAAGATCAGCTCACGGCGCGTTTCGACCAGAGCTTCGGCGACCGGCATAAGGCTTTCTTCCGCTACAGTCTGAATGACAACCGGCTCAGCGAACCGGGCAGCACGCCGGCTCTGGGCAGCGCCGATTCCGGCACTCGCGGCCAGAACTACACCGGCAGCCTCACCAGCAATCTGAAGCCGACCCTGCTGAATGAATTCCGCTTCAACCTGCTTTACGGGCTGATCCATCTCTCGCCGTACCTCCCCGGAAAGGACTTCGACAAGGAGGCCGGCATCACCGGGATGGAGAACCTGCGGCGATCGTTCGATACCGGCTCGTTCCCCGATTTCGCCTGGTCCGGCTACAGCGGGGTGAACGGCTCATCGTTCGACCAGCGTCCCAAGACCCAGGACCGCTTCACGCTGGAATTCACCAATAACCTGACCTGGATCAAGGGCCGGCACGTGGTGAAGTGGGGCATCAAGATGCGCCACTACCAGTGGCTGGGCACCGACAGCAAGAACTACATGGGGAACTGGACCTTCAACGGGCAGAACACCGAGAACCCCGCCAGCGCCACGCGCACTGGCGATTCGTTCGCCGACTGGGTGCTGGGGTTGCCGGCCAATGCCGGCCGCGGATTTCCCTCCGATACGTTCGGCGGCGCCTATACCGCGTGGCAGGGATTCGTCCAGGACGATTTCAAAGTCACCAGCCGTCTCACGCTCAACATCGGACTGCGCTACGAGCACACGCCCTGGGCCACGGCTTATCGCGGCCAGACGGGCACCTTCGACGGCACCCAGGCTCGGCCCATCATTGTGGCCAGCAAGACCGACCAGGTGGACCTCGGGGCGCAGCCCGCCGCGCCCATCGCCTACGGCTATCTCAAGAACCTGATCCAGACCAGCTCGGAGGCCGGACTTCCCTACTCCATCACGTATCCCGACAACCGGCAATTCGCCCCGCGCTTCGGCTTTGCCTGGAGACCGGTCGGCGACACCACCGTGCTGCGCGGCGGATACGGCATCTTCTACGAGGGCGAGTACACCGATGGGCGCGTGAACCTGTTCATGCCGCCTTTCCTGCTGCAGGACAGCGCGCTGAACGACCGCGGCGTGATTCCCAACCGGACCCTGGCCGACTTCTACCTGGGCGCGCCGCTCGGCTCGCCCAATTCCACCATCGGCCTCACCCCCGAATACACGCACATGCGCATGGGCTATGACCAGCACTGGAACTTCGGCGTCCAGCAGCAGTTGTCGAAGACCATGGTGGCGGATGTGGAGTACGTCGGCAACAAAGGTTCCCACATCCAGGGAAACAATGGGTTCAACATCCCCGCGCCCGGCCCCGGTGGTGTGCAGGCGCGGCGGCAGTTCCCGCGCTTCGGCGGTTTCTCGTACATCTCCTCCGATGTCTCCACCACCTACCACGCCCTCCAGGCCAAGCTGGAACGGCGGCTTTCCGCCGGCCTGTGGCTGCTCACTTCGTACACCTATTCGAAGAGCCTGTGGGTCACCAATACGCCGGCGGCTGGCGGGATGTTTGCCATCGAGAGAGGGCCGTCCGAGTACCAGGTTCCGCACAGCTTCTCGTTCAGCTTTGGCTACGAATTACCGTTCGGGAAAGGCAAGCCCTTATTCGCCACGTCCAACCCGCTGGCGAACGCCTTCATCGGCGGCTGGCAATTGCAGGGCATTCTGCTCTTCCGCAGCGGCGTGCCTTTTACCGTGACCATGTCGCGCGACGTGGCCAACACCGGGGTGGGCGGCCAGCGGCCCAACCGTCTGGCGTCCGGCAAATCGGACCACCCCACGCTGGCCCAGTGGTTCGACCCCACCGCGTTCGTGGCAGCGCCGAATTTCACTTACGGCAACTCGGGCCTGCGCATTCTTTCCCCGGACATTTTGCGCACCATCGACTTCTCGCTGTTCAAGCAATTCCAGATCAGCGAGCGCTCGCGGCTCCAGTTCCGGTGGGAGGCGTTCAACCTGCCGAACACGCCCAGTTTCGCGGCACCCAACTCCACCCTGGACACCGCCACTGTGGGGCGCGTCACCAGCACGGCTACCGCTCCACGGCAGATGCAGGTAGCATTGAAGCTGACCTTCTGATCTCATGGCGACCTCCAAATGGATTCTTGCGGCCGCGCTGGTTCTGCCTGCCGCGTCGCAGCCCGTATCGATTCAGGTGGACATGGCCAAACGCACCGGTCCGCTGCGCCCGGTGTGGTCGTTCTTCGGCCATGATGAGCCCAACTACACCTACATGAAAGACGGGCGGAAACTGCTTTCCGAAATCGCGGCGCTCAGTCCCGTGCCGGTGCATGTGCGGGTCCACAGCCTGCTGGTGACGGGCGACGGGCAGCCCGCGCTCAAATGGGGTTCCACCAACGCCTACACGGAAGACGCGTCCGGCAAGCCGATGTATGACTGGACCATCATCGATCGCATCTTCGACACCTACATGGAGCGAGGGATGAAGCCGCTGGTGCAGATCGGCTTCATGCCCGAAGCGCTTTCGTCGCACCCGGAGCCATATCGCCACCACTGGAAGCCCGGCGACAACTATAACGACATCTACACCGGCTGGGCCTATCCGCCGAAGGACTACGCCAAGTGGGCGGAACTGGTTTACCAGTGGGCGCGGCACTCGGTGCAGAAGTATGGCCGCGCGGAAGTGGAAACCTGGCTGTGGGAGGTGTGGAACGAACCCAATATCAGCTACTGGAAGGGCACGCCGGAGGAGTATCACAAGCTCTACGACTACTCCGTGGACGCGGTGAAGCGGGCCCTGCCGACCGCGCGGGTCGGTGGACCCGACTCCACCGGCCCCGGCAGCGCGGGTGCGGCGAAATTTCTGCGGGAGTTCCTCAACCACGTGGTCCATGGCACCAACTACGTGACGGGCAAGACCGGATCGCCGCTGGACTTCGTCAGCTTCCATGCCAAGGGCGCGCCGCGGTTCGTGGATGGCAACGTGGTGATGGGGATCGAGAAGCAACTTAACGATCTCGACAAGGGCTTCGAGATCATCGCGTCTGTTCCCGAGGTGAAAGACAAGCCGGTGATCATCGGCGAGTCCGATCCGGAGGGATGCGCCGCCTGCTCCTCGCGCGTGTATCCCCAGAACGCGTACCGCAACGGCGTGATGTATTCGAGCTATACGGCGGCCATCATGCCCCGTCACCTGGACCTGGCCGCGAAAATCGGCGTGAACCTTCTGGGGGCTGTCACGTGGGCATTCGAGTTTGAAGATCAGCCGTGGTTCGACGGCTTCCGCGACCTGGCCACCAACGGCGTCGACAAGCCCGTACTCAACGTCTTCCGCATGCTCGGCATGATGACCGGCGACCGCGTTACGGTGGTGGATCCGGCGGCGATACCGCTCGACAGCATGCTCGCGAGGGGAGTCAAAGAGAAGCCCGACGTACACGCCATGGCCAGCATGGATGCGCACTCGGCCGCGGTGATGGTTTCGAACTACCACGATTCGGCAAAACCGGGACCCGCCGCGCCGATCGAGCTCGCGATTTCGGGCCTGCCGCCTGGACGCATGCTGATGCAGCATTTCCGTGTGGACGACGGGCACAGCAACTCTTACGAAGCCTGGAAGAAGATGGGCTCGCCCGCGCAGCCCAGTCCCGAGCAATACGCGCAACTGGAGGCCGCGGGGCAACTCCAATCGCTCGGATCGCCGCGGTGGCTGCACTCTTCGGATGGCCGCGTGCGGCTGACCTTCGATCTGCCGCTGCACGGCGTCTCGCTGATCCTGCTCACGTGGTAACCGGCCGATGGAAAATCGCCGTGCTGCTCAGCGCGGCCATCGCGATCAGCTATTTCGACCGGCAGACTCTACCGGTGGCGATCAAGGCCATCCAGCGCGACATTCCCGTCTCCAACACCCAGTTCTCGCAGTTGCAGGCCGCATTTCTCACCGCCTACGCGCTGATGTACGCCGGAGGCGGAAAGCTGGTGGACGTGCTCGGCACGCGGCGAGGATTTCTGGCGATCATGGTTTGGTGGTCGCTGGCGTGCGCCAGCCACGGCCTGGCCGCCGGCTTCGGCATGCTTGCCGTAAGCCGGTTTCTGCTCGGCATGGGCGAGGGCGGCGGCTTCCCGGCATCGACCAAAGCCGTCGCGGAGTGGTTCCCGGCGCGCGATCGCGCCACCGCCATGGGCATCATCAATGCCGGCACCGCCGTGGGCGCGGTGTGCGCGCCGCCGTTGATCGCCTACACCCTGGCCGCCCTCAACTGGCGGTGGGTATTCTTTATTTCGGGCGCGGCCGGGCTGCTGTGGTGCCTGTGGTGGCTGCGGGACTATCACGCGCCGGCAAGCGACACTAAGGCCGCCGAGCCGAGTGTCCCCTGGATTCGTCTGCTGGGCTTCATTCAGGTGTGGGGGCTCGTTTTCGCGAAGTTCCTGAGTGATGCCGCCTGGTATTTCTATCTTTTCTGGCTGCCGAAGTACCTGTACGATGCCCGCGGGTTCGACACCAAAGAGGTCGGCTACTATGCCTGGATTCCCTATGCCGCTTCGGGTGTCGGCTGCCTGTGCGGCGGCTGGTTTTCGAGCCGCCTGCTGCATGCCGGCCGCTCGCTGGATCTGTCCCGCAAGGCGGCCTTGGGGCTCAGCGCGGCGGTGATGCCGCTGGCTTATTTCATCACGCGTGTACCGGTGGAATGGGCAATCGTCTTGTTCAGCATCGCATTCTTCGGCCAGCAGTCGTGGTCCACGCTGGTGATGATCGTTCCAGCCGACTTGTTCCCGCGGAACGCCGTGGGCTCGGTGGCGGGGCTGGTCGGGTTCGGCGGCGCCATGGGCGGCGTGGTGTTCGGACTCGTGGTGGGCTACCTGCTGGACCACGGCTTCGGGTATGCCACGGTGTTCGCCATCGTCAGCACCTTGCACGTCACCGCCTTCCTGGTGATACTCGTCAGCGTGCGCAAGGTGCAGCCAATCTTTTCGGAGGGTAGCTCATGAAGATCACGGAAGTCCGCACGCGCGTCGTGGAATGGCGCGGAAACACCGTCCCGCCCCAGCCGCATTTCTGCACGAATCCGATCGACCTGTTGGACCTCCCCTCGGATTCCATGGGAAGCTTCCGCTTCTATGGCTGGCTGGTGGTGGAGGTATTCACCGACGCGGGCCTGGTGGGAATCGGCAATGCGGCGCTGTCGCCGCGCCTCACCAAGCAGTTGATCGACATTTATCTGCAGCCGCTGCTGATCGGGAAAGACCCGTTCGACACCGAATTCCTGTGGCAGCACATGTACCGGCAGACGATGGCGTTCGGCCGCAAGGGCGTGGCCATGGTGGCGATCAGCGCGGTGGACATTGCCCTCTGGGACCTGCTGGGCAAGGCCGCCGGGCAGCCTGTCTTCAAACTGCTGGGCGGGCGCACCAAGCCAGCCATCCCGGTATACGCCAGCCGGCTGTATAGCCAGCCGCTCGACCAACTCGCGCAGGAAGCATGCAACTACAAGTCCGAAGGCTACCGCGCCATGAAGCTGCGCTTCGGATGGGGACCCGTGGATGGCGCGGCGGGCATGCAGCGCAACGTGGAGCTGGTGCGCACGGTACGCGAAGTGATCGGCCACGAAATCGACCTGATGGCCGACGCCTACATGGGCTGGACCTTGGATTACGCCCGCCGGATGCTGCCCTTGCTGGAGCCGTTCCAGTTGCGATGGCTCGAAGAGCCGGTCATTCCCGACGACATCGCCGGGTATGCCGCGGTGAAGGCCGCGGGCCGCATTCCCATTGCGGGCGGTGAGCACGAGCACACGATCTACGGCTTTCGCCAACTGCTGGATGCGCGGGCGGTGGACTACATCCAGTTCGACACCAACCGGGTCGGCGGGATCACCCAGGCGCGCAAGGTGCAGGCGCTCGCCGAATCGTATTCGGTTCCCGTGGTGCCGCATGCCGGCCAGATGCACAATTTCCACGTGGTGATGGCGAGCCTGAATTCTCCCATGGCAGAATTCTTCCCGATCGTGGATGTCGAGATCGGCAACGAGCTGTTCTGGTACATTTTCGAAGGCGAACCCAAACCGGTCCACGGCACCATCGATCTTCGCGACGACCTGCCGGGACTCGGAATTACCATCAAGGAAGACGCGTTGAAGGATTTCGCCGTCATCGAATAACGATGCGATTGATTCAATTGGCCGGCCCCCAGAGCCGGCGCCTGGGGATGGTGGATGGGGAACGCATCCGCCTGCTGCGCACGTCCCAGTCCGTGCTGGCACTGGCGTCTTCGGCCGTGACGGCGGGCGCTCGCCTCGCGCACGCCGTTCGCGAGGAACTCTCCGCCGAGTGGCTGGACTATCCGGAGATCCATGCCGGCGCTTCCCCGTGGCGCATCCTGCCGGCCGTCGATCACCCGGACGAGCCCGCGCGATGCATGGTGAGCGGCACCGGCTTGAGCCACATCCGGAGCGCGGCCAACCGCCAGGCCATGCACGCGGCCGGCGAGCAGGTGACCGACAGCATGCGCATGTACCAGTGGGGACTGGAAGGCGGCCGCCCCGCCCCCGGAGTTCCCGGCATTTCGCCCGAATGGTTCCACAAGGGCACGGGCCTCGCCTTGCGCGCCCACAACGAGCCGCTCGAGGTGCCGCCCTACGCCGAAGACGGCGGCGAAGAGCCCGAAATCGCCGGCGTTTACTTCGTCGATCCGGCGGGCGAGCCGCGCCGCCTGGGCATGGCCGCCGGCAACGAATTCTCCGACCATCTGTTTGAAAAGAAAAACTACCTGTACCTCGCCTCCTCCAAGCTGCGCACCTGCGCCATCGGGCCGGAACTGGTCATCGACCCGAACTTCGACCGCGTGCCCGGCGAAGTCTCCATCCTGCGCGGCGGCGAGGTGCTGTGGTCGAAGGCGATTCAGACCGGCGAATCGGTGATGTGTCACAGCCTGGCCAACATCGAGCACCACCACTTCAAATTCGAGGCGCACCGCAGGCCCGGCGACATCCACATCCATTTTTTCGGCGCCGATGCCTTCAGCTTCGGCGAAGGCATCCGGCTCGCGGACGGCGACTGGATGCAGGTGCAGTTCGAGGGATTCGGCAAACCGCTGCGGAATCCCGTGCTCGTCGCCGGCGGGCCACAGACGCTGGTAAAGGTTCGACCTCTATGAAATCTGTCGCTGTGCTGGGTTTGGGAAATATGGGCTCAGGCATGGCCCGCCGCCTGTTGGGCGCGGGATTCGTGGTCGCGGTGTACAACCGTACGCCTGCGCGCGCCGAGGCCCTGGCATCCGCTGGCGCCCGCGTGGCCGCCACGCCGCGAGACGCCGCCACCGGCGCCGAGGCCGTCATCAGCATGGTGGCTGACGATGCCGCCGCGCGGGCCGTGTGGCTTGGCGAGGGGGGCGCGCTCGCCGCCGCCAAGCCGGGTACCGTGCTGATCGAGTCCAGCACCATCTCGCCGGCCTGGGCCCGGGAACTCGCCGCCGCCGCCGATCAGCGAGGCTGCGCGTTCCTGGATGCGCCGGTCACCGGCAGCAAGCCGCAGGCCCAAAGCGGAGAACTGCTGTTCCTGGTGGGTGGGGAGACCTCCACGCTCGATTCGGTCCGCAGCATCCTGGGCCCCATGAGCCGCGGAATTCTCCACCTCGGACCCGCCGGTTCCGGAGCGCGGATGAAGTTGATCAACAACTTCGTGTGCGGCGTCCAGGCGGCATCTCTCGCCGAAGCCATTGCCACCATCGAAGGGTGCGGCCTGGATCTCACCCAGGCCCTCGAGGTGCTGGCAAACGGTGCTCCCGGCAGCCCTCTCGTCCGCACCCTCCGTGCCCGCATGGAGCAGCAGGACTACCGCACCAACTTCTCCGCCAGGCTGATGGCCAAGGATCTCACGTACGCCATCGAAGAAGCCCGCCGCGCGGGCGTGCCGCTCCAGACCGCGCACGCCGCCCTCGGCATATTCCAGGCCGCCTGCGCCCAGGGCCACGCAGAAGAGGATGTCTCGTCGATTGTGGAGCCTCTGCTGCAGAGCGTGCGGGAGCGGCCGGCATAGACGCGAGCGTCTTCACCCCTCCCGTAGCGAAGCGTAGCCGCGCCGCCATTTTCATCCGTCCCGGTGACAGCCCGCAGGGGCCGCTTTCATCCCCTCCCGTGGCGAAAGCGTAGCGCCGCCGTTTGCCATTCACGCCGGTTGGGAAATAGTTTTGCTTACCAAATCAATAATTTGCGGCTGTCGTTCCGCGGGAGGCGCGTGACCGTCTTCTAGGCTGGAGTAAAGGAGATTGGATGGGGACTATACCCTTAATCGACCCTGAGACGACTACGTTGGAAGTCGCTCAGTCTAACGTACTGGCGAGCGCGACGCTGCAGTGCGAATTCCGCAACAACGACATGAAGACTATCTACCTGACGGCCTTCAACAACTGGAAGATCTCGGTGGATGCCGGAAGGATCGATATCTCGAATCCGCCGCAACCGCCGAAAGCGTTAGTCGTCAAGACGGACCCCGATGGCTGGGCCTATGTGACCGTTGGCAGCGACCCCGTGTGCGAAGTGCCCGCGCTGCCCGAAGACCGCTTCACTCCGAAGCCGGCCCCGCCGCCCATGACCATCGACATCGGCCATTCCGCCGATGGCGGCAACGGTGTGTGGTTCACGGTGGGACCGAACGACAGCTATCCGGTGGGCAAGACCACCCCGCCCATGGAAGACGGACACGTCTACCTGCGCGTCGGCACTGCCGTCGGCAAGGGCTGGTACGAGCGCGTCAGCTAAGCGCTGTACCGCAAAACGGCACGGGCTCTGATGTCCGTGCGCCTTCTATTGGATTTCTACCCGAATGGGTATGACTTCCCCGGTCTGCTCCACGCGAACTGTGAGCAGACCGGATTTTGCTCCCTCTCCCGCGCGAATGGTCAGGATGGCCTTGTCCGCCACGTTGAGGCTGGTATGGTCCAGTTTGGCCTCCACCCCCTGAAGCGCGCCAAACATCGAGATGTTCATCACACCCGGCGCGGTGTTGGTAATCGTCACCTGATCCGAATAGCCGGGCTTCAGATGCACGGTCTCCTTGTCTGACTTTACCTTCTTCAAGAACGGGTCTACCGTGTCCGGAATCACCGCCGGCAGAGCGCCGGCACCCGTCGCGGACGGCGGCCCGGCGACCAACTTGCCGAACGGCGTGTTCCGCATAGCTTCCTGGTCCACGTACCAATACCACTTACCCCTCACCAGTTTCCAGGTGCTGGGTGTGGGTACCTTCAACGGCTTGTCCGCGAACCCCGGCACCATCACGTACTGCTCGCAGATCACTGTGGCCTTGGCCCGTTTGTAGTGATCCGAATACTCGATCTTTCCAATTTCAAAGCTCAGGTACCTGGGTTTGTTGTGGCTGTAAAAGAATTCCTTGGTGTCATTCGCCACCAGCGCTTCGGCCTTTCGAAACTCCCCTTGCACGTGATCCGTGTAAAACTCGGCGATCCGCTTGCGGAGCGCCTTGTCCACGCCGGCCGGCGGCTTGTCGAATGGGTTGTCGGCATTTTGCGCACAGAGAACCCCGGCAAACAACGCGAGTATCGATATCCGGACCATCATTCCAATTGTACGGACGCCCGGGCCTGGAGAAAAGTCGACCGAGAGGCTTGAGGAGGCTTGCATACACCGCCCGGCTGCGTCATACTTCCCTAAAACGTTTATGGGAGAGAAGCACGGATTGCGCGGCGACCTGGTTCAGGGCACGCTCGATATGCTCATACTCAAGACCCTGACTCGCGGACCAATGCACGGCTATGGCATCGTCGAGTGCATCCAGCAATCCTCCGCGGATATCCTCCGCGTGGAGGAGGGCGCGCTCTACCCGGCCCTCCACCGGCTTGAGCTCCGCGGCCTCCTTGGCGCCGAATGGGGCCTCTCGGACAACAACCGCCGGGCCAAATTCTATCGCCTCACCCCCGTCGGGCGCAGGTATCTCGAGGAAGAAAGATCCAACTGGGTACGGCTCTCCGGAGCGATTTCCCGCGTGATGGAAACGGCATGAACGGCGAGTGGCTCACCACCATCCGTCTTCGCTTGCGCGCGCTGGCCCACCGCCGCCGGCTCGATCGCGAGCTTCAGGAAGAACTGGAGTTCCATCTCGCTTCCCGCGCCGGCCGGCACCTCCAATCCGGAATGACTCCCGACGAAGCTGCGCGGTCCGCCCGGCGCGAGCTGGGAAACCCGACTCTGTGGAAGGAGGTCAGTCGAGAGATGTGGACGTTCTACTGGATGGAGACCCTGTGGCAGGACCTGCGTTATGCCCTGCGAACACTGCGTAAGAGTCCCGCCTTCACCCTGGTTGCAGCGCTGACCCTGGCTCTCGGCATCGGCGCCAATACGGCCATCTTCAGCGTCGTCAACGCCGTGATCCTGCGGCCGCTCCCGTATCCCGAGCCATCGCGCCTGGTCGAGTTGTGGGGCAATGTGAAGCGCGTCCAGGTCGAACGGCGCGGTACCTCCATGCCGGATTATCTCGACTGGCGCGCGCAGAGCCATTCCTTCGAAGCCATGGCTCTTTATGTGGGCGACAACCCCACGCTCACCGGTTTGGAGGAGCCGGAACGCGTGGCTGCGGAATATGTCGGGCAGCCATACTTCTCGCTGCTGGGAGTCGGCGCCGCGCTCGGCCGGACCTTCCGGCCCGAGGAAGATCAGGTTCCCCAGCGCAACCCGGTCGTCATCCTGGGCGACGGGTTATGGAAACGCCGGTTTGGCGGCGACCCCGGCATCGTCGGCCCCTCCCTGGAACTAGATGGCCGCCGCTACTCGATTGTCGGCGTCATGCCGCCATGGTTCCGCGGCGTTGACGATCGCGCCGAACTCTGGCTGCCGCTGATGATGGCCGGCACCGCGCAGGATTTCGCGGAACGCGGCTCGCGCGGGCCGGCGGTTCTGGCGCGCCTCCGCCCCGGCATCACACTGGCCCGGGCCCAGGCGGAGATGGACGGCATTTGTAAGCGGCTGGAGAAGGCTTACCCAGGCACGAACCAGGGCCGCGGGGTGGAGCTCAGCCCTCTCGAGCAGGAGATTCTCGGTGACCTCCACACGCCCCTGCTGGTCTTGCTGGTTGCGGTCGGTTTTGTGCTGATGATCGCCTGCACCAACGTCGCCAATCTGCTTCTGGCGCGCTCCGAAGTCCGCCAGAGGGAAATCGGCGTTCGCGTCGCGCTCGGCGCGGGCCGGGGGCGCGTGTTGCGACAGCTCACTACCGAGAGTTTCCTGCTGGTGTTCACGGGCGCCGCCGCCGGCCTGCTGCTTGCGTATTTCGGGGTTCGCGCCCTGATGGCGGCTAGCCCGATCACGTTCCCCAGCTACATCCGACCCGGCCTCGACCTTCGTGTAGCGGTGTTCACCGTTCTCATTTCATGCGCCGCGGGTCTCGCGCTCGGCATCGCTCCCGCCGTCCACGTGCGGCCCGGCAGGCTGTACCAGGCCATCAAACAGGCCTCCAGCCACGCTGCCGGCAGCCGGGGCGGCCGCCAATACCGCGATGTCCTGGTGGTGTCGGAAGTGGCGGTCGCCATGCTGTTGCTCGTGGGCGCCGGCCTGCTCATCCGCTCGCTCCAGCAGCTTGCCGCCATCCGCCCCGGTTACGACCCGGCCCACCTTCTCACCCTTCGCGTCACGCTCCCGCGCGTCGCGGGCGCTGAAGGTGTGGCCGATGCCCGCACAGTCGTCTCCGCCCGCGTCATCCTGCGCGCCGTGACCCATCTTCCCGGCGTGGAAAGCGCGAGCGTGGGCTCCGACGTCCCTCTGGGCGGCAGCAGCGCCATCTTCTACACCGCGGAAGGACAGCCGCCGGTCGATGCCACCAACATGCCGCGCGCGTACGTCCATCGCGTGAGTCCCGACTTCTTCCGGACCCTTCGCATCCGATTCACGGCCGGGCGCACCTTCACCGATGCCGAGCTGCAAGCCGACCTGCGGGCCGTCATCGTCAGTGACAGCCTCGTCAAACGATTCTGGCCGGGTCAGGACCCCATCGGCAGGCGGGTCAAAGCCGGCGGTCCGAGTTCGCGCTCGCCCTGGATGACCATCGTCGGCGTGGTGAATGACATGAAATATCGCGGCTTGCCGAACAACCCCACCGCCGATCCCGACCTCTTCCTGCCCTTCTCCGAGCGCCAACGCGGGTTCTCGCTGCTGGTGCGCACCCCGCTGGATCCCGCGTCGTTGGCGAGTTCCGTGCGCGGCGCCGTGCATAGTACCGACCCGACCGCGGTCATGTTCAACGTCGCGACCATGGATGAGCGGATCGCCCGGGAAACCTCTCGCTCTCGCTTCACCGGCTGGCTGATGGCGATCTTCGCCGGTGCGGCTTTGCTGCTGGCCATGATCGGCATCTATGGCATGATGTCCTACTCAGTCTCCCGCCGCACCCAGGAAATCGGCCTCCGGGTGGCACTCGGCGCCGCCCGGTCGGATGTCCTGTCCCTGGTCCTGACCCGTGGTATGGCGCTGGTCGCGGCCGGGCTCGCCATCGGTGTCGCCGCGGCGTTGGCGCTCACGCGCCTCATGAGCACCCTGCTGTACGGGGTCGCCGCCACCGACATGCTCTCGTTTGGCGCGGCGGCCGTGGTGCTGGCCGGCGTCGGCGCGGCAGCCTGCTTCATGCCCGCGGCGCGCGCCGCCCGCATCGATCCGGCGCTCACCCTGCGCAACGAATGAGTCTTCCGCGCGGCGCATAGTATGCTGTAAGACTATGCCGGAAAACGCCACCTCCCAACGCCCTCTGGGCTTCGCGACCAAGTCCCTGCACGCCGGCCATTCACCGGACAAGGCCAGCCTCGCCCGCGCCGTTCCCATCTATCAGAGCACATCGTTCGTGTTCGAAAACACGGCGCACGCCGCCTCCCTGTTCGCGCTCCAGCAGTTCGGAAACATCTACAGCCGCATCATGAATCCCACCACCGATGTCTTCGAACAGCGCGTCGCGGCCCTGGAAGGCGGCATCGGCGCCCTGGCCACTTCGAGCGGTCAGGCGGCGCAGTTTCTCGCCATCAACGGGCTCATGGGACCGGGCGACGAGCTCGTGTCCGCCAGCACCCTGTACGGCGGCACCTACACCCAGTTCGATGTCAGCTTCCGCCGCCTGGGCATCGACGTCAAGTTCGTGGAGCCCGACGACCCGGAAAATTTCCGCAAGGCCATCACCCCCAAGACCCGCGCGCTGTATGGCGAGACCATCGCCAACCCGCGCATGAATGTTCTGGATATCGAAAAAGTGGCGGCGATCGCGCATGAAGCCGGCGTGCCCCTGGTCATCGACAACACCATGGCTTCGCCCTATCTCTGCCGGCCGATCGAATGGGGGGCGGACATAGTGGTGCATTCCGCTACCAAGTTTCTCGGCGGACATGGCACTTCCATCGGCGGCATTATCGTCGACAGCGGTAAGTTCCGCTGGACCGACAAATATCCCGCCGTGACGCAGCCCAGCCCCGGCTACCACGGCATGAAGTTCGCCGAAGTGTTCGGCGACATGGCCTGGATCATCAAAGTGCGCGTCGAGGGCCTCCGCGATTTCGGCCCATGCGTGAGCCCGTTCAATTCCTTTCTCTTCATCCAGGGCATCGAGACGCTTTCCTACCGGATGGACGCTCACAGCCGCAACGCCCTGGCCGTGGCCAACTGGCTGGGCCAACAGGCGGCGGTCACGTGGGTCAAGTACCCCGGCCTGAAATCCAGCCCTTATTACGACTTGTCCCAAAAATACCTGCCGAAGGGACAGGGCTCGATCGTGACGTTCGGGATCAACGGCGGGATCGATGCGGGGCGCAGACTCATCGACTCGGTCCAGATCTTCTCGCACCTCGCCAATCTCGGCGATGCCAAGAGCCTGATCATTCACCCCGCGAGCACGACGCACCAGCAGTTGAGCGAAGACCAGCAACTCGAAGCCGGCGTCACGCCCGACCTGGTTCGCATTTCGGTCGGCATTGAAGACGTCGACGATATCATCTGGGATCTGGAACAGGCGATCGCCGCCTCCCAGCGGTAAGCCCGCGACCCATCCGGGCGCTTTGTAGTGCGGCCTGGAGGGCGCCATCAAGGCCTTGCCGGACGCCGCCATCCATCGCCTCCGCGGGCCGCGAGCGGATGCCGGTGCTGTCGGCCCCGGCGAAAGATGGTACTGTTGGTCCGGACGAGGCCTTCGGCGATGACCACCAGGAACGCGTCGTTTTGGGAAGCAGTGAAGGGCGCGGTGCAGTCGCTGCGCGCCAGCAAACTGCGGAGCTTTCTTACTCTACTCGGCATCATTCTCGCCACCACGACTCTCATCGCGGTAATGTCCGTGATCTCCGGGATGGACGTCTATATTGCTAATAATCTCTCGCAGATGGGCGCCGACGGTTACCGCGTTACGCGCATCTCGATGGGCATGCTCGACCCCAAGAAATTCATGGAAATGCTCCGGCGCAATCCGCAGTTGAACCCCGAAGAGTTCGAATTCCTGCGCTCGCGCCTCACCCTGACCATGGAGTTCGGCATGTCTACCGGACGCTCCGTGACCGTGCACCTGGGGAGGGAAACCGCGGAGAACGTTTCCCTTCAGGGACTCTCGCCGAACATGGCCGTGATCCTCAACTACGACGCCGAGGAGGGACGCTTCCTTTCCGACACCGAAAACGACCGGCGCATGAATGCAGCGTTCATCGGGCACGACATCAAGGACCGCTTCTTCAGCGCCACCAGCGCGATCGGCCGCACGATCACGGTGGACGGCAAGCCGTTTCAGGTGGTCGGCGTTGCCAAGGCGAAGGGGTCGGTCTTCGGCCAGTCGCAGGACAACTTCGTGATCATCCCCGTGCAGACGTACTTCAAAGTCTGGGGGTCGCGGGGCGGCATGAACTACGCCGGCCTGGCCATCGACCACGAGCACCTCATCCAGGCCCAGGAAGAAGCCCGCATGCTCGTGCGCGTCTACCGACACCTCAAACCCCAAGAGGAGGACACTTTCGCCCTGCTTAGTTCCGATTCCTTACTGAACTTCTGGGATCAGTTGACGGGTGCGATCGCCGCCACGGCCGTAGGCGTGGTATCGGTATTCATGGTGGTGGGCGGCGTGGTGATCATGAACATCATGCTGGCAGTGGTGACCGAGCGCACGCACGAAATCGGCATTCGGAAATCCGTCGGAGCGCGCAGCAGGGACATCCTCAACCAGTTCCTCGTGGAATCCTCCATGCTGGCGGGCATGGGTGGAATCATAGGGGTCGTGGTCGCATGGATTGTCGCGGTGCTCGTCCGGAGTTTCACGCCGGTGCCTACTTCGGTGCCCGTCTCGGCGGTAGTGGTAGGCGTGACGCTCTCGGCGGCGGTCGGTCTCTTCTTCGGCATCTACCCGGCCCAGCGTGCCGCCAAGCTCGATCCGATCGAGGCCCTGAGGATGGAGAAATGACTTTCGCTTCGGTCAACAACGGAATCGGCCTGGCGCTGGCCACCACGCGCGAACACAAGCTGCGTTCGTTCCTGACGGTGCTGGGAGTGATCATCGGAACGGGTGCGGTGATCGGCGTGGGTTCCATTATTGCAGGCCTCGACGGCGCCATCACCAACCTGCTCCGCAGCATGGGACCGGATACCATCATCGTCCTCAAGGGGCGCGGCATGGGCGGCTGGACGCGCGAGGAGATGCGCCGCAAGCCCCTCACCCTGGAAGACGCCCGCGCGGTTCGCGACCGCTGTCCTTCGGTGCGCTACGTCAGTCCCTACATTTTTCCCATGGGCGGGCCGCACTCGGCGCGCTTCAAAGGGAACGACCTGTACAACATCCAGTTGGGCGGCACCGAAGAGGCCTATGCCGCGGGCGGCACCACCATGAAATTCGGCCGCTTCTTCAGCGAATTCGAGAATACCCATCACGAGCCGGTAGTGGTCATTGGCGAAGACGTGAAAAAGCAGTTGCTGCCCAACGAAGACCCGATCGACAAAGTCATCCAGGTTGACGGCCATTCGATGCGCATCGTGGGTGTGATGGACCGGCCCGCGGCTTCATTTCCGGGCCAGGATGACACGCGCGTGCTGGTCCCGTATTTCACCATGCGCAAGATGTTTCCGAATCTGAAGGAGCACATGCTGGTCGTGATCGCGGAGCCGGGCCTGATCGAGAGGGCTCAGGACGAAGTGCGCGCGGTGCTTCGCCTCCAGCGCCGCGTTCCCTTCCACGATCCGGACAACTTCTCGATCTCCACCGCCGAGCAGATGATCGAGCAGTTCCGCCAGGTAACGGCCACGGTGGCCCTGGTGATGGTGATCCTCAGCTCCATCGGGCTGCTGGTGGGCGGCATCGGCGTGATGAACATCATGCTCGTCGGTGTCACCGAGCGCACCCGGGAAATCGGCATTCGCAAGGCGGTGGGCGCGCGCAGGAGCGACATCATCGTTCAATTCCTCACCGAGGCCGTCGTGCTCACCGTGCTGGGCGGCATCATCGGCCTCCTGATCGGCTGGCTGATCTCGCGCGCCGCCGGCCTGATCTTCCCCAATCTGCCGACCGCCGTTCCGCTCTGGGCCGCGGTTTCCGGCGTGGTCATGTCCGTAGGAGTGGGCCTCTTCTTCGGCATCTGGCCCGCGGGCCGCGCCGCGCGCCTCGACCCCGTCGAAGCCCTCCGCTACGAGTAATCCCGGCGATTCTCCGGCGCCTCCAGTGCTTTGGTCCCCCGATAAAGCGTACGGCGTTACTGGTGGGGCAGTGCTTTCCCGGGCAGGTGGAAGTTCGGCTCGTGTGGCACGCCGGGGTTCACCACTTGACCAGTTCCACGCGACGGTTCTTGGCCCGCCCCTCTTCGGAGTCGTTCGAGGCGGCCGGCGCGTATTGGCCACATCCGAAAGAATCCATCCGGTTCGCTGCTATCCCATATTTGGAAGTCAGTTCGCGTACCACCGTCGCTGCCCGGCGACGGCTGAGATCCAGATTGTAGTCGGGCTTGCCTTGATTGTCCGTGTGGCCCACCACGTGTATCTTCAAACTCGGGTCTTCAGTCAGCAGCTTCCCGATCTCCTTGAGCGTGAGTTCCGAGTCGGGACGGAGCGTATCCTTGTCCGTATCGAAATTGACTCCGTACAGAGTAACTTTACCCGAATCCGCGAGGGCCTTCGACATGTCCGCCGCATTCAGCAGCGTCATGTTCTTCTCCATCGCCTGCGGTGTGATGACGATGAGTTCGGCCAGGGCGCTCTGCTTGGCCACGGAGCTCTGAAGCCGTGGAGGGATCACTCCGTCCCGATAGCTGGTGACAAAAATGTAATAGTACGTCGGTTTCGCGTCCTTCGATTTCGCGACCAGAACGCGCTCCTGGTTCTCGTTATAGGCGAGGATCTGGCCAATCTGATCCTCGTCCGCGACGTGATTGAGCGTAGGGCCGAACCATCCCTTTTCACCGGCTCCTTTTTCATAGAGTGGCGTGAGCCCCAGGCGTTGAAACTCGAGTTGGTAGTTGCGAAACAATTCGGCGGGCGAGCGGCCCGCGGGCGCAAGGTAGGTGTAGCGGCCGACCAACCCCTCGGTCTTCAGGCTTTTGGCGTAAGCAGGCGGAGAAAACCCGGTGGGAGGGCCGAGAGGCAGCAAGAATTCGTCGAATTGGGGCGCGTGATAACCGATGAGCTCACTTCCCGTGTAGCGTTTCACGCCGGCTGGATCCTTGGATCCCGGTACATCGGCCGCGCGGGCGTTGAGCGCGAGAGCCATCGCGACCAGGCCGAGTGTCGATCCGGTTCGAACGTTCATTGCATCCTCCGGGCGTCATTGTAGCTTGGTCTTTTGGTCCGGTTTGCTGGCGCTTTCGAGACAACTGGACGAATTCATACGTCCGCCACAAAGTGAGCCTCGTCTCTGGCTCGACCCCAAATCCGAAGAGCCTATTTCCCCACCACCAGAATGTGATAGCTGTCCGGGAGATAGGCCGGTCCCCGCCGGCCGCCCTTCTGTCCCTCTTTGGGCGGCTCCGGCGTGGCGGACGGCGGCGCGATTTCGGCGGCGATCAGGTACACGCGGTGCAGCTTCGGGTCCACCGTCATGGTGCGGGCGCGCGGCTCCGTCTTTACTGTGTCCACCGCCTCCCACTTTCCGTCCACCTTCTTGACGATGGTGAGAGTTCCCTCTCCGTTGGAGCTGAAGGCCAGCCCAAGGTCCGGATCGTATCCCGCCGCGTCGGGTCCCTGGCCGATGGCGGGTGTGGCAATCACCTTCAGCGCGCCCATGTCCGTTACGGCCATCGTCTTGTTGCCACACACCGAGAACAGCACCTTGTCTTTCGTATCGATCGCCAGTCCCGACGGCTCCTCGCACGGGGCCAGTAACGCGCGACGCGTCACTCCCGGCTTGGCGGCGTCGATTTCCACGATCTCGCTCGAGTTCTCGATATTCACATACAGGTGGCCGCTGCCGTCCACGACGCAGAACTCCGGCTTCGGACCGACCGGGAACGTCGCCACTACGGCGTTGGTTTTGGCATCGATCGCGGTGGAATCGTTGGAGCTGCCGTTGAAGGTGAAGACCCGCTTGGTCTTCGGTTCGTAGCAGATGGAGTCGGGGTTGGTTCCGGTTTTGACTTCGCCGGTTTTCTGAAGCGATTTCAGGTCGAAGACCACCGCGCTATTGGTACCCCGCGCGCTGATGAAGCCCTTGTTGAACTCCGGTGCGACGGCGATTCCGTGTACGCCCTGGAGGCCGGTAACCGTGCCTATCGGTTTCTGGGTGTCGGGATCGATCACCTCGACGCTTGTGCCGTGCGACGCATATACCCGGCGATTGGCGTTGTCCATCACGATGTAATCCCAGGAATTCGCCCCGCCGATTTGGATCTTGTTGAGGATGTGGTAGCCTTCCGCGGCCATGCCCGCGCCGGCTACCAGGATGATCGTCAGAAGCCTCTTCATTTCGAACCTCCCATGTAGTAGTGGACCGCCGGAGTCACTACCAGAGACAGCACCATCGAGGCCAGAATTCCACCGATCACAGCGATGGCCAGCGGCTGTAACATTTGCGATCCGGCGCCCCAGGCGAGCGCCAAAGGAATCATGCCGGCCACGGTGGCCAGCGCGGTCATCAGGATCGGGCGCAGGCGGCGCTCCCCGGCGCGGATCATGCTCTCTTCGGCCGGAATGCCTTCCGCGCGGAATTTCTGGTCCGCATCCAGCAACAGAATGCCGTTCTTGGCTACAATCCCGATCACCATGATCAGCCCCATGAACGACGCCAGGTTGAAGGTCGTCCCGGTAATCAACAGCGCCAGGAACACGCCCGATGTGGAAAGCAGCGCCGAGCTGAGCACGGCAACCGGGGCAGAAAAGTCGCCGAACTCGAACAGCAGCACCATGAACACCAGCACGATCGCCAGGATCAGGACGAATGCCAGGTCCTTGAAGGATCTCTGCTGCTCCGCGTACTGGCCTCCGTACTCCACGCGAATGCCGGCGGGCAAGTGCAGATTCGCGATGGCCTGCTGCACCTCGCGTATGCCTTCCCCGAGGCTCACACCTTCCAGGCGCGCCGTGACGGTGACATCGCGCTGAAGGTTTTCCCGGCGGATCTCGGTCTGGCCGGGGATGTCGGTGATGTTGGCCAGCGCGCCGAGGGTTGCCGTCTTGCCCGTTCCGCTGACCAGCAGGGTGTTGCGGATGGTATCCAGCGTAGCCCGGGTCTGCTCCGGAAAACGTACGCGAATGGTATACGCGCGGTCGTTGACCACCACCGGTGTGGGCGCCGGCTCGCCCTGTAAAATGGCGCTCGCATCCAGCTCGATTTCCTGCGGCGTGAATCCCGAGCGCGCGGCCACCACCGGATCGACCGTGAAGACCGTCGCGGGGCCGCTGATGGTGTTCTCTATGCCATTGAGAATGTCAACCACGTTGGGAATCTTCTGGATGGCATCGCCCACCTTGGGAGCCCACTCGCGCAGCACGTCCGGATCCTGCGAGAAGAGCTTGATGGCCACCGGCTCCGGCTCGTTCGAAAGGTCCCCGATCATGTCCTCCAGCTTCATGACGAACTCCACGTTCATCACCGGCTGGGCCTTGGTGATGCGCGCGCGGGCATCGGCGATGACGTCCTCGGTGCTGCGCTCGCGGTCGGCCTTCAACTTCACCGAGATATCGCCGCGGTTGGCTTCGGTCACCGCCGCGAGGCCCAGCTCCATGCCGGTGCGCCGCGACGTGGTCTCCACCTCGGGGAGTTGATGCAGAATGCGGACCACGTCCGATACCATGCGATTGGTGTCGTCGAGCGACGCGCCGGCGGGCGTCCAGTAGTCCACCACAAAGCCGCCTTCATCCAGCGAGGGCAGCAGGTCGGAGCCGGTGTGAGTGTAACAGAGGTACGATGCGCCGATCAGGAGCACGGCGAAGAGCCCGAGCAGCACGCGGTGCCCCAGAGTGAACCGCAACACGCGCTCGTAAGGCCGCATCATCCAGGGCGGCACGGTGCCGTGCCCGCTCTGACGGCGGCCGGCGCGCCGCCGGATGAAGTAGTGGCTGAGCGTAGGAGTCCAGGTCAGAGCCAGGGCCAGCGAAGTGAGCAGGGCGGCCCCCACGGTGAGAGCCAGCGCCCGGAAGAATACGCCGGTCACGCCCGATATCGCGATCAGCGGAAGGAACACCACGATCGGTGTCACGGTGGATCCGACGAGGGGCACGCGGATTTCGCGGATGGCGCTACGAATGGCGTCCGCGCGCGTCTGTCCGGCGTCGCGGTGCATCACGATGTTCTCCACCACCACGATGGCGTCGTCGATCACCAGCCCTACCGCCGCCGCCAGTCCGCCCAGCGTCATCAGGTCGAAGCTCTGATTCAGCACGCGCAAGGCGATGAAGGTCACCGCAATGGTCGCCGGAATCACCAGCCCCGCCACCAGCGAGGTGCCCCAATCGCGCAAGAACACCACCATGATCAGAGAGGCCAGCACCAGGCCGATGAGAATGGCGTCGCGAACGCTCTTGATGGATTCGCCGACGATTTCCGACTGATCATAAAACACGCGCAGGTTCACGCCCCGCGGGAGCGTCCGGCGAATGCTTTCGATTTCGCGGTGGACCGCGTTGGCCACTTCCACGGTGTTGCTGATGGACTGGCGCGAAATGTTCAGCAGCACGGCGGACTTGTTGTCCGCGGTGACGGTGGTGTAAACCGGCGCCACCGAAGGCGCCACCGACGCGATGTCGCCGATGCGGATGGGCAAGCCGGCGGGAGAGGTCTTCACTACGATGTTGGCGATTTCGGCGGGCGTGCGCGCCTGGCCGCTGACCAAACCCAGGACGAGCTGGTGATTCGCCTGGATCAGGCCCGGCGAGTCGATGAGGTTACTGCGGCCGATGGCGTCGAGAATGCTGGGGATAGTGATGCCCGTCTGTAGCAGCTTGGCCGGATCGGGCTGCACCTGGAATTCCGGAATCTGGTTGGCCTGTACCACCACGGTGGAAACGCCCAGCGTCCGGTTCAGGCGCGGCTTCAGCTCGTAGTTGGCCATCTCCCAGAGCTGGGTTTGGGGCACCGTGTCGGAGGTGAGGCTGTAACCCATGATCGGGAAGGCCGCAAATGTAAGCCGGTTGGCAATGATCCTGGCGGTGGGCGGCAGCGTCGGCTGGACACGCGCCATGGCGGCATCCACCAGTTGCAGGGTCTGGATCATGTCCACGTTCCAGTCGAAGAACAGGTTGATCTCGGCTGAGCCGCGGCTGGTGATGGAGGTCACGCGCTGGAGGCCCAGGACAGTATTGACCGCCTCCTCGATGGGGCGCGTGACCGTGACCAGCATCTGGTCGATGGGCATCACGCCGTTGTCCACGCCCACCACGATTCGCGGGAAGTTGGTCTCGGGGAAGACGGCTACCGGAATCGTCAAGGCAAGGTAGATGCCAACCGCCACCAGCGTCAGGATGACGAATATGATGGGTTTGCCGTGGCGTGCCGTCCAGTGCGCGGCCTGAGGCGTGTCAGTCGCGGGTGGCGGTGACAGGACATCGCTCATTTCTCGGCTTCTTCCTTTCCGCCGGGCTGCACGATGCGCACCTTGGCTTTGTCCGCGAGGCCAATCCCACCCACGACAATCGCCTGGTCGCCCGGGGCGACGCCGCTCACGATCTGGACCTGGCCGCCTTCGCGCACGCCTACCTCGACCAGTTTCCTGTGCGCGGTATTGTCCGCCGTGACGGTCATCACGACCGTGCCTCCCTCTTCGCCCGGAAGGAGGGCGGAAGCTGGAAGCACGACCGCATCCTGGATGGTCTGCACCATGATGGAGACGTGAATGCTGGCTCCCGGCTTGAGGCGCTCGGCGGGATTGTCGGCCTCGACCCAAACCTGGAGGGTGGTTGTGGCCGGATCGGTGGCTGGGCTCACCACCGTCACCCTGCCGGGTACCTGGTAGGGCTGGTCCGTCAGCTTGATGGTTGCCGGATTGCCTACCTTCACCGCGGCGACCTGGTTCTGTGGCACGTTAGCCCGCGCCACCACCCGCGAGATGTTTACCACCGTCATCAGCGGCATTCCGGCGCTGGCCATCTCACCGGCGTAGAGCGGCCGGTCGGCGACGATGCCGCCAATGGGACTGCGCACTTCCGAGTAGTTGACCTGCGCTTCCGCGGACCGGTACTGCGCCTGCACCGATTCCACCTGCGCCCTGGCGGCCTTGATCTGTTCTTCCCTGCCGACGCTCTGGAGCGCGCGCAGGTGCTCGCGGGCGGCATCCAACTGGGCCTTCGCCTGGGCGTAGGCCACCTGCGCTTCGTCCACCAGTTTGCGCGCCAGGGCCCCTTCCTTGAGCAGTTCCTGGCGGCTCTCCAGCAGCTTCTGGGCGGCGTCGAGCTGCTGCTGCGCGGCTTGGACGTCGGTCGCCGCCTTGGTCATCGCTTCCGGAAGCGTAGCGTTCTCGGTGCCGCGAAGGTTCGCCTCGGCCTGGTCCACCTGGCCTTTAGCAGCGGCGGCGGCGGCCACCAGGTCGCGATTTTCGAGTGCGGCCACCACCTGGTCCGGCTTCACGTGGTCGCCGCGGTTGACGTAGAATCTCTGCACCGGCGCGCTGATTTTCGGCGTGACCGCCGATTGATCGATGGGGTAGAGCACCCCATCGGCCTCCACGATGCGATGCATCGTGGCCCGAGTCACCGGCGTCACCTGAACCGGCGCGACCTGCTCGGCCTCCTTCTCCTCCGGCTTCGAACAGCCACAGGCGATGGCCATCGCCGAGCACAGGAGCCACGCTCGCGCAGTCATCTAAAACACCCCCGTCAGCGCCTGAAGGTTGGCCAGCGCCACGCGGTATCGCACCAGGCCGTCGTCGTAGGCGTTACGCGCCAGCGCCAGCGTGCTCTGCGCGTCCACCAGCTCCAGGACCGTCGCCTCACCCGCCTGGTAGCGTTCGAGCGTCAGCCGCAGGCTCTCCGCCGCAAGCTCCATGGTGTGGCGCAGGGTGCCGACCTGCGTCGATGCCACCCGCGCCTCGGCATAAAACTGGTCGAGTCCGGAAAGCAGTTGCCGCTCGGTGAAGCTCAAGTCGTACTTCGCCTGTCGCAACTGCAGTTCGGCCTGCCGCACCTTGCTTCGCGTAGCGCCCCAGGTCCAGACCGGAATCGTGAGTTGGGCCTGCGCCACCGAGCCCAGCAGCTTTTGCTGCTCGGGATTATGGATGGCGAACTGGTTGGCGTTGATCCCGTAAAAGTAATCGAAGGAGAGCGAGGGCAGAATGGCCCCGCGGGCCGAGCTGACCGCCTGGGTTTGCTGCTCGACCATCGCCTGCGCCGCGCGCATCTCGGGATTGTCGCTCCCCGCGCGGGCCCGCAGCTCGGCAAACGCCGGCAGGGGACGGATCTTCTCCAGGTCGTCCTCGACCGTGAACTCCTGGCCATAGTTGGGGAACAGCAGGACGCCGAACCCGATGCGGGCTTTCTCCAGCGCCAGTTGCGCCTCCTGCGCGTCTCTCTGCCGCGTCTCCACCTGGATCTGCGCTTTGATCACGTCGGCGTGGGCCACCTCGCCGCCGCGCTCCTGCTTTTCGGTGATGTCCAGCATCTGCTGGACCTCCTTGAGACTCTGCTGCGCGTTGGCGAGCTTGCGTTGGGCGGCCACCATGCCGTAATAATTTTGCGTGACGGTCGCCACCAGGCCGCGCGTGGCAAGGTCCGCCCGCGCCCGCGCCACGGCCTCCGCCGCCATGGCCCGGCGGTAATCGGCGCGCTTGGCGGGGTTGTAAATCTCCGCGTGAACCACGGCCTGATCGTTGTAGACGTGCGGACCGTCGTTGGAGACGAAGATCCCGCTGGGTGACCCGTTGGGCTGGGTATAGATGAACTGGCTGAGTCCGCTCAAGCTGGGCAGCAGCGCCGCCCTGGCCTGCGCGGTGTCTTCCCGCGCGAGTTGGGCAGTGATTTCCGCGGTATAAACCTGCTGGGTGTATACTCGTGCACGTTGCAGCGCGGTGTCCAGGGTCAGCGCCAGGGCCACTCCGGGCACCGGCTGCTCCAGGCCCGGGGGTGGGGTCTGCGCGCGGCAGAGGCCCGCGATCACAAGTAGAATCATCGAAATATGCGACATCGGAGGAACCACCAGTATAGGTTTCAGGACATGAATAGACGATTAACCGGTGAGCAAGTCTGTTACCGCGGCAGCGTGACGGTGAACACGCTTCCCTCCTGTGGCCGGCTCCTCAATTCTACGGCGCCGTGGTGAGACTCCGCGATCCACTTGACGATCGAGAGTCCGAGCCCGAAGCCCCCGCCCTCGCGGGAGCGTGCTTTGTCGATGCGGTAGAAGCGTTCGAAAACCCGCGGCGCCTCTTCGGGCGCGATCCCCACGCCGGTATCCCGTACGCGAACGCGCAGCTCCGTTCCCTCCGTCTCCAGCGACACCGAGACCTTTCCGCCGGCCGGCGTGTAGCGTAGCGCGTTGTCCAGCAGGTTCAGCACGAGCCGCCGCAGGAGTTCCTCGTCGCCCCGAAAGGCAACGTCGGAACCGCACGCGCATTCCACTTCGATGCGGCGGGCCGCCGCTGCCGCCTGCACCGAGCGGCACGCGTCCGATACCAGTTCGTTGAAGTAAAAGTCACGTACTTCCAAGCGCACGTGGCCGGCATCGGCGCGCGCCAGGTTGAGCAGGTCGTCGACCAGGCGCGAGAGCCGCCGCGATTCGTCCAGTATGATCGCCAGCGATTCCCGGTACTCCGTCGCCGGCCGCTCGCGCGCCAGCGCGACGTCGGCTTCGCCTCGGATCACCGAGATCGGCGTGCGCAGCTCGTGCGATGCATCCGCGACAAAACGCCGCATGCTTTCGAACGACTGGTCGAGCCGCGCCAGCAGTTCGTTAAACGACGCGCCGAGCATCTTCAATTCGTCGGCTGCGTCCCCAATCTCCAGCCGCGTGTGGAGCGTGGCGCCGCTGATCCGCCGCGTTTGTTCCGCCATCGAGGCGAGCGGCGCGAGGCTCCGGCTGGCCAGCAGGTAGCCGCCCACACCCGCGAGGCACACCAGAACCGGCAGCCCGAAGAAGATTACGCGACGTGCCACCTGGAGGCTGGCAATGACCGCGTCCAGCGGTTCGGCCGCGACCACGAAGTAACCCGGTTCCACCCGATGCACCGCGGCTCGCGCACCGTTCTTCCCCCACCCCGGCATCGGCGCTAGCGCGTCCGGCGTGGACCGCGGCCCGGCCGCCGCTACTACCGCCGCGAGTTCCGGTATGGGCGCCGATGCGCTCGCGGCCAGCATGCGATTCCCGGCAAAAACCGCCACGGCGCCGGCATTGAAACGCATCTCCGCGACGGTTTCCAGCGCCGCTTTCGCCGTGTCGCCGTGCATCTCCTCGATTTCGTCTGCGAACAGGCTCGAGGCGGTATTGGCCTGCACCGTGAGCGTTTCGTCCAGGTGGGCCAGCAGAGCCTCCGACAGCACGCGGTACAGATACATGCTGAACAGCACGAACAGCAGTGTGAAGAACGCCAGGTACCACGCGGTGAGCCGGAAACGGAAGCTCTTAATCATCGGCCGCTCCCGCCGCCATCAGGTACCCTTCACCGCGGCGGGTATGGATCAGCCGCCGGCTGTAGCCGGTATCCAGCTTATTGCGCAGGCGCTTCACATACACGTCGATGATGTTGGAAAGGGGATCGAAGGTCTCGTCCCACACGTGCTGGGCGATCTGTTCGCGCCCCACCACGCGGCCCTCGTTGAGGACCAGGAATTCCAGGAGCGCGTACTCCTTCGCCGTCAGGCTGACCGCTCTTCCGCCGCGCGTCACCGAGTGACTGCCGGTGTCCAGCGTAAGATCCGCCACCCGCGCGATCCTCGGGCGAAGGACGCCCGTGCGCCTGGCGAGCGCGCGGAGGCGGGCCAGCAGTTCCCTGAAATCGAACGGCTTGACCAGGTAGTCGTCGGCTCCGGAGTCCAGACCCGCTACGCGATCATCCACCCCGTCCCGCGCCGTCAGCATCAGGATCGGCGCGCGAAAGCCCGAAGCGCGCAGCTCCCGGCACACGGAGTACCCGTCGCGCACCGGCAGCATGACATCCAGGACCACCAGGTCGTAATCGTTCACCGCGGCGTGATACAGCGCCTGCTCGCCGTCGCGCGCGACGTCCACCGCGTAGCACTGCTCGCGCAGCCCCTTGGCGATGAAACCCGCCACCCGCGCCTCGTCTTCCACCAGCAGAATGCGCACGCCTAGTCAGCCACGGCCGGGTCCGCCGACTGCTCCTGTAGCAGGCGCTCGTACACGCCGCGCGCCGCGCGCTGCGCCGCCACTTTCTTGGTGCGGCCCTCGGCCTGCCCGCTCCAGTCCCTGCCCACCCGCACTTCCACCGTGAACGTCTTGGAATGCTCGGGCCCGCGTTCCCGTACGATGGTGTACCGCGGCTGCGGCAGCTTGCGGGCCTGGGCCAGTTCCTGGAGCGCGCTCTTGA
The DNA here is from genome assembly GCA_963719195.1 of Bryobacterales bacterium. Lineage (GTDB taxonomy): Bacteria > Acidobacteriota > Terriglobia > Bryobacterales > Bryobacteraceae > DASQZT01. The sequence goes on along the minus strand of CAVRBB010000004.1, from coordinate 98,035 downwards.
AATTCTCGATGGCCGGCTGGATATCCGTACCGGCATCCTCATCGCCCGAGAACGGCGCGTCAAGCACGTGCGCGGAAATGAAGCCACGCGCCGCTTCCAGGCCGCCGTCCAGGAAGATGGCCGCGATGACTGCCTCCAGCCCGTCCACCAACAGGGTCTTCTTCGCCCGCCCGCCGCTCATTTCCTCGCTCCGTCCCAGGTCGAGAAAGCTGCCGATGTCCAGCCGCCGCGCCACGCCGTGCAGGTGCGCGGCGCTCACCAGGTGGGCCTTCTGCCGGGAGAGTTCGCCTTCGCGGTATTCCGGGTAGCGGCGCACCAGCGCCTCGGCGACGAGGAATCCGAGCACCGAGTCGCCCAGAAACTCCAGTTGCTCGTTGTCGTCCACCGCGGACGCCGCCCCCGACGCGCGCAGTTCGTTGGCGAGTGAACTGTGAGTCAGCGCGCGGCACAACAACTCCGTGTCGGAGAAGCGATAGTCCATCCTCGACTCCAACGTTGCCAGGTCCGCGCGCATCGGCGAAATGTCTACTTCTTGATCTGTGACGCCGCGTTTTTGATCTGCTGCGCCACCTGCCGGATCTGCGGGTGCAGGTTCGGATCCGCCAGCAGCTTGTCGCAAATGGCCGCCGCTTCGGCGTTGTTTCCCGAGAGTTGGTAGGCCGACGCCAGCCGGACCTGGAAAGTCGGTTCCTGCGGATCGCCTTCGGCCGCGGCCTTGAACTCGGTGACCGCCACATCGTACTTCTTGCGGTCCAGGGCGACCAGACCCAGGCCGTTGTGGGCTCTCGCCGTCAGATACTTCTTGGCGTCCTCCCATTGCGCATCGGAAAGCTGCGGATTGGGCTTTTCCACGGTCTTCAAGGTTTCGATCGTCCCGTTCAGATACTTGTCCGCCCGGGCCAGTTTGTCTTCCTTGTCCAGGTCGTTTTCGCGCGTGCGCTGCGCCAGCATCTCCCCCAGCGCGAGCGTGGCTTGAAAACTCTTGGGATTGACATCGAGGGCGCGCTCATTGTAAATCTGCGCCTTGTCCAGGTCGCCTTTCGCCTGATAGGCCATGGCTTCGGCGAGCAGTGCGCTCTCCTTGAAGATGCTATCGGCATACTCGGTAACCAGTTCTTCGGCGCTCTTGATGACGCCGTCGGGGTTGTTCTGGGACTGCGCCTGGAACAACGCAGTAACCACCTTGGATTCGCCGGGCGACTTGGCCCCCGGGACCATCTGCTGCTGCTGCGGTTGTGCCCCCTGCTGCCCCTGCTTGGACTGCTTGGATTGCTGCGCCACCAGGCACGGAATACCGATAGCCGTTGCCAGGATACCGGTGATTATGATTCGTTTCATTCCAAAAAACTCCTTCGAGCGTTGCTCACGGTTTCGTACTTTGCTGCAGGCCCCGCTGCGCCTCCTGACGCGCCTTCTCCGATGCGCCTTCGACGTTCAGGGCATTCTGGAAATCCTTCGCCGCCTGTTCCCGCTCGCCTGCGGCCAAGGCCAGTTTTCCCAGGTAGACCAATACCCAAGCCTTCACCTGAGGCTCGGGCTGTAACTCCAGTGTCTTTTGAAATAGCCGCTGTGACATCTCCGGATCGTTTTGCAGCGCCGCGATCCGCGCCAGCCCATAATACGCCGTGGCGTGCATCGGTTTCTCATCCGTCTGCTGCAAAACGTCCAGGTAGAGCTTCTTCGCTTTCTCGAGATCGCGCGCCGTGTAGAGGTTCTCCGCGTCGGCCAGCGTCTTGGCCGCGCCCGAGAGGGGCGCCGGCGGCGGCGCCGCAACCCTCACCGTCCGTGCGGGCGCCGCCTCTTTGCTGAATTCCACCGTGGAAAGGCGCGCATCTTCCTTCACCAGGTCAATGCCCCCGACCAGCACCGGATAATACACCTGCATGGAGGATTCCTGCTTCTCGTACACCGGCAGCTTCTCGGCGAAGTACGGCGTCAGGATATACCCTTCGAGAAGCGATTCCTGCACTTTCCCCGGCTCGTGGTCCAGGCGTGCTTCCACCGCCTTGATCAGGCACTCGGTGGTCAACTGGAGGAAGTCATTTTTGAAATTGCCGGCGAGCGCCGGCGCGCGCATGGCGTGATCCGCTATCCCTTTTTTCCTTTCCAGAATCTCCCGGTTCCGCGTGGCCATGGGATCGAGCAGGTAGTGAAGGTACGCGTGACGCACATCGAAGATGCGCGGATCGGGCGATGGCGTGATGACGATCGTATATTCGTTGCCGTAACTGCGCGTTTCAACGATATTGGGGGGCGCCTGCAACTCGATGAATACCTGGAAGTGCCGCCCGCGAAAGCCCGACGTCTGCTGCCGCAGGTACGCGTTCACCTGCGTCACTGCGTCCGTGACCGGCTCGTGGTACCTTGCGATGTATTGATCGATCGCCCTCTGCGACCGTTTCCAGAGGTCATCGATGCCCGCCTCCTGGTAGAAGGCCGCGAGCAGCTTGGAGAGGTCCGCCAGCGGGCTCACATCCGGCGGAATCTCTACGTCGCGCACCTTGAACCCGAAATTCGGAGGACCCTGCGTTGACAGGGCGAAGGAGATGTACTGGCTCAGGTCTTCTACGTCGGTTCTCCGGCGGTGCTTGGCGAAGAAGGCCTGGAGTGCCGGCAGCGATGGGATGTTGCGTTTGGCCAGTTCCGCGCGGATGGCGTTGCGCAGCGGATGGTTGTTGGGGGATGCCAGATCGGCATCGTAGCCCGCCGCGTTCAGAGCGGCCATGACCGTAAACAGTGCCGGGCTCGCATCCAGTTGTCCGAGTACCGGAGCCTCCGCCCGGGCTGCGACAACCATCGTCAGGAAAGCTGCCAAGACAAAGCGATACAAGAATATCCGCCTAGGGTTATTCCAGTGTAGCGTAATCACAAAGGGCTGAGAAACCCCGCATAGAGGCCCTACAGCACGTGGTAGTAGCCGCTCCTCTCCAGCACTTCCACTTCGATCCCGAAGAGCGCGGACAGCATGGCCGGTTCCAGCATCAGTTCCTTGGGGCCGTCGCCGAAGACCCTGCCCTCGCGGAACAGCACCACACGGCGGATGTCGGGAATGATATCGGGCAGGTGGTGCGTCACCATGATGATGCTGATGCCCCTGGCCGCCAGCTTGCGGAGGATTCCACGCAATTCCCAGGTGGCGTGGAGATCGAGGCTGGTGGTCGGCTCGTCGAGCACCAGCGCCTGCGGGTCGTGCACCAGGGCGCGGGCGATCAGAACGCGGCGCGCCTCTCCCGATGACATCGCGTTCGTGTCGCGTGCGGCCAGGTGCGAGATCTCCAGCAGTTCCATCACCTCGCATGCCTTGCGCCGCATCTCCGGCGTCACCGGGTGATGCGGCCAGATGCCCACGCTGCCGAAAAATCCGGACAGCACGATTTCGTCGCCCGCGAAATCGCGGGTGCACATCTGCATCCAGTCGTTCGATACGAGGCCCAAATGGTTGCGCAGGTCGAAGAGGTGCCAGCGGTCGCGCCCCAGGATTCGCAGCGACCACGGCTCGTCTTTCAGGCGCGGGTACAACTCGCGCGAGATCAGCTTGATCAGCGTCGACTTCCCCGACCCGTTGGGCCCCAGGATGGCCGCGTGCTCGCCCTGCGCGATAGCCAGGGTGACGCGGTCCAGCACGACGCGGCCGCGGCGCTCGACGGTGACGTTCTGAAAATCGATGAGGGGGATCACGGCCTGCCCAGGAACTGCCGGATACCCTGTGCCGCCTGTCCCATGGCGCGCGCCAGCGAAGCCTTGGCGAGATTGTGCGCGTGCAGGCTGCTGATGTAATCCTGCTCGGCCGCGGCCACCGCTTCTTGCGCCTGAACGGTCTCGAGTGAGTCGGTGACGCCCGCCGCGAAGCGGTCGCGCGCCTGCTGCAGCGTCTCTGCGGCGAGTTTCCGGTTCCCCTCGGCCGCCACCACCCGCGTCGCAGCCGAGGTCAGGTCAAGAAATGCGCGCCGGATATCGGCGTCCACCTGTCCGTGCAGATCCTCGTATTCGGCGCGCCGCTGCTGGAGCGCGGCGTCGGCCTGCTCGAGTTCGCCCCGGATGCGGCCGCCTTCGAAAATGGGGAAGCGGACCGCGCCGGTCACGCCGAAGGTGCCGTGCGAGTTGCCGGGCGATGGTCCCAGCACTCCGTAGTTGCCGGACACCTCCACCGTGGGGTAACGCTCCGCCGCCGTCGCCCGTCGCGCCAGTTCGGCCGCGCGAACCCGGGCTTCGGCTGCCTTCAGATCGGCGCGCGTGGCGTACGCCCGGGTGAGAGCCTGGTCCATGGTGAGCCCCTCGAGCGGCGCGTATGGCACCGTGTCGGTCAGTGCAAAATCCTGACTGGGGGCGAGACCGATGGCCCGCGCCAGGTCGATGCGCTGCTTCGCCAGATCGTTTTCGGCCGAAGTGAGCCGCTGCTGCTGCGTCACCAGCTCCACCTGGCTGCGCGTCACGTCGATGCGCGGCGCCACGCCGGCCGCGAGCCGGTCCACGGCCTGCTGGTATGTGGCCTGGGCGGTGGCCACCTGGGCCTTCACCGAATCGACCTGGGCCCCCGAAGCGATGATCTGCAGGTATCCCCCGGTCACCGCCAGCACCACCAGGTCCCGCACATCCTCGGCCGACAACTCGGTCGCCCGCACCATTTCCCGCGAAGCACGGTAGTTCCGCAGCCGGGTGAGGTCGAATGCGCTCTGCGCCGCGCCGGCCCGCAGGTCAAAGTAGTGGAATGGACCGACGATCGCCGGTATGCCGGGGAAGCCGGAAAACCCCAGCGCCGCGAGGTTGGTCTGCTGGTCGGTGAGCAGCAGGTCGCTGGCCACGTACGGCAGCAAAGCGCTCAGCGCCGTCTGCCGCTGGCCCTGGGCCAGGCGAACAGCGTTTTGCAGGCTGACCGTGCCGAGGTTGTACTGGATGCCGCGGCGCAGGGCTTCCTCCAGGGATAGCTGGAGCGTCGGCCCGGCGGCTTGGGAGGGCGGGACGCTGCCCGCCAGCACGCCCTGCGGCTGGGCGGTCCGTCCCGAGAGCGGAAGCAACATGCCGTGACTCACCGGCGGGACGCTTTCCGGCGGAACGGTCTGTGAGTAAAGAAAGGTCGTGAAGAGCGTGAGGATAATTATCCGGTGCACGTTCTCAACGTGCGGGAATCGGGCGGAGTTTGTCAACCGGTTACGATGTGAGCCGCCGTACCACCCCGCCGTCCGGAGCGACGAGCGTGACCTGCATGGAAATCGTGCCATCGGCGTGCGTCGAACAGCTCAGGCACGGATCGTAGGCGCGGACCACGGCGGAGACGCGGTTGAGCATCCCCTCCTTGACGTTCTCCCCGTCGATAAAGTGCCGGGCGACCTGTCCAACCGCGCGATTGATCGCCAGGTTGTTGTGACCTGTGGCGACGATGAGGTTGGCCCAGCGGATCGCGCCCTTGTCATCGACCTTGTAGTGGTGGATCAGCACGCCACGGGGGGCTTCGATCATGCCGATGCCCTCCAGCGCATTCACCGCGGCCCGGGCGCGGACGTGGCTGCCCAGGATGTCGGGATCGTTCAGCAGCATCTCGATCTTCTCGAGCCCGTGCAGGACCTCGATGAGCCGCGCGTAGTGGTAGTGGAACGAGCTGTGGGCGATTTCGCCGCAACGCTGGTGGAACTCGGCGAGTTCCTTGTCCGCCTCCGGCGTCCCCATGGCATCGGCTACGTTCAGCCGCGCCAGGGGGCCCACGCGGTACACGCCCGCGGGATAGCCGAGCGGTTTGAAGAACGGCGCTTTCAGGTAGGAGTCGCGGAGCGATGCCTCACCGATAAACATCTGGTAGTCGCGCGCGCGAACCTCGGCGGCGGCGATCTTGCCCTCCGCATCCTCGAACCGCAGGCGGCCTTCATACCACTCCAGGCCGCCGTCATCGTTCACCATGCCGGCGTACATGGTGGGCGCGGCGCCGAAGTTGGCGATCTCTTCGGCAAACCGGTCGAGCACGCTCTTGAAAAAGGCGAGCGTGTTTTCTGCAATTCGCCGCGCGCCGGGCAGACCGGCGAGGATGCGGTCGCGCAGTTCCACGGTCAGCGGCGCGTTCACCCCGCCGGGCACGATCCAGGAAGGATGCACCCTCTCCTTGGCCAGGCCCTCGATGATCTCCTGGCCGAACTTACGCAACGCTATGCCCGACTTCGCCAATTCGGGGTTCTCTTCGATGAGGCCGAAAATGTTGCGGCGCGCGGGATCGGAATCGAAGCCCAGCAGCAGGTCGGGCGCCGAGAGGTGGAAAAAGCTGAGCGCGTGCGACTGCACGAACTGCGCGCAGTGAATCAACTCGCGCAGCAGCACCCCGGTTTCCGGTGGCGCCACCGCCATGATGGCATCGCACGCCTTGGCCGAGGCGAGCAGGTGGCTCACCGGACAGATGCCGCAGATCCGCGCCGTGATGGACGGCATCTCGTAGAAGGGGCGGCCTTCGGTAAACTTCTCAAACCCGCGCACCTGGGTGACGTGGAACTGGGTGTCGGCGACCTTGCCCCGGTCGTCCAGGAAAATGTCGATCTTGGCGTGCCCTTCGATGCGGGTGACGGGGTCGATGGTGATCTTTTTCATGCGCGCCTCTTACCCGAATTTCACTTTGGCTGCGAGGTTGGGCGTGCGGCCCTCCAGCAGTTCGCCGAGCACGTAGGCGATGGCTTTGGCCGAGGGCGGACAGCCCGGAACGTGCAGGTCCACCTTCACTACCTCGTGCAGCGGCACGGCGTGGCGCAGCAGCGGCGGCACGCCATCCACCGGCACCACCTTGTTTTCCTGCGCCCCTTCGATGTAGATCCGCTCGAGCATCTTGCGGGCCGGATGCGGGTTGCGCATGGCCGGAACGTTGCCGGTGACGGCGCAATCGCCGAGCGATACCAGCACCTTGGTCCGGGCGCGTACATGCCGCACTTTTTCCAGGTCTTCCTGCGAGCTGACCGCGCCCTCTACCACCGTCACATCCACGGCCTTGGGAAACTCCTGGGCATCGACCAGCGGACCATAAACCACGTCGGCTTTCTTGGCGACGTTCAGAATCAGCTCATCCATGTCGAGGATCGACATGTGGCAGCCCGAGCAGCCATCGAGCCACACCGTGGCCAGCCTGGTTCTTTTCATATACGAACTCCCCGCCTGGAGACCAGGCGCGTGACACTGCGGTCCTGTTTGACCATCTCTTCAACCGCGAATCCCTTTTCCGCGAGCGCTCCGGTCGGACACACCTGCACGCATTTGCCGCAGTTGGTGCAGGTTCGCGATTCGCCCCACGGACCGTTCATATCGCACACCACCATGGAGCGGATGCCCCGAGAGCTGACGTCCCACACGTGCGCCCCTTCCACTTCGGCGCACACCCGCACGCAGCGCGTACACAGGATGCAGCGGTTGTGGTCGAGCACATATCGTTCATGCGAAACATCCACCGGCAGCCGCGGGTACGAGTACGAGTAGCGCACGCTGGTAACGCCCAGCTTTTGCGCCATATCCTGCAGCTCGCAGTGATTGTTGGAAACACAAACCGCGCACTGATGGTTGCGCTCGGAAAAGAGGAATTCCAGCGCGATGCGCCGGTAGTGCGCCAGCTTTTCCGACTGCGTGGTGACGCTCATCCCGTCCTGAACCGGCGTGGTGCAGGCGGGCAGCAGCCGGTTGATGCCGGACACCTCTACGATGCAGAGGCGGCACGCGCCCACCGGGGAAAGCCCCGCCAGCCAGCACAGAGTCGGGATGTATTTGCCGCCGGCGCGGGCAACCTCCAGGATGGTCTGGCCTTCGAGGGCCGGGACGTATTCGCCGTCGATGCGGATAGAGATTTTATCGGGCATGCACAGACTCCTCAGTGGGGCAGGATTGTATCCTGCGGGCCGATTTCCAATCGGCCCATGCTGCCGGCGAACTCCCATTTCCGTGTTCTGTTGCGCGCCGCGGCGCATGGCCCGGTCGTACGATGCGGTTGCTCATGGCTAGTGGTGGTCCTTGATGTCGCAGCGGAGGCAGCGGCCGGCCTCCGCGCAGGCTTCCTCGCGGGAGAGGCCGATCATCACTTCCTCGAAGTTCTCAACGCGTTCAGCCGCCGGCACCTCTGCGAGCGCGTGGCGCCGCGTGGGGCTGGGCTCTTCGGGCGCAAGGTGGCTGTAAGGGATCTGCGGGTTGATACTGTCCCAGCGCCAGGTGCCCATCAGCCGCAGGTCGATGTTGCGCGCGGCCTTCTTTCCGTAGCCCATGGCGTTGGATACGTTGGAGGCGCCGCTGATGACGTCGCCGCCCGCGTAAAACTTGCTGCGGCTGGTTTCGAGCGTGTAGCGGTCCACTTCGAGCGTGCCGCCTTCCTTGATGCGCAGGCCGTTGGCGCGGACGAAATCCAGGTCTACGGCTTCACCCACCGCCAGGATCACGGTGTCGCATTCGAAGCGGCGCACCTCCTGCGTGGGCACGGGGCGGCGCCGGCCCGAAGCGTCGAACTCGCCAAGCCGGGTCTTGACCACCTCGATGCCCCGGACGTTGCCATCCTCGTCCCCCAGCACTCGGTGCGGGGTGGCTAGGAACACGAACCTGGCTCCTTCCGCTTCGGCGGCCTCGGTCTCCACGCGGATGGCGGGCATATCTTTGCGTTCGCGCCGGTAGATGACGGTAACTTCCGACCCCATGCGAAGCGCGGTGCGGGCCGAATCGATGGCTGCATTGCCGCCTCCGATGACGGCGACCTTTCGACCCAGCCGCACCGGCTCCGCCTTCGCCACCGCTTCCAGGAAGAGGAGGGCTGGTAAGACGCCCTTCAGCTCGGTTCCGGGCAGGTAGACCCAAGCTTCCTTCCAGGTGCCGATGGCGAGGAAAACCGCATTGAACTGGTTGTCCAGATCGTTGAGCGTGATGTCCGTGCCGACATTCACGCCGCACTGGATGTCGACCCCCATGCGGCGGATGAGGTCGATTTCTTTGCGGATGACCTCGCGCGGCAGGCGGTATTCGGGAAGGGCGTAGCGCAGCATGCCCCCCGGCTCGGGATTGGATTCGTAGACCGTGACCTCATGACCGAGGAGCGCGAGGTAGAAAGCGGCGGCCAGGCCGGTGGGGCCGGCGCCCACCACCGCCACCTTGCGATCCGTCGGCGCCAGTTTACGCGCCGCGATCCGCGCGGCCAGCGCTTCGTAGCGATCGGAATTGTAGATGGAGTCCGCGATGAACCGGTGCACTTCGCGCATGTTCACGGATTCATCCAGCGAACGGCGGCGGCAGCGGTTGTCGCACGGGTGCTGGCAGACACGGCCGGTGGACGCGGGAAGCGGATTGTCCAGAACCACCGCTTCGAAGGCATCCTCCAGGCGATCCTCCTGTAGAAGCTGGAGAAACCGCGGAATATTCATGTGCAGCGGGCAACTGTTTTCGCAGGGCGATAGCGCCAGTTCCTGGCACACGCCCGCGCGGCAGCGCTTGGCCCGGATGTGGTCCTCGAACTCGTGGCGGAAGTGCCGCATGGTGGTGAGCAGCGGGTTGGGCGCGCTCTGTCCGAGCCCGCACAGCGAGGTGTCGCGGATCATACGGCCCATTTCGTCCAGGCGGTCGAGATCCGCTTCGGCCGCGCGGCCGCGCGTGAAGGCGTTGAGGATGCGCAGGGACTGGTCGAGCCCCACCCGGCAGGGCACGCACTTGCCGCACGATTCCGAGTGGGTGAATTCGATGAAGTAGCGCGCCACATCCACCATGCAGTTGTCTTCATCCATTACCACCATGCCGCCCGAGCCCATGATCGACCCGAGCTGCACCAGCGTCTCGTAGTCCACCGGAGTATCGAACATCTCCTGCGGGATGCATCCGCCGGAAGGGCCGCCGGTCTGGATGGCCTTGACCGGCTTGCCATCGGAGCCGCCTTCGCCCACGTCGTAGATGAAAGTCTTGAGGGGTGTGCCGAGAGGCATCTCGACCAGACCGGTGTTGGTGATCTTGCCGACCAGGGAGAACACCTTGGTGCCGGCGCTCTTGGCGCTGCCGGTTTCGCTGAACCACCCGGGACCCTTGGCCACGATGGGCGCGATGTTGTACCAGGTCTCGACGTTGTTGATATTGGTGGGCATGCCCCACAGTCCCTTCTCGGCCGGAAAGGGCGGGCGGGGGCGGGGACGGCCCGCGAAACCTTCCAATGACGCCACCAGCGCGGTCTCTTCGCCGCACACGAACGCGCCGGCGCCTTCCACCAGTTGGATGTCGAAGCGGAAACCGCGCCCCATGATGTTGTAGCCGAGCAGCCCTGACTGGCGCGCCTGCTGGATGGCGCGCGTGAGGCGATGGACGGCCAGCGGGTATTCGGCGCGGACGTAGATGATGCCTTCCGTGGCGCCCATCACGTAGCCGCCGATGATCATGCCCTCCAGCAGCGAATGCGGGTCGCTTTCGATTTCGTTGCGGTTCATGTAGGCGCCGGGGTCGCCCTCATCCGCGTTGCAGACCACGAATTTCCGCTCGGCCACCGCCTTGCGCAGGAAACTCCATTTCAGGCCGGTCAGGAAGCCGGCGCCGCCGCGGCCGCGCAGCTTGGCGGCCTTGATCTGCTCGATCACCAGCTCCGGGTTGGCGTCGATCAGCACCTTATATAAGGCCTGGTAGCCGCCGATGGCGATGTACTCTTCGATGTCGTCGGGACTGATGAGCCCGCAGTTGCGGAGCACGATTTTCTTCTGCGGCTTGAAGAACGGCACGTCCTGCCAGGAGGGAATCGCCGGGTACCCGGTGCCGTAGCCGATGTGCGCCGTGAGATGATCCCACTCCTCGATCTTGCACAGCGCGAGGCCCTCGGTGATATTGCCCGCGGCAAGGTCGTCCACAATCTGCCGGACGTCCCGGACCTGCACGCGGCGGAGAATCACCAGCGGCTTGCCGGGAAGGCGCACGTTGACCAGCGGCTCCTGCGCGCAGAATCCGAAGCAGCCGACCGATGCCAAATGGGCATCGCTGCCCTGCTGGTTAATGGCTTCGGCGAAGGCGTGGTAGACGCCCTCGGCGCCATTGCCGGTGCCGCAGGTTCCCATCCCCACTCCGATACGCGGGCGGGGCGGAAGCAGCTTGGCCATGCCCGCTTCGCGGGCGGCGCTGAATGAAGAGATGTCCTGTATGCGGATCACGCCTTCCCCCCGTTGAGGTGCTCGACCTCCCGATGCAGCGCCTGCTCGTTCATGTGGCCGAAAATCGCGTGATCCACCTCCACCACCGGCGCCAGCGCGCACTGGCCGAAGCAGGCCACCGTCCGTAGCGAGAACTTGCCGTCGGGGGTGGTGACGCAGATCTTGTCGGCGCCGTCCTCGCTCTCTTCCGGCATGCCGAGTTCGAGCCGGAGGCGCTGCAAGAGGTTGCGCGACCCACGCGTGTGGCAGGCCGTGCCGCGGCAGATGCAGATGCTGTGCTCGCCCTGCGGGTCCAGGTTGAACAGCGCGAAGAAGGTGACCACGCTGTAGATCCGTGCCAATGGAATATCGGTCTTCTCCGCCACGTACTCGAGGATCCCGGTGGAAAGGAATTTCTGCGGATGGTGCTCCTGGAGGCGCTCCAGGATGCCCAACAGGGCGCCGGGCCGATCGGAGCTTTCGGCGATGACGCGATCCGCGAAGGCTTGCTCATCGATGGAAATCGCCGGACGGTTCACTGCGGTTGACATGCTGTCTCCAAGGCGCTCGTCAATAGATATTCAGACTCTTTTATCTAAATTTGTGGCGCGCTGGAAGTCAAGGGGGGGATAATGCCGCAGGTCGGGAGAGGGACGCCATTTGCAGTCCTGGCCGGCTCACGCCGCCATGGCAGCCGTCGCCGCCTACTTCTTCAGTAACGCGTCCACCGCGATCTGGGAGATGGCTTCATCCACTTCGGACGCCGCGCCGCTACAGGCCATCCCGCCGATGGTCTGTCCATCCACCTGGACCGGCACGCCGCCCTGGTTTGGAAACGCGTCAGGAAACGCGAGCACGGCGGTGTTGCCTTCCTTGAGCTGGTCGGCGGCGGTCTTCGACGGACGGCGATAGAGCGCTGCGTGCCGGGCTTTCCTTTGCGCGAACTGGATGGTGTTCAGCCCCGCGCCATCGGCCTTTTGCAGGAACAACAGGTTCCCACCCTCATCAACAATGCAGATGGTAACCTGCACATTACGCTTCTGGGCCTCTGCCTCCGCCGCCGCAACCATAGTCTTGATAGCCGCCAGGTTCAGGTATTTCCGGCTGGGGAGATCGACGGCGCCCGCCACGATCAGGAAAGTCAGCAATAGGATTGTCAGTCGAGCCATGCGGTCTATCTTATAACCAGCCGGCGGCGAACCAAAGAGTTGGAGGGTTCGAGGCCCGGAGGAGCCCCGGAAGTCGCCCTTTCAACTCTGCATCTTTCGGATGACCACCAATCTACCGCCCGAACTCGGCGGCAAGGCCGATGTTGCGCCCACGCCAGGTGTCGGTGCGCAAGGAACTCGCACTGGCGTATGCATCTTGCTCAGCATTTTTTTCCTCACTGCCGGCAAATCTTACAGCATGAAACGCAGCAGGTCGTTACTGAGCGTCGGCTATCTTCGCGGCTTGGGCGCGACCCGCATCCGTAGATGCCGCGGGAACAGGTCAACATCCGTCCAAGATACGGATTCGAGCGCGTCCACCGCGAAGATGCTCTGTAACTTGGCGACGAAGTTCGGAGCGACAGACGAGGTGTAGATGGTATCCCGGGGCGCGCTGTTAAAGGTAGCAGACCACACCCATCCGCCGCGCAGGCGGGCGACGACGGCCTGCGTGCCCCATGTACCGCCGCCGTTCCACCACTCGGCGTCAGCGCCGGTCAACTCGACTCCGATGCCCAAGCCGTAGGAGGCTGGATTTCCCGCGGGACTGGTGCCCAGGTCTCCAAAAGCGGGCGTGACCATCTGCTGAATCGACGCAGGGCTCAGCACGGCGGGCAGTCTTTGCCCGTCGAGCATAACAAAGATCCGCACCAGATCGACCGGGGACGCAATCCATGCGCCCGCGGAGTCAACCGATTCGAAAGGCAACATGCCGCCGTATGGCTCGGACACCTGGCCGCTCACACCGGGCATCAAGGAATTCACCAGCGGGGCGCCCGGGTAATCGTAGTAGCGAACTTCCCCCGGAGCGCGAAGCGCAAGGATGGTCCTGCCCAAGCGCATGTTGTGGATCCGCATCGGCGCAAATACTTCCTTGCGGACAAACTCGTCATACGGCTGTCGCGCCACCCTATCAATTACGCGTCCCAACACAACGAAGCCGAAATTGGAGTAGGCGAAACGTGCGCCGGGTGCGAAATCCAACGGCCTGTCGAGCATCCACGAGATGATCGCTTCAGGCGCGGGCGGAAACTGCCCGCCGGTGGCCGCCGCGATTAGGCGGATCTCGGGCGTTACCACCGGGTCTCCGCTGATGCTTGCATCCCATCCACCCGAATGTGTCAGTAGATTCCGAATGGTGATGCGATTGATCCGCGGGTCTCCGAGTCGCCCGGAAAGGGGTCGTATGTCGGGGAGCAGGGCGAACGCCGGCGCATCCAGGCCCAGTTCGCCGTCCTCCACCAACTTCATTACGGCGATCGCCGTGATCGTCTTGGTGATGCTGCCGACGCGAAATATCGACGTCGGCTGTACGGGCTGGCCGAGATCGGCATCAGCCAGGCCGTAGCCACGTGCCCAAACGAGCCGACCATTCCTGGCGATGGCGAGGGAGGCCCCCCTGTACGTTGTGCGCCTGCATGAAAGCGAGGAAGGCGCTTTCGATTGGCTCAAAACCCGGAGGGTCATTGGGGGCCTGAGCGGGCGCGTCGGCCAACAGGAAGAGGGTCACCGCAACCGCTCGGGCGATTCCGCCCGGCGCGAGGCACCTTTCGAGATTGGTCGAGCAGGTTCGCAGTTTCGTCACAGCGCGTATTCCACGGTTGACGGTTCGGAGTCCCAGGTGGTTCCGGGGACCGTCCGCCGGTGGAAAGGCCTTCGGTGCAGGCTGGACGGCCCTTGCGCCCTGCCGCTTCTATTCTATTGAGAATAAAGGAGCTGTATCGGTTCGAGCACACGCCATTTCTGCGGCAAAAGTTCGAAACGTGTCCAGACCGGGGAGCCAATTCTTTTCAACGGCTTACGGAACGACCTTCCGATGCGTCGCACCCTTCGAAACACCCGATTGTAGGGACTCCCCTTCAACGTTGTGCCCATCCCTGCGCTCCGGGGAGCAATCCTGCGCGGCTTGCGTCTGCTGTGAGCTTCCGGCAAACGTGCGTAAGACGGTCTGTGCGCGACGACAGGTCAGTCCAGTTGCCCGAGAAATAGCCGGATTCCCATGGCGACGTTCCGGTCTACCTTGGCCTGCCCTGCTGGGGTCGGCATAAGATGGCCGCAAGTCTGGCATTCGTGGAGGGCCACCCTGCCGACATGGATCTGCTTGCCTTCCAGCGGACCGGATAGGTGAACCGGATAGGTGGTAATTCGCCGAACCAGATCCGTGCCGTTACACATCTCGCAGGCCGCCGGCTGGCTCGATCTTGCTTTTCGAGGCATCCCAATCTCCCGACGGGGCGCTCAGGCCGCTGAGGACAGGGCCGCCTCATCCAGCGTCGCACGGTAGTTCCAGGGCATCCATCGGCCGGGGTTCTGCGCCAGTTCATCGGCGTGGCGTTGCAACTGGGTCAGGTAGTCGAAAGGATTGCTGCCACACGACTCGCAGGAGTGGATCAGACTCATGCACAAGTCGCCGACGCGCGCGCCATTACGGGTCTTGCAGAACAGCGCATTTTTTCGAAGCAGAATCGCTTTCTTCCGAGCCCGCTCGACGATGTTGGAATCCAACGGCGCTCCCGCTTGCCGCAGAAATAGCGTCAGCTTCTCCCAGTGCTTGAGCCTATACGCAATCGCCTGGCCCAGCCCCGAGTTGGGTTCCACCCGGTGCTCGTCCAACTGCTGCTGACCCCATTGCCGCAACTCGTCCATCAACGGACCGCGGCGGGCCTGATGATGGGCCAGTCGCTCGCTATCACGCATCCGTTCGCGGCGCGCCTCCTCGTCATCGCCATACACGGCGCCCAGGGTCTCCAGCACATCCCGGCATTCCGACGCAAAGTTGGCCGCCACTTCCACATATTGCCCTCGCGGGAATTCGCTTCTGTATCCTTTGCCGTCGACAAGACAGCAGCCCAAGACGCTCGACCCCGCGGAGCATGTGGGCGGGACCCAACACGGTGGGAATGGGTTTGCGCCGCATGTCTTTCGCGGCTTCCTCCATCTACCGATCCGCCTGGAAGTCGTCTGCCACGCCTGCCTGGCCTCGTCTCCGGGAATCGATTCGAGCGGGGAGCGAATCATTAGATCTCGGGCAAGGTAAGCCGGCGTTTCCCCTTCACCTTGTCTCAGAGAAAGTTCAGAAAGCCTCCTGTTCCCGTTTCGCTCGATCAGACGCTCGGCCGCGTACAGCCCGAAGGCGACTCCCTGTTTGTCTCGCTTGCCGCCATCCTCCTTGAGCAACTCGCGATAGTTACGCGCGGCTGCCTCAGTTTCCGGACTTGGCGAGGCTTGGCGCCAGGAGCAGGCGCGCTTCGGCGCGTTCGGCCGGATAGCGCACAGACGCGAGAGCCTGCCGGTACGCTTCGGCGGTATTCCGGAAATCCTTCTTTATGAATTCCGCAGCCTCGCCTTTGGGCGGTGCCGCGCGAACTCCCCAGTAACCGGCGGGCGGGCGCGGGTCAGGACCTCCCAAGGCAATACCATGCGGTCTGCTCGCACCTTCGCGATGAAAGCGACTGCCGCGTTTTCGGGTTCCTCGGTCCACCGGAGGTCCGGCGATCGGGTTTGTGCGGCGATAGTTGTCATGGAATTGTGGGGCCCCAGCAGTCATTCGGTGAAGTGGACGATGAATCGAGATTTTGACTGAGGCATAATCGGTCCCAGAGGGGAAATCGACGGCGGCGCATATGGGTTTTGAAAATGACGTCTTCATCAGCTACGCTCACGAGGATAATCAGCCGGTTCCTCCGGAGGCGAAAGGATGGGTAGACCAGTTCGAGGCCGCCCTCCGCGCCTATCTCGGCAAGACCGCGGGTGACCCGCCGCGTATCTGGCGCGACCCGACCCTCGAGCGCACGGGCGACCTGGATGAGCGGATCCGCCAACATCTGCTCCGCAGCGCGATCCTGCTGTGCATCGTCTCCCGCTCCTACGTCCGCTCGCGCTACTGCCTCGATGAGTTGAACCAGTTCCTGCGGCAGTTCGGCGACGACAAGCGCATCGTGAAAGTAGTGACCGCCAGCCTGTCGGACGAACACGAGCATCCCCCGCCCTTGAACAAGTCCCTCGGGTATCCATTCTTCGAGTTGGACGAGAAGACGCGCCGCGCCTATGAGCTGGATCCCGACGACGAAGCCTCGCGGCGCGTCTACCGCCGCCTGCTCTACGACTTGGCTCGTGAAGTGGCGGAACGGTTAGCCGCCCTCGATGCAGGCCATCCGGAACCGCGCGCGACGGTGTACCTGGCATCCACCAGTTTCGACTTGAATGAACATCGCGCAGCACTGCGCAGTGAACTCGACCATCACGCCATCGCAGTCCTGCCCGATGAGCCGCTGCCCGCCCTGGCGGCGGATTGCGAAACGGCGGTGAACGGCTGGCTGGCGCGGAGCGCGCTGTCCATCCATCTCGTGGGCCGATACGGAGGTGGAGCGCCGGACGGCCCGCGCGATGAATCCTATGTCGAGATGCAGCACCGGCTCGCCCTGGAGCGTGGACGCGCGGCGGGAGGCGGGTTCGGCCGATTGCTCTGGCTCGTGCCCGAGGTCGCGCCGGAGGACCTGGACCACGTCAGGTTCGTCAACCAGCTCAAGGACAGCCCGGCGACGTACGAGCGGGGAGACCTGATTCAGGGATCATTCGAAGAGTTCAAAGCGATGGTCTTGCGTAAGACGCTGGACGCTGCCAGGCCCGTCGCCCAGGAAGCCGGACCCGCCCGTCCGGTTCGCGTGTACCTGATCTATGAACCGGCGGACGAGAATGCCGTGGCGCCCATCGACAGCTTCCTGGCCAGCCGCGGTTTTGAGGTGCGCCTCCCGGTCTTCGAGGGCGACGAGGCCTCGCGCGAGCGCGATCACGCGCAGGCGCTCGTGGAAGCCGATTGGGCGATCGTCTACTGGGGCGAGGCCGGCGAGGCCTGGTTCAACGAGACGTTGAGCGGCGTCCGGAACTGGCAGGCGCTGGGCCGCGAGGCGCCCCTGTCCGCCGCCGTTTGTTTCGGCCAACCTTCGAACCGCCGCAAGGAACGGGCTGCCGGTCTGCCCCGGTCGGAACCTGCGATCTCCCTGCTGAACGGCTTCTCCGCGCAGTCGCTGGAACCGTTTCTGAAGGCGGCAGAGGCCGGCCCAAAAACCGCCGCCGCGGGAGGAGCACAACCATGAACCCGGAAAAGCAGGCCGAATGTCCCTACCCGGGGCTGAGGCGGTTCGATGCCTCCAATGCCCGCCTGTATTTCGGGCGCGAACAGGAAACGCAGTCGGTGCTGGAGCGCCTGCGAAGGTCGCGATTTCTCGCGGTCACCGGCGAATCCGGATGCGGCAAGTCATCCCTGATTCGCGCCGGTGTGATTCCGGCGCTCGAGGCCGGCGCCCGGAACTGGCGCATCGCGGTGATGCAGCCCGGCGAGGATCCAATCGGCCGGCTGGCTCGCTGCCTGGCCCGTACTCTTGCCGAGCCCGATCCGGGCGAGACCGCCGTGGCCTGGCCGGAGATCGTCGAGGCCGCCCTGCGGTCGAGTTCCACGGGCGTGGCGGAGGTTGCGCGGCAGGGCCGGCTCGGTCCCGAAGACAACCTGCTGATCCTGGTCGACCAGTTCGAAGAAATATTCCGGTACAAGAACAGCGCCGCGGTGGCCGGGGCCGGCGATGAGGCGCGGGCGTTCGTGCGGCTGCTCCTGACCGCTACCGCCGGTGCGGACCGCCGGGTGCACGCCATTCTCACCATGCGCTCGGATTTCCTCGGCGATTGCGCGCAGTTTGCCGGGCTGCCGCAAGCCATCAACCGCGGCGAGTTCCTGGTGTCGCGCATGTCGCGCGACGAGTTGCGGCGAGCCATCGCCCAACCCGCCGCCGCCGCGGACACCGCGATTGCGCCCAGGCTGGTGGCGCGTCTTCTGAACGAGGTGGGCGACAATCCGGGTGAGCTGCCCGTTCTCCAGCACGCCCTCATGCGCACGTGGGGCGCGTGGTGCAAGGATCATTCGGACGGCGAACCGATGGACGTGCGGCATTACGAGGCCATCGGCACGCTGGAGCACACGCTGTCGCAGCACGCCGATGAGGTCTTCGAGCAGCTCGGAACACCGGAGTTGAAGGACGCTGCGGAGAGGGTGTTTCGCGCCCTGACGGAGATGCCCGCCGGCGGACGTCCGATCCGGCGTGCCACGCCGTTCGGTCGCTTGTGCC
Source organism: Bryobacterales bacterium (assembly GCA_963719195.1). GTDB lineage: Bacteria > Acidobacteriota > Terriglobia > Bryobacterales > Bryobacteraceae > DASQZT01. The sequence goes on along the minus strand of CAVRBB010000004.1, from coordinate 79,624 downwards.
GGATCGCAGCCCGGCCGCCGGCCGATGTGGAGACCGTGGTGCGCGCCTTCGGTGCTCCGGACCGGAGCTTCCTTTCGTACCCCGACGAGGGAGGACCTCTACCCGAACGAACCATGATCGACCTCACCCACGAAAGCCTGATCACCCGCTGGGGAAAGTTGCGGGAATGGCTGGCGAGCGAAGTCCGCGACGTCGATTTGTATCGCGCGCTGGCGCGCGACGCGGGGCTGCATGAGCGGCGCCAGCGGAGTCTGTGGCGCAACCCCGAATTGGCGCTGGCCAAACGCTGGCGCGATGAGCGCCGGCCCAACCCGGAGTGGGCCTCGCAGTATGCCCCGGGCTTCGAGGACGCACTCGCATTCCTGGAGGCCAGTGGCCGCGCAGACCGGCGCCGGCGGATGACGCGCCGGGTAGTCGCGGCGGGGAGCCTGGGCATCCTGGTTCTTGCGATTTCGGCGTTCGCCTGGGCGCAGAGAGCGAACGCGGCGGCGCAACGGCTGCGCGCCGATGCCGCCGTTTCCGAACAGCAGCGCCTCGAGAAGCGAATTAACGAGCTGACGCTGGAGAATCCCCAGCTCGGTGAAACGGCGGTGCGCCTGCGCAAGGAAAACCGCGAGATCGAGTGGAATCTCCTCCAGCTTCAGAGCGAAAGCGATCGCCGCGAACGCGAGATCGCCAATCTGGAACAGACGAACCGGAATCTCGAAGCCGAGGTGAAACGCGCCGGGGACGACCTCGCCGCAGTACAGAAAAGCATTGCGCAAGAGGTGCAGGCGATCGCCGCCCTTACCGCCAACCGGTCGCAACTCGAGCAGGAGGCGAAAACGCGTCAGGCCACCTGGACGGCCCTGGTGGAGACGAACCGCAAACTGCGGGAGGCGGCGATCCAGGCCGGCATGCTCCCCGCTCCCATCGAAGTGACCGCCGGGGCCCGCCGCCCTACGGAAGTTGTGCGTGTACAGCCGGAGCCCGCCCTTTCTCAAAACGAGGCCATGGAGGCGGTGCAGGACTCCGCGACGCTCGACAAGATGAAATTCCAACTCCAGCAGCTCGAGCGGGAAAACCTGGCGCTCAAACAATCGGTCGAGGAGCTTCAGCAGCACAATCAGCGTCTCCTCACCCAGCAGGCCGAGGAACAAAATCGCGCCGCCCGCCTGAAAGCCACACTCGAGACGCTGCAAAACCGGACCGGGCAGCTCAACGCGCAATTGCGGCAGGCGCAGGCCGCCGTGGAACAGGCCCGGACCACCTTGGGGCAGCGCGAGGCCGAGCACAGGGACGCGGCCTTGCAGGTGGAAGCCCTGCAATGGCGTATCCATCAGGACGACAACGCAATCGCCAGTCTCCAGGGTGAAAACGACGCGATCACCCGCGCCATGGCTCGCAGGAAATGAAATGCTCCGAGAGCCGCCTGTGCTTCGCCGGCGCCAATCGGGCTCGCGCGCCCCACATTTTGGGCCGCGACAACGTCATATTTTCGAGGTCAGGATCGTTGTATAGACAGATGCGCGAAATTGGGCAATCCAGTGTCCTTCCCCGCTTGTGTCTGGCAGCCTGGCTGGGGTTGTGCGGGCTGGCGGCTTCCGAACACCACGGCGTGGTGAAGTTCGGCGCGGTCCCCGTTCCGGGCGCCACCGTCACCGCCGTGCAGGGCGACAAGAAGCTGGTCACGATCACCGATCCACGGGGATTCTATTCCTTTCCGGACCTGGCCGATGGCACGTGGACGATTCGAGTGGAGATGCTCTGTTTCGAGCCTATCCAGCGCGAGGTGGGCATCGCGCCCACGGCGCCCGCAGCGGAATGGCAACTGAAGCTGCTGCCCTTCGAGCAGATCCAGGCCGCCGCTCCGCCGGTCGCGCCTGCTCCGTCTCCGCCTCCGGTCAGCGCTACTGCCGCCGTGGAGACCCCCAAACGCGGCACCAAGTCCAAGGCCAAAGATAATGGCGCCGCCGCAGCCGCGCCCGCGCCGCAAACCGGATTCCAGCGGGCGGAGGTCAAGGCATCGCCCGAAGGCGCCCGGCTCGAAGGCGAGAACGGCGACAACAACGCGGACCTCAGCCAGAATGCCGCCGACGGCTTCCTCATCAACGGCAGCGTGAACAACGGCGCGGCTTCGCCGTTCGCCCAGGCCTCGGCATTCGGCAACAATCGCCGCATGCTGTTCCGGCCCATGTATAACGGCGGCATCGGTTTCACCCTGGGTAACTCGGCCCTGGACGCGCGGTCGTATTCTCTCACCGGGCAGGACACCCCGCGGCCCGACTACAACCATTTCCAGGGCATGGCTTCCTTCGGCGGTCCGCTGCGGATCAAGGCGCTGGGCCGGCAGAACTCTCCCAACTTCGTCGTCAACTACCAGTGGACGCGGAACCGCAACGCCAGCACGCAGCCGGCCCTCATGCCTCGCGCGGCCGAGCGCACCGGCGATTTTTCGCAATCGCCGGTGCCGGTGGTCGATCCCGCCAACGGGTCCCCGTTCCCCGGCAACGTGATTCCCGCCAGCCGCATCAGCCCGCAGGCCAAGGCGCTGCTGGATCTCTATCCACTGCCCAACTTCACCGAAACCGGGCGCTACAACTACCAGATTCTGCTTCTCGGAGTGACCCACCAGGACAACCTGCAATCGCGGCTGACCAAAACCATCGGCCGCAACAATCAGCTCAACGGCACGTTCGCCTGGCAGAGCACGCGCTCGGACAATCCGAGCCTGTTCGGATTTCTGGATACCGCCCGCACCGCCGGTCTCAACACCGGCATCAACTGGTTTCACCGGCTCGCGCAGCGTTCCTCCGTTACGCTCGGCTACCAGTTCAGCCGCATGTCGCTGCGCGCCACGACCGTACTTCGCTGATCGCCGAAACGTATCGGGCGAGGCGGGTATCACGGGCAACAACCAGGAGCCGGCGAACTGGGGGCCGCCCAACCTGGCGTTTGCCGAGCGGCATAGCCGGGCTCTCCGACGCGCAGAACTCGTTCACGCGAAACCAGACCAGCGCGCTGACCGCCTCCGCCTTCTGGTCCCGGCGCGAGCACAACCTGACATTCGGCGGCGAATTCCGCGGGCAGCAGTTCAACCTGCTGGCGCAGCAGGACGCGCGCGGCACCTTCGCCTTCACCGGCGCGGCCGCGGGTTCGGATTTCGCCGGCTTCCTGCTGGGCATTCCGGATACCGCTTCCATCGCCTTCGGCAATGCCGACAAATATCTCCGCGCCTCGGTCTACAGCGCTGTACTTCACCGACGACTGGCGGGTCGGCTCGGGACTCACGGTGAATGCGGGAGTGCGCTGGGAATACGGCTCGCCGATCACGGAACTGTACGGGCGGCTGGTGAACCTCGATATCGCCAACGGATTCGCGGCGGAAGCGCCGGTGGTGGCGATGAATCCGACCGGCCCGCTGACCGGGCGCGCGTATCCCGATTCGCTGATCGACCCCGACCAGCACGGGATCCAGCCGCGGGTCGGTATCGCGTGGCGCCCGCTGCTGGCATCGTCGCTGGTGATCCGCGCGGGCTACGGCATCTACTACGACACCTCGGTGTACCAGCCCATCGCCACGCGATGGCGCAGCAGTCGCCGCTTTCGAAGAGCCTGAGCGTGCCAGAACAGCCCTGACAACCCCCTGACGCTGGCGAACGGCTTCCAGCGGCTCGCCCGGCGTCACACCCAACACCTTCGCGGTCGATCCGCGACTTCCAGGTGGGGTATGCGCAGAACTGGAACCTCTCGGTGCAGCGCGACCTGCCGTACGCGATGGTGGTCATTGCCAATTACCTGGGGACGAAGGGCACGCGCTCGCAGCAGCAGTTTCTGCCGAACACCTTCCCGCAGGGCGCGGCGAACCCCTGCCCGGCCTGCCCCGCGGGTTACGCCTATCTGACTTCCAACGGCAACTCGACGCGGCACGCCGCCCAGTCCAACTGCGCCGCCGTTTGCGGAGCGGATTCACCGCCAGCCTGCAATACACGTTCGCGAAGTCCATCGACGATGCCGCGCTCGGCGGGAGAAATCCGGGCGGCGCGGTGATCGCGCAGAACTGGCTGGATCTCGCGCGCCGAGCGGGGTCTTTCGAATTTCGATCAGCGGCACGTGGTGACCCTGCATGGTGCAATACTCCACCGGGATGGGGCTGGCCGGGGGCACGCTGCTGGGAGGCTGGCGGGGCGCGCTCTTCAAAGACTGGACGTTGCCACGCAGATCACCGCCGGCAGCGGCCTGCCGCTGACGTCCGGTTTATCTCGCGGCGGTGGCGGGCACCGGCGTCACCGGCAGCATCCGGCCGGATTACACGGGGGCGTCGATTTACGAGCGCTCCCGCGGGGCTGTTTCTCAACCCGGCGGCGGTGGCGGCGCCCGCTTCCGGGCAGTGGGGCAATGCCGGGAGAAACTCCATCACCGGGCCGTCGCAGTTTACGCTGAATGCATCGCTCGGCGCGCACTTTCCGGCTGAGCGACCGGCTCAACGCCGACTTTCGGCTGGATGCCACCAACGCGCTCAACCACGTCACGTTCCCGGCTTGGAACGTGACCGCCACCAGCGCGCAGTTCGGGCTGCCCACGATCGCCAACCCGATGCGCACCGTGCGCGCCACCCTGCGAGTGAGGTTCTGACGATGCCGCGAATTCCGAACATCTGCATCCTGGGACTGGCGGCCTGCGTGGCCTTCCCCCAGCAGGCGCCGGCACCCGCGCAGCAGCCGCCGGCGGGCGTGGTCAAGTTTCAATCCAACACGCAACTGGTGGTGGAGGTCGTCACGGTCAAAGACAAAAGCGGCAACACCATCGAAGGTCTGACCGCCAGAGGATTTCGTGGTCGACCGAAAACGGCGTGCCGCAGACCATCAGTTTCTGCGAGTACCAGAAGCTGCCGGAGACGCCAGCCGGCGCCGCTCCCGCCCGCCCCGGTAGCGGAGCTGCGGCTCGACCAGGTGCAGGCCGCCGCACCCGCGCGCATCGCTCCCGAAGCCGCCGGGGACCTTCACTACCGCGACCGCCGGCTGCTGGTGCTGTACTTCGACATGAGCGCCATGCCGCCCCAGGATCAGTTGCGCGCGTTTGCCGCCGCGCTGAAATTCATCCGCACGCAGATGACCGGCCCGGACCTGTTGGCGATCATGCAGTACACCGGCGGCGCGGTGAAGGTGCTTCAGGATTTCACCGACGACCGCGATCAACTGCAGAAGGTCATCCAGACCCTGATCCTGGCCGACCAGGGCCTCGACGAAAACGCCGCCGATGAGAGCGCGGCCGACACCGGCGCGGCCTTCGGCCAGGACGATGCCGAGTTCAACATCTTCAACACCGACCGGCAACTGGCCGCGCTGCAAACCGCGGTCAAGATGCTGGGCACGCTGAACGAGAAGAAGTCGCTGGTCTACTTCGCCAGCGGCCTGCGGCTGAACGGCATCGACAACCAGGCGCAGTTGCGGGCCACGCTCAATGCGGCGATCCGCGTCCAACGTGTCGTTCTTTCCGATCGACGCGCGCGGCCTGGTGGCGTCGGCGCCGCTGGGCGATGCCACGCAGGGATCGCCGGGCGGCACGGCCATGTACACCGGCGGCGCGGCCATGGCGGTGATGAGCAACTTCCAGCGCTCGCAGGATACGCTGTACGCGCTGGCGGCGGACACCGGCGGCAAGGCCATGCTCGACTACAACGATCTCTCGCAGGGGATCGTGCAGGCGCAGAAAGCGTTCACCAGCTACTACCTCATCGGATATTACACGACCAACACCGCGCTGGACGGCAAGTTCCGGCGCATTCACATCGACGGTGAAAGATATCTCGGCCAAGCTGGACTACCGCCAGGGTTACTTCGGCGGCAAGGAGTTCGCGAAGTTCACGGCGGCCGACAAGGAGCGCCAGCTCGAAGACGCGCTGATGCTGGGCGATCCCATCACCGACCTGACCATCGCCATGGAGGTGAACTATTTCCAGTTGAACCGCGCCGAATACTACGTTCCGGTGGTGATGAAGATTCCCGGCAGCGAACTGGCGCTGGCGCGGCGTGGCGGCGCGGAACGGACGGTGATCGATTTCATCGGCGAAATCAAGGACGAATACGGCGCCACCATCCAGAACATCCGCGACAAGGTGGACATCAAGCTCAGCGGTGAAACCGCGGCGCAGTTGGCCAAGCGGCCGATCCAGTACGACACGGGGTATCACGCTGCTGCCGGGAACCTACACCATCAAAGTGCTGGCGCGCGACGACGAGACGGGGAGGATCGGCACCTACCAGGCGAAATTCGTGGTGCCGAATCTGAACAAGGAGGTCCAGCGCGTGCCCATCAGCTCGGTGGTGCTGAGCAGCCAGCGCGTGGACCTTCACGACGCACTCTACACCGCGGGCAAGGACAAGGAACAGGCGGCGAATCCGCTGGTGCAGGAAGGGCAGAAGCTGATTCCCAGCGTGACTCGGGTATTCAGCAAAGCCCGCGACATGTACGTGTATCTTCAGGCATACGAACCGGCGGCTACGGCCCCGGAGCCCATCGTGGCGTTCGTGACGTTCTACCGCGGTCACGTGAAGGCATTCGAAACGCCGCCGCTGCCGGTGACGGAGGCGATGGCCAACCGGCTCAAGACCGTTCCTCTGAAGTTCAGCCTGTCGCTGGATAAGCTGCCGCCGGGCCGATACAACTGCCAGGTGACGGTGCTTGACCCCACCAGCCAGAAGGCCGCATTCTGGCAGGCGCCGGTGGTGCTGGTGCAGTAGCGGACGGGTCTTCTAAAACTGGAAGCGCGCGCCGAGCTGGAACGCGCGGGGGCCTCCGGAGCCGAACACCTGGCTGGCGCGGCTGGTGGGCTGGCCGAAAGAGAAGGTCTGATTGCCGGGCGTCACCTGGTCGAGATTGAGGTTGTAACCGCCCAGGTTCGCGATGTTGAACACGTTGAAGCCTTCCGCGAACAACGACAGCCGGTAGCGTTCCCGGTAGGTGACGGTCTTGGTGAGGCGGACGTCCTCGGAATTGAAATTATCGCCGAGCGTGTAGTTAGCGGGCAGCACGACGGCGGGAATGCTTTTGCCGAGGGCGTCCTTTTTGCCCGCCCAGGTCTGGTTCCACGCCGTCACAGCGCGCTCCAGGTCGCCACTGCCGCAGCCGCGGTTCAGGCAGTTGTACGAGAGACCAGGCAGCGGCTCGGTGGTGGTGCCATCGCCGGTCAGATCGACACCCGAGATGCTGGCCATGGCCGGCGTGCGACTGCTGGTTTGGGAGATTACGCCGAGCTGAACGCCCCAGGGAAGATCCACGAGCGCCGAGACGTTGAGGATGTGGCGCGCGCCTTGCGGGCCCCAACTCGCATTCCAGTGGTCGAGGTCGACCAGGCCGTTGTATCCATACTGGCCGGTGAGCGCGTAGGATGCCGTGAGCTGGTAACGCCGCGAGAAGCGCTTGTCCACCTTGAGCAGCAGGCCATTGTAGACGGCGCGGCCGCCCGGCGTCCAGACGGTGATGGGGCCGTTGGAGCATTCCACTCCCGGAGTGTTCTTCTCGGCGGACGAACACACGGGAATGACTGGCGTGCGGACGCCGTTGATGTACCGGTCGTACCGGTTGTAGTCGGGCTCCCCGAGCAGGGTGTTCAGATACACGCGGCGGATGAAGTCGGCGTGCACGACGAGATCATGCCGGATCTGCCGCTGCACACCCAGGTTGAAATGCAGGCCGCGCTGCACCGGGTAGTCTCTGGGGTACAGGTCGGCACCGGACTTGTTGATGTCGATGTTGGTGACGGAGAGGTCGTTGAGATCCTTGGGGGCGAGCTGGGCAGCGATGGCGGGCGCCTGTTGCTGCTGGATCTGGAGGTACTGACCCAGGGTGAGGTTGGTCAACTGCCCGGAGGGCACAGGAGCGCCGACCGGGACCGGAGCGCCGCCCAGGCTGATGTTGAGAATGCCGGGAAAGGTGTTGGTGAAGCCCGATGCCGGAAACTGAATGCGGCCGTTGCCGACGGGACCGATGAAGGCCCGCTCCTGCAGGCGGTGAAAGAGATACTCCGTGTCGTAGTAAATGCCGAACCCGCCGCGCACCACGGTCCGCGCGCTTGAATCGGCGGTCCAGGCAAAGCCTAGGGCGGGGGAGAGGTTGTGATAGTTGTTGTGGGTGGGGGAAAGATCGGAGCCATAGACCGGCGCCAGAAACGCGGGCTTGGGCAGGTCCCGGTTGACCAGGGTGCTTTCGAAGCTCCATGCCAGCCCGTAATTGAGAGTGAATCGCGGCCGGATGCGCCAGGAGTCCTGCGCGTAAACGTGATAACGACGGTTGCGCTTCGCCTTATCGACGTTGTAAGGAGGAGGCTGGCTGGGATCGCCGATGCCAACGATTCCGCCCAGGAACGGCAGATTCAGAACATCGGCGTTGGTCACAATGCGGTCCGGCAGGGTGGGGAAGAGGAGCGGGACCAGAATCGCCGGCACGTTGGCGCGTACCAGCTCGGGCGGCGCCACTACCGTGCAGGCGGGATCGCAGTACCCCCAGAAGCCGGTGCCGGGCGTGACCTCGATTTCGCCGCCGAAGCGCAGTGAGTGATTGCCCTTCTGCCAACTGAGTGAGTCGGTGAAGTCGTACTTACGGAGGTCGCGGCCTTGAGTTGCGTTCTGCGTATCACCGAGGATGACGTTGGTGCCGTTCAGGAGCACTTCGGGGAAACCCAGGCCGACACAGTCCGGGCACTCGGAGCTGGTGGGGAACAGGTTGCGGTTTTGCCAGTACTGATAGCTGAAGCGGAAATCGTTGACGACGGTCGGCCGCAGGATGGTAGTGACGCCCAGCAGGCTCTGGTCGCTCCAGTTGGTGTTTCGCAGCCAATGCGAAGGCAGCTCCTGGGCGCTGCCCTTGGGGCCGAGTCCGGTATTGCCGTCGTGTGAGTAGCGGGCGAAGATGCGGTGCCTGCCGCTGGAATAGTCGAAACGGGCGCTGAGGGTCTTGCCGTGATAGGGGCTGAAGTAATTTCCGGCGAGCGCGGCGGCCGACGCCACGTTGGGAACGTAGGTGACCACCTGCGTCTGGTTGACGTATTCGTAGTTGAAGAAAAAGAACAGGCGGTCTTTCCGGATGGGTCCGCCGATCCAGAAACCGGGATTGCGGCGCACAAAGAAGGGATCGGGGCTGAGGGGGTTGCGGGCTAGTCCAGGGTAGGCGGACAGGTTGTGGTCGCGAAAGAAGAAGTAACCGCTGCCGTGGAAATCGTTGCCGCCGCTGCGAGTGACCACGTTCACCGCGCCTACGCTGGTGATACCGGTGGAGAGGTCGAAATTCGCGGACGAGATTTGGAACTCCTGCACGACCTCCTGCGAGAAGTTCATGCCGGTGTCGCCATCGAGGGCGTTGCGGATGTTCCCGCCGTCGACGGTGATGGCTGTTTTGCCGGAGTCGCCGCCGAGCACCGAAACGGAGAACAGGGAGTTGTATTGGGAGGTGGTGCCGGGGCTGACGGTCACGCCGGGCTCGAGAAAAGCGAGATTCAGAAAGCTGCGGCCGTTCAGGGGCAGGTCCTGGATCTTGTCGCGGGTGATGACGCCGGCAATGGTGTGACTGTCATACTCGATCTGGGCGGTGGCACCCTCGATGGTCACGACCTCTTCGGCTTGGCCCACTTCGAGGTTCAGGTCGACCGTGGTGACCTTGCCGGTTTCGACGGTGGCTTCGCGGACCAGGGTACGGAACCCGGGCATGCTCGCCTTGACCTCGTAGACGCCCGGCAGCAGCGCGGCGGCATTGTAGGACCCATCCTGGGAGGACACCAGGCTGCGAGCGGCTCCGGTGTCCTTGTGAGTCAGAGTGATGTTGGCGTTGGGAACAACCGCGCCGGAGGAATCGTGGACGGTGCCCGCGATGGATCCGGTAGGTACCTGCGCCCGAACCAGGCCGGCCGCCAGGCAGAATGCAACAAGCAGCCCGCGGAGCTGCCACAGATGGGGTCGCATGAGTCCCTTTCTTCCCCCGGCAAGCACGGCCGGTGTGCTCAGAAAACTAGATCACCAAGGGGGGCGCCTTGTCAAGCGAAAAGCCTCGCCGAAAAGCCGCGCCGCCCTCGCCGCGCCGGAGGCATCTGCGGGTCGTTTGGCGCCTCCGGATCGCGGCCAAAGACCCACGCACAGTCTCTGGCACAGGCTGGCTTCTTGCAAACGCGCGACCGCTGCTTCGCCGGAAGGTCCGGTGGCGGCAGTTCAGTAAATGCCCTTTACCATCCCGCCATCGATGGCAATCGACGCCCCCGTGATGTAACTGGCGCGTTCGGAGGCCAGGAACACCACCAGGCTGGCGAACTCCTCCGGCCGCCCCACGCGCCCGAGCGGCGTCTGCCGCGCCCAGCGCTCTTCAACCTCCTTGGGGGAGATGCCCTCCCTGGCGGCAATCTGCTCCGCCAGCGACAGCAGGCGCGCGGTGGCGGTATAACCTGGGCAGACGCTGTTCACCAGCACGTTGTACGGGCCGTATTCATTGGCCAGCGTCTTGACCAGCCCGCTCACGCCGGAGCGCACGGAGTTGGAAAGAATCAGCCCGTCGATGGGCTGTTTCACGGCCACCGAGGTGATGGCGATGAAGCGCCCCCAGCGCCGTTCCTGCATGACCGGCAGAGCTTCTTTGGCGAAATAGACCGTGCTCATGAGGTTGAGTTCGGCCGCGGCGCGCCAGTCTTCGACAGTGGTCTCGGCGAACGTTTTCGAGGGCGGCCCGCCCGCGTTCGCGACGCAGATATCCAGGCGTCCGAAATGCTCCTTCGCCTCCGCGACGAACCGGCGCACTCTGGCGTGGTCGGTCACGTCCAGCGCGCGCGTGAACACACCGGCCCCCGTGGCGGCGCAAATCTCTTCGGCGGCGGCGTTCAGTTTCGATTCCGTGCGCGCGCACAACGCCAGCCGCGCGCCTTCCCTGGCCAGCCCCATCGCAACCGCCTTGCCAAGGCCCTGGCTGGATGCGGCCACAATGGCCACGCGGTCTTTCAGTCCGAGATCCATGATTTACTTTCGCAGATAGTCGTCCTGCCGGGTGAGCCAATCGTGGCGGATGGGGCTGAAGATATCCAGGTCGAGTGTGTCTTCGAGCGCCACGGCACGATGCGGGACATTGGAAGGGATACGCAGGACCTCGCCTCTGCCTACCACGATCTCCCGGCCCTCGAGTTCAAAGCGGAGTGCGCCTTCGAGGATGTAGGTAATCTGCTCGCTCTCGTGATGGTGCTCGGGCACGATCGCGCCCTTGGCCAGGAAGACCTGCGCCACCATCGCTTTGTCGCCGGAAATGATTTTGCGCGCGATGGTGGGGCTGAGAATTTCCTTCTCCATGCGGTCCCACGCGTAATGTTCCATGCTCAGCAAGTATAATACCCACGCATGGCGAACATCAGCATCAGCGACCAGGCCGGCGTAACCGCCAACCTGCAAATCCGCGACGATTCTCCGCTGGCCAAGGCCGGCCTCACGCAAATCGTTTCCACCGTGACCAGCCTGGCGGGTAATCTCAGCCGCCCCGTGGGCGAAACCGACCTGCGGAACGTGGTATTCGGCGCGAACATCAAATCGCCCTCCGCGTTGATCGCCAACGCCGCCACCCTGATGGTGAAGGGCGCGGCCACCGGGGTTCTGTCGATCCTCACACCCGCGGATGGAACGCTCTTCGGCGATGACCCGTTCGCGCCGGCGATCGCCATCGGGCCCGACGAGTGCTGGGCGAGCTGCGAAATCGACGCCTCCTTCTCGGGGAAACTCGCGGCTACGGTGGATGGCTTCGGCGCCGGCGTGGGTACGGCGGCCAGCCCGTCGCTGGCCACCTACAGCCGGCTGAAAGCATCGACGGGGCTGCTGCAGGCGATCCAGACCACACTCGGCAACTACCGGGTGGCCTGTACCGCCGGCGCCGTGCGGAGCCAACCCTCCGGCACGGTTACGGTCGCGGACCTGGCAGGCACGTTGACGTTCCGCGGTTCGTACGCCCTGCCCCTCAGCGTGGACGCATTGGCTTCGGCAAACCTGCCGTTCAACTCCAACATCGCGGTGACACCCGCGGCTTCCGTGGAAGTGGCGGGGCAGATCGATGTGACCGGCGATTTCCTGGTGCGTTCGTACAAGGTAACCGACACCGAGTTGCGCCTCGGGGTGTACAAGAAACGCGGCACGACGTTCACGGCCAGTCTCACGGCGTCGGTTGGCTTGGAGGCAGACCTCGGTAAGACCGACCTGCTGGCCGCCATCCTGGGGGCCGTGCTGCCGCAAACCGACCTGGCCAAGGCGGGAATCCCGGACGATACCGCGGCAGCCTTGAAGGAAGCGCTGCAGACGGGTATCGGCCGCAGCCTCTCGATCGCCATGAACGTCGAGTGTCCGGCGTCGTTCACGGATGAGGCCGCCGTAGTTTACGCGATCGACCTCGGCGCCGGCGACCCGGCATCCACCGATGCGGCCATCGCCGCTGCGCTCCGTGGAGACTGGACCCTGCTCGACGCCCTGCCGAACGCGCGCCCGTTGCGCAACATCGTGCGCAACACTCGCGAGCACAAACAGAAGCTCGCCATCAGCCTGTTGGGTATCTACAACGCAGCCGCGGTGGATGACTTCGTTCGCTCCTCGACTATCCTGCACGACGAAAACGGCCGCATCGTAATCACCGACCAGGCCACGGCGAGCCGCATTCGAATGGCGTCGACGCCACTGGCGGCCGACCCTGACAAGCTGCAATCCGCCCTGGCCGACGCGTTCCTGGCCACGGTGACCTACACGGCCGCGGCGGGAGGCAGAGTGGCCCTCGACCTCTCAGTGGCCCAGACCTGGCTCCGATACCGGAAAACGATGTCGCGCCAGGAAATGCTGGATGCCGTGCTGCTGGCCCGCGCGCTGGGGCACATCGTCGCTCCCGAACCCGGCAGCGCATTCCCGCACGCCAGGGTCGCCGCGAGCGTCCGCTACGATCGCACGTCCGCCATGCGGCTTTTCTTTGCCGACCCGGCCACCCGCACGCCGCACTCGCGCGACACGTTGGCGCGAACCGGGCGGCAGACCATGCTGGCGCTGATCGACTCGGGCGACCCCGCGGCCGACGTACGCCGGCGCGTCCTGGCGGATGACGATACCTGGAGCAAGATGGATGAGAGCGGCAATGTGGCGCAATTCCGGTTCATCCCCGCGCTGGGCAACCAGTGGAGCGCAGTCGCTACGGACTGGACGGATATCGCCTGGTGGGCCGACGCCATGGAGCAGATCGCGCCGCGGCTCGCCCAGGTGCTGGACGCCACGGACGATGCCGGGTTCACCGAGAAGCGCGAGAAGCTCGCCGCCGCTTTGGCGGCCGTCACGCGCAACACCCATGCGGCTTTCGTGGGCGGGTGGGGGCTGGCGGTGATGTACGCGTTATCCGGCCGCAGCGCCGATGCCCGGATCGAGATTGCCCCGAGCCGGTCCACGAGCCCGCCCGCGATGGCTGCGCGCCCCGTATAATGGGAGCGTTTCGACACCAATGCGCCGCTCCTACCTGCTGCTCCCTGCTTTTCTGGTCTGCGTTTCGCACGCCGCCGACACCTCCCTCTGGAAAATAGCGCCGCCTCCACCGGCTTCCTGGGAGCGCGGCCGCGTCGCCGACCTTACCGCCCGCCGCCGCGCCGCGGCGGAGCGGATCGGGGACAAGGGTGTCCTGATCCTGTTCGCCGCCGAGCCTCGTAATTATGCGGGCGACGTGGATTGGCCCTACCGCCAGGAGAACAATTTCTTCTATCTCACCGGTATTTCGCAAGAAGGCTGCGCGCTGGTGATGATGCCCGGGGCGGCGAACATCCGTGAGATCCTCTTCCTGCCGCCCTCCAACCCGGCGCAGGAAAACTGGAGCGGCCACCTTCTCACCGCTGAAGAAGGCCGGCGCATCTCCGGGATTCAGGAGGTGTGGGATGCCCGCCACCTCGATGCGTTCTTGTCCACCGTGGTGGGCGTGGCGAACCTCCCCGAGGCGCAGCCCGGTCCCGGCGGAAGGTCCGGATCCGCGCCGCTGCACCCGCCGCCGGTGGATGTGGCTACCGAATTTCGGCCCGTCATCGCGGGCATCGCGGCGGGCGAAACCCGGATTTACATGATGTCGCGCGGCCGGCCTGCCGAGTACCGCCGTGAAATCGAAATGGCGTCGAAACTGGAGAGCGGCGGCATTCCGGTGAAGGACGCGACCCCCGTGTTCACGGCTTTGCGGAGCATCAAGTCCGCGCGGGAAATCGACATCCTCCGGCATGCCGTGGATATCACCGCCGAAGCGTTCCAGCGCGCGTATGCCCTGGCCGTTCCTGGAACGTGGGAGTACGAAATCCAGGCGCAGTTCGAGTTCACGTATATTCGCCGCAACGCGCACTGGGGCTATCCGCCGATCGTCGCCTCGGGCGTGAATGCCACTACTCTGCACTACGAGACGAACAAGGACCGCATGCATGCCGGCGATCTTCTTCTGATGGACGACGCCGCCGAGTTCGATGGCTACAGCGTGGATGTGACCCGCACCATTCCCGTGAGCGGCAAGTACAGCCGGGAGCAGGCGGACATTTACCGCCTGGTTTGGGACGCGCAGCAGGCGACGATTCAGAAGGCCCTGCCCGGACATACGATCACGGGCGGCGCGGATTCGCTGAACGGCGCGGCCGCCGAAGTCTTCAAGAAGGGACTGTTGAAGCTCGGCCTCATGACAGACGTCACCAGCGACCGGCAGATGCGCATCTGGTTCAATCACGGCGTGAGCCATGGGATCGGGCTGAACGTTCACGATCCCGGCGGCCGCGAGCTTGCGCCGGGAATGGTAGTGACGGTGGAGCCGGGCATCTACATCCGGCCCGACGCGCTCGACCATCTGCCCAGGACGGACGAGAACGAGAAGTTCATCGCGGCCGTGCGTCCGGCGTTCGAGAAGTACAAGGGCATCGGGGTGCGGATCGAAGACGACGTGCTGATTACCGGCGGAACGCCGCGAGTGATCTCCGCCGCCATTCCTTCGCGGCTGGAGGCAGTGGAAGCCGCGATCGCGCGACTCCGCAAGGCGCTGAAGTCGGCGCCGCTGCCGTGAAGGACGATCTGAGAAATGGGGGTAGCTGGCGTTGAACATTCTGGAATTCACCCTGTCCGTGCTGGCGATTGCGTCGGTGGCCGGATTCCTCGGGGCGTTAACCGGGCTGGGTGGCGGAGTCGTGGTCACTCCGGCGCTGACGCTGCTGCTGGGGGTGGACATCCGGTACGCGATCGGCGCCACGCTGGTGTCGGTGATCGCGACCTCGTCGGGCGCGGCCGCGGCCTACGTCCGGGAAGGGCTCTCGAATATCCGGATCGGGATGTTTCTCGAGATCGCCACGACCTTGGGCGCCATCGTGGGAGCGTCGCTCGCCGCCAGGACTCCGACGTCGGCGCTGGCCGTGATCTTCGGGCTGGTGCTGCTGTACTCCGCGTTCTTATCGAGCCGCAAGCACCTCGAACATCACGGCGAGGGCAGGGGTGATCCGCTCGCGGTCCGATTGCGCATGAACTCGAGCTATCCGACGATCGAGGGCCGGCGGCCGTATCTCGTTCAACGCGTGAAGGCCGGATTCGGCCTCATGTTCGGCGCGGGCGTCCTTTCCGGCTTGCTCGGAATCGGTTCCGGCGCCCTGAAGGTGATCGCCATGGACCATGCCATGGGCCTTCCCTTCAAGGTTTCCACCACGACCAGCAACTTCATGATCGGAGTGACCGCCGCCGCCAGCGCCGGAGTCTATCTGAACCGGGGATACATCGATCCCGGGCTGACCATGCCGGTGATGCTGGGAGTACTCCTGGGCTCGGTGTTGGGCGCGCGCCACTTGATGGGAGCGAAGACGCGGGTCCTGCGCCTGATTTTCGGCCTGGTGGTCGCGCTGCTGGCGGTGGAGATGATCTATAGCGGCCTGCGAGGGAGGATTTGAGATGAAAGCCGCCGGTTGGAGCGACGAGCGGGTGGAGATGATCATCGGCATCTGTCTGAGAGCCGGGGTAATGATCGCCGCGGCGATTGTGGCTACCGGCGGAATCCTGTACCTGGTCCGGCACGGTTTCGAGCCCGTGCGCTACTCCGTTTTCCAGGGCGAGTCGTCCGATCTTCGCGGCATGTCCGGCATCCTCTCGGGCGCCCTGGCCCTGCGCAGCCGGAACATCATCCAACTTGGCGTGCTGTTCCTGATTGCCACGCCCGTGGCACGGGTCGCATTCTCGGTAATTGCCTTCGCGCTGCAAAAGGACCGCGCGTACGTCTTCATCACCCTCGCCGTGCTGGGCATCCTGCTCTTCAGCCTGGCGGGAGGGGCGCCCGGGGCGTGAATCCCGGCGTTACAGCTTGATCTCCCAACCCTTCCGAAACACGGGCCTGACCCACTTGTTGGCGTCTCGGTTGTTGGAGATCTCGCCGCGGGCGTTGTCCCACAGCAGCTTGCCTTCGTAGTGCACGGCCGCCGAACCCAGCAGCAGCCATTCGGTGTACCTGCCGGCGATGCTGAAGTTGGAACAGGCGGGCGCGCCACCCTTGCAGGCGCGCACCCAGTCGCGCAGGTGCGCGGAATGGTTGTCGCCAGTGCTGGCTCCCGGCGAACGGGTGAGGTAGGCATTCGGCAGTTTGTATTCCGCCCAGCGCGACCCGGGGAGCAGCCCCACGCCTTCGCCGCGCCCGCTGGTGCCGAGATAGCCCTTCGACCCGCAGAAGATGAGGTTGTAGCCGCTGCCCTGCATGCTGCCGCGGAAGCCTCCTTGCCCTCCCGCGGCGCCGCCGGGAGCCCCACTGCGGGCGGCCGCTCCCGGTGCCGCGCCGCCACGAGCGCCGGCCGGCGGTCCCCCGCCGCTTCCCGGGTAGAATCCGCCCTGGCCGCGAGCCGGGCCTACCTGCGGTCCCTGTCCGGGAATCTTGCGTGCTTCTTCTGCTGTCATGCCCGGCGGCAGAAAGGCGTCGCCACCCCCGTGGTGGTACCAATACACGGCCACCGGCGGCATCCCGCCGGGACGCGGTCCGAACTCATACCGGATCGCGATTTCGTCCGGAAACGTAAACGGGGGCAGCGAGTCTTTCTTGACGCACTCCACGCTGACCAGGTACTGCGGATCCAACTGGAGGCCCCAGTTGGCCGGACCGAGAATGTGGACTCCCCAATCGCCGATCAGGCTGCTGCCGAAATCGTAAAAGCCGCGCCAGTTGAACGGCAGATAGAATCCGAAATTTTCCTGGCCGGGATAGCCGCCGCGCGGTGGGGCCGGAGGAGTCCCCGACGCGCCTGGAGCGCCTCCGGGGCCTACCGCAGCCCGGCCTCCGCCACCGCGGCCGCTGCGCGCCCGGCGCGCCTCGACGAACTCAGCGTATTCCGCATCGCCCGCGGTGAACTGCCGCGCCGCCGCGCCGCCCAGCCACAGGTCCCAGTCCAGCGTGTCGGGGACCGGGGTCGGCGCGGGTATTTTGGTCATACCCTGCGGCCAACTGGCTCTGCCCGTCCAGGCGTGGACTTCCTTGACCTCTCCGATTTCGTTCGACCAGAGAATCTCGCAGGCCACCCGGGTGGCATCGTGCGAGTATCCCTGGTTGCCCATCTGAGTGGCCACGTTGTACTTCTCCGCGGCCTGGGTCAACAGGCGCGCCTCCCATGGGGTTCGCGTCAGCGGTTTCTCGACGTACACGTGCTTCCCCATTTGCATGCAGGCCAGGGCGCAGATGGCATGCATGTGGTCGGGAGGACCCACCACCACGGCGTCAATCTCCTTGCCCTGTTGATCGAGCATCTTGCGGAAGTCTTTGTATTGCGTGGCCTTCGGGAACCGCTCAAAGGATTCCTTGCCGCGCGCCCAGTCACAGTCCGCCAGGGCCACCACGTTCTCCACTCCCGCCTGCGCGCCGCGCAGGTCCGCGGCAGGCTGGCCACCAGCGCCGATGGCCGCCAGGTTCAGCTTTTCATTCGGCGACTTGTACCCCATCGCTTTGAGGGAGGGCGTGCTGCCGAAGCCTCCGGATGGAACGGCGCCGGCCAACAGCGGGCCGTAGAAGAAATAGCGGCGTGGAAACCGGTAGTCTGCCATGGGTGCAGAATCCTCCCTTTCGGTCAATACGGTCTGAAATGGGAATCAGAACATAGAGAATAGCAGGAACACAAGGGATGGACGGTCTCGGGAAGCCCTGACTTTAGAATCAGTGTAATCACAGGTGGCTGCGACCACGTCCAGGACAGTCCTGGACGTGATGTCGGCCCTGCGCGCAGGCCGGGAGGCGTACGCTACCAGAAGTGTGTCGCCAGCACGCGAGGCGGCCCGGGAACGGCGTTGACTACCTCGGTGGCCAGCACAACCTGGAGGTTCTTCCGCGCCCAGCCGCCGGGCCCGCGCCGGGCAAGCGCCTCAAGATAACGCGCGTTGGTAACGAACTCGCCGGCGGCCATGGTGCCGTCTTGCGTCATACCGGCCACGACCACCACCGTTTTCTCGGTCAGCGGATCAAGAAATCGGGAGACGATGGCAAAATCTTCCTGGAACTGCGAGTAGGGCTGGGTCGGATCGGTTTTCCAGGCGGGCTGGGCGGGGTTCAGCCGGTCGCGGATACCGGTCGTCCGGGTCGCCGGGTCGGCCACGAAGGTGAACCGCAGATTGCCCTCCAGCCGCATGGTCCAGGCGTTGTTGAACGCCCCGATCAGAATGGCAGGGCCTCTGCGCAACTCCGTCAGGCCGGACGACGCGCCTCTGCGGATCTCGAAGGTCTTGCCATGCTGCTGGAGCAGCCCGGTGAGCCTGGCCAGGGTCAACGCGTCCGCAAACGGAATCCGGTCGCTTCTCATGACGTCGATGACACTGGGCCCGTCGGGAGCCGCCGCCGCCGCGGCAGTCGAGGCCTGCTGCGGGCGCGGGTTCCCGCCGCCGAGGCAAAGCAGCACCGGCTCGGAAGTCCCCCAGACCGGCTCCCAGAACTGTTTCAGCGCATAGTCTGCCGGCCGCAGGGTCAACCCGGCGGCCGTCACGGCGGCGACCGCCGCCAGAATCACCGCGGGCACCAGGAACCGCCGCGCCGAGCGCGGTGCCGGCGCGGCCACGGCCACGCGCTCCAGGTGCAGTTCCGGCATCACCTTGTCGGGACCCATGCGGAAGCGCGGAACATACGACCCGGACTGCACCTCGATGCGCACTTCGCTCTCGTGCCCCGGTTCCAGGTAGTATTGCGCCAGGCGTTTGCGAATTTCCCCGACTGCGCTGCGCACGGAATGGTCGACGTTGGTATCGTAGTCCGGCTGGCGGCCGAAAACTTCCACCCCGAGAGTGCGCTCCTTCAGGTTCTCCGCGCGTCCTTCGAGGGTCTGCTCCACGAGGTACTTCAACAGGCTGCAATACCGCTTGCTATTGCGAAAAACCGGGCTGGCCACCAGCCGCTCGAGCTGTTGGAGGATGGATTCTCGTTCCGCCTCCGTGCGCACCGTAACGGGCTCGACATATTGTTCAGCATGGGAGCCTGCTGTTGCGAAGAGCTTACCACGTGTCCTGACAAAGATCCAGCCACGTCTTTAACGGTCATTTGACGGTCGTGGACATTGCCTTTGGCGTCCGCCTATGGGGCAGCGAACTCTGCGCAGGCCATTAGGCCTACACCGCCCCCAAAAAAACCGGGCCGGCTGCGCAATTCTGCGGGCCGGCCCGGTTCGATTTCAACGATAGCGCCGCGCTTCAGAATTGGAAGCGCAGGGTCATCGCGACTTGGCGCGGATTGCGCGCGGCGGTGTAGCGACCGAACTGGCTATTGCTCTGTACGAGGCTGCCATTGCCTGCAATCCATTTTTGATAGGAGGCAAGGTCAAACTGGAGCGTATTGTTGATGGTGCTGAACTGGGTGTGGTTCGGCAGATTGTAAAACTCCGCCCGGAAGGTGAGTATGCGGCGCTCGCCTCCGAGGTGGAAGCTCTTGATCAGCGACATATCCCAGTTGTTCATCCAGATCGGCACCGACATGATGCTGCCGTTTCCGGCGTTGCCGAAGCAATCCATGGTCTGGCGCGTCTGGCTGCACGCCACCGGAAGCTGGAACGCGGCGGCGTTGATGTTGTTGTAGAACGTCGGGTTCGACACCGTCGGATCACCGATGACGAACAACCGCGCGCCTTCCGACGAACCGGTCATGTTCGGCGCGGGGTTGCTGCTGCTGGTGCCGGTGAAGGAGATGCCGGGGGCGCCATACATCCCGTGGCTCTGCCAGGACGTGATACCCGACACCGACCAGTTGTCCGTCACCCAGCCGAGGGGCCGGATGTTGAACTTCTTTCCGAGCCCGGGGATCTCGTAGATGTAGTTGGCCGCGATCACGTGCGGAGCGCCGTTGAATGCCGGCCCGTAGAACCACTTCTTGAAGAAGGGATTTTCCGGGTAGTACCCGTTGCCGGTATACATCATGGTTTTCGACCACGTATATGCCAATCCGTAGGACAAGCCGCGGCGATTGGCGCGCCGGATGGACATCTGCAGCGAGTGATAGTTACTGCTGCCGCGGAAGCTCCCCACCCAGACGTTGCCAAGGCCGGCCATCGGACGGAAGTAGTCATCGTTCAGCGCCCTGCCGGAAGCGTTGGCGTACAGGTTACCCGTCCATGGGCTGAAGTTCGCTGGATTGTACTGCGAGTACATCGGGACTGGGTTGACGAACTGTTGGCCGACACCGCCGGTGCTTGACCCGCCAGTTTGAATCATGTGGCGGTGCAGCGAGAGCACATACGAGACGTCCAGGACAGTGCCGAACCCGACCGCCTGCTGGACGCCGAAACTGCCGTTCATCACCGTCTCGAGCGGCTGGTCGCCTGTAGTCCCGCCGTTGCCGATCGGCGAGACCGCCGCGCTGTTGGCGTACTGCGGGATCGTGCCGATGCCGGAATAGTACACGGTGCGCGTGTACGTGATGGGCGGCCCGCCGCCGAAGCCCATGTTGATGTTGCCGTCGCCACGGTTGTAGAAGGTGCCGAAGCCCGTGCGGATAGCCGTTTTGCCGGTGCCGAATACGTCCCACGCCAGACCGACACGGAAGGCCGGCGCCAGGGCGGTCACCTTATACAGCGTCAGCGGAACCAATGGGTTGGAGCCGTCCGCCACCACCATACCGTTAAAGTAGTTCGGCTGTGTGGTGTATCCCCCGATCGCGTACGGCACGAACGTGCCGGCCAGCGCGGGGTATGTCGTGTAGCCGGTTACCGGGTCGAAGGCCACCTGGTTCGCTGCCGAGCAGGCCGCGCCGGGGGCCGGGGTAACCTTACAGGCGGGGTAGTACAAGCGCGGCGCCTGCGATGGATCATAGGCCGCTTGCACGAACACGGCCGAGTTCTTGTTCAGGTTTTCCTGCCCCGGCATGTGGTAGAACCGCATCCCGTAATCGAGTGTGAGGCGGCGGTTGACCCTCCAACTGTCTTGAACGTAGAACTCGATATTGGTGAACCAGTAGTCGCCGATCACACGTTTGCCTTCCTGATAGTTCTGGAAGTTTCCGACCAGCGCGTTGGCGTAGCCGTTGTTGGTGTCCATCGGCATCGAGGAACTGCTGGTGAACGTATAGAGGCCGAGATAGTTTCCGCCGGCCTGCTGTACCTTGCCGGTGCGCTCGTAGGCGAAACCCGCCTTGAAGCTGTGGGCGCCGCGGACATAACTGAAGTTGTCGTTGAAGCTGTAGATATCGTTCCAGTTGGTGTAGGGCCGGTTACGGTTGAAGTTGGTAACCTGTCCCACCGTCGAACCGCCTCCGAACGAGATGCCCGGTGCGAAGACCGCGAAGTTCTGGCTGCCCGGCGAGAGCCCGGGACGCGGCTTGTTCACGTCGTCGGTGAAGCTCTTGTCGTTCTCGTCGAACCAGTGTGGCGGGTTGGCCATTTTGCTGCGGTCCAGTTGCGCCGGGTCATGGGGGTAGTAGTCCCACGTGTTATAGCTCTTGCCGAACGTAAACTCGTTGACCATGGTCGGGCTTATGGTATAGGTGATGCCGACACCGTAGCCGTGACCCGGGTTGGGGTGGTCTTCCGAATAGGGCGTCCACTTGTTGTCGGAATCGAGCAACTCCATATTGCCCGAAGTCTGGTCGAAGTCGTAGTCGTTGACATAGCGCACCCAGGTCAGCAGCTTGGACGTGGGGTTGAAGTCGATGCGGGCCACGTCGTTGCGGTGCGGGTGCGATTCATTGAACAGGTACCGGTAGTTGCGCCGGTTGATCTGGGATTGGTCGGATTCATTCCAACAGCCGGAGCCGGCGCCGCTGGCCCCGCAGCGGTTGGGCAGCGGCAGGAAATTCAGGATCGACAGGCCGGCTGCATCGATCTGCGACTTGGGTACGATGTTCCCGGCAATCGGGTTGCGCGTGGTCGGATCCAGCAACTGGATCAGTTTGCCGTTCTGGTCCACGCTCTGCGAGAAATCGCCGGCGCGTTCCAGGGCTGTCGGCATGTTGTAATAACCGCTTTGTGTGGCCGGCCTCTGCTTGGTGTACTCCTGTGAGACGAAGAAGAACAGTTTGGATTTGCTGGTGTTCCACTTCTTCGGGATGTAGATGGGCCCCCCCACGCTGAAACCACGCACGTGATAGCGGTAGATGCTCTTCGGCTGATTGTTGTAATTGTCGAAGAAATTCTTGGCGTTGAACTGCTCGTGGCGCCAGGTCCACCAGCCGCTGCCGTGGAACTGCTGGCCGCCGCCCTTCGTAATGACGCTGATGGCGCCGCTGGCCATGCGCCCGAACTCCGCCTGGAAGTTGGAAGTCAGTACGCGTACTTCGGCCACGGAATCCATGTTCGGGTTGAAGTGCGTGGTACCGTTGGAACCGGTGTCGAGGTCCACGATACCATCCACCGTAAAGTTCACGCGGCTGGTGCCACCGCCGTTGATGTTGACTCCGCCGATCGAACTCTCACTGGCCGCTTCGCCCGCGCCGGTGCTCACCACACCCGGAACCAGGTTCAACATTGCCATTAGGTCGCGGCCTTTGATGGCGATCTGCGAAAGCTGGTTGCCATCCACCAGGGATGACTTCTCGCTGGATGCCGTTTGGATCGCGGTAGCGGTAGCAACGACCGATACCTCTTCGGTCAATGCCCCCAGAGCTAATACCACTCTTCCCAAGTCGCGCGTTTCAGCGCTCGCCAGGTTGATGTCCTGTTGCGTGTAGGTTTTGAACCCCTGCACTTTCGCCGTCAGGGTATACGTCCCGGGCGGGATGTTGTTGAAGCGGAAAATTCCTTCCGCTGTCGTCGTGAATGTGCGGACTACCCCGGTGGCCACGTCCTTGATCTGGACTTCAGCACTCGGGACACTGGCATCGCCAGGGTCCACCACAATTCCTACGATATTTCCGGAAACTTGGCCGTGCGCGCTTCCCACCAGAAGTGCCAGAACGGCCAGGAAAGACAGAATCTGCTTCGTTGGCATCGAAGCCTCCCGTTCCGATTGCGAAACTCAACCCCTTGGCTCTGCCCCGTCACGCGGCCCAGAGCCGCCACCCGCCTCCCGCTAAATGCCAGTCAAGCGGGTCCTCATATCTTTAACATATAGATATGTCAATGTCCAGGAAAAAATCTTAATTACTTCTGCTGAAATCGCTACCAGTTGTTAAACTGCGCTGTCATGGAGCTTCGGCCCCCGCCAGCCGATAGGCTGCTGGAAGTGGCGTTCTTGGCCGGGTTCCTGGCGTACGTAACATGGGCTCCCTCGGCGCTGAAGGCCCTTTCGGGAAACCCTTCGTGCTCCCACAACAGGATCCCGATTCTTTGCCGGCAGTGTGTCATGGCCTTCAACCGCACCGAACTGATCGCGGAACCCGTCAAAGTCAACGCGGCCGAGTTGAGGCGCGCCATAAACCCCGAAGGCAGCGGAAATAAATCCACCGAATCCCCCGAAGAGCTTTACCGCCCCGCCAGATGACTCGGGATGGTGAGCGCGGCAAGCGGCCGAGTTTGGGGCCGGGCTGTCAGCCCGGAATGAGGGCGGGAAAGCCTCCTTTGCTGGCTACGTCATGCAGCGCCTGGTCGAATGTAACCATGGTGGCATGGTTCTGTCTCGCATACGCCAGCAGGTAACATAACAGCGTCCCACCCACTAACAGCCTCCCACCCACTTTGTCGCGGGCTTCGCCAGGAACGGGGCCGCCGCTTCCCGGAAACCCGCATCGAGGCCGCGCGGATCGGCATAGAACTCCACGCGCGGATCGTTCAGCCAGCGGTCGTTCACGCCCCACGCCTTCCTGAGAGTGAGTGTCTGGCCCCATGACGAACTGATTGGTTCAACAGGCGTAGTAACCCGACCGCATATAGCGCGAGAATATCAAGCTTGCCTCACGCGGTAGTAGGTTCAGCCATGTTCACGCAGTGGCGTTCTGACAGTGACCGCCCACGGAAAGGGCGAGCCAGACATTCAGATCAGGAAAAAGCAAGGTCATGAGGGGTTCTCGTCTTCCGGAAACCGGGGGCCCAGTTCTTCCGGACCGGCGACCAGGGGACCAGTCACATCCGGGCCATCGGATTCGCCATAAAGCTGTTCGATCGCCCGCATCATGAGGGCAACTAATCGACGTCCCCGACCGCTCTGCCCCGGTCGCGCAGACAGTCGTGCAACGGTTTCGGGATATCAGCGATCGGTCGGACGGCCATAACATCATGATGTCATGGCCGACATCGATCTGTCAGAGTTGCCTGCCCCTTACCGCATCCTGCCGGCCTCGGTCTTCATGATCTGCGCGTTCTTCCACGCCTGCTGCTGGTACGGGCCCGCAATCGCTGCCGCCTGGTCGCTGTACGTCGCGCCCTCCAGCACGCGCTTTTTGCTATTGGTCATCTTGCCGAGATGGTAGTTGGACACGCCCAGCCAGTATAGTGCCGGCGCCATCATGGCTTCGCTGCCCTTGATCAGCGGCAATGCTTCGCGCAGTTCCTTGTCGGCAAGCATGTACTGGTCTTTCTGGCCGTGGATCACGCCGGCGATCCAGTAACCCCGGCCCAATGCGCCGGTGCGCTTGCGCTCCCAGTCCGCGGCCGATACGCCCTCGGGCTTGGCGTGCCGGTTCAGCACGTTCGTCAGACGTGTCGCATAGGTTACCGCCCGATCCGGCTGCTTGGTCATGGAGCTCTCGGCCAGGTAGAGCAGCAGGTCCTCGTTGTCGGGGAAATTGGCGATGCCTTTTTCCGCGATGGCGGGGATCTTCGCGCCAGCTCCCGTCTGGTTCAGCGCCACCAGGTACGGCCCATAAGCCGCATCCATGTACTTGCTTTTCGGGTTCTGCTCTTCCAGGGCGGAAATCAAATCGATCATCGTCTCGGGCGGCGATTGCACCGCAACCGCATACAGGGCATATTCGCTGTGCAGGTCGACGTCCTTCGCGTAGGTGAGCCGCGAGTTCCACGCCGCCTTTTCGTCTTCGGCTTCAGGCGCGGGCGCGCTGATCACTTTCGAGGCCAGCGCGTGCACCTCTGCCGCCAGTTTTTTTACCTGCGCGGCATCTTTGGCTTCTTCGGCTTTTTTCAGGTTTTCAAAGGCATCACCCAAATCGTCCGCTAGGGCCACGGTGGGGCCCGCGATCAGGAGCAACGCCATACTCAGGCAAGACAATTTCACGGCCACCTCCTTCTCCCGTTCAAGAACCGGAGTTCAGGTTCCTGGATTGATTTTGCCGCATCCAGCCGCGCGAATCAATGCTCTTATCCGGCGCGGCCGGCCCGGCGCCCGAGCGGCTCGGCGCGGATGATCCCCGCGCCTTCGCGCACCACTACCAGCCGGTCGGCGGCTACGTTCGCAATTCGCTCCCGCTCGCCATTCGGCCACCGGATTTCGATGTCCGCCTTGGTCTCCGCGCCCAGTCCGAAATGCAGCCGGCGGTCGTTGACGGAAAGGTACGAGCACTGCGCCAATACCGCCTGCGCCTGCCGGCGCTCGCCGTAGGTGGCCGTCACCTGCGCGCCGATGGCGCTGCGATTGGACACACTCCCGGTGAGCAGGACTTTGAGCCAGTGATGGCCGCCGCCGCCGGAATCGTTTCGCAGCAGGGACGGCGGCTCGTTCATGTTCATCACCAGGATGTCCATGTCGCCGTCGTTATCGAAATCGCCGAAAGCCACGCCGCGGCTCGAGTGCGCCTCCGCCACGCCCGGTCCGGCTTCTTCCAGGAGTTCCTCAAACCGGCCCTCACCCAGGTTGCGATACACCACGGCCGGCGTCTTGTAGGGAGCGTCGGGAAGCTTCTCTCCAGGTTCGGGATACACCATGCCGGTGGCAAAGAAAATGTCCGGGAGACCGTCGTTGTCCAGGTCCACGATTCCCGCGCCCCATCCCACGAATCGCGTCTCCACCCCCAACCCGGCGCGCAACGTCACGTCGCGAAAGTAGCCCTTGCCGTTGCCGCGGTAGAGGGCGGGCGTGTCGTCGCGGAAATGGGTCTTGAGAATGTCCAGGTTTCCGTCCGTGTCGAAATCGCCGATTCCCAGCCCCATCCCCGCTTGCTCCTGCCCGTCCTCGCTTAGCGAAACGCCGCTTTCCAGTCCCTGCTCGGTGAAGGTCCCGTCGTGGTTGTTGCGCAGCAGGAGGC
Source organism: Bryobacterales bacterium (assembly GCA_963719195.1). Lineage (GTDB taxonomy): Bacteria > Acidobacteriota > Terriglobia > Bryobacterales > Bryobacteraceae > DASQZT01. Next base: position 53,101 of record CAVRBB010000004.1, on the reverse strand, counting down.
TCGGCGTAGTGTCGCAGGCCACGTAGATGTCCTGCCAGCCGTCGCCGTCGAAGTCGGCCGCCACAGTGGTCAGGCCGTAGCCCGGCTTGATGGCGGCGATCCCCGACTGTTCGCTGACATCCGTGAACGTGCCGTCTCCGTTGTTGTGGTAGAGGCGGCACGGATCCTGCGGAAGCCCCGCGGGCCCGCAGTACACCGGTACGGTGCGATACGTGCACGAGGGGTCCTTGCCGCGCGGCGGGGTTTTCTCGCGATCGAAAACCGTGTAGTGCGAAACAAACAGGTCCAGCCTGCCGTCGCGGTCGTAATCGATCCAGGTGCAGCCGGTGCCGTAGCGCGGCGCGGGGTGGATCAGGCCCGCCTTCTCGGTTACGTCGGAGAACGTGCCGTCGCCGTTGTTGTGAAACAGAAGATTCTGGCCCCAGCAAGTGATGAAGAGGTCGTCGAAGCCGTCGTTGTCGTAGTCGCCGGCGGTGATGCCGCTGGCCCACACGCTGCGGCCCAGGCCGGACTTTTCGGTGACATCGGAGAATGTGCCGTCCCGGTTGTTGCGGTACAGGCGGATGACCGCTTCGGGGGGCGTGTTCTCCCAGCGCCGCCCGGTAAGCATCACGATGTCCAGCCAGCCGTCGTTGTCGTAATCCAGAAACGCCGCCCCACAGCCCATCGAGTCCAGGATGTAATCGTTGTGGCCCACCTGGCCGTAAATCACCGGCTCCCGCAGACCGGCCTCACGGGCCACGTTGACCAGGCGCGCGTGGAACGGCCTGCCGGAAGGCTTGCCTCGGGGAACGGGCTTCACTCCGCGCGATGCCATGCCGCCGTATTGCCCGCGCGCCGGGGGCGCCGTGGCCGCCAGCGCGAGCGCCAGCATCTGTCTGCGCGTCATCGGTTTCCTCTTCACTCCGCGCGATTACCATGCCGCCATATTGCCCAGCGCCGGGCCGCCGCGGCCGCCAGCGCGAGCGCCGGCATCTGTCCGCGCGTCATCGGTTTCCTCTTCACTCCGCGCGATTGCCATGCCGCCATATGGCCCACGCGCCGGGCCGCCGCGGCCGCCAGCGCGAGCGCCGGCATCTGTCTGCGCGTTATCGGTTTCCTCTTCACTCCGCGCGATTGCCATGCCGCCATATGGCCCACGCGCCGGGCCGCCGCGGCCGCCAGCGCGAGCGCCGGCATCTGTCTGCGCGTCATCGGTTTCCTCTTCACTCCGCGCGATTACCATGCCGCCATATGGCCCAGCGCCGGGCCGCCGCGGCCGCCAGCGCGAGCGCCGGCATCTGTCTGCGCGTCATCGGTTTCCTCTTATAATAAGCTGTTCCAGGGGAATCCCCATGCGAGCCGCGGTCGCGATCCTCGTACTCGTCGCCGCCTCTCTTCCGGCCGCGGATGAGAGGACTGCGCTCCGCGATGCCGTCGCCGCATTGCATCGCGGCGACCGGGCCGCCGCTAAGCGAAGTGCGCGCGAAGCCCTCGCCTACCTCGACCGTCTGCCTCCAGCCACCCGCGAGGCGCCGGATGCCGCGCTCCTGCGCATGCAGGCCCTGTACCTCGCGGACGATCGCGCCGCGGCCGATGCATTGTTCACTCGGCTCTCCTCGGCCGCGCCGCGGCAGCCAGGGTTCTACGCGACCGCCGGCAGGGCCCTCGGCAGCATCGGCGAATTCGATAAAGCCGAGGCTCTCCTCACGCGCGCGCTGGCCGCCGCTCCGGAGGATTTCGGCGTGCTCTACGATCTCGGGGTTGCCGCCTCGTATGCCGGCCATCACGAGCGCGCCCGCGACGTCCTGGAAGCGGCCCTCCGGCAGCAGCCGCAAAACGTCGATGTGCTGTACGGCCTGGCTTACGTGTACGCCGGATTGAAGCAGAAGGAGTCCGCAGTGCGCCTGCTGGCCCAGGCCGGCCGCCTCGCTCCCCATCGCCCGGACATCCAGAAGCTTCTGGCCATCGCCACCGGTGATCTCGGCGCGTTCGCCGACTCGCTCGATGCCTGGAACCGCTATCTCGAGCTCGTGCCCGGCGACGATTTCGCCCGCCGCGAGCGCGGTTACACCGCCGTCTGCAAAGGCCAGTTCGAAGAAGGCATCGCCGACCTCCGCTGGTTTCTGGCGCGCCATCCCGACGATCCGGCCGGCCACTTCGAGCTCGGCATGGCGCAAACCGAATCCGATCCCGCCCAGGCCCTCGGGCAATTCGACCGCGCGCTGGCTCTCGATCCCGATTTCATCGAGGCGCGCGCCGCCCGTGGCAGCTACCTCTACCGCCAGGGCAAACCCGAAGCCGCGCTGCCCGACCTGGAATTCGCCGCCGCCCACCGCCCCTCCGATGCCGCCAGCCTCGACCGCCTGGGGCAGACGTACCTCGCCCTGGACCGCCCTGCCGACGCCGTCCGCGTGCTGCGCCGGGCCGCCGCGCTGGCGCCCGGCGATCCCAAGGTGCAGCTCCACTTCGGCCGCGCTCTGGCCGATGCCGGGTTGACCGCCGAATCCAAAGAGGCGATGGACCGCTTCCGCCGGCTTGGACCGGAGAAGAAAACCGGCGTCCCCGCGGGCCTGGTCGAGTATCTCGCTCTCACCCCGGAGCAGCAGCGCGCCGATTACCGGGCCCGCGTGGAGAAGACCGTTCAGGCCAACCCCGCGGACGCCTCCGCGCAGCTTCGCTACCTGCAACTGCTGCTGGATGACGGCAACCTGGATCAGGCCGCCGCCACCGCGCGCCGCATCCTGGCTCTCCACCCGGACGCGGCCGTGCTCGCCGGCGCGGGGCGCATGCTTCTCGAATCGCGCGAGTATGCGCTCGCCGCCGAGCTGTTGCAGCAGGTCGCGGGCGGCGAACTGGATCTCGCCATCGCCACCTTCCATGAGGCGGGCGCCGCCGAAGGGCTCGCGCGCATGGACCACGTGCCCGAATCCGGCCGCGGCGCCGACTACTTCCTGGCGCGCGCGCTCATGCTCGAAGCCTCCGGCAAGCCTGGCGAGGCCCTGGCGGCATGCGACCGCGCGCTGGCCAACCCTCCTTCCCGCCCCGACTTCTACCAGCAGGCGGCCGCTTTCCTCACGCGCGGCGGGCAGTCCACCCGGGCTTTGCGTCTGCTCGAAGCCGCGCCGCAAAGCCGCGAGATCCTGCTGATCAAGGCCACCACCCTGGAGCTTGCCGGGCAGACCGCCGAAGCCACGCGGCTGTTGAACCAGGTGCAGAATCGCTGGCCCGAGTGGCACGCCGGGTGGGCGGCGCGCGGGGTCGTGCTGGGCAGCCACGGGCACTGCGACGAGGCGCGCCAGGCCCTCGAGACCGCCGTGGCACTGGGCGCGCGCAGCCCCGAGGTTCGCTACTACCTGTCCGTCTGCAGTCCGCAGTCCAAGCCCGGCGCGTTCGATCCGGCCGAAGCCGCGGCGCAGAAGGTCCGGCTGTTCCAGACCCGCCGGCCGCAGGATTGGTGATACCGCGCCGGCTCCCCGGCCTGGCCGTCACGACACCGGCACGCGGCCCAACCGGCTAGAATGATCGCTTGATTGCCCGGCCCCTTCATCCCAAGCTCGCTGTCGCCTTCGTGCTCGCCTGGTTCATCTTCTTCTGCTGGGACGCTGTGCCGGTCCATTTCGCCTCGGACGACCTGATGAACATGGCGTACTACCTGAAAGTCACTCCGTTGCAGATGGTGGTGACCCAGTTCGTGCCGTGGCGCGGGCCCTACCGCCCCTTGGCCGGTCTGTTTTATGTGCCGCTTCTCGCGCGCTTCGGATTGAACCCTGCCGCCTATCATCTCGTGCTCCTCGCGCTGCTGCTGGCGAACGTGTATCTGGTCTACCGCCTGGCGCGGCTCCTGGGCTGCGGCGAGCTCCCTGCCGGCCTGGCCGCGCTGTTCGTGTCTTATCACGCCGGGCTCAGCGTGCTCTATTTCCAGACCTCGTTCGTTTTCGACGTGCTGTGCTGTTTTTTCTATGTCGCGGCATTGGTCTGGTACGCCCGCATCCGCCGCCAGGGCCAACTGCCGAACCTGCGTCAGACCCTCGCCTTTCTCGGACTCTACCTCTGCGCGCTGAACTCCAAAGAAATGGCGGTGACCCTGCCCTTGATCGTGCTGGCGTACGAGTGCATTTACGGCAAGCTTCCTCGCGCGTGGAACACCGCCGTGCAATGGCTGCGCGGCCCCGGACGCGTGGCGCTTGCGGCCGCGCTGCTCACGCTCCCGTACATCTACGGAAAGGCGCTTCGGCCCAACGCCCTGATCGACAATCCGGCTTACCACCCTGTGATTTCCGTGGAGCGGCTGCTATCCTTCCAGGTTCAATCCTGGAGCGACCTGCTCGAGCAGTGGAATCTTTTTGGCTGGCGGTCGGTGCTGTTCTTCTGGATCGTGCTGACGTACCTCGCGTGGCGCACGGGCCGCCCCGTGCTGCGGTTCTGCTGGCTCTTCTTCCTGCTCACCCCGCTGCCGATCGAATTCCTGATCGGCCGGGCGGGCGCCTGCCTGGTCATCCCGTACTGCGGGCTGGCAATCTTCGCGGCGGTGGTCTTCGTCGATGCGGCACACCGCGCCGCCGCGTTTCTCGCCGCTGAGAAACTGTTTCGCCGTTTCCGGCCCGGCACGCTGTTCGTAGCCGTCTGCGCGTTGGGCGTTTTCCTCTGGGGGGAGCAGAACTATCGCGTAAAAGAATGGCTCGTGAAACCTGCCATGAATCAGCTCGGGACGCAGACCGCAGCCGTAATCGATCAACTACGGGCGCTCCGTCCACGCGCGCGTCCCGGCAGCACGGTGATATTCGAGAACGACCCCTTCGATGGATTCGACATGGCCTTCATCGCCGAAGCCTGGTTTCGGGACCGCACCGTCAAGGTCATCCTGACCCGGAAAACACCGATTCCCCCGGAACAACTGGCGCGGGCCGAACATCTCTTCACGTTTGATTCCGGCAAGCTGAGCCAGGTGCGATAGCTCAGAGAATTTCCCCTGGGCTGCCGGCTGCGGCGAACGCGGATCGGCCGGCAACGGTACAGACATGCCAGGCCCGATTGGCTATAATCGGCGACCGAGGGAATACCATGCGCATGATGCTGAAAGTGAACATGCCGAACGACACGGCGAACGAGTTGGCGCGCAAAGGCAAGCTCGGCTCCACCATTCAGGCGATTCTGGCAGACCTGAAACCCGAAGCGGCGTACTTTACCGAAGACGATGGCCAGCGGACCGCCTATGTCTTCTTCGATATGACGGATTCGTCCCAGCTTCCGTCGATTGCGGAACCCTGCTTCCTCGCCCTGAACGCCCGGATCACGGTCCGGCCTGCCATGAACTCCGATGATCTGGGCAAGGCGCTCCCAGGCATCGAGGCCGCCGTGAAAAAATTCGCCGGCGTGTGACACAGTGACGGTATCCACAGCGAACCCTTGCGCCCTCTCCGCATACGACAGGCCGCCGGCCGCCTGCCGGTCGGATAAGGAGGACGCCGTGGCGGTAGCTGGAACGTGAAGCGTCCCCGGCGTATCCCGAGAGCGGACCCGCGCCGCTGATCCGCACTGCCGTTCCGGCTCGCCCGGCAAAGCGTGGAACGGCAACTGCCACTCGCGCTACTGCCCGGGATGTGATCTACAAGGAGGAACCAACTTGGATTCCCATGCGGCATATCTTTGTCTCCTATTGTCACGAGGACGCAGATTTTGCCCAAATCCTGGACGAAAAACTCAGGCCGGCTGAATTCCGCACCTGACCTGGCTGTGAAGGAGGACGCGTTCGTGATATTCTGCTTCGCCCATCGCGACCGTCTGCTGCCAATCGGGTGAGGCCACCGCCGGTTCGGCCGGCCCACCGAGCTAATTCAAAGCACCAGCCGCTCGTCGCCTTCGCGCCGCGTTACGTGTTCGCGGTCCAGGAACTCCAGCAGCGGGATCGCGTACTTCCGCGAGATCCCGGTCCATTCCTTGAAGGCGCCCACGTTGAACCGGATGTGCCGCCGCTCCGCCAGCATGCCGCGCAGCTTTTCGATGGCGGATTGGTGAAACACCAGGTCGTCGCTGACCCGCACCAGCCGCCGGTCTTTGAGGAGGATCTCCAGCAGTCTTCGGGCGCGACTCTGCTCCACACCTGACTTCGCCAAGACTTCGCCCACGGCGGGCGTGGCCAGCCCCGCCTGTTCGAAGGTGCGCTCAATGGCACTTCTGGCCTGCTCTTCGTCTTCCTTCAGTACCACTTTGTGACTGCGTAACCGCACCGTCTCACCTTCGACGACTAGGTCGCGGGCGTCGGCGATCAGCGCGTCCAGGAGGAAAGCCGGCGCGTTCGGCACCCCCCAATTGCGCAATTCCTGCTTCGGCGCCCCCCCCAAAAGGGGGTGTTTCACGTGAAACAAGCGAATTTCCTTGACCAGGCGGTCGTGTGCGGATTGAAACCAGGCGCGGTCCACATACCACGGCGGTGTTTGCGCCAGAGCCACCAGAGGCGCGCGCGCGGCCGCGGCCGCGACTTCCGCGGCGAGCATGCCGGTGCGCGCCACCAGTTCCACGGTGCCGAGTCCGAACTCCGATTCCCGCACCAGGAGCGCCACCCGCGCCGGGGGATCGCCCGAAAGCAGACCTTCCAGCCGCGCACCGGGGTTGTCGCCCTTGCGATAACGGCGCTCGCCGCGGTCCACCACCACGCCACCGCCGATCGTCAGCACCGGCGAGAACATGCGGATGATGAAGCGGTCCCTCGGGAATAGCAGCGCCGGATTACGCAGCATCAGTCGCGCCCATGCCGTGCCGCCCGGCTGGAGAATCGTGCTGCCGCCGAGGAGGCGCACCTCGGCTTCGATCTCCGCCGTGCCGGAATGAAAATGCACGGGCGCGCGGTGTTTCAGCGGCTTGGCTGAAGGCAGCAGGTCAAGGCGGCAGTCCACCTCTTGCACCGGATGGAAGCGCCCGGGCTCGGAGAGCACGTCGCCGCGCGCCAGTTCCGACGGTTCGATGTCCGCGAGATTCACCGCCGTTCGCTGCCCGGCCACGGCCCGGTCCGCTTTTGATCCGTGTACCTCGACGCCGCGCACCCGCAGGCGTCGGCCGGCGGGATAGAGTTCCACCTCCTGGTCCTTCTGCACCGCCCCCGAGACCAGCGTTCCCGTAGCCACTGTGCCGAAGCCTTTCACCGAAAAGACGCGGTCCACCGGCAGCCGGAAATGGCCTCCGGCATTCTTCTCGGGCACCGCCGCCGCCACCGCGGCCAGCGCTCTCCGCAATTCGTCAAGCCCCGCGCCGGTGACCGCGCTCACCGGCACGATCGGCGCGCCGTCCAAGAACGAGCCGGCCACGAACTCTTCCACTTCCAGCCGCACCAGGTCGCGCAGGTCGCTGTCCACCAGGTCGGTTTTGGTCAGCGCGATTATGCCGCGCGGAATGGCGAGCAGGCGGCAGATGTCGAAATGCTCGCGCGTCTGTGGCTTGATGGATTCATCGGCGGCGACCACGAAGAGCACCAGGTCGATTCCGCCCACGCCCGCCAGCATGTTCTTGACGAACCGCTCGTGCCCCGGCACGTCCACGAATCCCAGCCGCACGCCAGGGGTGAGCTGCAGGTGGGCGAAGCCCAGGTCGATCGTGATGCCGCGGCGTTTTTCCTCTTCCAGGCGATCGGCGTCGATTCCCGTGAGGGCTTTGACCAGGGCGGTTTTGCCATGGTCGATGTGTCCCGCGGTGCCGACGATGAGGTTCTTCATGCCGTAAGTTTCATGGTAGCTTGGGCGGATATGTGGCTAGGCATCGATATCGGCACCGGGGGCTCGCGTGCGCTCCTGGTGGATGCGCGCGGCGCCGTTCGCGCAGGTTACACCGCGCCGCACGAAGATATGCGGATGGAGCGTCCACTGTGGGCCGAGCAGCGTCCCGAAAACTGGTGGGACGCCGCTGTGGCGGCGATCCGCGGCGTGCTCGCGGAAGCCGGCGTTCCGGGCAGCCAGGTGCGCGGAATCGGGCTCTCGGGCCAGATGCACGGCCTGGTGATTCTGGACCGTGTTGACCGCGTGATCCGCCCCTCGCTCATCTGGTGCGACCAGCGCAGCCAGCCGCAGGTGGATGCCGTGAACCAAAAACTGGGGCGCCAGAAGGTGTTGGAGTACATCGCCAACCCCGTGCTCACCGGCTTCACGCTGCCCAAGCTGCTGTGGGTGCGCGACAACGAGCCGCGCCATTTCGAACGCGTGCGCCGCATGCTGCTGCCCAAGGACTATGTGCGCTTCCGCCTTACCGGCGAGTACGCCTCCGAGGTCTCCGACGCCTCGGGCACCGCGGTCTTCGACGTGGTGCACCGGCGCTGGTCCTACGAAATGATGGAGGGGCTCGGGCTCGACCCGGCCATCCTGCCCCAGTGCCATGAGTCCAGCGACGTGACCGGAGCCATCACGCCCCAGGTGGCGGAGCTGACGGGATTGCGCGCCGGTACGCCGGTGGTGGGCGGCGGCGGCGATCAGGCTTCCAGCGCCGTTGGCAACGGCATCGTGGAGGAAGGCATCGTATCCTGCACGCTGGGAACCTCCGGAGTGGTGTTTGCGCACATGGAGAAAGTGGCGTATGATCCCGCCGGCCGCGTTCACACGTTCTGCCACGCGGTGCGCGAGAAGTGGCACGTGATGGGCGTGACGCAGGGCGCCGGCCTCAGTCTGCAATGGTTCCGCAACCAGCTTGCGCCGGGCACATCCTATGATGCTCTGACCGGTGAAGCGGCGCAGGCGCCCGCCGGCGCGCAGGGACTTTTCTGGCTCCCGTACCTGATGGGCGAACGGACCCCGCACCTGGACGCCACGGCCCGCGGCGGCTGGATCGGGCTCACCGCGAGCCACACGCGCGCCGACCTGATCCGGGCGGTGATCGAAGGTGTGTCCTATAGCCAGCGCGACTGTCTGGAGATCATCGAGTCGCTGGGCGTCGCGGTCAATTCCGTGCGCGCATCGGGAGGCGGCGCGAAGAGCGCCTTCTGGCGCCAGTTGCTGGCGAGCATCCTGAACAAACGCGTGGTGACGCTGGAGACCCAGGAGGGTTCGGCATACGGCGCGGCACTGCTGGCGTTGGCCGGGACCGGCGAATACGGAAGCGTGCCGGAAGTGTGCCAGGCTGCGATCCGCGAAACCGATTCCGTCTCGCCGTGCTCGCCCGACGCGGAGTTCTACGCCAGGGCCCATGGCATCTATGCCGCGCTCTACCCGGCGCTCAAGCCGGCATTCGGGCAGATCGCCGGCCTGTAGCAAGCCGCCGGGACCTCCGGGCCTGGATTCGGCGGGACTGCCGCGGCATTACAATGGGAACCGGAAAATACCCCATGACTCGCAACATCAGTCTCCTCCTGACCGCCGGACTACTGGCCTGCGTGGGCGCGGTCGCGCAGCCTGCCGGGACCAACTACGACGAAAGCAAGGTGCCGAAGTATACCTTGCCGGATGTCCTCACCCTCAGGAACGGCCAGAAAGTTACCGACGCTAAGACCTGGTTTGAGAAGCGTCGCCCGGAGATACTCGAGCTGTACCGCAGTGAGGTCTTTGGCCGCAGCCCTTCCGGGAAACCAAAGCTGCGGTATGAGACTTTCTCCGTAGATCCCAAGGCGCTCGGCGGCACGGCCGTGCGCAAACAGGTGACGGTGTACTTCACGGAGAAGCCGGACGGTCCCAGGATGGACATGCTGATTTACCTGCCCGCCGCGTCAAAGAAACCCGTGCCGTTATTCCTGAGCCTCGGCTTCACGGGCAACCAGGGTGTGAATGCGGACCCGGGAATCCGGCTGGGTGAAGAGTGGGTTCGCGATCCGGCCACCAAGACGATGGTGAAGCATCGCGCCGCGGAGAATTCACGAGGCGCGGTCGCCAGCCGTTGGGACGTGGAGCAGATCCTGGCGCACGGATACGGGCTGGCCGCGATCTATTACGGCGACATCGAACCCGACTTCAACGGCGGCATGAAGTACGGGGTTCGACCGCTGTTCTTCAAATCCGGCCAGACGGAACCGGCGCCGGACGATTGGGGCGCGATCGGCGCCTGGGCCTGGGGCCTGAGCCGGGCGATGGACTATCTGGAGACGGACCATGACGTGGATGCCAGGCGCGTGGCGGTGATCGGACACTCGCGGCTCGCCAAGACGGCGTTGTGGGCCGGCGCGCAGGACACGCGCTTTTCCATCGTGATCTCCAACGATTCGGGCGAAGGCGGAGCGGCAATCAGCCGGCGCCAGTTCGGCGAGCAGGTCCGGAACCTCAACACCAGCTTTCCATACTGGTTCTGCGGAAACTTCAAAAAGTACAATGACCACGAAGACGATCTGCCGGTGGATTCACACATGCTGATCGCGCTCATCGCGCCGCGGCCGGTTTATGTGGCCAGCGCCCAGGACGACCAATGGGCTGATCCGCGCGGCGAGTTCCTGGGAGTGGTGAATGCCGCGCCGGTCTATGAGTTGCTCGGCAAACAGGGAATCGGAACCGACGAAATGCCCGCGGTTCAAAAGCCGATCATGCGCACCGAAGGCTACCATATCCGCGCCGGCAAGCACGACATCACGGCCTACGACTGGGAGCAGTACCTGAAATTTGCCGGCATGCATTGGTAGCGCTGGCTGCACCGGCGTGGAGGACAGCGGAAGACGAGGCGGGCTCGTTGGACCAGCGAACAGTTCACGGAGTGGGTCTGTATCGGCTGCCTGGGACCATACGCTACCGGGCGCAAGCCACACCAGTAAGGTCATCGTTAAGCCGTGTGCGGGAAGCCGCACGCACGGTTGGAAAGGGGTTTGTTGAAAACGGGCTGACGGCAACGTCAGTACCGCGTCAAAATCTACCTATGCGCAAATTCCTTGGTCTGCTGCTCCTGGTGGCGCCCTGCTGGGCGGCGCCCATACAACCTACACGGCCGATCCAACTGTTCAATGGCCGTGATCTTTCGGCGTTCTACACCTGGCTTCGCACGCACAAGTACGACGACCCCGGCCATGTTTTCAGTGTCAGCAACGGTTTGCTCCGCATCTCCGGCGAGGAATGGGGAGGCCTGACCACCAAAGAGGAGTACCGCAATTATCGGCTGATTGTGGAGTGGAGGTGGGGCGGACCGAACCACGGCGACCGCGCCACGAGGGCGCGGGATAGCGGCATCCTGGTGCACGGCGCGGGTACGGACGGGGCCGGCAACAGTGGCATCTGGCTGGAGTCATACGAATCGCAGATCATCGAAGGCGGGACTGGAGACATTATTATCGTGAGTCCGAATGGCGGGCTCTTTCTCACGGCTGACGCTCGTACCGGCGCCGACGGCCAGCCTTACTGGCAGCAGGGCGGAACTCCAGTGAGGCGAGATCGCGGCCGGATCAACTGGTATGCCCGCGATCCGAAATGGAAGGATGCTCTTGGCTTCCGGGGTTCGGTGAATATCGAGAAGCCCTTGGGCCAGTGGAATCGGACCGAAGTCATCTGCCAGGGCGACCGCCTCACGAACAAGCTGAACGGCAAATTGATGGCGGAAGCATATGGGCTCAGCCGCTCCGGGGGGAAGATTCAGATTCAGAGCGAAGGCGCCGAAATCCTCATCCGTAAGATCGAACTCCGGCCGCTGCACTAGAGGCCGGTTGTTGCGATGACCAGGGCTTGCCGTGATGGATACCTGCTAGCCGCCGCTAACCGGAACGACGGACTCCGAGCGCGAACGATGCCGGAGTCACCGGTTTCCCTCATAGCCCGGCACCCGCGACGGAGGTTTCGGCTCAGAGTCATTGTAATCAGCCAGTACCGTTCTCGAGCCGCATCCGCTTGGTCAGCTCAGGGCCTTTTCCGATAACCCCGGATCTGTGGCACATGCCCATTTTCGAGGAGTGGCCCCTTCCCTTTCGGCAAACGCTGCGGCGGTCAGGAGGGATCTGGACCTTCGACCGCCAGATATCAGCGTCGCGCGCTATGCGTCGAAATGCGTCGAGGTGAATCGCCGGAGTGAAGGGAGTTGCTCCTTCGCTCCAGGGCCTTCCTAGTATAGAATATCTATATCGGACTTCTATAACAAATGCCTGACGCCACTGTCGAACTCCTCAAGGGCACGCTCGATTTGCTTATCCTGCGTACGCTGGATCTGCGCCCGATGCACGGCTCCGCCATTGCAGAGCGTATCTCTCGAGTCACGCATGGAGCTTTCCAAGTAAAGGCGGGCTCCCTCTTTCCAGCGCTACATCGCCTCGAACAGGAGGGCTGGATCGAGGGGGAATGGCAGGAATCAGCCGAAGGACGCCGGGTCCGGTCATATACGCTGACGCGCGATGGCAGGCGGCAACTGGCCGTGGAGAAGAAGACCTGGGCGCGGATCGTCCAGGCGATGACCGCGCTGCTGGAGTCCGCCTAGTATGCGGGTTGCCAGGAAGATAAAGCGGCTCTTCAGCAATCTGCTCCGGCGGGATCGGGTAGAAGATACGCTCGACGCCGAATTGCGCGCCTATGTGGATGAACTGACCGATCGCAATATCGCCAAGGGCATGTCTCGCGAACAAGCGCGCCGGCTCGCGATTGTGGAAGCGGGCGGTATCGAGCAGATCAAAGAGGCAGTCCGCGAGACATGGCTCGGACTGGGAATCGGGACCGTGTTTCAGGACATTCGATATGCGCTCCGCTCGCTGCTACGGTCGCCGGGGTTTGCAGCCGTCGTGGTCGTGACGCTTGCGCTGGGCATCGGGGCCAATCTCACGATGTTCAGCTTGATGCGCGCGGTGCTGTGGCGTCCGCTGCCTTATCCGGAGCCGGACCGGATCGTCGTGATCCAGGTGGACGCGCGCAATGTCCCCAACACGGGCGCGCACAAGGGGAGAATTGCTCGGCATCAGGGAGCGCAGCCGCTCGTTCGAGCAGGTTTCGACGATCGATTCCGTCGACGCGAACCTCGAATACGCGGGCGAAATGGAGCATGTCGCGGCGGCGAGCGTCTCCGACGACTTTCTTCCGCTGCTCGGCGTCCGCCCCGCATTGGGGCGGATGCTCGATTCGCGCGTCGACGTAGGGAAGCAGCAGGCGCTGGCGATTTTGATCAGCGACGAGTTGTGGCGCCGCCGGTTTGCCGCCGATCCGGGCGTGATCGGGAGAGCCGTGCGGATCAACGATGCCGACATGCAGATCGCCGGTGTGCTGCCTCCCGGATTTCGCCTGTTTCTACCGCCTTCTGTGAATGGCGTGGAGCAGATCGACGTATGGCTGCCCGATCGCATCGACCGAACCGTCCCGTACCGCGGCGTCCCGCTGTTGGCGCGGCTCAGGTCCGGCGTCACTCTCGATCAGGCGAACGCCGAACTGCAAATGCTGGCGGCGCAATTCGAGCGTGAGAACCCGGATTTCTATTCCGGCGCGAAAGGATGGCAGGCATCGCCGTTTGACCGCGGACCCGGCGCCAAGGTCCGCTTCACGGCGCGGCTGCTGCATGACACGATGACGCGCGACGTCCGGCCGGCGCTGTTTCTTCTGTCGGGCGCGGTGGGCGTTTGTGCTCCTGATTGCTTCCGTGAACGCCGCGAATCTGATGTTGGCGCGGGGTTCGGCGCGGCAGCGCGAGTTGGAGATCCGGCGGGCGCTGGGCGCCGGAAGAATCCGAATTGTCCGGCAGCTCCTTTCGGAAAGCCTCGTGCTCGCGCTGGCATCTGCCGCCGCCGGACTGTTCTGCGCGCGCTTCGGGCTCGAAGCGATCAGGCGCATTAGCGCCTCTCACATCCCTCTGCAATCCAGGATTGAAATGGACGCGCCGGTTACGCTGTTCGCCCTCGCGCTATCGGCGGTCACCACCATGCTCTTTGGATTGCTGCCGGCATGGCGGCTGGCATCGGGCAAGACCGGCCATGCGCTGCGCGCGGGGCGTACCGAAACGGCGGGTTCGGGCGCACGAAGGTTGCAGCGGACCCTGGTGGTGGCGGAAGTGGCACTGTCGATTGCGCCGCTCGCAGGCGCGGGCCTGATGCTGCGGTCGTTTCTGAATCTGATGCATTCGCCGCTGGGCTTCCATCCGGCCAACGTCGTGACCGCCAGGATGCCCCTGGACTTGAAGAGATACCCGCACACGGAGCAGAGATGGGCGCTTCTGCGGGATGTAATCGATCGGGTGCGCGCACTTTCCGGAGTGCAGTCGGTGAGCGCCGCGGATACGCTGCCACTCGCGGGCCAGGAGATGCGCCGGGTGGGGCGCGCCGACCAGCCCGGACACCCCGCCGATCCTGGCTACACAGCAATTCGCGCTTCCCGGGTACCTGGGCGTGATGGGCACGCCGCTGCTGGAAGGCCGCGATTTTACGGACGACGATATTGCCGCGCAACGCAACGTGACGATTATCGATGAGGGCCTGGCGAAGCGGCTGTGGCCGGACGGCGCGATTGGGAAGCGCTTGTCGGTCTATAGAACCGGTTGGCGAAACGACCTGGAAGTGGTTGGCGTGACCGCCGCCGTGCGCGTCACGCGGGTGCGGGATGGGAGCATTCCACATTTCATGATGCCCTATGGCAGTTATCCGGCCAGAATGTCGCTGGTGGTAAGGACGCGCGAGCCGGCAGAGAGCATGGCGCCGCGGATTCAGTCCGCCGTGGATGCGGCGCATGGAGGGCGCGCGGCGTTCGACATACGGCCAATGAGCGCCTACGTAGCGGATTCGATCGGCGACACGCGGTTCATGCTGTTTGTGCTGGCGGCGTTTGCGGGGGCTTCCGTGCTGCTGGCGGCGGTGGGCCTTTACGGAACACTGGCGTATCTGACGGCGCAGCGGACGCGCGAGTTCGGGATCCGGCTGGCCCTGGGTTCCAGCGTCAAAGCCCTGGTTGCGATTGTGATCCGGGAGAGCGTTTGGCTTGCGGCAGTGGGTGCGGCGGTTGGGTTGATCGGAGTTGCCGCCGCCACGCGGGCGATCCGGGACCTGCTTTATGGAGTGCAGCCCCTGGATGGCGTGACGTTGGCCGGCGTCGTAGGGCTGGTGGGGATTATCGGGTTGGGCGCCGCGTGTGTGCCGGCGTGGCGCGCCACGCGGATCGATCCGCAGACATCGTTGCGCAGCGAGTAGGAAAGGTGAAGGGGACGGATCCCGGCTAAACCACATTATCCTGTATGGGCCGGATGGCAAGCCTCTGGCGGAGCACGAAGTTCGGCCCCGGAAACTCCGTAGAAACGGGAAGTTGGACGGCAACGATCGTCCGCGTTAGGTGAACTTCCTGTTAGCCGACGACCTGCACACCATGGCGCGCGCCGTCGGGTGGCCGCTCCGAAAGTGGTGCTATTCAGGGAAATCGCCCTCATGATTCCGCACCGTCTTTCGCCCGCTGCCCTGGCTGTCTCAAGACCGCGCAAGCGCAACGCCGGGACCGTTCGACGTGGAAGAGTGACAGGGCGGCCACCCGGTGAGGATACTCATTACGGCATCCGCCACTCTTCTGCTCGCCGCAGCACCAGAGCATGAGTCTTGACAAAATATCACATTAGATATAATCTAAATTCTTGATGGACGCCGAGGCGATTAAACGGTCCTTGGAAGGCAGCGGGTTGCGGTGCACTCCGCAGCGCTACGCCGTGATGGCATTCTTGATGGAACATAACCGGCATCCCACGGCTGCGGAAATCTTCGAAGCCGTGAATCGCGTGGATCCGCGCTCTTCCAGGGCCACGACTTATAACAATCTGCGGGACTTGGTGCAGGCGGGTTTGGTGCGTGAAGTGGCCGTCGAGGGCCGCGCCGCGCGATTCGATGCGAAAGGCATGCGGCATCACCACTTCATCTGCGACCGCTGCGGCAATGTTGAGGACATTGAGTGGTACGACGTGCCCAAGCCTGCCTCGGGCTCCCTCGGTAAGCGGATTCTTCGCGAATGCGAACTCATTTTCCGGGGGCTCTGCACGAAGTGCGCTCCGCGGCACGCTTCCCGTTAAGTGTCGTAGGCATGTGGATGCCGGATGAATTGCGCGAGTCAGCAAGCGCGGCCGGCGGCGATGGTGGAAAGCCAGGATGGGTTCGTAGTTCGTCATAGTTTTTGACTAATTCGAAGGAAGAGGAACATATGGAGCAAACAACTCACCACCGCAGCGGGGGCACTTGTCCCCGGTAATCAAGAGCAAAACTTGTCAACCGAAACCAAGTGCCCGGTTCGGGCGGCGCTCGCAGACACACGGCGGCTGGGGCCACGGCGAATGCGGACTGGTGGCCGAATCAGCTGAACCTGAAGATCCTGCACCAGCACTCCCCCCTGTCCGATCCGATGGACAAGGAGTTCAATTACGCGGAAGAGTTCAAGAGCCTCGACCTGGATGCCGTGATCAAGGACCTCCATGCCTTGATGACGACATCGCAGGACTGGTGGCCCGCCGACTACGGCCACTATGGGCCGTTCTTCATCCGTATGGCGTGGCATAGCGCGGGCACGTACCGCATCGCCGATGGCCGCGGCGGCGCGGGTTCCGGAGCACAGCGATTTGCGCCCCTCAACAGCTGGCCGGACAACGTGAGCCTCGATAAGGCGCGCCGGTTGCTCTGGCCGATCAAGCAGAAGTATGGCCGGAAAATCTCCTGGGCCGACCTCATGATTCTCGCCGGTAACGTCGCATTGGAGTCGATGGGGTTCAAGACCTTCGGTTTCGGCGGCGGGCGCGAGGACGTCTGGGAGCCCGAAGAAGACATTTACTGGGGGCCTGAGGGCAAGTGGCTGGCGGACGAGCGCTACAGCGGCGATCGTCAGCTCGAGAATCCTCTCGGCGCTGTTCAGATGGGCCTGATTTACGTGAATCCGGAAGGGCCCAATGGAAAGCCGGATCCAGTCGCCGCGGCACGGGATATCCGGGAGACGTTCGCCCGCATGGCGATGAATGACGAGGAGACGGTGGCCCTCATCGCCGGCGGACACACGTTCGGCAAAGCCCACGGCGCTGCCGATCCGAGCAAGTATGTCGGTCCCGAACCCGAGGCCGCCGGCATCGAAGAGCAAGGCTTCGGCTGGAAGAACACCTTTGGCAGCGGCAAAGGCGTCGACACGATCAGCAGCGGGTTGGAGGGCGCATGGACCACCAACCCGGCGAAGTGGGACAACAACTACTTCGACAACCTGTTCGGCTATGAGTGGGAGCTCACGAAGAGCCCCGCCGGTGCGCACCAATGGACTCCCAAGGACGGCGTCTGCAGCGGGCACCGTTCCGGATGCCCACGATCCGTCGAAGAAGCACGCCCCGATGATGTTCACGACGGACCTCGCCCTGAGGATGGACCCGAGCTATGCGACGATTTCGAAGCGCTTCCACGAGAACCCGCAGGAGTTCGCGGACGCCTTCGCCAAGGCGTGGTACAAGCTGACGCACCGCGACATGGGGCCTATCTCGCGGTACCTTGGCCCGCTGGTTCCGGCGGAGCCGCAGCTGTGGCAGGACCCTGTTCCCGCAGTGGATCATGAACTGATCGGCGAGCAGGACATTGCTGCCCTGAAGGCCAAGATCCTCGCATCCGGACTTTCCATCTCACAACTGGTCACGACGGCCTGGGCGTCGGCGGCAACGTTCCGCGGCAGCGACAAGCGCGGCGGGGCGAACGGGGCGCGCATTCGCCTCGCGCCGCAGAAGGATTGGGAAGTGAATCAACCGGCCGAATTGGCGAAGGTCCTGCAGAAGCTGGAGGCGATCCAGAAGGATTTCAACAGCTCGCAGTCCGGCGGGAAGAAGGTCTCGCTTGCCGACCTGATCGTTCTGGGCGGCTGCGCAGCCGTCGAGGAAGCTGCGAAAAAGGCCGGCCACGACGTGAAGGTTCCCTTCTCGCCGGGGCGCACGGACGCGTCGCAGGAGCAGACCGATGTGCACTCGTTCGCCGTACTGGAGCCGACCGCGGACGGGTTCCGCAACTACCTCCGGAAGGGACACGAAAGACCGGCGGAGGAGCTGCTGGTGGATCGGGCGCAGTTGCTGACGCTGACCGCCCCCGAGATGACGGTTCTCGTCGGCGGCATGCGCGCCCTGAATGCCAACTTCGGGCAGTCCAAACACGGCGTCTTCACCAACCGGCCCGAGACGCTGACGAATGATTTCTTCGTCAACCTGCTCGACATGAATACGAAGTGGCAGGCCTCCGCCACATCCGAAGGCGTGTTTGAGGGGCGCGATCGCGCGACGGGCGAAGTCAAGTGGACCGGCACCCGTGTCGACCTGGTCTTCGGTTCGAACTCCCAGCTCCGGGCACTCGCGGAAGTCTATGCATGTGACGACTCGAAGGAGACGTTTGTGAAGGACTTCGTGGCTGCGTGGAACAAGGTGATGAACCTTGATCGCTACGACCTTGCCTGAGCTCGGCGGAAAAGAGAGTGCAACCTGGTACTAACCCCGTTCCTGTTGTTTGGATCGGCAAAAACGGAGGTGGCGCTTTCGTGGCTCGCGGGGCCGGATCGCGCCCCCTCCGATTCTGCCAGGGTCTTAATTAATCGCTGAAGTCACCGAGGGGCCTGGAGGCTTCGGTCGCGTACCGCTGCCACATCCGACGCCGCGCCACCCGGAACCAGCCAAACCCCTGCCCCACCCGGGCCTCCCACCCGATGCCACCCGCTGCGCCAGAACCCCCACGCGTTTCAGGTACAATGTGTCCTTCTGGAGACGGCATGAAATCCCTGAAATCGGTGTGCCTCCTGTGGCTGCTCGTGTTCTCCGGCAGCGTCTCTGCCCAAACGCTATATGAAACCGCGCTGAAGAATCTCCGCTTCCGCAGCATCGGTCCCGCTACCATGGGCGGGCGTCTCGATGATTTCGCCGTCGTGGAGTCCGACCCCCGCATCATCTATATGGGTGCCGCCGCCGGTGGGCTTTTCAAAACCGTCAACGGCGGAATCACCTGGCAGTCCCTCTTCGACGACCAGTCCAATCCCTCCATCGGCGATATCGCGCTCGCCCCGTCCAACCCGGCCA
Source organism: Bryobacterales bacterium (assembly GCA_963719195.1). Lineage (GTDB taxonomy): Bacteria > Acidobacteriota > Terriglobia > Bryobacterales > Bryobacteraceae > DASQZT01. Next base: position 34,231 of record CAVRBB010000004.1, on the reverse strand, counting down.
TCCTCTACGCCGGCACCGGCGAGCCCAACAACCGCCAGAGCTCTTCCTGGGGCAACGGCGTCTACAAGTCCATGGATGCCGGCGCCGACCTGGACCCATGCCGGCCTGGAAGCGACCCACCACATCGGCCGCATCGTGGTCGATCCCACCGACCCCAACATCGTCTACGTCGCCGCCCTGGGTGACCTGTGGGCGCCCAACAAGGAACGCGGCGTCTACAAGAGCACCGATGGCGGCGCGACCTGGACCCAGACGCTCTTCGTCAATGAAGACACCGGCGTTTCCGATATTGCCATCGATCCCGAGAGCCCGAACATTCTTTACGCCGCGGCCTATCAACGCCGCCGGACCGTCTTCGGATACAGCGGCGGCGGGCCGGGCAGCGCCCTGTACCGCTCCACCGACAGCGGCGCCCATTGGACCAAACTGGCCGGCGGCCTGCCCGTCCGGGGCGACATCGGCCGCTGCGCCATCGACATCTACCGCCGGAACTCGAACATCGTCTATGCCCTCGTCGAGCACCGCTCCCAGGGCGGCGTCTACCGCTCCGAGGACAAGGGCGTCACCTGGACCCGCATGAGCGACACCAACCCGCCGCCCGTCCTACTTCAGCCAGATTCGCATCGACCCTAACAACGATCAGAAAATCTGGCTGGGCGGCGTCAACATCTACATGTCCGAGGATGGCGGCCGCACCTTCGTCCAAACCCGTTTCCGCGGCGTCCACAGCGATGTGCACGCCATCTGGATCGACCCCGCCAACTCCGATCACATCCTCTCCGGCAACGACGGCGGGATCTGGGTCACCCAGGACAGCGGCCGCAACTGGCGTCACATCAACAACGTCCCCCTCGGCCAGTTCTACGAGATCGCCTACGATTTCCAGAAGCCCTATCACGTGTGCGGCGGCCTCCAGGACAACTACACCTGGTGCGGACCCAGCTCCACCACCCAGCAGCTCGGCATCGGCAATGAAGACTGGTTCACGGTGCAGGGCGGCGACGGCTTCTACTCCCGCATCGACCCCGCCGACCCCAACATCATCTACGCCGAGTCACAGGACGGCAACCTCTCGCGCCGCGACCTCCGCACCGGCGAATCCAAATCCATCCGGCCCCTCGAGGACAACGACCAGGCACCCCGCTACCGCTTCCAGTGGAATTCGCCGCTGATGATCTCGCCGCACGATCCGAAGACCATCTACTACGGAGGCAATCATCTCTTCAAGTCCACCGACCGCGGCGACAACTGGGTGCGGCTGGGCGAGGATCTCACCACCGGCGCCGATCGCGACAAGCTACCCATCATGGGCAACCTGGTCGACCGCAACACGCTGTCGCGCCACGATGGCGTTGTGGCCTGGCCGTGCATCACCGCCATCGCAGAATCGCCGGTGAAAGCGGGCGTGCTGTGGGCCGGCACCGATGACGGCAACGTGCAGGTCTCGCGCGATGACGGCAAAACCTGGAGCAACGTCGTCTCGCACATGCCGGGCGCGCCCAAGGGCGGCTACGTGAGCCGCATCGAGCCCTCCCACAAGGAGGAAGGCACTGCCTACGTCACGTTCGACAACCACCGCAGCGGCAACTATGCCATCTACATCTACATGACGAAGAACTACGGCGATTCCTTCAGCCGGATCACCAACGGCATCCCGCAGGAGGCCGGCACCGTCCACGTGATTCGCGAAGACCCGGTGAACTCCAACCTGCTCTTTGCCGGCACCGAGTTCGGCCTCTTCGTCACCTTCGACCGCGGCGCCAACTGGCATCGCATGAAAAATGGCCTGCCCGACGTGCCTGTGTTCGACATCCAGATCCACCCCCGCGATCACGACCTTATCCTGGCCACGCATGGCCGATCGGTATGGATCCTGGACAACATCTCCGCGCTCGAAGAGTGGAACGATCAGGTGCTCACCACCGACTTGAAGCTCTTCTCCAGCCGTCCCGGCATCGAGTGGAACATGTCCAACTCGCGCGGCTTCATCGGAGCCAACGTGTTTCTGGCGCCCAATGCGCCCAGCGGCCTGGTGCTCGATTACTTCGCCAAGGCCGCCGGGCCGGTGCAGGTCACCGTCACCGGCCAGGCCGGCAACCGCGTTCGCCAGTTCACTGCCCGCGCCGATGCCGGCGTCATCAACCGCACCACGTGGGATCTGCGCTACGATCCGCCCGTGCCCCCGGCGGGCGGAGCCACGGCGGGGCGGGGAGGTCGAGGCGGCGGAGCCCGCGGCGGACGCGGCGGCGCCGGCGCCGCCTCCGAGACAACCCCTGCGGCGGAGACCGAAGGATCCGCCGAGTTGCAAAACGAGTTCGGCGGACCGCGTGGTGGCGCGGCCGGCGGACGTGGCGGGGCCGGTGGACGTGGCGGCGGCCGTGGCGGATTCGGCGCCGGCCGGGGCCCTCTGGTCGAGCCCGGCGAATACCGCGTGACCCTCTCCGCTTCCGGCAAGACCGATGCCCGCAGCTTCACCGTCGAAGACGATCCCCGCGTGCAGATTTCGCAGGAGGACCGCACCAAACGCCGCAAGGCGCTCGATACCCTCGTGACCATGTCCAAAGAGGCGGATGCCGCCCGCCGCCGGGCAGTAGCCATGAATACCGCGCTCACCAGCCTCACCGAAAGCTGGAAGCAGCCGAATGCTCCCGCCGTGCCCGACACGGTCAAGAAGGCCGCCGATGAGGTGCTGGCCAAGGTGAAAGCGGCGGCGGCCCAATTTGAAAATCCGGCGGGCGCCGGAGGCCGTGGCGGCGGCGCCGGACCTCCTCCCGCCTACACGCCGCCGCCCGTTACCCAGAAGATCGCGCGCCTGATGAACGCGATCGACAGCTACACCGCCGCGCCGACCACGCGCCAGATGGCCGACCTGGAGGCCGCCTCGACCCAGCTTCAGAAAGGCGTGGCCGAAGTCAACACCCTGTGGGATGAGGTGCCCAGGCTGAACAAGTTGATGGCGGAAGCCGGCGTGCCGTACTTCACCGTCACCGTGCCCAATCCACCGGTACCCGGCCGGGGCCGGGGGAATTGATCTCCTCGTTCGGCGTTTTGCTTACGGCAGCGGATTTTCCCGATGCAGCAGGTGGAGAATGTTGCCGTCGGGATCGGTGAAGAACACGGTCGAGTTCCCACCCTTGGTGGAAGGCTCGGTGAGGAAGTGTACGCCTCGCTCGCGCAGCCGCGCGCACGCCGCCGGAAAGTCCTCCACGCTCAGGGCCAGGTGCCGCAGACCGGCATCGTTCATCTGCGACGGAGCCGCCGCGGGGTGTCCGGCTTCGATGATCTCGATCATCGATCCGTCCTCCGCCTTGATGAACACCGTGCGGCTGTTCTTGGACTGGTAGTTGATCACGAAGCCCAGGTTCTCGACGTACCATTGGGCCAGTTGCTGCGGGTCAGACGATGCGATAGCCGTATGTTCGATCCCTGTCACCATAATGCGCGATTGTACCGCGTCGCGGATGTCCGTTTTCAGTCACCGGGTGTCCGCTTGCGGACAGGCTATGGCTGCTTCGGCTGCGGAAACTTCACCGGAGAGGGCCGGCGTCCTTCGCGCTCCGCCTTGCGCAGCAGCGCTTCTTTCACGCGCGCTTCCAGGACCCGCGCCTCGTCGGTCTTCTTGAGCTCCCGCAGCACGCCCGCAAACACGCGCAGCAGCGGGTCCATGGCGTCGTCCGGAGCGTGGGCCAGATCGCCGATCTGGATGCCGCGGCGGTACAGGTCTTCGGCCTCCGTGAGCTGTGCTTCCATGAGCAGCAGCCGGCCGGTTTGGTTGAGGCTCGCCAGGTGCATCCTGGTGCGCATGGCGAGCGCTTCGGCGGCGGCCTTCTGCGCTTCTTCATAGCGCTGCTGGTAGGCGTAGAACTCCGCCATCTTGTCCAGTGTGAGAGCCCGCATGGGGTGATCCGGCCCAGCCGATTTCTCCCACAGGTCCAGCAGGCGCTTGTAGAAGATTTCGGCTTCCGCGAAGTAGTGCATTCCGAAGTAGACGTACGCCAGGGAATCGACCAGGGCGATCACTTCGGGACCGTCCGGGCCGGTCAGCGCTTCTCTCATCTTCAGGGCGCGCACCAGCAGCGGCTCGGCCTCCATGTATTCCGACGCGTTGCGGTGAAGATTGGCCAGGGCTTCGAGCGCCGGCAGAACCTGCGGATCCCCGGGTGAGGCCGTATTCCACAGGTCGATGGCCCGGGTCAGGGAGGCGCGCGCATCCGTTGCACGCTCCAGCTTGACCTGGATGGCTCCGGCGGTGGTGAGGTCGCGCGCCAGGTCCTCGGGCCGCATCCCGTCGCCCGATTCCCGGATGGTGATCGCTTTCTGGATGGCGGCGAGCGCTTCTTCCTGATGTCCCTGAACACGTTCCAGGCCTGCCAGGTCCGCGAGCAGGCCGGCCGCCTGCGGGCTTTGCGCGCCATGAACCGATGCGCACAGATCGATCGCCTGGGCGAGCGAGCGCGACGCCGCGGCGTACTCGCCACGCGCCCGCTGAATGGAGGCGAGCAGCCGCTCGGCCTCGAGGCTCCCTGCTTCATTGCCGGGTTCCCTGCCGGCGGCAGTCACCGCCGCGGCGGCCCTCTCGGCCGCGCTGCCATAGTCGAGACGGGTAAAGGCGTCCCGCGCGGCGGCGAGAGCCTCCTGCCAGTCCTGCGGGCTCGCCTCCTGGGCCCAGGCCGCGCCCGCAATCGCCGAGATCAGAATCCACCGTTTCATGATCAGCCTCCTGTACAGCCTGCTTAATCGGAGTTTCAGATCATGCAATCCGCTGGCCAAAAAAGCTGCCGATTTAAAATCCCAGTGCCACAAATCGCCGAAAATCCGGCGACGGATAGCGGTCCGTGTCGGTCGCGCGAGCCACTACGGGCCTTCCGGTGGCGAGCACCTCCGCCGACGGCATCCCCGCAGTGTTGAACTTCGGTCGCGTGAGTTCCTCGACAAGCCGCGGGCCTATCGAATGGAGGGCGTGAAGATCGAGACCTCCCGTCCTGCTGCAGAGCAGCAGCAACGCGTGATCGTGCGGGACGGCCTTGGCGATCCGGGCCGAAATCGCAGAAAACAACTCATCCCACTCCAGCTTCGACACAAGGGCATTGGTGAGTCGAACAGCGTTCGCAGGCGGTCACGCTGCCGGACTGCTTCCTGCTTGGCGAGGAAGGCTTCGACCGCAACCGCAAACTCGGTCGCGACGCGCTCCAGGAAGGCTATCTCGGCCGGATCAGGATCGAGTGGCACTACGGAGCTGAAGCCGAACGCCCCGAGCCGGTTATCGCCCGCGGTGAGGGGGACGAGGATGAGGGTGCGGATCCCTAGGTGGCGAGCGAATCCCGTCATCACCCGTCTTGGGTTGCCGGTCGACCAGGATCCCGGCGGCTGGGTATGGCTCAACCGCACGAGAGCGACGGCGGTCGCCAATGCACCCCGCCATACCTAGCTTAACCTGAGGTCAATTTCGCCCTGTGCGCCAGGCACCGGCCAGCGCGACTGGTCAGCAATGATCACGCCCGGCGGCCATGCGGCTTCCGGAGGCGCCTCTATCCAAAAATCAGCCTGTCCATCAGACCCTGGCCGACGCGCCGATCTCGGCAAGCGATGTCGGCGATTGTCTTTATAAGTCACGTCGGACGTGACCTTCGAGGGCAGATCGGCGAACACACGTTAGCGCCGCCGCGATTGATAAAGCGCTGCCACTCAGTGATCTGCGGGCGACGAGTTCAAGAACGGAGTTGCCTGTGCTTGTCTGGTGACTGGCGTGCCTTTTCTATGGCCGAAGGGCAAGACTCGAGGCCGCTTCGGTCTCGCAAACTAAAAAGGAGTTATAAAATATCGAAGATCAGTTCTTTTCTGGCGCTGTTCGCCGCTTCCGTCATCCTGGTGCTCCCTGCGCATTCTCAGGAGGACTACCGCCCGGAAGTCACAGTCCAAGGCATGGGTAGCTTTGTCAAAGACACGACGCAATCCGGAGTCCGGCAGAGCACCACTAATGCGGCGGCGTTCTGGCAGGATATCGATTCTACTTCACCAAACACCTCGGGGCGGAGATCGACTACGGTTAGGCAGCGTAAATAGATAAGGCGTAAATAAATAAGATTCCACAACTGACGCCGGAATGTGTTACTACGTTGGGCATGGATACGGATGCCCAACTCACCCAGTACTTTGCTGGCATGTGGCCGCATCTGGACGAACACACCCGCCGCCTGGTGGCCGCCAGCAAAGCCGTAGAGTTGGGTTATGGCGGCGTTTCGCGAGTTAGCCGCGCCAGCGGTCTATCGCGCGTCACTTTGACCAAGATCACGGACGAAGAACTTGCGCACGTCAACCTGGCGCCCGACGAATTCCACGGTGAATGGAATTACACGATTCATCCAGCCAGAAAACATTAGTTGTAAATGTTATTAATTTACGTTATTAATATTACGTTTTCTTTACACTCTCAACACACAGAACTATCGCATGGCAGCGGGCACAACCGGCGTCCAGAGTTACTCGCATGAAACGACGGGCGCGCTCGTCTATCGCGTCCCGTTCAAGCGCTGTCGCTGTTCGGTCTTGCGGGTGCGGGAGCGATCGTATTTAATCCGAAAGACGTACGTGGAATCGATTACCAAGCGCGTCCGGCATTCGTGTACGGCGGAGGCGCCGACTACAACCTGACTCACCACCTGTTCCTGCGCGCGGAGTACCGAGGGCTGGTCTACAACTCGCCGACGTACAACATTGCCGGGCTCGCGGGCATGGATCGCACTACGCACCGCGCCGAGCCCTCCATGGGGCTCGGGTTCCGATTCTAATTCACGATAGTTGACGACGTTTCGGAGCGTGCGGCGCTGCCGGCCACTTGGAGCCTCGGTTCCAGAGGCCGGCAGCGGTGTCTTTGTGGCCGAGGTGAGTGAGCGTCTGGTTTCCACGGAAGGAAATTTTGTATGGATGAGAAGAGCTCCGACCAACCGCGTGTCTGGAGGCGAGCCAGGATCTCGCGCGAACGGCAGCGGCAGCAGATTCTGAGGGTACAGGTGCGGGTTGGGGTCAAGGTTCGCCGGTATCTCTTCCTGCTGTTCGTGTCGATTTTCGCGCTTCCTGTGACCCATGCCGCGGCCTGCGACCCCAGGGCCTTCCATGGCGCCTATGGCTCTTCCCTGACCGGTACCACTACGATCGGCGGTGCAGCACGGCCCGTAGCCGTGGTAGGCAGGCTGGTCGTGGATGATCCCGAAAATCTGAGCGGTATCTCGTCCGCAAGCTCTACGGGACTGATCATCGGTAGTCCCGTCACGGGCAAATATGAGGCTCGGACCGACTGCTCCGTCACGTGGACGTTGCAGGATGACTCCGGAAATCTCCAGCACTTCGCGGGGACCAAGAGTGCCGACGGGGGTCACGTTGCGTTCCGGCAGACCGATCCGGGCGGCGCCGGGAATGGCATTCTGCTCCGGATCAGGGATGGGTGTTCCGTATCCAGCCTGGCGGGGACATTCAAGTTGACGGTGTCCGGCAGCACGGTAGACGTCAATACCGCAGTCGACTCCGGCCGCGTTTCGGTCCGGGGCCTGTTGATGGCCGACGGCACCCGCAACCTTTCCTTCGCCTCCGGGCCCGACAGCCTGGCGCTGGCCGCGGGAACGTACGAGGTGCTGGACGATTGCTTCGTGAAGCTCGTCCTGGAGTTGCCGGAGGAGGAGCACCAAGCGGCCGCGATGCACTTCCGCGCCATTCTAGCCGACAACGGCCGTGAGGTTCTGGGCATTCAGACCGATCCTGGGACGATCGTCGCGATTCGGCTGGTTTCTCAATAAACCGGCGTTGCGCGACGCGTATTGATGCCAAACGGTTGGCTCGTCGCCCGCTTGACACCAAACGGAACTTCTATGACAAGCTGCTTTATGGTCGAAACCTGCGGCTAATCTTCCTGCGAGAGTGATTCATTGGACCATTCCAGGCAGGGGCTTTCGCGAGCCGGCTGTCTGGGTACGCCTCAGTTGTGGTCTTGAATGGGCTGCACGTCAAGGAGCCGCCAGCGGGCGCACCCGACACGCGTGCCGGCCGCGGTCGCCTACGGGGCCGGGAATGACGGCCGTTTTCGTTCCTCCGGAGAAAGAAGGCGGGTTCATGAACAGTGAAACCAAAGTGATCCGAGTCCTCACCGCCGATGACCATGCGCTTCTGCGTGAGGGCATCGCGTCGTTGGTAGCCATCGAGCCGGATATGGAACTGGTGGTGCAGGCCTCGACGGGACGCGAGGCCATCGAGCAGTTCCGGCGGCACCAGCCGGACATCACCCTCATGGATCTGCAGATGCCCGATATCAGCGGCATCGAGGCGATCATCGCCATTCGCAGCGAATTCCGATGCCCGGATCATCGTTCTGACGACGTACTCCGGCGACGTCCAGGTAGTGCGCGCGCTTAAAGCGGGCGCGCGCGGCTACCTGCTGAATGGTGTTCCTGGAGGATGATCACCCACGCGGGGAAAGGGGAACTATAATGATCGAACGTGGCTCGAAGTAAGGAAGCCGCTGTCATCCTGACCCTGCTCGCGGCTCTGTCGCGCTGCGCGTTCGCGCTCGATCCGTCGCTCGACGTCAGCCAGTACGCACACACTTCGTGGAAAATCAGCGAGGGGGTTGCCACCGGCACCACCCACACGATTGTTCAGACAAAAGAAGGATACCTCTGGCTCGCAACCGAAAGCAGCTTGCGCCGGTTCGACGGCGTTCACAGCGTGGCCTGGCAGCCGCCGGCCGGCGAGCATCTGCCCAGCAGCGACATACGCGAACTGTTCGCCGCCCGCGATGGAACGCTCTGGCTCGGCACCGCCAAGGGTCTTGCGAGTTGGAAGGACGGCAAGCTTATCCATTACCCACAGTTCGACGGGTACGATGTCAATACGATTCGCGAGGATCACCAGGGTACGGTGTGGGCGGCCGGCGTCATATGGGAGCGCGCCTTCTACGAACCAGGAAGACTGTCCGCGATCAGAGCGGGCAACGTCCAATGCTACGGGGACGGCACCTTCGGCTTCGGAGTAACCGCGATTCATGAGGACAGCAAGCGGAATCTTTGGCGGGGCGCGGCTAACGGGCTGGGGCGATGGAAACCCGGTCCACCGCGGCATTACGCGCTTCCCGCAGCGTTGTTTGGCGGTCCAAACCTGGTTTTCAGCCGCAATTCGCTCATTGAGGGCGACAACGGCGCATTGATCATCGCCGGGTCTCGCGACATCCTACAGTTCGTTAACGGCAGGGCTAAGCCCTATCCGTTTCCATCCGCCCCGCCGCCATTCAGGAACAGGACGATGTTGCGGGACCGCGAAGGTAGCCTGTGGATCTCAGCGACCGATGTCGGCATCGTGCACGTGCATCAGGGAAGGAAGGACTTCTTTACGGACCACGACGGGCTTTCGAGCAATTCGATTGAGGGCATGTTCGAGGATCGTGAGGGCAGAATCTGGGTAGCGACGAATCTTGGCATCGATCGCTTTCGCGAGTACCCGATTCCGACGATCAGTATCGACCAGGGCTTGTCCAGTCGCGTGGTTCTATGCGTGCTGGCAGCCCGCGATGGCAGTGTTCGGCTCGGCACGTCGGACGGCCTGAACAGGTGGAACGACGGACACATAACCATCTACCGCAAGGCAACCGCGAGAACAAGCCAGAATCCCGGGCGTCCCGGAGGTCAAAGAGTCCGCGAGGTGACCCCGAGGGGCTTGCCTGACAACTTCATCACGTCGCTGTTTCAGGACCGTAAAGGACGGATCTGGGTTTCAACGGCTGGCGGGCTCGCCTATTTTGAGAACGGCGAGTTCTCTCACGTAACGGGTCTGCCCTTTGCACCCCAGAACCCGCTTATCGAAGACACAGCGGGAGACCTCTGGACCGCTCAAAGCGACCGGGGGCTGGTCCGCCTGCATGAAGGGAACTTGGCCGAGCAGATCCCCTGGGACAGGCTGGAAATTGGGGGCGCCCTTGCCAACCCTTTGGCCGCGGATCCCGCAGATGGGGGCTTATGGGTCGGGTCCTGGAGCGGCGGCGTGATCCATTTCCGGGATGGCCAAGTCCGTACGTTCTATGGGACGCGGGAAGAGCTCGGCGGAGGAAGGGTCAATTCATTGCAATTCGACAGTGGCGGCCGGCTCTGGGCGGCTACCGATTGCGGATTGACCCGCATCAGCAACGGCCGCGCGATCACGTTGTCCAGCAACAACGGGTTGCCTTGCGATATCGCCCAGGATGTCTTGGAGGACGATACGCATGCGCTTTGGGTACACATGGCATGCGGTCTCGTGCGCATTGCCAAGGGCGAATTGGACGCTTGGGCAGCCAATCCGGGGCGGAGGATTCAAAGTACAGTCTACGGTGCTTCCGACGGTGTCATCAGCCATGCCGGCGTTTACAACTTCGGTCCGCGCGCGGCGAAAACGGCGGATGGGCGCTTGTGGTTCTCGCCGGTTGAAGGCGTTTTGGTGGTGGACCCGCATCACATGCCGTCGAACACGTGCCCGCAACCCGTGCACATCGAGGAGGTCAAAGGGGACGACGAGACTGTCTGGCAGAATCTGACGCGCGCGGAAGCTTTGGACCTCCGCTTGCCAGCATTGACTCGCAGCCTGGAGATTGGCTATACGGCCTGAGCTTTGTCGCGCCCGAGAAGGTTCGGTTCAAATACCAGCTCGAAGGCTACGATCGCGACTGGCACGACGCTGGCAATCGCCGCCAGGCGTTCTACACCAATCTTCCGCCGCGCCAGTACCGCTTCCGCGTGATCGCCTGTGACAACAGCGGCGTGTGGAACGAGACCGGCGACACGCTGGAGTTTTCCATCGCCCCGGCGTACTACCAGACCACGTGGCTCGGCACGCTCTGCGTGGCCGCGGGTCTGGCGATGCTCCTGGGGATGTACCGGCTGCACCTGTATCAGATCGCGCGGGAGTTCGCGGCGCAAACCGACGAGCGGACGCGCATCGCCCGCGAGCTGCATGACACGCTCCTGCAGAGCTTTCAGGCTTCGCTGATCCGGATGCAGGCCGCGCGCAATATGTTTGACCGACGCCCGGAAAAGGCCGTGCAAAGCCTCGACGACGCCATTACGATGGCCGCGGGGGCCGTCGCCGAAGGGCGCAACGCGATCCAGGACTTGCGCGTCCGGCCGGCGGGCGGAGGCGATCTCGCGCAACTGCGCACGGCGGCCCGCCAGGATCTGGCGCGCTCCGAGGGAGGCGCCGGGGGATCCACCGGCCTTCCGCCTTACGGCGGAAGGGGAGCGGCGGGATCTGGAGCCGCTGCTCCAGGATGAGGCCTATCGGATCGCTCGGGAATTGCTGCGGAACGCGTTCCGGCACGCCCAGGCCGGCCGGATCGAGGTGGAGATCCGCTACGAGAGCCGCCAGCTCCGCGTGCACGTCCGCGACGACGGAAAAGGAATCGACCCCGAAATCCTCAAGGCCGGCGAGCGCACCGGACACTGGGGGCTGCACGGGGATTCGGGAACGCGCGCACCGATTTGGCGGCCGATTGGAGTTCTCGGGGGCCGGCACCGAAGTGGTGTTGACCGTGCCGGCCGCGGTCGCCTACGCGGCCTCGCATGGCGGCCCGTTTTCGTTCCTCCGGAGAAAGGGGCCGGGTTCATGAACACTGAAACCAAAGTGATCCGAATCCTCACCGCCGATGACCATGCGCTTCTGCGTGAGGGCATCGCGTCGTTGGTCACCATCGAGCCGGACATGGAGTTGGTGGCGCAGGCCTCGACGGCACGCGAGGCCATCGAGCAGTTCCGGCGGCACCAGCCGGACATCACCCTCATGGATCTGCAGATGCCCGATATCAGCGGCATCGAGGCGATCATCGCCATTCGCAGCGAATTCCCCGATGCCCGGATCATCGTTTTGACGACGTACTCCGGCGACGTCCAGGTAGTGCGCGCGCTCAAAGCGGGCGCGCGCGGCTACCTGCTGAAAGGAAACCTACATACGGATCTGCTGGAGACCATCCGCGCGGTCCATGCGGGACACAAGCGGATTCCGCCCGAGATCGCGACCGAGTTGGCCATGCATACTGCCGAGGACCAGTTGTCCGCGCGCGAACTGGAGGTTTTGAAGCTGATCGCGAAGGGAACGCGAACAAGGAGATCGGCGCGCAGCTTGCAGTTGCAGAGGATACGGTGAAGAAGCACGTCTCCAACATCCTCGAGAAGCTGGGAGCGAACGACCGCACGCACGCGGTCACCATCGGGCTCAAGCGTGGAATCATCGAACTGTAAATCCCCCAAAAGTGGAAGGGGGCGTTCACTCTTTGTAATGTTTCACGACCGCTGCGATTCCCATAAGCTGAAAAAGGGGACTCTTGTGCAACGGCTTTTCTCCACGTTCGCGGGCGGCCCGCCCGGCGCCGGGCTTTTGATTCAACGATTGCTGGTCGGCGCTGCTCTGCTGTACTGGGTGACCGCGACGCCCGGTGGCACGGTTGCGGCGCCGCAAGTGATCTCAGCCCTGGCCGGCCTCCCGCTCATCGCCGGTTTGTGGACGCCCGTCGCCGGAGTTGTGGTGGCGTGCGCCGAGGCGTGGGTCGCCTTCTCGTCGCCGACCCAGATGTGTAATACCGCCGTATTGGCGGTGCTTGGCGTGACGCTGGCGCTGATCGGGCCCGGCGAGTGGTCCGTCGATGCCCGGCTTTACGGCAGGAAGCATTTCGTCCCGCCTGAGCTTTAGCATCGTGCGGCTGCCCGCCCCCGAGGGGGCGTTCTGGCTTTCCCCCAAAAGTGGTAGCGCCAACTTGAACCATCCAACCACTTCCACCCCCAACTAAATAAGGTTTTCGGCGGGCAGCAAAAAGCGCACAATCAGTCATCAAGGAAGGACAACATGGCAACCGCAGCAGTAATCGACTTCGGGTCTTTTTCGAGCCTCTCGGGTGCCGAGCGGGTTCAGTCACGGTTGGGATCGCGCATCGAACCCGGCGAGTTCGTGGACTCCGTGTGTGACCGGTGCTCGACAGAATTCGAAGGGATCGTGGGGTCAAGCCCGGCGCTGCTCGCCGTCCTGGATCAAGTTCGGATGGTGGCGCCCACCGGCTCCACAGTGCTGATTGGAGGCGAAACTGGAACGGGCAAGGAACTCATCGCGCGCGCTATCCACGTGCACAGCGAACGCCGGCATCGGCCGTTCGTGAAAGTGAACTGCGCGGCCATCCCGGCCGAGCTGCTCGAAAGCGAACTCTTCGGCCACGAGAGAGGCGCGTTCACGGGCGCGCTGACGCAGCGTGTTGGCCGATTCGAGGCGGCCGACGGCGGCACGCTGTTCCTGGATGAGATCGGCGACATGCCCCTGCACCTGCAGACCAAGTTGCTGCGGGTTCTTCAGGAGCAGGAGTTTGAGCGAGTGGGCGGCAACCGGACCATCCGTGTGAACGTGCGGATTGTCGCCGCAACCAATCGAGACCTGAAGGGGATGGTCGAGGAGAACAAGTTCCGGGCGGACCTGTACTACCGGCTGGCCGTCTTCCCGCTGAACGTCCCCCCCTTGCGGGACCGCCGTGAGGACATCCCCGCGCACTCGCCACTTCGTCCAGAAGCATGCGCAGCGCATGGACCGGAAAATCGACAGTATTCCAACGCATGCGATGGAGGTGCTCACGAATTACGACTGGCCGGGCAACATTCGGGAACTACAGAACGTCATCGAGCGCTCTGTGGTTCTGAGCAGCGGGCCTGAGCTCGACGTCGCCTTGCCGGAGATGATTGGCAGGTCCGCACCGATCGTGTTGCATGGCCGGGCTTCCAATATGACCGAGCTGTCCGAGCGCGCGCGCATACTGCTGGTGTTGAAGGAAACCAAGGGAATGGTCGGAGGACCGAACGGGGCAGCCGCCCGGCTCGGGCTAAAGCGGACGACCTTGCAAGCACGCATGCGGAAATACAATATCGCTCGACTGTTTCAGTAAGTTTGAGAAAGGCTGGCCGTTACCAGTCGGATCATGCCTCTCCGATTAAAACTGGGCATGCAAATTGGGCGACGCCGGTCGGCAACTCGTCTTGCATCGGCAGCTTCCGGAGCCTACCGCACGCGGAGCCGTACATTCCGAAGCACGCTGCGCCAGGGCCCGCCACCCATTCGCCCGTCCGTGCCGTGGTCGCGCCCGCCGGCACATACCACGCGGCAGTAAATCCGCGAACGCGGTGCTCGCCAGCGGTTTCCCGATCGCCGATTGCGCCGGCCACTGCGTACAGGTGCGTCGGCTACCTACGTTGGCGCTTCTTAACGTACAGTTGGGACAGTGTACGAGCCAACATAGCATTGACCCTTGCCACTTCCTCCTCTGACAGGTCTCTCGCGAAGCCGCGCCTCGGCGCGCCGCCGGGCCTCCTCGGCGTTTGCTTCATCAATACGGTCTGCTGCAAGGGCGAGATCGGTCAGCACGGAGACCCGGTCTTGAGTGACTTCAATGCGGCCTTCGCCGCTCGCGATGAACGTGTCCTGTCCGTTCTTGTGTACGATGATTTCCCCTGGCACCATTTGTGTCATCAGGGGGACGTGTTGCGCTAACACTCCCATTTGACCGATCACACCTGGCAGAGTGACCATTTCCACGTCGTCGTAGGAGATGGTTTCATCCGGTGTGATGATTTCGAATTTCAGCGCGCTAGCCATCGTCAGCCTTCTTCAGTTCGGCTTAACTTCGTCGATTCCGCTTTTCATGTAGAAATTGCCCTCCGGCACCGAATCGTGCTTGCCGTCGAGGATCTCTTTGAACGCGCGGACGGTCTCTGCCACTGGAACTTGTTTGCCCTCACGGCCGGTGAAGACTTCCGCCACGCTAAATGGCTGACTCAAGAAGCGCTGAATCGTGCGCACTCGGAGCACCGTTAGCTGGTCCTCCGGGGACAGCTCGTCCATTCCGAGAATGGCGATGATGTCCTGTAAGTCCTTGAATCTCTGAAGGTATTTATTTACCGTGCAGGATACTCACATAACATAGTCGCGGCCGGGCATCAGGTGCCAGTGGATAAACGAAAATGTCTTTGACCGCTTTACCATGAGCCGTGTGCTCACGATCCAGCCGGCCGCGCCCGGAGGTCTGCCCGAGGTGAATCCAGTTGGCCGCGCGATAGCAGGTTCCGCGAAAACGCGCCGCATCTACCAGGGTTTCCAACAGCAGGGGACGAACTCCATAACGAGTCTGCCAGTCGTGCGGCATTTGTCGGGCGCTGTGTGCCAGAATCTTACTCGCCAATCCTTTCACATGCACCCACGGCAGGATCAGAAACCGACTGTGATTGACGATCCGCTGTAAGTTGCGCTGTCGCTGCCGGTCACTCCAACCGATCCAGGCATCCCGCGCCTGCATCTTCCAGGCCGGTGAGGTCCACAGCAAACAAGCCAATTCTCGATCCCGATTCCGCGCCCAGTAACGCAAGTTCGCGCCGAAAGGCACGCGCCATCCCAGGTAATGATACCTTCCAGCCACTCCCGCCACCGACGGCTCTCCGCTGGGCCTTCCACCACAGCCAGTTCCAACGGTTCGCACTCGCGGGCGGCGCATTCCACCACCGCGGGCTCCGGGTGGGGCGTCGATATGTCGGCCCGCCGTGGACCCCTTCCTCCCCGCTGCCGCAGGGCGGGAAGCGGCGGGAACTCTTCCGCCGCCAGGTGCTCCAGCAGTTGCCGGCACTCGTGGTTCTTCAAGCCTCCGCCGGGCCGTTTCCATTCCAGCAATTCACAGACGGTACGCGCGATCTCGGTCACGCCCAGAGCCGAAAATTCCAGCGCGATCTGGCGCATCAACTCCACTTCGCCAGCACCAAACGTGCGTCCGCAAAAGGTGATGGATTCCGGCATGCAGTCGGCTATGGCGCGGTCAGCCCGCGCCGGGTACAATGTCCAGGATCACGCTCCGGGGCGCCCGCAACAGCTTCACCATGCGGGTAAAGGCATCCTTGCCCTGCTGCCAGCAAGTGCGCAGCATGCTCACCAGGACTGGTTGGGTCCAAGCTCCTTCCCAGGTCCGATTCCCACCCCACACCTTGCGCGCGATCACCATCCAGCGCACGGCCTGCTCCGCCGCGTGGTTCGTTGCGTCCAAACCCGGACAGTAGAGAAAGGTGAACAGATACAGCCGTTCGTGTGCGAGGTGTTTCGCCAGCCGGCGATGCGCCGGATCTCGATACGATTTTTTCTAACAACTGGTCCAGGCGCGCTTCCAGACGCCCCGTGGCGCGGCGGAAACCGTGCGCGGAGATCTCGCCTTCCCGATAGCGGTCCCGCAATTGCAAACTGGTCTGAAGCAGATCTTGCACCGCCGAGGGGAACGCGGCCGCCGCCGGGGAGGCGATCCGCGCCAGCTCTTGGCACCGGGTCAACAAATGACGCAGGCAGCTTTGATGGAATGCGTGCAAGAAACGATAGTAGGGCGCCCATCCGTCATGCACCAGAAACCCCGCGTAGGCTGCTCCCAGAATCAGTACCGATTGTTCGTACCCACGCCCCGGCAGAATGGCATAGACGGTCACCTGCTCGCTGACCGTCACATGCATCCATTGCAGGTGTCCCTCTACCTTCCACCCGGTTGCATCGGGCACGTTCACCGGAGCCTGCCGCACGGCTCCCACCAACCCCGCGTAGGTGGGCCCGGCGCGCCGCGCCAGGCGCGCGAGCGCCCGGTACAAACCGCCGCAACTCACTGCCAGTCCGAAGCCATAGGCCAACACTTGCCGCATGTGCCCCAACGAGAGCCCCATTTGCTGGTTGAGAATCGCGGCCAGGGCCAACGCTTCCGGCCCCAGTTGGACCGCGCCCACGCCCACCGCATCGGAGGTCTGCAGCGGATGCCGTCCTTGTACCCGACGGCCGCCATCGCAGCAGCAACCTACCGCGATATCGAAGCGGCGGACCACGGTGCGCCGCACAATTTCCTCTTGATACTGCGATTCGTGGCGCTGCAACTGGACCCCGCCTCCACAGTGGGGACACTGCGGCGGCAGCGGCACGGGAATCGTTTCATCCACCCCGCGAGGGAGTCCGACGGCAGGCATGCTTGCCATAGTTCCGGCCCGGCTTGCGGCCCGGGCGTTGGGGGCGGTCCTTGGTTCGGCCACAGGAATGTGGTGCGGCTTGGCGCTTTCCGGCTCGCAGGGCGGCTTCCAACTCTTGGCGCAGGCGCTCGATTTCCTGCTCGAGCCGTTCGATCTCCCGCTGTTGCTTTTTGATTTGTCGCTCGGCTTGCTCCAACTCTTGCTTGGGAACGAACGCAATCGGATCCGGTTGATTTCTCTGCTCTCGCGGGCTGCCTGCGGCTCTCATCCACCCGTACAGTAGCCGAAACGAAGGATTTTGTTCAGCCCTGTTTGCAATGGCCTGATTCTACGCGAGTTCCAACGTGGTAAATAAATACGAAAAAACAAACTGGTTACGAAAAAAAGAATCACGCACAACGCGCTCCGATTCTCTGCTCAGGCGCGCTCAGTGTGTGCAACAGAAAAAGTCAGATCGAAAATCTTGCCAGAGAGGTTCCTGGTGAGGTAAAAACAAATTGTCCCGGACGCGCTTTGGCCGGTTTTGAGGTGTCCCCCGAGGCACCGGGTTCGTCTTTAACCAAGAGGCGCACAGTCTCGCGTCCGAGCCGCCATTGTTTCGCAAGATCCCCGATGCTGTAGTGCATCTCGAAGGTTGTATCAGATTGGATCAGATTCGAAGCCTGGCTTTGAATTGCTGCTCCCACCATCCCACCATATGTTCTCAATACCTCCGTCGAAGCGATAGCCCTGCTCTCCCTCGATATTCGGAATTACAACGCACTCCCCCGCGCCATCTTGAGCGCTGCTCCGGCCCTCATAAGAAATTTGTACGGCACATCTGTGGAAAATTGCAAAACTCTCCCTCCAGGCTGGCTAAAGTGCGGTAAAACCGAGTCGTTTGGAACAGCGGCCGATTGCTGGGATGGCCGCAAGCAAGCGTGGTGCTTCAGTTCATTTGCGCCGGGCCGGCATGCTCACCAGCTTGGGCTTCGGCTTGCCGACGAAGGCTTCCCGAAGAATACTCGTCAAACGCGCCTGCCGTTCCGGCACCCAGCGCGCGTAATGCTCTCGCACCGTCTCTTCGTCGTCTCCAAGCAAGTCAGCTACATCTGCCACGGGTACGCCCTTTTGCAAAAGAATCCGGGCAAAGGTGCGCCGAAATCGATGAGGTGTCGGCGGTTCCTCGAAATTTCCAGCGAGTTCGAAGGCGCGGTTCATTTTTCGACGCCATAAATCCGTGACCGTTTCGAGCCTGTCGGAGCGGCCAGCGACAAACGGCCGTGGACCACGTTCTTTCGCTAGCTACTTTCCGGCGCAAAATTCGTTTTCGATAGGACCCGAGCACCGGCGCGCGGTGTCAAAAACCGCAAAACTGCCCGACGGTCGTCCCGCCGGGCAGTCAAGTAGTTGAGTTTCGGTTACTTCAAAGAATCAGTTCTTGCGTTCGGCTAACACCTTTCCGAGGTGGTGAAGATTGTCAGCGATCACGCCAAGTCCGACCCAGCGCTTCATGCCGGCGTCGCCTCGGTAGATACACCGCCGAAGGCCGTGGCGCCGCTTCAGCACGCTGATGCGGCCCTCGCAGCCGGTACGCCATTTCTGGCCTTGCTTGAACCAGCGCTTCTTTTGCTCGCGCTTCCGCTCGGCGCTTTTGGTGGAGCGATTCGGGATGCACACCCGCTTCACACCCCTTTCGTGCGCCGCGGTTTCATTTCTGGCTGAGAAGAATGCCGCATCGCCCGCTACCAGTCGGGGTGTGCAGCCCAGCTTTTTCTCATGCGCGTCAAGGGCCGGGATCACCAGCTCTGAGTCACTGGGCCGCTTTTCATAGACGGCATGGTCGGTGACGATCTGATTTTCGCCTTCCTGGATTTTGACCATCTTGCCAAACTCGGTAGGTTTGCTCGCCTTGCCCTTGCGAATGACTTCCGTGGTGGGCTCGAAGATACTCACCAGTTTTTCGGCTACGTGCGTGTTACCGCCGAAGATCCGCTGTTTGGCTTGCCGCATCACCTGCTGAACTCTTGGCACAAAGGTGTCCAGTTCTTTGCGCCGCCCTTCCAGGGCGGCCTGCTGCATCACGTCCGCCGATCGTTTCACCCCTTGGACAATTTCGCCGGAAAATCGTTTGGCCTGACCAACCACGCGCCCTACCGTGGACAAGAGCTTCCCGTATCCCTGCTGCAAACGCTCCCGGTTCGGTCCGCCCTTGGTGCGCGCTACGCGCCCGATTTCCAGAATGCGAAACTTCACGCTCCGGCTCCGGTCACGGAGCTTCGCTCCCTGCTGCCCGGCGATGTCGGCGATTCTCTTCATCGCGCGGATCAGAACCCGCACGCCGTCGCCCAGCAGATTGCTGTCGGTGGGATAGTGGATGTTCGTCTCTACCACCGTTGTGTCCAGGCGCATCTTGCGCCCCTGGACGACCTGATTCTCCTTGGCAATCGCCACCACTCGTTCATGTATCTTTTCGACCGCGTCTGGCCCCAGCGCCAATCCCCAACGACCCATCGTTTTCGCATCGGGCGCTTTCGATGCTCCCACGCGGGTGAAATCGCGGTACACCAGATTCGCTCGGACTTCACGCTCCAAGACGTCGTAGCTCCAGTTACGAATGTGCTTCAGCAAGAGCAGCCGCATCACCACTTCCGCTGGGGTGCCTCGTCGCCCGCGGGTGCGGCTCTTGGGACTGCGCTTTGCCAGCGCCTCGTACACAGTCGAAACCAGTTGCTCATCTTCCAACACCTGGTCGGCATGGGTCATCCACTGTTCGCGCAGATCGCTTATCTCTTCCGCGATTAGACCTTCGCCGAAGTGGAGTTGCCGTCGGCGCGCCTCAATCACGAGAGTTACTCCTAGCCGCGGCGGGCGGGCGTGATTGCTTCTCTTGCTGCCACTGCTTACGGAGGCGGTCGCGGTTCAACTTGGCCAGAGAACAGCCAATCTCCCAAAAGGCGGCCCAGGCTTGTTGCGCCCGGTGGGCGGCTTCGGCATGCCCTGGGGGAACGTACAACGAGCGGCTTTTGCCGTCTTCTCGATAGGTAATGTAGAGGTGTGGCCCGTGCAGGCGTTCGGGGTCGCGAGCGCAGGCACAGCCCGGATTACCGCAACGGCGAGAGGTCTCCGACAGGCCGCCTTGGACCATGGTTTCCGAAGCGCGGAGAAGTCGTTCTATGAGCCGCTGCTGCCGCTTACGCATAGCTTAATATTAAGATACGTTCGTCCGGTTCTCCTGTCAATAGAAAAATGACATGAATCATCAAAAATGTTTCAGGGGAGGAAATTGTGCGATCTTGCAGCGTTCCGTCGCCCCGCCCGCTGGATCGAAACGGCTTAACCGATCAATTTTGCGCCGGAAAGTAGCTAGCCTAACACTTGAGCGAGAAGTCGCCCATGCTGACACTGGCCAGGACGTTCGAGGCGTCCACGAGAACTTGCCTGAGCCGCCGGCGGAAAGGGAACCCAAGCCCGACTTCCGCGGCCCGCGTTTCAGATCAACGCTCAGGAGTTCTGCCAATCGGCTCCAGTTCAGCGATGATTTCGGGCGGTAGCTGCAGCGCCGCAGCACTGACATTCTCGCGAAGATGTTTCACTGATGAGGTTCCGGGTATCAGCAGAATGTTGGGTGAGCGCTGAAGGAGCCACGCGAGCGCAACCTGCATCGGAGTCGCCTGCAGTGACGCTGCGGCTGCGTCCAGCGTCGACGACTGTAAAGGAGTGAAACCTCCCAGCGGGAAGAACGGTACATACGCGATTCCTTGCGCTGAGAGGGCATCGATGAAGCCGTCATCGGCACGGCGCGCGACGTTGTAGAAGTTCTGCACGCAGACTATGTCGGTAATGGTCTGGGCCTCCGCCCATTGCGCGGCGCTGACATTACTCAGGCCGAGATGATGAATCAGCCCGCGGTGCTTGAGTTCGGCGAGCACGGTCAGCGGCCCTTCAATGGATCCCTCCGATGGCTCCAGGAATCCTCCAACGCGAAGATTGACGACATCAAGCCGGTCGACCCCGGGATTTCGAAGGTTGGCATGAACGCTCTCGATCAGTTCCTGGCGCGAAAGCGCCGGAATCCAGGATTTGTCCTCACCCCTCCGCGCACCAACTTTGGTGATGATCACCAAACCATCGCGATAAGGGTGGAGCGCCCGCTTGATAATCTGATTGGTCACATGGGGACCGTAAAAGTCGCTGGTATCGATATGGTTCACACCGGTGGCGACCGCCTCTTGCAGTACCGCGACCGCGCCATCAACATCCCGAGGCGGTCCCCACACCTCCGGACCGGCCAATTGCATCGCACCGTAGCCCATGCGCCTCAAGATCATTGAGGTACCGGGGAGCGTAAAACTGCCGCCAAGATCCATCTGGTTTATCATTTTCTTTCTCCAGTAGGACTTCAACCCTAGCAGCCTGTAGTAATAGTCACTAGTTTCACGGCGGAAACTGACCTCCAAAGAGCGACACATTTAGAGGCGCTACACACGCATTGCTGCGGCCTTCCTGGAGGTTTGGGTACCCCCGATTTCCGGGCTGGCACGATGATTTCGGCCGCGACTGACTATTACCACGGGCTCCTAGTACTACTGGGTCATAAAAGAACATTCTGATGTAGAATTGTCTTGTGGGTTCACGCCTCTCTGCGCCAGGCCCACAAGAGAAACGCTTCGCGGCATATATAGAGGGCCTGGCGATAGCCGCGGGGCACGAAGACCGGCACACACCTTTGAAGAACTACTGCAAGGCGTTGCTATTACCCGGTGAACGCAAGAGTATTGAGCCGATGGCGGCCCGCCTGGATCCGGGGAACGTGCAGCCGACGCGTCAGTCACTGCACCATTTGGTAGCCAAGGCGCCTTGGAGCGACGAAGCACTGCTCGATGAAGTGCGCAACCATGTGTTACCAGCGATGCAGAAGCAAGGGCCAGTGGTGGCCTGGATCGTAGATGACACCGGCTTTCCGAAGAAAGGCACGCATTCGGTGGGGGTCGCACGTCAGTACTGCGGACAAGTAGGGAAGCAAGAGAACTGTCGGGTAGCGGTGAGTCTGTCAGTGGCGACGTGGAGTTCCAGCCTGCCGATCGCCTATCGCATCTATCTGCCCAAGGAATGGGCCGAGGATGCGGAGCGGCGGGAAAAGACGGAAGTGCCCAAAGAGGTTGAGTTTCAAACCAAGCCGGCCATCGCGCTGGATCAGATCCGTGCGGCGGTAGCGGCCAACCTGGACCGTGGGGTAATTCTGGCTGACGCGGCTTACGGCATCAACACCGAATTTCGCGACGGAATCACCGAACTCAACCTGAAATATGTGGTGGGCGTGCAAAGCTCGATGACGGTCTGGGAGTCCGGCAAGCAGCCTTTGCCTGCCAAGCCCCGCCGAAAAATGGGACGACCTCCGCGGCTTTTGCAACGGACCACGGACCATCAACCCGTCGCCGTGAAGCAGTTAGCGATGAGTCTGCCCTCCACCGCCTTCAAAGAAATCACTTGGCGTGAAGGCACAGACCGGAAGTTGCAATCACGCTTTGCCGCCGTTCGCGTACGTCCTGCTCATCGGGATTACGAGAAAGCGGAACCACACCAGGAGGAATGGTTGCTGATCGAGTGGCCGCGAGCGGAGAAAGAGCCATCCAAATATTGGGTATCGACGCTGCCGCCCACTACCAAACTCAAAGCTTTGGTCAAGATGGCCAAACACCGCTGGATCATCGAACGGGACTATGAGGAGTTGAAACAAGAACTAGGGCTGGGGCATTTTGAAGGCCGCAACTGGCGTGGGTTCCACCACCACGCGACGCTATGTATCGCAGCTTATGGGTTCCTGGTGGCCGAGCGGAACCGTTTTTCCCCCTCGGCCCGTGCCGGTCATCTGGGATTCGCCGCCCTGGGGCCGCCGCCGGGCTTCCGGCCCCGCGGATCGCCGCGCACGCCCCGAAAGACATAATCCGCACTCCATCGCGACGCTGCGCATCATTCTGGCGCGGGTGTTGCTCCGGCAACTGCCTCACTGCCCTTTTTGCGGGTTGTCTCCGGACTGAGCGTTGGCATCGAAATCAATTTCATCAAGGCAGGTTTGCCGCGGTGAGCGTGGCTCGGTGTGCCAGGCATCAGCGCGCAACTCGACCTGGCTGAGTTTCTCCACGGCGAGGCAGCGCCAGCCGCCCATGGCTTCTGACGCCACCGCCAAGCCGCTGTTGCTGCTTCCTCCAAACTGATAACACAACACACGGAGTCGGCCGGACTTCTGTCCTAACACATGGGGACAAAGCAGCCGCGGTAAGCCATCATAAACTGCCGCCACCGGCTGCCTGCAAGCAGCCGCCCGGCGAAGGAGTAAATAAATCTCCCTCACGGTTTGCTCCCTGTCAGGCTGCGGAGTCATACCTCCTCAGAATACGCCCCTCGGGAGAGGGCGAATCCGACTCGTATTTTATGACCCAGTAGTACTAGACAGTGACAGGCGTAGTTTTGGATTTGGCGAACATGCGGTCCCTTCAATGCGGCTGCTGTTTACGCCGCAGCACCAACAACTCAGCATTGGCGGTGAAGACCTCGCGTAGAGCGTCCTGAAAGGCGCGGCAGGCTTCGACGCGCCGGCGAACGTCGTCCACCCAGTCTTTCGGAATACGTTCCACCCGTTTCTTGCCTGCGGCCATGAAGGTCAAGGACCAAGCGGCGTGGCCGTCGCCGTTGGCGCAATGGCAGGTGGGTTTACCGCAGCGGGTGAGACTCACCGAAAGCGAACCGGGGAGCACGTCATCCGGCAGCTGGAATTGGCGGATGAGGGCGAATTTCCGCTGGCGGAGCCTGGCGGCCTCGGGGCCTTTGGGGTGCGAATCCATCTTGATGTAATACTACTACAAGAAGCGCCCAAACACCATCACAATTCCGGAACGCGAAAATAGGGTCGCCCCGGGACGGGCTCCCCTCGTTCGCTTCGAGTTCTGGCTCTCAACGCCTCATTATATTCTGCGTTTTTCGGGTTCCGAGACCGCTGGCCGATTCCCAGCTATATTATTGATTCTATTATGGCGGTGAGGGTGGGATTCGAAGTCTCGGGCGGGTGCTCTGGCCTGCAACTTGCAGATTCTTGGTTGCCACCACCGCCGCTTCTACCGCTTCTCCCGCAGCACATTGCCCAAAATTGCCCAAAAATCCGGGTTTCCGAACCTGGAGGCATGCCCCTCCCGACCAGATGCCTTGGAACTGTCGCCAGACTGATGGCGGGCACCTGAAGTAGGATAGATCCTACCTGGTCGAAAAAGATCGTCGGCGGCCAGGGTTGGGTGACACGCCGAAATGCCCAGAAAACGGGCTTCTCAGAAGGAAAAATCAGATAACGCACACCGGCCGGTACCTCATGCCGAAGTTGTCGAGGTGCTGGTCGAAACCCTCAGCTTCCGCCACATCGGTGTGGTCACCGAAGAGTACGCCGTCAGCAAGGACGGCATGAAGATGTTTGGCGTACTCGACCTCGATACCGGGATACCCGGCTGCCGGTTTTCGATCGGCATCCGTAACAGCCATGACCGCAGCATGCGCCTCGCCGCCGTAGTGGGCTATCGTGTGTTGGTCTGCGAGAACATGGCGTTCAGCGGCGACTTCACACCCGGGACAATGTCACCAAAATCGGCGCCACGGTCCGAACGCTCATCACTTCGGACAATTACTCGAACCCCATTACGCCATCGCGGTTGTGGGCGTGGGTTTCCTCGACTGCCGTTCTTCCACCGGGTCCAACGCCTTGGAACACGACTGTGGCCGGTGACCCGACGTCCACTCGTTGCGCACGCACGTTCTTCCTGAATGCGTGGGACAGCGTGATCAAATCAACGGTTGGGGCGATATTCACGGCGTAGCCAGTTACCAGAAGTCACTCACACTGCTGTTTTGAGTCGAGGCCGCGACAGACTCG
Organism: Bryobacterales bacterium; assembly: GCA_963719195.1. GTDB lineage: Bacteria > Acidobacteriota > Terriglobia > Bryobacterales > Bryobacteraceae > DASQZT01. The sequence continues at coordinate 9,319 of CAVRBB010000004.1, read as the reverse complement.
TCGGAGAATCCCGCGGGCTGCAATACAGGGACTACTTCATGAGCTTCTGGTAGCGCAGCCAGTCGCCGAACCGTTCGATCCAGCCGTCGGTGGGCTGGCCGTGGTTGGGCATTCCGAATCCATGGCCGCCGGCGGCGTAGGTGTGCAACTCGGCGGGTTTGCCGGCCGCCTTGAAGGCCAGAAACAGCGCCGGGCTCGACGCCGAGACCGGGTCGTTGTAGGCGTGCAGGAAGAAGAACGGCGGCACATCGTCGGGGATCTTGATGTCGGCGGCGTTTTCGCAGCAGGCATAGATTGCCCCTACGAAGGCCGGGCGGCTGGCGGAAGTGTGGTCGAGGCCGGCCTGCACGGCCACGGAGCCGCCAGCCGAGAACCCCATGATCCCGACCTTGGCCGGATCGAGGTGCCATTCGGCGGCGTGCTCGCGCACCATTTCGATGGCGCGCAGGCCGTCGGCGGCAGCCATGGCTCGAATCTGGCTCTGAGGACCAGCGCCGCCCCGGGCGCCACCGCGATTCGAGCCGGATTGCGCTGGCCTAGTTGCGCCACGACCACTCGCGCCGGCCCGCCGCTGCGCCTCGGCCTTGGCAAACTCCTCCTCCGTGCTGGTGTCGGCGAGCCGGTACTTGAGCACGAAGGCCGCCACGCCGTGGCTCTGCAACCAGTCGGCCACCAAAGTCCCCTCGGAGTCCCAGGAGAGCATGCGAAACGCGCCCCCAGGGGCGATGACTACCGACGTACCGGTCGAGTTTTCGGCCGTGGGGAGATAGACGGTCATGCTTGGGTTGACCACGTTCCGGACCGCTTTCAGAGGCGGATTGCCAAACGTGTATTCGGCTTCCTTCTGGGTCCACTGCTCGGATCCCGGCGCGTCGTGGGGCCATAGCGGGACGACCTTGGTCTGCGCGGAGAGGGTCGCGGCCGTCACCAGCAGCGCGCCGGCCGCAGCGGCGGCAGCGCCGCCGAGACTTCGGAACTTGTCAGGGAACATGCCCTCAGTCTACAGCGGCTGCGGAGTAGGCTGCGCTGTTGATCCGCGTTCCGAAGCACCCAAACTGCCACCGCGAACCCGGCACAGGTGGAGACTCTAATTATGGCTGGTAGAGTTTTCGGGGGGCAGGTCACTTTCGACCCAGAACACTGTGCGATACTTGCCAGGACGTTCGTGGTTGAGTCGGCTGAAGCTGCCTTTCGCTCGTTGGAGGTGTTCATGCAGTCGAAAGTCAAGGCGCGTTCCGGTTTGGGCATCTTTTTTGTGGTGTTGATCGCGGGGTCCGCCTATTTCGAGCACAGGATTCTGGTGCTCGGTGGGTCTATCCAGAATCACCTTGGCCTTATCTTCGGGCTCGTATGGTGGGTGACTATTTCATCAATTGTTGCGAGGTTAGCTCTTCGGGAGCGGATCGGCGATGTTTCCTTCCGATGGGGTGGGGTGGCTGGGACGCGCGCAATCGCGGTCGCCAGCGCAATGCCGCTCGTCGTGGGATCCACGGCATATGGAATCGCCTGGAGTACGGGCCTCGCGCATTTCAAAGCGCCAGTACTTCGTGGTGCGGTTCTGGGAATGCATTTTGCACCTGCCGGAGGCGAGTTCGTGCGATTTTGCCAGTGTCTCGCAGTGATGTTGGTGCTTGGCGCGCTGGATAATTGCAAGTACGCCGCAGGTGAAGAGATTGGCTGGCGCGGCTACATGTTAACGCGATTGGTTGATTCCGGTATCCGGGCGCCCATCCTGATCAGCGGCTTGGTGTGGGGGCTATGGCACACACCTCTAATCCTGAGCGGGCAGTATGCATCGGGACCGCATCCAATATTGTCGACCTGTCTCTTTGTGGTTGGCATCGTAGCGGGCGGGTATGTCTTCGCATGGCTTCGGCTTTCCTCAGGAAGTATTTGGCCCTGTATTTGGGGACACGGCGCATGGAACGCGGTCGTCCAGGGTGCATTTGACAGGTCGACGGTCGGCCGCAGCGTGTGGGTCGGCGAATCGGGTGTGCTCACGGCGGGCGTGCTCGTCCTTTTTGCGATTGTGCTTTATAAGTGGTGGCCACTGACACAACTCTCCTCTCTGGCACTTTCATCGAAACGCTCGTATGCCTCGGAATGGCAAGGAAATGGGCTGTGACTCGCTCTTACCGGGTCACACCTCGCGCGCGTAAATGGTCCATCCGCCGAAGGCGCCCTGGCTGGATCCCTCACAAGCCAAAGACGTACAAGACGCGATCGGCCGATATCGCGACGTATTGATGTGTGTCTACCGTGAAGCTGATGGGGTTCGCCGCAATCGCACTGCCGGTCTGAAAGTCCCACAATGGTTTTCCTGTTTGCGCATCAAGGGCGTAAAAATTTCCTTCGTCAGAACCAGAAAACACGAGGCCGCCGGCCGATCGACATTACGCCCGCCCATGGTGGCGAGTGCAGCTTGAACTCCCATCGGATCTCACCGGTCTCCGCCTGCAACGCGCGGATCGCGCCCCACGCATCGTCCATGGGCAATTCCTCTTCTCCACCGCCCATAAACTCCGTTCCCGGTTTATAGGGCGTTTCGCGCTTGAAGTACTTGGATCCTATTTCACGCACCGCTACGTAGAAATAACCGGTCGCCGGGCTGAATGAGGGGCTGAACCATACCGTCGCTCCGTTCGCATTCGGCCACACCAGCACACCCTCTTTAGTAGGTTCGGCGTTGCCCACAAGAATGGGCCGTCCCTTCGCGTCCAAGCCTTTCGCCCAGCTCTGCTTCGCGTACGATCTTCCGGCTACGAATTCACCGGTGACCCGGTCCAGCACGTAGTAAAACGCGTTGCGGTTCGCCACGGCAAGCAGTTTGCGCTTCGCGCCGCCCACCTCGGCGTCGAAAAGAACCGGCACGTGGGTCGCATCCCAGTCGTGCGTGTCGTGCGGCGTGAACTGGAAGTACCACCGCAGCTTTCCGCTATCCGCATCAAGAGCGACCAACGAGCAAGAATACAAATTATCACCCTGCCGGACGTCGCCGTTCCAGTGCGGGCCGGGATTGCCCACGCCCCAGTACACTAATTTCAGTTGCGGATCGTAGGCGCCCGTCACCCAGGTGGGCGCGCCACCGGTTTTCCAACTGTCGCCCGCCCAGGTGTCGTGGCCTGGTTCGCCGGGTCCGGGAATCGTCCAGAAACGCCACGCCTGCTTTCCCGTTTTCGCGTCGTACCCATCGATGAATCCGCGAATTCCGGCTTCTCCGCCACTCACGCCAACTACCACTTTGCCGCCGATGGCCAGGGGCGCCATCGTCATGCTGTATCCTTTTCTGTAATCCAGCACCCTGCTGGACCACGGCTCGGCCCCGCTCTCCAGGTCCAACGCGACAAGAAAGCCGTCAAGGGTAGCGACATACAACTTATCGTCCAGCACCGCCGGCCCGCGGCTCGTATGCCCGAACCCAATGCTGCGATAGTCTGCGGGCAGCGCGCGCTTCCACGTCCACAACTTGCGCCCGGTTCGTCCATCCAGTGCGGCGGCGGAATTCGGTCCGGTAATGTAAACGATTCCGTCGACCACGATCGGCGATACTTCGTTCTGAGGATCCGCAAACTGATAAGCCCACTTCACCTTTAGGCGCGAGACGTTTTCGATGTTGATTTCCGTGAGCGGTGAAAATCGCTGGCCTTCCAGATTACGGGAATAGGTCAGCCAGTTGCCCGGCTCCTTATCGGCATTCACGATGCGTTGAAACGGAACCTGCCCCCGAATTGAGGAGCCCGCCAGCAACAAAAACAGCAGCAGTTTCATTGGAGCCCCCGTTGCGACGCCAGAAACGCCACTACATCCTCCAACTCGGCGGCCGAAAAAACCGCCGCATAGGAAGGCATTGGTGTTTCATTTCGAAGCTTCTTCAATCCGCGAAGCCCACTCTTGCGAAAACTATGAATTCGACCCTGCATGTCTTTCAACTGAATCGTAAACGTGTCCTCGTTCAGACGGATGCCGCGCAGTGTCTCGCCCGTTGATGTTGTCGCCTCCACCAGAAGAAACCCATCCGGGATGGTTTTTGCGGGGTCCCGCAGCGTCTCGCGCAATCGCGCCGCCCCACGCTTTGCTCCGATATCCGTCAACGCCGGACCGAGTCCCACGCCTCGGCTGGCAAGAATATGGCACCGGTCGCATCCGCTCCGATCATATAGCGCCTCTCCGCGCACCGCGTTGCCTGGCAGGCTTTCCGTTGGAACATTTCCCAGGCTGCGCACAAATGCGGCGATGTTCGCGATGTCTTCCTTGCTGAGATACCATCCATCCGGCATCTCCGGCGGAATCCCATTTTCGATGAGGGATTTCAGCGCCTCGTCGTCGGCGGCGCGATCGAGTTTCGGGCGCCGCAGGTCCGGCCCGCGGCCGCCACCGCCGTCCAGACCGTGGCACAGCGCGCAGTGTGCCTGAAAGATGACTTTTCCCGCGGCAGGGTCTACCCTGGGCGGTGACTTCGGCTGCGTGAGGACCTGGCGTATGGCTGGCGTAACCAGCAGTATGCCGGTCAGACGCGTCCACAAGAGAATCCGCACGCTTTCCGTCCTTCCTGCGGAAATGCGACCCAATTCGCCATATTCGCCATGGGTGGTTTATTCTACGACATGTCCGATCGTTCTATCGTTAGGTCACGGAGGATCCGGTAAGAGCGAGGCGCCCGGCGCGATGCCGGCCGTCGGGGAATAATACCATGGCGCCTTGCATGCGGGGACGGCCTCCGCCCACTCACAAAGGAATGGACACATTCCGGCTCGCCGGCCCCACGTAATCTGTAACCAGAATTGAAAACCCAACCGGAACCAAACCGGACGGATATCGTAGAATGCCTAGCATGAACTGCGCCGGGGCAATACTCGTTCTTTTCGGAATCTGTGCCATCGCAGCTTCACAAGGCATTCAGCCCGCCGACCTGTGGAAGCAGCCAGTCGCCGCGGCCGATCACAAGCTGGCCTATGGCCAGGACCCTCTAGAGTTCGGCGAGTTGCGATTGCCGAAAACCACGGGGCCGTATCCTGTCGTCATATTGGTGCACGGGGGATGCTACGTGGACCGTCTTCCCGGACGTGACCCGCGTGACACCACCTTTGAACCCTTGCGCCCGCTGGCCACGGCTCTAGCCGAGGCCGGCGTCGCTACCTGGAACCTCGAATACCGGCGTGCCGGAAATCCCGGCGGCGGATGGCCCGGCACCTTTCTCGATTTAGCCGCGGGCGTGGACTTGCTGCGAACCATCGCGCGGGAGAATCACTTGGACCTCCACCGCGTGGTCGTCGTGGGACATTCGTCAGGCGGATCGTTCGCGCACTGGCTCGCTGCCCGTTCGAAACTCCCTCGGTCGAGTCCGCTGTTTTCAAAGAACCCTCTGCACGTGAAAGCGGTAGTGAATATCGATGGCCCTCCCGATCTGGCTGCATTTGAGCCAATAGAAAGGAAGGGTTGTCCGGTTCCCGGCGTGACGGAGCTCATGGGCGGTACTCCTTCCCAACAGCCCGAACGCTACGGCCAGAGTTCGGCCACGTCCCTCCTGCCGTTCGGCGTTCCACAAACAATTGTCGCCGGCGGATTTCTGCTAGCCGCGTACGATCTTGTCAGCAGCTATGAAGCCGCGGCGACAGCGAGGGGGACTCCGTGACAGTATTAAAGCTGGAAGGCGCCGGACATTTCGATATGCTCGCGCCGGGGAGTCAATACGGGAAACGCGTCAGCGAAGCGATTCTGGCTTTATTGAAATGAGGTGCGTTTTCTAGCAAGCCCAAATGCAGCAAGCCTAAATTGCCGCCGTTGCCCCCAGCTCGCGTGTTGATGCCCCGGCCAGAACCTTTGTGCCGCTCTGAAGCTATCACCAGCGCGCGTGATTCACCAAACTGTAAAACAACAATTTTGCGGCCATCGGTCCGCCCAGAGCCGAAAGTAAACACTGCGGCAGGCTGAGGCCTATGCTACCTACTGTGTTCGGCAAATGGCGCCAAAGCGCGTTTCCCACTCATGCGGATAGCCTCCGGATGAGCATCATCCAGGGCCAGCTCCGTGAATGCCGGCCGCTCAGCTCATTTCGATTTCGGCTGAAACGCGGGAAGCGCGTCTTCCCACTGGTTGTCTGTCAACTGCCGAACTCCGCTTCCATCGGCACGCATCGCGAACAGTTCGCCGTACGGCTGCGGTCCGTGGTCGCTGGCCAACGCCTCGTCCTTCCACCCCATACGGGAACTGCTGAACACGATCCACTCGCCGTCCGGGGACCACACTCCGTGCGCGTCGTTGCCTCTCGTGTTTGTCAGCCGCCGAACGCCGGAGCCGTCCGGCTTGATCGTGTAAATCTCGAAATCGCCGTCGCGGAAGCTTGTAAACTCGATCAGGTCCCCTTTCGGCGACCAAGCCGGAAGTTGTCGTATTCCGTGGTGAGCGTGACTGTTTTGCCGTCCTCCAGGTTTAGAATCCGTAAGCCCTGCTCCGATCCTGCCACTCGATATACGATCCGTTTCCCGTCGGGCGACCAGCTTGGAAAACCGGCATTCCCCGGCCCCTCGGTCAGTCTCCGAATTCCAGAGCCGTCTGCGTGGACCATCTCGATTGCGGCGGGCTTGGCGTGGCCGGTAAAGTAGGAGCCGAACCCGAACGCGATATCTTTCCATCTGGCGACCAGGCCGGAAACGTTAGCTGACCATCCTTGCCGCCGTTGTAAATCATTGGCCGTTCTCTCCTCTCATCAAATATCTGGAGCTCCGCGCCTACCGGTGTCACGAAGCAGTCGCCCCCGGCGACCAAGCGGGGAAATTGCGGTGCGATCGAGCGAAAATGCGGAGTCGCGGCTGAAAACCGGAAGCATTTCCGGCGCCGGCATTCGATCGCCTTCTGGTTACCTCCCCTTGCCTGCCGGCGACCACGACGGATTTGGCCTGACGCCGGGCGCGCCGATTCTGCCGGACACTTAACCAGCCCTTTGGCTTTGCCAAACTTCTCGAGAAATCCAACCTCGCCATCGGCAGCCGCTGTAACGCCACTTTTAACCCGGGGCTCCGAACTATATTAGTGCACCATACCCAATTCGACATCGATCGACACGATTCGCGACACCGCAGGACGGTAACAGCAAACCGTACCGGGTAGACATTTTGGGGAATCAACCTCTAAAACACGATATTCTTCCGTCCGGACTCCATCGTGGAGACCCGGTGTAGCTGCCCAGTTTTGTCAGGCGCCACGGCGGCTTCCGTCGGCTCGGACAATGTACAGCGCCATCGATCGGACTCGCTCCCACCCGCCATCCCATCCCGCGCGCGTGGTGTCCCGATGGGAAGTAAATGCGATCCACTTTCCGTCCGGCAACCAATTCGACAGAAAGCTGCAGGCGTTATCTTTTCGCCTGGCCAGGCGCGCCGGCTAAGATCAAACAGATGCTCACCGAGACGTTTTCAAAGCCCCTTCGCAGGTGAACACAAAAAGCCAGCATCGACGCATCGGTGATAGTGCCCCCTGGTCGTGAAAAGCAGGATTCATCCATCAGCCATTCCGATGCGCTGCCGTCCAGGGTGGACCCCGGAAAATGTCCGCCGATCAACCTCACTTCGGAATCGATCACGATCCACTTCCCATCGCCACGGCGAAGGAGGGGGTATGCGTACCAGGCCATCCGCCGGTCAACAGCACACATACATTATAACCATGAGCGTTCGCGAGGGATCAATCCAACCTGCAGACGCTTCCCAACCCCCAGAAACTACGGCCGCCCCGGCACACAGGCGATCCAGAGGGTCAGCCTCAGAAGCGCGAGGCCGGAATCGCATACTCATGGCCGCAGCCCGTCTGCTCCGTCGACGTCAACCCCGGATCATCCCACGGAACACTATCGAAGAGGCTCTTCCCACCGCTGGGTGAATCGCCATCATCCTCGTGAAGCCGATGTTGAGGCGCAGCGCCATGTCATCCATCTGACGGGCCGCCGAGCCCCAGGGAGTGGTAATAGATTCCGTTGCTGGAACGGAAGCGGCTGTATTCCGGCAGGTGGGGGTATCCATCACTGCCGGTCCCGTGAACCACGAGTCATGAAGCGAAACCAGCAGCCGCCCGTCTGGGTTCCAACTGGCGGGCGAGAGCAACTGATACTGCACCGAGTGGGAAGGGTCGGCGAGAATCTCGCTCTCCGGCGTGCCATCCAGGGGAACCCGGAACAGGCGCATCTTTGGGCTTTCGAGGACGCTGATGAGCAGCGCCCGGCCGGAACGGTCAGCTACTACCTGATTGCCGGATCGGATCCTAGTCCGTGACCACCAGCTGAGGGAATCGACCAGACCGTGCCGCCGGCGGCGAAGTAAACAGTGGCGCAATGGACGTGCCCGCCAGCCAGACAATCTCCCCGTTGCCGGGATCGATTCGGCGCATGACACCCGCAGTCTCGATGTCGGCGAACCCAATCGTTCCGCGTGGTTCCGGACCGATCAGAAACGCGATCTCCCCCTGGCCCGTCATCGCAGCTGGGGTCGAGGTTTCCTCCGTCGTGGTGACCATCGCAACCGGGGGCTTCCCGCGCTCCACCGCGACCAGGCGGGTGCGGCCCGAATAGAACACATTCATGACCACGCGTCCGTCAGGCAGGACGAGGATCGGATCCGGATCGGAAACCCATGGAAACCGCGCCATCCCTCTCGTCTCATCGCGATCCAGCGGGCGGCTCTACCAACTCCGCGGGCACGTCCGTTACACACGCGTAGATGCTTCCATCCGGCGCCGTTTCCACCCCCCATCCCCAGTGCGTTGCGGTAAACAGCGTATGGGCAGGTCCGTGTCCGTGGGCGGGGACCGAGATCACGCTGGTAAATGGCCCGAATTCCCGTGTCATGACCACTGATTTGCCGTCAAGGGTCACGGCGAAATCGGTGGCGCCCACGGTGCCCCGTGGAAGACTGGGCGCGAACGGCGGCGTGGCGCCGGTAGTGAGATCGACCACCAGCAGGTTCATCCCCGCCAGCTCTTTTTCCCAAACGGCGCTCCATCGACTAGCGCTTCTTTGCCGTCCGGAAATGCTCGTGGATTGGCCAGGCTTTCTTGCGCATCTACTACCGCCACCGGCAGGTCCTGTACCTTCCCCGTCGCGGGCCAGAAGCGGAACAGTTGCCACTCGTGGTTGGAGTTCAGCTTGACCGCCAGCAGGCTTCCATCAGGGAGCGCTTCGGGCCGGAAGGCGTCAGCGAAAACCAGGTGCTCGTCGCCGCCGAGCAGCGGAACGCTGTAGATCCCCCTCGGAACCGAGGTGAAGCGATCGTAGTAGATGGTGCTTCCATCCGGCGACAGGGCAACGTCGTCACGTATCCCTGGCGGCGGC
>CAVRBB010000003.1:0-844519 GCA_963719195.1 Bryobacterales bacterium | reverse complement strand
AACTTCCTTTTACATTTCAAATAGATACGGCGGTTGGAGATTTTGGTCTCCAACCGCCGTTTTGCTATTGTGCCCAGTTTTGTGCCCACCCCGGACCACGTGCTACGCCGGACGTGTGCCGGTTGCGCGCCGGTCTGGCCGTTGCGCGCGCGCTCCATGGCGTCCCTGACGGTCTGCGCCTGCGGGTGGACGTAGCGCCGCGTCGTGGAGAAATCGCTGTGCCCGGCGAGGTAGCCCAACGTGTACGGGTCCATGTGCGCCGCCCATCGCGTGAGGCAGGTGTGGCGGAAGGTGTAGAGCGGGAACTCCGCGACCTTCGCCAGCGTGCAGGCCTTCGGATGCTGCTTCTTCAGCGAGGACTTCTCGATGTGGCCGCTGCGGGTCGGCGCCGGGAACACCCATTCGCCTTCCGCCGCCGCGCGCCGCGTTTCCAGGATGGCCGCCGTCCGCTGCGTCAGCGGGATCGTGCGCCGGGCGTTCTCGGTCTTGCCAAACGGGATGTGGGCCGCACCGTCCCGAACGTGTTCCCACCTCAGACGGAAGCACTCCTCCGGCCGAAGTCCGCAGTCGATCAGGATCGTCGTAACGTCCCGCAGCAGGAACGGATCGCGCGGTTCGATCGGCTCCTCGCCGCGCTCGGTGGCGCGGATGCCTTCGAGCGCACGGCGGTAGGCGTCGAGGATGTTGTCGCCGACGGTGGATGCCGCGTTCAAGTAGCGGGTCTCCTCTTCCGCCGGTCAGCACGCGGTCCCGGTGATTCTCTCCGGGGAGCATTTCCACCCTCGGCAGAAGCTTGTCGACCTTGCCCCACTCGACGGCCAACTTCAGCATTCGCCGCAGGACCTCCAACCGCCGGTTGATGCTGGCAACCGCCAACTCGGCCTCCCGCCGCTTGCGCAATGAAGCCGGCGATCTTGTTCGGTGGTGATCTCGTCCAAGGCGCACTTGGCCAGCGGGCCGTAATCGACCAAGGTCTTGATCCCGGCCTTGTAGTATTCGAGCGTTTTCGCCTTGTCCTGAAATCGCGATTCGATGAACGGCGTGAAGTCCTTTTCGGCGAAGTCCTTCAAGGTCGGGACCGGCTTCCGGTCGCGCAGGCCGACCTCCCCTTTCGCCAGCGACGTTTTGTGCGCGGCCTCCATCTGCTCGGCCAGTCGCTTGTTGCTCTGCTTCGTGCTCTCCCGGATGGCTTTGCCTCTCCAGGTGAACCTGTACCACCATGTTCGCACCACGCTTATACACCGCCATCGTGCACACTTTCTCCTTTCGATTTCTGCTTGCTGGGTGACTCACTCGCGTCCGGCGGGCGCGACTTGCCAGGGGTCGAATGTTACCTCTTCCCCGGCGGTTGGAAGGCTACAAAACCTACAAAACCGCGCGCGCCTCATGGATGCCGCCGCGCTCCGGCCGGCGGGCCTTCTCCGCGCCGATCAGCCACGGGAACTGGCGATCAAGGAGCGCGATTGCCTCGGCCGCCGTTTCGAGCCGCGGCAGTGGAACTTGTGCTGTTTTCGGAGCCGCCTGCAACTTCCGCATGCGCAGGTTCCGGGCGCGGGCACGGCCGCCGCGCGCGCCGATCTCCGGCATTGGTCAATCGTCTTGTTGAACAGGATCTGCATCGGGCTTTCCTTTCGCATGACGATTCATTGATCAGGGGGCAGCCGAGATCAAGTCGAGGACGTGCCTCACGGCGCAGGAACGATAGTCGTAAACCTTCGGGGCCAACGCGGGTTGAATTGACATCCGAATTCGTCCTCGCCTACCGTTTCAGTAAAGGAACACCGCGATGGAGTATTGCAGATACACCTCCGACGAACTGACGCACTTTGTCGGAGCGAGCGCACCCAACGACGAGGAGCGCTTCCAAACGCTGCTGCGAATCTTGCGTTCCGGAAGATTAAGGGCCAGCGACGGCTCGCGAACGACCGACGAAGCGGCCATGCTCCTGTCGATTACCGGCAACAAGAAGATATCGGACGGGAGCGCGGTCCGAGGCGTGATTGTCTGCTTCTGTGACATCCCCTTGCCGAGCCTGGGCCTCCACATGAGCAAGTACGGGCCTTTTGGAATCGCGTTCTCAAGGACGTTCCTTGTGGCCAAGGGCGCGAATCCGGTGTTCTACGTCGTCAATAACGCCACGCTGCCAGGCATCAGCGTCGTTCCGACCGAGGCCGGATCACACGAAGTGGCGCGCGACATAACTCGCGCTGACCTGATGGATTTAACTCACTGGGAGGCGATGCGGATATCGACACGAGTCCACGACATGATGTTCGAATCCAAGGATCCTGATTTTCAGAAATTGCTTGGCCGGATCGCACACCTTCACATGCTGCTGTACCAGGCGACCTTTGCGTTCGTGAAGCCATTCAATTCCGCGGAGGCTGCGGATTCGCCCGAGAACTATTACATGGAACGCGAGTGGCGAGTCTATGGGGACGTGCAATTTGAGATGTGCGATGTCCAAAGGATCATTGTCCCGCGTACGTTTCATGATCGCCTCCGCCAAGAGTGCCCCAGTTATGCCGGAGACCTGCACCTTGTAGACTCGCCCCCGAACGACGGGCGAGACGTCGCCGGTGCAAGCCGATCCAGCGCTTGAGGGGCGTAGTGCGACCGGACAAGCAGCTCTCAAAGTGCGGTTGTACAATGATTGGCTTAAGGGAGGCAGAAATGCTGTGCCGAAAGGTGGCCGCGTTGGTCGCTGTTCCTGTTCTGCTCTGCGGCCAAAGGCAAACCTCCGATATCTACAAAGAGGCGAGCCCGGCGGTCGTGGCCGTGCAAGGCGAGCACAAGTCGGGTTCCGGGTTCCTGATTTCTGCTGACGGAATTGTGGTCACGAACCACCATGTGGTCGCCGGGGAGGCGAATATTTCTGTTCGATTAGCGAGCGGGCTGGAACTCGCCATTGACGAGATCATCGCCGACGATCCCCAACTTGACATCGCTCTATTTCGCGTGAAGGGCAGGGGGTTTCCGAAACTCACGCTGGGCGATTCCGACCGGGTAGTGCCAGGTGATCCGATCATGGTCATCAGCAACCCTATGGGATTGCCCGGATCGGTTAGCGATGGACTGGTCAGCGGAGTCCGGGAGTTTGAAGGTACCAAACTACTTCAGATCTCTGCGCCGATATCCCCGGGTAGTAGCGGTGGACCCGTATTGGACCGCGCAGGGAACGTGATCGGCGTAGCACGCGCCACCATCCTGGGTGGCCAAAACCTGAATCTTGCTGTCCCTGCAAATGTCGTCGCGAAGATTGCGGCAAACCCGAAGCGGCTCTCAGAGAACGCCCATACCCGGCCTTCACAGGCTGCAACAAGCGGTCAGATGGAAAAGATCGTCCGGTATGTCGACGCTCACCTCTACACCGAAGCGCGCGATCAGCTCGGAGCGCTCGTTCAGGAAAACGAGTTTGATCCGGCTTTGCGATTTGCCCTCGGTGAGGTGCTTTTCCGAATGCAGGATTCTGTCCAAGCCGCACGCAATTTTGAGGTGGCCCGGCAACTCGACAAGGGCTTCTGGCAGGCTGCCGAACGAGAGGCAGATGCGCTGCTGCGTATCTGGGAAAACACGAAAAACCTCGATGCGCGGATCGGGGCATCACGACTCTACGACGATCTGTCAAACACACAGGACAGCTCGCTCTCGGAATCGGCTTCTCATGCCATTGCGCTCCTCGGGGTAGCCAATGATCTGGGCGCGGCACGGAGTCGCGCCTCGAAACAACTGGAAGGACTGCTGTCCCCAGTAGGAATCTGGACGACCGACGATAATCGTATTTTCAAGGTCACGCTCAGTAGCGGCCGGTGGTGGTTGAGTTCGCAGGGGCAGACAAAGTACACGTGGAATGTTTCCTTCACCGTCGCCCGGTCCCCGAAAATCGCTGGCGACGGATACACCGACAATCAAACCTGCTCAAGCAAGATCGATGTCGAAGCCTCCATAAGCGATTTTGCGACAAAACTGGAGGTGGAGGGCTTTCCGACCGGAGAGAGTGTTATATCACCCGGTTATCAAGGACGGAGCATGGCAGATGTCCGATCCATGAACCGCGTATGTCGGGACATGGATGCTGCCCTTAAAGGCAAGCTCAAGGGCGCGGCGATGTATCGAATCACTCTGAGGCGCCTGCAATAACTCACACCCAGCTACAAAAGCTGGGGCCGCGCAGCAGCGACCCCGCTTGCAAAGCCGTGCTCGTCGGGTGCACGGACCGAATTGACAAGGTCATCCTGCGGCAGCAGGTTGCCCAAGAGGGCTGGGACAAGTGCGGCGGCATGACGCATGCGGCGGAAGCCATCATCAGGCAGGTGAGCGCCATGTCGCGCAGCTGAGCCGAGGAGGGGTTCAACTGGACGCGGTCCGCGCTTCCGACACTCGTGGCGCGGGCCTTGGAAGGCGGAAGGCATGCCCCACGACCGCTTCTATCTGTGCCTGGTTGAGTTCCTGATGCCGGACGAGCTTACCGGCCAGCACTTCGATCAGGTGCCAGTGCTGTTCAATCAGATCGCGCGTCCGCGCCTGCAACCGGTGGCTGACCCGTATCGCGCCGCGCCAACCATATGGCGGTTCGCACAGGGACAACATCTGGCACAGGCGCGCGGCCTGCCGCAGATCGCACTCCATGCGCGCTGGAAGTTCGATGGGGCCGGGCGGCAAGGGCGTGGTGCCCGCACTGCTGTACCCGGCCAGGAAGCCCGACCTCCCGATCCGGATGTTCTCGTTCACAATGATCGACAGCTTCCACACGCAATCTCCGCGGGCCCATTGTGCAATGGCGTGCCCGGCTTCGTGAAGCGCCCGCAGTTCTTCCGGCGTCCGCCATCGCCGCCAACCGGGCAGCCGAGCCCTGGAGGGCCCGGCGTTCGGCGGCGTTTCCGGCAAGAGCCACCACAACGGACGCTTCGAGACCGGCAATGAACTGCGCGGTCTCCGCCGTCACGCTACAGCTCCTACCGTGAAAGTGGGATCGCCGGCAGCGTAGTTCTCACCAGGGAAGCTGATGGAGCATTGACCAACCTGGAGTTCCCCGTTGCTCCACGCGATCCTGTAACTGCGCTGGCCGACTCTGCCGGCAAGTTCTGGCCGATCCCGCCGGATGCGAGCCTCAACCGTGGCGGCCCAGTTCTCGACGATATGAACCGCGGGGGCCACGATCTCGGGATTCGTGAAATATTCTTCGGCAAGGACCGCGGCCAACGTCGGCTTGTTGAGCGAACCGTCCAACAATACCTCCCGCTCCTCCAGCGCCAGGGCCTTCGCCTCCATGCCCTTGGCCTGGTCGAGCAACTCCCGCGAGCGCGGCAGCCACGTAGCCCGCGTTGATGTCGCCTGTGGCCTCCATCGGATTGCACTCCTCGATCGGCGCACCCGTTATATAGCTGCCGGTCCACCGGCCGTTCCGCTGCGCGAGCAAGATGGTGGAGTCGTACGTGATACCCTGCAAATCCGACAGCTTCCGCAGAAGGGGTTCGCAGCGTTTCAGAATGTCGGCGGCGTCCTGCCGGCACTTCTCCGCACTTGCGCGTAGTTCGCGGGCCTCGATTTTGAGACGCTCCTGGATCGCCTTCACACGGCGCTGGCGAGTGATGGAGATGGCCTCCTCCGCGGCGGCGACCTCGGTCTGCCGTTGCGCTACACGGGCAGCGGCATCCTCGATTCCGGCAGTGCCGTCTACGATGGCCTCGGCAGTAGCATGCCGGATGGCCTCGATATCCGAGATCTTTTGGCGGCGCTTCCCGGTAAGATCGCATTCGATCTGAAAGAGCCGGATGATCTCCATCTTTGCCGCCTCGGTGGGCGACGGTGTCTGAACGTTGTTGAACATATACTCTCTCCTCTCCTTCTTTGAAGTCGGGCTGGTGGTGACCACCCGCCCCGACCACCCAATTAAGTGACTCTGACTAAAGACTTTGTGAGGCCTTTCCAACCGTAGAAAAGAGCGCCCAGCCAGGTCCCGAAAACCGGGCAGCATGGCCGCCACACGCCTCCCTGTGCGCGTTCCGGGCGCACAGGGCGCGCCGAATCAGGCTGCCGGTGTCTTGCCTGCGATGACGGCTGGCGCGGCGTTCCGGGCGCGACGTCGGGCTTCCGCCGCCCTCCGCGCGCGGGCGTAGACTTCGTGGACGTGGTCGCGGAACAAACCGTTCTCGGAATCGAACAACCATTTCATGGCCTCATCGATCCGATCTGCGATTCCTGCAAGCACCGTCACCTGAAGCAATTGGGCGTGTTCCCGCGCGTACCGGATCACGTCCCAATGATCAGCAAAGTAGATTTCTCCGGGATAGTCGCCGAGGTCGACCAGAGCCATATACGGATAGGGTGCCCTCTCGCTCACCGCGCGGTAGATAGTGATGTTGAACCCGGCTCCCATCCCGGCGGACATTGCCTCCGAGGGCAGGCAGCAGTGCCAGGCGTAGTCTTTCGGTTCGTGTGCAGACGACTGGCCCACGGCCGTCCACGTCAACTCCGGCGTCAGGTCCGGCTGCTCAATCGGTTCGATGACGCCGTTGGCGTATTTGTAAGTGTTCATCGGTTCCTTTCCCCGCTCTGTTCTCGCGCGACGTATCTCTGGGTTTCGCCATGTAGAACCGTCGCGGCTGTGATGCGGCCCGGACGTCCGGTGACGCCCTGCTCTTGGAAGAGCCGGTTCAGCCTAGCCGCTTTCCATTCCGCCCAGGAGTTGGCCTTCGAGCACCAACCCATCTCTTGGAGCAATCGGTCTCGAACCTTCCACGGTTCCCGCGGGTTCCGCTGCATTTCCAACAACACGTTATGGGGAACGGGTTCGCCCGGTACGCGCCGCAGTTTGTAGCGGACGGGCACGCCTGCCCCATCCAGGTAACGGATGGGAAGCCGGTCCGACCCGAACGTGCGTAGCGCCTTTCGAAGTTCCGGCCCGTCCAGGTCACTCCAAATTCCAATGGTGGTTACGCCGTCCAGTTGCATCAGGCGAGCGCCGGTCCGGTTCAGCACCGCGGAGGCTCGGGCCAATTCTGCCGGGTCGGGTTCAACATGAATCTCGGGGGATTCTGCGGAAGTGGCGCCTACAAAACCTACAAAACTGGGTTTTGATGGTTTTGTAGGTTCGCTTTCCGCCGAATCCACCGAGATTGGAGTTTTCGGAGTCCAATCCAACCAGCGACTACGATGCGCCGAGCTGGTGACCGTGGTGCTCATTGCCACACCCCCGGATTGACTTCGAACCGGTTGGAGGGACGCCCGCCGAACGGACCGGACTCACCGGACAGGTCGCGGACCCACCCGGCATCTCCCAGTACTTCTGCCGCCAACTTCACGGCTTCGGGAGTATCCAGGCCGCTCCAGCCCTTCAGGTAGACCTCGCGGCAGGAGAAGAAACCGTCGGCCGCCTACCTTGCGCTTCCTGATCTTCTCCGCGAGCTCGCGGGCCGCCCGAAGCTGGGGCGTCACCACGCAGGAGTAGACCCGCTTTGAGTGCGACTCCAAATAATCGCACCACGCCGCGGCCTTTCTGGTGTGCTCCAGCGAAACGGTGTCGGAGCTGCCGTTGCCCGCCGCCCATTCCGCCAGTTCGAACAGGACCGACAGCGCCGGCATCAGCTTCCGATACTTGCTCAGGTGAGAAACAAGCGCGGGATGGAGTTCGTCTCCGCGCACCTTCGTTTCAAGCTCCGCGAGCCATTCCACGAAGAGTTCCTGTGCATCCGACGCGTAGCGGTACCGCATCGGAGTCTCGGAGTCCAGGTCAACCACCTTGCCAAACACGAGTGCCGCCTGCTGTTCCGACGCCGCGTCCGGAGCCCGGTCCACGTACTCCCAATCGGGATCGGTATCGGGCCAGACCAGTAATTGAAAGCGCTGAATGAGGCCGTCGTTGCTCGGACCGTCTTCGAGCGCTTCCGTCAAATAAGAACGAAGCCGGCCGGGCTGAATGCCGCCCAACATGGACATGCAGCACGCCTCCACGTGAATGGTGCCGCGGCCGATGCGATCAATCGTGTGTCCGGTGTCGCCGTTCCAGGCTTGCAGACAAAATGCCCGCTCGCCTTCGCGGCCGGCCCGGTCCAACTGGCTCCACCAGCCGGTCAGCTCATCCCGGATGACCAGTATGCCCGCCGGGTTTTCGCTCATCGTCTGGTGCATCGCTTCGAAGGTGGCGTCGTTGACGATCAGCCGCCGCAGCGTCGGTTCCTCCGGCTCGTCCTCCGGCCGGTCGGGCAGCCGTCCTGCCCTTCTTGGCACTGGCTTTGAACTGCTCCTTCCACGCCGCGCGCCGGAGTTCGAATTCCTCCTTGTCGCGGCCGTATTGGTCAAGCGATTCCTCATGCTGCTGCCGCCACTCGGATTGAATCTGGTGTAACGGACGGGTAGCAGCCTGGATGACGGGCGACTTCATGAATCCCGGCGGCGCGATAATGCCGCCCCACAGGTTGGGGATCACTACCCAGCCGGTATCGTTCGCCTTGGGTTGGATTACGGCCCGGCGGTTCACCGCGCCGGCGAGACAGAGCATCGTCACCACGGCTGGGTAATCCATCGGCACCTGCATGCGCTCCGTCACGTCGCGCACCAGGGGACGGAATAGAGCCGGCAGGAGGTCTTGCGAGAATGGCTGCACGGGCGGAAGCTCGCTTTGGATTGGCTCCAGCTTCGGCCAATCGTCCGCCGCTTCCAGGCGCGCCGCCTGGCGTTTTGGTTCTTCTGGCGTAATGCTCCAGCGGGACCTCAGTGCCGCCAGCGATGTAGCGTCCAGAGGTTGCGCTGCTTCGACAGCTTCGCGGAATTGATCGAGGGTGCCGCCGGCAACGCGCCAGTCGGTCACGTCTCCTTTGTCAGATAAGCCGGGAAGATCTACAACGCGGATGGAAGCGGCCGCGGTGAACAGCGCCGTCGCCACTGCCAACGCGTGCTTCCGACCGGGGCCGTCGTTATCGGGAAGTATGATGACGTGGCGGTTGCGAAAGTGATCCGCCCATCCCGCATACAGATGACTCTCGCCGGACCCACCCGGATTGCACGACGCCACCAGCCCCCATGACTCCAAGGTGTGAACGTCCTTCTCGCCCTCGGGGAGGTAGACCGTTTCCGCTCCCATTACTTTCGGGAGACGGTACGGAACGCGCGGACAGTCGCGGAAACGATATTCCGCACCGTCGTAATCGATCTGGTCCTCCACATGTCTCCAGGTCAGTTTGCCGGTCGCGCGCTGGGCCTTGGGATCGGGGAGGTACTTGCCCTTCACGAGTCCCACCACGATGCCGCCGGTGGGGACGCCGCCGATCCGCTCGGGGTCGGTTGTGCCCGCGGCTTCGACTCCGCTGGGACGAACTTGAACGAAGGTCTTCTTGCCGTCCGGTTTCAGATAACGGATGGACTCGAAAAGCAGGTTGCCGTCTTTATCTGTGTAGGGGTAGCGCTCGACTTCGCGCCACCCGCCGGTTGCACGCCGGGATTCGATTCTGCCCACGATGCGGAAGACTTCGGCTTTCGCCGTTTTGAAATCCGCGCTCGTGAGCGCCATTTCGAGGTCAATGATGTCGCCGCCGCAGCCGCAGACCGAATGGCAATACCATCGGCCGGTCGCCGGTTCCACGCTGAAGTTCGGGTCCTTGCCGCCGTGCCTGGGACAGCCACATCGCCACTGCGCGCCCGCCTGCTTCAGGTGAGGGAGCCGGTCCTTGTAGTAGCGGGACGATTCGCCGGGTGTGAATGTGATGATGTCCATACCCGCCCGCCTCTCAGGCCTGCTGCCCGCCGCCGCTGGGCCGGGACTCCAGCCACGCGGCAACGTCTTCCGGCTTGTAGCGGACGGCGGCGCCGATCTTGATGTACTTTGGCCCCTGCCGCAAGAGCCGCCACCGCCGAACGGAAGCCACCGAGAGGCCCGTGATGCGCGCCACGTCGTGCTCGTTCAGCAGCGCTTCGAGAACACTGTCTACCATTGCCATGTCGCTCCTTTCCTGATTTCCAAAACTGTTGTGGTCGGGCCCCGGCGCTATGCCGGGACAAATGGATCACGATCACGCCGGCGTTGTGAAGGCATTTCCGGGTGTCCGCTCGGCTGGCAAGGCGTCATCGCAGCCTGTCCGTACTTTGGGTTTCCCGCAGGCGTGATCTATTCGGTTTTCAATGATCGTGGTGGGCGTCGCGATCACCCATACGCAATCATCGGGACCGAAAATTGTTTTGGAAACTTTCGCGGGGTAGAGAGCGGAAGAACGGGCTTCCGCTAGCAACGGTGGTAGCGAGAAAATTCGCGGAAATTAGGAGAGAGTTTCGGGAGGGTTTTTCTTTCGCTGCTTTGCCAGTTTGAGCAGGTGCTCGATGGCCTTTTTAGCCAGAGCCGGTTCGAACGTGGCACCGTCTTCCCAACTGGTCAACTTGACGTCGCGCTTCGGCCAAGTTTTCGGATACGGCAGTTCCGCTTTGTCCAGGGCGCTGCAAACCTCGTCGAGCTTATCCTTCCAATCGTCGTGGACGGCGACGGTGGCGATGATCTCGGCCACACGCGCCGCAGTCTCGTGGTCGGGTTTCGGTCCCCGCTTGCGCGGCGCGGTCGGCGCGGCGACACCGCCAGCCGCATCGGGATCGGCGGTCTCCGGAAGCGCCGGCAGGCCTTCGCTGACTGGCGGAGCAACGGTATCGGCCATCTGGCGATACGCCTGCCCTTCCCAGAATTTCAGGGACACAGAGAGATGCAGACAAAGGCGGTGGTGGAATACTCGCCGGGTGGTGAATAGTCGAAGGTTAAAGAGGTACTTCAACCAGAACAAGCGCCCTGAAGTTCGTTACGGCGGCATCCCTGTCCGGGGCCATTGTCGTGATTTTGCCCTTAAGGAACCGCCGGCTGAAGCTGTGGTCCAGGTAGTTCTCCCAGTCTCCTGAGATTCGCCCAAATTCCCCGAGCGCATCCTTCCGACCCGATTCTCCGGCGCGCGCCTTCACGATGCGATAGAGGTCTTTCCAATCCGTTGCCCGCAAATCATCGGGAATCACCGTCACGGCCGGGCAGATTCTGTCGGCAATCGCCATCCGTAGCATGACGACGTGCCCGGTGTACGCCTCGGGATCCGTGAAGCAGGCCAGCCACTCCCTGGCTTCGGCCTCGAACAACTTCTCGGCGTACCGTTCGAAAAAACGCATCAACTCGGACGGATCGTGGTCCCGGAGCGCCTTCGTGCTCATGCCGATCCCCCGCCAGAACGCGTCGAGGCCGTTCAGAAGGTCGGCCCCGGCTTCCAGTTGCACGGCCTTGATCCGGCGAAGGGCCGGTTCTGAAAGAGACGGTTTGTCCATCGCTCCCTTTGCGATTTCCCTGATACTGAAGTAGCCGCCCCTGGGTAGGGTCCCCAGCCTTCACCCCGGTATATGACGCCAGTGCTAGGCGGCCAAACCAAACCATAGCACGGCAATTCTCGGCCTCGCCAACTCAATACGCGCAGGATCTTTTCAAGTGCTGCGCCGCCGCAGAGGGTCACCGTATACGTTCATCGCGAGGCAATCTACGGGCGCACCGTCAAACCGTTGCGCAACTTCGGCATTTGCGTTGTGGACCGCTTCCATGACAGTGTCTCCCTCTGACCACCGCTCCAGAAACGTGGGCAGCCACGTAGGCGGCACCTTCACGTCGAGGGGCCAGGGAGACGCGACAACGGTCAAGCAACCCTCATCGAGCAGTTCTTTAACAAGTCCCACGGTCGTTTTCGCTTGAGGGTGTGGATCGATTCTACCCCCGCTGCAGATGAACAAGACCACAACAGTCGAGCCGCCGATCGCGGAAGCGACGGCCGCAGGATACATTGCCGAATCGACGCTAGCCGCCACCCTCTGGATGAAGCGCCCCTCCGGAAGAAGCCCACCGTGCGCCGCGACGACTACCAATTCGGAATTCCGGAGATTGTCCGGCAGCGTTGGTCCGTTGTCGATTGCGAAGTGGTGATTTTCTAAGGAATCTTGGAGTCTCTCGGCTAACCAACTCAAGGCCGGATCCCCGCCGGCGGTCGTAACAGTCGAAATCCACGCCTTCCTGCCTCGGTTTGCCGGTGTGGGGACCTTGCGGATCTCGGCGAGCCAGGATATCGACGGGGCCGCCCCAACGGGCACGATACGGCCGACGAACGCCTGGCCCAGCCGTATCAGATTAGGCGGGAATCGTTGTAGTGAGGTGTCCATCACTAGAACCATCGGCCCTGATGGAACCAGCGTCAGTCCAAGCTTATCTGTGCTGGTCCAGAATGCATTCGGATCATCAGTCTGCGCGTAAGCATAGGGAAACTGCTGAGACCAGTCTTGCAGTGCCGCAGCGGAAAACAGATCGCGTTCTTCAGCCACGACTTCCCCCACGCCATCGCCGGCCGCACTCACCCTAACGAGGCGACCAGTCTCACTCAGGCCTAAAAAAGTAACCTGGCAACCAGTAGCCGCGATGCTATCAGCCCGATCACGGGTCGTCCCGAGGGAGCTGAAAACCGAAGCTTCCGTTCCTATTGAGGACCCACGGATGGCATGATCGGCGAGGGCCTCGATCGCCAACATAACGGCTTCGATATGCTGCAGCCCTATTTCTGTGTCCAGTAGACGTCGCGCAGTGATTGCTATATTGGCTAAGTCGAAGCCGATATCCTCATGACTCCGTGCCGCCTGAAGGCTTTTGCCAAGGGCGAGCAATGCCCGTCCCTCAGCGTCCGGTCGAGCAACTGTTGTGATCAAATCCCCAAGTGCAGCTGGCACATTGGGCATGAGCGTCTGAACTGTCGACAGGACTCCTTGGTCTAGTGGATAACCCCGTAGTTTTGCCAGGTGAATGCAGTGAACAAGTAGGGATAAGGCAGGAGAGACATTGTCCCCGGCTGTCCTCAAGTCGAGGCAATGGCCTTTGATCTTCTCGGTAAGAGTCGCCAGCCCTCCGATGTTATAGTCGCCGTATTGAGCCATCTGGCTCAGCTCGAATTCCCAAATCTAAAGTTGTTAGCCTCATCTCGTATTGAGACGGGAATTCTGTCAGTGGTGAAAACGCCCTAAGCCGCTTCAGTACGGAGTTTGCCGCGTCGAAAAAGTGAAGATCGCGAAGGATTCTGATGAACAAGTACGTTTCTTGCCACAACTGGGCGACATCAATGCCAACTTCAACTGCGTACATGCAAGCAATGCCAATAAGGGAGTCAATTGCGTTGTGGGCCCGGTGGTAAATGTCTGCGAAGGCCAGCCATGCCAATCGCCGACGTTCAGCGACATCGCCTGCGGACCCAAGGGCTTGCTCGGCGAGATCCCGCCCGCGTTGAAGTCGATTTGCAGCAATTAGGCGGGCCGCTGCGTATCGAAGCAGATCGAGATCCTCATTGGGCGTGCTCGTGAGCGGGGCAACCAACACCGCGGTCGTAAGAACGTACTCGAACGCTTGCGCTGTGGCTGGGTCGCGAAGATCCTGGTCAAATTTCAGCAGTTCCTTGAGATTGGCAAATACGTCGTCTGGGGAAGCAGGCAGAAGCGAAGCCGGAAACTTGGCAACGTTCATTATCACCGGGCTTTCGCGTTCCATCCACTCAAAACTCGTTCGCAGAAACGCGCTCAGCTCAATTTCGGGAACGTCGCTTTGCATTTGAGATTTCGACTCCGTCACTGGGTTCACAGTTGCGCTGGCGGTGTTGAGGGCAACTGAAGCGATGACGGCTAACCCGAGCGATCCTGCCGTCTCCACGGAGAGCAAGGCGGTAAGACGCTGTCTTAACCGGCCGTCGGTTGGATTACGAGCGAGGTACTGGATAAGTGCCGCAACCGGTGTGAACAGGTCGTCGCCGCTCATGACCAGTTCGCCCGCGGAAGTCCGTTCGAGCAAGACGCGTCGTGTGGCGTGCAACAGCATTCGCGCTGTTCCTGGCATCAGTGGTCGCCCTTCGCTCGGAAGGCATAATGAAATGGACGTACCGAACTCACGACGCGCAAGCGCTTCGCGAGAACAAACAGCGCGGGCCCACGCTTCGTGTGCAGGCGCGATTGTGGATATTTCCTCAATTACCCTTGTGTAGGCAGGCGTCTCGCGGGATTCGAACGAAGTCGCCAAAATCCTATAAAACGATTCCAGTTCCGAATCAATTAGTGTTTCTTCAGCGTCTACTAGAAGCGAGATAACCTCTGAGTACTTTCGTTCGTCCATTAATCCGGCCAGGCGGTGCTTGAGCAGTGCTGTAGACCGTGGGAAGAGCGTTGCGAGTCGTTGCACGCTTTCCTCGATCAGGTCGGCATCCGCAACTTTCGTCGCAATTTCCAGCGCCAACTCGAGTTCCTCTAGCCTGGTCAGGCTTGAGATTGCTGGTTTCAGCAAGGTGCCCGCTACGTCATCGCCGTCGGCGCGCAGGGCAATCCGCGCCATCTTTACGCGTGCCGAGGGATCAATCCATGTGCGGTTCTCAATTTCGGCCCGGAGCATTTTCAGGACCTCGTGCCCCGGTGCTACGCGGTCAAGGAGCTGGAGTTTTATGAAGCTCTTCTGCGAATCCATCCACTCCGGCAGGGAGTCGACCGACGCGAAGACACTCCCTACGTGTCCATCCTGGATTTGTTGAACCCATTTGTCCGAGTGCGCGGCGAGCATTTCGACGGGGTCGTGCTCTGGTGCCATTGAGAATAGGCCACAGCCCACAACCGACCGCAGAGCTTCGAGGTTCTGCGCCTTATGCGGAGGAGTCTCGCCGGTATCTAGGAGCACATAGGAGTTGGCGTCCTTGGCGCGTTCGGTGACGAGCCTGGCGAGATGAACGAGATGAGGCACCCAGAGATCCTCCTGAAGAGTTGGCGAAGTCGCGCCAAGCGGTTCGAGCATTTCCGGGCGTGCGCGATACCCAGCGGCGTAGAGGACTATTGCGGCATCGTTGGTTGCCACCGCCGTTGAGAGTGCAGCGAGGGCTGCGTCAATCGTGAGGTCTCCAGCGCGCGCCACCACCAGGCGATTACGGACGGCGGCAAGTTCCTGCTCACTCAGGCTTCGTCCAAAGAACTGTTGGGCTGCATCGATGACGCGGGCTGCTATAGATTCTTCAGAGATCGTTGAAGTGGCCACCTCTGGCGGCAAGAGCACGACAACTCTCCTGACGGCATGTTTCTGGGCTTCGGTGCGACCTAGGAACATAACAACGGCGAATGCAGCGGCCCGTTCCATAGATTGGGGTGAATCTGCCAGGCAGATGTCGGCCGCAGCGAAGGCTGGCGGTGCCTGATTGTAGATCTCGATAAAGGCATCGATGTAAGAAGGCATGGTCCGATTGAATTTATAGCTTAAAGCACATCACGTCTCGCACGTGCCAACACCAATGTGCTCCCGAGCGCCGCGGTGGTTCGGTCCTCGAACTCACCTGCGTATAGAAGACATAGCCCGACGCAGATTGTGGCAAACTGGTGTCGAAAGCCATGGCGATAGAGCGCGCGACAACGTTCGGCACTGTCGATGATCCGGAATTTGCCGAAGTTGCCTGGAACCGGTCCATGAGGATAGCACGCATCTCCCTTTCCACCTTGCTTCACAGGGCGCAGGTCGCCGACACAGAATAAGACAGGAGATATTCTTGGAATTCAGCCTGCGGTACAAAGGGCCGCTGCCGGCAAACAGTGGACCGCGTGAGAAGCACGAAATTCGCCGTGCATTTCATCCTCAAATGCGCAGCCTCTGGAAGGAACATCCGTTGCTCGTCGGCGCAGCAACAATTCCATTGATAGGCTTACGTGAGCCACTTGGAGATTCTGCTAATGCAGACGTGCGGGATCAGTTTGTGTAAGCGACGCGGGTCGAGTGGATCGCAAAAGAACACGCGCGGGGATGTTTCTACTTCGTCCCGCTGGTAACCAGAGAACTGGATCTCCTCTGCAGTCTAGACATCCAGTTCTTCAGGAGGGAGGCACCAGGCGGATTGATTCAGCAGGGTGGCGACATCGACAACCGGGTCAAGACGCTGTTCGACGCGTTACGAGTACCAGACGAGAAGCAGATCGAGAAGTTCGTTCCGGCCGAAGGTGAGGTGCCGTTTTTCTGTTTGTTGCAGGATGATGTGCTGGTAACAGGGTTCTCCGTAAAGACCGAGCGTTTACTTGAGCCACCTGTTGCGGGCGAGAGACCGACGGATGTCGCTCTCACCATTGGCGTAAAGGTCACAACGACGCTGGCGTCGGAAAGCGACGCATTCAGTCGACTGAAACCGGCATGAGCGCCGTGCCCCGATCCGCCATTCTGGCGTAATGCTCGCGTGCTTTCGACGTGAAAAACTGTGCCCATTTTTGTGCCCACCCCACGCATAGAGGCGTTACTCGGAATTGCCAGTTCCGGCGAGCGGAAAGCCCGGAAGCCTTTGAAGACTCGCGACATAGCGCAACCCTTCGCAAAACTGCTGTGCCGCCGCTAAGTCTTTGATAGTACGTGGGTTGATGGTTCGGGGCCAGGAAATCGCAGGTTCAAATCCTGCCGCCCCGACCACTTTCATTTAAACTCGGCGGGACTGAATACTATAGGTACGTTCTTGGGTGGGTATTTGGGTGGGCAGATTCTCGCGGTCCCAATCGGCGGTACTCGCAAGGCCCTTTGTTGTCGAGCCTAGAATCCACTTTCCTGCCAGTGAACGGGTCGTTGCCGCCTGATCGACACACAGGCGGCCGACGCCCAATATCCACCAGTTCGAATCGCCGAAAAACCGTATCGTACAGCGGGTCTTCTACAACGCACACCGCGCGCGGGGCCTCAGAGGACCAGAAATGGAAATGGAAATTGCGCACAGCAGAGGAGAGCCGGAGCACAAGGGCCTGCCCGCCAATACCATGAGCCTGCTGCTGCTGATGATGCGGCTGTCACTGGATAATGAGACCTATATAAGCCGATTTCAGGCTTTGGGGCCGGATCGCAGCGTAGTGTACATCGAAACGGCGCGTCCGCAGGGTTTCACGTCTGGGCTTCACGTCTGGGCGTGTGAGGCTCTGGTTTTCTGAAGGCGAACATCGAAAATGCTCGCGGCCTTGCCGCTTCCGGCGCGGCATGAATGACGCTCATTCGCACGGCGAGCATGCGTCCGTAAGCGCAGGTCCACTGGACACATTCCTTGGCAGAACCACCTCTCGGAGGAGAACTCCATCTTTTTCCGCATCCACACATGTCGACCATGACGCGATTCCCCCGCCTCACTCCAGAGCCCGCTCACAACACCGGTCCAACAAAGCCCAGGCCTTCGAGAATATCCGAAGCGGCCGTAAGCGATGGCTCAGTTCCGGTGCGGCGGCTCGGCTCGCATTGCAAGGGAAATCGAAAGCTTCGGTCGAATCGTCTGGCCGCGAGCCAGAATCCCAGCGGGCTTCAGCGCATTCCGGAGTTCGGGGACGTTGCCTGGCCAGGGCGGCCCCCGAGGCCAGCCGGATTGCCGCCGGACTGATCGCCGGCGCCAGCACGCTGAATTCCGTCGCCGACCCGCATGAGGAGATGTGACGCGCGGAGCAGACTTTCAGCTCACTCCATCATGTAGGGGAATCAGACTGGAAAGGATACGTGCTCAATCGGAAGTACAGAGTCCTCGTGGGAGGCTATTCCTAGCGGATTCCCTGAAAACGCGCACCAGGTCCGGCATCTCCGCCTGCGGTATTGAGAAAGTAGGCTTTCCTTTGGCTCTCCCACTGGAAAGAAGCCGGCTCAGGCTCAGGGCCAGGAGAATCGCAGTCCCATCCGCTATGACGCGACGCGATCGATTCGAGCACCCCGACATTTCGAGCCGCTACTCACCGGGTGCCGAAGAGCGCTGGACAGGGACGATGGACAAGGCTAGAGTAGATGTATATTGCACCTAGACTTGACAGTCTCGGCAGCATCTGTCTTCGTCGTCGTTCTTGCACTCCCGTGCGGAGCCGTGGAGATCTGCGGCGCCAAGGATCCGGAACCGGCCAAGACTGCCGCTGACGAGGCCAGCAAGAAGGACCTTCTCAAGCGGATGGAAGCGTTGGAAGCAAAGCTCCCTCGCGAGTTGGCGCGCAAGCTCATCATCATCTCGATGAAGATCGCCACCGGATGGTGCTCCCCATACCCGGCGAAGGAGTTCGAGACAGAGATCGGCAAGCTTTCGGAGCAGGAGCGGAAGGGCTTCGAGGACGAGTGGAAAGCAGTCCGCGAAC
This sequence comes from Bryobacterales bacterium, assembly GCA_963719195.1. Taxonomy (GTDB): domain Bacteria; phylum Acidobacteriota; class Terriglobia; order Bryobacterales; family Bryobacteraceae; genus DASQZT01. Next base: position 826,399 of record CAVRBB010000003.1, on the reverse strand, counting down.
ACGAGGCCTGGCCGACGGTGATCGTCAGCAAGCAGGCCGGTTCTCCCTCATCGAAGAAATGATCACATCGCAAACTACCATGCAAATCGGTACTCTCCAGTACACACTCACAACGTCAGCTGCAAACCGATGGAGGAACGCCGCCGGACTTTCCTCCGGAATTCTGCTCGCCTTGGTCTTTCTCGTATCGGGGCTTTGGAAAGTGCTGGACCCGTTCAACGCCGCGGAGCGGATGGTGCAAGCCCTGATTCCCGACGCGCTCGGCATGCCTGCGGCAATCGGAGTGGGGACAGCCGAAACTTTCATTGCCGTCCTCCTGCTGATCCCGCGATACAGGCGGTGGGGAGCGTGGCTGGCTGGACTGATGCTCCTAGCGTTCGTGGTCTACATCGGCGCGCTGTACGACCGTCTGTTGGGCGACGACTGCAACTGCTTTCCGTGGATCAGGCGGGTCGTCGGCCCGATGTTCTTCATTACGGATGCTGCGATGCTACTGCTGGCGGTTGGCGCCGCCGTCTGGTCGCGGCGGCCCCGTGGACTGCGGAATCCTGCGCTGCTGTTGGCGGGTGTGACTGTGTTCGCGCTTGGCTCCTACGGCGTGAATGCCTCTGTGCGCTCGGGGATCAAGGCGCCGGATTCGATCCTGGTCGACGGTCAACACCGGTTGTTGGGCTCCGGCCGGTATTTCCTGTACTTCTTCGATCCGGAGTGCTCGCATTGCCTCACGGTGGCGCGCGAACTCGGACGCCAGCAGTGGCGGGAGACAGAAGTGATCGCGATTCCTACGGTCAATCCCCAGTTCGCCCGCGCTTTTCTGGACGACGCTGGTCTCAAGGCGGGCATCTCGCCGGACGCCAGCCTGCTGCGGAAAGCGTTCACCTTCGCGGATTCCCCTTATGGCGTCGCACTTTCTCTGGGGCGGCAGGTCAGTGCCTACAACTCCGGGGAACTCGAGCAGGCCGTGCTTCCAAGCCTCCGGCATCTCGGCTTCATCCGTTAGGCGCGGGGAACAATCGTGCGAACTGCAATGTTGTGAGGACAGGCGGATTGCAGACTGCATAGGTGTGAGTTACACTCAAATGTGAAGCACCTCCCGCTCGACTCGCCAGTCGATCCCATCCTGGATTCGATCAATGAAGGCGTGTTCACCGTCGATCGAGAATGGCGCATCACTACTTTCAACCGCGCGGCTGAGCGTATCACCCATGTCCGCCGCCAGGATGCGCTCGGTCGGACCTGTTCCGACGTCTTCCGAGCTAGCCACTGCGAGCAAGCGTGCGCTCTGAGGCGCACCGTCACAACGGGGAAGCCCGTGGTGAACGCTACGACGAGCATCATAGGTGCTTCCGGCGAGCGGATTCCGATTCGGATTTCCACTGCCCTTCTGAGCGACGCATCCGGCGCTGTAACGGGCGGGGTTGAAACATTTCAGGACCTCCGACAAATCGAGCAGCTTCAGAAGGAACTCGAATCTCACTACACATTCGAGGACATTGTCGGCCGCAGCCCGGCTATGCGGAGGCTCTTCGATATCCTGCCGAACATCGCCGAAAGCAACAGCACGGTGTTGATCGAGGGCGCCAGCGGCACCGGCAAGGAATTGTTCGCGCGGGCGATCCATAATCTTTCGCGTCGCAAACGAACGCGGTTCGTGGCAATCAACTGTGCAGCCTTGCCGGATACCTTGCTCGAATCGGAGCTGTTCGGGTACAAGGCGGGCGCGTTCACCGACGCCCGGCGGGATAAGCCCGGACGCTTTGCCCTGGCAGACGGTGGAACGATCTTCCTGGACGAAATCGGGGACGTATCCCCGGCCATGCAGGTACGGCTGCTTCGCGTCTTGCAGGAGCGGTGCTTCGAGCCACTGGGGTCCACGGAGCCGGTTAAGGCCGATGTACGCGTGATCGCAGCAACGAACAGGGACCTGGCTGAGTTGGTGCGCGAGGGCAAGTTCCGGGAGGATCTCTTCTATCGTATCCGCGTGATTCATCTGACGCTGCCTGGGCTCGGCGAGCGCCGCGAGGACATCCCGCTGCTCATAGAGCATCTCGTAGCGAAGTTCAACCGCCTGCAGGGCAAGAACATCACGGGCGTTGCTAGCGGCGTATTGGCGCGGCTGATGGAGTACGGGTACCCGGGCAACGTACGCGAACTGGAGAACATCATCGAGCAGGCATTCGTGCTCTGCCGCGGTGGCCTGATCGAGATGGAGCATCTACCGCCCGAGCTCCGTCCACCAGCGGCGTCTCCCGCGGGCGGACCGATGAGCCTGGAAGCGATGGAGCGCCGGCTAATCGTCGACGCACTGGAACGGAACAGGGGCAACCGTAGTCTGACAGCACACGACCTCGGCATCGATCCGAGCACGCTGTACCGAAAGCTCAAGACCCTTGGCCTCCAACCGCCAACGGCGGATGGGCGCTACAAGCGTCGGTAATCAGGCGATACCGATTTACGGAGTCGGACACGAAGTTCTGCGGTCAGCGCTTCGCAACCGCGCGCGATGGTGGCCTTCGACATCGTCTCGTCGAGCACGGTAGTAATGATGCCGCCGTGGATCACACCCTGAGGCCCCATGCCCGCCTCTGCGTAAACCTCGAAGCTCAGGCTCACCAGGTGAGAGTAAGCGAGACCAGCACCGCGGGAAAACGGCCGAGCGTTCCCTGTCGACGGACGCCTTGTGAGGCAGTCGCGGGCATGGCTTGATTCGACGCTCCGCCCGGCGGATGGCGCCGAACGGCTCTCATACACTGATCACCGGGCAAGGAGATTCGCGGATCAGTGCATAGGCCTGGGTCGGTAGCCTCCCCATCCATTCCTCACCCACACTCCGCCCGATTACCAGGACGTCCCCATCCATCTTTCTTGCCACCGCAGGCAAGTACTCCATCGCATCCGCAACATTGACAAACACTTCCGCTGTGCAGCCGACCGTCTCGAGGAGCCGATCAATCTCCCGTCTCTCGGTACGCATGAGCTCCCGTTGGTAGGTGTCGTGCTGTAATGATTTTTCGGCGTGAATCACACTGAGACTGGACCCGCAAATTCGGGTGAATCCACAAGCCCACTGCAACACTGTTTTTGCGTAGTTGTTCACGTCGATCGCGCAGAGCACTCGCTTGTAGATAGGGGCGCTAACGGCCCCGATATCCGGCAGGTGGATACCCGAAAAAACCGGGCAGTTCAGGTCATGCAGCACTTTCGCAGTGACCGAGCCCAAAAGCAAGCGCCGCCAGGGACCATATCCGTGCATCGGCATGACGACAAGGTCGGCGTGGCGGTCCCAAACGACCTGTTCAATGCACTTGGCGGGATCGCCCCAGAGCACAACCGTATCGACCGGATGGGGGAAGGCGTCAGGCTCGAGCGAAATCAGCCGCTCTCGAGCTGCTTCGATCTGCTCAGGAGGCGGAGCACCCGAACCGAGTTCAACATCCGCTGCGGACAGGTAATGCCGTGGGATTACGTGGAGAAAGAGGAGCTGCGAATCGAATCGCTTTGCGATGGCCACCGCATGTTGAGCGGCCGCCATCGAGCGCTCCGAGAAGTCCATTGGGACTACCACGGTACGAATCTCGAACATGTTCCGCTCCAGGTAAAATCCAGTGTCAATAAAGCACCCGAAGTTCCAAAATGGACGCCCTCAAGTAGCGCGTGCCGGGATCACTGGATGGCCTCGGTGAATCAGGTCTGGCGTGATTTACATCCGCTACAGGCCAAAGACGTTGGCGTTCTCTGGCGGCAGGCTGATTCCTAACAACTCCCGAGAATTCGAACAGGTCGAATTCGCAGTCCCCGGCAGCTCACCTGCACGCGATAGGCTCCCGCGAGAATCGTGCGAACTGCAATGTTGTGACAGACGGATTGCCCTGCATAGGTGTGAGTTTTCAGCACTTGTGAAGTACGTCGCGCTTGACTCGGCGGCCGATCCCCTCCTGGATTCGATCAATGAAGGCGTGTTCACCTTCGATCGGGAATGGCGCATCAGTGCTTTCAACCGCGCGGCCAAGCGGGACCACCAATGTCCACCGCCAGGATCGGACCGCATGCAGGACGCGTACCGCCCAACTCTCGTTCAGGATTCGTGGTGACATGGCCGCCGACGGCGCACCTACCGCTACTTGCTACGGTGTCCAGGATAACCTGGACCGCCATATCCTCGCCCATCTGCGAGTTCAGCATCAGATGATACAGGCACGGGTTCTTCCAATCGCTTCCAAAGTACGTCCGAATGTACGCGGCACGAGCCGCATCTGTCGCCTTCACCAAGCACGCCATGTCGCGTTCCTTGTCTGTCTGAAAGCAGTTCACGCGCTTGGCCCACGGCGCATACATGAACACGTGAAGGGCCTCATGGCAGCCCTGCAACAGGCATTGCGCTCCGCGACCGACGATGACACATTCGCCCGTTTTGGCAGCGCTGGCGACCAAATCGCGGGTGAGAGCCGCCATCGTCTCGGCGTCGAAGTATTGGGCGTCCCTTGCTGTCGGTCGTACTTCCCTTCGCCCCGACCAGAGATCTCGCCTTTTGATCCGATGCCACCACGAGTCGACTCGTTCATCATATTTCCTGACTAGCGCGGGATCCACCTGGGCCGATCGCGCTATCGTTTCGATCATGTTCTTGTCTAGCAGTTTCCATCTGAGACGTAGCGCAACCTTGGCCCCTATGGCATCTCTCCCACTGCCGAACTCCCCTGCGACCGTAACGAGACGAAACACAAACCTCCTTCCGCTTGTGGAACCGCAGCCGAGAGGAAAGGTCGGTAGACCTCTAAGCTGTAGCTCGCTGAACTCATAATGGGCGATGCACCTCAATGGCCAGGCCGCATCTGCCGCATTCCAGATGGATGGAGAGCTGCTGTATTGGAGATTCCTGTTGCGGACCGACTTGGCCCGCTTCAACAACCCGGAGAGCCTGAGTCCTGGATTTGCATACGTACTCGCCGCCAACGCCCCGCCACGACCTCACTGGCAACGAACACTGCCGGCAACGGTAATCGCACAGCACACGACCTCGGCATCCATCCCAGTACGCTGTGCCGCAAAATCAAGACCCTTGGCCGCTAACCGCCGGCGGCGGATGGGCGCTGCCGGCAGCATCAGCAGGAGGCGCCGGGGAGAACCAGAAACGCTGCCCAGGCGTGCGCGTACTCCTCGCCGGTGGCGGTTCTCAGCACCGCCTCGGCCAGGATTCTCCTCTTCCGCTTCTCAACCAGCCAACCCCGTATGTAAAGAGCGTCACCGGGCGATACCTGTTTACGGAATCGGACGCGAAGTTCGAGCTGTCAGCGCTTCGCAACCGCGCGCGATGACGGCCTTCGACATCGCCTCGTCGAGCACGGTAGTAATGATGCCGCCGTGGATCACACCCTGGAAGCTCTCCCAGGCCCCGGTCGGCCTCCACTCAGCGGTTACTTCATCCGGCGAGCAACGAAATATCAGACGCAGGCCGGTTGCGTTCTCGGAGCCGCATACCACACAAGCGGAATTGAGAAGCGCACGGCGCCGCCCGGTGTCGCGGGCCGCGCCATTGACTCCTGCTTCAGTGATCGCAGGCGTTGACGCCGGTCGTGAGGGTCCCATTCAAGTATGCCTGGACGACTTCTTCTGCGGGTACGCTTGGAACTCCGGTCACTACCCGGATGCCTGCCTCCGCGAATAACGTCTGGGCGCGCGACCCCATTCCACCCGCAAGCACAAGGTTGACACCCTGTGTCTGGAGCCACTCTGGCAACACTCCGGGCGCGTGTGGGGGCGGCGTCGACGAGGTGCGGGCGAGCACTTGGCCGCCTTCCGCTGAGACATCGAACATCTCGAACGCTTCACAATGACCAAAATGCTGGCACAAGACTCCCCGGGAAAGCGGCAGCGCAATCTTCATTCGTGGCCTCCTTATAGGTGTAAATAACATCTATAGCGCACGGCGCATCACCACGTCAACACGCACTTCTGGCAGGCGTTGGGTTATCTCGCGGAGGCCGTCTTGGCGGAATCGACAGCGCGGGTCTCTTTAACAAATCGGGCCATAGACTTTGAGACGTGATCGAGGACGGTTGCCCATTCCTGAAGGTGCTTCTCGCCCTTCGCGGTCAGCCTGTAGACGCGCCGGGCCGGGCCGGCGTTATCCACGTCCCACTCGGACTTCACGTTACCGTTGTTCTCGAGCTGGCGGAGTGTGCGATAGAGCGCGGCGCGTTCGATCTCCGCGTCGGTGAGGGCGTATTCCTCCAGGTCGCCGGAGAGGTCATATCCGTAGGAGCGCCCCTTCCTTTTGAGCAGCAATAGCACCACGGGCTCGACGAACCGGTAAAGGTTCCCCATCGCGCACGTGCACGGGTAGTCGCGTCCGTGACGAGGACAGGTTCGACGAGGCAAGTGGCGTCCCTCCTTCACCTGCGATTTGCAGGCTCATCCACTACTTTATCGACCGAAGCCCACTAGATGCAAGTACCATCTATTTCGTTCTGGCGCAGTCGGCGCGAACAGAGCCAGTGGTCCGGTAGTCCTCGAGACCATGGTGTCTTCTCGCCGCTCCGAGCAATAGAATGGAATTGGCGTCCCATTGAGGCGCCTCGGCCCGAAGGCGGTGAGCGAATGCCCCTGGACGAACATTCCGAGATTCAGGCCACGATCTTGGATTCCATTACCGAAGGCGTCTTCACAGTCGACTCGAACTGGAGGATCACTTCCTTCAACCGGGCGGCGGAAAAGATTACCGGCATTCCGCGGGAACGGGCAATTGGCCAACCTTGCCGCGACATCTTCCGTGCCAATATCTGCGAGCACGAGTGCAGTCTCCGACAGACAATCGAGACCGGATGTCCAATCATAGGCAGGACGGTAAAGATCCTGGATGCGCAGGGCAACCGAAAACCCATCGGCATCTCCACGGCGATCTTGAAAGATCGTAACGGCAATGTCGCCGGAGGCGTGGAAACCTTCCGCGACCTGACGATGATTGAGCAACTGCGCAAGCAGATCGAGCGGAACTACTGCTGCGAAGACATACTGACCTGCAATTACCGGGTGCAGCAGATGTTCGAAATCCTTCCTGCAATTGCCGAAACATCGAGCACCGTTCTCATCGAAGGCGAGACCGGTACCGGGAAGGAGCTCTTTGCCCGGGCGATCCACAACCTCAGCCCGCGCGGCAAAAAGCCGTTTATGGCGGTGAACTGCGGGGCGTTGCCGGACACGCTGCTCGAATCGGAGTTGTTCGGCTACAAGGCAGGAGCGTTCACGGATGCCAGAAAAGACAGGCCGGGACGCGTGGCCGCGGCAGAGGGTGGCACGCTCTTTCTCGACGAAATTGGCGACATCTCCGCAGCGTTGCAGGTTCGCCTCCTCCGGTTTCTTCAGGATCGCGTGTATGAGCCACTTGGCTCAACTCAGCCGGTTCGCGCGGACGTGCGGATGATCGCCGCGACGAACAAGAATCTGGCCGACCTGGTCAAATCGAGTCAGTTTCGAGACGACCTCTATTACCGGATCAACGTGGTCAGACTGCAAATCCCTCCGCTCCGGGAGCGCATGGAGGATGTGCCGCTGCTGGTCGACCACTTCATCGCCCGATTCAACGCGCTTCAAGGCAAAGAGGTCACCGGGGTTTCTGAGGAAGTCCTCTCCTGCCTGATGTCGTACCACTATCCTGGCAACGTCCGCGAACTCGAGAATATTGTAGAGCGGTCATTCGTGTTATGTCGCTCCGGGCAGATCGAGACGCGGCACATCGCGGACTTCCCGCCTTGCGCGGGCGCGGCCGGGATCACGAGTTTGGATGGGTTCCGTCAATTGGAGGCCGCCTTCTTGATGAGCGCCCTGCGGCGAAATAACTGGAACCGCTTGGAAACGGCCCGCCAACTCGGTATGCACAAGACCACCTTGTTTCGGAAGATACGGTCGTTACACCTCACGATTCCCCGCCACAGTGCCGCGAAGGCCGAATGATTAGGCGCGCCGCGTTCCGCTGATTCGATATAGCTTGCTGGATCTCGGCGATGGGTACGCCAGCTTTTCGAGGGGCGGCGGGCACAACTCGCAACGTACCCAGGCGCCGGATCGCAGGATCGGCTGTCCAACCAGAGCATATTGCTATCACCCTTTGAAGACTCCGGGGAAAGAACGGGACGCGGAATCGAGGCGACGACATTCTCCGATCTGGCCCCGTGTGCTACCTGAACGCGCGCCGCCCTGCCCCAGTAGCATAATCGCCACTCTCCTGGCGTGCTTCAGTCGCATATCCGCACCCTCTGCCGGTTGCGATAACGGCCCAAACAACTTATGAGATTCGCGGCCACTTCCCAAAACGACTATCTACAGTCGCCAGCGATTCCATTCAGTTCCAATCCGGTGTTGGTGATTGGGGGCGGCATCGCCGGGTTGACAACTGCGGTGGAACTGGCCGACGCGGGCACCAGCGTTGTTCTCGTCGAAAGATCGGTCAGCGTCGGCGGCCGAGTCGCGCAGATGCACCTATATTTCCCGAAGCTCTGCCCTCCATCTTGTGGCCTGGAGTTGCATTATCGTCGTCTCCGCAATCACAGGGGCATAACCGTCCTCACTCTGGCCGAACTCGTCGACATCAACGGCGGGCCTGGCGCGTTCGACGTGGCCGTTCGAGTGCGGCCCCGCTACGTGAGCGAGGCATGCACGCTGTGTGGCGCTTGCGCCGCAGCATGTCCTACCGAGCGTGCCGATGAATTCAATTACGGCCTGATGAAAACCAAGGCTGCGTACCTGCCCTTCGATATGGCATATCCACCTCTCTATGCCATCGACCGCGCGGCGTGCCCAGCCGGATGCAAAGCTTGCGAGTCTGCATGTTCCTACGGCGCCATTCACCTTGATTCCCAGACCCAGATACGAAGGTACACAGTATCGGCGGTCGTAGCGGCCACAGGCTGGAAACCGTACGATGCGTCGAAACTCGAACACCTGGGCTTCGGGAGATTCCCCAACGTCGTGACCAACGTTATGCTGGAGCGCATGGCAGCCGTGGATGGCCCCACGGCTGGGCAAATCGTCCGCCCGTCGGACGGCAAGGAGCCGCGCACCGTTGCTTTCGTGCAATGCGCTGGATCCCGCGATGAGAATCACCTGCCATATTGCTCAACAGTCTGTTGCGCCGCCACCATTAAGCACGCAGCCTATATTCGGTCGCTGTATCCGGAAGCGTTCATTACGATCTTCTATATCGATATCCGCACGCCCGGCAGGTTGGAAGAGTTCTACGCGAGGGTGAGCCGCGATGCCAATCTGCGGCTGATCAGGGGGCAAGTTGGAAGAGTAAAGGAGAATCCGACGACGCACGATCTTCTGGTGACAGCGGAGGACACACTGGAAGGGCGAAAGGAGACGTGGCAGTTCGAACTGGTTGTGCTTGCCACGGGCATGGTGCCGCGAACGGACGGGCTTCCTGCACCATTCCAGCGTGATGAGTTTGGGTTTCTGGGCGGGCCCCAACGCGCCGGTGGCATCTATGCTGCGGGTTGCGTCCGCCGCCCGATGGAGGTATCCGAGACTGTGCGAGATGCTACCGGCGTCGCGTTGAAGGCACTGCAATGCGTTAATCGAGGAGTACCCTCTCCCGGAAGATCAAATTCCTCGGCTTGAACGTTCGGCGCCGAGCCGGCATAAGTGGTGGTTGACGCAGGATCGTGGCTACGCAACGCTCCGAACTGATTCGCCCGGCGTTGGTATCTCGATGTAGCTGGTCGGGTCTCGGTACGTGAAGACCAGTCGGCGTTCCTCAGCGAGTATTCTGACCGCATCCCGTACGGTTTGAATGGAAATTCCCAATTTGTGCGCGAGGCCTTTCTCGACTTCGTGAGGCCTGAGTCGATGATCCGGCGCCGCCGATAGCAACGCCAGAATTTCATCCTTCAGGCGCTCAACCTCGTTCGGCATGTTTGCGCCTCCGTCGCTAGCTGTCCGGAGAGATCGCGCGCACGGCGTTTACCATATCCGCAATTGCAACGAGATGGCAGGAAGCTTGCGGCATACGGGGCGAGGGTGACAAATGTCCCGATGCCCTCCGAGGCTCCGGGAGGGCGGGTGCTGTCCCTGATCCGAGAACCCCGCCGTCCACCGGGATAGCTGTGTTGCGGCGTCAGTAGGAATGAGTTCCCAGGACCAACCGGACGTTGAGGTTCTTCTCCAGCGTGACCTTCAGGTCATCAAACTCGATCGGGCACTGGGCCGTCTCCATCGCGAGTTTGACGCACGTCCCCAGATGGACCGTGTCGAGTTCACGCCCCAAGTTCCTGGTCACCTCCTTTAGAAGCTTGACCCGAGGGACGACCAAGCCGGGGCAGTCGCCGCAGTCGGTCATGGCAACCAGTTGCATTTCATCATACTGTGCGAACTCCGCGTCCTTCAGGTGGATGGCTTTGTAGCACTTCGCACAGGCGATACAGGAATAGTCCTTGATTCGTTTGCAGTAAATGATGGCGATTCGGGCCATACATTCCCCCAGGAGCGCCGATGGGCTCAACGGGGTCTCGAGCCAGCGCTCCGATTGGATAGTAGCAAATTACACTGAGGTGCTTAACCTCGTGGAAGGATTGCCCGGTTGCTCCGCAGCGTCAGCACGCGGATCGTCATCCGCAATAGCGAGCCAGCCAAGGCAGGTCTTTACGTCGTGCAATTGGCCGACGGAGTGGCTCTGCCCACACTCCGGGGATCGCGGCGCCGCATGACGGGCAGACACCGCCCGGTTTGAGCGTGTACTCGAGTACCCGGGTACCGCGGCGTCGGATTAGCGCCGCCCCGCAGCCTGGGCATGTTGTGTCCTCCAGTTCGTCCAGACGCCCGGCGAGGTTGCCTCCGTAAACGTAACGCAACCCGGCCCGACGACCGATGCTCGCTGCGCGAATGAGGTCCTCGGCTACTGTATCACGAGGTCCGTGCATTTTGTAGTCCCGGTGGAACGCCGTCAGGTGCCATGGAATATCGGGTGAAATGTCCGCCAGAAAACCGGCCATCTGGCTCAGTTCGACCTCGGAATCGTTGAAGCCAGGAACCACCAAGGTGACCACCTCGAGCCAGAAGCCCATGTCATGGATCAGCCGTATGCTGTCAAGCACCGGCTGGAGACGGCAACCCAGCCGGTGGTAGCTGCGATCACTGAAGGTCTTCAAATCGACCTTGAACAAGTCAACCCACGGCCGCAGGTACTCCAGAACCTGCGGGGTTGCGTAGCCGTTCGAGACGAATCCTGCGAGCAGTCCGGAAGCACGGGCCCGCTGGAAAATATGGACCGCCCATTCGGCTGTGATCAGCGGCTCGTTGTACGTGCTGATGACAGCTTCCGCTCCCAGAGAGAGCCCCGGACGGAGCAGCGCCTCCGCTGTTATCGAGCGAGGGCGCGCAACGGGGCTGGGCTCCCGTAATGCCTGTGAGATATCCCAGTTCTGGCAATAGGGACAATGCAGCGAGCATCCCAACATGCCGAAGCTCAATGTGAACGCGGCGGGAAGCACATGAAAAAATGGCTTTTTCTCGATCGGCTCACAGGTTTGGTTGACAATGTAGCCCCAGGGGACGACCAGCTTTCCCAGCCGATTGAAACGAACCCTGCAAACACCAGCAAAACCCGCAGGGATCGGACAGCGGTGGGCGCAGGCAAGACAGCGAATGCGGTATCCGTCAATTGGCTCCCAGAGCGCGCCTTCGCGAACCATCGCGTTGATTGTTTCCGCCTGCGTAACCACTGAGCTCTACTCCAAATGCGCAGGCGCATATTCGATGCCGAAGCCAACAGCAGGGACGGTTGGGAGTGGTAGGCGCGATGCCCATGCTATTGGCTGGGGGGGGGGCGCGGCTGTCAAGCGGTCAACCGGCGTTGGCTACGGTGTCCGTTTGCGCCGCATGCGCGCTAGATTTTGCTACCGGCTTGCGCGCTTTGTGCCGGACGTCCCGGAGTGCCCTTTGAGATTCCGTGGCGGACACGTTTCAACAACTCCCGGCAGCCCCTGGGCAAGCTGCCCACGCAGTAGCAGAATTGCAACCAGTTCGCCGTAGTTCAGTAGCACACTCGCACCCATCAGCCATACGCATCAATCTCCGGCCGCATTATTCCGTCAATGCTCGACTGGAACGGTGCTTGCACCTCTTTTGGCCGGCACTTCGCCGCCTAGTTCGAGGAAGGATGAATTCGACATGCCAGCTAGGATGTTAGTCTTTTGCGGTTCCGACGAGCCCGAGAAGGCGTTCCCGCCGTTCATGTTGGGCTCCGGCGCGTTGGCTACGGACATGGAACTTAGGCTGTTCTTCACCATGAGCGGTCTGAACATCGTTCGCAAGGGTGGCGCCGAGAAGATCTTGCTGCCGGGCGCCCCAAAGACGCTCCCGGAATTCATCAAGATCGTTCAGGAGGGAGGCGCAAAGCTGATCGCGTGCTCGGCGGCATTCCCCATAGTCGGCATCAAGGAACAAGACCTGATCGAAGGGGTAGAGTGCGGCGGTGTGGCGACCTTCGTGATCGCCGCCCAAGAGGCGGATGTCGTACTGACCTTCTGACGGCGGTAGTGGAGCGCGCCTGGAACAGAGCGCAGGAGGACCGATGGAAACAGTGGAGTTGGCGAAGATTGAAGTGGCGAAGGTTGTAGATGCCCGTGGAACGGCGTGTCCGGGGCCGCTTCTGGAGGCCAAGAAAGCAATTGGAACGGTGCTGGTCGGGCAGACAATCGAGGTCTGGTCCGGCGATCCTTCCACCAAGAAGGACCTGCCGAGGTGGGCGGCAAAAGTTGGGCACGAATTTCTCGGAGTGATCGAGGCCGACGGATACGACCGGATGTTTGTCGTGCGGCGCAAGTAGCGGGGCTGAGATCGCCGCGCCGGAACGAGAAGGGAGATCGGTGTGTCTGAAGTGCAACAACCGAGACGACCCAAGATCCTACTGCTCGCCACGGCCGCCTGCGCTTATCCGGGTGCCGACTACGTGGGCCAGACTCACTCCGAGTATCCCGCCAACACCTACATCGTCCGGGTCGCTGCGCCGGCGGTCTTCCCACCGGAATTCTACCTGCGCTGTTTCGAAAAAGGCATCGATGGAATCATCGTCATGAGTTGCGGCCAGGAGTGCCCGTATCCGGGAGCCTATGAGCGTTTCGCGGAGCGTGTCGGCCGCGCGCACGCGCTCATGAAAGAACGGGGACTCGACCCAAGACGTTTACGGGCCACGGCGATTTGCACCGTTTGCGCTCGCGCCTTTCTGAATGAGGTTCAAAACATGGCACGTCTTCTGGAGGGGACAACGAACCAGGCGGTGGGCCAGTGAATGGCACGCCCGAGCAGCGGATACGTGTTGACGGTCTTGTGATCGGCGGCGGAATTGCCGGTCTTCAGGCAGCGATTGAGCTTGCCGAGCAGGGCTACCGGGTCCTGATCGTTGAAAAAGAGGCGAGCATCGGGGGAAAGATGATCGGTCTGAGTAAGGTCTTCCCCACGCTGGACTGCTCGAGCTGCATCTGTACGCCTCGCATGGCCGCGGCCGCGCATCACGACAACATCACGATCTACACCTATTCCGAGGTGAGTGGGATTAGGCGCAACGGATCGCACTTCGACGTCGGTGTCGTCAAGAAACCGCGCTACGTGCGGGAACCCGACTGTATCGGGTGCCGCTTGTGTGAATATGCCTGTCCAATCCACGTCGAGCATGAGTTTGAGGGGAGCCTCGGTGCCCGGAAAGCGATCTACCTGCCTTTTGCGAACGCGATCCCGCAGGTCGCGCTGATCGATCTGGACCATTGCATCTTCTGCGGGCTGTGCGAAAAGGCGTGCCCTACGGCGGCAATCGATTTCCTTCAGGAACCCGAGCAGGTCGCGGTGGAAGCGGGCGCGATCATCCTGGCGACGGGATATAAGATGATGCCGATCGAGCGGCTGAAGTCGTACGGGGGAGGCCAGCTTCGAAACGTCGTGACCGCTTTGCAGGTCGAGCGCCTGTTGGCGCCTCACGGCCCATACGGCAGGGTGCTGCGCCCGTCCGACGGCAAGGCGCCGTCCTCGATTGGCTACGTGCAATGCGCCGGATCCCGTGACCAGAGCCTGGGCGTCCCCTATTGCTCGCGAGTCTGCTGCATGTACGCCATCAAGCAGGCCATGCTCCTGGCAGGCTCGCTCCCCATGGTCGACATCACGATCTACTACATGGACATCCGCGCATTTGGGAAAGGGTTTGAGCAGTTCTTCCAGAACGCCAGGGCCATGGGGATCGAGTTCGTGAAGGCCAAGGTGGGCCGGATAAAGGAAGACGAAGATGGCAATCCGATCGTCCGCATCGAGGTCATGGAGGAGGACGGGCGCGTGGAGGAACGTAAGCACGACATGGTCGTCCTTTCTCTTGGTCTTCTGCCCGCATGGGACCCAAAGAGCGTGGCGACCGTGGAAACTGCCGATGACGGTTTCATCCGCTGCGTAGATCCGTTGTTCGCGCCTTCGCTTACTACGGCAGAAGGGATTTTTGTTGCAGGAGCGGCCGCCGGCCCAAAGGACATCCCGGACTCGATCATGGAGGCGGGTACGGCGGCCATGGAGGCGGCGATCTTCCTGCAGCGGAACCGGGGCCGTCTGACTGCTGGAGAGGAGCCGAGCCCTACGGTCGAGCGGGTCCCAGCGACCACGCAGAGCCCGAGGTGAGCGGTATGGATGCGCAGCCGTCCAACGATGTGTCACGCCCGAAAATCGGGGTCTATGTCTGCCATTGCGGGGGGAACATCTCGGATGTCGTCGATGTCGACAAGGTGACGGAGGCGGCTGGCCATCTGCCGGACGTTGTCCTTGCACGCCAGAACACCTTCATGTGCTCTGATCCAGGGCAGCAGATGATTCTCGAAGATGTTCGGAACGAAGATCTTAACCGGGTGGTTGTCGCCGCATGTTCACCCAACCTGCATGAGCTGACTTTCCGCAAAAGCCTGATCCGAGCCGGGCTGAACCCGTACCTCTTCGAGCACGTCAACATCCGGGAGCAGGTGAGCTGGGTCAGCAAGTCCGATCCGAAGGGCGCAACCGACAAGGCGATCCGGCTCCTCGCTGCCGCCGTGGCGAAAGCGCGATTGGCCCGGCCCCTCGAACCGATCCGGGTGAAGGCCCACCGCCAGGTAGTTGTCATCGGTGGCGGGGTGAGCGGGATGCGTTGTGCCTGCGATCTGGCACGGCGCGGTTTCCCGGTCGCGCTGTTGGAGCGGTCACCCGCGCTCGGAGGCAGGGTTGTTGAACTACACCGCCTTTATCCCGTCGAAGTCCAGGCTCACGAAGCACTGGACCGGCTGATCTCCCAAGTGAACCGAGAGCCGGACATACGTGTCTTGACGTCGGCTGAAGTGACCGCAGTCGCGGGGTACGTGGGCAACTTCACCCTCACGGTGCGGCAGCGAGAGGAGGAGAGCAGCATCACCGCTGGAGCGATCGTGCTGGCGACTGGGTTTGACACGTACGAGCCGCGTCCGGGCGAGTACGGCTATCGAGAGTATCCCGAGGTGATGACGCTTCCCCAGTTCATCCGGCTGCTTGATGAAGGGTGTCTGGAGCGAAATGGGCGACCGGTGAAAAACGTGTGCCTGATCCATTGTGTGGGCAGCCGCCAGATCGAGGGGATCCACCAACCCGGCGCTGACAGCAGGATTCACGAGTACTGCTCGCGGTTCTGTTGCACCGCCGCGCTCCAGACCGCCAACGAGGTCCGAGAGCGGTTCCCGGACGTGAATGTCTTCGACTTCTATCGCGACATCCTGACGTACGGACGGGGCCACGAGGACTATTACGAAAGCGCCTCAAAGCGTGGTGTCCTGTTCTTCCGATTCCTGGCTGAGCAAGCCCCAGAGGTCCAAAGGGCGGATGGAGAGCATGGATCTCCGCTGGTAGTGAGTGCAAGGGACACTCTAACGTGTGGTGAGGAGGTGCAGGTGCCGGCGGACCTGGTGGTGCTTGTTACCGGCGGCGTGCCTCGAGACATTAGCGCACTCACTGAAATGTTGAAGCTGTCCCGAAGCGCTGACGGATTTTTACAGGAGGTGCACCCAAAACTGAGGCCGGTCGAAACGGCGGTCAGCGGTGTGTTTCTGGCGGGCGGTTGCCAGGCGCCGATGGATATCGGTGAGAGTTGCGCTGCGGCCTCCGCCGCTGCCGCCCGAGTGTCTGCCACACTGCGTAAGGGCGAAATTGCGCTTGAGCCCTTCGTGGCTAGCGTGGATCCGGACCTATGCCACGGCAGTGGCGCTTGCGTGGAAGAATGCCGACATCAGCGGGCCATCTCTCTCGTCGAAGTCACGCTGAATGGCACACCTGCGAAGCGGGCGCAGGTAAATGCTGCGCTTTGTAGAGGATGCGGCATGTGCGTGCCAGTCTGTCCGCACGGAGCGATTCAAGTGGAAGGCTGCCGGCTGGATCAGTTCGACGTGATGGTGGAGGCCCTGACCGCGGAGTATTGAGATGAGCGCAACAGAAGGCAACGCCGGGAGCGGCAAGAACGCAATGCAAGTTGCCCGCCAGCGCCACGGGATTCCCAAGGAGTTGATGGAATGCAGCCGGGAACAGGCCAGAATGCGCAAGAAGGTTTACGAGGCGCTCAAGCACGGGCCCATGACTGTACCGGAGATCCACGCGAAAACCGGGATTGCGGCGGATAAGGTGTTCTGGTACCTGATGGCATGGAAGAAGTACGGCAAGGTTCTCGAGGGTGAGCAGTGCGAGGACTACTACCAGTACTCCCTGGCTAAGGAGGAAGGAAAATGAGTGTCCTGGTCAACCCCAGACTGCTCGTTGACTTGAAGCGATTTGGCGCCTTCGATGTGACCGCGTGCTTCAACTGCGGCAACTGCACGGCCGTGTGCCCCCTTTCGAGCGGCGACGCCACTTTTCCGCGGAGGATCATCCGATACGGCCAGATCGGCGCCCGCCAGCAGCTCATTTCCAGCAAGGAACTCTGGCTGTGCTACTACTGCGGCGAGTGCTCCGAGACCTGTCCGAGGGAAGCCGAGCCGGGCGAGTACATGGCATCCGCGCGCCGCTACGCGATCGCCTCCCTGGATCCAACGGGAATTTCCCGTTGGCTTTACACGTCAAAGTTGTTCAACGTGCTGTTTCTGGGGGCTCTGAGCCTGCTGTTGACCGTGATCCTGCTGTCGTCCGCTGGCGCCATGAACCTGGATCGCCCCAACATCTTCGAATTCATTCCGTTCGAGGTCGTACACGACCTCGGACTTGTGGTGATTCTCATTGCGGTGTTCACGGCGTTGTTCGGGGTACTGGGTCTTGTAAGGCTGCTTCGCGCTGGCAGGGGACAGCCTGACGGTTCAGTCGGCTGGCGCGGGATGTTGTCCGCGATCCGGATCGTGGCGGCCGAACTGGCGGCTGAGAAACGGTACCGCATCTGCGCCGAGGACGAACCGAAGCCGTGGTACCGCAGCCGGTGGTTCATGCATTGGGCCATCATGTGGGGGTTCATCGGATTGGCGGCGGCAACGACACTCGACTATCTTCTGCTTCTACTGGCCGAAAAGGTTCCCGGGCAGCCGGTACCACTCTGGCAACCCACGAGGTTGTTGGGCACTGTGACCGGCGTGCTCGTTCTGTTCGGAACGGTACGCGCGCTGGCTGCACGTTTCAAAAAGCCGGACAAATATTCCAGCCACTCTCTGGCCTCTGACTGGTTATTCCTCTGGCTGATCCTGCTGGGAACGCTCACCGGCTTCATCGTAGAATTCGTGCTGTATTTGCCGAGAGGAACGGTCTGGGGCTATATCGTCTTCCTGGTTCACGTCGTGCTTGGCATGGGGATTGTTCTGTTATTCCCCTTCACGAAGTTCGCTCACGCCGTTTACCGCCCGATCGCGTTGATCATTCATGAGCTGCGTACCCACCCAGCATGACCTGGTGGTAAACGCGAGAAGAGGTTCGATGATCTATGACATTCTCCTCTATCCGGACCCGCGGCTGCATATGCCGTGCGAACAAATAGAAGATTTCGACTCGCCTGACCTCGATCAATTGGTCGCGGACATGTTCGAAACGATGTACTACCATCATGGCGTGGGCTTGGCCGCCCCGCAGATCGGTGTGATGAAACGGATGGCTGTTATCGATCTAACGCGGGGCAACCAACGGGGAGAGAAGATCGTCATCATAAATCCAGAGTTGACGATGGCGAAAGGCACCCAGCGCGATGTGGAGGGCTGCCTTTGCTTGCCAGGATTCCACGAACCAGTGACACGGTCGATGATAGTCGTTGTAGAAGCCAGGGATACTTCCGGCGCGGCGATTCGTCTCGAGGGTGGATGCCTGCTGTCACGCGCCTTTCAACATGAAACCGATCACCTCAACGGAATCCTCTACATTGACCACCTCAGCGCCTTGAAGCGCGACCTGATTCGCCGAAAAATTCGAAAGATGGTCGAGGCTGGTGAGTGGGTGCCGTCCCTTCGGGCATGAGACCCCATGCTCTCCATTCCTGATCCCGAGAATTGGCGACTGCTACCGCACTCAGGACCCTCGGCGAAAAGAAGTGAAGTCTTTGCGTGCTCGCCGGACAGGAGCAGCGTCGGTCATTAGCGCAGTCTGCAGCTTTCCGATGATTCTCCTGACATCTTTGGCTGCAGATGATTCGGGTAGCGGTGTCCCCAATAAGCCCGCCTTAAGCAACGAGGGATCGTACCCAACCGAGCCCAGCACTTCGGGCTTCTTGCCGCTGAGCTCTTTTCTCAGGAAGGATCGGATCCAAGTTGAGTGCACTTTGTTCACAATGATCCACACCTTCCGGACGCCGGTCTCCGCGCACATCTTGCCCACATGTTCGGCGATCGAAATGGACTCGAATGTGGGGTCCACCACCACAAGCACTATGTCGACTTGCTTTTCCACACCCCTGCCAAAGTGCTCGACACCCGCCTCCAAGTCAATCAAGGTCACCCAATCCCCCTTGACGACGAAGTCTCTCGTCACTTTGGACATCGGTCCGTGGCAGCCTTCGCACGCCTCACGGATCTTCCCTACCTGCAAGATATGCAATCCGTTCGCTTCCACGGAGTACTCAGGCGGAATTTCACTAATGTCGATGTTCTTCTCGGCGATGGGCTGCGGATCATTAATGCGGGTCAGCGGTGCAGGATCGTCTACCGGGCATGTTACTCTGCTTCTTCCTCCGAAGAAATCGATAAGCGGCCTGACGATTCGGCCGCCGGTCAGCAATCTGGTGATTCCCCCGGGATTGGACGCGTCGCCATCCAGGATAAGCACCCGGTATCCTTTCGCGTGCAAGGCGGTCGCCATCAGGGCAAGAAGTGAGCTCTTGCCGCTTCCTCCTTTCCCGCAAACGGCTATTCTTAAGCCGAGGAGCGGTTCTTCAGAACGTCCGACTGGTGTCCCTCGGGCTCTCCTTCGTGCGATCATGACCACCACGCTCCTCCCTCCCGTTTCGGGCAGCGGGCTTCTTCTGACGTCCATTAAACGACCGGAGTTGCCGGCGAGGCACCCTTCTTCGAATGACATGGGGAGGCACCGAGAGACTTGAGCCAGGCGTCCCATAGGCGCTGTCTTTCCTCGCGCATCATGGGACGCGCCGGGGGGCGTCTTCCCAGTTCATGGTACAGGTTTATCGTCAGCTTCAAACTGCGAGCGAGTTCGCGGCAGGACGGGCAGGCGGCGAAGTGCGCCTCGACCATGACACGGATTTCCGCCGGGAGCTCACCATCTAGGTAATCGCTCAGATGGGCAACCACATCCAAGCAGGTGCCACTCGGACTTTTCTTGTAGCCGATACGCGGCATCGCCGAATACCCCAAATAGACTTGATTGCAGATCCGCTACCCGGCGCGTACGGACGTGCTACAAGCCCACATTTCATCTATGACCGGCCGTCAGCGCAAGCGCTTACTCTGCTCCGAGGTTCGGAAAATCGCCCTTCGCGTGTACGCCGGCTTGCTTCGGGACTCCGTGGCCCGCGCCGGAGCCGAGTTTCCCGGACACGCGGGCGTGCCGCGACCAGAACAGACGCGCCAGGAGCACTCCTGCAGCGATGGCACAACCGCCGCCTAAGATCCATACAATCAACATGATTCCCCCTCTCACGGCCCGAACCAATCTCGGCCCCGTGAGCGGCAAAGGCGTGGAGCAGAGCCACTCCGTCAACACGCCCTCGCAATTCGGGAAGCACGGCCAGTTCCACATCGGGAAACCCAATGTATTGGTAGCTGTGTGGCTGCCGTACCGAATACCCATCGTGGCTGGCCGGATTCGGACTCCCGGCCGTCGGGAGGAATGTGGCCACGTGTTCATCGGCGTGGAAGTCGTTCTCTTTGTTCCTGTTTACCAAATTCGCTCACGCCGCCTGCCGGCTGATCACCGTAGGCCTGTAGCACTTGGCCGCCCCATGCCGGTGATATCGCGGGCAAGACGCCGGATCTATCTTCGCCCGGCCCATTCAGGTGTTCGGGCATCCGTTGCCGAATCGTACCTTGGAATAAAGGGCTTCAGATCCAGCACCGGCGTGCCGGCAAAGGCGTCGATCGCCTCTACCTCGATCACGTTTGCCTTCACCGACACGACCTTGCAGAGGCTGAACGCGATCAAGTTCGGCCGGCGAGGTGATCGGGTGGCAAACACCCCGGTCAGTGGATTCCTCCGGTTACCCATCGGATGAACCTGGAGAGTCGCTCGCGCCTCGGGCGTATCGTTCCGATCAAACCACCAAACCACGTACACGTGCGAGAAGCCGTCCAGTCCGAGCAACCCCGGCTGGTGCCTCTTGTCGAGGATGATCCGTGTGCGGCCCTCGATCTTCTCCACCACCCCGATCGGGCGGACTGTGAAGGTTGCGTCCTGCCGCCGAGTGGCCGCGGCGGTATCGCCTGGCTTCGCGGGTGGGATGTCCACCGCAAGCGCCCAGACCAGCGCGAGCGCAATCGAAAAGAGTTGAGTCATGATCTTTTCCTGGCCTGCGAATCTCTACAACTTGGCGCCGGCAAAGTAGTCGGCGTTCTTCTGTGCGAACTGTTGAAGTTCGGGTGGCAGTTCCTCCAGGACGTAGATGGAGTTCGTTGTACATACGGGGACGCAAGCCCCGCAATCGATGCACTCGTCTGGATGGATGTAGAGTTGAGTGGCCTCTTCAAAACCGGGCTCGTCCTTCTTTGGGTGGATGCAGTCCACCGGACAGGCTTCCACACAGAGTTCGTCTTTTGTGCATGTGTCAGTGATTACGTATGCCATGCTTCCTTCCTGAATGCTTCCGGGGCGACTATCACTCCCTCAGATCGCACGACGGTGGCGGCCGTCTTCCCGTTAGCGCCTTTCCGTTAGCGTCTTTCAATCGTTTCTCGTGAATGCGTGCTCGCCGCAGCGCCAGCAACCCTGCTCTTCGAGACCACGCCGCGGATCCACACCCTTGTCGCAGAGCCACCAGTCCCCTTTGTAGTCCTTCACGACCTGCATGGGGCGGGCACTTGGGTGGTAGATACCGGAACCAAGTGACCTTGCTTTCCCGGTCGTGCTGTTCATTTCGCGCCTCCTTTTCGATGATCGGAAACCATGCTCATGCCGGCCCCCACACTCGGGGAAGCAAGAGATGTTCCATTGCGCTTTCCTCCTATTCCGCATGTACTTGCCGGAAAGCGCGCCGTCACTAGTTGCGGCATTGCTACCCCGCCCGCGCTCATGGTGGTCGCGGTGCGCGAGCGGCCTCCTCCTTGGACGGAACGGAAGGATCTCAAAACCTGATCGTCATCCCGATTTGGGCCGTTCGCATCGAGCGAGGGCCGTATACGTAGCTGGAGTCTCTTCGCGGCCCGCAATCGAGATCCGGCTGATAGCTGTCGAAGAGATTGTCCACACCGGCAAACAACCGCAGTTCCCGCCTGTCTCCCACGCCCGAACCGAACGGCCAGGACCGCGCCACCCGCACGCTCCACACAGCAAACCGCCTGGTGCTCTCGACGCGATCCTCCGGGATGTAGCCGGCATAGTGGGGGACTAGCATGCGGCCGGTGAAGTCGGCGTCCACGTAGAGCGAGATGTTGTCATATGGGGCAAAATCAAGGCCAATGAACCCGTAGCGCGATGGCGCGCGGAAATAGCTCAGACTTCCAAATTCGGGTTCTGGCTCGCGGTAGTGCGCCAACTGAAAGGTGCTGCCTGCCCGGACCGATACGGTTCGGTGCAGCCGCCAGTCAAGATCAAGCTCGGCGCCACGCAAGTATGAGCCGGGGGCATTGCAGCGGAGAAATTTACGGAACGGGCTGCCAGGCACACTGGCCTCTTCCAACACATGCACGTCATCGAGGCTCGTGGAAAAGAAACTGATGCCAGCCTGAAAGGGCAGATCGCGAATCCGGCCGATGTAATCGAGCGAGCCGGTCCAGGTTAGCGATCGCTCCTCTTTAAGGCCAGGCGCATTTTCAAGAATGAATCCTTCCCCGCCGACCGCGGCAACGTGCAAGTCCTCCTCAAAGACCGCCGGAGGACGGAAGCCCGTGGAGACGCCAAACCGCAATCTCCAGTGTTCGCCGAGACCGACACGAATGCTGCCCCGCGGGCTTACGATCCAATGATCGAGGATATTGCTCTTGTCCAGGCGTGCGCCAGCGAGCAGGATGGTGTTCTGTTGGAGGCGAAATTCATCCTGGATATAGGCGCCCGTGTCGCGAAACACCTCGTCGATATGCCTTCGATAGGCCGGGATCGTGTCGCGCACCCGCTCACGCTGGAACTGCTGCCCGGCGAGGATCATGTGCCGGCCAGCCTGGTGTCCAAGCTGCACATCCGTCGCCAGTAGCGGGTTTGAGGTATGCCCATACGCATTTGGATCGAACCCGGCGCCGTAGTATGTGTCGCGCTCCAGTTGCGTGATGCTTGCCGACAGAGTGTAATAGGTCGACGGTGACGCTGCGTGGTTCCAACGCAGGAAGCCGCCCGAGCGCGCCGTATCGGCCATTTCTGTGATCCACGTCTCTTCAGGGCGCAAATCGAAACGGTCGCCGCCGCGGCGAAAATCGGAGATCGTACTGCCTCCCGCAATCAAACGAGCCCGTCCCTGTAGAAAGCGGCGAAACAGAGTGGCGCCACCTGACAACGACTTTCGCTTCGGTACATCGCTGAAGCCGTCCCGATCGCGGTCCACGGGCGCACTCCGGAGTCCTCGGAAATGGTAGTCGGCCGCAAACCGGCCGGGCATGTCTCCGGACTGCCCGGTTAGACCAAGAGAGGTCGCAGGCAGCCCGTAGTGCCAGCCGTTCTGCATCGTGACTTGGAAGGCATTCGTGTGCGGTTCGCGCCGGATCAAATTGATCGTGCCGCCGACTGCACCGGGTCCGTAAAGAGCCGAAGCCCCGCCTTTTACGACCTCAATGGTTTCGAGGAATTCCGTGGGGATCTGGTCGAGGGCGTAGACCATGCTAACGCTGGATACGGTCGGCAGGCCATCCTCGAGGATCTGCGTGTATTTGCTGTCAAGGCCGTTGAGCCGTATGCCAGTGGTTGCGCAGTTCTGGCACGTGCTCTCCACACGTACGCCGGCAACCGTTGCCGTCAGGCTCTCGGCAAGGTTGGTGGCGGCCTTGCGCTGGGCAAGTTCCCGCGTGGTGAGAAGCGATGTGCGCACGGGAGCGTCTATCTGGAGATGTTCGGTGCCGGTGCCAGTTACCACTATCGATTCCTTCACAGTCTGCACGCGGACGAGTTCAATATCGACGGTCAGTTCAACATCTCCGGACGCTTTGAAGATTGCCGGTTTGCTCGGGTGGTGGCCATCCGCGGATGCCCGAATTGTAAGGGGCTGGACCGGAACACCACGGAAGATAAACTTCCCTTGCGGATCCGTCTTAGTCGACAGACCCAGTTCAACGATCTCCACGCTGGCGCCGGCGACCACCTGCCGGGCGTCGTCGAGCACGGTACCGAGCACCGTGCCGACCTGAGCCCAAGGCGGTCCTGTACGCTGCGCGGGGTAGGATTGGGCTTCCGAGCTACGAGCGGTAGCACGCACCTCGCTGATGAGATCATCGGTCGGTCCCCGATGATCGCAGCTTCGCAATAGGCAGTCACCGGGATGCCCGGCCGTGGCAAGCCCGGTTGCCAGCGCGAGCACCATCAGGCATGTACCTACCTTTTCCACGCGGGCCTTCCCGGTGAATCTCTCAGCCGAAGCGTGACCCCGCATCCCACAACCTCCGTCGCCACAAGGAGGCTGCCCTCCACTGCTGTCATTGGATAGGCCTTGACCGAGAGAATGTCGCCTTCGGCTATTCGGAAACCTTTCTGATGGAGGAAGTCCAGAGGAGCGAGCCTGACGAGCACCTCCTTACGACCGCAACGGAGAACGACGTCCACCATCGCGTTCGTCCTGCTCCGTCGAGGTCGAGGAATGATTTTGGTAACCTCGCCTTTATATTGCTTTACGCCCTGTGGGGAAGACGTGGGGTATCGGTGCCACTCTGCTCAAGGTTGTCCAGTTCCGTCGCGGCGCTGTTTGGCAGAGTACCGTTTCCGCATCGACCTGCCGGGACAAACGCGACCATGCTCAGCACGAGCGCCGTCGTAAAGGCGGCCATCCGTCGCACGGGATTCTCCGTTGGGTTAAGTGTAAATTACATCTGATAATACGATGATCGCTCTTGCCGCTTCCTCCCTTCCCGCAAATGGCTATTCTCAAGCCGAGGGGCGGCCTTTTGGAACGCCCGATTGGTGTCCCTCGGGCTCTTCTTGGTGCGATCATGGATGGCAGTCCACCGGGCAGTCATCGACGGATTGTGCGCCTTTTGTGCAGGTAGCGTTGATTACGTACGCCATATTTTGGGCCTCTCTAGTTCTCGCTCTTCCGATGGCCTGAATTGCAGTTCTGGCGATTCTGGCGGCTATGCGGGGTGCGGTTTGGGTCCGTGTTTCACCATAGGTAACGGGGTAACGACGGGCCTCCAGTTCCTTACCCAGTACATGAGCGCGGTTACGAAATAACCAATATGCGCTCCAACGAGACACCCTGCTGCGGCCGCTAGCGGCACATTCAGTCCGAAGCGGCAGAACAGAAACGGCCCGTTCACGGCGAAAACGGCTTCTCCCAGCAGAATGCCAAGCCCTTTCGCGAGCAGCTGGGACTGTTTGGAATTCATGTGTTCTGTCATTCGGTGCTCCATATCCGATCGCTTTCCAGGCTCCCTTGCCGGTCGGATGAAGGTGTCGGATTCAAACCTGTTTGTTGGGTTTTGATCTTCGGCTTGTCCCGGCACGACAGGAGTGCAATGTTGGCGCCCGCCAGCCGCTGGATTTCCGTGTTTCCCGATGACCGGCCGTACTCAAACGCGTCCAGGAAGCAGGCGAGAGCCTTTTCCATGTCCTCCGGCGAAGTGGCTAGTTGAAGGCAGACGCAGCCGCGGTTATATTGAGCTAGTGCATGGTAATACGGCTGCGTGTCGGGCTTCCACACTTCGAGCGCCCGCTCGAAGTCTTGCAGGGCGGAACGAGCATGGCGGGCGCGACAGACGTCGTTTCGCGAGGGATAGCTCAGGAATGCGTTCCCCAAGTTGTTGCAGACTTCTGCGAATTGGTTCGGAAAGGCGTGAACGGTGTACACTCGCAAAGCCGCACGGTAACAGCGTACGGCCTTGATGACATTTGCCGCTCGCTCTCCCGACCGCGATTGCCGCAGTGCTGTTCCGAGATTCAGGAGAGTCGCAGCGTGCCTCCTGGGATCACGCGCGCTCGTTCGAACCTGCAACGCGTTTTCGTAGTGCTTGATCGCTTCGGGCCATTTCTCCGGGAACTTCGCTTCCGGCAGATCGCACCAGATGTTGGCCTGATTGAATTCCTCGCGTGCCCAATCGTCCAACTGGCCGCTGCGGCGATAGATTTCGGCCGCCTCCTGATGGCAATCGATTGCCTCTCTAAGTGCGGCAACATCGGATACCCGGCGGCTTCGGACGTTGCCAAGCGTGTCCAGAATCTTTGCCCGAAGGAGCGGGGCAGAGGCCGGTCCCGCCTGCGAAAGGGCGTGACGCAGGTACGTTTCCGCCATCGTAGGATCAACGAGCCGGTGGCGACGACATCCGCCGCTGTGACAGAAGCCGAGTTGGTAGTACAGTCCAGCGTTCCCGGGCTGAATTCGTACTGCCGCTTCAAGCAAACCGACTGCTTCCTCGCACTCCTGGCGCCCGCACTTCTGTTCGGCCGCCTCAAGCAACGATCCGACATGTGTCCCCGACAAATCAGGCGCGGCGTGCATAACAACCTCCATCAAAGGTGCTTAGCGACTCTATCCTTCTTCCGCCGGCCGCCGCGTCCAAAATGCGCTCCGGCGGCGCTCCAGAATCGCTGACCGGATGAAGTCACTACCTGAGCGCGCCCGCTCGCGGCGAGCTGACCGAGTACGTTCGAAACATCGCCGGCGCTCCTGCTGTCGAGCGCTCCCGTCAACTCCTCCTCAGTCATCGGATGGCGCGAGATGACGCCGATGACGGCGCCCACCAGATCTTCGGATTCCGGCAGTTCAACACCTGTGGGTATTGGCGGCAGAATCCGACTAGCCGAGCCCAGAATCTCCTTCGCACGGGCCAAGCCGTCCTCGCCGGCGGGCTCCACCCAGGCTTCGGCTGGAGCCCGCAGCGGCACGCTGATGTGAACCTCATCCGGTCCGATCCGGGACAGGACCGCCGCGAGATCTCTCAACGCCGACGCGTCATCGTTGAGACCCTTCACCAGCATGACCTCGATCCACAGCTTTCCGGCGTAGCCCCGGCGAAACTCGACAAGACCATCCACGAGGTGCTCGAACGTGAAGGCAGGATGGGGCCGGTTGAGCGCACGGTAGTGTGAGGCCGAACCGGCATCCAGCGATGGGAGAACGGCGTCGGCGGCGGAAAGCTCCCCTCTCACATCGGGCCTGCCGAGCAGGGAGCCGTTCGTGATCACGGCGACCGGAATTCGAGTCATGGTCTTCACCTGCCGAATCATCCAGCCCAGGCCTTCGTGCAAAGTGGGCTCTCCCGAACCGACGAAGGTCACCCAGTCCACGCCGCCTGACCGACGGGTTTCGAGGGCCTGATGAACTTCTTCGACAATGAGCGCGGCAGGCGCATAGTTGGCGCGATCAGCGGTCAGCGGCGCGGTTCGCCCCAACTGGCAATATACGCAGTTCCAGTTGCACGTCTTCAGAGGAATTGGGTCGATCCCCAGGGACCGGCCCAATCGTCTCGACGGCACTGGTCCGAACACATATTTCATACGCGATTCGTACTGTTGGATGGCAATCAAAAGGCCAACCGACAGAACGTTGGACATCCCTTGAGATGCTGCGCCGGCGCCACTTCGCTTCTGGAGTGAAGTAGCAGGTTTGCAACCCGGGGCGTGGAAAGATCGCGCGGATCTCGCGGAACCAATAGTCCGCCGTGTATGGCACCGGTCTCAGGTCTCTGGGCATTTCAAGTGCATGGCACTGTAGTCCGGGAGGACGCATGCCGTATCCGCCGACGGGAATTATCCCGCCGCTCACGACGCCGTTCACCGCCGACGGTCGCGTCTATGAAAAGGGACTGCGCGAACTCGTGGACTTCCAGGTCGGCAAAGGTTCTCATGGGCTGTTCGTCTGTGGGACTTACGGTTCCGGGCCTCTCATGACCGTTGAGGAACGGATGGAGGTGCTGGCCATTGTTCTCCACCAAGCCCGCGGGCGGATCACGGTGATTGCCCACGTGGGCACTGCTTCGACCCACCAGTCCATGGAACTCGCCAAGCACGCCGAAAAGGCGGGCGCTGATTGTGTCGCCTCGATTCCGCCTTACTATTACCACCACGATGAGCGGAGCGTGGTTGAGTATTTCCGCCGTCTCGTTGAATCGGTCCACCTGCCGGTTTACGTGTACAACAACCCGAAGACGTCGGGGGTAGCGATCACACCGGGCCTGCTGCGGCGTCTGGCCGCCGTGGGCGTAGTCGGGATGAAGGACAGCGCCTTCAGCTACATCGATTTCACCCACTTCGTGTTGGCGATGGAGGACAGGCCGGAATTCCGGTTGATCGCCGGCACCGAAGGCATTGCGTTGCCAGCCTGGATGGCAGGCGCCAAGGGATGCGTGTCCGGCCTGGCGAACGCGTTCCCGGAACTCATGATTGATTTATGGAATCGATTTGAGGCTGGCGACTACCCCGAAGCGGCGAGGCTGCAACTGAAGGTGAACAGAGCTCGGCAAATCCTGCATATCCCTAGTTCCACCAACGCCGCGATCTATCAGGTCCTTCATGAACGCGGCATCGACGCAGGCTACCCGAAGCCGCCCGTGTTGCCGGTCGAGGAAGACAAGGGCGCCGCCATGGTAGCCGCATTCCGCGAGATTGGTATGCTCGCCGACGAGCATGTGCTTGCCGGGAAAGGTTGAAGATCGATCATGCCACCCCACCTCGCCGCACGTGGCCGCTGTGGATGCGAGGTTGGTTTGTCTCGGCGAGAGCATGTTGAACTCGCGCCTTGCGGCCACGAAGTGATACAGAACGTCTGATCGCCGGGCGGGTCGTAGAACTGGCGCGATGAAGCCGGATCAAAAACCGAAATGAATTCGAAACCAAGGCCCGGCTCACCAAGTTGGGCTGTTCTGGACCAATGGAAAGGAGGAGAGAATCATGGTTGCGGCAAAGCGAGAGGCTACCGCGGCGCGACCAACACGGGAGTACCCAACCGAGTGGGCCATGTATCCTGATGAGGATGAAGAGGTCGAGGTCGTGCAACAAGAACCGCAAATCGGAGGACCGTACAACCAAGCCAAACCGCAAACCCGCGAGTCGCACCGCTTGTCCGAAAGCTTAAGCGACGAACGAAGGGCATCGTAGGAGGAGAGCCGTGAACGCTAATCTCCGCTCCGCTCCGCGCGCGCGAACGGAACCTCCGCGAGCACACTTTGACAGCAATTCAAAGGCAGGCGACGACCTATCGCAGGCCATCCAAAACGGGCGCGGTGTTTTGCTCCGAGTGAGTCCCTCAGCCGAAGACCATGCCGCACTGGAGCGGATATGCGAAAGAACCCGCTGGAGGACTACCGAGGCTTACACCTTCCAAGAAGCCCTTGTTCGTATGGCCGAAGAGCAGCCGGACGTGGTTCTGTGTGAAGCCAACCTGCCCGACGGCACCTGGAGGGACCTTTTGGCGGAGTTATCCCACGGGTCAAATCCCCCCTACTTGATCGTCACTTCCCGTCTGGCGGACGAATCGCTGTGGGCG
Organism: Bryobacterales bacterium; assembly: GCA_963719195.1. Taxonomy (GTDB): domain Bacteria; phylum Acidobacteriota; class Terriglobia; order Bryobacterales; family Bryobacteraceae; genus DASQZT01. The sequence goes on along the minus strand of CAVRBB010000003.1, from coordinate 797,199 downwards.
GAGGTCTTGAACCTCGGAGGATACGATGTACTCGCTCAGCCTTTTGAGCCAGTCGAAATATACCGCGTGGTGGGGTTCGCGTGCCAGCGTCATCGGGAACAGAATGACCATGGAACGAAGCATTGAATGAAGCTCCGCAGTTCGATGTGTGGTACGAACGGTTCAACCGGTTGGCCGGTGATCTATACCCGGGTCGCTACTTCCGAGCGTATGTGCGGGACCTCGTCGAAATGGGGCAAGAGATCCTGGCGCTGGCCGCGCGGAAGGGTTCCTTGATCGTCGCCCACAACTATGTCTATCCCGAATTGCAGGAAGTTGCTGAGGTCGTTGGGGATTCCCTGGGCCTCAGCCTCTTTATCGAGAAGAAGAGAGCACCCCGGGTGGATTTCTGCGGTGTCTGGTTCATGGGCGAGACGGCGAAGATTATCCTGGGCGACCACGCCAAGGTGTTCATGCCGGATCAGCCCGGCTGTTCGCTTGTCAACACGATCGACCACCGCCATATCGAGGGATGGAAGACCCGCCACGCCGACGGTGTCGTCGTTTCGTATGTGAATACCGACGCGGACACGAAGGCGATGAGCCACTACGTCTGCACGTCGGCCAATGCCGCGCAGGTCCTCGGCCACGTCTTCCGCACGCATCCTGGTCGCAAGATTCTGTTCTTGCCCGATAAGTTTTTGGGCGCCGCCGTACTGGCTCGTCGTCAGGTGGATCCGATCATGGTGGACCTATACGACGGTGCATGCCACGTCCATGCAGCCATCGGGAAGGCTGAAGTAGAGGAGGCCGTGGACCGGCATCCCGGCGCGGAACTGCTGATTCATCCGGAATGCGCCTGTTCGTGCCTCATCGCCGGCGGCATTCCGCCGTTCAGGGATGCTCACTTCCTATCCAGCGAACAGATGATCCGCCACGCGGCTGCATCAAAAGCCCGGGAATTCATTGTCGCAACGGAGAAGGGTATGGTCTACCGGCTTCGCAAGGAGTGCCAGGGCAAGGAGTTCTATCCGATTTCCGACACCGCCGTCTGCGAATACATGAAAATGAACACGCTTGAGAAGCTCCGCGATTCGCTTCGTCGCGATCAGTTCGAGGTCGAAGTGGACCGGGAGGTGCGCGACAGGGCGAGGGAGGCGGTCGAGAGAATGCTGGCAATTCATTAGCGCCTCCCTTGCAGATCGGACGGAGAAAAACCTGGGCTGGCTGAACGCCAAGTGCTCAGACGAGTCGGCGCGGAGTTCAACCCTTCGCCGCTGGCGCGTCCTTGCTCGCGGCTTTCATCTGTTGGCCGCAGCAGATCTCTGAATGCGCATGCGCACTGCCTCCGGAACAGGGACACGCCTTCTCGTAGACGAGTTCTGCTCCGCACTTCTCGCAGACGTAGCGATCTCCAACGTTTCGAGCCATTTGAACCTCCATTCGTTCTGACTTTACCGCAGGTCAGGCTGACCGTGGCCCAAAACGACCCTGCTTCGACGAGGCCAGGTCGAGTGACCTAGAATGATGAACCTACCAACCAGCAAACCTGGTTCCGCACCCAATCCTGCCGGGTCAGGCATCGGTGCAATCTCAGTTCACCATTCAGGCCGGTTCGAGCGCTGCCGTACGTGGTGAAGTTGGTAAGGGTATTGCTCAAGTGGCGCTGGATGTACCGGGATCCTCTGTTTGAACCATTGCCGGTGGGCGCGCTGACTCTGCCGAACAGAGTGGTGATGACCGCGGTCAAGTTGGGCTACGGCACTGAGCAAGGCGAAGTTACCAAGCGGCACGTCGCCTTCTATGCGCTCCGAGCCCACGGGGGAGTTGGGCTCATCACCACGGAGCCGTTGTATGTACAGGTCAACGGTCGCGAACTCGCAACTCAATTGGGCGTTCATGAGGACCGGCTGGTTGGCGGTCTTCGTTGGTTGGTGGAGACGGTGCATTCGGCCGGCGGACGAGTCATGGCGCACATCACCCATGCTGGCCGGGCAGCGAATCCAAGATTGGTCCCGAAGGGTGATCTGGTATCTGCTTCGGAGGTGCCCTGCCCGGCAAATGGGGTGGCGCCGCGTGCGCTCACCAAAGAGGAAATCATCGAAGTGATCGCCGCCTTTGGCCGCGCGGCCCGCCGCGTCCGTCGAGCAGGCTTCGATGCGCTGGAGGTCCCTTTTAGCTCCTGCCTCCCGGTCTAAGCCCTTCGCCTTTCAGGCGAAGGGCTTTCAGCAGGTATCACCTTTGTTTTTGACGCTGGCGCAGCCAGGGACACGAGCTGGCGCGACCCTGGCTGCGGCTGCGCAAATCCGGTTCGGAGGGAACCGCGTTGTCGCAAGTCGGCAGCGGATCGAAGCCAACCCTGCACGCGACGACTGCGGCTGCACTCTTCAGACGACTTTCAGTCGCCGACAGAACCTGCCGGCTTTCAGCCGGCAGTCGTTTAGCCACGGCTATCTGATCCACCAGTTCTTATCGCCCTACAGCAACCATCGCCCTGACGCGTATGGCGGTACATTTGAAAACCGGCTTCGATTCGGTCGAGAAGTCATCGCCGCAGTGCGGGAGGAGGTAGGCCCAGCGTTCCCCATTGTCGTGCGAATGAATGCCATGGACTACGTGCAGGGCGGGTTGACGCTCGAGGATGCAGTCGAGATCGCGCAAGCTCTTCAGCGAATGGACATGAACGCGCTGAGCATCACTTCAGGCACGATGTGCGAGTCGGTGCCGTTCTGTCTGTACCCTGCCGGCACGCCCGAAGCCAACCTGCTGCCGATGTCCGCCCGGATCAAGAAGAGCGTCAGTTTGCCGGTAATCGTAGCGGGCCGGATCCGGACCCCGGCCGTTGCGAGGAAAGCACTGGTAGCAGGGCAGACGGACCTGATCGGACTCGGCCGGCCGTTTCTGGCCGATCCCGACTGGGTGCGCAAGGCCCAGGCCGGCGAAGAAGAGTCGATCTTGCTCTGTGCGGCCTGCCATCAAGGCTGCCTGGCCGAACTGCGGAAAGGACATGGCACTTCTTGTGTGTTCAACCCGCTCACTGGCCAGGAAGCCACGGTGATGCTCACGCCCGTTGCCAAGCCACGAAACGTCATGGTGGTTGGCGGCGGGCCTGCCGGTCTGGAAACTGCCGTAATCGCGGCCGAACGGCGCCACCGAGTTACGCTTTACGAAAAGGAAAGCCAGCTCGGGGGACAACTCAACCTTGCGGCGAGGCCTCCCGACAAACAGGGCTTCCTGGACTTCATTCGTTACCTGGGGTTGAAGGCGCGGAAGGCCGGCGTCGAAATCCACCTGAACACGGAGGTGACGCCCGCGATGGTTGCCGAAGCCCGGCCGGCGGTGGTGGTGGTGGCTACCGGCGGCATTCCCTTGAGCATTGCATTCCCCGGCCTTGATGAGACGCGATGGCTCCTTGCATCCGAGCTGCTGGATGGAAGTCATGATGTGGAGACGCCGCCGGCACTCGTGATTGGAGGTGGGCTAGTGGGCCTGGAGACCGCGGATTTCCTGGCCGCCCAGGGCAAGCAAGTCACTCTGGTGGAGCTGTTGGATGAAGTGGGCGAAGACATGGATCCGCTCGCAAGGACCATGATTCTGAAGCGGCTCGTGCAACACGGGGTTGTCATCTACACCGGAACCAGAGTCGTCCGGCTGACGCGGACCGCCGCGATCGCCCAGCACGACGCGCAGGAGATTGAGCTTCCATTTGGCACTGTGGTCATGGCGGTGGGGGTACGTTCGAATCGCACGCTCGCCGATGCCTTGGCGGACAGGGATTGGGAGATTCATGTTATTGGCGATGCGGCCGAGCCGCGTCGGGCGATGGAGGCAATTCGTGAGGGGTTTGACGTAGGGCGCATGCTGTAGCGCCTCGTATCATCGGCCTGATTGTGTTTCCTCGCCCCGAGGCAGAGGGCACGCATTAGAAACGGTGACGTGCATTACAAGGTCACCGGCCGCGGCAGCCCTCCGAAAGACCTCTTTCAGGGCTGCGAATACAGCGTCCTCTTCACCCACTATGACGGTGCTCATGGCGCCCGGTTCCACGCGCAATCCCAGTTCCCGGAGCAGGTCCAAGGACTCCTCGATTACTGGCGTAAGCCGTAGCTGTCTCAATGGATAGAGGCTTACCTGTGCGGATATGGGCATTTTCGATGCTCCTCATCTTGCTTCGCCCCGTGCGATGGGTATGACCGCATCCGTCAAGTGGGCGGCGAGCCCAATGAAGCCGCCCCACGGGAGCGAGAGATCGCCGATACCCGGCAAAGGCCACAGGGTCGTGCGCCATCGCAGCGCTTGGACTCGCTTCCCGAGCGACGAACGAATCAAGTGCCGCAATTGCAGAGGGGAAAAGAAGCGCGCCGATCGCCACAGCGCATGTCTCGATAGTCGATACCACAAAGTCGTCACGCTCCGCCGATTCAGGACGCCGAGCAAGAGCCCGCATCGGGCGATCCGTGACGCTTCGGTCAGTGCCAAAGCCTGGTCGGCGACAAACTCCAAGCTGGTGACGAATACGACAAGATCGAAGCTTCGTGTGTCGAAGGGAAGCGCGAGCATATCTCCCACGACGAACGGCGTCTTCGCCGTGGGGCAAGCCTCTCTCAACATGGGCAGGGACGAGTCCAGTCCCACGACTTCGAGACCCTGTGATGCCAGCCACCGCGTGAAGTAGCCGGTACCACATCCGATGTCGAGCGCTGTTTTGGCGTTGGGAAAACCGGCGAGGAGCTTTCCAAGGAGCTTTGTTTCCAGCTTTGCCGCGCGCCTCCCACGCCCCACGTACCATTCTTCGTAGTGGCTGGCGATGCTCGGGTCGTTAAATGGATTGGCACACCTCATCGTTCACTCCTACAATTCCAGCACGATAGGCGCCGGTCCGGTTGCTGCATTTCTTGATTCTCGACCATGCTCCCGAGGGGTGGCAGGAATGCGACTCCAACAGGCGCACTGGGTTGCATCTCTGCAGCCCTGGGCACTTCGGGAGTGGTTCCCCATTGGGGATGACACGGAAAAAGGCCCACTCGCGATGGAATTGAACATGCTTGAGATGTGGCGGGTCTCCACATATGAAGCTCGCGATGCCGGTCTCAGCCGGCCGGATCTCGACGGCGCTTGATTTTGCCCGCAACCTCCTTCTGGTCGAATATGAAGATGGATGCGAGGTCGGTCGCAGCGAACTTGTCGTCGAGGAAGAACTCCCTTTGAACAGGGCGAGGCGACTCGAAGCGCTCGGGGCGGGGGTGTTGATTTGCGGAGCGATTTCGCGCTCCCTCGCTGAACGTCTGTCGAGTGCAGGTATCGAGATCATCCCGTTCGTTAGCGGGGCCGTCGACGAGGTCCTCTCCGCGTATTTTGCGGGCGAGCTCGATTCGGTACGATTCCTCATGCCCGGCAGTACGTATCAGGAGAGAGCGGAATGGAGGGCAGGACACCAGGTAGGATAGGGCAGCTTCAGTTGTGGCATATCATGACTTTCGATCGCCCGGCCGGAGCCACCAACTTCTCGACACTGGCGAAATGCCGCTCCAGGACTTCTCGCTCCCGGCGAAGGAACGTGGCGGCCCCTTTGCCGCCAATCAGCGCCAAACGGAAATAAAAGAGACTTCGCACGATTGGATTCGAAGGTACATCATGCTCCATCATGAGGAAAGTCCCCTCCGGCTTCAGGACGCGAATGATCTCGCGCAATGCAGATTCTTGCGTCTCTTTTTTGAGTTCGTAGAAAGCGTGCGAGCAGGTGACTGCGTCGAAAGAACCGGCTGTGAAGGGAAGGCGTTCCGCATCGGCTTCCACTAGATGAATGTTGGGCACGCTTCTTGTCTTCCCCTGGGCCACCTTCAGCATTCCGTGGGAGAAGTCGATTCCCACAACCTGTCCGTCCCATCCCACCTTGGCCTGCAAATGCGCGAGAAGACTGCCTGTTCCCGCACAGATATCGAGAAGCACGCCGCCGGTCCGGGCTGGAGCCGTATCGGCGAGGAACTTTCTCGCAAGGCCCTGCTTGTCGCGGGAATGCAAGGCGACAAAGCGGTCGTAGACTCTCGAGAAGCTGTCGTAGTAAGCTCTGCGGACGCGCTTCACTTCATCATCCGCCTACGCACGTGGATTGCCCTTCGCCTTGATTCACAGCTCGGTGTCGGCCCGAGCGGCAGCCGGCATGCCCTCTACGATCTCGACCGCGTCCCGCACGAGCTTTGAGCATCTCGACCGAAAAAGCCCTTTCTGCCGCGCTTGCGCCAGCCCCTCGGGTGTGCTGATGTCGCACCCCAACAGCTCCAGGCAGAGGGTGGAACCATTCCGCGCCTCGAACGTACGCATAAATTCCCGGCACGCGTCATAGGTCTTCTCCTTCTCGGATCGGTTCTCCGCCGGGCTGACTCCACGCTGCGCCAAGCCGATAGCCATGATGGCCCCAGTTAGGCACCCACACGTCCTTGCCGAACGGGCCAGCCCGCCGCCGAACCCCGCTGCGATCCTGAGCGACACGCCGGGCTCGATTTTCCACCCCTCGGCCAGAGCCGAGAAAACCGCTTGCGAACAGGAGTAGCCCTCTCGAAAACGTTCCTCTGCGATGTCTGTCGGTTCCATGCTGATTCTCATTGAGCTTTACGTTTGACGGCACGCGGGCTCCCCTTGCCTGCTGCCGCAGCGACCCGTTTCAGAATCCTGTTGAGATCCCGGCGCCTCATGACGTGCCCTGCGACCACCACAGCGGAGATCTTCGTCGCGTTGCCTATATCGGTTAGTGGGTTGTCGTCGAGCAGCAGGAGGTCGGCCGGCGCGCCAGGTTCGATTCCGATTTCTGAAGACGCCCGCCCGAGGAATTCCGCTGGCGCGACGGTTGCCGCACCCAGAGCGGCAGCCGGAGACAACCCCGCTCTCACCAACAACTCCAGTTCATCGTGAAGGGCCAACCCAGGAATGCAATACGGCCACGGCGTATCCGTTCCCGCCAGGATGCGCACACCACCACGCCACAGCAGTCCCGTCAGCCGCAGGTTGGCCTGGAAGAGCTTTCCAGCGAGGCGAACATCGCGCACAGATTGGCGGCGGGATTCCCACTCGCGAAGGTAGTCCGGCCGCACGTATCGCAGACGGGGGTCCCGGTATAATTCGGGATCGTCCGCCTTAGCAGGAAAACGCTGTTCGGCCAGCGTCGGGCAGAGCCAAGTCCCATTCTTGCGGAGGCGTGCTGCAAGCTGCGATGCTTTGCCGGGGTCGAACGTGTCCACGACCGTCTCAATCGGAATCGCTCGTCCTCGCCTCATCCAGTCTCGAAACTGAGACTCGGCGCTGGAGCACGCAAGGAGCAACCCGTCCATGTGCTCGATCGAGCGCTGACCCGCGTCGGAAGCTTCCGCCGGCGTCAAATCGCGGGGCACATGGCCCGAAAAAGGAAGGCTGAGCCGCCGGCACTCTTCGGCGAGAGACAGATAGGCTTGCCGAGGCACGTCTCCGCCTACTGTAACAAAGTCGGCGCCGATTTCCCGCAGCCTGTCTACCGCTAACCGTGCATCCGTCGCATCCTGAACCCCGAATGGCGGTGGTTTGCCAGGTCTGCGAGCCTCGATGCCTTCGGCCGTCGCCACAACTTGCGGGCCGACCAATCTCCCGGAAGCGACTTCTGCGCGATAGACCCGCAGGCGCGCGAAATCGGACAGGCTGGCGCCATTTCGCGGAGTCCGGTAATGCCATTGGCGAGATAGATCTGAAACGATTCCAGATCGACCGCGCCCAAGTGCACGTACATGTCCCAAAGACCCGGAATCAAGTACTTGCCGCGGCCATCAATGTGCTTGGCGCCTTTGATCGCGGCCGTTCTTCCGATCTCTTCGATGTGCTCCGCGCGAATGACGACGGTCTGATCGGCATGGATCGTCGCTGCTCGTACGTCCACCACGTTGACGTGAACGATCACGACACTTTGCGCCGCTTGACCCTGCAGCGACAATAACAACAACAGCAGTCCGCTACGTGAACATGATGTGTGCCCGTTCATGGCTTGATGTGCAGACTCCGCAGGAATCGAGCATCCGAGATGGACAGGTGAGCTTCAGGTTCGGCATGCTTGTCTCGCCGCCACAAGGACGCAGTGACAATCCAGAACAGCCGGACCGTCCAGATCAGCCACAGGACTCCCAATATCAGACCGAACAGGACTGAAAGTAGATCCGGATCCGAACTAGACACGCTTCCTCCTTTCTTCTTTCGCTGACGGCCCGAGAATTTGTCGCACTTCTGGTCCGTTCTGTGCGCGGGCTCGCCGCACCTGTCCAATACTCACCGAGGCTGGATGTGTATGCCTCGAAGGAACCGGCGGTCAGAAGCAGAGATTTGCGGTTTGCTCCCACCGAAAGAGCAGACCATCGCCACAATATCTCGGCCCAGCCCAACCATCAGCGCGAACCACAGCACCACCGCACATCCTAGAGCCAACCACAAATACGCCAACACACCTGCCACCGCCAAATCCAGGATGCTCAATTCGCTGAACATCACCATTCCTCCTCTCTCGCGTCGCAGACCAGGCGGGTCATTATTGCTTCGATACCTCCCGATCTTGAAGAAAATCCACGCACCGATACGAGCACGTTCGATACCCTCGCCACCGCCCGCTTTCCTTTCACTGTTGGCCTGACGGCTGCTCCTCCGTTCGACTCTCAAAGCGATCGTCTGCCACCCGCCGGCGCGAGTTGGACTCGTCTAACCATCCCGCCTTGCTCGATGGATAGCTGTCGAACTCCGGCACGTATGGCTTGATATCCAGAACAGGCGTCCCATCAAGGATGTCCACCTCGGCGATGTCGATGACGCCGCCCCGGATTCCAAGGAGCCTCACAGCCGAGATTCCGATCGGGATCGGCCGGGCGGGCGCACGAGTGGCGAACACCCCACGCTGTGCTTCGTCGAGGAATGGAGTGACCAGAAGGCGCGCCGCGGGAGCCTTGTGGAACCAGTAGATCAACCAGATGCGTTCAAAGCCAGCCAAGTCCTGCAGGCCCTTGGCGAATTCCTCACGGACACGCACCGTACCGAACGCTCCTGTGGCTCGCGACGGCTGGATAGGTATCCCGGCTGGATCACGAAAGGGCGTGTCGATCACGCCGATTGGCCGCAATGTCAGCAGCGGAGTCTTGTTTTCATCAGGTTCGGTCATCTCACCTCCAAGATTGCGCTTGAAGCAGCCCACCAGGGCGGACCAGCGCCGTGCGGCATAAGCAGGCGGCGCTCAGCTTCGCACTCCATGACGTTGGTCACAAAGCGATCCGGCGCCCGCTCCGCTCAACGCCTGGACCTCTCTCACGAACCGGCCCAGCGAACTCGCAACGTGATCAAGGACCGTGGCCCATTCCTGGAGGTGCCGGTCCCCTTCGGCCGTCAGGCTGTACACTCTTCGCGCGGGGCCGCTGTCATCGGCATCCCATGTGGAAACCACGTTGCCGGTTACCTCCAGTTGGCGGAGCATGCGGTAGAGGGCTGCCCTCTCAATTTCCGCGTCCGTCAGCGCATGCTCCCGGAGTTCCTGCGACAGTTCGTATCCGTACGAGCGTCCCCTCTTCTTCAATAGGAGCAGCACGATCGGTTCGAGGAAACGGTACAGATGGCCCATCGCGCACGTACAGGGGCGGTCACGTCCATGGCGTATGCAGTATCGCTGCGACATTCAGCCTCCCGTGTAACCGAAGAAGATTACGTCGCCACCAGCGGCATCGCTTCCACATTCGCCGCCGGGGCATCATGGTGTTCGATCGCTCGAACGATGCCCAGGAACGCTTCCGCAGCCGCGCTCCCTGACCGGGCGCCAACGAACGGAGTGCCTCGGTCGCCGCAAGTGACTACATCCGGCTCGATCGGGATACGTCCGAGGAACGGTACCCGCATCTCGCTGGCAAGCGCCTCGCCCCCGCCGTTGCCGAACAGGTCGGCATGAGCGCCGCAGGACGGACACACATAGCCGCTCATGTTCTCGATGATTCCCGCTACTGGTAGCTCGACCTTTTCACAGAACGTGACACAGCGGCGGACATCGGCAATGGCAAGCTCCTGGGGCGTGGTGACAATCACGGCGTCGGCCGGGCGCCCGACGAGTTGGGCCACACTCAGCGGCTCGTCGCCCGTTCCCGGTGGACAATCGACTACCAGATAGTCAAGGGAGCCCCAGGCAACGTCGCACAAGAACTGCCGGATGATCGAGTACTTCAGCGGCCCGCGCCAGATGACCGCATCCGTGCTGTTTCCGAGCAGGAAACCGATGGACATTACCGAAAGCCCTGGTCCAACCTTTACCGGGAGCATTTGCTGGCCATCGGTGTCCAGCCCTCGGCCATCCAGCGCGACGAGCTTGGGGATGCTCGGCCCGTGGATATCGACATCGAGGAGCCCCACAGCGTGGCCGGTATGGGCGAGCGCTGCCGCCAGATTCGCCGCCACCGTGCTCTTTCCCACGCCGCCTTTCCCGGACAACACCACTAGTTTCTTTCGAACCTGACTCATGTGGTCGCGCAACCGCCGTTCCTCTTGTTCCTTCTGGGCGTGGTTAGGTTTGGCGGCTGTTTCGCACGTGGCCCCCATCGGCTGTTCTCCTTTCCTCGCGGCACTCTCGATGCGTGCCTAGAGTGTAATAATAACATAGATGTTAATTACATCCAATGCCGCGCGACTGTTGAAGGGTGCCCTTTCTCAACGTTTGCCGCTTGACAGGTCTGTACGATTGCCGGCCGCGCTGCTCCTTGCACTTTCGGCCGCGGCACTCGGGGCAGGATGGGTAGTGTTATCGATCGTCATCTCGGTCCTGCTGTTGGCAATCGTGTTCCTTTTCCGCGATCCTGGGCGCTCGGCGACAGCTCCGCCGAATGCGGTTTTGAGCCCGGCGGATGGACGTGTGATCGGCACGCGCAAAACCCATCTCTCCGAACTCGGCCCAACATCAGGCGAGTGCGTCTCGATCTTTCTTTCGATTCTGGACGTCCACGTGAACCGGGCGCCTTGCGATGGACTGGTGGACTCAATCACATACCGTCCAGGAGGCCACTGCGACGCACGGTGCGATGCATCCGTCGGGAATGAGAGCAACTCGATTCTGTTCCGTCGTGGACAGCATTACGTTGGTGTACGCCAGATTGCAGGCCGTTTTGCGCGCCGAGTCGTGTGCAGGCTGCAGATTGGCGACACGGTCAGGCGTGGCGACCGGATCGGACTGATTCGTCTCGGTTCGCGAGTCGAGCTGTACCTGCCCCAAGGGAGCGTGCTGGTTGTCCGGCCAGGCCAGAAAGTGAGAGCCGGTGTCTCGGTGGTCGGGTTCCTACCCGAGCATTCGGCCGAAGGGACGCAGCGTTAAGCCATCAGGCGCGGCTGAGAATCAATTCGGCGACTCGCTTGCCGGATAGAAGCATCCCCCCGAAGATCGGGCCCATACGTGGCCCTCCGAAAGTGGCGCACACGCTCATGCCGGTGACCCACAGCCCGGGATAGACTTCGGCCACACGCTCCACGACAAACGTCTCTCCGGCGGCCGCGTCCATCGGCGCTTCTCCTCGCGATTGTGCGAGGTCCAGGAGCCCGCGCCTGCGGAGCTGTTCGACCGCGACCGCATCGTGTCCAGAAGCATCGACAACCGTATTTGCGGAAAATACGATTGGATCCACGGGCAGCGCACCCGCGATGGTTGTGCGGTTGGCCACGACTCCCGTCACCTTGTTGTCACGCACACAAACGTCCTCAAGCACTACCAGATTCAGCAGGACCGCTCCAGCGCGGATTGCCTGGAGGCACAGACTGCAAGCCAGTTCCGCCGCATCCACCACGTGCAACCCGCCGGCGTGAGGGACAGATCGGACACCCGCGGCCGTAAGGATCGGAACGGCTTCCTCTTGCACGACTACATCGTTCATGCCCATGGCGCCGCCCCAGGTCCCGCCGCCCGGGCTCAATCGCTTCTCAATGATGGTGACCCGCTTGCCCGCCGCGGCAATATGGAAGGCGGCGACGAGACCTGAAGGACCGGCGCCGACGACAACGACGTCGCTCTCGATCTGGCGCGCCAGCTTCAGATGGTAGCTCTCAATGATCGCCCTTGAAATGGCGGCTTCCGTGATTCCAGCCTCACTCGGCATTCTGCCGCCCTCCATGCGGCGGGAACATGAGCTGGCTCCCTGCCGTGCACTCTTGCAGGCGGGCGCCAAACTGCCGGCCGAAGAATGCGACTGCGTTTGCTCCGCTGCAATGACTCGGCGCAATCACGTTGACACCGAAGGCGTCGAATGCATCTGATGTACTTCGGAGCCGGCCTTCCGAGGCAGACCGAAGGTGCATACCTCCGGTTACAGCGTGAACCTCGCGCCGATTCGTGATGTCGGCGATGCGCTCCAGTGTGTTCACGACGCCCGAGTGCGCACAGCCGAGCAACACCACCAAGCCCGAGACTGTGTCCAAGACGAGCGCCTGGTCGTCCGGCAGCGAATCCTCAGTCTCGCATGAAGCATCTCCGAAGAACGGACCGCCAGTATCCTCGAATGTGATCCGGCGTGGGATTTCGCCGGTCACTACTACGCCAGTGACGATTTCCTTCGGCGTCTGTGTCCAGACAATGCGGCTGCTCGCGGCATCAAGCGCACGCAGCCCGGCGAGCGGAATGCCAATGTAGCGGTGCGGCGGCGATGTGTCGCGAGCGTACTTCGGTTCGACGGCGGCCGGGTGCACGTAAATCGCGGCACTTGGCGACTGCTCCAGCACTTCCGCCAGGGCCCCAGTGTGGTCGTAGTGGCCGTGGCTCAGGACGATTGCGTCGAGGCCATCGAGCGCGATGCCAAGCTCCCGCGCATTGTAGCTCAGCGCCTTGCCCTGGCCGGTGTCGAACAGGATTCGTGAGCCATCGACTTCGACAAAGAAGGCAAGGCCGTGTTCGGGAAGCAGCCCGATCCGGTCGGCCCGGTTGTCAACGACTGCGGTGAGCTTCAGGCGTTGAATCATTGTTTGCCTCCGTTCGCCATTCGATGGATGAGGGCTTGCGTGCCCAACTGGAGGCCGGTTTGCGCCGCCACAACAGGACACTTGATCTTCAGTAGGAAAAAGATGTTCGCCTCGGTGCTGCTGAGGGTCTCGAAGTTGCCCTGGCCCTTAGCGACGATCACGTCAGCGTGCTCGAAGCGCGCCCTGAATTCCGGGCTGCAATCTTCTAGCACGGTTCCGGGTACATCGGATCCGTTGTCGACAACCTCGGCGACCTGATCCAACCCAGCAACTATGGCGTCCGCTCGCGTGGCATCGTTGATCACGGGCGCGCCGCGGACTGCCACGGTAACGCGTCGGGCCGGAAACTGCTCGATCAGCAGCCGGTCAAATACAATTTCACAAGTGTTGTCGGCCAGATAGAGGATGCCGTCGGCCGTCCAGATGGCAGCGCGAAACGAGTCGAGGTCGCCGGCGATAGGGTCGTTCAGAGCCATCTCGAGCTCGAGCTTCACGTCGCCGTCGGCCAGCCCGGTTTTTGCAGCCAGGTCGATTATGTTCCCGGCCGCAGCCAGCCGTACCGCCAGCTCGAAAGGATCAGAGGCCTTCTTGATTCGAGCCGCGAGTTCCGGCAGGAGGTCCAGCGCCAGACAGTTGAAGCGCTCCTTCGCCGCCCGGTACGGGTCTGGGTTGCCTGTCAACTCACGAAGCCGCTGGTGCAGACGCTGGGCTAGGACCGGGGGCGGCTGCTCCAAATCGGCGCAGGCGATCATATGAAGCACCTCGCGCAGGATCTGTTCGTGAATGACGGGATTGTCGCTCACCGTCCGCGCCGCTTCGAGCGCCTGACGCACGAAACACGGTACGCAGTCTAGTGTTGTCATCATGCGCGGCCACGTTCCGGGCCCGACCACTCCGGTGCAGGCTTCGTTCGGACGCTCATCATCATATGCTCCTCACCTGCATCACAGCACGCCGCCTCCAGACTGCAGCCGTTTGCGCCAATACTGCGAATAGAGTGCGGCTACCGGATTGTGCCCCAGCACTCGATCCTTAGCGACCAATGTTGTGACCGGCGCTTTGGAATGTCTGGTAAACACGGCATCATGGCCAACGCACAGCCCGATGAGGATGTTCAGTTGTGTGCCGGCCTGGTTGAGCATCTCCGCCTGGCAAAGAGGAGCGCACTGGACCTCGTTGGGGTCGTCGGGACGGATCTGATCGAGGCCGAAGCGCGATTTGGGGATACCGCAGACTTTGCAGCAGGCCGATGAGACGCGAAAGTGTTTCGCGACGAGGTCCTTATATGTGTTTGCTTCCTCGGAAAGCCCGATACAGAAAGCAATCCCCAAATGGGAGAATCCCGCTGCCTCCGCGAAGCGGACGATCTCCAACGCGCGCGGCCAGCGCATGTAACCCTGGGCTTCCACCTTCGCCGCCGCACGAGTGAGATTCATGTCGTCGGCGTCTGCATTGGCGTAAAGCTCCGCCGCCTCTTCGGCAAGACCGAAGCAGTCTGCCCCGTCCCGGCAGATCTGCGCCTCACACGACGCGCAATCGTATTCCATCGCGTCCTCCTTCATCTTCAGTTTTGCGGCATGATCCTGTCACTACCAGTGCCCTTCCACATCGGCCGATTCCAGAGGCGTCAGCTTGCCGGTCTTGAACTGTTCGATCCCGTCGGCGACGGTACCGGCTGCGCCGGTGTAGATCTTCACCCGTCCAGCTTCGAGGGTCGTGAATGCCTTTGGGCCGACATGCCCGGTGACAAGGCCGTCAACTCCGAGTTCGACCACCCGCTTGCCTGCCTGTATGCCCGCTCCCTGCGCGGCGTTCAGGTTGACGCTGTTGTCGACAGCCGAGAACGAGCCGGTCTCTGTATCGACCACGATAAAACACTTCGCGCGGCCAAATCGGGGATCCAGCGGGGAGTCCAAACGCGTTCCTTGCGCGGTGATTGCAAGCTTCATGAATGCTGCTCTCCTTGAGGAACAACTCGGAGCAACAGTAATGCCATTCGGCAACTCGCTGAACTCACAAGCGGCACTCGTGCAATCTGCACGTTCCGTGCGCATGCTCATGCAACATGCACGAATCTGTAGGATCGCGAAGCCATGTTTTCCGGAGGTTGCGAAATGGCACGGGCCATGCATTCCCAGACAACGATGAAGATCGCGATTCCGCAATGGCAGGGTCGCGTGTCGCCCGTCTTCGACGTGGCCGGCACTCTGCTGGTCGTGGATTTCGAGGAGGGACGGGAGGTGCGGCGCGAGGAGGCGCAATTGGCCCAGACGGATGCACTCGGCAGAGCTGCCGAGTTCGCCCGCCTCGGCGCGGACGTTCTCATCTGCGGCGCTATCTCGGCGCCGCTCGAGGCAAGTCTGTCTGCGGCGGGCGTGCGGGTGATTGGATTTATCTGCGGCGCGGTCGAGGACATCCTCGCAGGATTTGTGAGCGGAGAGCTGGCGAGCCCGGCATTCCTGATGCCTGGCTGCCGGGGGCGCCGGCGACAAGGAAGGAACATGATGGCACGAGGTTTTGGAATGGGTCTTGGCGGTGGTAGAGGTCGGGGCAGCGGCGGCGGACGTGGACACATGGGCGGTCCGTTGGCTGCCGGACCGGGCGGCGAATGTGTGTGCCCCAAGTGTGGCGAGAAAGCGGCGCACTCGGCGGGCAAGCCCTGTGTCCAGATGGCGTGCCCGAAGTGCGGCACACCAATGACAAGAGTGTAAGGAAGGAGGTTGAGACATGCCATTTGGAGATCGAACCGGTCCGGAAGGGTTGGGACCGATGACGGGACGGGGGGTCGGAGTCTGTTCTGGCGCCGGCGTTCCCGGCAACATAAATCCCGGTTTCGGGCGACGCTTTGGAGGGCGTGGCCAGGGTGGCGGGCGTGGCTGGAGGAATTGGCTCTGGGCGGCCGGCCTAACCAGCCTGGGATGCACATTCACGAGTTGGCCTCGCCGAGGCGCGCCGCAAGCCTTTGCGGCTCCCACGCGCGATCAGGAACTCGGAGACTTGAAAGCCCAGGCGCGGCACTTTGAGAGCGCCCTCGGGGAAATTCGAAAGCGGATCGAGGACCTCGAAGGTACGCCCAAGCAGGAGTAACCCTCGGGACCGCGTTGCTCCGGAGCCGGCTGCGGTCCGGCTCCGGCGCCTATCCATCGACACAGGAGGAATCAACGGCTCATGAAGATCGCCGTGGCCAGCGGCAAAGGCGGGACCGGCAAAACCACGATCGCAACCAACCTCGCGTATCTCGCCGCGCAAGACGGGCGCACGGTGGCATATGTCGATTGTGATGTAGAGGAGCCGAACGGTCATCTGTTTCTGAAGCCCCTCATCGCGTCGAGCAAACCAATTGGCCGCCTGCACCCCAGAGTGGACGAAGACAGGTGCACGCACTGCGGACTCTGCGGCGAGATCTGCCGGTACAGCGCGATCGTGTGCGTCGGCGAGACGGTGCTCGTGCACCCGGAACTGTGTCACGCATGCGGAGGTTGCAGCCTGGTTTGCCGGCCGGGCGCCATCAGCGAGGTCCTTCGCGATGCCGGCAAGCTCGAGGCCGGAACGGCCGGAGCGGTTCGGTTTGTCCACGGAGTGCTCAACATCGGGGAGGCAATGAGCGCGCCGCTCATCCGGCAGGTCAAAGCCGCCGCTCCGGGAGCCGACCTCGTGATCGTCGATTCCCCTCCGGGCACGTCCTGCCCCGTCATTGAGAGCGTGCGAGGAGCCGACTTCGTGCTGCTGGTCACAGAGCCGACTCCATTCGGCCTGAACGATCTCAGACTGGCGGTGGCAATGATCCGGGCGATGAAGCTGCCGTTGGGCGTGGCGATCAATCGCGCAGGCTCCGGCGATGATCGAACCCGCGAGTACTGCCGCAAGGAGGATATCGACATTCTCTTGGAAATCCCCGATGATCGCCGTGTTGCTGAGGCCTACTCACGCGGGTTTCTGGCGGCGGAGGCAGTTCCGGAGTTCCGAGCCGCCATCGAGCCTCTGCTGGATCGCTTTTGTGGAGATCGAGCGTCATGAACGAACTGGCCACGATCCAGACTTCAGAACGCCAGCCGGCAAAGGAACTGGCGGTGATCAGCGGCAAGGGAGGTACCGGCAAAACCTCGATAGTCGCGTCGTTCGCAGCCCTTTCATGGAAATCCGTGCTGGCGGATTGCGATGTGGATGCCGCGGACCTGCACCTGGTTCTCGAACCGCATACGCTTCGCCGCTACCAATTCACGGGCGGCAACCGCGCCAGAATCAAACCGGGCCACTGTACCGCCTGCGGAAAGTGCGAGGAACTGTGCCGGTTCGACGCGATCTTCTTCGACGGTCCCGGAAACGGCGCGGTGGAAAAGACATTCCGCGTGGACCCGGTTGCATGTGAGGGTTGCGGTGTCTGCGCCTGGTTCTGCGCGGAGCAGGCGATCGAGCTCGGCCCTGTGGTCAACGGCGAGTGGTTCATCTCGGAGACACGCTGTGGGCCGATGGTGCACGCGCGGCTGGGTATTGCCGAGGAAAACTCCGGGAAGCTCGTGAGCACGGTCCGGACTGCGGCAAAACGGGTGGCGGAGGAGCGTGGTCTGGACTTGGTGATTGTCGATGGCTCGCCGGGCATCGGTTGCCCGGTCATCGCGTCGATGACCGGCGCACATCTCGTGCTCGCGGTTACCGAGCCGACGCTGAGCGGTCTCCATGACCTCGAGCGCGTCGCGGCCCTGACCCGTCACTTCGGAATTCCGGCGCTCGTCTGTGTGAACAAGTGGGACCTGAACCCGGAAATCTGTTCGCGCATTGAAGCGTGGGCGTGCGAACACGGCCTTGGACTCGCCGGCAGAGTGCGATACGACCGCGCCGTGACCGCCGCCCAGGTGAATGGAAGAGCGGTTGTGGAATATCAGCAGGATGGCTGCGCGGATGATATCCGCTCCGTGTGGAAAAACGTTGCGGCGCATCTCGAAACGAACAGGACTTGAAGATGCCAACCTACGAGTACGAATGCAAGAATTGCGGAATCCGGTTTGACCAGTTCCAGAAGATGTCGGACGCTCCATTGCAGGTCTGCCCGAAGTGCGGTGGGACTGTCGAGAGAGTGATCAGCGCCGGAGCCGGCATCATTTTCAAAGGCTCCGGTTTCTACGCCACTGACTACCATGGGGCCAAGCCCGATTGCGCCAGAGCCGCGCCCTGCTGCGGGCGGGACACTCGCTGCGACCGTCGGCCGTGCGACCACTCTGAGGCCTAGCCATGCACCGGAGGATCGGCATCCTCGGTGGTATGAGCCCTGAGTCCACCGCTCTCTATTACGGGCACATCACACGCGAGTACACGGCGCGGTTTGGCGACTACGGATATCCCGAAATTCTGATCTACAGCGTCAACTTCCAGCGCTATGTCGACTGGCAGCATGAGGGCCGGTGGGACGAGACAGCCAAGGCGATGGCCGAAGCGCTGGAGCGCTTGCGCCTGGCGGGCGCCGATTTCGGCATCATCGCAACAAACACGATGCACATCGTCTTCGACCAGGTGCAGGCAGCGGTTCGAATGCCGCTGCTGAGTATCGTCGATGCCACTGCGCAGGCGACCCGGGATACCGGAGTTCGGTCTGTCGGCCTACTCGGCACCGTGTTCACGATGCGCGAACGGTTCTTCCGTGATGGGCTGAGCCGGTATGGAGTCGAGGTGCTTGTCCCCGACCGAGACGACCAGGACCGGATGAATGACATCATCTACGGGGAGCTGTGCCGCGGGGTGATTCTGCCTCAGTCCCGCGCAGTGTTTCTTGACATCATTGAGACCCTGCGGAAACGCGGAGCTCAGGGCATCGTCCTCGGCTGCACCGAGATCCCGCTGTTGGTGCGTCCCGAAGACTGCGGATTGCTCCTGTTCAACACCACCGTCCTGCACGCGGATCGAGCGCTGGAGTTCGCGGTTCAGCCGGGGGAGCGCACATGACGGGTCTGTTCAAGACCGCCCTGATGATCACCGGCTTCGTGATGGCGATGATGCTGCTCATCGAGTACTTGAACGTCTTGAGCGCTGGCGCTTGGCAGAAGCGGCTGGCCTCACACACTTGGGGCCAATACCTCCTCGGGGCGCTCCTCGGCGCGACACCCGGCTGCCTGGGCGCCTTCGCCGCGGTCGCCATGTACTCGCACGGCGTGTTGACGCTCGGTGCGGTAGTCACCACTATGATCGCCGCCAGCGGTGACGAAGCATTCGTCATGCTGGCGCTCATCCCGGGCCAAGCCGTGAAGCTGATGGCACTGTTGGCGGTGTTCGGTTTTGTTGTTGGCATCCTCGTCGACCTGCTGGGCGGAAGGCGGCGAACGAAGCGTCTGGCTGACTGCCTCGAACTGCATTTCGACGATGGCTGCCGCTGCTTTGAGACCGCGCTGGTGGTGAAGCAATGGAAAGAATGCACTCCCGAGCGAGGGACGCTGGCGGTCGTGCTCACCTTGTTTCTCGGCGGTATCGTCACCGGCCAGTTGGGGCCACCGGAGTGGGACTGGGTCCGCGCCAGCCTGCTAGCCGTGTCGGCCGTGGCGCTCTTCGTTGTCTCAACCGTTCCCGACCACTTCCTCCAGGAACACCTATGGCGGCACGTTGCCCGCACGCACGCGCCCCGCATCTTCTTGTGGACCCTCGGCGCCTTGATCGCCATGCATGTGCTGACGAACGTCCTCCACCTCGAGGGGGCGATCCGCAGCGGCCGCTGGTGGATGCTGGTGATTGCGTGCCTGGTCGGTCTGATCCCTGAATCCGGACCGCATCTCATTTTCGTCACGCTCTTTGCCCAGGGAGTGGTGCCGCTGAGTGTGCTTCTGGCAAGTTCGATCGTCCAGGACGGGCACGGCATGCTACCGATGCTGGCGCACTCCGCTCGGGAGTTCCTGTTGATCAAGGCAATAACCTTCACGGCGGGACTGGGGCTGGGCGCTGCCGCAATGGCCTGCGGCTGGTGATACCGAATGCACAACACGAACCCTTAACGGAAAACGATATGAAAAAGAAATATCCGGAATACTACAAGCACCTCAAGGAACTGGTCGCCAGGTTGTCCGCCCAGTTGCCCCGGCCGATGGCCGGCTTCGCGGAGTTGCACACCGCTGCCATGGCCGATGGCGCACTGAACACGAAGACGAAGGAACTGATTGCCCTGGGAATCGCGATCGCCGTGCGTTGTGACGGCTGCATTTCCTATCACGTCCATGACGCGATTGCAGCCGGAGCGGCCAGAGACGAGATTGTCGAAACGATCGGCATCTCCGTTCTGATGGGCGGGGGGCCGGCGATGGTGTACGGTGCAGAGGCGCTCGATGCTCTCGACCAGTTTGAGAGCGAGGCGAAGCCGAAGTAGCGCACCCAGTGAGTCGGCCTCGGGGAATGAGGAGGAACGACTATGGCCTATGTCATTACAGACACTTGCATCAAAGACGAGCTGTGCGTTGAAATCTGCCCGGTGGACTGCATTCATCCCAGGCACGACGAACCGGACTTCGAACGGGTTCCTCAACTGTACATCGACCCGGAGGCGTGCATCGACTGCGGAGCCTGCGTTCCGGCCTGCCCCGCGAACGCCGTCTTCGGGCCTGATGACCTGCCGTTTGAGCTTGCTGAATTCGAAGTCAAGAACCGTGGATACTGTGCCGTTCGGAATCTGAACCGAGAACTGCCGGCTCAAATGGCACAGCACGGATATGGAACTTCCCATGTCTCATGAGTGGATCTTTCTTCTAGATGCAACTTGCATCTAGAAGGTAGTCTCTGGTAACCTGAATCCGTGCCTGCCATTCCACAATGCGTTGGCTTCCCGGCGGGCGAACTCAATCTCAGCCGGCGGGAATTGCTGCGGAGTGCGGCGTTGATGGAAGTTGCGGCCAGCCTGCTCTGGGCTGGTTCGGATACACCCAAGCACACCTCCACCGTGGGCGTCAAAAGCCCCCCGCTGGTAGTTCCAACCATCGATGGAAAGACAATTCAGGTTCACAAGCAGCCGGGCAAGGTTGTGCTGGTGGACTTCATGACCACGACGTGTCCGAACTGCAAGCTGGCATCTGCCGGAATCCAAGTACTTTACAATGAGTTCGGTCGAAAGGGCTTCTTGCCTGTCGCTATTGCGCTCGATCCGCAACCTTGGAGTTTCCTGGAGTACTACCGAAACCTGCATGGCCTTACATTTCCGATGGGCACCGTCGCGCGGGAAACAGTTCTAACCTATCTCGATCACCCCGCTGACAAGCCGTTGTATGTGCCCACCCTGGTTTTAATACACAGACAGGGCCGCATTTCGATGAAGGAGGTCGGTTGGATTGGAGATCAAAAACTCCGTTCAGCCGTTACGAAGCTTCTGGACCAGAAGGCATGATGATTGGAGCTGAAAATGAAGAACGCCATCTGGGCAGTACCCGCGGTGCTGTTCACGTTTGCCGCGGCGCGGCCTCAGCCCGCGCCGCAGACTCAGCAGCAAGCTCCGGCTGTACAGCAGCCGGCCCCGGCCACCCAACAGCGGGCCCAGCCGCAAGTATATGGGCGCGGTAGAGGCGGTCTCCCGTGGGCCTGGAATGATCGAGACAAGAATGGCATCTGCGACCTGACTGGCCGCCCAGTCGGGCAACGCCGCGCAATCGGCGGCGGAGGCTGGGGTGATCGTGATGGAGACGGCATTTGCGACTTCACCGGCCGGTCGATCGGATGGGGTCACGGCGGTACCGCCGGGGGTCGCGGATTGGGCCGCGGACGCGGCGGGTGGTGGAGGCCAGGATATATGAGTGGTCCCGCGCCGGTTCAACCACCGACTTCGGCGGTTTCCGGGACACCGAACGAGAGACCGAAGCAGTGGCCGAATAACCGGTTTGCAAGGAGATGAACCCAAATGACGAAGACGAATGAAATACTCAAACAACTTCAGGCGGACGCCACGGTGTTCTATCAGAAGTTGCGCACCTTCCATTGGACCGTGACCGGCGAGCGCTTCTTCCAACTCCACGAGCGCTTTGAGGAAGCATACAACCGGTGGGCGGAGCACATCGATGCTGTCGCCGAACGGATCGTGATCAACGGAGGCACTCCGATTCTGTCACTCCAATCGGTGAAGGCCGCCTCCAAGATTCAGGAGGAGTCGGGCGTGCCTGCAGCCGGCACGATGGTCGAAATTGTCGTCGCCGATTCCCGCTGCCTTCTGGAACTCGTGAGCAACGCGATTCAGGTCGCCGAGAGCGAGGGACAGCGCGGCACCGTGAACCTCCTCGATGAAATCCGGGACAAGGAAGAGAAGGCTATTTGGATGCTAAGCGCCTGTCTCGCGCAGTCGGCAAGGCCGGTAACAGCTCCATAGGGACTGCTGCTGCCGGTCGTCCATGCCGAGGCGCCAGGTTTGGAGGCGGTGGGGGACATTTCAAGATCTGGGTCGCGTTTGTGCGTGAGACGAAGTGCAGCGGGCGCAGACAGTGCAGCCTTCCGCAGCACGAACTGCCGCCGCCATCCTGCAACCGGCTGCCCGAGTCGCTTCCGCAGGACGACATGGCGCAGACGATCACGTTAACAGCGTGTATGAGCAAGATTCAGCAGGAGCGGCTTAAACTCGCGGAGAAGTGGCCGTCTACTGGACACGCATGCCGAACACCGAACCGTGGGGAGGGCCAAGCCCGCGACGCTAGTCCTTTCGCGAAAGGAGGGCTTCATGAGCGGAATCGATGAGCACGTCTGGCAGGCGTCGGTTGAGGATGCGCGACCCAGCGATCGGCAACCGACTTCTTCTGCATGCAAACTGCGCGGGAACGGCGGCGCGCCCGATGGGACAGGATGGATTTGTCTGGTGGTCCCATAGAGGGATCGTTTACGACAACGCGACGCGAGGCTCTGTGAAAACCAGCGACATACTTCGGGCCTGGGGCAAAATTCTGAAAGGCGAGCCACCTTCACTTTCGATTGAGATCACGAAAGAGTGTCCACTGAACTGCCCAGGCTGCTACGCATACATCGACGGTCACGTGGGCGAGGGCGTAACGTTGCGCAGCATGGCTGATCGGAAAGGCCAGGCGCTGGTCGACGGAGTGCTTGAAGTGGTGGACCGGATGAAGCCGCTGCACCTGTCGCTGGTTGGAGGCGATCCGCTGGTGCGGTACCGCGAGGTGGAGGAACTGATTCCGCTGCTGATCAGCCGGGGTGTTCACGTACAGGTGGTAACAAGCGCGTTCCGGCCGTTGAAGGCCGAGTGGGCGACCATCGAGCAGAAGCTGAACGTCGTAGTTTCGATTGACGGGCTGCAGCCGGAGCATGATGCGCGCCGGGCGCCGGCAACTTACGACCGGATTCTCAAAAACATCGCGGGGCAACGGGTCACGATTCACTGCACGGTAACGGGGCAGATGATGAAGCGTCCGGGATATCTCCGCGAGTTCCTCGAACAATGGAGTCCGCGCGCTGAGATCAGGAAGATCTGGTTCAGCCTGTTCACTCCTCAAGTAGGGGACCGAATGCCGGAGATTCTGACCCCGAAGGAGCGCGCGGACGCCATTGCAGAAATGTTGCTGCTGCGTAAGGAGTTCCCGAAGCTGGACATGCCCGAAGGGCTGATCAAACAGTTTGCGACGCCGCCGAAGAGCCCGGATGTGTGCGTGTTCGCGTTGACTACGCAGGTGCTCACAGCCGATTTGAAAACGAAGGTGACGCCGTGCCAGTACGGAGGGAATCCGGACTGCTCATCGTGCGGTTGTGTGGCGTCAATGGGGCTCGCTGCCATCGCGGCACACAAGTGGGGAGGGGTGATTCCGGTGGGTGCGATCTTCTCCGTGTCCGTGAAGGTGGGACGCGCGCGGACGCCACCCGGCACGCCGGAGGAACAGACACGCGAGTTGATCGCCATTCAGTGAGTGCCGCTCTGGTTCGGCGGAGCAACCCTGCTGAACGAAGTTTTCTGTGTCAGGGTTCGAATGCGGTTCGATGTACGCGTTTCGCTCAAGCGGGACCGGCAGTTGTATTCGATGCGGTCGAAAATCCCTCGACACTGACATCCACCTCAATGCCTTGCCGGACGCTTTGCGTGACGAGGCAGTAATCTTCGAACAGGTCCAGACAACGAAGCGCCTTCTGCCTGTCCGGTTCGGCTATGGCCGGGTCAATGCGCACGCCAACCTTGACGATTCGCAGCCTGCCGCGCTCATTCCGCGCAACTTGCGCGCGCACTTCTGTTCGAATCGGGCCAAGCTCTACCTTCGCCTTACGGGCGCAGAACAGGAGGCTTGCACTTAGGCAATTGCCAATTGCCGCCGAGAGAACCCGAGCGGCATTGGGCCCCGTGTCGCGACCGAGTGGGGCAGGTTCGTCCACTTGCCACTCGGGAAATTGGGGCTTGTCAAACCGGACCTTGAACTCATAGTCGTGCATCTGCTCGACATGGATGGTGAATTCTTCAACAGGGGTGGGCTGGGTTGTAGCGCTCATCTGGTCTACCTTTCAACGCCAGGAAGGGGCTTGCGCCGACGCCGCCGGCGTCAGCACTCCTGGCATACAAGATGCAGGAATCACATACTGGTGACACCTCATCCCTACGAAGTGTCACGAGTTCGGAGTGTTTGCATCTCTCGGGATGAGAGGTAGTCAGCTTTGGCGGTTCCGCATGGACTCCGGCAAGGAGGCGCCATCGATGGGACTCGACGTTCTGGCGGTCAGCTATCGTGGTGAAGATCTGCTGTCCGCACAACTGGTCTTTGACGAAGACCTCAGGGTTCGAACACTTGACTGCACCCACACCTTTGCGGATGCTGTCCGGTTTCTAGCAGAGCATCCCGGCGCGGTGATCCTCTGTGAGGAGAGCGCTCCCGAAGGCACGGGGGCAAACTTGATTTCAACGCTGGTGTCAGAAGCTAATCCCGCAGCGCTCATCACCCTCGAACGGGGCAACCCCACTTCCGCATGCGTCACCGTCCAAATCTACCGAGATCATGAGGTGCTGCGTGATCTTTTTGTGGACGGGGACGTGCTTGGCGCAATTCGAGTGGCATGGCAGTACTGCAAGGAAACCTCCGCAACGTCACAACGGCGATATTCAGACCGCTGCCCGGTCATGTAGACGACGCCCCGCTCGGGTGATCGCCTGAAATCGCCGGTCTTGTCGCCCGCGTCAAAACCTGAGCTTGATTCCTATCTGCACTTGCCGCGGATCAAATGCCGACAGTGGTTCGCCGGCGCGGGCGTAGTTCGGATTGACCGCCCGGACATTGACCCGATTGAGCAGGTTGAATCCTTCCGCAACGATCTCGGCTTGCAGGTCTTCGCCCAGAGCGACATGGCGTTGCACGCGGCAGGAGACCGACGCATATCCGGGACCGACAACTGCGTTTCGGCCCAGGTTGCCCGATCTGCCGGCGGGCGGCGAAGCAAACCAGCCGTACTGGGTCGAAACCGCGCCGGGGGTCCAGGCGGGAACGGCATCCGGCCGGTCACTTCCGGGATATTGATCAAGGTTGTTGTCGAAGCCGAGCAGCAGATTTACCGGACGGCCGCTTCCCACCTCGATGATGGGAGCAATGCTCCAGCCGCTGAACGCTTGCGCCACGGTTGAATTGCCTGCCGGTTGCGGCTCGAAGACCGACGCAAACACGAACCTGTGCCGCTGGTCGTACAGGGCCAACCCACGCTCCGCGCGGAAGTCCCTCATGTCCTGAGCACGTGAATGCGGGAGGATCTCCTCGGAGTCATCGATGGCCTTCGAGAACGTGTAGGAACCGTGCAGCGTCAACGAAGGCCCGATCCGGCCGCGGGGGTTCACTCGCAGGCCATGAAATAGGGAACTCGCGCTGCCTTCGAGCGCCATCACCTCGGAGACTTCAGAGTACGGCCGGAAGTAATTCAGCGCCAGCAGGCCGGCACTGCCGCCGTTTGTCGCAAGATAAGCTGATGCTGCGGCAATGTCCGGGTAGTTGATGTCTCGCGAGCGCCCGAGATGGGTTCCCTTCACGAAGACGTACCCGGCCTCGAAGAACATCTGACGCGAAAGCGACAGACCAACGGTCAGGTTGCCTTGCTGCGCGCGGCCAAGTTGCCAACTGCGGCTGAACACATTGATTCCCGTGGGCGAACTTGCCATAGGCGCCGAGAGCTTTTGTTCGGCCGACCGGAAGACTTCCACCGCGGCCGCGCCAGTCAGAATCGACCGTGTCATCTGGTGGCCATCACCGACATACGGAAGATACGCCGCGAGCAGCGGCAGGCGGTCGTAGAACAGACCGTACGAACCCCGCACGAGCACCTTGTCGCCGGCTGCCTGGTAACTGAAGCCGGCGCGCGGCTGGAGGTTGTTTGTGTCGATAGGAGGGGTGCGGCGGATCGCAAGCCGGTCATAGAGACTGCGCAGCGCTGGCGTAGCAGGTGGGCGTTCCGGTACGTGCTCCACGTCGTACCGCAACCCCAGCTCGATCGTCAGGTTCGGGCGCGCGCGCCAACTGTCCTGCAAGAAAGCGCCGACCGCGGTCTTGTTGACATTCGCGGACGAAGCTCCGAACTGCTGAACGTAGTTGGCTGGTAGCCCGAGGCCGTACGCCTGGAGGGCAGTCAACTGAGGAGCGGAGGGGAATCCCGCGACGGACTGCGGGCCAAACGTAAAGTTGCCGTTGGTCTCGCGCTCATAGGTGATTTCGACCGGCGTGTACATCCAGTCCGCGCCAGTCTTCAACAGGTGTGGCCCCAGGGAGGCCGTGAAGATCTCTTGCAGGTGGCCGTGATATTCAAACCGCGTGTGAGGAAGAATCGGCTCCCGCCCGACGAACGCAACACCGGAGATATTCACCGGCGTTTCGAAGCTGTTCGGCAGCATCCGGAAATCCCTTTTGGCCCACGCGCCACGCACCTCGTTTACCGCACGGGGCCCGAGCAGGGATGTGACACCCAGAACGACAGTCGGGTCGCTGATGCTCAACGAGGCGGTCCTGCCGGATGAAAGCAACCCTGAGATCTGGTCGTTATTCTGGGCTTCGAGAGAGCTTAAGTAGTCGTGCGCATAGTTGGCCCTCGCCGTCACGGTATGCGCCTGGGAAATCTGGTGGTCGAGCCGGAGACTGTATGTTCCCAGCCGCTGGCTAACCGGATAGACGCCTCCGAGCGAAGCCAGGGGGCGGATGCGATATGCCGGCGGTTGCCCGGTTACTGGATCCACGCCGGTCCTGGCAATGGCCAACCCGCGTTCTGCCTGAAGGATCGAAGGGTGAGTGGGATCGGAGGCCTTGACCTTCTGCTGCGCAGGACTCAGAACAAACGTATCCGGCGAGAGGGCAATCCGCGAGAAACCGCTCTCCTGCCGGCGAAGCTGCTCAAACGCGGCGAAGAAGAAGGTGCGATCCTTGCGCAGCGGGCCACTCAGGCTGCCGCCGTACTGGGTGCGCGTGTACGGTGGGTCCTGGATCGCGGAGAAAGCGTTTGTCGCGTCCAGGCTGCGATGGCGCAGAAAGCCAATGGCCGAACCATGAACATGGTTGCCGCCGCTCTTGCTGATCACGTTGATCACACCTCCGCTCGAGCGGCCAAACTCCGCCTGGTAGCCGGCGATCAACACCTGGAATTCCTGTACCGCTTCCATCGGCACCGTGTTCCGCACACCGCCTGTGGTTTCGTCGTTCACGTCGGATCCGTCGAGTTGCAGCGAATTGCTGCGTGGGCGTTGCCCCATCACGTTGAACCCCGACGTGTTTGCCACTGCATGCACTCGCAGTGTGTCCAACTGGACCGACGAATCGAGCAGCGCGAAGTCGAGAGCCTTTCGTTGGTTAATCGGAAGCGCCTCGATCTGTTTCGAAGAGACGTGGTGGTGCAACGGCACTGTGGCCGCATCGATCGCCGATTCCGGGGTGGCACAGACCGTGACCGTGCTCTTCACGGCCGCGGGTTCCAACCGAAAGTCGGCGCGGGCGTTGTGGCCGAGCAGGATTTCGACCTTTGCCTTCTGGGAAGTGAACTGCTCGCGGAAGACGGACACCTCGTACTCTCCCGGCTGAAGTGTCGAAAAGAGTGCCCTGCCCGACGTATCCGTCCTGAGCGTGAGAGCCCAGTTCCGCTCAACATGCGTCACCGTAACGTCAGCCTCGGGGATGGCGGCGTCCGTGATATCTCTGGCCGTGACGAGGAGACTGCCGGTGGTTGCCGACAACTGCGCTTGGGCCGTACCAACCATGATGGCCAGCAGGATCGAGATCACGACCGGCGCGCCCGACAGATGTAGGTGGGGTGTCATGAGTTTAGGCGCAGAATCAGTTTGCGTACGGCCGTACCGAACCGCCGCGTGCCACCTCCCTCGCTGACGATCCGGAGCAACCGGTCTCGATCGACAACCTGCACGCCCGAGAGCAAGGTGACGCCCCGTTGCGCGAAGACCTCCGGAACCATCGGCGTGGACGGTCCGAGCACGGCCACCTCGCGCGCTTGCTTTGCGCATGCGAGCAGTGAATCGGCCGTGCGATTGGCGATCGTCGTCGCGGAGAGGAGCACGACGTCACATTCTGGAAGCAGCACCGGCGCAGCCCAGTCGGGCAGAACGCCTCCATTAGCCGTCGGCCGGCGCTCGAAGATGTGCAGCTTCGAAGCCCGCGCAGTTACGAACTCCACGAGTGGCCCGAAATAGCCCACCATTCCGACCACATCGCCTGGCTCCAGGCGCAGGCAAGTGGCTACGTCAGACTCCGTCGCAGCGACCGGCGGTTCGACTAGAGCATTCAGGGTTGCCAGAGCGACGGCCGTTGTCACCGCGTCGAGTTCCTTGGCCCATCCTGCGACCTCTTCGGCCTGGCGACCTGCAATAGAACCGGCTAGTCGCGTGACGGAACAACCTTCGCCGGCTTCGTCGCGGAACGTGTAAGCAAGACCACAGGCGCCTGTATCTAGGCACACGGCAGTATAGCCCAGGCCGATACGGAGGTCGTCAATCCTGGCATTGCCGGCCCTCTGTGCCAGCCTAACGCAGAGTTCGTCAATGACCATGATGCTATTTACATCTAGATGTTATTATAGTCTAATTGTTCCAGGAATCACATCAATCCAAGCCGTCGCTGCTGAAAACGCAGGCGCCTCAACCGGCGATTCCGAGAGTCTTCATTTTGCGCCACAGCGTTGAGCGATGCATGCTCAATTCCGCCGCCGTCCTGGAGCGATTGCCCTGATAGCGCCGGAGCGCCTGAAGGATCGTCTCCTTTTCGTTCGGCGGATGCCCGTTGCCATTCCGTGGCGGTACGTTCGAAGTGAAGTGCGGCGGCAGATGCTCGGGTCCGATCTCGGCGCCATGGCACATGACGAAAGCGTGTTCGATCGCATTCTCCAACTCGCGCACGTTGCCTGGCAGCGGGTATCGCCGCAGAATCGCCAAAGCTTCCGGCTTCACCCTTTCGATCGGCTTGCCGGTTTTCTCCCGAAAAACCGCGAGGAAGTGCTCGACCAGCAAGGGTATATCCTCCGGCCGTTCGCAGAGCGGTGGAATCGCGATGTTCACGACGTTGATGCGGTAGTACAGATCTTCGCGAAAAGCGCCATTCGCGATGGCCTGCTGCAAGTCGGCGTTGGTGGAGGCAATGATGCGGGCGTCGGTGTGCAGCGTCTTGGTGGAGCCGAGGGGCCGATACTCGCCGTTGTTCAGCACTCGCAAAAGCTTCACCTGAAGCGACACGTCCATTTCGCCGATTTCATCAAGCAGGAGAGTCCCGCCCGCCGCAACCGCGAACTGGCCCGGCTTGTCATTCTTGGCATCCGTGAAGGCGCCCTTGACATATCCGAACAGCTCAGACTCCAGCAGCGTAGCCGGAAGCGCGGCGCAGTTCATCCGGACATACGGACCGTAGCGGCGCGGGCTCAAGTCGTGAATCACCTGGGCGAAGAGTTCCTTACCGCAGCCGCTTGGCCCCTGGATCAGGACGTTGCACTCGGAGGCCGCGATATCCGGCAGCAGATCGATGAGCTTGTGCATCGCCGGATTAGCACTGACGATGTCTCCCAGCGTGCGTCTCTGTTCCAGGCTCTTGCGCAGGTTCTCGATCTCGGACATGTCGCGGAAGAATTCCACAGCGCCGATCCGGTTCCCCCCCTCGTCCTTGAGGATGGTCGTAGTGACCTGAATCGGCAACTCGCGGCCGTCGCGCGTGAGAATCGTCACGCGGGCATTCCGCACCGGAGAATCGGTTTTGAGCGTGTCCTTCAAAGCGCATTGGCGATGGCAAAGCTCAGTTCGAAAGATGTCGAAGCAGTGCTTGCCGACAGCCTCCGCCTCGGAGAAGCCGGTGATCGTCTCGGCCGATTTGTTGAACAGGGTGATCACACAGTTGCGGTCTACCGTAAACACCCCATCGCTGATACTGTTGAATATCAGCCAGCTGAGCTTCGCTTCCACGGCCCACACCTGTTTAGTATCGTACCGGCCTACACCACCGCATGCAAAGCCCTTCTCCGGGCCGGACGCACGCACTCGCCAACAACGACAAACACCTGGTCAGGCTGGCAGTTGATCCAGCACCGACCAGGTCTCGGCTTCCAACCCGAGCTTGTGTAGAATGAGCCGAGCCGGGCTGTTCAATTGAAACTGGTCCGGCCGTTCGGGCCCGACCAGGACCACCGGGCAGATGAAGGCTTCCGCGAATTCCACGATCGGGCGGCGGCCAAAAGTTGCACCCCTGCCGATATGCCCGAGAACCAGGACCTGGAATTCCCGTATCCGCAGGCACCGGTGGAGCTCCGTCCACTCCGAATCTTCGCAGAGACGAAAGCCGACATCGAGATAATCGCCCGCGCGGCTGTCGTAATACAGCCGGAGTTCCTTCTCGCATTGAATCGCAAGCCTTGCTCGCTCGGCCGGCGAAAGCAGATCGGCGATGTTGTCGTCCGGGTCGTACGGGTTTGTGAGGAAGTGGAACACGTTGAGCTGGATCTGATGCGAACGCGCGAGGCGCAGGGCGTAATCGAACGCCCAGTCGCCCGCGTCAGAGTAGTGGGCGCAAAAGCCCACAGCGCTCAGTGTCGGAATCGCCATGATCGCCTCCTCGAAACGGATCTAGGGTGTCTCGATGCGCTTGCCAAAATTCATTCCACATGGATGCCGCGCGCCTCGGCTCGAATCGCCTCTTTGATGTAGTAATCGGAGTAGACGGCCCCGATGGGGTTATTCGCCAACGACCGGTCCTTGACGAAGATGGTCGTGACTGGCGCATCACTGAACCGAGAAAAGATGCAGTCAGTACCCATGCACATGCCCACGAGCACGTTGATGTCCACAGCTAGCCGGTTCAGCACATCGGCCTGACCGATGGGATTGCAGGCGGCCGCCGGCGCCGGCCTCTCCGTCGCCGCCTGCGGCGTGCTGAAAACATCGGAAGAGCGCGCCCCGACGATTTTGCAGCAAACTGGATATACCTTGAAGAACCGCCGGAGCACACTGGTCAGTATCGCCGCGGGCTCCTGCAAGTCGACACAGTACGCCACACCAATGCGCTGATATCGCATTTCCAAACAGAAGTAGATCAACTCGTTGAGCCGGCACAGAGTCCTTCCCTCTTCGCTCGCGATATCTAGCGACGCCTCGAGCATACGATCGGTCTCAGGGTCGCGGGCGGATTCGGCCAGCGGGGCAATGTCGCACGACTGACCGCGAAAGCACTTCCGGTCGGCGCACGCAACACAATCAACCGTTCCCAGGTCCACATTGGTCTCTCGCTGACTTGCACGGTCGTTGGCTCCCGCTAGGCCGAAACCCCGCCGCAAGGCGCCGGCCCGCAGCACAGAGAGGACCTCCCCAATTGAGCCCACGACGTTATCGATGACGTCCACGCCGCGCCCGGCGATGAACTCCCGTTCTTCGCGGCTGATACCGCCACAGATCAGGACATCGATCCGCTGCTCGGAGAGAACCTTTGCCAGATCCAGCAACCCGTGATCTTCCAAAGCCGCCGATCCCTCAGGTTCTGGTGAGTTTCTGTACACAACAACCACCTGAACCGAATCCGCGAAGATACAGCGGGCGGCCACGCGATCTCTGGCCGACGCAATTCCGTAACGCATTCGTACGTTCTCGCATGACATTGGTGCAACTGCCATGCCGAATCTCAGCCAGCCGAATAACTGACTGCTCGTATATCTGCTCTGCCCCAGCGGTTCGCCTGTCAGGTGTTGCAGCACGTTGCGCTTGCAACAAGACGTTGCAACACGTGCAACACCAGAGCCACTCAAACCCGGCTGTCGCGCCGCACTCTGAACACTCGACGCCGATTATGGACGCCGCGCTCGGCCATCGCCTAATCCGCTGCTGTCAACATGCGGGAGCGTCTGGATAAGCGGACGCCATTCCGCCGCGCCACCATATCGGCGCCGGGTTGGTATCGACGTTGCAGGCGTATGCAGTGGACCAGACGATAGGACCGAACTCATGGAAGAACACCTCAGTGCCGAATGGACCAATGCCCCGGCGTCTGAGACGCGAAAGAGACCTCCTTTCTATATGGAGGCTCCGGCAACCGGGAATCGCGTCGAACGGTTCCTCGAAGCCTTCGCGGCGGTTCTCGAATTCAGCGACTACAAGCCGTTGCTCGATTCGTATTGCACCTCGCGAGCAAAATGCAACCGTTGCGCGGTGGCCTGTCCCGTGTTTCTCGCTACCGGTGATCGCCGGGACATCCCTTGTTACCGTTCAAATCTGCTCCTCGAAACCTACCAGCGCTACTTCACTCTCGGCGGTTGGTGGAAATCGCGGTTTACCGGCGGATTCGAGCTAACCGAGGAAGTCATCGACAGGATGATCGAGGGATTCTATCGCTGTACCGCCTGCCGGCGCTGCACGCTGGAATGCCCCATGGGAGTGGATCACGGCCTGATCACGCACCTTGGCCGTTATGTTCTCAGCCTGCTCGGCATTGTCCCCAAGGCGCTGCAGGTCAGCGTGCGCGAACAACTGGAGGGCGCCACCCGCAATACCTCAAAGATCCCCAAGCCGGCGCTGCTGAACACATTGGAGTTCCTCGCCGAGGAAATGGAGGAGAACCTGGGCGTAAAGGTCGAATTCCCGGTCGACCGGCCGGACCGCGACTTTGTTTTCTTCTGCGCGGTAAGCGATTTTCTGCTGGAGCCGGATACCTTGATCGGCAACGCCGCCGTGCTCTTTGCCGCGGGCGATTGGGACCGCTGGACCATCGGAACGGGCAATTACGACGGCATCAACTACGGCCTGTTCTACAGTGACTGGCATCTCGAGCGAATCATCAAGCAAATGGTCGCGGAGGTCACGCGACTGAACGGCAAATCGATTCTGATCGGCGAGTGCGGTCACGCCTCGCGCTCGGCCCACGATTTCGTACCGGTGTTCGCGGGCAAAGAGGCCTACCCGGTGATGAACTTCATAGAATACACGCTGGATTGTATTCGCAAGGGAAAGATCACACTCGATCCCAATATCGTCAGGGAAAGAGTGACTTACCACGATCCGTGCAACATCGCCCGCTCAGGGTGGATCGTCGACCAGCCGAGAGAGATCCTTCGCACCTTCGTCAGAGACTTCGTCGACATGAAGCCGTCCGGACGCGACAATTTCTGTTGCGGGGGCGGCGGGGGCTTGGTTTCTATCGATGAGATGCACGACTTCCGTATGAGTATCAGCGGCAAAGTCAAAGCCGAGCAACTGCGCCGGACCGGCGCCGATATCTGCATCGCGCCGTGCGCCAACTGCAAAAAGCAGTTGAAAGAGCTCGTAGAGTACTACAACATTCCATGCAAGGTCGAGGGACTGCACGATCTGATTCTGAAAGCGATCCACATGCCTGGGGGCAAGACGCCCGCTGAACGAAACAGTGAGGCCGCAATGCTGGAGAGATAGCTTTCCGCAACATCTAAGGTTGCGACATTCGGGAATAGCATGGAACGATGGATTGACTTCGCGAAGGGCCCTTTATTCGCCTTTACGTTCCTGATCATGGTGCTTGGGCTCGCACGCCTGGCCTTGATCCAGACGTACTCGCTGGCGAGAGGCAAGGGGCGCCGCCTGCGCAACGCGCCGTGGCGGAAAATTCTGTTGGAAAGCGCGACGTGGGTGGTGCCTGTACGGCACCTGATTGCAGGGACGAAGTTCTTCTCCGTTATCTCTTACCTGTTTCATATGGGCATTCTGATCGTGCCGATCTTCCTTGCGGACCATATCGTTCTTTGGAAGAGGTTCCTGAACGTCAACCTGCCGGCGATCAGCTACGGACTCGCGGATTCCCTGACCCTGTTCACAATCGCCTGCGCGATCGTTCTGCTGGCCTTCAGAATCTTCTCCCCGCGCCTGCGGTCTATGAGCCGGCGTTCTGATTTCAGTCTGCTTCTTGTCGTCCTGGGACCGTTTGTCACCGGCTATCTGGCGATGCACCCGCGCTACAACCCGCTGCCGTGGGAGGTCATGATGTTCATCCACGTGCTGAGCGCTGAACTGCTCTTTGTCCTGATTCCCTTCACCAAGCTGGCACACATTGTGCTGTTCTTCTTCGATCGCATCTCCGTGTTGCACTGGCAACTCCGTCCCGGCGCTGGAGAGAAGGTCATTCGAGTCCTCTATGGCGAGAAGGCGAGGGTTTGATGTACGGCATCCTGGTTGACGTAACGAAATGCATTGCCTGCGAGAAGTGCGTGGCGGCCTGCACGAAGAGCAAGGGGGGCGATCCCTGGCAGGCTGACCGGGACCGCGCGGTCACCAGCGACGGCCTCTCCGCGCACCGGTTATCGACCATAGTCAAAGTCGCCGATGGACGCTTCACGCGAAAGGGCTGCATGCACTGTCTTGAGCCCAGTTGCGTC
Source organism: Bryobacterales bacterium (assembly GCA_963719195.1). Lineage (GTDB taxonomy): Bacteria > Acidobacteriota > Terriglobia > Bryobacterales > Bryobacteraceae > DASQZT01. The sequence continues at coordinate 762,480 of CAVRBB010000003.1, read as the reverse complement.
TCTGCCTGCCTGGTAGGGGGAATTACGAAAACGCCCGCCGGGCCCGTCATCTACGATCGCGACAAGTGCATCGGCTGCCGCTACTGCATGTTAGCCTGCCCGTTTCATATCCCACGATACGAGTGGGACAAGACAGCGCCATACATGGCCAAGTGCGACCTGTGTGCGCAACGTCTGTCCCACGGTCAGAAGCCAGCGTGCGTCGATGCTTGCACGGAGGGGGCGCTGAAGTTCGGGAAACGCGACGATCTCCTCGAGGAGGCCCACTCACTGATCCGGTTTCATCCGGCGCGCTACCGGGACCACATCTGGGGCGAAGCGGAATTCGGCGGCTCTTCGGTGATGTACATCAGTGACGTTGACCTGGCGGCGCTCGGTTGGCCCGACCACGGCGCCTCGCCGATCCCCTCCTTGACCGATCCTCTGATTCACAAAACGCCTTTCATGGGCCTCGGCGTCGCGACCAGCCTGCTTGGGCTCAATTGGATAATCAAGCGGCGCATGCAACTGGCAGGCCAACAGAACGGCCCGCAACACCGTGCGGAGGAGTTGGAGTGACTGACCGCACGCGCTCTCTGAAAGACATCCTGTGGGCCGTCGCCCTGGCCGGCTTGGTGGCGGCCATCTGTCGTTTGTGCTTTGGGCTCGGAGCAACAACGAATCTCTCCGATGCCACCCCTTGGGGGTTGTGGAAGATCCTCAATATGGTCGGCGGCGTGGCTCTGTCCACCAGCGGTTTTACTGTCGGGTTCCTTGTATATGTCGTGGGATTGCGTCGATACCAGCCGTTCGTCAAACCCGCGATCCTGATCGCCTTTCTCGGATACGGCTGCTCCTGCGCGGCGCTCTTGCTGGACATCGGTTTGCCGCAACGTTTCTGGCATCCGATGTTCATGTGGAATCCCGACTCTTTCCTATTCGAGGTGTTCTGGTGCGTGCTGGTATATTTCACCGTCACCGCGATCGAACTGTCGCCCGTCATCTTCGAGCGGTTTGGAGCCGCGAAGGCCGCGTGCGTCCTTCATCGCATCGCGTTCGGAGTGGTGATCGTGGGCATCTCCCTCTCGAGCCTTCACCATTCCTCGCTGGGTTCGCTCTTCCTGGTAACGCCGCAGCGCCTGCACCCGTTGTGGTACACGCCGTGGCTGCCGTGGCTGTTCATCGTATCGGCGATGGGCGCCGGATTGATGGTAGTCGTACTGGTCAAAATCTGTTGGGCTCGCTGGCATGACCCCACGTCCGTGTTCGGACGCGATTCTGATGAATCGACGCCGCTCATCCGCATCGTGGACGGCGTGCCCGTGGCAGTCTTCGCGCGGGGTCCGGAAGGCCCCGAAATGCCGCGTATCCGCTCGCTCGCAACCGTCGCAGCCTCGGTTCTCGGCGTCTATCTGGGCCTGAAGATCGCCGATCTTTTTCTGCGCGGCGGCTGGACGGCATTGCGCGCCGGGACCTGGGAGAGCTGGCTGTACGTTCTGGAACTGACTCTCGCGGCTGTTCTGCCGATACTGTTGATGATCGTGCGCTGGTCGCGCGGTTCGCCGACCGGAATCGCCGTGGCAGCCTCCTCTGCGGCCCTAGGCCTCGCGCTGAATCGCCTCGACGTTGGAATCTTCGGCTACTTCCGCGATTCGCGGGTCGTCTATTTCCCCTCGCTCATCGAGTGGGTGGTCAGCGCGGGAGTGGTAGCAGCAGCTGGCCTGGTGTTTTTCTTCCTGGCCGAGCATCTGCCGATCTTCAGCGAGCGTCCGCCGTGCGCGGAGATCCGCAGGGCCGGTTGGTTCCGGCTTTCGGACGGGGGCCTCGAACGGCTGTGGCACCTCACGCTGACCGACAGCCTCCAGCGGGTCACGCTGCTAGCTGTGATCGTCATGCCTCTGGCATTCGTGCTCATGTATCCGCCGTACTTCAAGCGCCCGGCGGCCGAAGCGGACGTTCGTCCGGCAATCGGAGTCACTGTTGAACGCACCAAGTTGCTAATCGATGGCAACCGCGCCGGCATCGTCACCGTCTTCCCGCACGCCGACCACGAGAAACGTCTGGGCGGCCCCAAGTCCTGCGTGCGATGTCATCATGTCTCTTTGCCGCGCGATAAGTCGACTCCCTGCTCGCGCTGCCATCGCAGCATGAACGCCTCCACGATCATCTTCGATCACGCTTACCACTTGGCGGCCGTGGCGAAACGCGAGCATCTACCCGGCCCTTATCCGGAGAACGATTCGTGCGTGTTCTGCCACGCCGCGCGGCGCCCGAAAACTGCCGTCGGCGCAAAGAGCTGTCTCGAGTGCCACAAAGACGACATGTACCCGGCCGGCCCTCCCGCCAGAAAGGTGGATCTGATGGCGGCGATTCCGTTTCGTGAAGCGATGCACCGCACCTGCGTGGAATGCCACAAAGCGGAGGAGGTGAAGCAGAACAAACCGCATTTGGGCGACTGCCGAACCTGCCACGACTCCCTTCGTGCCAACCCACCTTGGCAGCCGGCGCTGGCGTCACTGCGAAGTGATTTGCCGAGTCCCAGTCCCTGAGAGCGCAGTCCAGTCCGCTCATGATCGCGGCTTCAAGAGATATGTACCTCGAGCGCTTGGCTGACTGGTCGATCAGCCTATGTCGAAGCGGTGCGAGTCCGGGAGGGACATGGCGATAATGACTATTGCGATGTACGCGCTGTGGGCAAGCGCGGTCGTCGGCGTGGAGGCAGTCCAGATGCGAATGCAGCCGTATACGACGCCGATCCCGGCAATCGCTTCGACGTCCTTCCCGCCGGTTGGCGGACGGGGCAGATGAATCCCACCGAATACGACTGCGCTGAAGAGGACAGCAACGGTTGATGCCAGCGGCCGAAATCTCACTCCCCTCAAGGCCCAGAGTGCAAACCTGACCAGGTAACCCCGGAAGAAAAGCTCCTCCAGCAAGCCGACCTGCAGTGCAAGCACTCGCCAGTTATCCGCGACTGTGGTGCGCTGATCCCGAGGAGGACGGCCGGTCTCTTCACCAGACATCCTTATCGATGGCGCGACCCGTAACGGTATCGCCGGACGTCACCTTACAGCTCGCGCGCTCGCGCGCGTCGAATGGCTCCAGCGCCGGTAGGAGCAGCTCAAAGCCAGACTGCCCAGCATCACCCCAATGCTCTCGAAGCTCCTGGAGACGCAATCCATTGTGGGACAATGCCGTGACTTGCTGAACAACAATGTACGGTTTGCCGCAGACGTAGAATTCGCCGAACGCGAAATCGCTCACCTCGAACGACTCGGCCGAAATCCGGTGTCGCGGAACAGCCCTTCAGGTTCGCGTCTCCCTTTTCAGTATCTGCTGGCAGCTTGCCTGTCGTTGGCCTGCGCTTCCCTCGCACCCTGGGGCTCCGGAAACGGCCCCGTTATCCCGAGGGCTCCGCCCGATATCAACAGGCTCTCCGACGTGAGGACCGCATTCAAAGCAACGGGCCCTACCCATTTGATGAATGGGCCATCAGAAGAGAATGGACAGGCGATGCACTGAAACGGACCCACCCAACTGCCCACCCACGAGTGTACTTTTGGTACCTAAAACGAAATTTCTAGCGAAAATATTTGCTCTGTAATCAAGGAGATGGCAAAGGGTGTCTGGTTCGGGACCAGGAAATCGCAGGTTCAAATCCTGCCGCCCCGACCACTTTCATTTAAACTCGGCGGGACTGAATACTATAGGTACGTTCTTGGGTGGGTATTTGGGTGGGCAGATTCTCGCGGTCCCAATCGGCGGTACTCGCAAGGCCCTTTGTTGTCGAGCCCAGAATCCACTTTCCTGCCAGTGAACGGGTCGTTGCCGCCTGATCGACACACAGGCGGCCGCCAGCGCATTACTGCGTTGCCGTTGTCAGAAACGAGACACCCGGACCTCGGGACAGTCACGCAGATCCCCGGGTACTTCTTAACCTCTGTTATGGCGGCGAGGAGTGAAGCCCCGTGGATGAAGAGCCAGCGGCTGCAGGCACGAATAGCTTTCCTTGGAGACGAGCGGGCCGACATCGTCCGATGAAAAGAAATCAGCGATCTTTCAGTCGATCAACGCCTATCCGTCCCAAGCTGAGATCGAGCGCCAGTGCTGCGGTGGTGACCGAGCGCTCGGCTCGGGACAGAAGGGACTGGTTCGTCAGCAGGGCGGACTCCGCGTCCAGCACGAAATTGATCACGCTGCGGCCGGCTTCGAATTTCAAGCGCTCATCGTGCAGTACGCGCTCGCTCTCGGCCACGGAGTCATGCAGAGCCTTCACCCGGCTTTCGGCGCTCTCCAGGTCCGCCATCGCGGTTCGGACTTCGCGGGCAATGCGAAATTGCAACTGCTGCCGAGCCAGGCGGGATTCCTCCAGTTGGGCTTGGGCGGCCTGAATCTGGCCCTTGCGCCGGCCGCCATCAAACAATGGAAACGAGACGTGTACGCCGACCACCCAATCGGTGGCGGCGTTGCCCGGCGAGGGCGCGGTGGTGGGCACACCCGGCAGGAACTTGGCGATCAACTGCGGGAACCCGATCGGGTTGTTGGAGCCGTATTGGATGGCCGAAGCGCGAAAATCAATGCGGGGCCATGCGGATCTGCGAGCCGCATCTTCCGAACGCTCGCTGGCGCGGATGTCATGATCTTGCGACAGGATGTCGGGCCTGCTCGCTACTGCTTGGCGCAGTAATTCGTCCTCCGATCCCGGGGAAACGGGCAGTTCAGACGATGCCGGCGTATATGTCAAACGGGGGAGTTCACCCTCGAATCCCACTTCGGCGGCCAAAGCGCTCAATGAAGATCTCCGCCCCGCCTGCAACGTGGCCAGGTCGCTTTTCACCTGCGCCAGTCGGGTCTGGATCTTCAACGCGTCCACCGGGACGGCGCGTCCTCCCTTCACGAGTTGATTTGTCTGATCCAACAATGATTGCAGGCTCTTGATCCGGGCTTCGGCGGCTTCGATCAGATCCGAGTACGCCAGCGTCTGCAAATAGAGCCGCGCCGTTTCAAACACGATCTCCTGGCGCCGGCAGTCCTCCGTTGCGCGCGCCGCCTCCACCCGCTCTCGCGTGGCGGCCAGTTCCAATTCCGTCTTGTGAAAATCCCAGGCGAGGAAATTCAAGTCCGCACTGCCGGTATAAAGGGCGTCATCGAACCGCAACAGAGACGGTGTTGCCCCAAATGGGTAGCCGTGCTCGTATCGCGTGCGCGCGGCGTCGGCGTTGAGGTTCACTTGCGGCATCAGAAAAGAGTGCGCCGTGGTGACCAGACCCTGCCTGCGCGCGACCTCCGCTTGGGACGACTTTAGATCGGGCGAATGCGCGAGCGCGTAGTTTACGGCGTCCCGTAGACTCATACCGGAATCCGATGGCGCCTGCGCGGCCGCGGCGGCAACGGAAAGTAACAGGGCGGATAAAGTGCGTGTCATCATGCGAGAGCCTCCTGTTTCTGGCTGGCGGCCAGCTTTTTGCGAATGTGCTCGGGCAGGCCGTGGTCGGGCTTCTTCGCATAAACAAGGTTGTAAGTAACGGGGATGACGAACAGCGAGAAGATCGTGGAGACGATCAGTCCGAAAATGAGCGACCAAGCCATTCCGCCGAAAACCGTGTCGAGGGTGATGGGAAATGCGCCGAGCACGGCGGCGCCGGATGTGAGCAGGATCGGGCGCAAGCGCACCGAAACGCTCTCCAGAATGGCTTGATCGAGCGGCAAGCCACGCAGGAGCCCCAGTTGAATGAAATCGACGATGATGATCGAATTCCGCGTGACAATGCCCGCCAGCGCGATCATGCCGATGAACGCCGGCCCTGAGAAGAAGACCGGGTTCATGAAGCCTCCGATGTTGCGCTGGCCGAACTGATTCAGCAGCCAAAATCCGGGCATAACGCCGATCACCATGAGCGGAATGGCGCGCATGATGGTGAGCGGGAGCCGGTAGGAGCCGGTCTGGTTCATCAGGATGATGTAGATGGCGATCAACGCGCCCAACATCGCGAGGGCGAGATCGCGGAACAGGTGGATGGTGATGTACATCTCGCCCTCATCCCACCAGTGAACAGTCACTCCTTTCGGAACCTGCCAGTGGATGTCTCCGCCTTTGCGAAACATCGTGCGGACGTTCAGCGGGCGCGGCTGTGCCTGCGTGTCCAGGAAAGCGTGCGGCTGGTCATGGACCTCGTCGGCGGTGAGGTCGAGAATGGTCTCTACTGGTGGCCGCCCGGCCATTTCGCCCAGGACGTAGACCACGCGCTGAAGCTGGCGGTGATAGATGGTTTTATCCTCGACTTGCGTGCGCCAGCCGCCCAACTCCGATAACGGGACCAGGTTGCCTGTTGCCCCTTTCACGTAAATACGGGCCAGATCGAGCGTGCTCGAACGCTCGGCGCGGGGGAACCAGAGAGTAATTCTCACTGGCGTACGCTCATATGGCACTTGCGCGATGCCGGCGGACTGGCTGCCGAGAGCGAGCGCCACCGTGCGTGCGATGTCGTCGGTGGAGACGCCATTGAGCGCAGCCTTTTCCTTATCGACGTCGAAGACGTACTTCGTTTGATCTTCATCGACCGTGTCGTCAACGTCGACCACACCCGGCTCGCGCCGCATGCGCTCCTTTACGATACCTGCCGCACGCATCAGGTCTTCGTACGTGTTGGTGGCGTTGCCGTAAATGGCCGCCACCACGGTCGACATGGCTGGAGGACCGGCCGGCAGCTCGACGATCTTTAGCTTGACCCCGTCCCGCTGCGCGATGGCCGCCAGATCGCTGCGTAGCCGCAGGTCGAGCGCGTGGCTCGCGTAGGCGCGCTCGGTCTTGTGGATCAGGTTGATGCGAATGTCGGCGCGGTTGGGCGCGCGGCGCAGGAAGTACTGTCGCATCATGCCATTGAAATCGACCGGCGACGCTGTGCCCACGTATGCCTCGTAATCCGTGATCTCGGGTACGGACGCCAGGTAATGCTCGAAGTCGCGGGCTGCGGCGTCCGTGCGTTCCAGGGTCGTACCGACCGGCATGTCGAGGACCAGCAGCATCTCGTCTTTGTTGTCGTAAGGCAACTGCTTCACGCGCACGCGGCGGGTCAGCACCAGGAGCACACTACCGGCGAACAGCAGCATCACCAGCAGCAGAAACGCGCGCCCTCTGCGCGGGTGCCGGATGAGCGGCATCAGCGTTCGATCGAAAAACCGCCTGGGACCGGACGATCCGGGCTGTTCCGCACCGTGTGATGGGTCCGCATGGCCCTTCAACAGCTTGTATGCCAGCCACGGGGTGATCGTGAAGGAAACCACCAGCGACATGAGCATGGTCACGGGAACGTTCGCGGCCATGGGGCGCAGGTACTGCCCCATCATGTCGGTGACAAACAGCAGAGGCAGGAAGGAGAGGATCACCGCAAAGGTCGCCGCAATGAGCGGGGGCCGCACTTCATTCACGGCCTCCAGAACAACCTCAGCCGTCGACTTACCGCGCATCTGGAAATGGCGGTGGATATTCTCGACATCGACGATGGGGTCGTCCACCAGTAAGCCAAGTGCGACGGTCAGGGCGAACAGCGAGATGCGGTTGATGGAAAAACCGAGAAAATAGTTGACGATCAGCGTCAGACCAAAGACGCATGGGACGACGATGGCGACCACGACCGCCTGCCGGTAGCCAAGCCCGATCGCGAGCAGCGCCATAACCACGGCGATGGCGACAAACAAGCCTTCTTCCAGTTCCTTGACCTTGTCGTTGGCCGTGACTCCATAATTGCGGGTCACCACTACCTGCACGTCGGCGGGCAGGATTCCCTTCTTCAGTTCCGCCATGCGCTTCAGGAGGTCTTCCGCCACCCAGACGTTATTGGCGCTGTGCTGCTTCGCCACGGAAATGGTCACGGCGGGCTGGGCGCCATACTTGGGCGGCTCGGGGCTGGAGCCGATCAGACTGCCGGCCGCGCCCTCTTCCTTGGGATGATTCCACGCCGGTCCACGGTGAAACCGCACGTAGTCCAGAAACTCGCCCGGCCCGTCGGTCACATCGGCGACATCGTGCAGGTAGATGGGGCGGCCATTCCAAACGCCGACGACGAGGTTCTGCAAATCGCTCGCATTGGCAATAAACTGCCCGGCCTGGACCCGCACATCCCGGTCGTTGCGGTCGAAAGTGCCCGCGAGCACGCTGGAATTGGATGCCTGAATAGCACGGCTCAGGTCCAGTGCCGAGATATGATACGAAGCCATCTTCGCAGCCGAGGGCCGGATCAGGAGTTCGCGCGGCCGGCCGCCCACGACGGAGGCGACACCGGCATTTTTGACTCCCTGGAGCCGCGGCACGAGTTCGTCCGCCATGCGCCGGAGCGAATAGTCGTCGCGCGAGTCGCTGGTCAGGGTGAAGGTGACAATCGGGACGTCGTCCACGTCAATGGGCTTCACGACCCAGGCTGAGGCGCCTGGTACTGCGCGGTCCATGTTCTCATTCAGCTTGCGAATGAGCTTGACGTAGCTCGGCTCCAGCGACTGACCCACATAGAAGCGCACCGTCACGATGCTCTGGCCCGGCATGGAGCGGGAGTAGACGTACTCGACGCCCGGAACCTGGGACAGCATCTTTTCGATCGGCGTGGAAACGAGTTGTTCGACATCACCGGCCGACCGGCCCGGAAACGACACCATCACGTTGGCCGCCGCAACGATGATCTGCGGCTCCTCTTCCCGAGGTGTCACCACCAGGGCGATTGCACCCACGGCCAGCGACACGAGGATGAAGACGATCGACAGGTTCGATTCCAGAAACCTCCGGACAATGCGGATGGTAAGGGACTCGTGGGAGCCGCTCATAGCGCTTCCTTCCCGTGTACGGAGGGCTCCACGTTCTTGAGTACGACCGTGTCGCCGGCGGCGAGTCCGCTCAGGATTTCGAGCCGGTTGCCGATGGCCCTGCCAAGCTGCACGGCACGGCGCTCCACGCGGTCATGGTCCACCACGTCCACCATGGTGAGTTGGCCGGCGCGGGTTATGGCGGCAGCCGGCACCGTGAGCACTTGCTCGGGTGCCGATGGGATCAGCAGGCGGCCGAACATGCCGGGCACGATTTCCCGCGTGTCCTCCAAATGAACCCGCACCACTACAGTTCTGGTGGCGGGATCGGAAGAGGGCACGATTTCTACTACTCGTCCGCGTAGTTCCCGGTCGCGCGCATCGATTCGTAGCGTCCGGGCCTCCCCGATGTGGATGCCGGCCAGGAGGTCCTCGGGAACATTCGCTTCGAGCCACAGGCGGCCCTGCTCGTACATCGAGAACAGCGGCTTGCCGGGAGCGGCCAGATCGCCGACGTTGGCCAGTTTGTCAACGACCACACCGGTGAAAGGGCTGCGGATAACCGCGTACGACAGGTTCACCTCGGCTTCGCTTTCGGCCTGCTGTAGACGGTGCAGGTTCGCTTCTGCCGTCTTCAGATTCGTCTGCGTGTGCTCGAAATCGTATGGCGTGATGACTTGCTGGTCGAAGAGCGGCTTGTCGCGTTTGTAATCCGACTGCGCCTGGGCCATCGTCGCATCCGCGCCGCGAACCGCATCCTGTGCCTGTTCGACCCGGTGGCGGAGATCGCGGTCGTCGAGCACGACCAGGACGTCTCCAGCTGCCACGCGCTGCCCCGCCGCAACCCGCATTTCCACGACGCTCGCCACCACCCGGGACGTCACGGCCGCGAGTTGCTCGGCCTGCACGGTCCCTACCGCCTCGGTGATGGCGGAGATCGTCTGCGGGGTAATCGTGAGCGTCGGCAGGCCTGCGGCCGATTGCTCGGGAACCGGCTGCGCGGCCCCTTGAATGACTCCGTGTTGGAATACTCCGGCGACCCAGAGCATGAGAGCCACAATTGCGGCGCCGGGCAGCAGCGCCCTGGCAACCCTTCGCCGGCGGCTCGGCGAGGGGGCTGGCGCGATGCTCTCAGGAGTTTCGGCGAGCGATGTCGATCTCAGATCGTCCAATGGCGGCCTCCTTTCGGCCTGTCTTGCCGGGTGGAATGGCACGCCGCTCACCAAATCGCAAGCTGAAGAAAATTCGAGGCAGACATTCGCCGCCGGCCCGTGGATCCCACTAAAATGAAATACTGGCCGTTCAAAATGGTGGACTCACCGGCAGGCTTCCTGAACCTCGTAGAATTCGAACCCGCCTCGGGCGAAATACGCGTCGCCGGCAACCGGATGCTCATCTGGGATGCGGCGGCGTTCGGCCTCCTCCGGAAGGAGTTGATCCAGATCCTGGGGGAGCACGCGGCGAGAACGCTACTGACACGATTTGGCTACGCGCATGGGAGGCACCTGGCCGAGGTGATCATGCGCCGCTTTCCCGATGCCGGGATGGAGCTGTGGGGGCAACTCGGACCCGAGTTGTTCAGGCTTCAGGGCTTGCTGAAACGGCAGGCGATGCCTCCGGGAGGCCCCATGGCGCCGGAAGGGGTCACGTTCGACTTTCCTTACGAAGCGGAACAACATCTCATGCATGTCGGGCAGAGCGATGGTCCCGTCTGCTGGACCGTTGCGGGACTCGCCAGCGGATATGCCAGCCGGTGCATGGGCGCTGCCGCGTTCGCATTCGAAGACCGCTGCGTGGGGAAGGGCGATCCTGCCTGCCATTTCGTCTTCCGGAAACCGGGAGATCTCGACGAGTCCCAGCGGACTCAGTTGACGTTCTTCGAAACAGACTCGCTGGACCGCGCTATCGCGGAAATAGCGGGGGCTTTGCGGCAAACCGAGCGAAGGCTCCGCGCCCGAAAACTGGAGTTGGCACGTATAGCGCCGGAGCTGCCGGAGACGGGCGGCGTCGTCGCCCGAAGCGCCGCGATGCGCCGGGTGCTGGACATGGCGACTCGAATTGCGCACGTGGACAGCACCGTCCTGATCACGGGTGAGACCGGGACCGGGAAGGAGGTGGTGGCGCGATGGATTCACGAGAAGTCGCCGCGCGCGGCCGCCCAGTTTGTGGCTATCAATTGCGCCGCGGTTTCGCAGTCTCTGATCGAGAGCGAACTTTTTGGCCATGTGCGGGGGGCGTTCACTGGTGCGACCCAGGACCGGATCGGCCTGTTCGAAGCGGCCCACGGCGGCACGCTGTTTCTCGACGAGGTTGGCGAACTGCCCGCGGCAACGCAAGCCGCTCTGCTGCGCGCGATCCAGGAGCGTGAAATCCGAAGGGTCGGTGAGAACGCCCCACGCCGGATCGATGTTCGCGTCCTGGCGGCCACGAACCGCGAGCTTGCGCGCGATCTCAATGAGGGCCGTTTTCGGAAAGACCTGTATTACCGTCTGCGGGTGGTAGAACTGAATCTCCCCACGCTTCGAGATCGCCGGGAAGACATTATCCCACTTGCCCAGCTTTTTCTGAGCCGCAGGGCGGCGGCGCCTGGACGTGCGTTGGGTATGTCGCCGCGCGCAGCCGATCAACTGCTGCGGTACTCCTGGCCCGGAAACGTCCGTGAGCTCGAGAATGCCGTGGAACGGGCGTCGGTCCTCGCGCAAGGGAAGCTCATAGAGCCGGACGACTTGCCGGAGGAGGTGCGAGGCGCTGCTCCCGGCCCGATCCTGGGAGCCGAAATTCGGAGGCTTGCAGAGATCGAGATGGACTATATCCTCGCCGTGCTGGAACGCCTGAGTGGCAACCAGACCCAGGCGGCGAAGATGCTCGGTATCGGCACCACGACGCTATACCGAAAGTTGCGCGCTCACTGCAAGGATGGCGTCGATCAACGTTTTTCGAAGAAGAGGTAGTACTGGTAGGGCAGAAAGTCGAGCCGCCGGGTGAGGACAAAACCCGCGGCACCCAACTCCGACGTGACCTCCGCCTCAGAAAGCTTCATGGAGGCCGGCGGCCCGATAGGTAGGTCCTTCTTGTAGAACTCAATCACTGCGATGCGGCCACCGGGTTTCAATGCCTTCGCGAGCTTCGGATAATAGGCGGCGCGATTCTCGATGTGGTGCAGCACATCGCAGAAGAAAATGAGATCGACGGAGTTTTCCGGCAGTCTCGGATCGTCGGGGGCAGCCAAGACCGTAGTGAAGTTCTGAGGGGCGTTTTTCTGAGCGATCGCCAGTAAATCCTTATCAATGTCTACCGCGTACACCTTGCCGGCATGCATGGCGAAGCGGCGCGCGAAATACCCGGTGCCGGCGCCAATATCGGCGACCGCATCCGTGGGTTTTAGGCCGAGCGCCATCACTACCTCATGCGGTTTCTGCCATTCGTCCCGTGACGGGTCTTCCAGCACTTTGGCGTATTCGCCGGACGATGGCGGATGCTGATGGGGCACCTGGCCCAAGGCCGCGGGCGCAAGCACGAGCAAATACACGTACAGTTTCATCATCTGATCCAATCAGATGCGTAGCAGCTGGGTCACGTCACAAGAAATCGAAACACCCGCTTGGCGAGCATTAACCGACGTGAGCGCAGGAAGCTCGGTCACAGAGCCGCGTCGTCATCAATCTCGATATCCGGCAGAGACCGGGTTTCGAGGTCCGATGCTGGATGTGCCCTCGGACGCCACCGCTTCAGGAACCAGGTGAGCAACACCGTCCCCATTGCCAGGGCGATCCAGGGGACCCAAGGAGTCCACCAGGCCGGTATCGTGCGCGGGTCTACCAGTACTTTGCTGCCGTAAAGTCCGACATATGTGTCCAGGATCTCCCGGTCGGACTTGCCCATGTCGACCCACCTGGCGATTTCCAGCCGCATCTTAAGTGCAATCTCGCTCTGGTGGACCGCCACGGATTCCGTGTAACAGCAAGGCGCCAGCACGGCGTGCTCCAGGTGCTCCACCCTGGCCTGCTGCTGCTCCGCGGTTTCGGCGTCCGCAAATGACGCGAGCAGCGCCAGAGAGAGTAACAGAAATAAGCTTGAGATCTTCATATCATTTCGACTCGCGTTGAAGCATGGCACCGGACTCTACAAAAAAAGAATCGAAACGCCTGCTGCAACAAGCACAACCCACAACACATCGATCCTGAGACGAAGCGCCACGAATCCCCCCAAGGCCAGAAGAACCGACCGGGAGGTCCAGGAAGCCGCTAGGGCGAACTGAACCGCAACCGCCAGGAGCAATCCGACGAACGATGCCAGCACACCTCGTAACGCTCGCCGAAAAACCAACGAGTTCCGCAGCCGATCCAAGTAGGGAACCGTGATCAGCACCATCAGAAAAGACGGCGAGAAGATTGCCACAGTGCCGATCACCGCGCCCAACAGGCCGGCGATCTGGTACCCGACGAAAGTGGCGGTGATGACTATGGGCCCCGGAGTGACCTGCCCCAAGGCGATGCCGTCCATGAATGTCTTACTGTCCATCCAGTTCCGAACGTGCACCACCTGATTCAGCATCACGGGCACCGACGCGAATCCGCCACCAAAGGCGAACAGGTCCACCTTGAGCATGACCGCCGCCAGGTAGAACAGTGAGCGGCTCGTTACAAACAGGATGCCGAGTAACGCGGCCCCGGCAAGGGTAGCTGCGGACAGTAGACGAAGGGTCCGGAAGCCGCCATCAGGGCCTGGAATGTGAGCTGGCTTTTCCGGGAGGGCCACGCCGCGATAAAGCAAGATGCCTATAGCCGCCGAGGCCACAATGGCCAGGATGGGACTGCCTCGAAAGACGAGGAACGCCGCCGCTCCCGCCGCCAGGATTGCATCGCGCCAGTTCTTTATCGAAGTCCGGCCAAAGGTCACCACGGCGTTCGCCACGAGCGCCACCACGATCGCATGCAAACCACGAAAGGCCGATGCAACGGTCGGGACATCACGGCTGGCCTGGTACACGGCGGAGAGCACCAACATAAGCACGAACGCGGGCAATCCAAAACCTGCGAAGGACGCCAAGGCTCCAGCCGCCCCCCGCACGCGCAGCCCGACATATGCGGCCACCTGCATAGCCGTGGCGCCTGGAATTGACTGGCATAGCGCCGTGCCATCCGCAAATGTTTCCTGGGAGAGCCAACGTTTCTTGTTTACGGCAAGGTCGCGGATGTACGCCACCATCGCAGGCCCGCCGAACGCCGTCAGGCCCAGCCGTAGTAGAGCCAGGAACAGCGAATGGAGAGGCACCCGATGCGCAGGCACGCACGAGGTGTCAGGAGAGGGCGCAGGATTCATTTCCGTTTCCCCACAGTCGCCGGGCGGCGTCGATGGCTGTATTCTCAATAGCTGGGTGGGCCAGACCTACGCCAAGCGTGCGTAACGTGGTCAGGAAATCGCGGTGACTGCGCCCGCGCCGGTAGGACGGCTCCCGCGGCGGGTGTCTGAGCGCGGCGTCGGCGAGATCGTGGTCGAAATCTACCAGCAGCGTCCCGTGGACGAGCACAGCTCCCCATCGGCGTGCCTGCGCGTTACCTGAGATTTTCCGATCCCCTACAGCTACGTCGGATGTACCTTCCGGTCTCCCCTCGATGCCGAACGCCGCGAGAATCGCGCATATGAGATTCAAGCCGGAACGAAAGCCTGGCTTGGGATCCAGGCTCGTGGGCGCCGGTATCACCAGCGAATAGTTCAGCACGTCACCAGTTTGGAGAACCGAACCTCCTCCGGTGGAGCGCTTGAGCACGTCCACTCCAAGGCGGGTGCACGCTTCGGCGTCCACGACCTGTTCCGGCCGTTCGCTCGAGCCCATCACAACTGCGGGCGGTCCTCCCCACCAGAACCGCAAGCGCCGAAGCCCTGTCGCCGCGGCTGAGCGCGCCGCTGCGTCATCCATGGCCAGGTTGCCGGCCACGGTCGGAGCCGACATCCAGAATATTTCCATCACTTCTTCGGCCCGGCGCCGCTCCTGAAATTCTGGTACGCGGCGAGCAACGCGCTCCGATACTCTGCTTCTTCCTCGGTCAGAATGCGGTGATAGATTTTCACCACATCGAGCAAGGCGGCGCAGCCAGTCGCGTCCGCGGGGATGTTGCGCTCGGCGCACTGCTCAAATATGAGCGGCAAGCCGGGAATCGTCACCGTCGCGCCAAGGATCGTCAACTTCGCTCCCGGAATTGGACTTGCGCACGAACACTGGGCGCCGTCACTTCCAGCCGCCGATTCATCGCGCGGCCCCTCGTCCGCCAAAACACTGTCTACCTCAGCCGCGATCCGCTCCGCGACCGCCCACACGGCTTCCTTGTCGATCTGGCCCGAGTCCCGCGACGAGCGATGGCAGCCTGCCGCGCGGGTTCCCAGAATGTCCGTCACCACCAGCGCAGAACTCACGGGACCGCTGTGTTGCTCGGTACCCCACCTGGCGCATTGCTGGTCACATCCATCGATCGTGATCGTAGGATGCGTTTTGGCGAAGTTGCGTTCCCCTTCGTTTCCCGCGAGAAACAGCGGCAGGCAAAGTGTAACCGTCGCGTTGGGGCGCAGAAGTTCCAGAACCCGGCGCGTCGCCAGCCGGGAAATCGTTCCTTCGGGAATGGCCTCGCCGCTACACGAGATAATGCCGGCTTTCGTGAGTTCCGCGCTCATCGAGTCACCTCCTCACCGGCGCGAAAGCGTGCTGCCTCACATGCAACCGCGCCGGCGATTTCGCGCGTGATCGTCCAGCCATCCTCAGTCAGCGCCGTCGCGTTGCCCGGTTTCGCGCCGCGGTGGTTCTTGAATGCTCCCGCCACCTGGATGGCTTGAGCGACACGCCCGCCAGCCATTTGTACGTTCTTTTCTGCGCAGGCTTTAGCGCATCCGTCAATAGTGATGCAGACGTGGCTCTGCACGGCCGCGACCGCGTCTGGATCGCCCTTCACCAACAAGGCAAGGCACAGCGTATCCGTTGTTTCCGGAGCCAACTCTCCGGTTACCAGGTAGGTGGCTTCCCGGCTGATCAGGCCGTGCACTTTGCCGATCCCGCTGCACGGGATGACCAGCACAGCACTTTCCGAAGCCTCATTCGTCATACGTTTCTTTCCTCCTATTCCTCCGCGGCCCTTCGTCTGACGCTGTCGGCGTACGCCGTGGCATCCAGAAGCAGTTCCTGGTCCTGAGGCCAGGCGGTCAATCGTAGTTCCACCAGCCATCCGGCGCCGGAAGGATCTTCGTTAATGAGGCCCGGGTTGTCGATCACTGCCGAGTTCACGGCAAGCACAGTGCCGCTGACCGGAGAAATAATCTCGAATACCGCTTTGGCCGACTCGAGAGTTCCCAGTTCGCCAAACTGCTCCACGGCGGCGCCGATCTTGGGCGGATCGAAGTAGCTGATGTCGGTCAGCTTCTGTTGCAGGTAGTCGGAGATTCCCACGCGTGCTACGCCGTCCAGCACCCGCGCCCACACATCGTTTTCATTGAAAACGTAATCCACCACAGGAATCCGGAATTCGAACTTGTCGTGGGTCACGACGAGGTATTCCGTTGGCGCCTCAAACTCGGCAGCCGGCTCGGCGGCAATCGCGGGCGCATTGAGATTGCGGACCAGATCATCGACGATGCCCTGCGCCAAAATGAAGCCTTTTGGTCCCAAACTGAGTGTGGCTTCCAAGCCCTGGCCGGAGGCTTTCACCGCATCCGAGACCAGCACTTTCCGGTCTATCTTTGCATCCAGCCGGCCGGCGAGCTTCGTCGCACATCGCGTGGAACATCCATCCACAACGATCAGCGAACGCTCGCCGAGAGCCTTCCTGTACCGGGCCGGGGCACGATTCAGGAGAACGGGACAGATGATTTCGCCACCCGTCGCGGCGGCGCCGCGTATCGCCACCTCCCGCGCCACGGAACCTTCGGCCTTGTCCAAGCCGTTGCAGGAGAGAATCGCCCAGCTCATTTGATTGCCGCCCCCTCCCGGATCTGCTTGATTCGCGCGATTGTTTCCGGCTTGCTGGGGAACGAAAGCGCATCCGGCCCGCACGTCTTCGCGCACGCCCTGCAGAAGACGACGCAGTTCGTGGGATTGGCGACGACCAGTTTACGGTCACCCTCGCGCCTCTCGAAGACACGGTGGGGGCAGAACGTATCGCACTCCATGCAGAAGGTGCACTTGTCGTAGTCGATCGTGGGGAACCAGGGAATCTGGTCGCGAGATACGCCCATGAAGGTTGTCTCAGGCATCTTGCTCCACCCCCATTTCGCGCAGCGCGGAAGCGACCTTTTCGACAGCTTGGTCCGTGGTCATGTCTCGAATGTCCAGCGGCGTCATGTCGCGCTTCACGTCCATTCCCTTTTCGGTAAAGGCGTCGCGGAACATCTTGTATTGCATGTTGGGCGCGCACGCTGCAATTACGAGCGGCCGCTTCGCCTGGAGAAAGTCAGCCAGGAAACGGTCGCCGTCGGTTTCGCAGAGTTGCGGATGAATGGCACCGAACTCCACGGGCAGTTCGACGCGCACGCGGTTGATGAAATCCCAGATATCCATCTTCTCGAACCCTGGACACTTGCCCGTGCAGACGCACATCAGCAATCCGGGACGCTGCCCAGCCATTTAGTTGCCTCCGGCAGCCGCCAGCATCTGCTTGATCTCATCGACCGAAGGAATGCGCCCTGCAGCTTTCACCTGTCCGTCGATGACCAGTCCTGGCGTCATGAGGATCTGGAATTTCATGATGTCCTGCACCTCGGTGACTTTCTCGATCTCTGCGTTGATGCCGAGCTCCTGAACCGCCTGTTGGGCGTTCGCCGTCAGGTCGCGGCATCTCTTACATCCAGTTCCTAAAATCTGAATTTTTGACATGGTTTGTCCTTGCTTCGTATGAGCTATGCCTCCGTCACGATGCTGGCAAGAGCAGCCCGCACCCTGTCAACGACTACAGCGATGCGTTCGGGTGTGACCGCGCTATTGCCTTTCTCCATCCCGAGGTCAGTTACACGAATGTGGGCGAAGCCCTTGAAGCCGGCCTGCTCCAGAGTTCGGCGCGCACAATCGGTATCGCAGCCATCCACCGCGACTATCGAATTCGCCGACTGGGTGTTCACCGTGATCGTCTCGACGTGCCCGCCAATTCCCGCCAGGCAGTACATCTTGGCGAGCCGTTCTCTGTTGACCTGCCGAACCGCGCGGTCCGCGATTTCGGCGGTATCGGCCGCTCCGGAGCAGGCGAACATCAGGTCCGGGGCGCCACTGCATGTGCATTTTTGTATCGTTTCCATAGGGTGTCGTTTAATAGCGGAGCCCGACGGCCTAGCGAGGATTCACGAGCTCCCACTGCTCCTTTGCGTTGGTTTCGATGACTTCGCCGACGCATTCGAAGAACCGCAACACGCACGGCATTTTGAGGCGGTAATAGACCTGGAGGCCGCGCTTGTTGTCCTGGATTATCCCGGCCCCCTTCAGCACGGAGAGGTGCTTGGAAACGGTGGAGATGTCGGCCCCGATCATCTCGGTCAACTCGCAGACGCAGCTTTCCTTTCGGGCGAGCTGCTCGACAATCAGGAGCCGGGAGGGGTGCGCTAATGCTTTGAAAACCTTAGCGCGCGTTGCAAGCCGTGCCTGCGTCTTCGAATCCATCACCTACGATGTTATCACTATTTGGCAAATTAGCCAAGTACTGTTCCCCGGTGGAATGAAAGCGTTGGGCCACTTCGATGGCGTCGCAGAACCGCCAACGAGTGCTTCGGGCTCTCCACCGCGACCTGCTCGAGCCGGCTGTGCGATTGTGACCTGAACATTCAGAATTCCAGGCGCGCCTGAAACGCAATCATGCGAGGAGAACTGTCACCGCCCAACCCGACGCCCAACAGGCCAGTTGGCGGCGACGTGGTATACGTCAACGCGCCGAAACCAGTCTGGGTGACAGGCTTGCCGGGAAGGCCGGCGTAGCCGAGCACCGGAAGTCCGAAGTTCGGGTGATTGAACAAATTGAAAAACTGGCCATCAATTCGCAGCTTCAATCGCTCGGTCAGAGTGAACCATTTCGTGAGGTAGAGGTCGCCCCAGGCAAAATCGGGGCCGCGAAGAGCGTTCCGTCCAAGGTTTCCAAACTGGCAATTGCCGGGCATATCGCCACCGGCGCACGCACCGGTGCTTGGATCGACCGCGGAAACGAAGGCGTTCGGATTCAACCACTGGATCGCACCGGGCTGGGAGACGCCGGGAATCGGATTGTGCTCGTACAGGGGCGTGCCCGGCACGACGCTGGCAAACTGCGGACCGCTGCCGTTCACAATGCCGTTTCCACTGGCCGTGTACGGCGCGCTCAGCACCGAAAACGGCAGGCCGCTGTGCCAGAAGAATGTGCCGGATACCTGCCATCCGTTCAGTACAACACCGAGGCGGCCGCGCAGCTTGACGGGGAGCTCATACACATAGCTGGCCGTGAGATTGTGCCGCACGTCGTAGTCGCAGGGGCCGCGGTCGCGTTGCAGGTCGCCTGGAACGGGCGAAAGGATTCCGCCCGCTGAGAACGGCAGGAATCCACCGTTAGAAACCGTGTCGATGCAGCGGCTCCAGGTGTAGTTCGCCTGGACCTCGAGTCCATGCCCGAGCCGTTTCTCTGCCGTTGTTTGCAGGCCGTTGTAATGGCTGTTGGCGCCCGTGCTGAGTTGGGTCACAGCGGCGAATCTCGGGTCCGGGGGCGCCCCATAAGGGAATGGGGCAGAGCATCCCTGGCACACCGTCTGATAACCGTTCACCTGCGTGGCGTAGGGCTGATTCACGGCGCGTGTGCCGACATACTGAGCCCGCAGGTTAATCGAGCTTCCGATCTGGCGTTCCAGGGCGAAGCTCCACTCCATGAAATATGGCGCCCGCAGCTTTCCATCTGGCACTGCAGTCATCGCCACTGGTTGGAGACAGGCCCTTCGGTTGGCCAATGGCGAGGCGCAAGAGAGGGTTCCGTTGGCAAAGCCTGCGGTGAAGATTTGATTTGCGGCTGCCGTCGCATCGACGGCGCTGCCGGCCACACCTGGCGCGATGGCCGTCCCGCCCACGGTTCCCAGAAGGCCTCCTTGGAAAGTCTGGGAGTACGGCGGATTGGCACCCACGAGATCGACGACGCTGCCGGGCAGGAGGTCGCTGAACAGGCCGAATCCGCTCCGCAGAACCGTCTGCGGCGCAACCTGCCACGCGATCGCGGTCCTCGGCTGTAGGATAGCGAGCGGCGTCGAATCGAAGATGTTTCCCAGGCCGGTCCGAATGGCGACGTTCAACGGCTGATTGACATCGTGCTGGATAGAGGTGAACGATCCCGCGAGTCGCGCCACAGCGCCGTGTGGGTTAAGCGGGTTGGAATTGTCCGTGGCGCGGATTCCGAAAGTCCAGGTGAACTTTGGAGTCACTTTCCAGGAGTCCTGCGCGTAAAGGTCCAGGTTCAGGAAATTGTATGGCTGTGAGTCGCCGAGGGGATATGTCTTGGACGCAGTTGAGGCGACGCCGTAGATGAATTGCGGCAAAGTGGTGTAGGTCACCAGCGGTACGACGCCCTGGCCGAAGTCGTAATCGTTGAGCCGGAAGATTCGAGTGTTGGTCCCGAAGCGCAACTCGTGCGAGCCCGATGTCCATGCCAGATTGTCGTTAATGAAAAATCGCGTGGCGCGCCGCCCTTGCACCCAGGTGTTATCCAAACCGCCGATGGTCGTGAACGGCGCGTTTGCGCCGCTGCCCTGGAGCACAATCGGGAACGCCGACAGCGTCTTCTGAAAATCGGCCGGGCCGAACAGGCTTTCGTACCACGAGAAAGCAGGGTTGAAATAGTTGACCAGCTTCGAGGAGAAGACATGCGTGTAGCCGGAAGCGAATGAGTATAGCGGCTGCGCCGAGACCGAATTGAACAGGGGATTGATTGGATCGGTATAGGCGGCCTGCACGCCGGTGTCGGCCTGAAATCGATACCAGGTGGTGTTCTTCTCATCGATGTTGTAATCGATCCGGGCGGTCTGCACTTGTTCGTGATCGTCGCTCGAGTGCGAGATGCTCTGGCGATTGGCGCACCCGTTGCCGTTCGGCGGATACTCCGGGGCAGCGCCTTCATCGGCATTGAACGGACAACCGAGAATCGCCAGCGGGGTTCCCGCCGTGCTCCGGTATAGGCTGAACATCTTCTGGTAGAACGGGACGAGCTGCGGCGCCGGCCGGTACGTTGAGCCGGTCACAGTGTCTGTGCCACCCACCGGTAGTTGCTGGAGGACGTAATTCTGAAACGCAGGAGTTGGGACGGTGGTGGCCGTCACGATCGGCAAAGCGATCCGCACCCATTCGCTGTCGAAGAAGAAGAACAGCTTGTCGCGCAAGATCGGCCCTCCCAGACTGCCGCCGAAATGATTCACCGTGGAGCGGGGCTTCTGATTCCCCGGCGTGGCATTCGTGAAGAAGTCGGCGGCGTTGAACCGCGAGCCGTTCCAGAGTTCGTACAGATTTCCGTGAAACCGGTTGGTGCCGGACTTGGTGACGTAGTTGACTTGCGATGCCCCGTAGCGGCCCTGATCGACCGTGTAGGAGAGCGTGTTCACGGTGACTTCGCTAATGGAGTTGAGGCCCAACACCAGATTGGTCGAAAGGCCGCTGTTCAGATTCGTCAGTGGATCGTTGGTTTCCAGACCGTCGACAATGTAGCCATTGGAGAGGGCGGGCAACCCGTTGAATTGCACGTTGCCGTAGCCGTTCGTGCCGCCAACAAAATCGTTGCCGCTCCCGGCCGTGTTGATGAGCGCGCCGGCGGCGAATTGGAGCGGATAGGTCATATCGCCGCCGGGGTTCGGTAGGTTCTGCAGCGCTGCCGCCCTGAGCGTTGTCGCCGTGTTGGGATTCTCCACGTTGACCATCGCCTCCTCGCCGGTCACGGTCAACGTTCCCTTGGCTGCGGCCAACTTGAGGGTGAAGTTGACTGTCTGTTTCTGCCCCAGACCGGCGAAGACCGAATCGCTGGTTTGTGGCTGGAAACCGGGCGCCACGGCCTCCACGGTGTACGGCCCCGGCCTCAACTGCGGGAAACTGAACCGGCCATCCGCATCCGCCACTCCGCTGCGCTTCGATCCCGTGTCGGCGCTGACGACCGTCACTGCAGCGCGCGGGACAGCGCCTCCGGTCGGGTCGAGGACCGTTCCCACGATCGCGCTCGTGGTCTCGCCCTGGCCGAAAAGGTGTGGCAAGAAGCACGCTTGGAACGCCAGACAGCCAGCAAGGGCCAGTTCTCGAGCGAACCAGCGTGAATTAGGCATGCCTAAATAGATATCATGCAAGCCTTCAACGTTGCAAGTAAAGTACAGGGCTTGCTATGGAAGCCAGCGTGGTTTACGATCGAATTAGTGCCCACTAAAACAGAGTTGATCGCGACGTCGGAGTCGGTTGGCGACTACCTGAAAGCCATCCTCGAATTGGGCGGCGCGGAGGGCTCCAGGGTGACAACAAACGCTCTGGCCGGCAGGCTGGGTGTCCGCACTCCCTCCGTGACGGGCATGCTTCAGAAACTGGCCGCCCAGCGGCCTGCCCTCGTCCGATATGAGAAGCACCGCGGTGTCAGATTAACGCCTGCCGGCAAACGACAGGCGTGGGAGTTGGTCAGGCATCATCGCCTGCTGGAGTTGTTTCTTCACGATGTCCTGAAGTACTCCTGGGACGAAATCCATGAGGAGGCAGAGCGGTTGGAGCACTTCATCTCTGAGCGTTTCGAAGATCGGATTGCGGCGATTCTCGGCGATCCGGAAATCGACCCGCATGGCCACGTGATCCCTCCCAAATACAAAGCTGGTGTCCGTCGAACCGAAGTCCCCCTCGGTCGTTGGCCGCTCCGGACTCCCGCGACGATCAGTAGCGTTTCCGACCGCAATGCCGCGAACCTTCGTGAGCTGGAAAGAATGGGGTTAATCCCTGGCTCCACCCTGACCATCGAGCAAAAGAATCCCACGGCTTCGCTCGCGGTTCGTCTCGCCGATCACACCGGGCCGATTCGTCTGAGCCCGGACTTGGCAGACTGTATCCTCGTGGCAGCAGGACAAACCGCCTGAGGGCGTGGACTGCATCAAATTCACCCTCCCCGATTCATCCGTCCTGGCATCTGCGGACCACGCTCCTCCGCCCATCCAAATCAGAAAGAGGAGTGAACAGAACATCGCGAAGTCCGTGCGCGCATCGCTCACCATGTACGCGAATCCCTGATCCGCCCGAAACAACTCCGGAATCTTGGTGGTTGCGATCGCGGTGGAAATCACAATTAACAGTGGAACGGCGGCGGCCCTTGTCCAGAGGCCGCACAGAATCAGAATCCCGCACGCAATCTCAAACGCGCCCACGAAGTGGGCCGTGAAGTAGGGATGAGAGAAACCAATCCTGGTAAACCTGATCACGTCCATCTTCGGGTCGGTGTACTTGAGAATACCTTGTGTCAGGAAGATCAGGCCAACGGCAAGGCGGATGAGCAGGATGCCAGCCGGGCCCCGCGGCGGTTGAGAGAGGAACCGAAGCAGCGCGCGCATTTCTATCGTCGTCTTTCTCTCGTATAGAGAGGCGCCCCTTCGTCTCGGTGAGACTGCGCCTCTTCCATCCAAGAGTGTACGCCCGCCAGGTGGTTCCGTTACGCTCGGCATTACGCCGCTGCGCCGAGGTATTCGTACTGCTCGCGGGATCTTGCCGCTTACGCCTTCCCCTCGGCGACGAAGACCATAATTCGGCCGTGAAGCCGATCCCTCACCTTCCGAAAGACTTCTTTGCGCTCAGCCTCCGGCCCTTCAACCGCGGCCGGATCCTCAATGCTCCAGTGCATTCTCACCGTCTTCGCCGGGAAGACGGGGCACGACTGCCTGGCGCTGTCGCAGACCGTGATGACGTAGTCGAACTCCTGGCCGGCGAACTCATCAACGGACTTGGATCGGTGCCCGGAAATATCCAGGCCGATCTCACTCATGGTGGCGGTCGCCTCGGGGCGCACTGCGCCCGGCCTCGTGCCCGCCGAGTGCACATCGAATCGGTCGCCGGCCTCGTGCCGGAGCAGCACCTTCGCCATCTGACTTCGGGCTGAATTACCAGTGCAGAGTATCAGCACGCGCTGCTTGTGCATTGGACATCCGCGGCTCCCACCGCGGCGGGTCTTCCCGAAGCGAAGTACTTTCGCTGAAAGTAGAACGCCACATTGACAAGCCCCATCATGACCGGCACGTCCACCAGGGGGCCGATCACTGCAGCGAATGCCGCGCCGGAGTTGATCCCGAACACGGCGACGGCCACGGCAATCGCCAACTCGAAGTTGTTCGATGCCGCTGTATGGTTCAATCGGAACAGCGACAGCAAGTCCGGCCTCTCAATGCGCTCAGCCCTTCCCGAACGACGATCGGTACCATCAGGAGTCCGGCGGCGGGGTCGGCCCACCACCAGGCAAAGGCTGCGTTCAGGACAAGACCGCTCAGCAGAATCGCGGACAAGTACATGCAAAGGTCCGTCTGCCTCGCATCGGCGGCGAGCGCGTCACTTGCGATCCTCCTGGCCACGCGGCGTTTGGCTCTGGCGAGGATGGGCATCACCACGAGAGAGGCGACGGCAAGCAGGATGCCGGACAGGCTCCGCTCGGGCGCTTCACCCAGGAGCAGCGTTCGAATCGAATCGTACCCGATGTATAGCGCCAGAACAAGGAAGCACATCCCAACGATCCGAATGCTGACCGCCTCGACGTGCTGGCGACGGGCCGGATCGAGGTCAGCCCGCAACCGCCAAAGCAATACGGCGCCGGAGGTAACCTCGATGGCGCTATCGAATCCGAAGCCTACCAGCGCAACGCTGCCCGCCAGTAAACCGGCGCCAATGCCGATCAGCCCCTCCAGGCTGTTATAAGCTACGGTGGCGTATTCGAGCAACTCGCCGCGGCGTACCGCGGGTACGCGGCCGTTCTCCCCGGTGTCAATCATCGAGCACACCAGCTCCTTGCCGGCTGGTTCCCCTCCGCAGTTCCTATTCTAGATGGCGGGTTCAGTATTCGGCGCGTCGGTGCCTCTCGGTTGTGTGCGACACGTCGCCCCGCCGCCTCTCATGCAATAGTCATAGCAGTTCTTGTGCGCGATGTAGACCCGCCGTAGGGAGGCCTCCAGGGTTCCGCCCAATTCGAATCGGGGATCGTCGTAGATGACCGGACACGGGTAGTAGCGGAGTTGGCCCCCGATTTTCTGGATCGAACGACTGAAGTGGCACATGAGCTGCTCGGCGGGTTTGGACAGGACCTTGAGGCAGTTGGTGGTCACGAACACTTCAGGTTTTGCCGCTTCGCCGCGACGCGAAAGCGTGGTGAGTTCGTGACCCATCTCAAGCATGTTCTCGATCAGGCTGACTTCGATGGCCGCGCCAGGAAACAGCGAGCGGTAGCTGTCGCGAATCCGGACATCGGTTTGGCCCTCCAGCAGGGGACGCTCCGCCGCGATGACGATATCGAAACCCATGCCGGCCAGCAGCCGGATCGTTTCCGCCGTTTGCACAAAGGTTCCTCTCCCCCGGACAGCGTCATGGCGTTGCGGGTCGGGGCTCTCCAGGGTGATGCGCAGCGTCAAGCGGCCGGCGTGGCGCTCATTAAGGCGCTGCAGAGCCTCGAAGTGGTTCCTGATGTACCGGCGTCCGTTCGTGAGTACTTCGACGGGCGCGATGTCGAGAGCGAGGGCCAGGCTTTGCAGGAATTCCTGGTTTTGCTCAGCCCGGCCGCACAGGACGTCCTCGTTTACAAAGACTTCTCCGCCCGTGAAGTAGATCTTCTGTACGCCGAAGCGCGCGGCGTCTTCGAGGTGCGGCGCGAGTTCGGTGAATGAGATCTGCTCCAGCCGGCCGTTCGATGGCGATGAGGCTGTGTAGCAGTGCTTACAGCGGAGATCGCATAGAGAGCCCTGCATCACCCAGAGGTCTTCCAGCACGGGCTTGCCCGCGAGGCGCTTCGGATCCACGAATCCGCGGCGCTCGCCGCGCGCGTTCACCAATTCGAGTCCGTCGGGGTGTTGAGGCCTGATCGTGTTCGGGTTCATTGGAGTCTTTCTCTCTCACGCAGCCTGATAAGCTGATCTGTTTCGCTCTCCATGACTTCCGCGCCGTCCATATCGATCATCATCCCGGTTTACAACGAAGCGGAAGTCATTGGGACGTTGCTGGACAACCTGGATGCGCAGGGCTTCGCAGAGGTTATCGTGGTGGACGGCGGGTCCACCGACCGGACGGCGGAGCTTGCCGCGCAACAAGCCCGTCTCGTCCGAACCGAGTTGGGGCGCGCGGCGCAGATGAATGCCGGCGCGGCGACGGCTTCCGGTGAGATCCTGTTGTTCCTCCACGCGGACGTCCTCCTTGGTACAGGCGGGCTCGATCAAATCCGCCGTGCCATGGCGGATGCCGGCATAGTGGGCGGGAACTTCGATATCCGATACGAAGGAAAGGACTGGGCTGCCGCCGCCTTCACGCGCATAAACCGCTGGCGCCGGAGATGCGGGATCTTCTATGGCGATTCCGGCATCTTCTGCCGGCGGCCGGTGTTCGAACAACTGGGCGGGTACCGGATGTGGCCGATCATGGAAGACTACGAGTTTGCGCGGCGCTTGTCGAAGGCCGGCAGGCTGGCGTTTCTGGACTGCCCCATTTGGGTGTCGGACCGCCGTTGGCGCCAAGCCGGCCTGTTTCGGACGATGTGGAGCTGGCTGCTGATCCAGAGCCTGTATTCCCTGGGCGTTCCGCCGCGCTATTTGGCCCGACTCTATCGGCACGTCCGGTAGAATCGTGGTTTGCTCCCTCTGATCGTCGTATTCGCGAAGGCTCCGATACCCGGGCGTGTGAAGACGCGGCTGGGGGTCGATCCGGCGCGCGCCGTCGAGCTTCACTCCTCGTTCGTCCGTCAGACGCTCCTCATGCTGGAGTCGCTGCACGGCGAGGCGGACGTGGAGCTTTCCACCGACGATGCGACGCAGGCCTGGCCCGAGTTCCAGGTGGCACGCTCGGTTCAGTGCTCCGGGCAATTGGGCGAGCGAATCTACTCTGCTCTGGAAAGGGCGCTCGCGGCGGGACGACCCAAGGCTCTGATACTCGGCAGCGACTCCCCGGGGTTGCCAGCGGCGCACGTCCGCGCGCTGTTGGCCTCCCCCGCCGACGCATGCCTCGGTCCGGTGGAGGATGGCGGGTTCTACGCCATCGCGTGCGGCAGGACGGACCCGGCCATGTTCGAGGGCGTTCGATGGTCGACCGCCTCCACGCTCAGCGATACGCTCAGGGCGCTGGCCAATTGCGGGCTGAGCGTCGAACTGGGTCCCGCTTGGTTCGACGTTGACCGGCCGGAAGATCTCACGCGGCTCGGCGCGCAATGACATGGCGACTTCTCCCGCGGCGCACCCCGGCCAGTGCTCCGAGCGCGGCGCCATAAGCAGCATGCGCCGTGAGCACTGTGGCAGCGAAATGCCAGCCGAAATCTTTCCCGAACAACCCCACGCCAAGGCTCTGGACTACTGGGCTCGCCAGAAATCCGAGGCCGATCGCCACGCCGTATAAAATGCCCCACCAGCGCGGCCGGCCCATGAACAGCGCTGCGAAGATGGCGCCGAAGGCGGCGCCGTTCCAGTAGTGATAAGCGAAGCCCGCCACGTTCGATGCTGCGGAGGGCCCCAGCGCGAAGCGATCGAGCAGCAGCACGCCCATGAGCTCGGGCAGGTTGCCCGGCATAAAACCGAGGCGGAAGCCGGTATAGCGGACCGCTTCTAGCGCGACCGTCGCTACCGCCCCGGCGATGAGTCCTCTTCGAACCGCCCGCCCGACGTCGCCCTGCCCCCGCCATTCCAGGTATCCGGTGATCGCCAGTAACAGACCCGCGGAAGGCAGAATCAGAAGGGCGGCGAGTCGTTGGAGCGGCGCGTAGCCCATTTGCGCGAGCGGGAATGCCACCGGCCCGCCGGAAGCGAGCAGTGCTAATACAAGACGCAGGGATAAGTTTTTCATGTTCTCCTCCCGGGAAGGGGGCGGGCCCAGGGGGCACCCCGCGCCCCCGCATGGGATTGCTTACTGAGCGGCCATCGTCGCGAGTCCGTTGAGTTTCTCGTCGAGCATCTGGCCGATCATCGAAACCTTGTCGTTGTGGAACTGCGCCAGCAGGGTCGAGGGCTTGTCGTACGACACTTGGGTCTTGCCGCTCTCGTCGCTGTAGACGAAGATTCGCAGCGGCACGTACAATCCCACTCCGTGATTCTGCTCGAAGAGCTGTTTGCCGACGGTGGGATTCCCTACCAGGAACAGCGTGGCCTTCAGGCTCAGCCCGGTCATGGACAGCATCTTGCCCTGATTCACTTCGGCCATGACCATCATCCCGTTCCTGGCCACTAGTGTTTTGACGGCGTCGCTCACCTGGTCGAACGATTTGTCCGATGCCACGGTGACCTGGCCGCCGTTGAAGGCGCTCTCGGCACTCGCGGCCGGCAACGGGCTCAAGGCCGCGGCAGCCAGCAGCGCTCCAGTGAATACTCTTGCGATCAATCGATTCGTTTTCATGTCCTCTCCTCTTTGCGGCGGCATTGTCTGCGCTTGCCGCGTTCGAAGGTGAGTGCGGACCGGATGGACTTTCTTACAGGCGTTCTGAAAAAATGATATGCGGTACTCCGATGTCTGTCGCGACCCAACTCGATGCCGGCCTGGTAGCCCGACTACGCGCCCGTGATCCCGAAGCGCTGACCTCGGCCGTCGAAGACCACGCACGCACTCTGTATCGCGCAGCCCGGGGCATGGGATTTCAGGAAGCGGAAGCCGAGGACCTGGTTCAGGACGTGTTCACTACGTTCCTGGAGACGCTGGACCGGTTCGAAGGGCGTTCTCAAGTACGGACCTGGCTGTTCGGCATTCTCCACCACAAGGCGCTGGAGAGGCGCCGCGACCAATATCGCGAACAGCAGCACGACCCTATTGATGAGGTCTTTGAGTCCCGCTTCGATGCGCGGGGCAATTGGGCGCGGCCGCCGGAGGATTTGCATCGCGCTCTCGAATCCAAAGAGATCGGAGAGGCCCTGGCCGGTTGCCTGGAGAATCTACCTGCCGCGCAACGAGAGGTATTCGTGCTCCGGGAGATGGAAAGCCTGGAGACCGCCGAGATCTGTAAGATTCTGGGAGTTACCGTCACTCATATGGGTGTCCTGATGCATCGCGCGCGCAACCGGCTGCGGGAATGCATCGAGGCCAAGGGATGGAGCCATTCATGATTCGCTGCAGAAATGTCGCCGAATTGCTGACTTCCGATCGGCTCCGGGAATCCAGCTTCGCGACGAAACTTCAGGTCACAATGCACCTGTGGATGTGCCGTTACTGCGCGCGTCTGGCGCGGCAAGTGGAACAGATGCGGGCGGCGGCCTCGAAGCTCGCCGCAGGAATCGGCCGGGAGAAGACTGGTGCCGCGGGAGAAGACCTCGAGTCGCGCGTGCTCCGCAAGCTTTCCCGTACGGACCGGTAGCAGGCAGAGATTCCCCATTCTGCGCCGCCGCGCTTTTTCGCTGCCCCGTACTTGAATAGATTGCCAGTCGAGGGTCCGATGAGAATTGAAGTCCTGTATTTTGAGGGGTGCCCCAACTATCTGCCCGCGGTCGAGCGGCTCAGAGCGGTCTTGAGTCAGGAAGGACTGCCCCTCGCGGTCGAGCTTATCGAGGTTCAAGAAGAAGCAGCGGCTAAGGAACTGAGATTCATCGGGTCGCCAACGATCCGGGTCAATGGCCTGGATATTGAGGTGGATTCTCGCGCCGCAACGGGGACCGGCCTCGCGTGCCGGTGGTATAAGGGAGGCCTGCCGTCGGAAGAAATGATGCGAGCGGCCCTGAGAGAGGCACGGAAGCAATGAGCCATACTCTGCGCACCAGCCGATCCTCAGCGCTACTGTAAGATCTGCCGCGGTTCGATCACTCATGGGTATGAGCGAATTGAATCGGGAGGTCGTGGCATGATGGAAGCCATCCGCCATTGGCTGCTCGGTCTCGGACTTCATTACGGGGTGGACCCCTTGCTGTTCGGAGCCATCTATGTGGGGGCCGTGCCGCTGTTCTCGTTATCGCTCGCATGGCTGACGCGATCCGTGCGCCGCGGCAAGTCCCCGGTGGGTCCGGCGCTGAGCGCGTCGTTCTGGTTTGTCTCCGCGTACCTTTATCTGCTCGCGGCTGGCCGGAACATCCCAGCCTGGGTCTATTTCGTCGTAGCAGCGATGGTGATAGTCGGCGGCTACTCCGCCGCCCGGAAGATCGCGGCGAAGCTCCGCCAAGGAGGCGGACCCGCATGACGTACGACTTCGACATGCTGGTGATCGGAGGAGGCGCCGCCGGACTCACGGCCGCAGGCATGTCTGCTGTGCTGGGCGCGAAGACGGCGCTCGTAGAGGCGCGCAAACTCGGAGGGGATTGCACCTGGTACGGATGTATCCCGAGCAAGAGCCTGCTGAGGGCGGCGGCCGTCGCACATCAGATGCGGACTGCCGGCCGCTTTGGACTCACGCCAGTGAATGTGGACCACGACTTTGCGCGCGTAATGGATCGAGTACACTCCATCCGGGAGCGCATTTACGCCGATGCGGACGCGCCTCCAAATTTCGAAAAACTCGGGGTTGAAGTGATTCCGGGGCGCGCCCGGTTTCTGGGGCCGCACGCGGTCGAGATCGAAGCGAACGGCGGAACCGGAACGCTCACTTCCCGCTATTTCGTCGTGGCTACCGGGAGTTCGCCCTTCATGCCGCAACTCGAAACCGACGGGACTGTGCCGGTGCTCACCAACGAAACCATTTTCGAGCTCGACCGGTTGCCCAAGCGCCTGCTGGTTCTCGGCGGCGGTCCCATCGGACTCGAGATGGCTCAGGCGTTCCAACGCCTTGGCTCATCGGTTGCCGTGGCGACGCACGGCGGCGGCATTCTCGGGCGTGATGACCGGGAACTGGCCGCGACCCTGCTGGAACATCTTCAGGGCGAAGGTATCCGGTTTCTGTTAGAGACGGAAGTCGTCAGGCTCCAGCATGGCGCGGCTCAAACGGCGAGCGGAGAGCGAATTGAAGCCGATGCCCTGCTTGCGGCTATCGGACGCAGGCCCAATCTGGAGAACCTGCATCTTGAGGCGGCCGGCGTGCGGAGGAACGATAAGGGCATCTCAGTAAACCGGCGCTGCCAGTCGTCGGCGACTCACATCTACGCTTGCGGCGACGTCGCGGGGCGGCATCTGTTCACGCACATGGCCGAGCACATGGCGAAGATTGCGGTGACCAACGCCATTCTGCATATACCCTCAAGGATGGATGAGCGCCACGTTACGTGGACTACCTTCACCGATCCGGAGCTTGCCCACGTGGGCGCAAGCGACGCGGGGCTGAAGCGTAACGGTACGGCCTACTCTGTCTACCGGTTCCCCTTCGAGCAGTTGGATCGGGCGGTCACCGACTCGGAAACGACGGGGATGGTGAAGGTACTGGCGAATCGGTGGGGCCGCATCCTGGGAGTCTCCATACTCGGCGCCCACGCCGGCGAGATGATCGGCGAGTACGCCGTCGCCATGCGGAACGGCGTCACGTTAGGCAAGCTGTCCTCGACGATCCACCCCTATCCGACATATGTTCTGGGCAACCGTCGGGCGGCGGATCAGTTCATGATGGCCAAGCTCACGCCTGGGATGGTCCGCTGGTTGCAGCGTATATTTGGACTGCGCGGCGATACCCGCGGCGCGGCGGCGCTCAAGGGGATGGCGTCATGAAGTTGTCCAGGCACGTAAGCTGAAGGGGGACCCAGCGTGGCGAAACTCTCCGACCTCAAGCTGTCCTACCAGGTCTTCATGAAGGCGTACCCATACCGCAGAGCCGACTGGCGGCAGGGAGCACGCTTAAGCAAGCCGCTCCGCGAGGCTCGGGTCGCGGTGGTCACGACCGCGGCCTTCTTCAAGCCCGACCAACTCCCATTCGACATCTCCATTCGTGGTGGAGATTTCTCCTACCGAGTCCTACCCCTGGATACCGACTTGAGCGTATTGCGCATCGCCCACCGAAGCGATGCGTTTGACAGCCGCGGGATTGCCTCAGACAAGAACCTGGCTCTGCCCTTGGACCGGCTGGAGGCCTTGGCGGAAGAGGGCGTCATTGGCCCCGTTGCGCCGCGTCATTTCAGCTTCATGGGTTCGATCTCCGCGCCGGGCCGTCTTGTCAACGGTACTGCGCCTGAAGTTGCCCGCATGCTGGTAGAAGACGCCGTGGATGCCGTCCTGCTGACGCCGGTCTGACCGATGTGCCATCAGTCGGTCGGACTGATCCAGGGCATCATCGAAAGAGCCGGCATTCCCACGGTGTCCGTTACGCTGTGCCGGGAAGTCACGGACCGAGTCGCCCCGCCTCGGGCGTTGTTCGCGGATTTCCCGTTTGGATATCCTCTGGGCGCCCCAAACGACGCTGCTCTGCAAACGCGGATCATCCTGTCGGCCGTCGCCCTGCTCGCAGAGAACGTACCGCCCGCTATTGTCCGTGAGTTCGCTATCCCTATTCAGCGCTAAACAACTCGGGGCTCAATGACGCCGTCCCACGATGCGGCTTCAGCCGTCTGAATCTCGGAGCGACGTTCTTTGTTCTGCGAACCGGTCGGGAGGAACGGACATTCTCGGGATTCCGCCCAGAGGCAGAGATTTTCGGAATTTCCGTATATCGCCACATCCGATCTCCAGAACCCGCTTCGAGCGGAGCGGGCCCGCAAGATCGAAGACCGCATCCTGCTCAATCTGTTCGGTTCGCTGCCCGCCACGATGCCCGCCAGTTGGCGAACTCCTCCGGGCGCAGCAGGGAAGGTGAGCGGCCGTGGGCGGTTTCAAAAGACAATGACCTTATCTGCCTCCTGCGTCCAGCAGGTCAGTTCGTCCATCGAACTTCGATGTGCGCCTTCAACGAGGCCTTCGGGTCTCATGCCGCGGGCGTCCATGCACGTTCCGCAAACGCCGATCTTGCCGCCTTTTGACGCCAGGACCTTTAGCATGCGCTCGATGTTGTAGTACCCATTCGGGGTCGTCTGGCCGGCTACGCCGCAGGATGCGGCATCGCCCATCAGAAACACCGAAACGCTATTTCTCTCGTCTTTAGCAAGCGAGTTCGCCAACCGAAGGCCGTTATAACTGCGCTCCGTGCCGTACGGGGGATCATTGAGAATCAAGAGACAATTCATCGCTATTCCTTCTCTGTGAGTGAGTCCATCAAGCCAGTACTGCCTTCAGGCTCTTCACAACCGATTCAATTTCCGCTTCCGTAGTCGTGCGCCCAAGGCTGAACCGGATCGCGCCCATGCCGGTCTCCGGAGTTACTCGCATTGCTTTGAGGACCGGTGATAGCTCAATGGAACCGGAGTGGCAAGCGGAACCCGTCGAGGCAGCAACCCCATCCAACCCGAGCAGAATCTCCGCGCCGACTTTGCCCGGGAAACTGACGTTCAGCGTATTCGGTAGACGATCCGTCGGGTGTCCGTTGAGGACAACTCGTTCGCCAAATTCCGCGGTCAAGAGATTCCAGAATCTGTCTCGCAGTTTCCGGATTGACTGCCTGCCGATCCATGATTCAGCCAGTTCGCAAGCCTCACCCAGTCCTACACCGAGCAGAACGTTCTCCGTGCCCGCGCGCCGGCCCGAGTCATGCCCTGCGCCATGGATGAACGGCTCGAGACGAACACCTGCACGGATATAGAGCGCGCCGACGCCTTTCGGACCGTAGAGTTTGTGGCCGGCCACGGACAACAGATCGACACGTAGTTCTCCGACCTTCGTCGGGACCTTGCCCACGGACTGGGCGGCATCGGTATGGAAAAGGATGCCGTGCTCCCGTGCGATACGGGCGATCTCCTGCACGGGTTGAATGGTCCCGACTTCGTTGTTGGCATGCATCACGGAAATCAGGATCGTGTCCCGCGTCACGGCGCGTCGCACATCATCAGGGTCGACGCGGCCGGAAGCATCCACCGGCAGGTACGTAACCTGCGCCCCGAGCCGTTCCAGAAACCGACAGGGATTGATGATCGCAGGATGCTCGACCTGCGTCGTGATGATGTGCGGGTGGGCAATCGCGGTGGCGAAGAAGACTCCCTTGAGCGCGTAGTTGTTCGCTTCGCTTCCACCGCTTGTGAAGACAACCTCGCCGGCGTCGCAGCCCAGGAGGCGGGCAACCTGCGCTCGCGCCTTCTCAACGGCCTCCCGCGCGGGCTTCCCCGCCCAGTGGTCGCTCGAAGGATTGCCGAACGGCTCGTTCAGCACGGCCTGCATTCGAGCGGCAACCTCGGGCGCCAGCGGCGTGCTCGCATTGAAATCGAGGTAGATGTGCATACTGCTCCTTTTTGCGCTTACCACCCGAAATCCATCGACGGCAGATCGTGCCGAATGCGTGCCAGGTAGTATCGCTCGAAGGTCAGTTTCAAGTACCTGGTCCATTTACCCCGTTTCACAATCACCTTGTTGCGCGGAGGCAGGAATGGGTCGGCGGACATATAAAACGCCGTATCGCCGGCGTCGGCGATGCACGTGGAAGGCAGCGTCATCCCGTCGACTTTCACACGGCCCGTGAACTCGGCTGCGATATTGCGCGCAGCGGCCTGCGCCATCAACTCTGTCATGTGCCCCGTCTTGGGCACCGCCACAGGAACGGATGTTGGACCTGGTGGAGCGATTGCCACCGCAACACCAGCGGCGTAGATGTTTGCGAATTTCGTACTCGCGAGTTGCGGAGTGACCGTTATGAACCCCTTCGGATTTGCCAGTCCATCCACCGCACGAACAAAAGGGCTTCCAAGAAACGCCGGGATTATCAGGGAAAAGTCGAATGGATGCTCGGACTCATCGCCCAGAATCAGGCGATCGGGACCAGCGCTGGCGATCCGGGCGTTCAGGACAGAATCGATGTGCCGCGCCGCAAACTCATCCTGCACCATACGGGGCGAAGCGCCGATACCGCCGACGCCGAAATGCCCCAGAAACGGCTCTGGCGTGATGAATACAAGCGAGAAGCGATGGCGCTTTCGGAGCCTCTTCAGCACGGTATCGATCATCAACTCGCGCCCGCCGCGGCGCCGATGACGATGCGTCCTTCATCGGCGGCAATCGCCTTCGCAAGAGCATCTCTCGCCGCTGCCGCCTCATTGGGTGTGAAGGTGGAGTAGGTATAACCTGCCGTCGGACCCAGGCCCGGAACGGCGGCGTAGTCCAGTTCCGCGCCGGACGCGATGACAAGAGCGTCGTAGGGATACGCCTGACTTGCAGTACGAACTTCACACTTCTGAGGGTCGAGTTCCTTGACCTCGCCATGAACAAAACCGATCTTTCGGCGTTGGAGCGGCTCAGCCAAGGGAACCTGGAGGCGAGATGGATCGCGTCAGCCCATGATGACCCAGGGCAGCGAGGGGATGAACGTAAACTCCGCATCCCGCGAGATCACGGTGATCTCGGCGTCTTGCGGAAGCCGGCAGCGAAGTTCGTAAGCCGCGTTGACGCCTCCGAACGAACCGCCCACAACGACAACCCTTTTTCGGCTTTTCATCTCGGATCCTCGCCCACGGTTACGGGCAAACCTTCCGCCCGCCACTCCGGCACTCCGTGCTCCATGCGGACGGCTCGAAAACCGTTGGCGCGCAGCAGCCTCACGGCCTTCACCGCAAGCACGCAATAGGGGCCGCGGCAGTAGGCCACGATTTCCCGCCGGCGGGGCAGCTTGGAAAGATGGCTCCGCAGTTCCTTCAGCGGAATCGAGACAGCGCCTGGTATATGGCCGGCGCGGTACTCCTCGGGAGGTCGCACGTCAAGCACGATCACTTCCGAGCGGTGCACGCGCTCCAGAAGAGCCTGCTTTTCGACCGCTTCCATCGACTCGCGCCCGTCGTTGAACTGCCGGATGATCGCCTCGATCTCGGCAAGACGGCTCTCGGCGAGTGTGCGCAGCGCCTGGTAAAAATCGCAGACCTGCTGGTCGGCGAGGCGGTAGGTCACGAAAAGGCCTTCCTTGTGTGCATCTACCAGGCGTGCCGCATGCAGGATCTGGAGGTGCTGGGACGTATTGGCCACGCTCAAACCGGCTTCCCGCGCGAGCGCCTCCACGGTTCGCGGGCCCTGGCACAGCAGATCGAGCAACTCCAGCCTCGGTGGACTTGCCACTGCCTTCCCAATCCGGGAGAGTTGTTCATAGACGGCCTTCTTCAGGTTTGGTTCAGCCATGATATTCAACTGCTTGCTTGATTATACGGTGGATCCTGGCGACTAATCAATCGAACACTTGAATATCGATTCGTCCCTCTGCTATACCGGAAGATTCATGGACCGTCTTCATGTCCCCTTGCTGGACCATCCACTTGAGCAGGTGTCCGCATTTACTCCCGAAGCGTTGATTGCGGCGGTTCGGGATGAACGCGGTCTTCCGGCCGAGCCATTACCGCCCGTCTGCGTACTCGACTTCGACGGCGATCTGACAGATTGGCTCGTCTCGACTGGAGCGGTCCGTCCATGCGCGCAGTGGGCGTGTTTCCACACGACCATGCATGTGCTGGTGATAGATGGCATTGATTGCGCTATTATTCCGCGCACGATCGGAGGACCGTATGCGGTCTTGATCGCCGAGCAACTGGCCGCCTCTGGCGCCCGCATCGTTTTCGGATTAACGTCCGCGGGCCGCGTGAGCCCCGGCCTGCCGGTCCCCAGCCTGGTCGTGGCGACTCAAGCTATACGCGATGAAGGTACCTCATACCATTACCTGCCACCTAGCGATACGGTCGATTCTCACCCTGGCGTTGTCAAGGCCCTCTTGAACGAGGTAGGGGTAGCCGGACTTCCAGTGTCAGCCGGCCTTGTCTGGACCACAGATGCTCCGTATCGAGAAACCATGAGGCAGCTCGAAGTCCACACCGAAGCCGGGGCCCTGGCCGTGGAGATGCAGGCCGCCTCGCTCTTTGCTTTCGGCGCGGCGCGGGATTTTCCGGTCGGTGTAGTTGCGCACGTGACAAACGCGGTAGGCGGCGCCGATGAGCGGTTCGATAAAGGCGACGCTCCCTTAGGCTGTGAGATCTTCAAGGCCATCTGCCGAGCGGGCCGGCAGATGCTGCCTGGCCTGGAACCTGGTCGAGAGAGGTCGGTGCGCGGAACGCGCTCCGGCCGTTGCCTCCTTTGTCATCATGCCAATTCTCGCGAGGGCCAAGCGCAGGGTGACCTGGACAATCGCGAGCGACCCTCTTGCGGCGGACGCGAAGCGGACTCAACTGTGCATGCACTTGTCGGCAATCCTGCTTGGCGGGATCATCCTCAGACCTGAGCCCCGTTCGCCCGTGCCGACTCACAAGGATTACGATGAAGGCTTGCAACGCGAAGCAGGCTCGGCATCGGGCGATGATATCGACACGACGCTGATAATCCGCACCGCGGAAGGCTGACCGCATCAAATTGGACTTGATCCGGGAACACCACAACCGAGTTTCAAGTCAGGCGATAGAGGAAGAGAATGATGATTAGAAACCCCAGCACATAGCCGACATACGCATTCAGGCGGCCGTGGTGCATCCCTGCGAGCGACCCTGCCAGCAAGCCCATCGCTCTGCCGACCGGGCGTAAGAACAGGCGCTCCACCAAATGAGTTTCATCCCGGCGGCGCCGGATCGCCGTCCGGAAGTGCACGGCAACGGTCTGCCGTGTGTCCTCGACGATGTTGGGCCGGAAGATCGCCTGAAAGACCACGCGAACGGGATTCGAAAAGCCAGTTGCCGTATAGGTCATCTCCGGCAGCAGCTTGGGTATGCCGCCCGCCCACACTTCGCTCCTGGCCACTGAGCGTTGACGGGTGAAAAGCCTGACGAGAAACCAGGCCACCACCAGCAGGATCGCCAAAGCCGCGAGGCTGTAGGACGGGGACATCGCAAAGACAACCGGGTTCTGCTCCGAGCCTCGCAGCAGCATCACCAGTCCACGGCCGGGAAGTACAGCGGCTCCGGTTTGCGCTCCCAGATTGTGAAAGTCATGGAGGAACGCGGTGGGAAGCTGCGAGTTCGATTCCGTCGCAGTGAAAAATGGCGGCACCAGTGCAGCCGTTGCGCTGGCCCCTGCCAATGGTTCGACGGCGCGATCCAAGGCCGGAATCGACATAGGTTGGCAGGATTCCCAACAAAACGCAGGCAACCGCGAGAAGTGTCAGAGAGAAGCGAGACTTGCGCGCCAGCCCCGCCTCATTCAGTTTCCAACTCCCGCGGCGGATACCCAGGAAACTCATCGCATAGGTCTTCACAAAGCAGGTGACGGCCAACGCCGCGGTCAATGCCAACATCGCCCCGGAAAGCGCGAACACAATCTTGACCAGCGCGGATGGAAGCAGGGCGCTGCGCAGGAACGTTTGCAGGGTCAACCATTCACTGACAAATCCGTTGAAGGGTGGAACCGCAGAAATCGCGAGGCAACCCACGAGGAAAACGACGGACAAAGCGGGCAAGAAGCGAATCAAGCCTCCCAGTCGGTCCATGTCGCGCGTGCCCGTTGCGGCTTCGATGTGGCCTGCGCCTTGATACAGGAGAGCCTTGTAGACGGAATGATTGACTACGTGATACAGCGCCGCGGTTAACGCAATGGCGGCGGGGACGGCATTCCCGGAATTCCGGAAAACCAGGAAGGCGCCAAAACCCGCCACGATGATCCCGGCATTCTCGATGGAGCTGTGGGCCAGCATCGTCTTCAGATCGTTCTCCGTGGTGGCATAGAGAATGCCGACTAACGCAGTGATGCTCCCCACAGCCAGGGCGATCAGACCCGGTCCGATGCCCTGACCGGGAACCAGGTCGCCGTTCAGTCGCAGGATTCCGTAGAAACCGAGATTCAATGTGACGCCCGCCAGGACAGGGATGAACGCCGGGGGAGTGGCAGTGTAGCAGCGCGGCAACCAGAAATTCACCGGGACCAGTCCGGCCTTGACACCGAAGCCGAGGAACCCAAGCAAGAATACGCCCCAGACGGCGGTGTCGGACAATATGACCGGCGGTCGGCGCGGAGCGCCGCGAACGAAAATCCGGACGCGCCGCTTCCCACGATGAGAAACGCGATCACCACGGCGAGAAATCCCGCCTCGCTCATCGCGAGCATGATATAACCGGCAACAGAATCGTGCTGCGGTCCTCTGCTCGTAATTCACCAGGAGGTAGCAGAGGATCGACATGCACTCCCAACTGAGCAAGAAGGTGAGGGCGTCGCCGGCCGTCAGGATCAGACACTACGGAAGCCATGAAGGCGAAGTGCAGCACGGCATAGCGTCCCGCGGAATAGCGGTTCCGGAAGTAGTGCAAGAGATAATGCGGCGCGAAAACTCAGCAGGATAGATATACCAAACCGGCGGCGAAGAGGAAAACAGCCGACAACGCATCGACATGGAGAGACAGCGCCCCTCAACCGCTCGCGTCCAGAGATCCAGGTGAAAGTCCTGTCCGCCCGCCAAACGCGCCACTGCGGCGAGCATCAGCAGGATCGAGCACAGCGTGCCGAACCAGGCGATGACGATGGCCGCTAACATGCCGCGCAGCATAGACGAAAGGACTAGCGCCGCGGCACACAGAAGAAAGAAGAGCAAGAGAGCGCCGCCAGTCAAGGCAACCATGTCAGGATTCCTCCACAAGCAGCCTCTCGTGAGGCAACGGATCGTTTTCGCCCTGCGACGTCTAGCAGCGCGTGGAGAATGGCGAGCGGAGGCGGCGGATCGCCGGGCACCTCAATATCGACGGGAAGTACCGAGCCCACGCCACCCGCGGACATGAAGCTTCGTCCGAACACGCCTCCCGTGATCGCGCACGTTCCCGCAGCCAAAACGCGCTTGGGGTCAGGCATCGCTTCGTAGGTCTTCACCAAAGGCCCACGCATGTTCTCGCTGACCGGCCCGACGACGAGCAGAACATCAGCTGTCCGCGGGGTCGCCGTGAGAAAGATGCCCAGCCGGTGCATGTTGTAAAGGGGGTTGTTGAGCTGCTTGACCTCGTTCAGGCAGGCGCCGCAGTCACCCGCATCGACGACAATGACGTGGAGCGACCGGGCAAAGGCGCCCGGGTAGCGGTGCATATGCAGTTCGGGTGAGAGGCGTCCGAGTCCACTCATGACTCGCGTCCCACTGGAGCGGCTTCGGGGAGCCGAAGCGGCAGCGTTGGCACCATACACATGCCCGGAGGTCCACCACCGCGCGCGCCCCATCAGCGGCGATCGCGCCGACGGGACAGTTGGCCGCGGCTCGCGACGCTTCTTCTGCGGAGGAGAACTCGGTGGCCAACGGCCGCCCCGGAGTGACGCCCACCGCATTTTCCGGCGCCCAAGGATACCGGGTCGACTGAATTCCGTTTCTCAATCCATGCCAAAACCAGAAGCTCATCTGTTTCGACTCCTACCGATCGCACTCTGTAGCGGATAACCCGAACGTGGCCAGGATGATGGGAAAATCCTGGAACGCGAAATCCTCGACTGCGATGTGAAGGCCCATCCAGTTTCGGAACGAAGGAGACAGCACCCGATAGCGTTCCACCTTACCTCCGCGATCCAACCTGACCCAATGCCCTGAGGCGCCGATTGGCGCTTCGACCCATCCGAGCGCGGCCGCGGCCGTCATCTCCCCGGCCGGTGCGCACACTTCTCCCGGCTCCATCGACTCCATCGCTTGATGAATCAGACCAGCGGATTGCCGGGCCTCGGAGAAGAGCACACGCAAACGGGCGTATCCATCGCCTTCCTCTTCGCACGGCACATCGAACCGGTACTGCTCGTAGCCGGAATACGGGCACACTCGGCGCACGTCACGGCGGAGACCCGACGCTCGCCCGACGGGGCCCAGCAGATTGAGGTGGCGTGCGCTTCCGGGGCTGACAACGCCGACATCCTCGAGCCGGTCGAGAAAGCTGCTGCTGTAGCGCAGTCTCTCCTCAAGACGTTGCAGCCGCCCCGAGGCGTCGTCAACGGCCCGTAGCAGGTCGATCGAAGCTTCACTGTCGAAGTCTCGACGCAGTCCGCCGGGCGTATTCAGTCCGAACAGGTAGCGGTGTCCGGCAAAGCGGCACAGACGCACGCAGTAGTTGCTCCTCAATGATCGCGGCGTGGGCCTCGGAGACAGCGAGGGCTGTGGAATGACAGATCCCCTCGATCACGCCTGCGTGGTGGCGAAGCCGTTCGAGCTTCGCACAGCGCCACGCGCAGGCGGCTGGCGCGCTGCGGGATCTCGAGGTGAACAGCTCTCTCGACTGCCTGGCAATACCCGAGGGAGTGGGCGAAAGCGGACTTCGCCGAGAAGCGCTCGGCCAGCAGCAACACATCCAGAACCGATTTCCCCTCGGCGATCTTCTCCACGGCCCGATACTTGTAGAAGAGCCGTGGTACGGCTCGAATGACATCTTCGCCAACCGTTTCGAGCAGGAAGTGAACGGACTCTCCAACGCCGCCTTCGTAGACCGGTCCCACAGGCATTGCGAAGGCGCCAGGGTCCTGAACCACCAGCTTGGGACGCCAGTCTTCCTGCGGGCGCCTCTCGAAATGCGTTTGCCTGGCGTCGAACGCCTTCCGCATCGGAGCTGATCCCTTCCTGCCAGACCTGATCGTGGAGAACGAAATCGCCGAGCCGCGGATGTTCCTCGAAGCGAGGCCAAACAGGTCTTCCGCCTCCCGCTCGTACCAGTCGGCTGCGTTGCACCGTACGCTGATGCTCGGCACGGTCCGCGTATCCAGGGGCAGACGCAGAATGCAGTGAAGCCAGCCGGCGCGGCATTCAGGAAAATGTAGCGGAGTTTCCACTCGTCGCGCTCCTCGACAATCAGGCCGCCAAAGGAACAGCCGGCTTCCTAAAAAGGAACCCGCACAGTGAAGTCAATGCCGGCGGATGTCCAACAAGGAACGAGGCACTCGTGCCGCCATCCTCGCTCGAAGGCGAAACTGACGGTCCAAACCGCTTCTCGATCTCAGCGCCAGAGGTGGCGGCATCGAAGCTCTGGGATCGGCTGCCGGCGTAGGAGTGACCGTCATCTCAAGCGCCTCCGAGTTGCCGCGCCGCCAGGTGCAGTAGATCATGAAGCGGCGCCGGCATGTACACCCCGAGCAGCACGACCGGAGCCGCGGCCGCCAATACGGCGAAGCGGCAGCTCGCGGGCAGGATTCGGCACCGGAGCGTCGCCAGCGGCGCACCGAAAACCATCCGGTTGACGTGCAGCATGATCGCGATGAAGGCGATCACGATCAGCGCGGCCAGGACGGCGACCACGGCATATTGTCCGGCGCTGATCCCGGCGGACAGGATGGAGAACTCGCTCAAGAAAATAGGAAATGGTGGCGCGCCGGCGATCGCGAGCGAACAGAGCAACAACGCCGCCCCGGCAAACGGGGAACTCCGGAAGAGCCCGCGCACCGACTGGATCTCCCGCGTGCCGAGCGCCAGCAGGATGACGCCGGCCACATAGAAGCAGAGGGACTTCGTCATGGCATGATTGAGCATTTGGAAACCGCGCCGAAATCCGACGCCTGGGTCGCCAGCCCCGCCGCCGTCAGAATGACGCCCATGTGCTCGACCGTCGAGTAGGCGAACATGCGCTTATAGTCGCGGACCTGAAGCAGCAGAAAGGCGGCGATGCCGACCGAGATCAGGCCGAGGACAACCATCCAGTTGCCCAAACGCGCAGCGGGCGACGCCAGCACGATCGAGAGAAACGCAGGATCACGTAGAGCGGAACGGTTGTCTTCACGCCGGACAGAACCGCGCATACCGGAGTGGGAGCCTGGCTGTGCGCGTCCGGCAGCCATGTGTGCATCGGCGCCAGGCCGGATCTTGGCCCCGAATCCGACAAACACCAGGAGGAAGGAGAGCTTCAGTAGATTCGGGTCCATCGAAGACGCGGCCGCCCGAAGACCCTCCCAGGTCTCCCAAGTCCTCCGCTCGCGGACCGGTACGCCCAGAACAGCGGGAAGAAGCCGAACAGCGCGATCGGCGCCCCCATCATCGTGAGAACCGCGAACTTCCACGCAGCCTCCAGCGCGCTCGACGTGTTCTCGAAACCCACCAGCAGAACGCTGAACAGCGTGATGAGTTCTACCGCTACCCACACCAGATTCGGTTCCGCCAGCGAAGGAACAGCCAACAGTGCGAAGGACAACAGGTTGTAGTTGGAATAGAACCACCATAGCCGGTCGCCGTTGTGCTCGCCGTGGCGCATGTAGCCTCCCGCGAAAACGGACGCGAGGCGCAAGACGAAGCTGACCAGGACCAGCATCAGAGCGCCGCAGGCCGTCCGCCTCGAACCAGCCGGGAGCCCGACGACCCTGCCGGCGGCGATCACTTCGGCGGCGACGTATGCGCCGAGCACGAACACCGTCCATGTGACGCCACCAGTTATGCCCACGCAACCGTCTCAGCGGCCGGACCCAACACAGCAGCGCCGCCAGCAGAGGAACTGGCAAGGATTGCAATCAGCGCCATGCGAGCGGCTCCTCCTTCAGCTCGCTCAACGCGGCCGCCTCGGTCGTTCCGAGGGTCTGTCGAATGTTGCGCGTCAGCAGCCCAACCACGACGGCGATCAGAATGACATCCATGGCGACCGCGAGTTCGGCGATGATCGGCAGTTCGGCGGCGATCGGCGATCCCGGCAAAGAACGCGCCGTTCTCCATCGCCAGAATTCCGATGAGCTGAGGAATCGCTTCGCGGCGCGCGACCAGCGAATAGGCGCCAATCAGCACGCCGGCGAGCCCGATCGGCAGATTCACCCGGACCACGGGGTCGCGTGAGGCCATCACCAAAGGGTCCGGCCAGAAATTCGGAGGCGACCGCCAGCAGGAGCGCCAGCAGCAGCGACGACGGAATGTTGATCGCCTGGGAAATCTCGCGCCGCTCATAGAAATCGCCAGGCAGAAGACGCCGCAAGACCCACGGGATTGCCAGCACCTTGGCCACGATTGTGATCCCACCGAGCGCCCAGAGATGAATCGAATTGCGGCTGTATCCAAGCAGCCAGGAGGAAGCGGCCAGCAGAAGCGACTCGATGACGAAGAACCGGACGACGCCCTGCACCTGCCGGGTCGCCACCATCGCGAACGCGGAGATGAGGATCAGCCCCGCGCTGAGCGTGTTCAGGCTTCAGGGATGGAAGTCGGCATGTCTTAGCTACGCTCCTGGAAAAATACTCGCGACCATGGCTGCCACCGAAGTGATGAACGCGGCGCCGAGAAACTCGGTGATGCGGAACAAGCGCAGCTTCGCGAGAGACGATTCGATCGCCACCAGCACGAGGGCGAAGAGAAGGATCTTGATGAGAATCAGCGGGACCGCGCGCAAGCACATCCCCAATGCGCTGTGCATGCGCCAGGCCCCACGGCGCAACCAGTACGTTCAGGAAGATGCACGTCAGGACGAGGAATTTCATCTGGCCGCCCCACTTCATCAGCGCCGCGCCG
The DNA here is from genome assembly GCA_963719195.1 of Bryobacterales bacterium. Classification (GTDB taxonomy): domain Bacteria; phylum Acidobacteriota; class Terriglobia; order Bryobacterales; family Bryobacteraceae; genus DASQZT01. The sequence goes on along the minus strand of CAVRBB010000003.1, from coordinate 718,276 downwards.
CGGCCGGAGAACTCGAACCCTTTCGATTCGTCGATCATCGCCAGCTCGAAGTGCCCCGACGGATTGTCCACCGGGATCTTCCCTCCCTCAGCCAGAATCAGCATGAGAAATGCGATCAACAACAGGATATGGGCCGGCGAGAAGAAGGCGCCGAGACGCTGGCGACCCACTGCTGCTGCACGATGTAAGGGATCGTCGACTGGGCAACGAACGAGACCGTGAAGAAGACGATCATGAAGACCGGCTCGGCGAGGAAGCCAACCATACGGGTCCGGCTGGCGCCCATCGGGCCGTATGGGTTTCCCGTGTCGACCGCTGCGAGCGCGGCAAAGAAGCCCGCGAGGCCGAGAAAGAAGCCTCCGGCCAACATGTCGCCCATGAAGGCGAACGCCAACGGATAGTCCGTTAAGACCGGGATCAGAATCGTGACGAAGATCGGCATCACGAACGCAAGATAGGGCGTCACACGGAAGATCCAGGTGGTCTCTTCCGATACGACCTCGTCTTTATGGAAGAGCTTCCAAATATCCCAATACGGCTGGAAGATGCTGGGCCCGCGTTTGCTTTGTACTATCTCCTTCAGTCGGGAGAGCACGCCGGCGTACAGGGGCGCGAATGCCATTACAAACAGGACCTGGAAGGTGTTGTAAGTGATGGTCTCGATCATGGCTGTGACTCGCGGGAGGGCGGGGAGGAACTGCCAGGATGAAGCAGGCTTGCAGCGAGTACGTTACGGCTTCGACGTTGCCGGGCAACTCCTCCCATCGCAGGCCCTTACGGACCGCACCTCCGTTAGGATTTGGGAGGAGTTATCAGCCATCAGTGATGAAGGCAGTTTGCCCCGGCTGCACCGGGGGTGGCAAACTCCATTGCCAATTTCACATTCCAGCACAGATGAGCCGCGAGCGGCAAGGCGCCGGCCCCAATTAACAACCGCGTCGCCGTCCAAAAGTCTGCCTGCCCGCAAAGAGAGCTTGCGGGCCCAGGCGCTCTTCAATCCGCAGGAACTGGTTGAACTTGGCGACGCGCTCGCTTCGGCAACCCGAACCCGTTTTGATGTGGCCGGCGCTCGTAGCGACTGTCAAGTCCGAGATGAACGTGTCCTCAGTTTCGCCTGAGCGGTGCGATACGAAACAGCGATAGTTGTTCCGCCCCGCCAATTCGATCGTGTCCAGCGTTTCCGTAACCGATCCAATCTGGTTCAGCTTGATCAGAATGGAATTGGCAATGCCCTTTTCGATTCCTTCCTGAAGGATTTTTGGATTCGTACAGAAGATATCATCCCCAACCAGTTCGATCTTCGATCCGAGGGCCGCCGTCAGCGCTTTCCATCCGTCCCAGTCGTTCTCGCCCATGCCATCCTCCAGGAGCACAATCGGGTACTGATTCGCCCAGGATTCCCACGTTTTGATGAGTTCGTCGGAAGTGATGGCCTTCTTGGTTGACTTGAACAGGATGTATTTTCCGTTGTCCCACATCTCGCTGGCAGCGGGATCGAGGCAGATAGAAATGTCGGCACCGGGCTTGTATCCGGCCTTCGTGATGGCCTCGAGGATTAACTCCACCGCTTCGTCATTCGACTTCAGGTCCGGAGCGAACCCGCCTTCGTCGCCCACCGCAGTGCTGTAGCCCTTGCCACGCAGCACTTGTTTCAGGGCGTGGAAGGTCTCCATGCCTTTTCGGATCGCTTCCGCGAAAGAGGGTGCGTTGTGCGGCGCAATCATGAACTCCTGGAAATCGACGGTATTGTCCGCGTGTTTCCCGCCGTTCAATACGTTCATGCAGGGGAACGGGAGAACGCAAGCATTCGAGCCGCCAAGATATCGGTACAGGGGCAATTGATGCGCACTGGCTGCGGCGCGCGCGGTGGCCATCGACACAGCGAGAATCGCGTTCGCGCCGAGTTTCGCTTTGTTTGTGGTCGCATCGAGCGCAATCATCGCCGCGTCGATTGCGCGCTGGTTGGTCGCGTCCAGGCCGGTTACCGCCTTTCGAATTTCGGTGTTGATGTTGCCGGCCGCTTTCGTGACGCCCTTGCCACCGTATCGGCCCTTATCGCCATCCCGGAGTTCCACCGCCTCCTTCTCGCCCGTGGAAGCCCCCGAGGGCACGGCGGCGGTACCCAAGATCCCACCAGCCAGTTCAATTTCCGCTTCTACCGTGGGATTTCCGCGCGAATCCAGAATCTCGCGCCCAGTGACTCTTACGATTTCAAACATGACGACGTCTCCTTATTTGTACGATTGCGATTTGGATCACCGCCTGAGCGAAGCACATTGGCGAGGCGACGCCGGATGTCATCCGGAACCGGCATCGCCAGGATCTTCCGGACAGTTTCTTCGACAGGGTATTCATACGACCGAAGCTCGATCTTGCCGTTCTCCCAAACGGCGTAACCAGCGCGTGCAGAACCGTTCTTAGGTTGGCCCAGGCTGCCGGGGTTCACCACCATGCGTCCACGAACCTGCAACATGAATGGCAAATGAGTATGGCCGACCAGAACGACATCCGCCTCTAAATCCGCCGCCTCATTTTGCCACCGAGGGGAATCCGGGCGGCAGTAGGCGTATAGAGGATCTGAGGGTACGGCGTGGCAGAGCAAGAAACGGGTGCCGTCAATCGTCCGCTCCGCTGCCAGCGGAAGACTTGCCAGCCAGGCTTTCTGTTCCGGGCCGAGCGCGGCGCGCGCAAAATCGAGCGTGGCCGCGGCCATAGACCGGAACGCTTCGGAACACCGCGGATCCTCGCCGGCGCTGGCCGCGTGATCGTGGTTCCCCCGCACAATCAGGGAGGCCCGCTTACGCACCGCATCGACGACCTCTGCCGGATTGGGCCCGTAAGTGACCAGATCTCCCAGGACCCATAGCTCGTCCGATTCCTCCGGAAAAGACTCGAGCGCCTCCATATTGGCGTGCAGGTCTGAAACGATGGCGACTTTCATCGGGGATCGGGACTGCCTGTCCCGTCCTCGCTCTCCTGCGTCCGCAAGGCTGCGAGACGCTGGATGTCCGCGCGGATGTGAGGCGCTTCCTCACCGGCCGCCGCGATCAAGCGTTCGATTGTCGAAACGAACTCGTCGAACCGGCGCTCCGCTTCTTTCCGAAGTGTAACCAGTGACGCCGCGACGACCTCTTCCCATTGCGAGGCCAGCCATGAAAGGTTCATGAAGACCGCATCTCCGATTTTACTTTCGAAGTGTCTCTTTACCAGCGCCTTCACCAGCCCCATCGGCACCACCAGCGAGAGCAGTTCCCAGTTGTGATCGAAGATCTTTCCCACGCGTACGTCGGGCGTCCGAGGGGCTTCCGGCCGGAAGTCGACTTCGGTGGTTCTCAGCGGAACGCCGAGCGTTGCGAGGGCACGCTCCGATAGCCTGTTGCGGAAATCCTGCAGGGACTGCGCCAACTGGCGGCTGACGTGTTCAACGGGTTCAACAAATTCTTCTCGATGCTTCCTGGACAACTCGGCCATCTCGCGAACCAGCGAAGCACTGAGCCAATCCTCGAAGCGCTCCAGGACCACTCGCAGACTGCGGGTCCACGCCGGGAATTCCGATCGGAAACCCACGAGCAACCCCGTTCGGACCGGAGCCTCGTCCGCCTTGAGCAGAGACTCAAAGCTCGTGCGAATGCTCCCCATCCGGTGGCGGACAATCAACTGCAGCGCCAGCCGGGAATCCGAAAGGGATTCCTTCTGCCCGAGAATCTTCTGACGTAATTCCGCGCGTTCGGAATCGGAAATCTCCGCCGCCTGCAGCGCGACTGTGAGGTATGCGGCACATTCGTCCAGTAGGGAGTCGAGTTTGTGACGCAGAATCACTTCGCGCTGACGCCCCGCACCCAGCCTCACCTCCGACAGCAGGCTTTCGTCGAGAGCCCGATGCAGCCCCTCGAATCCTGGCCGGATCGAAAACGGAAATATCGGGACAGATCCATCCCAACAGCGCGCGAGCTGCGAGCGGACAAAATCCTGGACCTGAAGCCTCTCGTCTTCTTCCAGGACATCCACCTTGGTGAGGAGGAGTGCGATGCGTGGTGTGTACCGTCTCAGGCTCCGGATGAGTTCGAGATCATGTTGGGAAAGGGGAGGATCGACTCCTACCGCCACGAGGGCCAAGCCCACGTTTGGCAGCCATTCCAAAGATGCGCCGGTGTTGTGCTCGAAGACGCTGTCTAGCCCAGGTGTGTCGACAAATCGGATTCCGCGGTAGCGCTCCATAGCCGGCAGTTCCAATCGCACCCTGGCGACGCCTTTCGCATTCTCCGGGTTCTCAGTCTCGGACATGAACTGGCTGATGCGGCTAAGCGGCACGGCCTCCGTGCGGCCATCCTGAAAGATTACTTCCGCGCGCTCCATGGCGCCGTATTGAATCTCTGTTACTGCCGAGGTAATCGGAATTACCCCCACCGGCAACAGCGGCCGGCCAATGAGATGATTCAAAAAGCTGCTCTTACCGGCCTTGAAGCGGCCGAACACAGCTACGTTGAGGACTTTGTCCGCCGCGAACCTTCGACAACTTTCCTGGAAATCCTGAAGTGCAGTGATGCGGTAGCGACCGCAGATCTCCGCGACCGCGTTGAGCACTGCCTGGACGCGAGGGATCGCCTCATTCGAGATAGCCGCTTCCTCCAGTTCATCGATCATGTGCTTGTCCCACCAGGCGCCGTCATCCGTTTCTGCACTCGAATCATCTTCACATCGGACTGTGCCATGATGCCAGTGTTCATCATTTGCTCGATCACGGGGATAAGCCGGTCAATGTTGTCCGCAGTGTCAACTATGGAAATCAGAATGGGCTGATCGTGTCGCACGATGTGCGCCTTGTGCATCTCTCCCGTTTCGCCGTAGCCTTCGAGGCCGCGGAACACCGTCGCGCCCGCGATCCGCATCTCGCGACATTTCGCGACAATCGCCTCGTAAAGAGGCTTGTGGTCCAGGCGATCGGATTCGGAAATATGGACGCGGAGCAGTCTACCCGGAATGCTCTGTTGCATTGGATGCCTCCGTTACTTCGCGGCTGCGCACCAGCCGGACAATGTGAGCGTCGGAAATCACGATCAATCCGTCTTCGAGCATCTCTTCTATTGAATCGGCGGCGGTAGCGATCTTCTCCGGAGCGTCGATCACCGAAATCATTACCGGCAAATCCCTTGTCGGGTGAAAAAATGTCGCGTGGTGTTCGTGGCCTTTTGCGCCGTACCCGAGTACCCCTCGATAGACGGTTGCTCCCGCGATGTCCATCATCCGCAATTTCTTCACGATTGCATCGTACAGGGGCTCCCCGTGCCACTTGTCGGACTCGCCCATAAAGACTCGCAGCAACTGGGCTGGGCCTTCTTTTCTCGCGTGAGGATGCTTGGGTTCCGCCTTTGCGGGCTTGCGCGCCAGTTTGACCACAGTGGTGTCCTGTACCTCGATAAGGCCGTCCGACACCATGTCGTACAAGGTTGGAAGCACCTCTTCGACTTTTTCCGGCGTATCGATGAACTCGATGCGGATCGGCAAGTGGTAAGCCATGACCTCGATCTTCGGGGTATGCAGCGTCCGATGCGAACCGTAGCCGGAGAACGCGCGCGTGGCGGTGGCTCCGGTGACTCCTTTGTGCATGAGGAAGGTCATGATGGCATCGTGCAGTGCCGTCATGTGGTGTTGGGTATCCTCATTGATGAAGATGGTCACCTTTTTCGCTGGACCTTTGTTCAACATTTCACCTCCCTGGCTCTGCTGGCATTGGCGGAAGGGCTAGCGCCGACCGGCCAGCAGTGCGCCCATCCAAACACCAAGGTATCCGAGCAATACGCTGCCCGCCATGTAGACCAAACCCAACCAGTGCGCGCCGTGCGGACGGCCTGATGGGTCTTGTATTCGAAGCTCGAAAAAGTCGTGTATCCGCCGAGCACGCCCACCACCAGGAAAAGTCGCCAGTTGGGATGGGGTTGGAGACGCTCCGTCAAGATGGTCATGAGGATTCCGATCAGGAAGGCTCCGGTGATGTTGATCAGAAAGGTACCCATCGGGAAGCGTCCGCCGTACCTCTCCGTGATCCATGTTCCGGCGACATAGCGGGTCAGGCCGCCTAATCCCGCGCCCGCAATCACCACCAAGTACCTGTCCAACCGGAGAATCCCCCTTTCGCCTGGTCCTGTGCGCTCCGTTCGCGATTGGGTTGTTGCGATCGGAGCACAGCCTGGATACGAGTGCTGGCGACGCGACACGCGTCGTGTCGAGAGGGACGGCCCGGAAGCGCACGATCAGCATCCCTAATGAATTGCCGTCCTGACCTGAGACGACCATCAACGGGCTCCAATCAGTGGCACAACGAGGTACCACCTTCATCGGGAAATCACCTCTTCAATTTTCTGCTGGATTGACCGGGGAGGGAAGCTGACGAACGCTCCCACAGTGCAACCACTGTAGGAGTTATTGGCCGTTGCGCACGGCATTGAGCGAACTCCACCGCTACTGCCATCCTTAGTATACAACGACACTGTCGCTGCTTCACTGGGCACATCACAAGTCGCGCGCGGCCCTCGTGGAATCTGGAGACCACATGCCGGTCACCATCGCGGCCACAAGTCCGCCTACTGATCTCGTCCACGTGGCACACCTCCGATAGTGCCCTGTAGGCGCAGGTCGATGGCCGTCGGAACCGCGATTGCAGGACATCGCGACTTGAATATACAATGGCAGTTCACAATTTCAAGGTGATGGAGTCTCACCTCTAACCGTCCCGGCGTCCCCGGGAATGATAGCTCCTGCGCAGCATTGGCAGGAGCTATTGTCATTTCAGAGGATCGGATGCATCAGAATGATCAAACCGCAAGCGCTGGTCCACCTCGCAGCACCGCTGGCTCTGTTCGCTGCCCAAGTCCTTGCCCAATCCTCGTCTCAGCCACTGACCTTGGATGAATGCGTTCGCCGCGCTGAAGCCGCCCAATCGAACGTAACCATTGCCCGGCAACAGGCTGAAATCGCTCGATATGCTCGCACTCAGGCCGTGGCGAGCTTCTTGCCTCAGGCGACGGTCGGCGGGTTGTTCGGCTACAACAGCCCGCTTCCCGGCACCCGCGACACATTCAGCTATCTTTCCGCGAATGGAATTCGAGAATACTCTGCTTTGGGGAATGTCGCCCTCGAAGTAGATACTTCGGGCCGCCTGCGCGCTCAGTTGTCCCGTGCGAAGGCGGACCAGGATGCGGCTGCCGCCACTATCGTCCTCTCTCAGCGAGACCTCAGGCGGGCAGTGGCCGCGTCTTTTTACCGGCTGACGCTGGCTCGGAAGCTGATTCAAGTAGCCGACGACAACCTGAAGGAGGCGCAGAACTTCGAAGGCCGCAATCGGCTCCTCGTTGAGAACCAGGAAGTGGCGCAGGCGGATCTGGTGAAGGCGTCTTCCCAGGTTGCTTTTTTCGAGCAAGCGGTGAATGCCGCCGAACTGGAGGCGAAGCTCGCGAACCACGAATTGGCGTCTTTCTGGACCGCAGGACGTGGAGGGAGAACTCCCCGTGGCCGATGTGCTGGATGACCCGATGCCGGTCCCCGAGCAGAGTCCCCCCTCGGGAACGCCATTTCTACGTCGCCCGGAATTTCGGTTGTTTGATGCCCAACTACGCGGATTTCAAGCCGACGCCCGCCGCGCGCGAGCCGACCTGTTCCCGCAACTGCAGCCTGATCCAGCAATATGGAATTGACTCGACCCGGTTCAGCTTTGCCGACCGTGGCTATGCCACTTTTCTGACATCTGGACGTACCGGTGTTCGATTGGTTTCGCGCGCGGAGTGCGAGCCGCCAGTTCGCGCTCCAGGCCTCGCAAGTGGACACGAACCGGCAAATCGCGGAGCGGCGTCTTCTCCAAGGAATACCGCGATGCCCTGGCGCGCGTCGATCTGGTCTACTCGCAAATCGCGATTACGGAAAGGCAAGTGAAGCTGTCGGAGGACAACCTTCGACTGAGCCGGGTTCGTTATGAAGGCGGCGAAGGAACCGCTCTCGATGTGGTAACCGCGCAAGGCCAGCTGGCGCAGGCCCGCGCAAATTACTTCACCGCCAAGGCGAACTACCTGGCCGCCAGGGTGGATCTGGAGGTTGCATCAGGCCGATGAGATATTTCGCAGTTCTCTCCCTAGCCTTGCTCCTGAGCGGGTGCGCTCATCAGGATGAAGAGGCTCCCCAGAAGGCTGTCGTGGCCGTCAAGGTGGCGCGCGCGGAAACGGCGGAGGTGCGCCTGACCGTGACTGCGCCGGCAACGATTTTCCCGCGCGAGCAGGCCAATATATTGGCCCGCATCACCGCTCATATCAGGGAACTGCGTGCGCGCAAGGCAGATGCGGTCGCGGCGGGACAGGTCCTCGCGGTGCTTGAGAGCCGCGACGTCGTCGCTCAACGCGACGAAGCTCGCGCGGCGCTGGCGAACGCTCAGGCGAATCTGCAGAAAATGTCGGCCGGCACCATTCCCACCGATATCGAGAAGGCTCGGGGCCAGGTGGCTTCTGCCCAGGCTGCTCTCAACCAGGCGGAGAAGAACCATACGCGCCGGAGCGAGTTGTACAAACAGGGCGCCATCCCCGGCCGCGATCTGTTGGCCAGTGAAACGGACCTGAAACAGGCCCAGACAAGCTATGACGTCGCCAAACGGACGCTCGATCTTCTGGAACAGCAGTCCCGCAAGCAAGATGTCCTGATCGCAGAGAGCCAGGTCGAACAGGCCAAGGCACGCCTGGCAACGGTGGAAGCGCAACTCCAGTTTGCAGAGATCCGCAGTCCATTCGCCGGGACCATCACCGACCAATTCATGTATCCGGGAGACTTGGCTAAACCGGACACCCCCATCTTTACCTTGATGGATCTGACGGTGGCTGTTGCCCGGGCCCAGGTGCCGGAATCGCAGGTTGCCGGCGTAAGGTCTGGACAGGCCTGCTCCTTCGCCTCGGTGGACTCCAATTCGGCCGGCGGCCGGAGGACGCATTACCGTCGTGAATGGATCCGTGGATCCCGCCAAGCGGACGGTAGAAGTATGGTGCGAGATCTCCAACCCCGAACGACGGCTTCGCGCAGGCGCTTTCGGCAACGTGATCATAACCACCGGAACCGTGCCAAACTCGCTTGTCGTGCCGGTCCCCGCAGTTCAATTTTCTGAAGGAACGCGCTCCGGTTCGGTGTACGTGGTCGATGCCCAACACGTGGCTCACAAGGTCGATGTTGAGACCGGTGAGCGCTTCCAAGGTAATGTCCAGGTCACCAAGGGCCTGAACGCCGGCGACCAGGTGATCGTCGAGGGCGGTTACGGACTTCCGGACGGGACACAGGTGAAGATCTCGGAGGCCGGGAAGTGAATTCCAAGGTGGCCGATTTCGTGGAGGCGCATGGCCGCGCGATGGTCCTCATCGTGCTTGCCTTTTCTCTTGCCGGCTTTGTCTTCATCTTCAAGCTGCCGATTTCGATCTTTCCGCAGACGGACTTCCCGCGCATCGTGGTTCTGGTGGACAACGGGATCACTCCGCCGGACGTCCAGTTGGTGACCGTGACGAGACCGATCGAGGAGGCGATCCGGCTGGTTCCCGGCATCACCACGGTCCGCTCCGTAACGGCCCGCGGATCGACGGAAATCAATGTCTTCTTCCGCTGGGACGTGGATATCCTGAATGCCTTGCACCTGGTGCAAGGGAGAATCTCCCAGATCACGCCGTCGCTTCCCAGCGGCGCGCGCTTCTATATCAACCGCCTGACCTTCTCGGTATTCCCGATGGTGGGCTTCAGCATCACCTCTCCCACGCGGACCCCCTCGGATCTCTGGGAACTGGCGTATTACGATCTGGCGCCGCGCCTCTACCGGCTGCCCGGAGTGGCTGAGACACGCATTGTCGGCGGGCGGCCGCCCGAATATCACGTCGTGGTGGACCCGGAAAGACTGAATTCCTACGGGCTGCCGTTGACCCGAGTCGTGGACGCCATACGCAACAGCAACGTCATCAGTTCCATCCGGCATGGTGCAGGAAAACTATCATCTCTATCTAACGACGGTAACCGGTCTGTTCCGCAATAAGGAGCAGATCGAGAACACGGTGGTGGACGTCGTCAAGGGTACGCCGGTGACGATTGCGAATCTAGCCAAAGTGGTCCCAGGTGAACAGCCGATCTACAACATCGTCACCGCAAACGGCCGGCCGGCCGTGCTCGTCAATGTTCTGCAGCAACCGGACGGTAACGCCGTGGCGATCGCGGCCGCGGTCAATCAGGAATTGAAAGACATCCGGAAGACCTTGCCTCCCGATATCAACCTGTCCATCTTCTACGATCAATCGATCCTGGTGAGGGACTCAATCCAAGGAGTGGCCGAGAGCATTCTGATCGGTCTCGCGCTCTCTGTATTGGTGTTGGTGGGATTCCTGAAGAACTGGCGCACGACGCTGGTGGCGGCCATCGTGATCCCGATTGCCACGCTCATCGCGATCGTGTTCATGCGGCTCTTCAACATGAGCTTCAACCTGATGACGTTGGGCGGGCTGGCCGCCTGCATTGGAGTGGTGATCGACGATGCCATCGTCATGGTCGAGAACATCATGGTGCACCTCTCCATGGGACAAAGTCCTGCTGAGGCGTCGAAGAGCGCGGTCGCCGAGTTGACCCCGGCGCTGATCGGGTCCACCTTAACGCCGATCATGGTATTTGTCCCCCTGGTCTTCCTCGGCGGCATCACGGCGGTATTCTTCCGCGCTCTGGCCATGACTCTGGTCACCGCTCTTTTCGCGTCGCTATTCCTCGCGATCTTCTTCACTCCGGTGCTCGCGGCAGTATTCGTACGGCGGCGCCCCGGCGTCATCGAAGACGGACATCGAAAAGGCTGAGCAATCCGGAGAAGGCCGGATTCTCCGGTGGCTGACGGCGCACTATGAAAGAGCGCTCCGTTGGGCGTTGTACCACCCCAAGAAATTGCCTTGGCGTCGGTGGGAGTCTTAGCCGTCTCCGTAGGCATCTACTTTCATCTGGGTAGCGGATTCCTTCCCGACATGGACGAGGGCGCCTTCGTTCTGGATTATCGAACTCCGGCGGGAACATCGCTTGAGGAAACCAATCGTGTGCTGTTGCACATCGAAAAGTTCCTGCGTGAAACCCCCGAAGTTGAAAGCTACTCCCGCCGCACCGGCGCGCGTCTCGCGCTGGCGATTGCGGAACCGAACACCGGCGATTTTCTGATCAGGCTCAAGAAAGACCGCAAGAGGTCGCTGGACGAAGTTACTTCTGAACTGCGGCGAAAGATCACCTCGTCCGAGACGGCTATCGAGGTCGAGTTTCCGCACATCCTCGAAGATCTGGTCGGCGACTTGGCTTGGTCGCCCCAGCCGATCGAGATCAAGGTCTACAACGACGATCCCAAGATCTTCAAACAGGTGGCCCAGCAGATTGAAGAATGGCTTCCGAAAGTCAAAGGCGTAGTTGATATCGTGAACCAGACGATCGTGATCGGCCCGTCGGTGAACTTCCGCGTCGACCCTGAGAAAGCGCAGCGCGCGGGCTTCGGTGTCCAGGACGTTGCGAATATCCAGGCTGCCATGATGGACGGCGAGTTGGCGTCCAATATGATTCGTGGCGATCGACTGGTCGGAATTCGCGTGCGGTATCCGCTCCAGGCCAGGAATTCCACGGAGAAGCTCAAAGACCTGCTTCTCACCTCCCCGACTGGTAACACGGTACCGATGTCCAGCATTTCGCATATCGAGATGGATGAAGGCCAGACCGAGGTCCATCGCGAGAATCTTCGGAACCTCTCATCCGTCACAGCGCGCCTGGAAGGCCGCGACCTCGGTTCGGCAATGGATGAAATCAAAGCAGAGGCTGTTCAAGGAGGTGCCGATACCACCGGGAACGGAGATCGAGTTTGGCGGCCTGTACCAGGTTCAGCAGGAATCGTTCAGAGGACTCAGCCAGGTGCTTCTTGGGTCCATCGTGTTGATCTTTATCGTGCTGGTGTTCGAGTTCCGCTCCTTTTCCCATCCGACCGCCATCGTTGTGGCGACCCTCCTCTGCACGTCGGGAGCGTTGCTCGCGCTCTATCTGACCAAGACGACGTTGAACATATCGTCCTTCATGGGGCTGATCATGGTGATCGGCATCGTCCAGAAGAATGGAATCCTGATGCTGGACGCTGAAAAACATTTCACCGCCCAGGGACTGGAACTCCGGGAGGCTATTTACCACGCAGGACGGAGACGATTGCGGCCGATCCTCATGACGGCGCTGGCGACCATGTTCGGAATGCTCCCGCTCGCCTGGGGCGTGGGTTCCGGAGCCCAGATGCTGCAACCGCTCGCCATTGCGGTCATTGGCGGCGTCGCAATCTCAATGGTCTTGTCGCTGTTGATTACGCCCGTCATGTTCTATTTGCTGAGAAAACCGCGAATCGTAGGAGTAGATCGATGAAGACCTGGACCATACTTGCCGCACTTGCGACATGCTTGTGCCTCGCACAGGACACGCCAAAGGAATCTACTGGATGGGTTCCTATGTTCGACGGGAAGTCGCTCACTGGGTGGCATTCTGAAAACCAAGCCACATGGGCTGTGAACCGGGGAGTCATTGTTGGCAGCGGAGGCGACGGCTGGTTGCGAAGCGAGAAAACATACGCGGATTTCGCCCTTCGATTGGATTTCCGAAACTCACCCAAGGGCAATAGCGGCGTCTTCCTGCGGGCAAGCAAGGACAGCAAGTCCGGCGAACCCCAGAATCCAGCGGCGGGCTACGAACTCCAGATCTACAACGAAGACCCGAACTGGGCCACCGGCAGCATTGAAGACGTCATACAGCGCCTTAAGCCGGTGAATCCCGCCTCCGGGGAGTGGCACACGTATGAAGTAGAAATCCGCGGCGATCACCTGACCGCCACGTTGGACGGCGTCAAAGTCCTGGACGGCCGGGATGGAGCACTGAGATCCGGATACATCGGCCTTCAGCACCACAAGGACGGCAAGATTGAATTCCGGAACGTGATGATCAAACCTTGAATCCGTGAATTGGGGGAGTTTTGGTCCGCAGAGAGGACCCTAGTCAGCCCGAAGCCGCTACGTCGTCGGATTCAGGTAGCGGTCCCGACTCGCCTGGATCGCCGCTCGGGCATCGGCGACACTCTGCCACCCCTTCATCGTGACGGTCTTCCCTTCCAATTCCTTGTAGATTTCAAAGAAGTGCTGAACCTCTGTGAGTACATGCGGCGCGACATCTTCGATGCCACGGATCTGTTCATATCGTGGGCTGCGCGCGGGCACGGCGAGGATTTTGTGATCGTACGTCGAGTCCTCGATCAGGTCTAGCATCCCAACGGGCCGCACCTGGATCAAGCACCCTGGAAAGCTCGGCTGTTCGACCAAGGCAAGCACGTCAATGGGTTCTTCATCTTCCGCGATCGTCCCGGGAATAAAGCCATAGTCGCCCGGAAAGTGCATCGGGGAGTAGAGCGCCCGATCCAGCCGGAATAGCCGCAGGCGTGGGTCGTATTCGTACTTGTTTGAGGAATTCTTGCCGATTTCAACGACCAGTCGGGTCACGGTGGGACAGTCGGGGCCGGGATCGATGTCCCAAAGCGTTGGGTTGGAGAAGGTCTGCATATCCGTCGAATCCTGGGACCGTCGGTTGGCCAGAAGCCCCCGCACAGTCCGTTCTTGTGCAGGAGTCATTGGTCGCCGCGAGGACGACAGTTAGGCGAACTCCACCGCCGCTATGAGGATACCAGGATCGCGATCGTGCGAACAATCCTTGAGGACCGCAGGAACCCGATCGTCCTGTCGAAGACGGCCAACTCCCCAGTGGCGACGTCGGGGCGCCGGGAACTCCCCCTTGAGCGGAGCAGACCTGTGCTTCTATAATCGTCTCAAGCGGTGGAGTCCGCATAAACGCCGCGTAGCGGCCAATGACTCCTGTGGCGGGAAGCTGCAGGAGGCTTTGGCGAAGTTCCCTCCTGTAGTGCCCCAGACCAGAAGCGCTGCTGATTGGTGTGCTCTTGGACGCGGAATATCGGTTGTCGGGACATAACGGTCAGTTGGGTTCCGCCCTGCCCTTAGTTGGCTTGTTGCGGGAGCGCCAGGCGCTCGTGGACTCTATCCGGCACGGTGAATCGCTCCTTCTGCTTGGACCCGGCGGAAGCGGGAAGACAGCTCTCGTGAGATCCGCATTGGAGTCTGAGCTGTGCGGAGCGCCCTTGGTTCACGTTTCACAGTTCGACACCCTTCACGATCTCCTCGTCACGATCGCTCGGGGGCTGCTCAGGTCCGGGCATCGGCGCTTCCGGCAGTCCGTGAAATCTCCCGGCGATTGGGAACTCTGGCTTGGACGCCAAACCAGTGTTCACCTGAAGGGGCTGTTATGGACTGCGCTGGAGCAGGAACCGACGCCGATAATCCTTGACGGCATTAAAGGGGCCGGCCATCAGACCTACCGTTTCCTCCAACGACTCTACTTCGCGAAGGGAATGACGATAGTCGCGACAGCGCGGGACCACCTGCACCTTGGTGAATTGGCGCGTCTCTTTTGGGATCCACGGAAAACGCGCCAAATCCAACCGCTCTCAGAGGCTGAATGCCTCCGTTTATTCGAGACCGCTGTCGACCGTTTTCGACTCCGTGAACTGTGTCTGGACGACTTCCGTGAAAAGGTTCTCGATTCGGCCAAAGGGAATCCGGGCCAGATTGTCGAAATGTGCCGGTTCGCCTCAAACCCGATGTATGTGACAGCCAGCCGCCACATCAAATTCGCGCCATTGCGGATTGACGTCATGATGCGACTCCTGTGACCTCTCCAGGCCGGGCTGGCCCGCCCATTGTCGTTGACAGCCAATCCGGCATCTTGGGATACTTGTATCAGCGTGGGTGTTGGAGTCCACCGCTAACCGCCCCAGTCCCTGGGGAAGATGACTCCTGCGAGGCCGGACCTCGGAAGGAGTCGATGAGCCCACCAACTATCTTTGGCACGCGTCCGGACCAACCCCCTCAAAACGACCGGGCATTGGCTGTTGCCTTTCGGAGCATCCTTTTTGGCGACGCCGGTGCGCCTGCAGAAATCGATCGGCAAAAAACGCCTGATTTCTTTACCGATCTGAACCTTGATCAGATTGTTGACTCGATGACGACGGGACGCGACGAGTACAATCTGAAGCCCTTCTTCTACACGCCCTTGACCGATGTCCACACGGTCAATTATCGGTACGACGTGCTGCGCGATCTGGAAGACTCCGCCCTGCTGTGCCAGATCGGTTCGTTCGCACGGGAAATGCGCACGATGCGTAATCATCTCACGCGGGCGGGCAAAGCCTACTACCGATACGAGAAGGAAAGCTGGTTTCTCGATGCCGTGGAGATTTACTTGGCGGCGGTCCGAAACCTTAGCCGCGATCTGACGCTCGCCGGAGTGAGTTCTCGTGGCCTCCGCAGCTTTGGGGAATATCTGGAAGACTATACAGCGAGCACGGATTTTGTTTCCCTCGCCCGAGAGACCGAGGCCCTGAAATCCGAGTTGGCGGCCATCCGGTACTCTCTCCGCATCGTCGGCAAGCGGATCCATGTCAGTAAATACGACTCGGAACCAGACTATGGCGCCGATGTGTTGGCAACGTTTGAGAAATTCAAGCAGGGCGCGGCGAAAGAGTACCGGTTCGAGTTTCGTACGGCGGCGGAAATGAACCATGTCGAGGCGGCAGTACTGGACCTGGTCGCGCGCCTATATCCTGACGTGTTCTCCACATTGGACGAGTACTGCCGCCGTCATGCCACCTTCGTGGACGGCTTGATCGCGACCTTCGATCGGGAGGTTCAATTCTACATCGCCTGTCTTGAGTACACGGAGCGATTCAAGTCCGCCGGGCTGCAGTTCTGCTACCCGAAGGTCAGTGCTCAATCCAAAGCAGTGCATGGCGCCGATGTGTTCGACCTTGCACTGGCACGCCGGCTGATCGCCGA
The DNA here is from genome assembly GCA_963719195.1 of Bryobacterales bacterium. GTDB lineage: Bacteria > Acidobacteriota > Terriglobia > Bryobacterales > Bryobacteraceae > DASQZT01. The sequence goes on along the minus strand of CAVRBB010000003.1, from coordinate 702,335 downwards.
AGGCACAGCCGTCGTGACCAACGAATTCCACCTGCGTAATCGGGAACGAATCCTGATCGTTTCCGGGCCGAATCAAGGCGGCAAGACGACTTTCGCTCGCACGTTTGGACAGCTTCATTACCTCGCGAGTATCGGCTGCCCGGTGCCCGCCAGGGACGCCGCTCTTTTTCTGTCCGACCGGCTATTCACGCACTTCGAAAGAGAGGAAGACATTCAGAACCTGAGCAGCAAGCTCGAAGACGAGTTGCTCCGGATTCATCAGGTGCTCGAACAGGCATCTCCCAGAAGTATCCTGATCATGAACGAGAGTTTCCTTTCCACGACGCTTGAGGATGCGCTATTCCTGAGCAAACGGGTCATGGATCGGATCATTGCACTGGACATTATCTGCGTATCCGTCACGTTTCTCGATGAGTTGGCGTCCCTCGGCGAAACCACGGTAAGCATGGTCAGCACCGTAGATCCCAAGGACCCGGCATTGCGCACGTTCAGGATCGTCCGAAGACCAGCGGACGGCCTGGCTTATGCCGCGGCGATTGCCGAAAAGCATAATCTCACATACGAGAAAATCAAAGGCCGCTTTGCCAAAGCCGCCGAGGGGCCAGTTGCATTATGAAGGCGTTGCTGATGTACCAGGATCGGGATTTCGACCCGCAGGCAAGCCTGGCCACCAATGCCGAGGCGTTGACGCAGGATCTCGAGCTCGACACGCTATTCCAGGCGATGTCCGCTGGAGACGAGTTCCTGTTCGGCGTGGCCCGAACCGCCGTGCTGCGGAGCATCGTTGAGCCGGATACGATCCAGTACCGGCAGCACATCCTCGCCGATTGCCTGGACCATCCGAAAACCGTTCGGGACATGTACGGCCTCGCCGTCGAGGCGGTGGAGCGCGAGAGAAAGGTATGGGGATGGATGTCGGCGAGGTATCCCGAGGGGACCCTGCACCGGTCGATCGAGGTTCTCAAGCTGTTTATGGAGTTTCTGAAGCGATTGAGGGGGGTCGCTCTGGAGCAGAGCGACGGGTTCCACTCCGAAGGGTTTAGACGATTCTTCGCCATGATTGCCAGTGAACTCGACGATGAATATGTTGGCCTCGTCGAGGACCACCTGGCCCGCCTTGAGTTTCGTAATGGCCTTCTGATGAGCACGGAACTGGGCAAGGGCAACCGGGGCGTCAACTACATTCTTCGCAAGCCATCCGAGGTGAAGCGGAGCTGGCCCGAACGCCTTCATGGCTGGCTTGAACACGTCACCGGCAAGAATAATTCGAGCTATGTATATGAGATTGCGGACCGCGATGAAGCTGGCTTCAGAGCGCTGTCCGATCTGCGAACCCAGGGAATTGCTCACGTCGCCGCTGCACTGGCGCAGTCCACCGACCATATTCTGAGCTTCTTCAACATGCTCCGGACGGAGTTGGGGTTCTATGTCGGCTGTCTGAACCTGCAGGATTCGCTGATGCGGAAGGGTGAGCCTATCTGCTTCCCCGAACCGCTACCCGCGGATAGGCCCCATGCTCTCCGGTCGCGCTCTTTACGACGTTTGCCTGAGCCTGAAGATGGACGCGCGAGTCGTCGGGAACGAAGTCGCTGGCGACGGGAAGCTCCTGGTGATGATCACGGGCGCCAATCGTGGCGGCAAATCGACGTTCTTGAGAAGCCTGGGTCTGGCACAACTGATGATGCAGTGCGGCATGTTTGTGCCGGCGCAACAGTTCCGCGCGAATGTGTGCCGCGGTCTCTTTACGCATTTCAAGCGTGAGGAAGACGCCACCATGAAGAGCGGGAAGCTCGACGAGGAGCTCATGAGAATGAGCGCGATTGTCGACAGGCTCGGCGCGAACAGCATCGTTCTGTTTAACGAGTCGTTCGGTTCCACCAACGAGAGAGAAGGCTCGGAGATCGCAAGGCAGATCGTGCGTGGTTTGCTCGAAACTGGCACGAAGGTCTACTACGTGACCCACATGTTCGATCTGGCCCACGGGTTTTATCGCGAGAGGATGGACGCCGCCCAATTTCTGCGCGCAGAAAGACTCTCTGATGGCCGCAGGACATTCCGCCTGGTGGAACGTGAGCCGCAGCCTACGAGCTACGGCCGGGATCTATACGAACGCATCTTCGAGAGTGCTCGTGAGAGCGCGCCGGATGCGGCAGTTCACCCATGACACGATCATTCGGTCTTCCACGGCGCCACGGTATTGCGGCGCCCAACAAGCCTCATTAGGCCGGATAGGGCGGCTTGCCGCTCCGCGTTCGTCCACAAATGATGCCGGGTGGCGTCCTGTTTTAGCACATAATTCTGCATGTCCTCGGCGATGGCTTCCAGCGCGAGCGACTGATCCACTATCAGGCGTTTCGCGGTCGACGGGTCGAGTTCGGCCTCCAGAATCGCGCACAGATGATTCAGGCACAATCCTGCTGCAGATGTCTCGTCCCTTTCGGCCAGGGCTGCAATTTCTTGTGCGGCAGCTCCCTCTGTGGCCGCCGCGACGCGGCAGGCAGCGCACGACTCGCTGCCAGGCAGCAGGGAACGCACTCCATCTATGACCGACGACGCGGAAGCGCCATTCTCAGCAAGCGCCCGAAGCTCCTTCGCCAGATGTGTCAATAGGGGCGGATACCCGGCGCAGATTCCCTGGGGCGAGGCCACGGCTTCGAACTGCCAGGTGTGGAGGGGGCAGAATCCAGACCGTAACGCATGCCGCTGCTGTTCGCTCTCGTCGATGCTTAACTCATACTGGCGATGAGCCATGAAATCGAATAGGGCACGTTCGATCCGCAGGCAGACGGGACACTGGGATGTCGCGCCCGCGCGCTTGCCTGATGTCTCAGCCAGGGCGGTTGACCTCTCGCGCGGTAATTCTTCCGCCGCGGGCTCCGGCATAGATCTCGCCAATGCGCTTAACCGCTCGAGGATGCTTTCGACCGTGGCCAGTTCCTGCGCCCGGGGTGGCTCGTGCAGAAGCCTGGTAACGTGTTCGCGTACGCCCTCAATGTGGTTGGTCAAATCACGATCCACACGGTCTATCCAGTCATTCGCGGCCAATTGGAGAGATTCCGATGCCGCTGAGAGGTGCAGACGCGCCAGTTCCGGAATCCTCTTCAACCACCGGTTGACCATGACCAGTCGAACGCGGCCATTCGGCAGCAATTCGAACCACCACGGCTCGGGAAATGTGTCGAGCCTCAGTTGGAACCCGCGGAATGTGAGGGATGCCGTCTCGATAGCCGGCGTGCTTTCGTCAGGCGGGTTGCCGCCGAGCAACTCCGCGGGAGTACGCGCAATTTTCGGCATGAGTGCGTCCACGGCGGCGGAATACTCGCCCGCAAGCTCTCTGAAGAGGTTCTCGACTTGGCCGCGACTCTGGTCCAGCCACTTGGCCAACCGTCCTTCACAGACGTTCGCAAGCAGTTCCTCAAAGCTCTTTCCGCCTCTTTCGACTTCCGTGCTGGCGAACATCGTGCGCAGGTCGGAGATCAGCCGGTCTTCATCCCCGGAAGTCCACAAGGCGGTTTGCTGCATACAGCGGCATGCAAATTGAGATGGGAGTTTAGCGCGCATCCGGGCAGTAAGCGAATCCCGATCCGCGGTCAGGTCCGACACGCGTTCGGCCAGCCGCCGCCTGAACCGGTCCCCCTCCATCGGGCTAAGAGCGCGTTGCGAGATCCGAATGGCAAGCTCCTGCTGATGGGCAATATCCGCTGCGCGATCGACTCCGCGGAGGAGAAGCTCGCGGGTTTTCTCATGACGGAGAAAGTTCGTCAGCGCGGTCTCCAGCTCCGGCAGTCCACTGCGGGCAAGCGCCTCGGGTGAACCCTGGCGTTTTGCGTTCAGGGCTTCGCGAGCCGAAATGGCAAAAACCTCGATCTGTTCGCCCGGGACGGAGCCGCGGATTAGCGTCCGGATGGAGTCAAGCGCGGCGGCGCAGTCGTCCCGCGAAACCAAATCCAGCTTATTCACTACGAGAAACACTCGGCGGACTTCTTCCCGAACTTCGCGCAGAAAGTTCAACTCCCCTTCGGTCATCGGCGACTCGAAACTGGTGACGACGATCGCCGCGTCTACTTCGGGGAGAAACGCGCGCGTCGCACTGGTGTTTGCGGCGATGGCCGAGGCGATGCCGGGAGTGTCGATGAAGTGAATACCCAGTCGAAGAAGTTCGTTCGGGAACTGGATCTCGGCCAAGATAACCCGCTTCTCGTTCGCCGGGTTTGCTTGTTGTGTGACGAACTCAGCCAACCGTTCGAGCGGTATTTCTTGTGGAAACGTCCATCCCTCCCGCTGCAGCAGGACCCTTTCGGTCTCCCCGTACGCGACTGTTGTAATGACGGAAGTGAGCGGAAGTACGCCGGTAGGAAGTTTTGCCGATCCCAGAATGGCATTCATCAACGAGCTCTTGCCGCGACTGAACTGGCCGAGTACCGCGAGGTTGAACCGGTCTTCTGCGAGCCGCGCGAGAAGGCGCCGCGTCTGGCGAATTGCCTGGTCGTGCTTGCGCCGCTCTGCGACGTGGAGAATTGCCCTCGCAATGGCAGCCAGTTCGAGCTTGAGGCGAGCGTACTCTTTGAGAGCGCCGGTGCGATGCTCCTGTGAAGTCGCGTTCATCAGGCCGCTCCCTGGCGCCTGCGGACGGCCAGCAAGGTTGTGAGCACGGAATCGGTGATCTGATGGGTCCGCGGCATCGCGGTTCTTGCCGCGATCGCCGCTTCGATCCTGGTGCTGCCTTCAGCGAAGAGACTCGACAGACAGTCCTGAATGTCGCTGAGGAGATACCAATCAGCATCGGGCAGGACCTTCAAGAGGCTGTCGACACCAGCAATCCTGTCTTCGCGGCTTCCCAGCATCACGGCGATTCGGACAGAGCTGATCGCCAACGCCGGGTCAGAGCTAGCCATCAGAGGTTTGAGCATCGGCCAGCTATCGTCAGAGGGCCGGAGTTCCACGAGCAAAGCGAGGGCGGCTCTTCGCCGGCGGAGGCTCGAAGGGCGCTCTTCCTCAGCAGAGGGCAGCGCTCTTCGCGCGCCGGCTATAAGCTCGATTTCAGCTTCTCGCCCGAGGGCACGAAGGGCGTCCTCGGCCGCGTTGCGGCAAAAGTCATCTTCCAGCGCATGAACGAAATATGGAATGGCCTCCGTCGTCCTGAACTGACCCAGGGCTTCGACGATGCCGGACCGCGAACGGGGTAGCGCAAAGCGAATCAAGATATCGAACACGTCCCGCGTCCGCCACTTCGCCAACGCGCGAGCGGCGGCGTTCTCAACCACTTCTTCTGACATCCGGACGGCGGGATCCGGAATCGCCTTTTTCGTTGTGATGTATTCGATGAGGACGTCCTTTGCCCCAACTGCACCCAGAACCTCGACCGCCCGTAGTCGGGGTTGATAAACGACTCCGGGCTTCCCGAGAAGAAGGAAGGATCGCACCGCTGGGATGGCTACGGGACCGCATGCGATCAGTTGGGCCGCCACGAGTTCGCCATCAAGAAGGGAATTCAATCCCCGGACGAGATCTTCTACGTCCCGGGCATCGGCGCCGTTCTCGCGGAGGTCGCTCATGATGGGTCTGGCACTCCCGGCCTGCTGTTTCGTGCGACCTGCATTGCTCCGAGGAGCATTAGGATGCCAGCCGCAGCGAAGGCCACCGAAGGAGATACAGCCGTCCACAGACTTCCAACGAGAACACTCGCGCCCAGGTCGCCCACGCCATTGACGGCGCCGATTAGGCCATAAGCGGTTCCACGCGAGCGGCTCGGCACCATTTCCGCCGGAATCGCGCCTTCCAACGCATCCTCCGCCGCAATGTAAGCGCCCGCAAAGACAAAAACGACTGCTAACGGCCAGATGCTGCGGACACCAACTGCCATGGTCGCGGCGATCCCAGCGGCCGTGAGCACGCCTAAAAGGTACCCGGCCGCCAGTAGTTTAGCCTTGTTCATTCGGTCGCCAAGCATTCCAATCGGGAAGGAAGCGCCAGCGTAGACAATGTTGCGCAGAACATATAATAGGCCGGCGATTTGTGCGGCGTGAACTGCGCCATAAGCTGGGGAGAGCACTTGTGTCGCAGCCAGGATCAACAGTGTGGGCGAGAAATCGCCCAACCCGAACAATCCGACTCCGCGCAGAAAACGCGTATACGGCTTCGGCAATTCGCCGACCGCTCCCCAAAAACGCACGCTACGGTCCTCGGGCCGGCGCTTTTCGCGAACCAACGCCGCAAAGGAAACCGCCGAACCGACGCCTGGGATCAGGGAAAGCAGGAAAATCGTTCGAAACGGCGCCGCGGCATTCGGCGCAGGGAGGATGGTCAATAAGCCGACTCCGACCAGCGGCCCCACAACCGCGCCAATGGTGTCGCCGGCACGGTGCAGCCCAAAGGCTTTGCCGCGAGCCGATGGAGCGACGGACTCTGCCAGCATCGCGTCACGCAACGGGCTCCGGATGCCCCGGCCAAACCAGCTTATGACGCGTCCTACGAAGACCAGCGGCCACGAAACCGCTGCCGCGAACAGCGCGAGTGCCGTTCCAGTGATGAAGTAGCCAGCAGTAACGGTGCGCTTTCTGTGGCCGATCCGATCGGAATACCAACCGGCACCAAGTTTGACGAAACTCGCGGATGCGTCGGACACGCCTTCAATCCATCCCAGTGCAGCCGCGGCAACTCCGATCGTCCCGAGAAAGCCAGGCAAGACGGCAGTCACCATCTCGTGCCCCGCGTCCGAGAGAAAACTCGTGATCGTCATCCCCACGACGTTGCGATTCAGCCAGGACGCGGCCCGGGGCGTCTGTTCCTGAAACGACCTCTATCTTGCGATCAGACATCAAGCACCTCGGCTTCAAATGCCCGCTCTACGAAACCGGTGTTATTTCAGTCCGGCCGACGCTCACTAGCATCTGGAGATCCATCTCCATAGCTTCCGCTTCGGCGCCGGAAAGATGGCCGCTCGCCTTGATCCGTTCGAGATGAGCACGGTAGCCATCGGCATGACTTTCGAATCGGAGTTGGATCTCGGCCAGAGTGCGCCGCGTCCAGGCGTTGAGCAGACTTCCAAAACTTGAAAAAGCCTCCGCAACCCTCGGCCCGATCTGTCTCCCCAGGCTGAGCTCCACATGCCGGGCGGCTGCCTTCGCGGATATCTTCGAGAGCAGATTCGGATGCACGTCTACCTGCAATGTCCCGATATCCAGTCTGGGCATCTCCTGAATCGCTCGAAACGAGGTCGTCTTCGCTGGGTACTTCGTTGAACCCGAGCGCCTGGGCAGTCGAGGCCAACGTCTTCGCGAGTCCGTGAGCCAGGTCTCTCAGGGTTTTATACAAGACGCTTGCAGAATCGGCCGCATACTGAACAATAGCTTCGTGGATGATCGTTTCCGGCACGGCCGAACTTCTGCTCGCCCACGACTCGGTTACCCTCTCGGCCGCATGCGCCAAAGCGCTGTCGCCCCCGCGCCGCACCCCGTCCGTAATTTGCTGACAGACCTCGCGAACCTCGGCGGTCCGCCCGACTGCGTTGCGGAGACTCCCGTCAAGCTCCTCCACGTTGATCGAAGCTTGCGGTGCACGTTCGAGTCTTGTCTTCAGAGCGGTCTCAACCGTTTCCCGGAGCGAACCGATCTTGCGGCACAGCGAGTCCTCCATCAACTGCTGATGCCGGTCAAACAGCGGAACGATGACATCGGACAACCAGGCATCCAGAAGTGCGGCATGCGAAGGTTGAATGCTGACTGGGTGGACAGAGGCCGTTAAGCCCAGCCGGGAATGGACCTGCTCGGTTATGTACGCCAGAGATCGCATCCGGTCCTCCGGGGCGAGCAGGTCACTCTTGCTCAGCAGCACGGAAGCTGGAATGCCTGCGTCGTACAGCATCCGGATGGTCGATAGGTCATCCTCGGTCAACGTTGAACCAGCGTCGATCAACACCACGCCGAGATCGCACCGGGGTAAATACGCCAGCGTCTCCGCGGCGCCGGCGGTAGCCAGCGATCCAAGTCCGGGAGTATCTACGAAGACCACCCCGTCGCGGAGCCTGGCGGACGGCAGTTCCACGACGATGCGCGCCACATGCCTGTAATTGCCTGGGTTGTTTTGCTCGCTGACGAATTCCGCAAGCTTCGCAACATCTGAAAATTCCGGGCTACTGTCCGCAAACCAGACCTTCAAGCGTGGCGCCGGCCCGTACAACAGCCTGGTTGGCACCGCTGTGATCGGATTCACGCCGACAGGCAGTATGTCGGATTGAATCATATGGTTCAGCAGCGATGATTTTCCGGAACTGACCCGTCCGAACAGCGCAATTTCGAAGCTCTTCGTTTCGAGCCGGTCGAGGATCATCGACAGAGTCGGGCGGAACTCAACGAATCCGCGCGTGTTGATGACCTGCTCCAGCGCCTTCAACACGCCGACATCGGCCCCTTTCCGCTCGAGGCGCTGCAATCGTGCTTCGAGATCCTGCCCCAGTCCCTGCGCCAGATACGAATCCAGCTTGTCGACGGCACTGACCATTTCATCGACCAGCCCGTTCAACTCGCGAATCTTGGACTCCGGGACATTCCCGTAACCGGCCATGCGATCAGGTGTGCATTCCTGGAACGCGATTCGGATGAAGGTCAGCGTCACACGTATGGAATGAATCGCCTCGAAGCTGGGTTCCGGCGGGGTGATATGTTGTGCTTCGAGGACCCGAACCATCTGCACTCGGATTCGGGCGACGTAGTCCTCGATGACTTTCACCTGTACCGGGGATGGGGAGTTCTTGTACTTCTTGAAGGCCGATTTGGATTTTGCCGCCGAGAGAATCGCTTCGACTTCGCCCAGCAGCTTGTCAGCATGTTGGGCACTACTCAGGAGATGTAGCTTGTGGGAGGAGTTGAGTTTCCCCGCTGCGTCTTCGGATGCCATGAGAAGCCTCCTTCCAATACCGAGGTGAATCCCCGAGCGCACTCGCACCCAAGCGAAACAGGACCTCTCCAAGGATTCTTCTCTGACTGGGGGATACGGAGAAATTGACCCTGCCAGAGCATCCCTGGTAGGAGTCATCTTCCCCGGTGGGGCGGTTAACGGCGAACTCCAACGCCTGCATTCATTATCGGGTCTTCAACAGATCCCCGTCAATCTCGGACGGCGGATGCGGCGGATCCCGACCGGGCTGCCCGAAACGGTGGGAACTCTCTAAGTCCGGGCGTCGGGCAGAGAAGAGCGGGGCGATCATTGACTGGTCGGTTCGCCACCGTTTGTTGCTGACCGTGAGGCGGTCACGAAGGCGATCTGGCTACCTTCTCTGACACAAGGTCATCAATTTCCTCACTTCCGAAACCTGCAGCAATAGAAGCAGCGATGACAACGAGCCAACGCAGGGCAGACAAGAACAAGCAACAATTGTTTTCCCGGCGCAGCGCAATCCTACAGCTTTGCGACCGTCGATGGCACTATTCCAATCAATTATTCGGCCCGCAAGGCTGCGAATGCGCACCAGGAGGGAATTCGGGCGCAGGAACTCTAGCGCCTTCGACAGCGCGCCCGTCGGCCAGTGAAGTCAAAACTGGAAACTGTCTTCTATTGAACCGGGATACTATTTGCTGTCAGGCCGGACCGGTAACCCAGTTTCTACGGTGAGCGCTATAGCGCTCAGCTAAACTGATGCACCGTGCTCAGATAAATTGATCCGGCACGGCGCGATGGCCGGCGGTTTTGGCTACGGGAGATTTCCTTTCCAGGTAGAAGCCCGGCTTGAGGATGGCCGGGCCCACATCCAAACGAGCAGGCCGCTCGCGGATACTCCTTGTCACTACCCTCTCGACACCGGAGCGTCGATCGGGTAGGACAAGGATGTGATAAACACCCGTATTATAAGCGAAACTCTGGGTTTGTCGTAATCCAAATCCAGCGGCATTTCCATTTTCGTCCGGACTGGTATCGCCATGGCGCAGCCTGTGCTCTGGTGCTCCAGTATTACGTCGTGTTGCGGTCGGTGCTGCGAAGCCAGCCCCTGCTGCGGCTCTGTCTGCGCCGTTGCCGGCATTGCCGGATCTTCTTCTTGACCCACCCCCGTAACGCCCGGCGCAGCGACTTGCGATGTCCCTTTGGCTGCCGGGAGGCACACCGCAGGCAATGCTCCATAGCGCGCAGCGTCGCCTACTACATGACAGCGGAAGGGAGAGCCAAGAAGAAGATACAAAACGGCAAGCGGGCGCAGGGGAAAGACCGTGCCGATGCGCAACCTCCCCTCAGCGGCGCTCTGCCACGGCCTGCCGGCCTGGTGGGCTATGTGGCGATAGTGGCGAGTCTGATCGAGGGCCGGCGTGTGAGCGAAGCCGAGATGCGGCAGCGGTTGGTGTGGGCGATGAGACAACACAGCATGGCGCGCCGCCGCAGGATGGACTACGTTGTGGCTCAGTTGCAGAAACACGGTCCGTAGAACAGAGATGACCGGCAGCGTGGAACTTGCAGCATTGGATTTGCGGTACGAAGGCCATCGGATGCGGAGTCCGGTGGCGGAGGCGCGCCTGCTGTCCTCCATCGCCGAGCGTGGCATCGAGCAGGCCTTGGAAGGCGTGGATGCGGCCGGCGCCCGCATTCTGCTGAACGGGTTCAAACGGTATCGATGCGCCGCGAAGCTGCGCATCCGGATGGTCCCGTACACGTCGCTGGGGGAGGACGAAGCGGCCGCGATCGTCACTCTGCTGCGCGTCTCCAACGACCACTCGCTGACCATTCTGGAACAGGCGCGCTTCCTCGCGGAGTTGCGCCAGCGCAATGGGATGAGCGTGGCCGACCTTGCCGGCGAGTTGGCGCGCAGCAAGAGCTGGGTGAGCATGCGGCTGGGTCTGATGGCCGAGATGAGCGCGGTGGTACGGGAGAAACTCTTCCGCGGGGAGTTCCCCGTGTATCCCTACATGTACACCTTGCGGCAGTTCATGCGCATGAACGGTGTCAGAAAGCAGGACGTCGAAGACTTCGTGGTGGCGTTGGCCGGCAAGCATCTGAGCGTGCGCGACATCGAACAACTGGCGCACGGATATTTTCGTGGGCCGGCCTCGTTCCGCGAGTCGATTCGGCAAGGCCACGTGGCCCTGGCGTTGGATTGGATTCGGCAAGTGCCGGAGGACCCCGATGGCTCCAACGAGTTCGAACGCGTGCTGCTGAAGGATCTGGAGATCACGCAGAAGTACCACCAGCGGGTGATGGGGAAAAGCCAGGACCGGCGGTTGCAAACGCCGGCGTTCTTCGCGCAAGCGCATCTGCTGACAGCGGGGATCTTGAGCCAGACACGAGCCTTTTTCGAGGTGATGAGGAAACTGCATGATCGATGCGGACAAACGCCAAGCAGTGTTTCTCCTCCACCAGGAGGGGATGGCACGCAACCAGATCGCGCGGCAACTACGGATCAGCCCCAACACGGTGCAAACCATCATCGCCCAGAAGGGCGAGCGGCTCCTCCACACGCGCAAGGACAAGATTCAGGTGGATGCGGATCTGCTGAAGCGGCTCTACCAGGAATGTGACGGCTACGCGCAGCGGGTGCACGAGAAACTGGTGGAAGACGAACACCTCCAGATTCAGTACTCGACTTTGACGCGCCTGCTGCGCGAGTTGGGACTGAGCCGCGGCCCGGAGCCGCGCTGCGACCGGGTGCCGGATTCGCCGGGCGCGGAGATGCAACACGACACCACGCGCTATGCGATTCTGCTGGGCGGCGTGCGCGTCATGATGGTCGCCAGCCTGCTGTACCTGCGTTATTCCAAACGGCGGTACTTGCGCTTCTATCGAACGTTCCCCCGCTTCCGGATGAAGTGTTTCTTCGATGAGGCGCTGAAGTTTTGGCAGCATGCGGCGCCGGTCTGCATCATCGACAACACCAATCTGGCGCGGTTGCGCGGAATCGGCAAGGACGCGGTGATGGTGCCGGAAATGGAAGCCTTCGCCAAACAGTATGGATTCCGCTTCCTCTGCCATGAAAAGAATCATCCCAACCGCAAAGCCGGCGAGGAACGCAGCTTTTGGACGGTGGAGACAAACTTTCTGCCGGGACGGCACTTCCAGAGTCTGGAAGATCTGAACCAGCGGGCTTTCGAGTGGGCCACGGTACGCATGGAACAGCGGCCGGTCGCCAAAAGCCGGCTGATTCCGTCCCAGGCGTTCGAGCACGAGCGCCAGTATCTGGTGAAGTTGCCGGCGCATCTTCCCGCTCCGTACCTGGTGCATGAACGCGCCACCGATCAGTATGGCTACGCCGCCTTCGACGGCAACTATTACTGGGTGCCGGGCACGAGCCGCCAGGAAGTGAAGGTGTTCGAATATGCGGACCGAGCGAAAATCTATCAACGCGGCCAATGTGTAGCCGAGTATGCGCTGCCGGCCGATGGAGTCCGCAACCAGGCGTTCAGCCCGCAGGGCATGCCCCCACCCGCGCGCCAGCCCAAGCATCGCAAGCAGCCGGCCCTGGAGGAGGAGAAGCGTCTGCGGGCGATGTCCGCCACCGTGGACGGCTATCTCACCTTCGCCCTCCACGCCGGCGTGCAACCCCAGCGCTTCTTGCGCGAGCTGTTCGCCCTGGCGCGCCGCACGACGACCGCGGTTTTTATGGAGACCATCGAACGAGCACGGCACTACCGGATCACCGATATCGAAACGCTGCGGCGCATCGCACGCTTGTCGATCAGCCAGCAGGAGTTTCAACTCTGCGGCGTGGAGGTGGATGAAAACTTCCGCCAGCGCGAGGCCTACCAGCAAGGTCATCTGACCGACACGCCCGATTTTGGCCTCTACGACCAGATGCTCGACGACGAGGAAGGCAACGATGGATGACGAACTGAGGAACACCTTGCGCTATCTCCGGTTGCGGGGCTTGTTGGCGCATTGGGACGAGTATGTAACCCTGGCGCGGAATCAGCATTTTTCTCCGGTGCGCTTGTTGCGTCACGTGGTGGAGGAAGAATCCAAGCTCCGCCAGGAGCACGCCCGCCAACTGCGGCTGGCCCGCGCCCGCATTCCCGAACCGTGGCGGATGGAAACCTTCCCCTTTGAGCGCCAACCCAAGCTGGATAAGAAGCGCATCCTGTCGCTGTACGACGCCTTTGATTACATGACCCAGAATCGGAACTGTATCTGGGTCGGCCCGACCGGATGCGGCAAGACGGGATTGGCGACCGGTTTCCTCATCCAGGCCATTCAGCGCGGCCATACGGGCCGCTACGTCGAGTTCGCCGAGTTGGTGGCGGAACTGTTCCGCTCGGTGGCCGATCATTCGGAACAGCGAATCCTCAAGCGTTATCTGGCCTACGATTGCCTTCTGGTCGACGAGGTAGGTTACGTGGAAGTCGAACCCGTGCAAGTCGGTTTGTTCTTCACCCTGATGCACAAGCGCCACCGCAACAAGCCCACGCTCATTACGTCGAATTTGGGCTTCAGCGAATGGCGATCGTTTCTGAAAAACGACCACTTGACGGCCGCTCTCATCGACCGTCTCACCGAGAACAGTCACGTCATCAACATGAAGAACTGCGTCAGCCTCCGGCCCAAGCTCAGTGCCGAATCATGAGCCTTCCCGGGGATCGACTCGACCGCCTCCGCCGCGTCCCGTTAGCCGCCGTGTTGCGGGAAGCCGGCGCCCAGCGCGACCGCCAGGACCGGGCCAAGTGGCACACTCCCCTGGGCGCCATCTCCATCACCGGCATGAAATTCATGAACTGGCACCAGAGCCGCGGCGGAGGAGGTGCGATCGATTTGGCCATGCACTTGAACAACTTCGATTTCCCAAGGGCCGTCGCCTGGCTCCAATGTCACTTTGCCATGCCGCCGGATGCCGAGCCCCTGCCGCCCCCACGCCGTTTGATCCTCCCGCCGCCGGACCGCAGTCGGCTTTCCGCGGTCAGGCGTTACCTCATCCAGGAGCGCGCGATCACGCCCGGGACGACGGACTCGCTCATCGAATCCGGAAAGCTCTATGCCGATGGTCGTGATAATGCGGTGTTCCTCCTGTTCGGGCAAGACCATGAACCCGTGGGCGCCGAACTGCGCGGCGCCGGACCGCGGCGTTGGCGCGGCATGGCGCCGGGGTCGCAAAAAGATCTCGGCTACTTCTCCGTCCAGGCTCCGGAGGCAACCCTGGTGGTCCTGTGCGAGTCCGCCATCGACGCCATCAGTTGTTGTCTGCTCCATCCTGCTTCGCTCTGCCTATCCACCTCCGGAGCCCGGCCCAACCCGCGTTGGCTGCCGCTGTTATCCCAAAGGCTGCCTGTCTACTGCGGTTATGATTCCGATGCCACCGGCGACGCCATGGCCGAACAGATGATTGCGTTCCACCCCTCACTTCGCCGACTTCGTCCTTCGCAACACGATTGGAACGACATCCTCAAGTCCCTTTCCGCCTAACGCCAGACTTCCTTCCGTCACTCCAATCAACCAATCCTCCGCCGCCAAAATGAAACCGCTACTTGGAAAGAAAAACTCCTCACCACATGCTGTGAATGATCGAGTTAATTTACCTGAGCAAAATCGGTCAATTTAGCAGAGCGCCGTCGGTGAGCGTCTGCCGACCGGAACTGACTACTTGCCACCCGGCTGGCGTGGTGGGTTGTGGCCTCCGGACGATGGTGTGATCATTTCTCATCATCGTCGTCCCCGTCCGGACCGAACGGCAGGAAGGCTCCCCGCTTTGCTGCCGGATACGGTGCGGCCCACCCCCGCACGCTTGCCCAGATCATGCGATTGACTTTGCCGGTGGGTGCCGAGTCTGGATCACGAAAGTTCATCCGCATTGCTTCCTTGGCAGCTTTCCGTGCCTGTCCCTTCAGAGCGGACAGGCTCGGATTCGCCTCATAGATAGACTGCCGAGGGGTCTCCGCGGTATACGGAGTGAATATCGGTGTCGTCTGGAAGGCATTGCGCATGTCGTTCGCGATCAGGTCGAACAGCGACATGGTCGGCAGGCCGAGAATGAGCTCGATCGTCTTCGCGATGGACGCCTGGGAATAAAATGTCGAATCCACAGCTCCGCGTCGGGTATAGGGGCTGATCACCTGGGCAACCGTGCGGTGGCCGTCGACGTGATCGAGGCCGCTCTGCGCGTCATCCTCCACCACAAAGATCAACATGTTCGGCCAGAATTTTGAATGGGTGAGCCCCTCCACGATCTGTCCCAAGGCAAAATCGTTATCGGCGAAGCAAGCTTTCGGTGTGGAATAATTGGGCGAAGTCCCGGAAGTGTGGTCGGACGGGAGTTGCACCATCACCAGATTGGGCATGCTTCCGGTCCGCTCCCAGTCCTTCAGGTGCCGAAGAAAGATGCGGGCGCGCACCACGTCAGGCACCTGCAGGGAATAGGTCGGGTAATCTTTGATCAGATACCGGTTCAGCGGCGCGATCGGCGCCACGCTCTGGAAAGTGTCCCGAAAATCCGAACCGTTTCTGTACTCATCCAGCAGCTTCAGGCGGTTCATGTTGGGTAAAACGCCGGCGAATTCGCCGAAGTCCGCGAAGGTGCGCCGATGCCCGAGCGCGTTATCCCAAAGGAAACCGCTATTAGCGAATGCCAGCGGATCGTCTCCGTTCTTCGGATAGCTGCGGCCCGTGTACCCCGGCCAGTAGGTATAGTCCGTTTCCGCGGTCTGCGTCACCCACTGGTGCCCGTCAGCGCTGTTGCCGCCGTTGGCGTAGAAATTGTCTAACAATACGAAATCGCGTGCCAGTTTCCGCTGGTTGGGAATGACGTCGTCTCCCACCAGTTGCAGCGATGGATCTCCATTACCCTTCCCCAGATCACCGAAGTACTGGTCGTACGACCGATTCTCCTTGACGATGTACACCACGTGATCGATGAGCGATGGCTCTCCGCTGCGCTGCGGCACCGGAAGCGGCATGGAGGCAGCCCGCGCCGGACTGGCAGCCGCTCGCCGGCCTTGCGGCGCCGCCAACCGCAAACGGTTGTTTTCCGCGACGGCGGTGGTGTACCCAGCTAATTGAGAGACGTCGGGTACGGGAATCACGTGCAGCGTGCCACGGTTGGCGTGGACGTATCGCCTGCGCTGGTCCTGCCCTTCACGCGAACCGGAGCCCACGCCGAGCATTGTCGAAACCGCCAGGTACTCGCCGTCAGGGCTAAGCGCGATGTGGTTTGGATACCACCCCGTGGGGATGAGCCCCTCCAAACGGGAAGGACGCAGGCCGATCACCGCCACGGCGTTAATACCGGCGCATGCCACGTACAGGCGTAGACCATCTTCGCTGAGCACGATCGATTCCGGCGCGGCTCCCGCCGCTTTTCGCTCGAAGGGCCGGATCGGAATGCTCTCGATGACGGTGTTGGCGCGCGTATCGACCACCGTCACCGAATCCGAATTGCTATTGGCGACGTACAGGCGCTGTCGGCGTTCGTCCAGAGCCATTCCTGTGGGATGGAGTCCGACTTCAATCAGGTTGGTGACTTCACGCGTCTTCAGGTCCACCCGCGCAACGGTGCCACTGGCGGCGATCCCGCGTGCGTCCACTACCACCCGGTCGGCGTTTCGCTCGTTCCCCGTGGTCGCCGTCCGGTCTCCCGGTTTTGGGAATCTCCCGCCCCAGTTGCTGACGTATGCCACCGTCCCGGCCTCATTGACGGCCACACCGAACGGCGCGATTCCGGTCCTGATTTTGGCGGCCGTGCCTGTGTCACGGTCAATGATCGCCAATTCGTCGTTGAACGTCAGGGCAACGAGCGCGTGCGCGGCATCCCTGGTCAGCACCAAGCCGCCTACCACGTTTCGTCCGAAGTCGCTGGCTTCCACACGCGTTGCTCCACTCGCGATCCCGATCAACTGAATGATCTGACGGGTCTCCGAGCCGACCTTCGACGCGTTGAGCCCCGCCATGACGGGACTCTTGGCGACCGGGTCGAACGCCAGGGATTGGATGCCGGGCGATGCCGTGGACCGGACGATCTGAAGTGCCCGGTTGGTGCGCCAGTCGAACTTGTAGATCACCGCTCCCTTGGACGCTGCGGCCAAGGCGTACACGACGTCGCTGGACGGACCGAACGCGACGCCCTGGACCCGATGGCCGAAAACCATCTGGATCCCGGCGGGCGTGATCGCCTGTCGTGTGGTGATAACGCCTGGATCCAGCACTGTGCTCACCGGCTTCGGTGTCTCGGCGGTGCCCGCCTTTGCGGACGTGTTCTGCGCCCAGACGGGCGCAACGCTCAAAACACATATAGCCGCGGCGATGCCGCAACGAACCGAAGCGGCGACCACTGCTTCAGCCGCCTCCCAACCACTGAACTTGAACATAAAATCCTTGTGGAAGCTCATCGTAACGCGCTTGCGCCGGATGGTCCAGACTGTATCTGCGGTTCAGTCGAGATCGGGCGGATGGCTGGCAGCCGCAGTGCCCCAAGTCGTGTTCGGCCGCGAGCCCATCACCAGGATGAGCGTGCCGCCCGCGGCGATATCGCTGTGCCGAAACCACGGACCGTCGAGCTTCCGGTTGTTCAAGGTCACGGACTGCACGTACTTGTTACGCGCCGAGGCGCCCTTGGCCACGATGCTGAAAACCTTGCCGTTTCCCATTGTGATGCGGACCTGCTCGAACAGCGGACTGCCGATGTCATAGATGGGACGGCCCGGAGCCACGGGGTAGAACCCCATAGCCGAGAGGACGTACCAGGATGACATCGCACCGCCGTCTTCATCGCCAATGACGCCGAGCGGGCCGTCGCCGTACCAGACGTGCAGTATCTGCCGGATGCGGCGCTGGGTCTTCCAGGGCTGGCCCGCATAGTTGTAGAGGTAAGGGATGTGAAAGCTCGGCTCATCCCCTTGCGCGTATTGGCCTATCAGCCCGGTGGCATCCGGAAACTGTTTGAGGAAGTCCCACTTGGAGACACCGAACGGCTCCTCGAAAAGGCGGTCCAGCCGCGCCGCAAAGGCTTCACGCCCGCCCATCAGTTCGATCAATCCGGCGATATCGTGCTGCACGTGAAACGAGTAGACCCAGGAGTTGCACTCCGCGAAGTAATCGCGGCCGCCCTGTCCGCCGCCGAGTTTGGGATCGAAGCGCGGCGCCCACTCGCCGCCGGCCGTCTTCGGTGACATAAAGCCGGTCTCGCGGTTGAATACGTTGGCGTAGTTGCGGGCGCGGCGCGAGAAGAGGGCGTAATCCGCGTCCTTGTGCAGTTCCTTAGCCAATTCGGCGACCGCCCAATCGTCGTAGGCGTTCTCCAGCGTGACGGCCACGGCTTGGCGTCTTTCCGAAGGATGAACCTCGGGCATGAACTCCTTCTCCCCGGGCGACAGCGCTGGGAAAAAGCCTTTCTCGTAGTACACGCGGTCGAGCAATGTAGCCGGGCCGCGGCGCCACGGCAGCATGGTCGCTTCAGTGGCGTTCTTGCGCATCGCTTGGTAGGCCTCGGCGACATCGAAATCGCGGTAGCCCTTGCGGTAAGTGTCGAGGATGAACGGCGCGGCGTGATGGCCGATCATGAAGGCCCGCTCCGTTCCCACGGTCGGAAACGAGGGCAGCCACCCGCTCTGTTCATACATCCGCAGATACGAGCGGATCATGTCGGCCTGGCGGTTGCCGTCGAGCAGCAGTTGCAGGGGATGCAGACTGCGGTAGGTGTCCCACAGGCCGTCATCGGTATAGAAAGGATGCCCGCCGGCCTCGTGCGGACGGCCATCGAAGCCCATGTACACGCCACCGGCCTCGGTGATGTCGATCATCCGGCCCATGGAGCGGTAAAGGGAGGTGTAAAAGATCCGCCGCTCACGCAAGGTTCCGCCCTGAACGGCAATGCGTCCTAGCGCGCGGCTCCATTCGGTTCGGGCGGCGGCCCTGGCCTCTTCGAAGTTCCACCGCGGAAGGTCGGTCTGCAAATTTCGCCGCGCCTGTTCGGCGCTGATGAAGGAAATGCCCACGCGCATCTCGACCCTGGGAGAGGCGGCGGCAAGATCGAAGGAGACGCCGGAATCGGCCGGCGACGGACCCGACCACGGCTTCATGTCGGAGACGGCAGCGGACAGTTCGGCATAGAAGTAGCTGCGCACGCCATCGTTCACACCGTCGCCCGCGAGGGCCCGGTTCCCGTCCTGCGAGACGCGGCCGTTCGGCCCACTGTGGAACACGACATGCGCGGGCTCTCCGCCGGGATACGTCAGCCGGTAATAAGCCGCCCGCCGCGCTGCCGTGTATTCCACCTGGATGCCGTAGCTATCCAGCGTTTCCGAGCAGTAATACGGCGTAACAGTCTCGAAATCGTGGTCGTAATCGGAAGCGTACTGTGCCGGGACGGTCATAAGCGGGCCGGAAGTTGGCAGGAACGATACGCCGCCGGCGGGAAAGCCGTAGATCTTGTCTGCCAGGTAGCGGTCCACCAGCCCGGAGGTGGTCAGGGGCGCCAGCCGCACCATGCCATGCGGCAACTGGACTAGCGGCAGAGTCGGCTGCAGCAGGTGGCCGACCCCGCCGATATTCGGATCCACCAGGTCCACGGCTTCCGTCCGGACGGGAACGGCGCCGGCCAGAAGGCTCCCCGCGAGCACGGAGGCAGCCAGCGAAGCGAATGCTACTCGCGTGGCGAAAGACATTTCGATTCCTGATTGCGGACGGATCAGAAGACCGGCCGGGCCCCCCGCTTCGAGAACCCGGCCGGCGAAGCAATTACCGTTACCAGAGGAACTTGAGCCCGAACTGGATCTGCCGCGGCGAGTTGGCCTGGCTGGTGATGACGCCGAACGAGCTCGAGGTCACGGTAGTGTTCGGGCCGCCGAAGCGGGGTGTGTTGAACGCGTTGAGGAACTCCGCTCGGAACTGTGACCGGATCCGCTCCCGCACGCTGAACTCCTTGAACAGCGACAGGTCGAAGTTGCGCATGCCGTCGTTGCGTAGGTCGGAGACACGGGGAGAGAGGTTGCCGAACGTAAACGGAGCGGGCTGGCTGAAGACGGTCTTGTCGAAGTACCCGTTCAGGCGCTGGTCCACCGGCCCGTCGAGGCGGCTGCTGTGGCCGTTGTTGTTGGCGCGGATGGTCTCGGTGAAGATGCCGGTGGTGTTGCTGGCGGAGATGGCGAGCGGCGTTCCGGTCTGGAATGTCGTGATGCCGTTGAGCTGCCAGCCGCTGACCAGCCATGCGACGGGACGCACCGCATGGGCGGCGAAACGTCGTCCCGTGCCGAACGGCAGCTCGTAGACGTACGAGAAGACGAGGCGCCTCGCGACGTCGATATCGGCCAACGCCCGCTCGCCGTTGGCATTGTAGCTGTTCTGGTAGGTTTGGCCGTTATCGAGGTCTTTCGCCCACGTGAAAGCCGCCTGGAACTGCACGCCGTGGGAGAGCCGCTTGGTAGCGGTGGCCTGGAGCGAGTGGTAGGTAGAGGATGCGCCGCTCGAGAACAACGGGTTGATTGTCGTGAACTGCGGATACGGGCGGAGCAGTTGCGAGCGGGCCACCTTGGCCGAGGCCAGCACGCCGCTCGTCACCTTGCCGTAGAAAGGATTAACCACCAGATCGTTCAGCTTGGACCCGAGTGCCATGTACTGCGGGTCGAGCTGGTTGATATTCATTCCGCTCTCCGTGCCGCGCGCCAGTTGCAGGCCGCGCGTGCCCACGTAGGCCAGTTCGATGAGAGTCTGCGAGGGGAGTTCCCTCTGGATGTTGAAGTTCCACTGCATGGTCCACGGAACCACGGTGTCCTGCAGCGGCGCTTGCAGGTTGGCGCCCACCTGCGTCAACAGTCCTTGCGAGGAGCCCGGAGGCGCAGTGAAGCCCTGGGGATAGGGGTTGCTGAACAGGTTGTACGGCGTGATGCCGTCGAGCGAGCTGACCCACGGGGTTTCGGTGCGGAAGCCAAACGGCCCCACCGTGCCCTGTGAGGCTTGCGGCGAAGTGCCGAAGATGTGGCCGTAGGCAGCGCGGATGACGGTCTTGGAAGTGAGCTGATAGGCCAGGCCGAGGCGCGGGCCGAAGTTGTTCGTATCCAGGAGATACTGGTGCCGGCTGTTGCCGTCTACGCCGACGAAGACCACCCCGCCCGTCAGACCCGGGACGACGCTGGCCAGTGGCGACGGCGCCGAGGGATCGAAGTAGTTCATGCGGTTGTACCGCTCCGTGCGCGGCGTCTCGAAATCGTAGCGCAGGCCGAGGTTCAGGGTGAGCTTGGGGGTGACCCGCCAGTCGTCCTGCACGTAGCCTGCGAGGTAGTAGCTCTGCGCGGCCACGTTTTTCCACGCCTGGATGAGCGAGCCGCTGCCGCCGGTGCCGAGCAGCAGGGATGCGAAGCCGTTGCCAGCGCTCGAGCTTGCCTTATTGGGATCCGGTCCCTGCGTGAACCCCGCCGTGAACCCGAAGGTGGCATCGCGAGCCTCCCACACGTTGCTGCGGATCAGGCGCCCTTCAAAGCCGATCTTGAGCGTGTGCGCGCCGATTATTCTGGTGACATTGGCCAGTGACGTGTAGCTCATGAAGGCGCTGCGGCGGTGATCGTTGCCGCCGAGGCTGGCGTAGCCGCTGGCCGTGATGCCGGGGAACATCTGCCGGTCCATCGCGCTATCCATGGATTTCGGCAGCCCCAGCGAGGAAGGCAGGAAGCCCAGTCCCTGGTTGGCGTAGACGAACAAAGTGCGGGCGAAGCCCAGCCGCGCGTTGACAACCGTGTTGGGGAGAGCGTGTTGGTGTAGTCTGCGACCGCGTTGTGAGCGTGATTCTCCTGATTGACGCGCCCTTCGGCGATCGCCTGCGCGTCGGGAAACAGCGTGGGCGGCACGTCCTGCGTCAGCCGGTAGGAGTAGCGCCCGAAGAGCTTCTGCCGGTCCGTGAGATTGTGGTCTACGCGGAAGTCCGGCTGGTCGATGTCGGTCAGGTGCGGG
The DNA here is from genome assembly GCA_963719195.1 of Bryobacterales bacterium. Classification (GTDB taxonomy): domain Bacteria; phylum Acidobacteriota; class Terriglobia; order Bryobacterales; family Bryobacteraceae; genus DASQZT01. The sequence goes on along the minus strand of CAVRBB010000003.1, from coordinate 680,501 downwards.
CCGGCATTGTAATAATTGTTGGCGCCGGTGATGGAATTCCCCGGCGTGTTGGCCTGAGGATAGTACTTCAGGACGTTGGACGACACCGGGTCGAACCGCGTGGTGGGGATTTTATTGCCGGGAAGGGATCGCGGATGTAACCCGAACCGCTGGGATTGGGCCGGGTGGTGGAGGGATCGTACATCGTGATCATCTGCCCGCCGGAGGTAAGCGTTTTGGAAAAGTCGCCGCCCCGCTGGAGGTCCGTCGGAACGGTGGGGTTGCTGCTATCGTAGGTGCGCGCCCGCAGCCCTTCATAGGAGACCAGGAAGAAGGTCTTGTCGTGCCGGATCGGACCGCTGAGGGTGCCGCCGAACTGGCTGCGCTTGAAACTTCCGAGCGGGTTGCCCTTGGTGTTCGCGAAGAAGTCGTTGGAATCGAGCGCCGAGTTGCGCAGGAACTCGTAGGCGCTGCCGTGCAAGAGGTTGGTGCCCGATTTGTAGATGACGTTCAGGACGCTGCCTTGGCTACGGCCGTACTCGGCCGGGTAGTTGGCGCCCATGACCTTGAACTCCGCGATGGCGTCCACCGAGGGGAAGATCGAGACGCCCGACTTTCCGTTGACCGTGGGGAACGATGCCGAAACGCCGTCGATCAGGTTGTCCATCATGGTGGCGCGGGCTCCGTTGACAGAGTAGTTCAGCCCATCATAGTTATTGCCGATACTGCCGTTTACGCCGGGGGTAAGGAAAATGAGGTTGTACACATTCCGGGAGTTCAGCGGCAGGTTAATGATCGACTTGTTGTCTACCACCTTGCCGATGGCCGAGGCGACCGTCTCGATCGACGAGGCGTCGGCGGTGATCTCGACCGACTGGGTCGAGTCGCCGACCTGCAACGTAATGTCGAGGCGAGCCTGCTGCTGCACGTCGAGAACGATGCCTGTCTGGACGTACTTCTTGAACCCGGGAGCCGTGACCTCGATCGAGTAGCCGCCCGGCTGCAGCGAGACGGCCGAGTAGTTCCCGGAATCGTCGCTGCGAATCGCAGTGCGCGTGTTGGTCCCGGTGTTGACCACCAGGATCGAGGCTTGAGGAATGGAAGCTCCCGATGGATCTTTGATCATACCGGTGATGACGCCGGTGAACGACTGCGACCAGGCCAGGACGGCCAGGAAGCAGGGGAGTGAAACCTCAGCGAGACCCCGCATTTGCGCGCTCCTTCCGCTGTCACCACCAGTATATGGAGTGCCTGCTGTCCGCGATACGTTACGGCGGTTGCGTAACGGACCCTTAAGTGATTGATTCTGTTGGAACTGGCAAGCGAGCCGGTTACGGTGCTGCGGCAAACGTCCGTGTTGAGGAATCAGACCAACAGACCTGAAAGCCTGTTTCATTGTGCTACAATGCAGCCGGAGCCGCCTTGCTCTCCAGAGTCGAACAGCTCGAGCATCTCTGCCTCGACATGCGGACCATCTCCCGGTCGGAGTCCCGGAGGCAGGTCGAAGCCGAGCTGCAAAGTATTCTCGCCAGCCAATCCTTTCGGACCAGCCAGCGAAGCCGGAAGTTCCTCCGGTACGTGATGGAGCGTGCTCTCGCCGGAGAGTTCGACGCGCTGAAGGAACGGGTCCTCGGGGTCGAGGTGTACCGCCGCGACTCGCTCTTCAACACGGAACAGGATTCGATCGTCCGTGTGGCCGCGAGCGATGTCCGGCGGCGGCTGAGCGAATATTACCGCGAGCGTCCCGATTCACCGGTTCGGATCACGATCCCTACCGGCGTATATGTGCCCAGGATCGAGTTCGTGGCTAACCACGCCGCAGTGCCCGAGGCGATACCTGAGGCGCCAGCGGTGCCTTGGAAGAGGAGCCTCCGGCCGGTGGCGTTGGGGCTGGTGGTGATCATGCTGGGCGTCGGCGCACTGTTCTTCCGGGCCATCGCTCGCGGCGATGCTGCGCGCAAGTCGGCGCAAACCGTTCCCCCACCGGTCTGGTCCGGCCTGCTCAAACTTCAGCGGCCGATCACGGTCGCCGTGGCCGACGCCAATCTGGTGATCACAAAGGTGCGGTCATCCCGCGACGTTCCCATCGGAACGTATGCGAGCCACGAGTTTCAATACGCTCCGGACCTGAAGGGCCACCTGGGCGACTATCTCAATCACATTCCGCTCACCACGGTTTCGGATGCCATGCTGGCGGCGCGCATCGCCACCCTGTGCGCGCGGCACGGGGGCGAGGCGGTGGTCAAGCACAGTAATCGGTTGGATTCGGCAGATTTCAAGAGCAGCAATCCGATTATCATTCTCGGTAGCGCCACGTCGAATCCCTGGGCGGGCCTGCTGGAAACCAAGTTGAACTTCCTGATGGTTCACGAATTCGACACCGGAGTGGAGATCTGCGTGAATCGCACGCCCCGCCCCGGCGAGTCCGGCAAGTACGTGCCCCGCAGCGATCCGCAAGGGATTTCGGAAGGGTATGCACTCATCGCGCTGACCCAGAATCTGTCAGGCTCGGCGCCGGTGCTGCTCATCGCCGGAACGAGCACGGAAGGGACGGAGGCTGCCGGCGAGTTCGTAACCAACCCCGAGAAGCTCAACTCCGCCCTGATGAAGCTGGGAATCGGGGCACGCAGTGACATTCAGCAACTGGAATTGCTGATCAAGACCAGCTTCGTGTCGGCCTCGGCGGTGAATGCTGAGATCATCGCCTGGCGCGTCCGGTGACCGGCGCCCGCGGGAATGACGTAGGGACAATACGTCAAAGGACCACGTCCAGGATGAGTTACGTAATACATTCTTCTGGTGGACGAGGACGCATAGCAGGATGAAGATCAGCAGGAACGTCACGGGAACCACATCAGGAGGCGGTTCCGGCCGCTCTCCAGGTTCCGCCACAACCCACCCCATTCCATGATGTAGCCGAGCGGTAGGTGCAACTCGCGCGCGACCTCCGATTGCGCCTGCTGGACGAAATTTCCGATGTCACGTCCCTGGACGTTCACTTCAACCGAAATCCGCCTCCCTCCGTTCTCGCGGGCGATTTCGACGGGACCTGTTTCCCTGCTGATATGCGCCAGTTGGGCCCGAGGAATTCTCTGACCATTTGGAGCGTTCACCAGCAGGCTTGCGAAGTCCTGCGCGTTCTGCGGAGGTCGGGCTTGACGCGGACCACAAGGGCGACCCTGCGAAAATCGTCCAGTACGCGGGTGGACTCCGTTCCTGCGATTGCAGTCTGAACCAACTCCTGGACGTCCGCCACATTCATACCGTAACGTGCCGTGCGGAACGGTCAATCTTGACTTGAAGCATCAGCAACCCGCTGGTCTGTTCCACTTTACGTCGGCCGCGCCGGGCACTTTCCCGATGATGCGGGCGGTCCGATCCGCTTCTTCGTGCAACGTGGCCCGATCGTCCTCGAAGATCTTGATGACGACATCGGATCGGTCGCCGACTCCCTCAATTAGTTCCTAAATGCGGAACTCAATCGGCTGTGAAAACGAACAGGCTTGCGTGGGCACCCACCCAACTGCCCACCCACGAGTGTACTTTTGGTACTTAAAATGAAGTTTCTTGCGAAAATATTCGCTTTGTAATCAAGGAGATGGCGAGGGCCGTCTGGTTCGGGACCAGGAGGTCGGTGGTTCGAATCCACTCGCCCCGACCAAACTTCTCAAACACTTACAGACACTCCCACATGTAGATCAGGGTCCAAACAGGGTCCGTCTTGGACCCTACTCTGAGTCCGGATGTTGGACTCCGTTGGTCGTTGCAGCCGTGTTTTGATGGACTTGCTGTCCGACGGCTTCAACGACGCCTCCCCGCCGTGACCAGGAGGTCTAGTTATGCACCCGGATGTGTATCGGGTCTGGTCCGACGAAGCATCCATCTTCGCGGCCGCCTGCCGTCGATGCTGGTAACAGCGTAAAATCGCACTGATGAAGACAGTCTTCGTGATGGCCTTGATCTACCTCGCCGAGTGTTTGCCGGCACAAGTGACGGGAAACGTCGTGAACCGCGTTGTTCAAGTCCGTTACCGGGGTGCTAGCGGGACAGCGTTTGTGATGGACTACGCTGACCGGCAGTTCTTTGTGACCGCTGAGCATATGGTCGATAATTCAGGTGCTCACGCCGCCATTGAAGTGCTCAGCCAGAATGATTCTCAGTGGCACACCATTTCGTTTTCGGTTCTGCATGGCTCTCGTCCATGCGCTGATGTCGCCGTCTTAATTCCACCCGATAAGAAGAGGTTTCTCCCAGTTGAACCAATTCCGTATCCGTATAATTTCGCAATAGGGCAGGTTTCGCAATAGGGCAGGAGGCCTACTTTCTTGGCTTTCCTTACGGTTTCCGAGGGTCCTGGGGAAAGTGGCCGATTCCGCTCCAGAAGCATGCATATATCTCTGGAAAAGTCAGGTGCGATGCAATCTACCCGAACGGCTCAGCCAACCAAGATTTGCTTCTTCTCGACGGATTAAACAACCCGGGCTTCTCGGGCGGTCCCGTCGTTGCACCAGATGTTTTCGATGGTACACGCCGGTTCAAGCTTATAGGTGTGGTCAGTGGATATAGATCCGAAAATGTTCCGCTGGCAATCGGCGGGCAGAAGGCGTCAAATGCTTCGGTTGCCACGAATACCGGGATCATGGTTGTCGTCCCTGTTGAGCGAGTGACCGAACTGATAAAGAAAGACCTCAAGAACTGATTCCGGCTGGGAAGCGTCCTACATGGCGACCTAGAAATCTGTATGAGCGACATATTTTGGTCAGGTTTGTGGAATGGCGACGATCGCGCGCGTGCGCGAAAGCAACTGGAACACGAGCGTGGAAACCAGGGTCCAACCAGGGCCCGGTTCGCCACAGCTTCGCCTTTAGGGTCCAAATAGGGTCCAACCAACAGACGCATAACTCTTTTGCTTTCAGTAAACGATCCTTGTAAGTTGTCGATATTTCCTACTCCGGGACCAGGAGGTCGGTGGTTCGAATCCACTCGCCCCGACCAAACTTCTCAATCACTTACGAGTGATTCTCCCGCAAAAATATACAAGCCCGAAAAGCCCGGAGAAAGCCGATTGGAGCTTTTTCCCGTCAGGTAGCCGTTTTCGCGGCCGCGCCACAGGGAGCCATCCGCACCGGTCCGGGCAAGGATTCGGCCGTCCTGACGCCCGGCGATGGCGCTGACCGCGGCGCTGTGTGGGCGCGGCCGGGGGCCTACCCACCGACTGCCCTTGATTCCCCCGCCCTAAGGATTTGGGCCAATTAGAGAAGCGTCCGGACGGCGGTCTGGGGGCTTTACGACAAAATGGGCTCCCCAGGGGCCACAGGGGCGCAAACAGGGGCGCAAATCACTCAACAGGCCCTGAAATGGTACTAGCTTAGCTAGATCCACTTGGTTGCCAAAAAGTTCACAAACTGGTCAAGTTTGGGACGGGGCGCACACAACACCATTCGCTCCCGGCGGGAGCGCGGTTCCGCCGTCATTCGGGACAATCACCTCAACGTGTCCAGCATTGGCGTTGGCTTCTGTTGTCGCCGTCCCATCGTTGGGACCCTAGGTTAAATCGAGCTGTCAGTCCATCGTGCAGCTCCTCCAAAACGCTCTTACGACATTTCGCTGAGGCCGTTGCCCGAAATCATCCTCTACCCCGATGCTATCAGGAGGCTGCATGCCCCGGCGGTATGGGGCGCCGTCATGACCAAGCTCCCAGGCGCTTCAATTAACGCCGCGCGGCCGGGGCCGATGGCTCCGGCCGCGAAAGACGTGAGCCGGCTTGAAGCCGGCTCACATAAGCTTATCTCTCGGCGGTATGAGGCTCCCTCGCTACCTAAGCTAGCTATAGCTTGCGTTTTCGCCAGAACCGTGTGTTTCTTGCTATGGGGCGGAGTTGCCGTCAAAGACGGACAATCGCTTTCGACCCACGAAAAGGAGAAACGCTACGGCAATGCCAACGCATACATACTTCGACACCGGGCCTCCACCTGGCCCCAAACCACGAACCGCGTCTCACAGCCGCTATCGGACAAGAATGCGGAGAGAGCACGGCCCGAATGCGGTATGCCCGATAGTATGCCCACCCCGCGTTGGGAGGTGTGGCTCACCACTGCTGGCGAGGACCGTGTGCCCCAAGCAATTCAACGCGATAAGCAAGAATGAGCAATGCCGCAATCGGTTGATCCCACGTGCGGCATTGGTTAACACATAAAAGGTCGGGGTTCGAACCCCTCACTGCCCACGCCCCCCGGCTGCCGCGTCCTATTTTCGGAACTTCCCGCCTGATTATCCGTATCAGTAGGGCAAATGAGCCGTTCTCTGGGCCTCCAGGCGGCGCATGAGGAGCCATGATGAAGCTTGCGATCGTATCCGCCCTCGCCCTAATCTTTCTTTGGCCGGCCGCTGCCGCCGACCCCGGAATCACCTCCCGCGACAAGCTCTGGATCGCGTCCAAAATCTATGCCAGCATCGAGAGCCGCTTCGGACACTGGCAGGCCATCCCGGGCTTCGACCTGGACAAGGCCTACCAGGCGTACCTGGACGAGATCGCCGCCACGGACAGCCGCCGCGACTTCGATCTTGCGACCCTCGCCTTCGTGGCGCAGCTCCGCAACGGCCACAGCACGTTCTCAGATAGGTGGCTCGGCGCCACCAACCAGTTGCCCGGCTTCTACCTTTGGTTGCAGGGCGGGCAGTGGGTGGTGCAACGCTCCGGCCGCCCCGGCCTCGAGCCCGGCGACGTCGTTGTCGCGATCGACGGCAAACCCACCGGCGATTTCGTGGCGGAGCGGATCAAGTACATGGCGGCTTCGAGTGCCCGGGGCCGCCAAACCCAGGTCTTCTTCTTCTCCCCCTTGTGGCCGCAGCAATTTGAAGTCACGCTCGCCGGTGGCAGGCGCGTCCAGATCGACCGCTCCAGGGAACCGGTTGCTTCGGAGGCATCGCGCATCTGGGTGTTCGCCCCGCGCGGCCGCGCTCCCGACGACGTTGCCTATCTTCCCGTTCCAACATTCAATGACCCCCGGCAGGAGCAGAACGCCGTAGAATTCCTGAAAACCCACAAGGATGCGCCCGCCGTCATCATCGACCTTCGCGGCAACGGCGGTGGCAGCACGCCCGAGGTGCTGATACGCGCGATCATGGATCGCCCCTGGCCCGGCTGGATCGAATCCACGTCCGTTCTTTTTCCCCTGTTCCGGACCTACGGCGAGCGTTTCTCGCCGAAAGACGCCGGGACCAATCCACGCAGCGAAGGATACCTGGAAGCCTTCGCGGAATACTTCAACCATCCGTTCATGATGCTTCCCGAGCCGCTGCATCCACCCGAAAACCCCGTATATACCGGCCGGGTCATCCTCATAGCCGACCTCATGTGCGGCTCTGCCTGCGAGGATTTCGTGATGCCGCTGAAGTTTTCGGGCCGTGCCACCGTCGTGGGCGAAACCACGGGCGGCAGTTCCGGACAGCCGTACATGTACGACTTTGGAAACGGCATGCTGTTTCGTGTCGGCACCAAGCGCATGTATTTTCCGGACGGCTCGGAGTTCGAGGGTGTGGGGATCAAGCCCGATATCGAGGTCATCCCCACCCCAGCCGATATCAAGGCCGGCCGCGATCCCGTGCTCGAAAGGGCCGTCGCGCTCGCTCGCGCGCAGTAGGCGGCGATGTCGCGCGCGTTGTCCCCCGCCCGTGCGTCTCAGCGCAAGGTACGCTAAACGAGCGCGAATCGGACGCACCAAGGACATCCGACCATCGGGTACACCCGTCCGCCAGCCGCTCCGCCGCGGAACCAACAGGCTCATGGATACGGGCGAGCCACATGTACCCGCCAATCGTGTCGGGCCTGGCAACGAGGTTGTACCAGACGTTCAAGGCGACCATTATCAACGTTCCTACTGCGATTGCGACAACGCATCACGCCTTTTGAAGAATCCGCCAGCTATCTCTTTGTTCTTCAGACATGTTAGACGGCAGCGCCCGTGACTGTTCCTCCGGGCCGGGTGAGCCCGGACGAAAGGCGGCGTGATCGGAGATTGCTCCTCTTTGCCGGCGCTGGCCGGTTTGCGCAAACCGGAAGTTGACCCTGAGCGGCGCGACGCAGCCAGGCGACATCTGTGCAGATCCTCTTGGCACCAGTAAACGCCCTGTTCGGGGACACAACAGCGTCATCAAATCTCCTTCCGGTCTCGGCAGGTCGCGAACCATGGTCCTTGACCCGTTCAGATTCGTTAAGTAAACAGCATTGGGCGTGAGGCGATCTATTCACCCTTGCCATTCTTCGCCGGCGCCCGCCACTACGCCGCCGATCGCCGATGCGTTTCGGTAGCCTGTACCGGCAACTCGATCTCCACCTCCAGCCCGGGTTGCGCGTTCCGGGCCCGGATGCGGCCCTTATGCAACTCGACCGCGCGCCGCGCGATCGACAGCCCCAGCCCGGCTCCGCCGCTCATCCGGTTGCGATCGCTGTCCACCCGGTAAAAGGCGTCGAACAGGCGCGGCAGCGCCTCCTCCGGCACTCCCGGACCGTGGTCCCGCACATCCACCATCGCGTGGCCGTTGTTGCGCGCCATCGATACCTCAACAGAGGACTCCGGCGGCGAATAGCGGATGGCATTCCGAATCACGTTCTCCACCGCCCGGCGCAGCAGTTCCGGGTCGCCCTCCACCGTCACCGGTTCGCGTTTTTCGAATTTCAAGGCACAGCCGTGCTTGGCCGCCTCGATGCCGCTGTCGTCCACTACCTGCTGCACCACTTCGTCCAGCCGCACCGAGTCGCGGCGCAGGGAATTCGGGTCGCCTTCCGCCCGCGTGACCTGCAGCAACTGCCCCACCAGCGCGTTCAAACGCTCCGATTCCTTTTGAATCCGGTCCAACTGCACTTGGGGGTTCTCTCCCGATCGCGCCAGCTCCACCGCCACGCCGAGCCTGGCCAGCGGCGACCGCAGTTCGTGCGAGACATCCAGCAGCAGGCGCCGCTCGGCGGTCAGCAGCGTCTCGATGCGGCCAGCCATGCGGTCGAACGTGCGCGCAAGCTGGCCCAGTTCATCGCGGCGCGTGGAGCCGGCACGCGCCGAAAGATCGCCGCGCCCGAACCGTTCCACCGCTCTCTGCAGCGCGCGCACCGGGGAAGTCAGGTGGTATGCCAGCCAGTAACAGAGCAGCACCGCCGCTCCCATCATGAACAGGTGCTCCGGCATCAAGAACCACGAACCCGGCCTCCGCCGCGGCACGATCAAGAAGAACCAGTAGCGCCCGTCATCCGCGCGACGCGCCACCATCGAAGGGCTCATCCCCACCAGTGGGAACGCGGCCCGCCGCCGCGCGCGCCGGATCAGGTCGGAGCGTTCTTCATTGGTGAGCACATCCCGCCCCTGCCCGTCCGTCAGGACAGCCTTCGCCCCGTACACCTTCTCCAGGTTCTCCAGGAGAGCTTGGAGCGCCGGCCGGCCGCCGGTCTCGTAGGCGACACGCGCCTCCTCCAATTGCAGCGTCACCAGGCGGGCCCCGGGCGACTCCCGGTCCGAGCTGTTCTGGTTCACGCTCAGCGCCGTGATGAACGCCGATCCCACCACGAAGATCGCCAGCGTGAACCAGAACCACAGCAGGATCTTGGCGAACAGCGTCCTCATGGCTCAACGGCCGCGTCCTCCGGCGTGCGCGCGAATTGATACCCGACGCCGCGGATGGTCTTGATCAATGTGTCGCCGCGCTCCAGCTTCTTGCGCAGGTGGCTGATGTGCATGTCGATCGAGCGGTCGAAGGGAGTCGCCTTGCGGTTGTAGAAATTCTCCATCAGCGCGTCGCGCGACAGCACCCGCCCCGCCGAACGCATCAGCAGTTCGAGAATGTCGAATTCAAAGGTGGTAAGGTCCACCGGTTTGCCGCCGGAGAAAACCTCGCGCGTGCCGGGATCGAGGACCACGCCGTTCACTTCCAGCCGTCCTGCGGCGCCCGCCGGGCGCGGCTCGTAACGCCGCAGGATGGCGCGGATGCGGGCCGCCAGTTCGCGCGGGTTGAAGGGCTTTGGCAGGTAGTCGTCCGCGCCCAGTTCCAGCCCGATGATCCGATCTACGTCCTCGCCGCGGGCCGTCAGCATGATCACCGGAACTTTCGACCGTTCACGCAGCCGCCGCAGGATTTCGAACCCGTCCAGCCCCGGCAGCATGACGTCGAGCACCACCAGGTCCACTCCCGGCTGCGCCGCTTTTTCGATGCCCCGCGTGCCTTCGTGCTCGCACATGACCGTGAATCCCTCGCGAGCAAGAAACTCTTCGAGCAGCGAACACAACTCCGCGTCGTCATCCACCAGCAGGAGGTTCACGGCTAGAATTTAGCACGCCCGGCCGCCAGGCGACGGTAAGGGTTCGTAAACGTGCGCAACCAGGATCACAAACTCGGGTTCATCCAATTGAAGGGCACGATTTACAGTGATTTACCACGCATACAAACGCGGTTTACGATGCGCCCTTACGCTTGAAGTCGAGAGGTAGTACCACTATGAAAAAACACGTATTGAAACTCGCAACAGTCGCCGCACTCGCCGCCGGAATGGTCCTCGCGCAGACACCCGCCCCAGCCCCTCAGCCCGGCCGTGGCATGGCGGGGATGGGAATGAGGGGCATGGGGATGAGGGGCATGATCCACCAGCGCATGATGCAGAACCTGAACCTGACCGACGCCCAAAAAGAACAGGCCAAAGCCATTTTCCAGGAGGCCAGGCAGAACGCCCAGCCCATCCGGGAGCAGTTGCAGCAGAACCGCCAGGCGCTGGCCGCCGCGGTAAAAGCCAACGACACTTCCCAGATCCAGAGCCTTTCGGCCCAGCAGGGCAACCTGAGGGGTCAGTTGCTGACCATTCAGTCGGAGGCCAGGGCCAAGTTCTATAACACGCTCACCCCTGACCAGAAGACCAAAGCCGACCAGATGCGGCAGAGGATTCGGCAGCGGATGCAGCAGCGGATGGGCAATCAGAACGGCTGATCTCCCATTCCCGCGGGCAGGCGGTCTTCGCCTGCCTGCGCTGCTTTCATCTCTCCCCACCGGGAAGCGCGTCTTACCGGTAAGGCTTCAACCCTTCTTCAACCTTGGCCATGTCACCCACTACTACGATCGTCATTTGAGCCGGATTCAGGTACTGCTCCGCCATCCGTTGCACATCGGCGCGGGTCACCGCGTTGATTTTCTGCACGTACGTCCGCAGGAAATCGTCCGTCAGCCCCTGCTGATCCACCCGGTCGAACTGCCCGGCAATCCCCCCCGGCGACGAGTTCTGCAATACATACAACCCGCTGAGGTATTGAGGTAGTTCTCGATTCCCTTCAGCTCCGCATCCGGCGGCGGCTCTTTGCGCAGCCGCTCGATCTCCGCGAAGATCTCGTGCCGCGACTCGCCGGTCACTTTCGTGGTCACATCCGCCTGCTCCGTCCACACCGCCGTGTGGCAGTGGGTGTAGTTGATAAGCGGCTCCCGCGCGTTCAGTTCGGCGGCGGGTGGGCTTGGGTGGGAGCGTGGTGGCTTATCGGCTGGAACAGATTCTGTAAGGTGCCGATGATGGAGCAGTCCCGTTTCTTGGCTGTAGTTTGAATGACGGTGGTGAACCCCGCGAAGGCCTCCGCACCACGCTCATTCTTGGAACCATGAGAAAGCTGGCGCACAATCACCGCCGGTCGCAGCGCCCGCTCCCCACGGTTGTTGGTTGGTTCGATCGCCGGATCGTGCAGGAACAGCAGCACCCTCCCTCGATCATGCTGCAGACCGATTCCGTCCAGCAACCGTTGGTTGTCCTCGTCCTTCAGAAAACGAGGACGCAGGTGGGTCGTGAGTTCTTCCTCCATCCGTTCGACCTCGGCCTGGAACTTCTTGGCCTTGCCGGCCCGTTGGTCGCGCCACAGTTGGCGGGCTTCTCGCAGGATGCTCTTTAGTTTCAGACCAAAGCTGCGGGCGCGTCCAGTCTTGTGCTCCAGCACCTCATTAATATTCTCCTTGAGGTGATCCAAGCATTTCTGCTGCTTGACGCCCAGCAACTCCTCGGCATCGTAACTCTTGCCCCGGTCGGTGACCATCCCTCCCGCATAGTCGGCGGGAATCAGTTCCCGGACCTCTTCGTTGCGATGCCGGCGGCGAATCTGAAACACCGTGGTTTGGTCCGTATCGAAGGTCATCAAGTGGGCCGATTCCCCGCGAATCCGCCAGCCTGTGTCATCGGTGTAGACCGCTGGCGCCGTGGCCGCGCTGGTGCGGAGTTCCTGGTAGGCATTCCCTACCACCCCCTCCGCCTTCTTCAACGCGTCCTGGGTCAGCGCGCTCTGCGTCACTTCGACTCCGCTGAACTCCCGCAGTATCGCGGGCAACTTGCGCACCGGCACGCCCATGCCGTAATGCACCGTATGCGCCGCAGCCTTGACGCGTGGCCCTACCCGATGCGCCGTCGCCCCATACTGGTCCGGGGCCACGTCCGGGTGTTGTCCGCGCACCCGCTGGCCGCACCGCTCGCACCGCCGCACCTCCACCGCGTAGCGCTTCACTTCCGGTTGCGCGGGCTGCGGCATATCCGTGACGGTCGCCTCGTCGGTCCGCTCATACCGCAACTCCCCCCCGCAGCACGGACATTGACCGACCGTCACGGGTACTGCGAGGGGCGGCTCCTTACTCGCCCCTGTATCGGCTGGAGCCTGCCGGAACGTAAAAGGGCCCTGTCCCGCCTTGCGGCCCGGTCGTTGGGGATCAGCTTTCGGCTTTCGCCTCCCACGCCTCGATCCTCGCCCCGCTGCCTTCAACTCCTGGCACAGTTGCTCATTCTCTCGGCGCAGGCGCTCAATATCCTCTTCGGCCTGCTCCAAACGCTCGCGCAGAACTTCGTTTTCCCGTTCCAGTTCCTCAATTCGTTGGAAGGGCGTGCCCGAATCTGTGCCTGCCATTCCAAACTACCTTAACCCAAGATCGCGGAAATGTTCAGCGAAACCGCCTGGATGCCACTAATCAACTACCAGTGGGTCGCCACCTGGCTGAAGGGTGAATCTGTGTAACCTTGTCGAGGGTGTACTCGATGAAAGGCTTGAGATGGAAGCTGTTGACCAGTGCAATCAGCGCGGGGATTGACGCGGCCAATGAATTGGCCCATGGCGGTAAGAGCCATGCCACTGTGATCGAGCTGGCGGAGAATGTGTTGGTGGCGGTGTCGAGGACCGAGACTGTATTACCAGGCTGGAAAATCGATGCTGCGGTGAAGTTGGTCACATACACGCGGGAGCCATCCGGATGCGCCACCATACCAGCCGGAAAGAAGGTTCCGTGAGTCACGGCTGCGACCGTCGCGAGGTTATCATTCGTGCTATCGAGCACGGTGACACCGCCTACGGAACCTGCCTCGATGGCAACGTAAAGTCGAGTACCATCCGGCTTGATCGTTATGCATGCCGTCGGGTCGGACCAAGCCGAATTGAGGGCCGTATTATCCGAGGTGTCAATGACGTCAACGGAGCCATCTATGGAACCGACATAAAGGCGCGGGCTCACCGGATTCAACACCAATCCGACCGCACCCGATGCTACTGCGACATTGGCCGATACCGTGTTCGTAGCCGTATCGATTACGCTGACAACTCCGTTTGTCTGGCTTGTGTCGCTAAGGCTCGCCACGTAGACCCGGGACCCGCGCTGGTTCACCGCAATCAGGGTGGGCAGGACGCCGTCGAGTATCGGGATGTGGGCGATTACGGTGTTTTCCGTGGGACTGCCGGAGACCGTGTCAATCACATCTACCGAGCCTTGGGCGTGGCTTGGGAATCGCAGTTGGCGCCGCAGGCGTTGACCACATAGACCCGCGATTCATCCTGCGTCACCGCGATACCGGCAGGCTCGGTCCCAACCTCAATCGTCCGGATCACGGTGTTTGTGGCTGTATCAATCACGGAGACCGTGCCGAAGTCTCCAAAAGGACAAGCCGAAACCCCCCGGCACACCGTCTTCGGAGGTGTTCGTGACGTAGACCCGCCTCCCGCTCGGGGTTTCCGCTACCCCCACTGGAAACCGGACGGTCTCCGGCAGGGTGATGGTAGTCGTAACCGTGTTGGTGGCCGTGTCAATCACCGACACCATGTGATCTTGGACGTTTGGGATGTAAGCATTCTGTGCCGTCGGCACGGATACCAGCAACCCGGCAATCATGCAGAGCAAGGTGGTGGTGGTAGCCCGCCGGACCGCCCGTCCGGCGGGCGCGGCGGCGAGATGGCGCAGAGGTATTGAGTCGTCATGTTTTTCAAGTAATTCCCCTCCTGGTGTTGTCCGATGCGGTCAGGGGCAAGCGACCGCCTGCTCTGGGAAATCCGGCCGCCTCCTGCTGTCCCCCGCATTCAGTACGCGACACGACAGGAGAATCCGGCCAAGCGGTTCGACTTTGATAAAATGACCTCGAACTCAGAGGGGTAGAGAACGAGACGTCCAGTGGCTGCCGGTGAAGTGACGGCCATGCTGTTGCAGGCGAGCGCCGGTGACGAACAGGCGCGGGATCGCTTGTTCCTCGCCCTCTATCAGCAGTTCCGCGCGCTCGCGCGGAACTACCTCCGCCGCGAGCCTGCGGGCCACACGCTCCAGCCCACCGCGCTGGTTCACGAAGTGTATCTGAAGATGATCGACCAGCGGCAGGTCGACTGGAAAAGCCGCTCGCACTTCTTCGCGGTGGGCGCCACGGCCATGCGCCGCATCCTCATCAACCACGCTCGCACCAGTCTCCGGGACAAACGTGGCGCTGGCGCTCCGCGCATTGCCATCGAGGAGGGCCTGCTTTCCGCCGGACGGGATGAGGACGTGCTCGCCATGGATGACGCTCTCATCGACCTCGCGAAGCTCGACCCGCGCCATGCCAGAATCGTCGAACTGCGCTTTTTCGGCGGCCTCACCGAGGCAGAGTGTGCCGAAATCCTAGGCACTTCCGAGCGAACCATCCGCCGCGAGTGGCGCATGTGCCGCGCCTGGCTCCGCCGGAGGTTGATGACAGATGCTGCGCCATGAACCAGGAACTCTACCAGAAGGTCAGTGGACTGTTTCAGAAGGCAGTCGAGCTTGACCCGGGAGAACGAGAGGCCTTTCTGGCGGCGGAATGCGTCGACGACGCGGAGCTTCGCCGCCAGGTCGAATCCCTGCTCGCGCTCGACTCCGAAGGCGAGATCCTCGCCGACTCGCCCCTCCCGGTGCATCCGTCCGCTACCGTAGAGGACTATTCCGGCCGCAGCTTCGGGCACTACCGCATCCATCGCAAGCTCGGCGAAGGGGGCATGGGCGCGGTCTACCTTGGCGAGGACGTGCGGCTCGAGCGAAAGGTCGCGATCAAATTCTTGTCCCCCGCTCTGCTGAGCGGGCCTGGCGCCCGCCAGCGTTTCGTTCGCGAAGCCAAGGCCGCCGCATCCATCGATCATCCCAACATTTGCACGGTGTATGAGATCGAGGAGGCCCAAGGCTGGACGTTCATCGTGATGGCCTATCTGGAGGGCCGCACGGTGGCCGATATGCTCGCAGCCGGGCCCTTGCAGATAACGGATGCGCTCGCCATCGCCCTCCAGACCACCCGCGCCCTTGAAGCTGCCCACAGCAAGGGGGTCGTGCATCGCGACATCAAGCCCGCAAACCTGATGGTCCTCGAATCGGGCGTGGTCAAGGTGATGGATTTCGGCGCCGCGCGCATCGATGGCGGCGGCGAATTGACGGTTGCCGGCCTCACGCTCGGAACCGTTTCCTATATGGCTCCGGAGCAGATCGAGTGCTCTCAGGTGGATGGTCGCGCCGACCTCTGGTCGCTGGGCGTGGTTCTATACCAGATGATCTCGGGCCGATTGCCTTTTGACCGTTCGTCCCACGGGAGCGTGGTGGCGGCGATCGCCGGAGCGCAGCCGGAACCCGTGTCCGCGATTCGGTCCGGCATTCCGCCTGAGTTGGACCGGATCATCGGCAAAGCTCTTGAAAAGGACCCCGATTGGCGCTATCAGAATGCAGGAGAACTCGCCGCGGGCCTGGAAGTACTGTGCGACCGCACGACGGGCAATCTCCGGGCCATGGTCTCCCGATCACCGGCGCCCGCTCCGGTCGCCGGTGGGCGGCGGCGTATCGCGGCGCTTGCCCTGGCGGTGGTTTTGGTCGTGCTGGCGGCCGCAGCCGCAATCTACAAGATCACTAGCCGTGCAAGCGCGAACGACACCGCCGCGCTGATGGCAGTCCCGGTCACCTCCGACCTCGGCAGAGAGCAAGACCCGGCAATTTCGCCGGACGGTAAGCAGATAGCCTACGCCTGGAACGGCGCCGATGGCCCCGGCGGACCATTCAATTTGTATGTCCGATTCATTGGCTCCACCACCTCCCTGCGGCTCACGCGCGGTCCTGAGGTCGATCACGATCCGACCTGGTCACCCGACGGAACCAGAATCGCATTCGTACGCGAGGCCGCCGGCGGCACCAAGGTGCTGGTGATCTCTGCCTTGGGCGGGCCTCCGGTCCAGATAGCGGAATCTCGTGCGGATCCCGGCAGGTGCTCGCTCGACTGGCACCCTGGCGGCGAATTTCTGGCGATGGTCGACAAGAGCGGTTCTACGCCAAGCGATAGTATTCTCCTGCTTTCGGTAGACGATCGCACCAGGCGCCAGGTGACATTTCCTCCCGACGGCTTCACCGATTGCTGTCCGGCCTTCGACCCTGCCGGGCAGAGACTGGCGTTTCTCCGCACATCTCCCTACCAACCGCCGGTGATCCACGTGATCCCATGGGAGGGGGGCGAATCACAGACATTCCAAGTCCGCGCGCTCAATAGCCTCGCCTGGACCGCCGATGGCAGCGCCCTGGTATTCCCTTCGCCTGACCGCGGCTGGGGCGCTCCCCTCTGGAGGCTGAATCTCTCCGACGGCCAACTGCGCCGTCTGCCGGTGGGCGGTGAGAATGCCTTGCTACCCACGATTCGCGGCCGCCGTCTCGCATATGCCAGCATGCGCCTCAACACCAATATCTGGCGGATCGATCTTCCGCCGCACGGGGCGAGGCCGTCGCCCAAAGCTGTGTCCGGCGGCGCGATCCGGCTCCTCGCGTCCACGCGGAGTCAGCACAGCCCACAATTCTCACCCGATGGACGGAGCATCGCCTTCATCTCGAACAATTCCGGCAATTTCGAAGTATGGACTTGTGACCGGGACGGCCGGAACTCCAGCCAACTGACTTTCCTCAACGCCAACAAGGTGGGAACGCCGCGTTGGTCTCCGGACAGCCGCTCGATTGTGTTCGACGTCACGCAGAAGGGACCGTCCGATATCTACGTCGTCGGTGCCGATGGCGGTGCGCCTCGCCGGATCACCACCGACCCGTTTACGCACGTTGTTCCCAGTTGGTCGCGGGACGGGCGTTGGATTTACTACGGGTCCGATCGCAGCGGCAACATGCAGATCTGGAAGGTTGCGCCGGCGGGAGGCGATGCGGTCCAAGTCACGCACGGTGGAGGATTCGAGGGGTTTGAGTCGGCCGACGGGAGATATCTCTACTACGCCAAGGGACTGCACCGGCTTGGTATCTGGCGGCTGGCTTTGCCCGACGGCCGGGAGCAACCGGTCCCGGAACTTGCCGGCGCGGGCTATCACCGCTATTGGGCGGTAACCCCCGAGGGCATCTACTTCGTTCCGGGTAATTTCAACCCCTCGACGACTCTATCCGTTGGCATCAAGTTCTTTCGATCTGCCACGCGCGAGGTCACCGACGTGGCAACGATGGGAAGGATTGTCCCCTGGGTGCCGGGGCTGGCAGTCGCGCCCGACGGACGGTCGCTCCTGTACGCGCAGTTGGACCAGGACGACAGCGACATCATGCTGGTGGACGGCTACCAGTAGGGTGTGGGTCGGACGCGGGTGCTGCACACAAGGCATCCGGGAGCCGCCTCGGTGAGACATTGTGTGGCCGGACGACCTGTTCGTCGCCATGTTACTTCGCCTTCGCCAGAGCTGCCCAAGCGAACTGCGCATCACCCTTCACAGCGCCGAAGCCGCCGGCGCAGCGGACGATTGAGAAGCGGGCCATGAAGGGCGCATACCGGTTGGTGAACTTCGGTCCTGCAAAGCACGTCGACCTCCACTGTCTGAGTAGGTCGTCCCGTGGGGAACCACGGAGAGGGATACCCCGTGATGAGTCTGTCAGATCTGGCGGAGAGAGGGATTCGGATTCTTGACGGCTCAACTTGAAGGCTGATGTGTATAGCTGGCGGGCATCGCCTGACGTCAAGACGAGTTTGCAGCGGAGGCGCGCCACCGTGAGATATCGATGTCCGCAGCCCTCAATCTCGCAGCGCGCAAGTGGCTGCAGAAAAGCGGCATGACGAAGAATGCGGATGAAGAGCAGTGCCGGCTGCAAAAGGTGGCGTAACAGTTGGCGATTGCCGGCTTGGGTTGGATGACCCATCTATCACCATCGCTCGCAAGATCTTTGTTCCTGCCTTGCATCGCTGGCACTGCAGCCATGGAGGAAATCTCGGGACTGGTCTGGTTCCTCGTCGCTGGCTTGAACGATGAACGATGGAGGGAGCCGGCCAGCGGTGCGCGAGTCTCCATCCGGAAATGAAGCCGCCGTCGACAGCCGTGGGGACCGACTCCAGCGTGACGTTCGGGAAGACACCACAATCTCGTCATCGCGCGTGGATCGCCCGTCACGCGGAGGTTGGGCCGTGGCTGTCAACCTGACGGGAGCGCCCGGCGATTGGACGTGGCAAGCAACCATTCGATCGGGTGTCATGACAGGCCCTGCCCTGATAGTGGTCAAACCCCGCACCAATTCGAATAGAGGGGAACTTACAGCTTCCGGCGCTCTTTCAGATCGAACCGGTCGCCGGCCGAGAGCACATAGTAGCGCTTGCCATCGGCGCCCGGCTGGTATTTGGCATCGTGGATGAATACCTTGCTCTTGCCGATCACCTCGAAGGTGTCGAGGTGGACCACGATCGCCGTACTCTCGTCGATGCCGATGCCCAGGAGGTCGGGGTGTTTGTCGATCACCGGGTCGAGGTCGTCTTCCCGATGGCGGGTGATGATGTGCTGGTCGATGGCGGATTCGCGCAGGAAGCCCAGGCCAACCTCGTAGCCGGGGGCCATCATGATCGTGTTTCCCTCCCGTGCGCCGCGAACCAGGTACGAGCCCTGAATGGTAGCGCCGGCGGAACTGCCGCCGATCACGCCGCCGCGGTCGAGCAGGCGAAACAGTTCCTCTTGCGTTCGTGTGTTCAGGTAAGAATCGACCAGGCGCCACTGGCGTCCGCCTTCAAACCACACGGCGCGGGCCGATTTCAGGGGCGCCACGAACGCCTCGGTATCGGCCTCGTTACGGTCGCGGGTGTGCAGGATGACGATGTTCTTCACGCCGGCGCGGGCCAGAAAATTGTTTCCGGCGGTGGCCCTGGGGGTACCTTCTTCCGCGGTAGGAATGAAGACCATGGGCGCGTCTTTTCCGCCGGCGAGCGCGATGAAGCGGTCCACGATCTCGGGACCAAGTTCCCCGCCGCCAACAATCACCAGCGTTCCACGCGAGGGACCGAGCGAGGCGGCGAAGGCGAATCCAACGGCTAGAACGGCGGCCAGGGCGGCCGCGCCACGGCGATGGAACGCAAAACTGCGCATAGGTAGATTTTGACGCAGAGCAGGCGCCGGTGGCCAGGCCCCGGGACCGGCCCGACCGGCCCGCGCCGGTTTCCGGCTTTGTAATATAGATTGCAGAATGCGCGCAGCCATCGGGATTCGCGTCCACTCCGGATGGGCGGCGATGGTCGCTGTGGCGGATCCGGTGCAAGTCATCGACCGCCGCCGCATCGACTGCATCCACAATGCCGTCGAGGGGGCACGGCAGCCCTATCACTATGTGAAAGAGATGGAGCGTGGCGCCGCCGAGCAGCACTTGGCGCGATGCGCGGCCATGTCCGGCCGCCTGGCGGTGGACGCGCTGCGGGCCGCGGTGAGCGACCTCGCCGGGCGCGATTTCGAGGTGAGCGGCGCCGCCATTGTCGAAGCCGCGGGCCGGCGTTTGCCGGATCTGGCGGGTATTCTCGCCTCGCACGCCCTGATCCACACCGCCGAAGGCCAGTTCTTCCGCACCGTGTTCCGGCGTGCCTGCGAGTCGCTGGCGATTCCTGTAACCTCGATTCGCGAGCGCGATCTGAGTGCGGCGCCGCAACTGCGAGACAGAGTCCAGAGCCTGGGCCGCACCCTCGGTCCGCCGTGGACCCAGGACCAGAAATCCGCGGCGCAGGCGGCCTGCATGGTTCTTTCCTCGCAGAGCACGGCCGGAGTGTAAATCAACGTACAGTCCCACGCGGGGCGACTTCGTTAGACTGAAGCGACGTTGTAGCTATGCAGACTCAAACCGCACTTGCCCGGGCGCTCGCCCAGGCTCGCGAGCGCACCGACGGCATGTTCGGCATGGTGCGGTCCGATTCCCTGTATGAGCGTCCCATTCCCGAGCGACATCGCATCCTCTTCTATGTCGGCCACCTGGAAGCCTTCGATTGGAACCTGATCGGGCGCTACGCGCTCGACAAGCGATCGTTTCACAGCGAATTCGACCGGCTGTTCGCGTTCGGAATCGATCCGGCACCCGGCAAACTGCCAGCGGACCAGCCTTCGGACTGGCCGGGCGTGGCCGAAGTGGAGCGCTATAGCCAGCGCGTGCGCGACGAGATCGACGCCGTGCTGGACGACGTCCCGGAGCAGTTGCTGCATGTGGCCGTGGAGCACCGGCTGATGCATGCGGAGACGTTTGGGTACATACTCCACAATCTTCCTTATGAACGGAAGGTGCGTGCCGCCGGCGGAGCGCAGCCGGACCCGGTGCACCGGGTCGCGGCACACCGCATGATCGACATTCCGGCGGGCACAGCCGTGCTGGGGAAGAAGGACGCGGATGGATTCGGTTGGGACAACGAGTTTCAAGCCCACACCGTGGAGGTCCCTGCGTTCTCGATTTCGAAGTACAAAGTCAGCAACCGCGAGTACCTCGAGTTTATGGAGAATGGCGCCGAAGCGCCGTTTTACTGGGCTGAGCGCGCCGGCCGGTGGTTGTATCGCGGCATGTTCGCGGAGCGGCCTTTGCTGCTGGACGCGCCGGTTTACGTTACCCACGATCAGGCCGAGGCGTACGCGCGCTGGCGCGGCAAGTCGCTGCCGACCGAAGCCCAGTTTCACCGCGCTGCCTCACTCGCGCCGGTTTCGAGCAATCTCGACTTCCGGCAATGGGACCCGGTTGCGGTGGCGGCGGACGACCGGGCGGACCTGGCGGATGTCCCCTCCCAGATGGTAGGGAACGGCTGGGAGTGGACTTCGACGGTGTTCGCGCCCTTCCCGGGATTCGCGCCGTTTCCGTTCTACGCCAACTACTCGGAGCCGTTCTTCGATGGCCAGCACTACGTGCTGAAGGGCGCCGCTCCGTGCACGGCGGCATGTTTTCTGCGGCCCTCGTTCCGCAACTGGTTTCGCCCCGCGTACCCGTATATCGACTCCACTTTCCGGCTGGTTGAGTCCTGATGTACGCGCGCGCCCTGGACAACGAATTCGCACGGGAGGTGCGGTCGGGCCTCACGCGAACGGACCAGAAGACGCTGCCTTGCCGCTATCTCTACGATGATGTCGGCTCGGCGCTCTTCGAAGCCATCACCTGTCTTCCCGAGTACGGATTGACCCGGGCCGATACGCGGGTGCTGCGCGCCCACGCCGCGGAGCTCGTGGATCTTCTGCCGGGTGAGACGGTGCTCGCGGAACTGGGCAGCGGCACGGGCGCGAAGACGAGACCCATGCTGGAGTGTCTGCGCCGCCGCCAGGAGGTGCTCTACTACCCGATCGATCTTTCGTCCAGCGCCCTGGCCCGGTGCGCGCAGGAACTGGGCACACTGGGCAAGGTCTTCCCGCTCGAGGCCACGTACCTGGAGGGACTGCGCGAGGTGGCCCGCCGCCGCAGGCGCGGGCAGACGCTGCTGGTGTTGTTTCTCGGCAGCACGATCGGCAATTTCGAGCCGGAAGCGGCGATCGATTTTCTGACGGACACCCGGATGTGCCTGGAGGCGGGTGATGCGCTTCTGCTCGGCACCGACCTGGTCAAGCCGGCCGGACAACTGCTGGCGGCGTACGACGATCCGCCGGGCGTCACGGCAGCCTTCAATCTCAACCTGCTGGCGCGGGTCAATCGCGAACTGGACGGCGATTTCGACCTGCGGCGGTTCGAACACCTGGTGCGGTACGATGCCGGCGCGCAACGCATCGAGATGCATCTGCGGTCGCTCGTCTACCAGGTGGTGAGCATCCGGAAGGCCGATCTGGTTGTGGAGTTGGCGCCCAACGAAACCATTTGTACCGAAGCCTGCCACAAGTTCCGGCGGGAGCAGATCTGCGCCCTCGCGGGTACCGCCGGTTTTCAACTCGTGGCGCAGTGGGTGGACGAGGAGTGGCCCTTTGCCGAGAGCCTGCTGACGGCAGAGTAGGGGCGCGTGTCAGTCGAGATCGATGTCCCGCTTGGGGGGTGTGAGGTCGGGGTTCTCCTTGGCGCGTTTGAACAGCTCGTCGAATTTCTTCTCCAGCACCTTACCGTGCGATCTTTCGGCCTCGAACGATTTACGGAAGACCTCTTCCCGCCGCGCGCCTTCGCCTTTCAGCTTGGAGACTTCCGCCGCGAGGTCCTCAATCGGCAGAGGCTTCACGGGAACGGTGTGAGCGATCACGGCGCGGGTATCGGGATCGACTTTCAGGATCGCCTTGCAGCACGGACATTCGACGTCGAACATACCTTTAGGCATAGATACATCGTACCGTGGCCGGCGCGGCAGGCCGGGAGGCCGAGGATACAGGTCCGCGCGTGTAGACTACGAGGCCAGCCGAAAGATATCCGGCGGCAAGCGGCGAGTGACTCTCATCCCGGCCCTGCCGCCAGCGCTTCGATCTTGTCCCACGTCGCCTCATCGATCGGAATGCCCAGCGCCAGATTCTGCTCGCGGATCTTCAGCACCCGCTTACCCGGATACCGCAAACCCCCCAACGACCAGATAACCCCCTCCGCAATCGAGCCCGCATCCGGAAACGCCGCCGTGTCCAGCGCCAGGAACATCTGGCACACGCCGATCTCACGCTCGGGGTGCGCCGGAATCTGGTGCGTGGCCAGCCCGCCCGCCATCATGGCCGCGATCATGTCCAACACCAGCGAGAGCCCCGACCCTTTCCAGTACCCGATGGGTAGCGGGCGCAGCGAGCGTTCAATCGCCCCGGGATCGCGCGTCAAGTTGCCGTCCGCGTCGAACCCGCCATCCACCGGCAGCAAGTCACCCCGCTTGCGATGCGCTGTCAGCGCGCCATAGGAGAATTGCGACATCGCCATATCGAGGACCACGTGCCCGCCTTTGCGCGGCACGGCGATGACCAGCGGATTATTGCCCAGTCGCGGCAAGGCATCACCCCACGCCGGCAGATTGGGCAGCGTATTCGTCCAGCAAATCCCGATCATTCCCGCATTCGCCGCCTGCCACCCGTAACTCCCGCCACGCATCCAGTGCGTCGTGTTCGATAGGGCCACGCAGCCGATTCCGTTCTCCCGCGCCATCTCCATCGCCCGGCCCATACATGCGTACGCATTCAGATTGCCCGGTCCCTGACGCCCGTCCCACCGTTCCAGCGATCCCACTTGCGCCGAAACAGCCGGCGCCGCGTGAACATGGATCACGCCGGCATCGATCATGCGGACGAACCGCGGAAATCGATTGACGCCGTGCGTGTACACGCCGTCGCAGTCCGTTTCGGCGAACATCCGCGCGCACAGGTGCCCGCGATCGGTCCCCATGCCGCGCCCCGCCAGGATAGCGGCTAGCGTTCGCGCCAGTTCCTCGAATGCCATTCTCATGAATGTTTCAGTGTAATTCGCATGAGGATAGAATGAGAGCACCATGCCATTCACCCGAAGAGCATTCGGCAAGCTCGCGCTGGCCGCCCTACCCGTACCGTTGCTCGCCAAACCCAATTCCAAGTTTGGTGGCGTCCAGGTAGGCATCAACGCACCCTACAGCTTTCACGGCCTGCCCGCCAGCGCGGACGACGTTGAAAAATACGTCGTCGACCTCGGCCTGAGCGCGGTGGAACTCCGCTCGCAGCCGGTCGAAGAATTCTTCGGCTGCCCGATCCACTACAGTACGATCTCGACCCCCCGGCCGAGAACTCCTCCCACCCCCGAGGAGCAGGCCGCGCGGCGCGCCGAAGCCGCCGCCAAAGCCCAAGCCGTCGAAAAATGGCGTCTCTCCGCCCCCATGGACCAGTTCAAGGCGTTCCGCAAGAAATACGAGGACGCCGGCATCGCTATCGAGATCGTCAAGTTCGACGGTATCGATAGGATGAAGGACGAGGTCGTCGATTACGCCTTCAACCTGGCCAAAACGCTCGGCGCGCGCGCGATCTCCTGCGAGATCCCGCTGAGCAAGACACCATGGCTCGGCGAATTCGCCGCCAAACACAAGATGATGGTGGGGTACCACGGCCACACCAACATCCACAATCCCGAGGCCTTCGGGGCGCCGGAAAGCTGGGAGAAGGCGATGACCTACTCCAGGTACAACGGCATCAACCTCGACATTGGCCATTTCATTGCCGGCAACAGCACTTCGCCTGTCCCGTTCCTCAAGAAGCACGCCGACCGCATCACCCATATCCACGTGAAGGATCGCAAGATGAATAATGGTCCGAACGTGCCGTTTGGCGAAGGGGACACACCCATCAAAGAAGTCCTGCAGTTAATGAAACGCGAGAAGTATCCGTTTCAGGCCACCATCGAGTTCGAATACAAGGTGCCCGAAGGCTCCGACGTCCTCCACGAAATCGCGAAATGCGTCGATTACTGCCGGAAGTGCCTGACATAGCGTGCTAACTTCATCCAGAGCAGGCGAGCCGCGCCTGCGCATCGAGTCTACGGTAAGAGGGGCTCCAAAGCTGCGGACGCGACGCCCCGGACCGCAAGCGCCTCGGGCGCGAACCGCGGTTCGTCTTCTGGTGACGGTTTTTTGGCTGCCTTTTGGGGCCCGTCAGGAAATAACCGCTCCATCCCAGACAATGCCGCGCTGACCCCGAGAAAGACGGACCTGACGGCGAGTCATTTCCAGACGCCGAGACGCGAAGGCGCGGAGAATTCACGCGGAGAAGAGCAGAAAAGCGCGGCCCGAGGGCGACGCCCACGAGCCCCGCAATGCCCGGAGTGGCGCGCGGAGGAAGCGGAGTTCACGGAGCACAAGCCTACTAGTCTCGATGAGAATCCGGGTTTGCCGTTGGGTAGGTGCATTGATACGATGATTGCCTGACAGACTCTTAAGCCCCGCCTACCCGCGCAGCGAACAGGGTGTGGTGTCCGAGGATGAATAGCGTACGCTTCCCGGCGCCCCCGAACACGATGTCGATGGGACGCTCCGGCACGTCGATTCGCCCGATCTCCCTGCCCGCCGGGTTGTAGACGAAGATCTGCCCATTCGCCACGTACACGTTGCCCCGCCCGTCCACTGCGACACACTCGCCGCCGCGCGGCGCGAACGGCTCGAGGTCGTTCAGCGACCCGTCCGCCTTCACGGACGCGCGGTATGTGATGTCTTCCGACTCGTTGCTCACGTAGATCCGTTCGCCCGGAGCCGCACTGATGAACCCATATGTGTCCAGGTTGTCCGAGAATCGCCAGCCCGTGTAATCGGGCGGCCCCTGCTGGAACACCCGCGCAGCCGGCAGGAACACGCTTCCGTCCGGCGACACGTACTGCCTGGCCTTCGGCGCGGATACGTCCCGCCGGAACATCTGGCCCAAGGTCGTGTAGGTCATCTTCTCGAAGTCGAGCTGATTCGCGAATTCCCCATTGTTCCAGTAATTGACCGGAAGGATCGCACGCGCCCCCGGGCGTGGCTTCGCATCCTGCGGCGGAATCTCCGTCATCTCCCCGCCTGGCGCACCCGGACGGAAACTATAGACCGTGCCCTGCGCGCCGGCCGAGGATAGCACCAGCAGGTTGCCGGACTTGTCGAACGCCAGGTTCACCGGATCCAGCGGATGATCGCGCTCGACCGTCAGCCCCTCCGCCTCCGACCAGCCATAGATGCGCTGCTGCCAGTGATCGACGAAGTATAACTTGCCGGCCGCATCCACCGCCGCGCCGCTAATCGAAAAGAAGCCGTCTTCGAGTTTTCGGGCTTTCGCTCCGGGCGCCAGTACCGGGGAAGGTTCGGCCGGCGCTGGTTGCGCCGGCGCCGCTGGAACGTCCAGCACGGCGAACTCCCGTTCCCGCACTTCCAGGTGATGCGTCATGTCCTGGATCGCGTTTTCGTACGGAAATTTGCTCGCGCGCAGAAACGTGCCGCAGCCGTTCTGATCGCAGGTGGCAAATCCGCTCTCCGCATTGACGTGCACGTTCCGGAAATGAATGCCGCCGGACTGGTACAGCCGCACCGCCGCCGGGAACGGCGCGCGCGAGCGCGTCACCCGGTACGCATGGTAATTCGCGATGGTAATGTTCTTCGACCGGCTGATTTCGAATGACAGGCATTCCGCGCTCTCCCCCGCCTCTTCCTCCGTCTGGGGAGCGTAGAAGTCCCAGTTCTCCACCCGGTCGAGCTTCAACTCGGTGCGTACGTGATGCTCCACCGACATCTGGTACACATGGCCGGGCGTCTTCGTGTCGGAGACATAGAAGCCGGCCTGCGCGAAGGTGCTTGGCGTCCAGATATTGGCAAAGGTCCCGCCGCCCCCGTTCGTCACCCAAATACTCGGATACTGGCCGTCCCACCGCTTCCGCAGGTCGGGATCGGCAGTGTGGTTTGCGTTGTACGGATTCGCCGATCCGCTCCCGTGCCCGCCGAGCAGCCGCACGTCGTCCATCAGCGATGCCGCCCCCGCCGACCAAAGCACCCCCACCGCGCGCGGATTGATCCCGCCGGTGTAGACGCCCAGACCGCTCATCAGGTTCGACCCACCCGCGGGGGCGAGGATTACGGGGCGCGGCGCGCCTACGCCCTGATATGCCGGCGTGCCATCCGGAAGGTCGATTTGGGTCATCAGAGGATGCAATCCGATCAGCACCGTGTCGGGTTTCAGCGTGATCGTGTCCTTCACGAGATACAGTCCGCTCGGAAAATACAGGACCCGATGCCCGTCGACCGCCTTTTGAATCGCTGCCGTGTCGTCCGTCTTGCCGTCACCAGTGACGCCGAGCGTCCGCACATTCGTCCACTCCGGCGTCGGCGGCAGGGGTGGGATTGCTGGAGGCATGGCCGCGGGCAGACTGCTCAGGGCCGCGGCGTCGAACCGCTGTCCGAGAACGCCGGGAGTCCCAAGGCCGGGGAGGATCAGCCCGTAATTGAAACTGCGCACGCGGTAGATCGGACCCTTGCCCGCCACCTTCTTTCCGCTCTCCCGGAACAGCGCGAACGCCGGCACGTCTTTGGCGACCGCGTTCTCAAACCCGATCTCGTTCAGGTGGCTCTTCTCGTTGCCGATGATTACCGCCGCGCGGGAGACGTTCTCGAAGCGGCAGTCCTTCGCCCAGAGTTGGTCGTAGTACTCGGGATCAATATCGATGCCGACCGGCACATTGCGGAAGTTATCCCGGATGAGCGTCAGTCCCGCCTCGTGCTCACGGATCGCCGCCTCGCGCTGCCCCTCGAAGACCGAGTCGACCAGGGTGAACTGCCAGGCGGGTGACGGCTTATCGGTGAGGATACCGTAGCGCCCGCCGTAGAACTTGAGGTCCTGCGCATAGTTCCCGATCTCGGTGAGCGCGGCCAGTCCGGAGCCGGTATGGAAGTCCATATGGCTCAGGTAGGCGTGCTGCGCCGCATGGAACCGGACGCCGATCGCCGCCGGATTGCCGTCGCCGATCTCGAAATCGATATTGCTCATCGCCGGGTAGAAGGTTCCGGGATTCGCGTCGGCGATCCCCTCATTCGGCGGCACGCTCCCGACCGGTGGAAACGGAATGCGGAACCCACGGCCGCCGCCCCTGGGTCCGCCGCCCGGCCGCGCGCCGGTGAACATCACCATCACCCCCACGCCCTTCTGGAACCCGGGTGTATTCGGGCCGAGCACGATCAGGGGCCGCGTCGCGCCGAACCCGAAGATGCGTACGCCCGGCCACACGTAGATCGTCCGCGCTATCCGGTACCGTCCGGAAGGCACGAACAGGATTCCTTCCCGGGCGTGATTCTCCGCCTTGTCGATGGCCGCCTGGATCCCGGCGCTGTCGTCCGCTTGTCCATCGGCTTTCACGCCGAACTCGGCAGCGGAGAGATAGACCGCCTTGGGATCCTCCAGCCGCGTCGTGATCACCGAGGCAGCGGGGGCGATACCAGCCAGGAGCGCGGCAAGAAGGGAGTATCGGATTAGTGTGTCCATTGTGAGTAATCGTGGTATAGCACAGCGCGGCAATCAGCGGAAGGGAAGGCCACGTGGGGAGTTCGGCCGCGAAAAGAGAGGTTGCCCCGCGCTTACGCACGGGAGTTCTCGCCCGCGCTCAGACTACCAGGCTGCGCCCGTTTCGCAACTGCGCCCGCAGGACGTCGCGGATGAGCTGGCAGGCCACCTTGACTTCCGGCAGGGTCAGCGAGCAGTGGATCTGCTTGCCCGTGCGGCGAGTCGTCACCACGCCCGCCGCCTTCAGGATCGCGAGATGCTGGGATACGTTGGGCAGCGTGATTCCCAGGGCGGCTTGCAACTCCGAAACCGTATACTCGTGTTTGCCGAGCAGATCCAGCATACGGAGCCTCGTGGAGTTGGCAAACGCCTTGCAGATGCGCACCTGCATTTCGAAGATCTGTTCTTCCGCTTCGGGCTTGCAGGCTCGTGCCATCGATTCCCCTACACGCATTTTATTACGGATACCCACACCTTTATATCCGCCTGTCCCGGAATTCCCGGGGGTCACCGTTGCGCGGGCGGGATCCTCCATCATCCGCTTCTACTCCTCGGGTTCGGGAACAGCCGGGCTTTGGCCGCTGAGCATCGCCCGCAGTAGAGCGCCCGGATCGGGTCCGGTGGTAGCGAGATAGATGTGGCCCACCAAAAACGCCAGAAACAGGCAACAGCCCAGGGTGTGCGCCGGCGCCAGCACGCACAGTCCACCTACTTTGTCGAAGGTCTGCGGCCATCGGTCCGCCCCCCACAACAATACCCCGGTCACGATCTGAAACGGCAGCAGAATGCTCAGCAGCGCCAGGTAAGTGATCTTCTGAAGAGGATTCAGCTTGCGCCGGGGATCGGTCTCCAGCGGGTGCTTCTCGCCCCGGAAGATGCCCCACAGATAGAAGCGCGCCTGGCGGACCGCCGCCCCGGTGAAGTCCTCCATGGCCGGCAGAAAGTGGTGATACTTCACTCGGCGTCGAAGTTCAGGCGCAGGCGGTTGGTGAACAGCGCGGTGTTGTTGTCGTTGTAGGCCGGCAGAAACGTCGACGGCATGCCGAAGAGCTGCTGCTGCATCGCGGCCGGAAAGGCGGCCA
Source organism: Bryobacterales bacterium (assembly GCA_963719195.1). Taxonomy (GTDB): domain Bacteria; phylum Acidobacteriota; class Terriglobia; order Bryobacterales; family Bryobacteraceae; genus DASQZT01. The sequence continues at coordinate 651,049 of CAVRBB010000003.1, read as the reverse complement.
TGCCCTGTTTCAGTTGGGAGAAGGTCAGGTCGTTCGAAAACTGGAGATAGTCCGCATAATGCGAGCCGATCGTGTTGTTGATCTCGGCCACGCTGGCCGGCGGCCGTCCCCGAATCGGCATGGCGAACATCGCTTTCACCACCAGGTTCTGCAACTGCATTCCGTCATAGTGGGCCTGCACCCTTCCCGCGATGGCGTGCGCTTCGAATCGGCAGTCGCCGGTGAACCGCAGCCGGTCGAGCGCCTGCCCGCATTCCGTGTCGGAAACGCGCTGGTCCAGTTCCTTCAGCGAGGATGCCACTTCCGAGGCTGGCGGTTCCTTGGCCGCCGCGTTGCGCTGATCCTGGGCCTGGAGCCGTTCCTCGAGAGCGGCCACCTCCTTCTTCAGCTTGTCCAGTTCCTGTTTCAGCATCTCGGTGTTGCCGGTTCCCTGGGCTACCGCCCCGTCCGCGGCGGGCGAGGCGGCGCCTTGCGGGGGAGCGGCGGTCTCCGCTCCGCCACTCCACGCCGTGCCGAGTAGTTGGGTGAGGATCATCAAATAAATTTTAATAGATGAATTGCGAAACTGCGTAACTATTGAACCTCTATAGGCGCAGTGAGTGTTGAAGAGTTCTTCGCGCTGTGGAAAAGCCTCGTCGGACTGTTCATCACTCGCGGGCTGCGGCGGGCCGCGCCCGGCGCTCCTGCCGCCGCGGCCGCGCTATAATTCACGCGAGTCACGGAGGCGACGGATGGAACAACGCACTCCTCGATGCACGGCGGCAGCCGCGGCCGCATGTTTGTTTCTGGTCCCTGGCGCCGTGGCTCAATCCGGCGTCGTGCGGGTGGACGCTACGGCCGGCCGGGCGATCAATTCCTTCGATCCGGACCGCGCCCTCGGCAGCTCCATCGACGTGCTCTCGCGCACCGGCATCGACAAGGTCTACACTCCGCACATCGTCCAGGAGGCTCTCTCGGCCGGATGGGGTCCCATCACCTACCGTAATAACACCGAGCTGCGGATGGCTGCCTGGCACTGGAACGTGAACGGCGCCTGGAGCGACGCGGTCCACAAGAGCGGCTACTTTACCGGGAGCACCGAGCCCAAGGAACCCCTCCGCTACATCCTCAGCTACGCCCTGCCGCACCGTGGTTTCTCCGCCAGCGGCGACCGGCCTGTGCAAGGCCCCAACCTCACCTATTGGAAGAGTCATCCGTATCTCAGCAGCCGCTTCACCGGCGAAAGCGACGCGTTGCATCCGCAATGGGTCGTGCTGGATCTGCGCGCCGAGAAGCCGGTGAGCGCGGTCCGCATCGTTTGGGCCAGCCCGTACGCCAAGGTCTACCAGGTGGACTACTGGGTCGGGCGCAATCCCCTGAGCCGCGCGCCCGATGGCGCATGGAAGACTTTTCCGGGCGGAAGCGTGAAGAACGGCCAGGGCGGAGATGTTATCCTGAAAGCCGCCGGCGCGCCGATCGCCGCCCGGTACGTGCGCGTGTGGATGACGGAGTCGTCCAACACCTGCGACCTGCACGGATCCCAAGACATCCGCAACTGCGTGGGCTATGCGATTCAGAACGTCCAGGCCGGGAGTGTGGATGCGTCCGGCGCTTTTGTCGATGTGCTCCAGGGCGCGGCCACCCAAGCCTCTTACGTCACCTCCTCGATAGACCCCTGGCACTCCGCCGAGGACGTGAACGCCGGCGGCAGCGGGCAACACACCGGCTTCGACCTGTTCTTCACCAGCGGCCTCACCAACAACCTGCCCGCCATGATTCCGGTCACCATGTTGTACGGAACGCCGGACGATTCCGCGGCCCAGATCGCCTACATCGAGAAGCGCGGCTACCCCATCGGCTGGATCGAGATGGGCGAGGAGCCCGATGGCAAGCACATGCTCCCGGAGGATTACGGCGCGCTCTACATCCAGTGGGCCCGGGCCCTGCACCATGTGGATCCCACCCTGAAGCTGGGCGGCCCGGTGTTCGAGGGCATCAACGACGATATCCAGGTGTGGCCCGATGCCCAGGGCCGTACTTCATGGAGCGGCCGCTTCGTCGCGTATCTCCGGTCTCACGGAAGGCTCTCCGATCTGTCCTTCTTCTCCCTGGAGCACTACCCCTTCGAGCCGTGCGGCATCACCTGGAAATCCCTGTACCGCGAACCGCGGATGATGAAGCACATACTTACGGCGTTGCGCGAGGCCGGTGTGCCGAAGGAAGTCCCCATCATGGTCACCGAGAGCCACATCTCGTGGCGGCTCACGGGTCCCATGAGCACCATCTTCGCCGCGCTGTGGCTGGCCGACAATATCGGGTCGTTCTTCGAAGGCGGAGGAGCCGCTTTCTTCCATTCGCCCATCCAGCCGCAACCCGTGCAGGACACCTGCCTCGGCCCCGCCTCCTGGTCGAACTTCGTTTCAGACCGCGACTACAACATCACCGGTTACACCTCGCCCTATTGGGCCGCCCGCATGATCAACCTGGAGTGGGTGCTGCACCGCTCCGGCGTGCATCACATGTTCCCCTCTTCGGTGGATATCCAGGACGGCGAGGGCAACGCGCTGGTAACGTCGTACGCCGTTTATCGCCCGGACGGTAATTGGTCGCTGATGCTGGTGAATCGCGACGAGACCAATCCGCATCCCGTTCGGGTCGTGTTCGACGATTCCGGGAAGAAGCGTTCGTTCACCGGACCGGTGACCATGGTCACTTTCGGCAGTGAACAATATGTGTGGAAGGCAAACGGCCCGAAGAGCTATGCCGACCCCGACGGACCGCCGCTGGCGCGCATCGTGGCCGGCGGCGCGTCGTCCGGGTTTACGCTGCCCAAGGCCTCGGTCACCGTCCTTCGCGGTAAGGTGGAATAGCATCATGATTCACGCGACGCGTCGCGCGCTGTTGAACACGCTGATTTGCGGAGGAGCCGCCATGGCCCTGGAAGCACCAGCCAACGAGATCGAAGGCGCCGAAGCGCGCCGGCGCGAGTTGTACGGGCTGATGGGCGACCTGCCGCCCCGGCGGCGCCCGATTACGGTCCGCACCGTTTCCACCGGGGAGCGGCCGGGATTTCTGCTGGAGAAGCTGGTGCTGGACGTGAACGGCATCGAGCCCGCTCCCGCATACTTCGTGAAGCCGAAGCAGTTGAACGGCAGGGCGCCGGCTATCCTGTTCAACCACTGGCATGCCGGCGAGTACAAACTCGGCAAGGACGAGCTGCTGCGGCCCAAGCCCGATGGCGTGCCCTCCTACGCCGATGCGCTGACCGGGCTGGGCTACTGCGCCCTGTGCCTCGACATGTGGTGCTTCGGCGAGCGCTCCACGCGCACCGAGGCGGACACCTTCAAAGAAATGCTGTGGAAGGGCCAGGTGATGTGGGGCATGATGGTCTACGACTCTCTGCGCGGCCTGGACTATCTGCTGACGCGCCCGGAAGTAGACCCGGCGCGCACCGGGACGCTGGGCATGTCGATGGGCAGCACGATGGCCTGGTGGGTGGCAGCCCTCGATCCGCGCATCAAAGTCTGCGTGGATATCTGCTGCCTCACCGATTTCCAGGCGCTCATCGAGACCCACAACCTCAAGGGCCACGGCTTCTACTACTTCGTCCCCGGGCTGTTGAAGCATTTCACCACTGCGCAGATCAACTCCCTGATCGCCCCGCGCGCGCACCTCGCGACCGCCGGCATGCGCGACGGCCTGACACCGGCGAGCGGCCTCGACCGTATCGACCGCGAGTTGCGCAGCGTGTACCAGGGCCTGGGCCACCCCGAGAACTGGAAACTGCTGCGCTACGACGTGGGGCACGCCGAGCCGCCCGAGATGCGGCGGGACATCATCGCGTTCCTCCGCGAGCACCTGTAGCGGGTCGCGGGACCGCTCAGTGTGGCTCGGAATCGAACCCGCAAGACCTCTTTGGCGCTGGTCAGAGCAACGTAGACCGTTTTGCCGTCGCCGGTCACCGCTACGTCCTCTTCGATCGCTGACGCTCCCGCGCCCAGCCCGGTACGGCGATCGGTGTCCAGTTTGGCACTGAGCACCATCAGCGCGCCCGCGCCTTGCGCGGCGCAGAACATACTACCCGCCGCGCTGGTTGCGACATAGAAGTTTCCAGCGTCATCGCTGGCCATTCCGGAACTGAAGGGTGGGCGCCGCGGCGAGAATCGCGGGCTTCGCTCCACGCCCCTCCGGAAAATCGACAGAGAAGGAAACCAGGCGGTCGGATGCTTCCACCTGCCCATCCAGCACGACCCGCAATATCGTCCACACCGTTCCCCCGCTGTTCGCGGCGATTCCCCGCGCCTGGCTGTAGTTTGCGACCTGCATACTGCTCGCTGCCGGTACCCGGGCATCGGCAAGGTTACCGCACTGGAAGCGCACTGGCGCTGGGTCCAGCGCTATACGCCGGTTTTGAATCAAGGCCCTGGTCGGTTATGGTCCCCACCCAATATATCTCGGCCCCCTCCATTTGTGGGGGTCCTTTTGGGGAATAATACATGTTGTAATTCTAGGGTATTCTTACTCTCCGCCCTGGATAATTCGGATGATCACGACGCCGCCGACCAGCCGTTCCAACTCGATCAAGCTGCACGATCTCTATTTCCGCCGTGCCCAAATCTCAAGCGCCATCCGAGCACTCGAACAAGTGGAACGCATCCGCAAGAGACCGCTGCGTTCGTCTTTGGCATCTCGCTTGGCCCAGGCAGAACAGGAACGATTGAATGTTGGAACGGCTATGTGTGCATGACCGGGACTGTTGGAGCATCGAACGTGGCGTTTCCTCGATGAAACGCAATGGCACAGGTGCCATGATACTGCGGGCGGCGGATTGTCAGGTTTGCTTCGGTCCCCACGATCACGAGATCCACACTGCAACCCTCGCCGTCCGTTCGTGGTTTCGAGATGACGTCACGAAATACCTTGATTGAAGGGCGCTCTGAAGCTCAGTTCTAGTATTCTGCAAACGCTTACCACTCGCGGGCTGAGAGGGCGTTAGCGCTATTCCATGGTTGGCGCATAACTACCACCCGGGAAAGACACCCTCGGCGTTTTGGTAGCATCCAACGAAGGTACCAACGTCAGTTCGGAGAATCTGTCGAAAACCTGTGAAATTGCGTTGACAGATTTCAAACTCCGATTTATCCTTAGTACAGTTATCTTAGTACTCCTATCGGTAAAAAGGCTTCGGAGATACATCCGAAAGCGTGGGCGTTGAAAGCGCAAACCGCCGACGTGAGCGCTTCTGACACCCGGATCTGACATCCAAGCAGGGGAAGTTTGTGCGCCCGTCATCCGAACTGGCTTGGAAGCACTACTTCACGTCGGAACAAGGTGATCTATCGTGGGAAAGCAGCCGGGAATGGCAACCGCCGCCAATGAAATCCTTACCGTCCTCTCACTCAGCCCGCTCGAAGAGGATCACTCGTCCTTGGAAGGCATCCTTGGACACACACGATGGACTCTGCTGAAGGCCGACCGACTTCCAACCGCATGGGCTTTCCTGCAAAAGTACGATATTTCGGTGGTGGTCTCTGAGCGTGACTTGATGCCGGGAACATGGATCGACATGCTGAAGCACCTACAGCCGATGCCACATCCTCCCTCTCTGATCGTCAGTTCGCGCCTGGCGGATGAGCACCTGTGGAGTGAGGCTCTGAATCTGGGCGCATGGGATGTCCTGCCGAAACCGTTTGATCGCAGCGAAGTGCTCCGTAGTGTTAAGGCCGGATGGCAGCATTGGCACAACCAGATTCGGATACCTGCCATGACAATGAAGATGATGTCGGCGGCGGGGTGAGATCAAGATGCTTCATGCCATGGTGAACGTGTTCTTCGGGTGTCGTCACCGTAAGACCACACGACCAATCACGCCGGCCCATAAAGTCGGTGAGGTTCCTGGAGATACATATGTTGCCTGTCTTGGTTGTGGCAAGCGGTTACACTATGATCTGGCGACCATGCGAATCGGGAAACCGATCCCACCCTCTGGGAAGTCGGTCAGTGTGGAGTTCTTCCAAACGTAGTACAAACGATCCTTTGTTTTGCGCCTGGCTCTGAGGCTGGTTCCGAGCGTGTTCACCACGCCCTAGGTTCGGAGTCGAGATCCGAGGTTTTGGCAGCTTCCGCATCCGGCAGCGGGAATCAAGGATCGGGCGCAACCCGAAGACCGGGGCTCTAGCTTCTTAGCCAACGGTCGAGCCAGGCAAAGGCCTCCTTCTGCATCTCCCGGTCGAACTTGTGCGGCCCGTCGTAGAAACTGGCGCGGTAGCGCTCCGGCGCACCGGCCTTCTTGTAGACTTCGGAAAGGATTCGGTCCGCCCGCTGCATCTCCGGCATGGTGAATAGCGCATCCTGGCGGTTGTTCAACACCAGCACCGGATTCGGAGCGCCGATCCCCAGCACTTCAGGATAGTCCAGGTCCCGCGGCAAACCGGGTACGTAAACCATCCACGTGTGGGTGTAGCACTTGTTCAGCAGGTAATCGCGCCAGGTCGTCATCATCCCGACACAGCATGAACAGCGGATGCGCTCGTCAGCCCCCGTCAGCATCACGGTGCGCAAGCCGCCGCCTGAAAGCCCCGCGCAGCCGAGCCTGGTAGCGTCCACGTCCGGGCGGGACGCCAAATAGTCGAGCGCCCGCTGATCGTCGAATACAAACACCCCAGGCCATGTCATCCCGGCGCTGAACAGGCTTTTCGCAATGATATGCTCGTGGTTCGCTGCGAACTGGTTGTAGCGCTGGATCTCTTCCTCGGAGGCGGAGTTGGTTTCCACCATGTTATTGCGGATGTTCGCCGGCACATCCGCGAGCCGCATCCGGCGGCTTCCGAAGGTGAATGTGTCGTGTACCAACACCGCGTAGCCGCGCCGGGCCAATTCGTTCGCCCATGCTGCGCCGCCGTAATATTGCTCCTGGTGGCGTTGCATGACCGGGTGCTGATCTTTTGACGTTCGCGTGATCTTGAGCATCCCGAAGTACTTCTGACCGCCATGGTCGTGCAGGCCGACCACGCCTGGCAGCTTTCCTTTTGAGCCGGCCGGCTTGAGGAACAGCGCGTCGGTCGGCGGCCCGAACGGTAACTGCCACTGCAGGTGCTCAATCCACAATCCGTCGAACTCCAACTGCTGCCGTACCGCCGGGACGGGCGTTGCCGCGCCGCCCGGCCCCATCAGTCTCTCCCGGAACTGGGACCGTGCCACAGTCCTCCAGGCCTCGACATCGGCGAACATCGGCTGCCTGAAGGACAATCGTGCCGGATCCTGCATTGCCTCCGCCGCCCACCCGCCGTATGCACCGAGCATATTGGGGGTGATCGCATTCGCATCCGCCGGCGTTGCGTTCTGATCGTCTTCTGCTGCCATTCCGTCGGAGACGAAAGCCAGCGGTGCGGCGCCCGCGCTCTTGAGCAGAGTTCTTCTATGGATCTTCTTCATGGTGATACCGGCCTTTCCAGCATCATACTCGGTGACACTGCACACTCGGCGGACGCCCTACCTGAGACACTGCAGCGCGGCCAGGATCTTCTCCACCGATTCCACGACGCTCTCGCGATCGGTACGGCACTCCACTTCCGGGTTCAGCGGCTGCTCGTAGGGATCGTCGATTCCCGTAAAGCCGGGCAGCCCGCCGGCCCGCGCCAGTTTGTAGAGCCCCTTGTGGTCCCTCTGTTCGCATACCTCCAGCGGCGCGTTGACGAACACTTCGAGGAAGCGGCCGATTTCCCGGCGTACAACCGCGCGCGCCTCCCGGTAGGGCGAGATCGCGGCGACAATGGCCACTACCTGGTCGCGCGTGAGCAGGTCCGCCACGAAACCGATTCGGCAGATGTTTTCGTCCCGGTCCGCTCGCCCAAAACCGAGCCCCTTGCTCAGGTGCTTGCGGACAATATCCCCATCCAGCAGTTCGACCCGTAAGTTCGCCGCGCGAAGCCGTTCCTGAACGGCCTTGGCCAGCGTCGTTTTGCCGGCGCCGCTCAGTCCCGTGAGCCAGATCGTCGCAGCGCGGCCGGATGACGGCGTAGGCGCCGGTGGCGCGCTTGCCGCCTGGCCATCGTCGAGAATCATCCCTTCGGCGACCGTCCGGTTCGAGATCAGGTCCATCAACACGAAGCTGCCGGTCCCGCGGCATCGCGCATATGGGTCGAAAACCAGCGGGCGGTGCACTTCGAAATCGGCGGCGCCGATATCGTTCATACCGAGGGCGTGCGCGGGCTCCAGCGCCAGCGACTCCAGGTTGACGCGTCCCCGGATGCCGACCACTCCCGCGCAGAATTGCCGCGTTGTTTGCTTCAAAAGGTACGGCCGGCAGATCTGGAGCGGCGTTTCGGCCACCCACACCAGGTTCGCGCTGAACCGCCGCGAAACGGACGGCAGTGCGGCCGGGGCGCAGATCATGTCTCCGCGCCCAATGTCCAGCTCGTCCTCGAGTTGCAGAGTGACGGACTGCCCGGCCGTCGCCTCCGCGAGGTCGCCCGCAGGGGAGACGATTCGGCGAACGCGCGTCTCCAGCCCGGACGGCAACACCTGGACGGGTTCTCCAGCGCGAATGGACCCTGCCAAAACGCAGCCGGCGAATCCGCCAAAGTCCTCGGTGCGGATCGCGTGTTGGATCGGGAATCGGAACGGGAGCGCGGCACCCATCGCGGGAGCCTCCGCCGTTTTGAGGCACTCCAGCAGATGCGGCCCCGAATACCACGGCATCCGCCGCGGGGGACTCACGACATTTTCGCCTTCGAGCGCGCTGACCGGCAGGACCGTCAGCTCGATTCCCTCCAGCGATTGCGTGGCCTGCTCGATCTGTGCACGGACCTTGTAAAACCACTGCGCGGAATAGCCGGCCGCGTCCATTTTGTTCACCGCCGCAATCACCCGCCGGATACCCATCAGCCAGCAGATATACAGGTGGCGGCGGGTTTGGGGGAGCACGCCCCGGCCAACGTCCAGCAGCACCAGCCCGATATTGCACTCCGACGCGCCGTCCGCCAGGCATTCGGCGAAAGCGGCGTCGCGGATGGCGTCGAGTGGATCGCTGCAGACACCCCCGGTCTCGCACAGCAGCCGCCTGATCAGGGTCGACTTGCCATCACCCACGCTGGCGGCGATCAGCAGCCGGGGAACTGGAGCCAGCGGCATCAAAGATAGCCCTCGCGTTTTTTCAGCTCCATGGTGCCATCCTGGTCAGGTGAGCGGGAGAACTCATTCCATCGAGCGCCAAGGAAATACAGTGTATCAGGGCAGCCGCCGGGCGCGGATCGACGCCGGGGCGGTAGAATGACGCTAGTCAAATGAAGAGCAGGGGAAAGCCGTCGCCCAAACGGGGGCCGGCAGCTCGTCGGCGCGCGAATCACTACATCCTCGTGGTATTCGACAGTTGCCGCTACGATTCCATGCTTGCCGCCAGGCCGAAGCACATTCCGAGACTGGGCGAACTGGAACAGCGCTGGTCCTACGCCTCCTGGACCGCGCCCTCGCACTACAACCTGCTGAGCGGTCTGTTGCCCCACTCAAACCCGCAACAGGTCTTCGCGTCCGAGTATTATAAGAAGGACTTTCTGAAGTACTCCGAGCGTCTCGGTATCGAGGGTGTCGGGTTCAAGTCCCTCGTACCCAAGCTCTACTTTCCGGCCTTTCTCAAGGAATCTCTGGGATATCGCACGCACGCCATGGTGTCGCTCCCGGTGCTCAACCCGCGCACCATCCTCAACAACGGTTTCGACACATTCCGCCTGATGGAGCGTCACAACGACATGCGCGCCATGCTGGACGACATGCGTTTCCCGGAGGACCGGCCGTCTTTCTATCTGCTCAACGTCGGCGAGACGCACTACCCTTACGCCCTGCCCCACGAACCGCCGGAAGCGTGGCCGCGCATCAGTGGCGTACACGGGGTCTTCAAACATCTCGACGATCAGATCGTCGGCGGCAAACTGGTTGCGGGTGAAGACAGGTTCTTCAACCGGCGGAAGCTGACGATGCTGCGCCAGCGGCAGATCGAGGCCGTCCGGTATCTCGACGGCGTGGTGGAGGAACTGTTCGATCTGGTTCCCCGGAATACTTACATCACCATCACCTCGGATCATGGCGAGCTTTTCGGCGAAGGTGGCTTCTTCGGGCACGGCCCCATCATGCACCGGAAGGTGTTCGAGGTTCCCTTCGTCGAGGGCAAGTTGAGATGAACCTTCCCGTCACGCCGTTATTCGCCTATATCGGGCCGGGCGCGGGGTTTGCGTTTCTCGGGTCGTTTCTCAGCGTCCTCGGCGGAGCCCTGCTCGGGGTTGCGTCGATTCTGCTGTGGCCCTTCCGCATGGCGATGCGCGCAGTCAGCGGCAAGAGGGGATACAAGCGCGCCAAGGTCAGGAAGCTGATCTTTCTCGGGCTGGACGGGCTGGATCCGTCGCTGGCGGAGCGTTACATGTCGGAAGGGAAACTGCCCAACCTGAGCCGCCTGCGCGAGCAGGGCAGCTTTCACCGCCTGCGAACCACGTTCCCTGCCCTGTCTCCGGTGGCGTGGTCCACCTTTGCGACCGGCGTAAATCCGGCGCGCCACGCCATGTTCGACTTTCTCAACCGCGACCTGCGTTCGTACATGCCGGAACTTTCCTCCGCGCGCGTGCACGGTCCCGAACGCGTGCTCAAGGTGGGCCGCTACCGCATCCCCCTCAGCCGGCCCATTCTCGAAATGCGCCGCAAGAGCCGCGCCTTCTGGCACATCCTGGGGGAGCACCACATCGGCGCCACCATTCTGCGCGTGCCCATCACCTTTCCGCCGGAGAAGTTCAACGGCCGCATGCTCTCGGCCATGTGCACGCCGGACATGCTCGGCACCCAGGGAACCTTCGCGCTGCACACCACGCGGGCTTCCGGCGAATCCATGGAAAGCGGCAACCGCTTTCCTCTGGTGGAGCGCGACCGCGCACACCACGGCGAAATCGTGGGGCCGCGCAACGAAATGGTGGAGGGCGCCGGCGCACTGCGGATTCCGTTCACGCTCAGGCGGCGCGGCCCGGGGAAAGCCACGCTGGAACTCGCCGGCCACCGCTACCAGCTTGAACAGGGCGAATACACACCCTGGATCACTCTCACCTTCAAAGCCGCGCCGGGGGTCAGGGTGCGCGGTATCGCACGCTTTCTGCTGACCGAAACCGAGGGCGCAATGTCCCTCTATTCCACCCCCATCAACATCGACCCCGAGCACCCCGCGCTGCCCATCTCCCACCCCGGCTGCTACGCCGCCTATCTTGCCAAGCTGCTCGGCGCCTACTCGACCCTGGGGATGGCCGAGGATACCTGGGCCCTCAACGAGCACGCCATCGATGCCGACGCCTTTCTGAAGCAGGCCTGGCTCACTTACCAGGAGCGCGAGGCCATGTTCCTGAGCGCGCTGGAACGCACCGGCCGCGGCGTGGTGGCCTGCGTGTTCGACACCACCGACCGCGTGCAGCACATGTTTTTTGCCCAAAAGGACCGCGGGGGCCCTTACAGCAGGACCATCGAAGATCTCTACCAGCGCGCCGACAGACTGGTTGGCTCGACCATGCAATACGTGGACGAGAACACGGTGCTCCTGGTGCTCAGCGATCACGGGTTCGCGAGCTTCGAGCGTGGCTGCGACCTCAACGCCTGGCTGCTCCAAAACGGCTACCTGGTGCTCAAAGAAGGCGCCGACGGCCGGCGTTATCTGAAAGATGTCGATTGGAGGCGAACCAGGGCTTACGCCATCGGGCTGGCTGGCTTGTACATCAACCGCAAGGGGCGCGAATCGCAGGGAATCGTCGAACCGGCCGACGCCGCGGCTTTGGGACAGGAACTGGCCGCGAAGCTCACCGGACTGCGCGATGAGCAGAGGGACCGCCTGGCCATCCACGAGGCGTGGCCCTCGCGCGCGCTCTACACCGGCCCCTACCTGGATGCCGCACCCGACGTCATCCCGGGCTATGCCGAGGGTTACCGCGCGTCCTGGGATGCCGCCGTGGGCAAAGTGTCCACGCAGGTTTTCCAGGATAACCGCAAGCACTGGAGCGGCGATCACTGCGTCGACCCGCGCCTGGTTCCGGGCGTGGTGTTCTCGAACCGGAAGATCTTCGCCGAGGATCCGGGTATCGAAGACATGGCGCCCACCGCGCTGGGTCTCTTCGGAATCGAGCCCCCTCCCTACATGGAAGGCAGGAGCCTGTTTCAGAGCCCCAGCCGGGCGCGGGGCAGCGAGGCCGCCGCGTGAGCTCGCAGACGGAGTTGGAATCGAATGGCGGGAACATCCATCAAACTCAACAAGGCCCTCTGGGCTAAGGTGAAGAAGTGCGCCGAGGCGGGCGGGTACAGTTCCCCGCAGGAGTTCGTGGAGCACGTCCTGGAAAAGGAACTGGCGAAGCTGGATACCTCGGCTTCCGATGAGGAGATCGCCAGAAAACTGCGAGGCCTCGGCTACCTGGATTGATCTGCAAAACCTATGACCCGGAAATCGATACCCAGACTACGCGCGATTCTCACGGTAACGCTGCCGGCGCTCGCACTGGCAGCCGTCAAGCCCGGGCCGGCGCCTCGCTTTGACCCGTGGACGATCATCGGGCCGGGCGGTGGAGGGACGATGATATCGCCCACCATCAGTCCGCACGATCCCGCGGTGGTCGTCGAGCACTGCGACATGACCGGCGCATACATCACCTTGGACGGGGCGCAGTCCTGGCGTATGTTCAACCTGCGCTCGGTCGTCAACACCTTCGCGTTCGATCCGCGGAATCCGCGCGTGATCTACGCGGGCAACCAGGCACTCTGGCGCAGCGAGGACACTGGACGCACCTGGAGAATGATCTTTCCGGATCCGAAGAAAAACACGATCGAGCACCAGAACGGCGATCATGCGGAGTACTCGCTGACCACCGGCGATACGAGCTTTCCGGCGGGCCAGGCAATCTCGAACATCGCGGTGGAAGGCGGAGCGCACGCGCGGATCTGGCTGACATTCGCTCCCAGGAGGGGATCCGGCGCTTCTCTGCTTTATGTCTCTTCGGATCGGGGCGCCAGTTGGTCGCGGGCACGCGAGTTTCCGGCCGAGCGAGTCTTGGCGCTCGAGGCCGAGCCGGACGCACTGCTGGTGGTCGGGAACCGGCAGGCCTATCGTCTCGCCGGCAGCGCCTGGACTCAGTTGGCTGCCTTGCCGCCCGGCGTGAGCCGTATCAGCGCGGGCCGCGCGGACGGCCGTACCTTCATATATGCCACCTCGCAGCGGGGCGAGATCCACGTCTCGGAAGACGGCGGATTCACCTGGCGCCTCTCGCAGACTCCGCCAAGCGGCCGTTTTCAGGCGATCGCCACATCCGCCGGGAACGCCCGCGTAGCCTACGCGGGTTTCCGGGATTGGAAGATGGGGGAAGGAGCCGGAAACACCTTCAACGGCATCAGCAAGACTACCGACGGCGGCCGCACCTGGACCATCGTTCACCAGGAATCGAACCGGCCGTCGAAGAATTTGCTGCCCTCGTGGATCGAGAGGCGTGCCCCGGAAGGTGGGCAGGACGTCTTCTTCGACACGCCCTGGAGCCTCGGCGTCGCGCCGGCCAATCCGGACATTTGCTACGCCACCGACCTGTTCCGCACCTATCGCACCCTCGATGGAGGCAAGACCTGGGAAACGGTCACCTCTGTGCGCGTGGGCGCAAACACCTGGACCACGCGCGGCCTGGATGTGACCACCAATTACGGGGTGCACTTCGACCCGTTCGATCCCCGGCACATGATCATCAGCTACACCGATATCGGTGCCTTCCAGAGCCGCGATGGCGGCTCCTCCTGGAGTTCGGCCACCAACGGCGTGCCCACGCGCTGGCGCAACACGACCTACTGGGTGGTCTTCGATCCGCAGGTGAAAGGGCGGCTTTGGGGCGCATTCAGCGGAGTCCACGATCTGCCCCGCCCCAAGATGTGGCGGAATCGCGATCCTGAGACGTTCGTCGGCGGAGTGGGGGTTTCGGATGATGGCGGCAATACGTGGCGTCCCTCGAACCAGGGTATGCCTTCGACCTCCGTCACACACCTCGTGCTCGATCCCTCCAGCCCCGCGCACGCTCGTACGTTGTACGCCTGCGGCTTCGGAAGGGGCGTCTACAAGTCGTCGGATGACGGCAAGACTTGGGCGCTGAAAAACACCGGCATCGAGGGTGAAGCTCCGCTTGCCTGGAGGCTCACTCGCGCGGATGACGGGACGCTCTACCTGGTTGTGGCGCGCCGCAGCGAAGGAAATTACGGCAACGGCGGAGACGGCGCGCTGTACCGCTCGCGCGACGGGGCGGAACATTGGGATAAGCTCGCTCTGCCGGATTCCGTAAATGGTCCGGTGGGACTCACTTTGGATCCGCGCGACAACCGGCGCATGTACCTCGCGGCCTGGGGCCAGGGCCGCTCGGATGTGGACGTCGGCGGCGGCGTGTTCCTCTCCACCGATGCCGGCGCGACCTGGAGGCCCCTTCTTCAGCAATCCCAACACGTCTACGACGTCACCGTGGACCCGAAGAATCCCAAAGTGATCTACGCATGTGGTTTCGATGCCGCGGTGTGGCGCTCAGGCGACGGTGGCGCGACCTGGCAGCGCCTGCGCGGCTACAACTTCAAATGGGGCCACCGTGTGGTCATTGACCCCGTGAATCCCGCGATGATCTACGTAACCACCTATGGCGGGAGCGTGTGGCATGGGCCGGCCCAACCCGGCCCCTCGGTACCTGAGGACATCCTGGACCCCGTGCCCGTTGCCCACTAACCCCCGGGCGTCAGCTCTCCACGATCACGGCCCGGCAGACAGGGTTTGACCAAACCTCACAATTTCCGGTAGCCTCTTTCCCACGCTCTTTGCTGGCGTTGTGTCTCGAATCGGACTTCGGGATGCGTCGCAGAATTGCAGCCAAACACTGAGCGAATGCACCAATGCGCCCGACTGGCGGAGTAACTCGTCAACCTTCTTTGATGTCAGGTACGGCCTGCGATTCTTGCCGGCCAGGACCTTTTCTCGCGTTTCGCAATTCTCGCTCGAATCGGGCCTTGCTGCCGGGTCGCCATCGGATGGAGACTGCGCCGTCCAGGTTGCTTTGACGTATTTCGTAGATTTCCCATGTCGACTCGGGCTCTACTCTGGTCACTTCTTCGGGCTCGGCAGCAGCCAACGCGTCCTCCGTTGGTCTCAATGAATAGAGCGCAAAGGGTGCCTTGCTGAAGAGTATCGGACTGTACGCGTGTTCTCCTTCCCGCTCAAACTTCAACCGAAAAACCGCATCCCGAATTTCTCCATGATTGGTTCGCAGAGCAATCTGATCATAGTCATCCTCCCCGGAAAATTCTTCCTCAAACGACCGGAATACTGCGGGCATGCTCCACGCGTAGTTATATGTCACCAAGTCATCTGACTTCACTTCGAATGGCATGTAAACGCGAAACGCAATGTGGCGGTCGCGTTGAGAAACGCTCTCAACCGTAAGTGGTCTTTCCATAGGCACCTTGCCCGATTTGATGAATCGGCAATAAAACATCGGACTCTGGAGACGCTGTGAGATCGGGGTCTCCAGCATCCTCTGAAATGGCGGGAAAACAGCGCGATCCGACGGAAGCCAAATCGAGTGATCGAAATAGTTGCCGCGCTTCCGTATGAAATTGACGTCGCTGACAGCCATAGTCACCGTATTCTTGAAGACGCCGAGACCCGTCCGATAAATTTCGACTGTCTTCTTGAGGTACCGCTGCCGGTACGGATGCAGCCTACCTCGCCCTTGTCCCGCGTAGCGATGGTACAGATCAGTAAGATAGTGCTCCAGAAATGCTGTCTCTCCGTTGATGAACTGTTCGCGGGTGAAGATGGGAAATTCGGAGCTGTCGCCTGTCGGCAAGCCCAAATGAGCGTGGTTGATGCCCTTCTCGACAATTCCGTGAACGGCCTTGCGCTCGTAATCTTTATACCGGCCTAGAGCGTAAGAGCATTCGCTGATGACGTAGGGCGGGGGAAGGGGGTGTCCGGTCTCATCGGCGAACTTTTCCGTGAACAGACCGAAGGTAATGTCCGCCCAATCGATGTGGCCTTCGATCTTATCCGGGAATGGCCCTCCCTCGGCGGGGCGCGCAGTCCGAACGTCGAAGTGAAACCGTCGTTGTTTCAACAGCGCGAGGACGTGGTCGACCAGTTTTCGGTCGCGATCCTCAAAGCTATGAGAAACGAACACCCTGAGCTTGTCGGGCATTGAAGCCCCCCCTAACTGTACGATATTGTACCCCAATCCTCAGGTTTCGGTTGGACAATTCGGCTTCCGCACGCCAGGAAACCCGCCCAACAAGGCCGGATTTTCCGAACCGCATAGATCGGCTTGAAATTGAAAGTGACGGCCCGCACACCACCGCGAAATTGAAGGTACGCATTCGCGTGTAGCCGCCATGTCGGACTATTGCCTCGCGTCGTCCCGAATCGCGTAGGGGAATCGCGGCTGTCGCTGCGTCGGGGAATTCGACACCGCTGGCCCGTCTCCTACAACCGGACTTGGAGACAGTTCCAACCGGCAGATCGGTGGTACGGGCGTTATGCGTCAAGTTGCATGGAGCAGAATTCACGGCAGGCAATCAGGCGGGATTTCCTCGAACCCAGTATGTCGGGAGTATGACTGGCGTCAGTATGACTGGCGTCGGGGAGCGTTGCAACGCTCGCCAGCGCGCCTTTCTGCCGCAGCACCTCGCTATAATTGGATCATGAAGGGTTCACAGCTTACTGCGCTTTGGATCAAGCGCCTCTGCAGCATTCTGTGGCTCTCGGGTTTCGCGGTAGACGGTCAGGTATCTAAGCCAGAAAGCTTTTATGCAGGTGCGCAGCATACCATCATCCAACTCCGATATCTGGATGGATCCACGCTTCACACTGCGACGGGCTTTTTTGTTAAGAAAGGGGGTACCCTTTATGTGGTCACTGCCGGACATGTGGCGCGTGATTCCTTCTCGTACACAGCAATAGTGCGGTATTTGGCCTCTCGTTCGGACGGCACGTTGACGTCGATAGATGCTCGCTTGACAATGCCTCACGAGAACTGGGTACTGCACCCACAGGAGGGCGACGCCACGCACTCTCCTGTTGACGTAGCGGCTATGAAGATCACCAATCACGGCGGTATCAGGGTCTTCTGGTACTGCCCAAGCGATTGTCCCGATCAAAAGGGAATCCTTTTCGCAAAGGAAGATGCAGAGCCGCCGATGCCGGTTTTGGTATTTGGCTTTCCGTTGAACGAGCCTGGGCTGAGATTGCTACGTTCCGTCCCATTGGGGAGGCAAGGCATCATTGGTCTTGTTGACACGACAGAAGATGAGATCCAAGTAGATGGAAAGTACTTTGATCGCCTGGGCTTCATAATTGATATACCCACCCTCATTGGCGGCAGTAGCGGAAGTCCTGTGTTAAGCAATGCACCTCTCTCGCGACAGTCGCTTGTGGGACTCATTTCAGGGGCTACTGACAGGGGTGATCCTGGTGCATACGCAAGGGCGGGTGGATATGCCGTCGCTGAGCCCGTATCGAGAATAGAGGAAGTACTGAACAGTCCAAGAATTGAAAAAATGCCGGCCGTTGACACTTGGTGTCTTTTGTCGGCGCCGGATGCCAAGAAGTTCAAGCCATCACCACCATTCCCAGTTTGCCAATAGTGTTCGCTGCCATTCGTGGCGTTGTGGAGCGGTTTCGTCCTGGGAAACGCCGCCAACGCACCTGGAGTGTCAGGCAGTCCGTCTTGACGAAAAGTCGCCTATGCTGAAGCGCCCGACGGAGACGCCCACCAAAAACGCGAGGCTGGCGCTTTCGATAGAGCCGTTTGAAGGAATGCCGCGGCGGACGTTCGCGCAATGGGATTTGAATTGTAGCTCTCTGCAAATAAGACACATGCGAGTAACGCAACTGTCGCTGAAACCGGATCATTCGCGCGCTGACGCGACGGCCCACAGGGTTGAGGATAGCACACGCGAAGCGTCCGTGGCCGCAGCCGAAGGCAAGGCCACTTCGTTCAAACGGCGATCTGGAAAGTTTGGGATGCCCTTAAATGAACCGTATTGGAGTTAGCCTTCGGTACGTGCGCGAGCTGCCGGTCGTCCGACCCGCGTGGACTTTGGAGATGCCGGCGTAAAGACGCAGCCACTGGTGGCGCGCACCCTCCGGCGGCCCTGGTATGACCCAAAATGACCCGAGTGGGGTCACGGCTGGGAGTGCTCTCGCTTAGAATCAACCGATTGCCGGGACTGTGTGGCCCCAGTCGGGTCACCCGCCCGCCGAACCCGAACTTCCGGCCAATGGCCGAACCGGAATTTCGGCATTCGGCTAGAATGAACCGATGATCGACAGTTCCATGGACCAGGCCGCCAGGCGGCGCGGGACCTTCGCGGCAGTGATCGTTGCCGGCCTGTTCGCGGCGTACCTCACAGTGGCCGACGACGCGCCCGTCCGCCCGCGGCCCCCGATGCCGGCGATCACCAAGCCGGTACTTTTCGGGACCCCGGAGGCCGATCGCATTCTGAGTGCGCTGCAAAGTCTTCCCTCCGGATAACCCGTGGAACCAGGACATCAGCGGGCTGCCGGTACTGTCCAATTCGGCGCGGATCATCGCTTCGATTGGCGCCGCCAAGCACCTCGGCTACAACCTGGACATGAACTTCGTGATCGTGCCTCCGAACCAGCCGCGCATCCCGGTCAAGATCCTCCTCTATCCCGCGGAATCCGATCCTGGACCGTTCCCGGTGCCGGAAAACGCTCCTATCGAAAACTGGCCGCTCGCCAAGAACGAGGACATGCGTGCCGTTGCACGTCCTGGCCAGACGCTGGACGATATTCAGCGCCATGGCTCCGGCGACCGCCATCTCCTGATCGTCGATCCGGTCAACGGCAAGCTGCACGAATTCTGGCAGGCGCGAAAAACCGACGCCGGCTGGGAGGCTTCGAATGCCGCCACCTTCGACCTGCGGACGGGCGCGCTGCGGCCGGAGGGCTGGACGTCGGCCGATGCGGCGGGTCTGCCGATTTTCCCGGCCACCGTGCGCTACGACGAGTGCGAGCGAGGCCTCGTGGAACACGCGATGCGGTTCACCGTGCGGAGGAGTCGCCGTGCCTATGTGTTGCCCGCAACTCACTTTGCCAGCCGTTACTCCGACCCGAATCTCCCGCGCATGGGGGAACGGCTCCGGCTGCGCAAGGACTTCGATACTTCGGGATTTCCGCCGCACGCACGGGCGATTCTCGAAGGACTCAAAAAATATGGGATGTTCGTCGCCGATAACGGACAGGACTGGCTCATGTCCATCTCGCCGGATGCCCGCCTGAAAGGGCTGGAGACACTGGAGCGGGTGAAGGGGTCCGACTTCGAAGTGGTCGATACCGGCGCCCGGACCGGCAATTCGGTACACTGATCGGAAGTCTCGCGCGGCAAACCCTTCGCGGCTACCGGGCCCGGCTGGCAGCGGCAATGCACTAAATTGGACCTATGAACGGATGGAAGCAAGCCGCGGGACTTCTACGCACCGGCCTCCTGGTTATCCTGGCGCTCGGAGCCTTTGGTCAGGAACTGAAATTCGCCTCCATCGGCGACCTGCGCCTGGAGAACGGCTCGGTGATCCGTGACTGCCGCCTCGGCTACCGCACCTTCGGGAAACTCAATCGCGACCGCTCGAACGCAGTCTTATTCCCGACCTGGTTCACCGGGACCACCGAACAGCTCACAGGCAATTTCGGACCCGGCAAGCTCGTTGACACTACGCGTTTTTTCGGAATTGCGGTGGACGCCCTGGGCAACGGCGTTTCCGCATCGCCATCCAACAGCAAAACCCAACCGCGGATGCAGTTCCCGGTTTTCAGCATCGGCGATATGGTGCACGCCGAATACCTGCTGGTCACGCAGACGCTCGGACTCAAACACCTGTACGCGGTGATGGGAATTTCGATGGGCGGCATGCAGACGTTCGAGTGGGCGGTGGCGTATCCCGGTTTTGTCGATAAGGCCATCCCCATCGTCGGCTCGCCGCAGCTCACGTCGTACGACTTGTTGTTGTGGACCGCGGAAAAGCACGCCATCGAATCCGATGCCGAATGGAAGCACGGCGACTACGCCGGGAGGCCGGACATGAAGGCGGTTGCGGACATTCACAATCTCGCGCTCACCAGCCCGCAGTACCGGGTTGCCGAAACGGAGCCGGCCAACTTTCCCGCGTACCTTTCCGGGATCGAGAAGAATACGCCTGACGGCTTCGATCCCAACAACCGGATCCGGCAGCTCGAGGCGATGATGGCCGGCGATGTGGCGCGCCACGATGGGGGCTCGCTCGCCGCCGCGGCGCGCCGCGTCAAGGCGAAACTCCTGGTGATTGTGGCCGCTCAGGACCACATGGTGAATCCGACCCCTGCCAGGCGGTTTGCCGCCGCGCTGGGTGTCCCCGTTGTCGAGTTGACCGGACCATGCGGGCACCTCGCTACCGGCTGTGAAAGCGACCGCATGGTGAAAGCTGCCGCGGCGTTCCTGAGCGCACCGTGAGTCGGGCGGATACAGGTCGGGCGGGCGCCAGGCGGGCGGCATTGATCGGGTTTGTGCTGGCCGCCGTGGGTTTCGGCGCCGCCTGCCATCGCCATCCCGGTACCTCGCGGCGGGTCATTGTTCTGGGCATCGACGCCATGGATCCGGGCTTCGTCGAGCGTCACTGGGCGGACCTCCCCAACCTGGCCCGGCTTGCCGCGTCCGGCACATTTGACCGGCTGGGCACGACCATCCCTCCGCAGAGCCCGGTGGCCTGGTCCACGTTCATCACGGGCATGAATCCGGGCGGCCATGGCATCTTCGATTTCGTCCACCGCGATCCCGCCACCATGACGATCTTCTCATCCATGGGTGAGGTGGAGGCGCCCACCCGGACGCTGCCGATCGGCGCGTATATAATTCCGCTGGCGCCCGGCCGCGTGCGCCGGTTCCGTCGCGGCAGGGCATTCTGGCAGATTCTTGACGAGCATGGAATACCCGTCGTGCTTTTGCGCATGCCCAACAATTTTCCTCCGTCCCGAGCAAGGGCCGTACGCTTTCGGGAATGGGTACGCCCGATCTGCGCGGCACATTCGGCACGTTCAGCTACTACACCGACGACCCCGTGGAAGCGGCCCGGGATGTTTCCGGCGGACGCATCATCCCCGTCCGGTTGGAGGATAATTGCGCCGCCATCATCATCGAAGGCCCTGAAAACACGCTCCGGAAAGACCACGCCCGCAGTACCGCTACGATGATCGTCCGCCGCGACCCCACCCAGCCGGCGGCCTTGTTCGAGATCGGCGGCGACCGTTTCATCCTTCGCCAGGGTGAGTGGTCCGGGTGGATTCACATGCGCTTTCCCATCGTTCCCGGAATCAAGAGCGCGGCCGGGATGGTCCGCATTTTTGCCAGGCAGCTACAACCCGGTTTCGGGCTTTATGTTTCGCCCGTGAATTTGGACCCGGCCGCCCCCGAGCTGCCGATCTCGACGCCGTCATCCTACAGCCGCGAACTGGCGGCAGCCGTGGGGCCGTTCTACACGCAGGGGATCGCGGAGGACACGGCCGCGTTCCGGCAGCACGTTCTCGACCGCGCGGAATACCGGCGGCAGAGCGGCGAAGTGGCAACCGAGCAGTTCGCCATGCTGGAACACGAATTGGATCGGTTCCGGTCCGGCTTGCTGTTTATCCACTTTCTGGGGATCGATCAGGATTCCCACGTGTTGTGGGGCAAGTACGATGACGAGCTGCTGGCCACGTATCGCCGGGTAGACACCGAGGTCGGCCGCGTCATGAGGCGAGCGGACGGTGCATTGCTGCTGGTGATTTCCGACCATGGCTTCGCGCGATTCGACCGCGCCGTAAACCTCAATACCTGGCTGATGCGCGAAGGTTTTCTGGTCCTGGACAGCCCGGACGTGCGGTCCACGAGCGGGGTGTTCTCGCATATCGACTGGTCGCGCACGCGCGCTTACGCGGTCGGGCTCAACGGCATTTATCTCAACCTGCGGAACCGGGAAAAGAACGGGATCGTGAATCCCGGGGAGGAAGCAACCGACACGGTGAACGAGATTCGGCGGAAGCTGCTCGCGCTGCGAGACGGGGCGAACGGAAAGGCGCTGGCCCGTGCCGTTTACCGCGCGCGCGACGTGTACAGCGGAGAGGCGCTGCCATCGGCCCCGGACCTCGTGGTGGGATGGTCGGCCGGCTATCGCACTTCGTGGGAGAGCGCCCTCGCCGCAATCTCCAGCGAGATGATCGTGGACAACTTCGATGAATGGCGCGGCGACCACTGCATCGCGGCCGACCTCGTGCCCGGCGTGCTGTTCTCGAGCCGCGCCGTTCGCCTGCCAAACCCGCGGCTGGAGGACCTCACCACCACGTTACTGGCGGAGTTCGGCCTGAAGCCGGGACCCGGCATGACCGGAAGGGACCTTTTCTGAAATGACCGGACCAGCCGCCCTGGCTGCCTTGGCCGCGACGGGTGCGCTTTGCGCGGCAGCGGTGCGATGGGCCTTCGCGCGGTTCTCGGACCAGGGGAGAGTCCGCACGGCGCGGCGGCAGATCCTGGCGTCGCTCTACGAAATGCGGCTGTTCGTGGACGAACCCGCCGTGGTGCTGCGGGCCCAGGGGCGATTGCTCGGTTCCAACCTCCGCTACCTCGGGCTGATGGTGCGGCCTCTGCTGCTGGTTTCGGTGCCAATTTTTCTGCTGATGAATGCCTTGGACCTGGTTTATGGGTATCGCCCGCTCAACCCGGGCGAGGCCGCCGTGGTCACGGCTTCCGTACTGCCTTCGGTGGACCTGCGGACAGCCGAACCGTCGATAGAAGCGACACCCGGCATCACCGTTGAAACGCCGGTGGTTCGCGTACCCGGCGAGCATCGGTTCTTCTGGCGCATCAGGCCCACGTGCGCTGGCGCCGGAATCCTGCAGGTACGTCTGAACGGTTCGGTGTTCGAGAAATCCGTCCGGTCGGGTGCAGGGCCCGCGTTGCTTTCAACAGCGAGGGTTCGTTCCCTGCTTGCCTGGGCCTTCAACCCGTTCGAGCGGCGCCTTCCACCGGGCGCGGTCGAACGAATCGAGATTGCCTACCCCTCCGCGGGGTTGACGGCTTTCGGCATCACGCTCAACTGGATGATCTGGTTCCTGCTGGCCGCGGCGGCTACCGCGGTGTGGCTTCGCTGACGTTTTCCGGGCGCTACTTCGAGACGAGCGCGCCGAAACCGGGTAAGAGGTCGTACTTGTTCAGCCAGGTGGTGTACATGATGCCCTGGGCGTTGGGCGTCTTGTACAGTTCTTCCAGCCAACCGCGCGGATTGTCCAGTGTGTCGGCATCATAGTACGCACCCGCCAGGGTGCGGAAACCGAGATTGGAAAAGAACGGCAGACTGCGCGCGCGCCGTTCGTAGTACCACGTAACGATTCCCATCTCCTTCGGAATATGGTTCCACGAGCCGTTGTAATCACCCTCGACCAGGTAGTAGTTGCCGTGGGCGTTGTGGTGCGGGTCAAGCATGTCGGACCAAACCCAGACGTCCACCTCAGGGTTAACTTCGCGAAGCATCTGGAACTGCCGGGTGAGGCACTCGCCCAGGAGCTGTCCCATGTTGCGGCCGCGGCAGGCCTCGCAGGTGCCGCCTTCGCGAATTTCATCCATGCTCAGGAGGTAGCGCGGCGGAGCCACCGCGGCGTGGATGCGGCGCGCCATCTCGCGCCAGATTTCATACGTCTTGGGCTCGCCCATGCAGATGGGGGTCTGGCCGTCATTGATCGAGAAGCCGTGATAATAGCTGACGCGCAGCCGTTCGCCGTTGCGAATGCGGCTGCCGGCGGGAATACGGATGGCGGGACCGTCGTGGTCGAAGCGGAAATTCAGCCGCGGATCCTCGATGCGATGGTAGTCGCGGCCTTCTGCATACACCGTGTCGCCGGAATCGCTGCGTACCGTAACCGGCGTGCCGGGCCGGCGCAACACATTCAGCAAGCCGACCTCTTCCACCCGCACACTGTCCACCCATGCCTTGCCGATCGAGGCCCGGGGCACGCCAATCGAAATCTTCACGTGGTCGTACCACAGGCTGTTGAACCCCCAGCGGAACTCGCGCCAATCCGTGGTGCCGGGGACGTGCGGGGTCCAGGGTGTGAGATTGCGCAGATCTTCCGTTCGCACATCCAGGCGGAACGCTCCGGAAGTGAATGGCTTGGTTTCGGCGAGTCCTTCGGTCCTGGCGCGGAAGCTGACTTGATAGCACCGGTAGGGCCGGACTGCGACTTCACGAGTCCATACCCCTTCGACTGCCGCACCGCCATTGGCGACGGGAACTTCCGGCTCGAGGCGCGCCTCGCCGCCATCGACTGCGTACAGAGCGTTCTTGACGGGGAGGCCTTCGGCGAGGTTCTTGTCATGGGCCAGAATTCCACCGCCGTACCCAACCGAAAAGGCACTGGGGATCAGTTCCAGGTGGTTCTCGTGGAGGATCTCCTTCACTTTCGCCAGCCGGGACAGGTACTCGGGCGGCTGGAGATCGATGGAATCGAGGCCGGCGGCGAGCACGACGCCGTTGAGTCCGTTTTTGGAAGCCGTTTCCGCAATCCGGCGGACGTCATCCACGTCCCGGTCGGAGCGGAGCCCCCGTGAGATGTACACCCAGCGATAGGGTAAGGGCTTTTGGGCCCACAGAAGACCCACGAAGAGCAGGCAGGCGATCCATCGCTTCCGCATGGCGGAACCGATTATATCTCTACCGACGGCGCGCGGGTTCCTTCGCTTTCAACTCGCGGAACGTACGCTCTGCCTCTTCGGCCTTGTCGTTCTGTTGCAGTTTGCGGTACACGCGGGCCAGCAGATACCACGATTCCGAGGACGAAGCATTGAGCGACACCGCGCGTTGGAGCCAGTTCAGCGACAGCTCGGGTTTTCCAAGCTGATAGAGCGCCTTGGCGCCGATGTAAAAACTGCGTGCGGATGTAGGATTCCGGTTGACCGCTTTCGATGCCGCGTCGAAAGCGCGCCGGGCATCGCCGGTCTTCAACAGCAGGTCCGCCAGATTCGTATAGGGCCACTCGTATTCGGGATGGTCTTTCTCCACCAGCTTGATCGCCGCGAGGAAGTACCGCGTGGCCTTTTCGTCTTCGCCCTGCGCCTGGTAACAGAGGCCGAGGTTATCCAGGGCCTTGTAGGAACCGGCGTTGATCGCGAGCGCCCGTTCAAACTGGCCGATGGCGAGATCGATGCTGCCTTCCTGATAGTAGATCCGGCCGAGCATGTAAGCGCCGTCCTCGTCCGCCGGATGGCTGTCCAGCAAATGGATGAAAGTGTTTTGGGCTAATTCGACGTCACCCAGCAGATAGGCGGCATTGCCTTTGATCTTCAAAGCGGCCGGCTCCGCCGGATGATCGCGGAGAATGGCATCCGTCTCCGCCACTGCTTCTTTCAGACGCAGCGACATGAAATACGCATTGGCCAGAATCAGCCGTCCCGCGACCGATGCGCCATCGCCCTCCAGATAGCGCATGGCAGTGCGAATCGCTTCGTCGAACTCCCTTGCGGAGACCTGGGCCCGGGCTAAATCCAGCAGCGTGGAACGCTTGTCCGGGCACGCCGCGAGGGCCTCCGAAAAGCGCTGCGCCGCGGCCCTGTATTCGCGCGCGCTCATCGCCTGCAAGGCCAGCTTTTCGAGAGGCTCGCTGATCTGCTGGTTGCACAAGCGATCCTGGGCCTGAAGCGCCATGGCCGGCACCATCAGCAGCACCAGCTTCCAGTCCGCCGCCATTTACTTCAGCTCCGCCAATTCCTTTCGGACACGGGGAATGATATCGCCGTACTGTGCCGGCGAGGCTTTGGCGAGAAATGTCCGGAAACTGGAGCGCGCGCGTTCCCGATCGCCGGCCATCTCGTAAAGGAGCCCCAGGTTCATGTGGACTTCCACCAACTCGGGATCGAGTTGCGCTGCCCGCTCGAAGTACGCCCGCGCTGCGACGGCATCTCGCTTCTGAATCGAGACCAGGCCCATGCCGTTCTGTGCGGCGGCGTAATCGGCGTCGTTGGCGAGGATCCACTTGAAGACGCGCTCCGCGTCGGCGAGCCGCCCCTTTTCGAGATAGGCGGTCGCCAGATTGTTCTGGCTGTCGAGATCCGCGGGATTGATCTGCGCCGCTTTCTCGTATTCCACAATGGCCTGGTCCTTTTGGCCGCGGCGCAGCAACAGGTCGGCGATGCGCGAGTGCAGCCGCCCGCTTTCGATGCCTCTCGAAAGTGCCGTTCGATATAAGGCCAGGGACTCATCGTAGCGGCCGTTCTTTTCCAGCCGCCCGCCAAGCTGGTAGTACAGCGACGGATTCCCCGGATCTTTGTCGAGGGCGCGCCGCAGAAGTTCGATTCGCCTGCTCTCGGGAATGTTCGTCGTGGAACTCTCAGCTTCATCGATCAGTTGCAGGATATCTACTGCGTCCTTCGGGTCGATGCCTTTGCCCGTCAGTTCATACGAGCGGCCGCCCGCGCCCGACAGGTAGCCGAGAGACTTGAGCTGATCCATCACGCGATGATCCAGCATGACGGTATCGACTCTCTCGGCGCCCTTTCCGTCCGACGAAATGAAGTGCTTCAAGTGCGCTTCGAAATTCTGCGCCTCGGGCCCATGCTGCTGTATGACATTGGTCGTCTCGCCGGGATCGGCAGTCAGATCGTAAAGCTCGGGCCGGGGTGCGCGGATATATTTCCAGCGGCTGGTTCGAATCCCGCGCAGTTCAGCCCAATTCATGTTCATCTTGGGGTAGAGGGTCTCCGTATAGGAGACGTCCGTCGCGACGGGCTTTCCGGAGAAGGAAGGCACGAGACTCATGCCCTGTACGTACGCGGGAGCGCGGCCGCCCATCATATCGAGGAGCGTCGGAAGAAAATCGATGCTGCGAACCTGTTGTTTCACACGCAGGCCCGCAGGGATGCCCGGCCCCGCCATGAGGAAGGCGATGCGCAGCGTCGAATCGTAGATGAAAACTCCATGCGTGTGCTCGCCGTGTTCGCCGAGGCTCTCGCCGTGATCGGAAAGCACCGCTGTAATCGTCTTCTCCGGGGGCGACTGCCTGGCGACGGCTTCGAAAAGGCGCGCGATCTGCTGGTCCGAATACGCGATCTCGCCATCGTACAGATGGCCTTTGTACTTCTGTGCGAAACCGGCCGGCGGTTGATAGGGAATGTGCGGGTCGTAGATGTGCACCCACAGGAAAAAAGGATTGCCGGACCGTCTCTGGTTCAGCCAGCCGATGGCGCGATCCACCACTACCGAGGCCTTTCGCTCGGGGTCCTCTCGGAATTCGTCGCGTTTGCCGGGCCGCGGCATCTCATCGTCATAAACCGCGAAACCGTTATTGAATCCGAAGAGCTTCTTCAGCACCGCCGAGCCGATAAACGCCGCCGTATCCCATCCCTGCTCCTGCAGGATGCGCGCCAGCGGGTGCGAGGAGGATTGCAGAACAAAGCCCCCCGTGTTCCGCACGTGGTGAACGTTCGGGTATTGCCCGGTGAAGATGCTGGCGTGGGAAGGCGGCGTCAGCGGCGTCTGCGCCACTGCGTCCTCAAACAGCACGCCGCGCTGCGCCAGGCCATCCAGCGCGGGTGTTTCGATATGGGGATACCCGTAGCAGTGGAGGTGATCGGGGCGCATTGTGTCCACCGTCACCACCACCACATTGAGCGGCCGAAGCCGTGGAATCGAGTCTGGAGAGACCTGGACCACCGCCGGACGGGTCCCACAGGCTGCGAGGAAAGCGGCGCCGATCAGGCAGAATTGCCAGACACGGGCGCCGCAGCTTAGTACCCGGTTAGAATTCGAAGCGGCCTTCAAGCTGTATTGTACGCCCGCCACCGCGTTGCACCAGTTGCCCGAACGAACCCGGATCGGCGATATCCAAACCGAGCCAATCGCGGCTGGTGCGCTTGAACAGGTTGTCCACCGTGGCCCCGAGTCCGAAGAATGTCTTTTCGCGGATGTAGAACCGTTTGCTCATCCGGAAGGTCTCCCGCATTTGATGCGGGCCGCGCACTGAAGGCAGGAATCGTGGCGCCGTTCCAGGTCTGAGCGGCACGCCGTTGTCCGTTATGGGAGGCGGCGCGAACGCAACGGGGTTGAGGTAGGGTGTGCCCACGCTGAAGTCGGTATGCGAAGGCGCGCCACTGACGGTCAACTGTGTGCCGATCTGGTCCGGGCGGATGCCGGATGCAAAGCCGGCCGGAATCGTGAACCCCGAATACGTTACCTGAATGGGATTGCCTGAAGTGTAGTTGTGGATCCCCGCGAATTGCCAGCCCCCCAGGATCGGATTGGCCCACTTCAGGTTCCAGCGCCGTCCTTTGCCGAATGGCGTTTCATAGACCCAGGTCAGCTTGAACTGCTGGGGGATACTGAATTCGGTGATCGAGCGATCGAGCTTGCGATTGTAATAGTCCTGCACGGAGGTGTAGTACGCTGCGGGCCCGTTCGCGTCGATGTACCCCAGCGCTTTAGAGAACGTGTACGCCGCCAGAAAACCGAGGCTCTTGCTCAGGTGCTTGGTCACGGTAACTTGCAGCGAGTTGTAGTTAGAGTTGGAGTTATACGGAAATTGTTCGTTGATCTGTCCGTACTGAGCGTAGGGTCGAAGTGCCTGCGCGACGGAGAGGCTGGTATCGAATGTCGGGAATGGAAGGAATTGGGGATGGTCCGACACGGGGTCGTTCAAAATGTCTCCCATCGCCAGCAGGCTTGAGGGAATACCGTTATAGTCGGTGTAACCGGTTCCGGGCGTGCCGCCCCACATGCGTGTCCCTTTGTTGCCGACGTAGGCTACTTCCAAAACCGTATCGCTTGGAAGCTGATACTGCACGGTGAGATTGTAGTTCTGCGTGTAGCCCGGCCGGTTTGCGTCGCGCGCGGTGGTCGCCACGTCCAGATAGTTGGCCGAATTGGGATCGGTATTCGGCAGCGGACTCTGAAGACCGGGATAGGGATTTCGGAGGTAGATCGTGGGATCGTCTGCAAATCCGGTGGGACTCGTTCCGGCAATCGTGTTTACCGTGCCGTTGAACCCATAAGTGAACCCGCCATAGCCCCAGTTATTGGCGATGGGCGGGGTACTCGTGATTCCGTAGCCTGCACGAACTACGATCTTATTCACAGGATGCCACACCACGCCGAACCTGGGAAGAATCTGTCGCCAGTATGTATCATTGACTCTGGTCGGAAAGATGAGCGCGCCGGGGCGATTGGCATCGGGGTTCTGCGTTGCCAGGCTGACCTCCGACATGCGGTCCGTCACCTCGTAGAACGGCGGGATAATCTCCCATCGCAGCCCGGCGTTGAGCGAAAGGTGCGGAGTGATCTTCCAGTCGTCCATGAAGTAGAAACTGTGCTGCGGCTGCCGAAAGGCCTGAGAGTAACCTACGACTCCGTGACTCGACCGGTAAACGGCGCCCAGCAGAAAACTGGCGAACGCATTTCCGGTACTGGTCAACTGGCCCGGCGCATCGGTCTGCCGCGCGCTAAAGGTGAACGAGCCGGCGTCCGACAAGGCGCGATCGTTGTAGAAATACCGCTTGTATTCGTAGCCGATGTGGAAGCTGTGCGAACCGTGAATCCAGGTGACATCGTCCTGAAAAATCCAACTGCCGTTAGGACTGTAGTCGGCGAAGCCCACTCCCATGCGCGAGATGCTGTTGCCTTGAAGTGTCGATCCCGGCCCGTTGAACTGAATCACCGGAAACATCGTGCCAGGCAGATTCTGCAGGCCGATGGCCGATGCGAGACCGGCATCTATGGTGGACGGGTATGCGCCGTTTTCGTTCAAAAACCGATTGAAACCCGCGGCTGCCCGGTTGACGACCCGGGCCGAGATGGTAGATGTGAGCGACAGGCGGGCTAAGTGCCCCGGCGTGATCTGTTGCTGCCAGGAACTGGAGGCGGGTCCCGGGAAAGGCAAAAAGCGTCCGGCGCCATTGTTGAAACGGCTGCGATAGCTGTGGTTGTAGTAACCGGATAGCTGGTTCTTGGTGTTGATCTGGTGGTCGATTTTGATTCCCCAAGTCTCCAGGTGAAACACCGGCTGCCCGTTGATGGTCGGGATGTTTCGCAACAGCGTCGGCAAGGTTGGGTCCTGGATCCCGATCTTCTGAATCACACTCGCGGCGACCGGGTCCCAACGGGACTGGGGAATGATGTTGCCCGGGAATGGGTCGCGGACAATTCCGTCGGCAACCTGGCGGGTGGAGGTGGGGTCGTAGATCTGGCCGAAGGTGATTGGGCGTCCCAACGCGTCGGCTCCCACCTGCGTGCCCGACCTGGGGTCCCCCGTGTACACGGGGTCGAACAGCTTCGAGAAGTCGCCCTTCTTGAACTCCGTGGTCGGCACCGTACCAAGACCGGTAAACTGCTGTTGGTTGCGGTTATCCCGTTCGAGGTCGGTAAAAAAGAAAGTGCGATTCCGGCCGTCGTAGACCTTGGGAATGTAGACCGGGCCGCCGACCGAGTACCCGTAGTTGTGTTCGCGATACTTGGCCTTCTTCGCGCCGGCGGTGGTGGTGTTCAGGTTGGCGGCATCGAGAGCCTCATTCTGTCCGTAGTAGAACGCGGAGCCGTGGGGCGCGTTGGTGCCGGAACGGATGGTGAAGTTGGCCACCGCGGTCTGGCCGCCGTTGTACTGGGCGCCGATTGCGCCGGTCTGCAGCTTGAATTCGCCGATAGCTTCCGCGGATGGACTGAACTCGTTGTTGTTGCCGCCCGAGAGATCCGCCCGCCCGATCGGCATGCCTTCGATCAGGATCTCGTGCGAGTACTCCTGCCCGCCGTTGATCGAGCCCTTAAAGGTGTCCCCGGTGGTTCCCGGCAAGCTGTCGAAAATGAACTGCTGGATCTGGCGCTGCCCGTCTCCGACCACGATCGGCCAGCTTTTGTACTCTTCGGTCGTGATATACCTGCCGATTTCCGCGGACCCCGAATCAAGCGCCTCCGCCTGCGCATTCACGACCACCTGCTCGGTGACGGCGCCCACCTCCAGCTTGACATCGGCGGTCTGAGTCTGAGCTACCCGAAGGATGATGTTCTCCGTGGTTGCCGTACGAAAGCCGGGGGCGGAGACCCGAAGCTGGTAAGTGCCGGCCGGCAGATACGGAAGCGTGTAACTTCCTGTGCCGGTTGTTGTCGTGGATGCCTCAACGCCCGTAGCGGAGTTTTTGGCAACTACTGTGGCACCCGGGACTACCGAGCCCGCGGGATCGGTAATGGTGCCGTTCAAGGTACCCACGGGACCCTGCCCGAAAGCGGACCCGGCAAGGAACAAAGAAAACAGAGATAATGCCGTAAAGGTTCGAAGCATTCGGGACTCTCCTCCTGACTCTGGATAATTTACTTCGAACTTCGGCGACAATAAAGGAAATACGCGAAAGAGCGCTCAGGATTCGTACGTAATCAGACACCCGCTGATATGCACCACCGATTCGTGGCAGTTCCGCCGTTCGCCATCTGCATTCTGGCCGGTGCCGGGATGGTATTTCACTCTTCGTCTGCCAGAGCGGGGAGGAAACGGGCTTAATCCGGTTTCAGGAAGTGAGGCCGCCGAGGGGCGTCGCATTCACACTTGAAAACTCGCCCACCCCCGAACGACACCTTCCCGAAACAATGGCGGGCGGAGTGGCTGCTTTCGATTATGACGGGGACGGCCTGACCGACCTGTTTTTTACCAACGGAGCGTCTCTGCCGTCGCTGGTCAAAGACACCCCACGCTACTGGAACCGCCTGTACCGAAACCTGGGCGGGTGGCGCTTCGAGGACGTGACCGCCCGGGCCGGTCTCGCGGGGGCCGGTTACTCGATTGGCGCCGCGGTTGCCGACTTCGACAATGACGGGCATCCGGATCTCTTCGTGACCGGCGTGAGGCGGAATATCCTTTACCGCAATCGGGGCGACGGCACGTTCGAAGACGTTACCGCCAGGGCGGGCATCAGCAGCAGCGAATGGTCGGTGGGAGCGGCGTGGCTGGATTACGACAACGATGGCCTGCTCGATCTGTTTGTGGTGAACTATGTCCAGTGGAGCCCGGAGTTCCAAGTTTTTTGCGGCGATGCCTTGCGCGGCATCCGGGTTTACTGCCACCCACGGATGTTCCAGGGCACCGCCAACCGGCTCTATCGCAATCTGGGTAACGGCCGCTTTGAAGACGTTTCTGGACAGTCCGGCATCGCGAAATACAAGGGTAAGGGCATGGCCGTGGCGGCGGCCGATTACGACGGCGACGGTTTTCCCGACCTGTTTGTGACCAACGATAAAATGCCGAATTTCCTGTTTCACAACCTCGGCAAAGGCCAGTTTGAAGAGGTGGCCTTCGAGGCGGCTGTGGCGATGTCCGATACGGGAACCGAGATATCGGCCATGGGCGCGGATTTCCGTGATGTCGATAACGACGGTCTGCCGGACATCGCGCTCACCGCGCTCTCTGGCGAGACGTTCCCTGTTTTCCGAAACCTCGGTGGCGGCGCGTTTGCCGATATCAGTTACAGCTCGCGAATGGGGTTACTAAGTCGAACTTACAGCGGATGGGGCATTGGAGTATTCGATTTCGATAACGACGGCCGGAAAGACATATTCACGGCAAACTCCCACGTGAACAATCGGGTGGAGGCGTTCGAAGCAACCGAATACCGGCAGCACAACAGCGTGTTTCGGAACCTTGGAGATGGACGGTTCGAGGATGCCTCGGCGGCCGCCGGGACGGAGTTTTTGCAAGCGGTGCGTGCGCATCGCGGCTGCGCGTTCGCCGACTTCAACCAGGACGGGCGGATCGACGTGGTCACCTCGTCGCTCGGCGACCGTCCGGAGATTTGGGAAAACGTCAGTCCGGGAGCGAATACGTGGTTGATCGTGAAACTTGCGGGCACTGTGAGCAATCGCGACGGGATCGGAGCCGTCGTCCGGATCGGCAATCAGACCAATCACATGACTACGAGCGTCGGATACGCGTCTTCCAGCCATTTCGGCGTGCACTTCGGCACCGGACGACTTCAGCAAGTTGCCCAAATCGAGATCCGGTGGCCAAGCGGGATCCGCCAGACGTTGCGGAACGTAAAAACGAACCAGGTGTTGCAGGTCCGTGAACCTGCCGGTCACGGGCGCGCGGCGAGCGAGGCTCGAAAGCGCTGAAGCTCGGCCATCGCCTTCCTCGCCTCTGCCTCTCTATGCGTGAGCTGATACGCGCGAAAGAGCTGGAAATGAATGCTCCCGTCCTGATCGATTTTGACCGCGCTCTCGAGAAACGGAATCGCTTCCCCGGCATTTCCCGTTTGCAGTAACGCCTGGCCCAGCGCTGCCCGGGCCGGCAGAAGCCCGGCGTTGCGGGCGATTGCCGATTTCAGGTAAGGCATCGCGTCCCGTGGCCGTTGCAGATTGAGAAGCGACGCGCCATACAAGAACTGCGCGTCCGCGCCCGCTGTTGCCAGCAGCGGTTCGAGCGCGGCAATCGCAGCCTCGTAGTCCCGGCTGCGGAACAGCGCCTCGGCCAATCCCATCCGGATCGTTTGCTTCTGCGGCGCGAGCCGCAGTGCCTCTTGCCATTCGACGGCCGCGTCGCGCCAGCGCTGCGCGGCATTGTTGACCTCGGCGGCATGCAGGTGCGACTCGAGCGAGGGTGGAAGCGCAGCGAGCCGGGCCCACGCCTGGTGTGCCTGGGAAGTCTCACCCAATGCTTCGTATGCCCGCCCGAGACCGTACCACACACGCGGGCTGTCCGGCATCATTTCGGCCGCCGCAGGGAGGTGCTCCAATGCGGCCGCGGGCTGGCCTGCCTTCAGCAAAGCTTCTCCCAGCATCAGTCGCCCGTTGCGTTCGCGCGGATTCGCCGCAACGACTCGCTTCAGCTCGTCAACGGCCGAAACATATTCGCCAAGCTCCAACTGACTTGCGCCGAGGAAAAGGCGCGCGGGCAGCAGATCGGGCTGGAGCCGTAGGGCGGCGGCGGCGTGGGTTACGGCCTCGCGGTAGTGTTTGCCGGTGTATTCGGCCACACACAGGTTCATCAACAGCACGGCGTTCCCCGGCGCATCCCGCACCAGTTGCCGGTAAATGCCAATGGCTTCGTCGAGCCTGCCGGCCGCCGCCAGTTCCTGTGCGCGTTGCGCTTCTTTTCGCGGGTCGCTCGTCTGCGGGAAGGCCGCTGAGGCGAGCAGCGCAACGGCAATGATAGCGCCCCGCATACTTACGATGGCGCCACGCGGAAGAGGATGCCGGCGCCGGGCGCCAGCCAATCCATCTCGCGCCCGAAGGGTTCTTCATTTCCCGAGTAGGGAGAGACGCGGATTAATTTCCGGCCTTCCTGCTTCAGGTGGATCTTGAACTGGAACGAGTTCTTCAGGTCCTTATTCACGATCAGGAAGTACGGCCGGCCTTCGCTGTCTTCGAACTCCCCGATCAGGAAGCGGCCGGCAACCGGCGGACGTACGTATCGTTGCGTCATTTCCACGGCTTCCACCAATTTGCTCTGAGCCAGTGGCTGGGCCTGGTCCGGCACGTCAGGATAGTGATATACACCGGTGCTGTGCAAGCGGATCAACGTGGGCGCCAGCGCGTGAATCTGGTTGTTGATGCGCCGCAGCATCTCCCAGGTGGCCGTCCGGTCGCCAAACTGATCGATGGCGGCGAGCCGGTAGTTACCAATCTCGGGAGAAAAGTAAGTGAAGTATTGAATCCCGCGTCCGCCGTAAGCCAGGGTGCTGTACACCTGGAGATTGAAGGTAGCATCGGACGGCTCCATGTAATTGAAATGAGCATTAGCGAGGATGCAGTTCCAGAAGGGAGTGGAGGTCTCAATGCTCAGCCGCCGGATAATCGCGAGGTTCGTGTAGAAGTAGTCCAGCATCTCGCCGTTCACCAGCGAGTAATTGTCATAGCTCAGAAATGGCTGGCGGATCGTCTTGACCAGCATTTGGACATATGCAGGGTAATCGCTGGTGCCCAGCGTCTCCGGCGATACGCGATACGGGAAGAGGTTCACATAGGGCCACTTATCCGGCATGGCCTCGCGCAGCAGGGCGGCGAGTTTTCCCAATCCGGGCATCATCTGAGCATTCGGCTCGTCCCGCAGATAGAAACCCAACGCCGCGGGATTGCCGGCAATCCGCTTAGTCAGTTCCGCAATACCGGCGCGCATCTGATCGTCGGAGGGCGGATGCAGCGGATCGATGCGTTGAATAACAGGATCGCGAACGAAGCAGGTCAGGCCTGCCGCACGGACCTGCTCCAGGTCCTGCGCGCGGCAGAATCCGGAGATGTTCAGCCCTGCATCACGCATGCCCCGCAGTTGCTCCGGATCGGAGGGAGAGTTGCCCCAAGCCATGACCGCAAAGTCCTTGGGAGCCGCCGGCTTCGGATGCCGGCCCGTCTGCGGCGAGGCCGAAGGAGCCAGCAGAACGAGGAATAAGATCGCGCAGCGCATGGTCAATCTGCCATTCTGGCGGCCGCTCGAAGCGATGTACCGCCCGCTCTGGACAGCATAGCAGGCGCTGGTGATTGCGGGAACCCAGGCAGCATACAGCTCAGCAGGACCGCTGGCATAGCGCCGAAGCGTGCGGTTCGCCAGTTCTTTCAGGAGCCAGGAAACTGATATGCCGATCACCGGCGGAACTCATGGGAACAATCACCAGGGTGCCTTCTCGTTCTTCTGCTTCTGTCCGCGACGGTGTCTCCGGCTCCGCGGACGCGGCGGCTCGGTGGTGATCACGGAAGGGTGAATCCGGGAGCGTACGGCCACAGGAGCACCGCTTTGCGGCATATATCGAGGGCCTGGTGGAAGCCCGTAAGGCCCAAAA
This sequence comes from Bryobacterales bacterium, assembly GCA_963719195.1. Lineage (GTDB taxonomy): Bacteria > Acidobacteriota > Terriglobia > Bryobacterales > Bryobacteraceae > DASQZT01. The sequence goes on along the minus strand of CAVRBB010000003.1, from coordinate 615,242 downwards.
TACTCATGCAACCTGGCTGTAGTCAATCGCGACAGGCATTCCTGCTTGATCGACCGTACCCATCGCTCCGCGTGGGCGTTCAAGTTCGGACTCCTCGCTGGTAGCGGGCGTGCATTTCACACCGCCGGCCGTTGTTAGTCGGGGCTCACGGACCATTTACTGCGGCGTCAGGAAGATCACCACACCGCTGCCGCGATAGAAGAGATCGGCGGGGGCCTTCCTGGCCTCCTCGCCCTGCCGCTGCTTTACCATCCCGTACACCACCGCCCAGCGGTCGTAATCCGTGGTTCCGAAACGAAACTTGCCCAACGACGTACGCCGCTGCAGTTCGGCGAGCTTCTTGCGTAGCGCGGCGCCGTCGATTTCGAAGTCATCCGGCGGCTTGGGGCCGTCTTTAGAGCTCTCCACCAGCCAAAGCAGCGGCGGTCCCTCCACTGCGGGGTTGCACGCCTGCTCGCCGATCCACGTGCCGTTTTCGCGAAACGAATATCGGCCCAGCACTGCGATGGCCTTCCCTTCCTGAGCAGGCAGATCGTGCAGCACCTCGCACACCGAGAGCGGGACCAGCGGCGGGTTGGCCGGTGTGGAAGCGGCACCCACAGATACCAGAATGGACACGAGCCGCACGGCGCGGCAGATTCTTCCTGTTACCCGAAGCACGATGCTTTACTCAGCATAGACTAGCGCGAACCGCCGGTGGGTTACACTACAAACGCGCGGGGCGGACGTCCGGCGTTCCTTATGATCTGGGAGCCTTCACGCGAATTCCGGGAGAGCACCAATGTCTGGCGCCTGATGCAGCGCCTGGGCTTCTCCGGCCGCGAGGCGTTTCTCCAATTCAGCCGGGACGAGCCAGAACGCTTCTGGGGCGAGATTCTGCGCGAGATGCGCGTCGAATGGTTTACCCCCTACCACCAGGTGCTGGATGCCGGCCGCGGGCCCGAGTGGACGCAGTGGTTTGTGGGCGGGCGGATCAACATCGCCCACAACTGCCTCGACCGCTGGGCCGATTCCGGCCGCATCGCCTGCATCTGGGAAGGTGAATATGGCGAGACCCGTTCCCTCGGCTTTCGCGAATTGCGCGACGAGGCCAACCGCGTGGCCAACGGCCTCACCGCGCTAGGCCTCGAGCCTGGCGACCGCGTGGCGCTCCTCATGCCCATGGTCCCCGAAATTCTCTCCATGCTCTACGGCTGTTTCAAGGCGGGGCTCACGGTGGTGCCCATCTTCGCCGGGTTCGGCACCGGCGCCATCGCTACCCGCCTGGAAGACTCCGGCGCGCGCGTGCTGTTCACCGCCGATCGGCTCCAGCGGCGCGGAAAACTCCTGCCTCTGGCCGCCAAGATCCCGCCCGGGATCGAGCATACCATCGTCCTGCGCTACAGGGGCGGCGACATCCCCGGCCGCCTCACCTGGGACGACTTTCTCCACGGTCAACCGTCCGAGGCTCCCACCGCCGCGCTCGATTCCGAGGCGCGCGCCTTCATCCTCTATACGTCCGGCACCACCGGCAAACCCAAGGGCGCCGTTCACACCCACGCCGGGTGCCTCGCCCAAATGGGCAAAGAGATCTGGCTCGGCTTTGACCACCGCCCGGAGGACGTCTTCTTCTGGCTCTCCGATATCGGCTGGATGATGGGCCCCTGGGCCATCATCGGCAATCACCTCTTCGGCGGCACGGTGTTCCTCTACGACGGCGCGCCCGATTTCCCCGGGCCCCTGCGCCTCTGGGAGACGATCCAGCGCCACGGCGTCACCACCTTTGGCATCTCGCCCACCGCCATCCGACTGCTCGCCAAAGCCGCGGGCGAAATTCCGCCCATGCCTTCGCTGCGGCTGCTCGGGTCCACGGGTGAGCCATGGGACGAGGCGTCGTGGATGTGGTTCTTCGAGCGCGTGGGCCGGAGGCGCTGCCCCATCATCAACATCTCGGGCGGCACCGAAATCGTCGGGTCGTTCCTGTTCCCGCTGCCTGTTCAGGCCCTCAAGCCCTGCACTCTGGGCGCCCCCGCACCGGGCATGGCCACCGAGGTAGTGGATGAACACGGCGCGCCCGTGCGCGGCCGCAAAGGCTACCTGGTATGCACCAGGCCGGCGCCTTCCATGACCCGCGGCATCTGGAACGATCCCGCGCGTTACATCGAAGCCTACTGGTCGCGCTTTCCCGGCATGTGGTACCACGGCGACTGGGCCAGCGTGGATGCCGATGGCTATTGGTTCCTGCACGGCCGCGCGGATGAATCCATGAACGTGGCCGGACGCAAAGTGGGGCCGGCGGAGGTGGAAGAAGCGATGATGCAGCACCCCGGTGTGGCCGAGGCCGCCGTCATCGGGGTGCCCGACGAGTTGAAGGGCGAGGCCATCGTCGGCTTCGCAGTCCCCAAGCCTGGCGCCGCGCTCGATGCCGCCGCGATCTGCGCGACGGTAGTGGAAGTCCTCGGCCCCACCTTCCGGCCCCGCAAAGTGCTGCTGGTGCGCGAACTCCCCAAGACCCAGAGCGGGAAAATCGTACGCCGCCTGATGCGCCAGAAATACCTGGGTGAAGAACTGGGTGACCTCTCGACCGTCGCGAACCCCTCGGCGCTGCTGGAATAGCCGCCGCTTCACCGGATCAGCAGAGTCAGGTACGTCGCGTAACTTGCCAGCAGCAGCGCGCCCTCCCACTGCGGCATGCGCCGCATCCGGCGCAGGAAAAATGTAGCCAGAATCGAGATCGCGATCAGCACCGCCGCATCGAAACCGAACACCGCCATCGAGGCGCGGATGGGATGGACCAGCGCGGTGCCCCCCAGTACAAACAGAACGTTGAAAATGTTCGACCCGATGGCGTTGCCCACGGCGATGGACGGATGCCCGCGAAGTGCCGCCACAATGGAAGCCGCCAGTTCCGGTGTAGACGTCCCGATGGCGGCGATGGTCAGGCCGACCACGCGCTGGCTCAAGCCAAACGCCAGCGCGACTCCGCTGGCGCCGCTGACGAAGGCTTGCCCGCCCACCACCAACAGGATCAACCCGACCAGCGCGATTACCGCGAGGCGCGGCTTGCCGGAACCCCCTGGAGCCCCTGCCGCCTCCGCGTCCGCCTCGAGCGTACGCCCGCCGGTTTTTGGCCAAAGTGTGGAACGAGCCGCCAGCACCGTGTACCCCACGGCCCCCAATAGCAGGAGCGCCCCGATCGGGCGCGGGATACCCCCCGCGGCCAGCAGCACCGGCACCAGCAGGCTGGTCACCAGCATCACCGGCAACTCCTGCCGGATGATACTGCCTTCAATGAGCAAAGGCCGGATCAGGGCGGTCGTGCCGAGGATCAGACCGAGATTCGCAATATTCGAGCCCACCACGTTGCCCAGTGCGATGTCGCTCATCCCCTTCTGCGCCGCCGCCGTGCTCACCACCAGTTCGGGCATGGAGGTACCGTAGGCCACAATAGTCAGGCCGATCACGAGCGGGCTCATGCCATAGGCCCGGCCCAGTCCGGCAGCACCCTTGACCAGCCACTCCGCACCCAGGTACAACAGAAGCACTCCGGCCACCAGCGTCGAGCCGTACCACATGGTGTTATCGTAACCTGCGCCCGGCATCCGATCCGCCCGCGGCAAAGCGGTAATATAGCGTCGGAGGATTACCGCATGGTGGCTTCCGGTCGCCTCGGCGCTCCGGCGTGCAGGCGGTTCGCTGCGATTTTGCTCGCCGCGGCCGGCCTGTGGGCGCAGCCGGCGCCCGATGGAATGGTTGACCGCTACCTCACACGGATCGCCGAGAAGCAGTTGGCCGCGCGACGGGCGGCCATCGCGCGCCTGCGGACAGCGGCGGATGTGAAGGCCCGCCAGCAGTACATCCGCCGGAAACTCCTGGAGGAGATCGGCGGTCTTCCCGCCCGAACGCCCCTGAACGCGCGCATCACCGGCACGCTGGACCGCGGCGCGTACCGGATCGAGAAGCTGATCTACGAAAGCCTGCCCCACTACTACGTCACGGCCAACGTCTACGTGCCTGCCGCCGGGAAAGCGCCGTATCCCGCGGTGGTCGGGACGGCGGGCCACAGCCTCGACGGCAAAGCCGACGCCACTTATCAGCACGTCTGGATTTCACTTGCCCGCCGAGGTTTCCTCGTGCTCGCCTTCGATCCTCCCGGACAGGGTGAGCGGTTCGAATACCTCGATCCGGCCACCGGAAAATCGCGGCTCGCCGGCGGCGGCACGGGCGAACACATCATGGCCGGAATCCAGTGCCTGCTCACCGGCACCAACATCGCGCGGTATTTCATCTGGGACGGCATGCGCGCCGTAGACTACCTGTTGACGCGGCCGGATGTAGACGCCCGCCGCATCGCGGTCGCGGGCAACTCCGGCGGGGGCACGCAGTCGTCGTACCTGGCCGCGTTGGAAGACCGCCTTGCGGTGGCCGCGCCATCGTGCTACCTCACCGCCTGGCAGAACCTGTGGGCCGACCCCGGTCCGCAGGATGCCGAACAGGACTTCGCCGGCTTCCTTAAAGACGGCCTCGACTTTCCCGACTTCCTCCTGGCGTTTGCCCCCAAGCCGATCCAGATGAGCACCGCCACGCGCGACTTTTTCCCTATCGCCGGCGCTCGCGCCACCTACGCCGAGGCGCGCTCGATCTTCGCGTTGCTGGGCGCCGCCGATCATGCCGGCTACTTCGAGTTCGACGATACGCATGGCTGGTCGAAACCGCGCCGCGAAGCCACCTACCGGTGGCTGGCCCGCTGGATGCAGGACCGTCCGGATGACGGCGTGGAAGCTGCCGAGCTCGCCGTGAGCCCTCCCAGGGAACTGTCCTGCACCTCGACCGGCCAGGTCTCCACGGCCTTTCGCGACGCCGCCACGGTGCAATCGCTCAACGCCTCACTCGCCGAAGAACTCTACCCCAATCGTGCTGCCGCCCATGGAAAGGACCTTGCCGCCCTGGTGCGGGCGCGCCTGAACGTCACCGCCGGCCGCGGCGCGCCGCACACCACCCGGCGCGGCGATGAGGTGGAATTGCAGCCCGAACCCGGCATCACGCTTCACGCGCGGATCTCGGTACCGGCCGGCGGCCCGGCGCGCAAGCCCGCTGTCCTGTATGTGGGCACGCCCGTCCAGCCCCACGCGGACAGCATCGCGCTCGCCGTGGATCCCCGCGGCTGGGGCGATCTTGCCTCGCCGCGCAGCGGCTATTCCAAGCCATACCAGACGGCCATGCGCGCGCTCCTGGTGGGCCAGACCATGGCCGGCATGCAAACCGGCGATCTGCTGCGTGCATTCGACTACCTGGCCGCGCGGCCGGATGTCGACCCGCGGCGCATCAGCATCGAGGGCAAAGGCACCGGCGCCGTGTTGGCGCTCTACGCGGCGCTCCTCGAGCCGCGGATCGTAACAGTAAGTTGTGAAGACATGCCGCCATCGTACCTGGAGCTGGTACGAATGAAGATGCACCCCGGGACCATGGACCTGATCGTCCCCGGCGTGCTCCTGGATTTCGACATTCCGGACATAGTGTCGGCATTGGGTGGACGTCTGACCGAACCGTAAGGAGAAGCCATGGTAGACCGAAGGACTTTTCTGGCCGCGGCAGCCGCGGCGGCGGCAGCCTCCGAAGGCTCCGCGCAGCAGTTGGCCGTGAATGGCGGCACTCCCGTGCGCACGCGGCCGTTGACCGGACCGCACTGGGGTCCGCAATACTACGACGACAAGGAGCGGCAGCAGCTCGAAGAAGTCCTCGAGAGGCGCCAGCCCTTCCGTTTCTACAACCCGCCCGCCATCTCGAAGGTGGCGCTCTTCGAAGATGCTTTCGCCGCGCGCATGCAGCGCAAGTATGCGTTGGCCGTGACCTCCGGCACCGCGGCGCTGCACGTTGCCATGGCCGCGCTGGAAGTGGGCCCCGGCGACGAGGTGATCCTGCCCGCCTGGACCTGGTATTCCTGCTACAACACCATCGTGCAGGCCGGCGCCCTGCCCATCTTCGCCGAGATCGATGAATCGTTCAATATCGACCCCGCCGATATCGAGCATCGCATCACCCCGCAGACCAAGGTCATCATGGCCGTCCACCTCCAAGGCAACCCCGCGGACATGGACCCCATCCTGGCCATCGCGCGTAAGCACAAGCTGAAGGTGCTGGAGGATTGCAGCCAGAGCGTCGGCGCCAGCTACAAGGGCCGCCCCCTCGGCTCGCTGGGCGATATCGGCATCTACAGCCTGCAGCAGACCAAGACCATCACCGCGGGCGAGGGCGGTGTGGTCGTCACCGACGACCCGTACCTCTTCGAGCGCGCCGCCCGTTTCCACGACGTCAGCGTGCGCCGCGACTTCCCATCGAAGCTCAAGTGGATGCCCGGCCTGAACTACCGCGTCAATGAGTTCACCGGTGGAGTCCTGCTGGCGCAGGTGCGAAAGCTGGACACCATTATCGGCGCGGTGCGCGTTAATGCGCGACGTGTCTACGACGGAATCCGCGACCTCCCCGGCATACATCTGCGCCGCCTGCCCGATCCCGAAGGCGAGCTCGGCACCGGCATCTTCCTCGGATTTCAATCCAAGGCAGACCGCGACCGGTATGCCTCCGCCATGAAGGCCGAAAACGTGCCGGTCAATGGCCCCGGAGGTTCCATTATCCTGCCGGTTGTACCCGAGATCGAAGCCAAGGTCACGGTCACTCCGCGCTGGCCCTCGTTCAGCAGCCCGCGTGGCCAAGCCGTTCGTTATGGCAGGGAGTCATGCCCCCGCACCATCGACATCCTCGGCCGTTTTGCCGGGGTGTTGATGAACCCCAAATACACGCGCCAGGACACGGACGACGCCATCGCCGCCATCCGTAAAGTCTACCCGTCGGTGGTCAAAGCCTGACGCTGCGGCCGAGCCGGTCCGCTACCGGCTCGCCCATACCGCACCACTCCCAGCACCGCAAGTGCGGTGGGCGCCGTCGACGCCTCTGCTGGGTGGAGGGGACGGTGTTGGCGCTCGCCCGCGCCACCCCGTCTCTTTTCGGCCGCATCACGCCTGTCGTGGTTTTCGCCTGGTTGTCCTGGCTTTTCCTCTAACCGGGCGCGTTGCAGCGCGCCCCTTTTGGGCTGTGACGAACCGCCACGCGGAGCCCAGCAGGTCCCGCAGTTGGTCGATCCGGATCTGGGACAACCTCACGAGCACGACGGGATAGTCGACGTAATGATCAGTCAGGTAGTACGTTTCCGGCTCTTCCTCCAGCAACCCGGCGCGCTGATCGAAATCGATGCGGACGGCGAGCGATCCCGGTTCGGCCGATTTATGAATCGCCAGGCACGTCAAAAGCTCCCCACTCACCTTCAGCGCGGGCGATCCGTACATGGTTCCCTCCTTCACGTCCGGCAGCGCGAGGCCGATCTCACGGACGATATCGAAGGTGACCTTCGTTGTGGACATACAGATTTACATTTTAGGCGGTTCCCACGCCGGCATGCTGGTGGTTTTGAGCGCCGCGTGGGTCGCGGGCGGCAAACGTCCCGGGCCGATCGCTTCTACCGGACCGCGTCCGTCCAAAGAATGGGCGGGGACACCACGTGTCTCCGTGGGCGTAGAATTGCTGGATCGAGGCGGACAATCCATGATCGATGACCTGCGCGTTGCCGGCCGAGGGCTGCGGCGTAGCCCGGCATTCACACTGGCCGCGATAGTCACGCTTGCGCTCGGGATTGGCGCGAACACGACGATGTTCTCCGTTGTGAATTCGGTACTTCTGCAGCCCTTGCCTGGCTATCAAACCGATCGCCTCGTACAGATCTGCGACACTTCGCTGAATGCGAGGTTCGCTGCGCCGGGAGCCTGCAGTTTTCTGGCGCCCGGGCTCTACCAGCGGCTCCGCGATCGACTTCGCTCCTTCGCACCTCTGGCAGCCAATCAGTACTGCCGGATGAATCTGACCGGCAGCGGTGAACCGGAGCAACTGGTGGGACCGTGTACGACGGCAAACTGGTTTGAATTACAGCGAGCGCAGGCAATGCTGGGCCGGACCTTCTTACCCGACGAGGACCAGCACGGTCGCAATCGGGTGGTCGTGCTCGATCATGGATATTGGCAGCGGCGGTTCGGCGCAGATCCGAAGGTCATCGGCAGGAGTTTGATACTGGATCAGCAACCTTGGGTCGTTGTAGGCATCATGCCTCCGGGTTTCCGGCCAATCGGTACAACCGCTGCGACGATCTACACACCCTACGTCGTCGCGGATAACCCGCATGGACTGCTTGTAACTGGGAGACTCAGACCTGGCGTTTCGCTCGAAACCGCCCAAGCTGAATTGAACGCGGTCGCCGTTCAACTTTCCCGCGAGAACCCGGATTGGAGAAACCTCGGGCTCTCGGGGGTGCCCGTGCTGGAACAAGTGACCGGGCCACAGCGTCCCTTGCTGCTCCTGCTGCTGGCCGCCGTGTCTCTCGTTCTGCTGATTGCTTGCGCGAATGTCGCCAATCTTCTGCTGGCACGTTCAACGGCAAGGCAGCATGAAATCGATATTCGGGTGGCGCTCGGTGCCAGTCATGGTCATATCGTACGGTTTGTCCTGGCGGAGGCGCTCACAATTTCGCTTGCCGCCAGTCTGGCTGCAGTGGCAATCGCTTACGGGGGGTTGCGCTTGCTGAAGCCGCTGACGGCCACTTTGCCGCGCGCCGATGAACTCAGTGTCGATGCCCGCGTGCTGTTCTGTGCCTTGTTTCTTGGCATCATCGCCACGCTACTATTCGGTGTCCTTCCGGCCTTTCGATCCGCACAACGGACTTACGCGGCTGGGATGCGTTCGCGAACCAGTTCGAGATCACAGAGAGGCTTGGTCGCTGGCGAAGTGGCTCTGGCTTTTGTCTTGCTCGTGGGCGCCGGACTCTTGATCCGAACCTTCGTCGCTATACGGACAACGGACCTCGGCTACAATCCGCATCATGTTCTGACGAATTTCCTGGCTTTGCCTCCTTCACCCGATGGGGGCCGCACTGCCGGCGCCGGCGTCTTTGCGCGGATCCGGCAGCGCGTGTCGGCCCTGCCCGGTATTCGCGTGGTGGCCACAGCCAGCAGTTTGCCGATGTTCGGCGTATCCATCTCTATGGACGTTCATCCGGAGGGTCAGCCCGCGCGCCGGCATGAACACGTTGCATCCATGGACGTGATTAGCGATGACTATTTTCGAGTGATGCAGATTCCGCGGCGGGCCGGAAGAATCTTCACTCCCGATGATCGTGACGGCTCCACCCCCGTCGTCATCGTGAGTGAGTCCGTGGCGAGCCGCTACTTCGCGGGGAATGCAATCGGCAAACGGATAATCATTCCCGAATTCAAATTCAACATTGACGGGGGTAAAGACATAGCTGCCGAAATCGTCGGCGTCGTTGGCAATGTCTGTGTGAACTCCGTGGAAGACTGCCATGCCGAACACATCTACCTTCCGGAGACGCAGAATGCCTTGCGCATGGAGAACCTGCTGGTGCGAACCGAAGGCGATCCCATGGCGATTGCCCGAGCCGTACGGCACGCGGCCTACCTCGAAGCGCCGGCGGTTCCGCTGGATGATCCGCGGACTCTCGAAGCACGTACGTCCTATCTGACCGACGGGCCAAAGCGCGCTATGTGGCTCCTGGGCGTTTTCGCCGGCCTCGCTCTGTTGCTCGCGTCGGTCGGCATCTATGGTGTGTCATCCTACCTCGCCACTCAGCGAAGCCGCGAGATCGGCATCCGGATGGCCCTGGGAGCGGAGTTCGGGGACATCGCCGGACTTATCTATCGCGGCGTTTTGCTCCCCTCGGCAATCGGGCTGGCGATTGGCGCCGGGGCGGCGGTCTGGCTCACGCGATTGCTCAAGTCGCTGATCTTCGGGGTAAACGCGGGAGATCTGAAAACCCTGGCCCTGGCTGGTTTCACACTGCTGGGAATATCGGTCTTGGCGGCCACCGGCCCGGCCGTACGCGCCGCGCTCAGTGATCCAGCCAGGGTTCTGCGCCGCGAGTGAGCACCGGCGGGCGGCTGAATGCAGCACTGGGGTTCAAGTCACAGCAGCCGTTGTGACTTACACCATATCCTGGCCGCGAATCAACCATAACCTTGCCGCAGATCAGGCGCCAACTTCTTTGTCTCCGGTTCGCTGGCATGGCAGAAACCCTCCAGACGGGTAACCATGATGTTGCCGGAAGTGCTCCGGCGAAGCATGAGGCTGCCGCCGGTTCAGATATCCGGTCGCGGACACTGCGGCATCAGCGGCGGACACGCCTGTCGATAGCCCAAATGTCAACGTCGCGCGTCATGCAGCCAAGCGGCGGTCGGCCAGGTTACTGGATAAGTAAGACTCGCGAGGAGTGATCTACCGGAATCTCACGGCTCCGCGGAAAAGTTCCGTCCCCGTCCGTTCTTGCCGGGGATGCACGGTCCTTCCGGAATCGTTCACCAGACGAACGGAACGATCGCCTTCGTTCTGGCCCGGTACACCGGGTATTCCTCCGGGAATAGCCGCAGCATGAGGCGCTCTTCCGCCTGCGCGGAGATCACGAAAAAGGCTCCGAACACCACCGAGAAGATCAGCCACAGCGGGCCATCCGCCAGCGCCGATCCGAGCATGGCGAGCAGGATCCCCGAATAGATGGGGTGGCGGACGTAACAATAGGGCCCGGTGGTCACCAGTTCGGGATCTTCCTTTACAGACATCGGCATTCCCCAGTTCCTTCCGAGATGCCTCCGCGCCCACACGGCGAGCGAAAGGCCAAGGGTGCAGATGACGAGCCCAAACAGGGGAAGGGGAGGCTTGGGGATGACGAGAACAGCGCGCCGGAACGCCCGGACGACTCGGACAAGAGCGAGGATGATGACGATGAAGAGAACCCTGTACGCCGCAAAGGAGCGGGCGGAGCGCGCGTTCCGCTTCGCCCCTTGCGCGGAAATAATCCAGTACACATAGAACGCCGCCCAAAGGCCGAAAAGAACGCCAAGCTCGACGCGAATCATGGTATGAGTTTAGCCCGGCAGTAGATTCGATGCCGGCTCTCCGCCGGTGTCGGGCAGACGCCCGGTGTCCCAGGAAATCTGCTGTGATTCTGCCGCCCCAGCTAACACTGGGTCTGGCAACGAGGCGGCGTGAGAGGCCTGTGCCTAGTCCCCAAAGGGTCCAGTTGCTGCGGCCGCAGTCACGTGACGCGGTGGGAATCACCTAACGGAGGCCGACATATCATTCCTAATCCGGGCCGAGTTCCGGATTGCCTACCCAAACCCCGTCGGCCGGGACGGTGCGCGTGTGGGACCACTTTTTCCATGGGCGCCAGTCGGCCCCGGAGGCCCTTCAGCCGGATGCGCTTCGCGTAGACGATCTTCCGGTAACGATCGTTGGACCGGCGGGGTCCGAGTGACCTCGATCGGATCCAGTGTGCCCTCGCCAACTTGCGAGAGGCTCTAATTCGCAGTTCTCAAGTATGCTGAATCACCAGAGATTCGGGTCCGATGTGCAATGGGAGCGTATGCGGACTACACGTTTTGACCCGCAAGCGCTTGATATCCCCGTGGATTACAGGATATTGACATGTCCGGATGGCCGGCATACGCTCATAGAGTGCACCCTCAACCGCGCCCGCATCCTCGTCCCTTGGTCGCCATCCGTTGAGCTGCTCCAAAGACATCTCGGCCGGAGGTATTGGGCGGCGTGTCCAAACGGATTGATTTCGCCAGAGAACGGAGAACCCAGGGGCGCTCGCTGACGGCCGCTGTCCGCGAGCTTGAAAAGTTGACGAAGCAAGTCGCTGAACGGCAGGGCATCGATCTTCAGGCTCGCCTGGAAGAGGCGTCTACGCGAAGAGAGGAAGAGGAGCGGCTCATGGCCGAGCGCCTGCAAGAGTCGGTCGTGCCCCTCTTTATTGCCGATACCGAGGGCCATCACGACAGAATTGGCTCTTGCGTCCTGGTGCGCCTCGACTCCGACTTCTTGGCGTTCACCGCGGCCCACGTGATAGAGGGTGCCGGTTCCGCGCCCCTGTTTGCTCCCTCTGAAGGCAGGGGCGGGAAGTTGCTGCGGCTTCCACCATGTACAGCTCTTCTGAGTCCGCCGAGACGCGACAACAACCTCGATATCGCTGTGCTGGCTCTGCCGGCCAATGAGTTGGGAGTTTTTGAACGGCGCATTTTCTTGACTGGCGCAGAAATCGATCAAGACGATCAACCGGACGACCAGGGGCTTGCGTCGTTCTACCTAGTCCTTGGCTATTCTGCATCAAGGACTCAAGTGCAGGTGTCCAAGGGCAAGCGTCAGATCCACCAGAAGTCGTTTCGCTGCTCGACGTATCCCCTCGGGGGTCACTTCAAAACCGGCCATAGAGGATCACTTCAAAACCGGCCAACGGAAGCATCATCCTGGACGAACCCTTTCTAGCCTATCGGCCACCCGTTTGGCAAGCCGAATTTGATCCAGTCCGGCTTTTTAGCAGGACCTGATTCCAGTCTTCTCCTTCCGTTGCTGGAAGGTGAACTCGCGCTTGGCGCCTGACTCTGCCAACGACGTCGCCAATCGCCGCCGCCAACCAGCGTCCTGCTGCATCGGCATCGAACGCTGCCACAATCTCGGCCCCCTCCGGCAGCTTAATGACGGCCGCATGGACCAATCCCATTTGCCGCAAACTGGGCCTGCCGCCCAGACTGGCATACCGCGTCCGAGCCTCCGAGTCCGGAAAGAGCGTGGCATAAGAGAGCGCGTCAATCGCGCTTTCGGTCAACACCAAACACCGGTCGTCCGGCCGAGTATGCGAGAACCAGAGGCCCTTTTTGCCACCTGCGGCGAAGCCCGTGAATCCGCGATTCTTGATCTCGTAGCCGCACAACCCCGCGGCGTCGAAATGCGGAAACACGGTGTTGCCGCGATCGTCGATCCGGATGCGACCTCGAAATCGTGGCGCTGATAGCAGGGCTGCCGACACGCCGCGATCACGCTCCAGATACGGATACCGCTGTGCTTCGGCCATGCTCCGATACTCACGTTCGATACGCATCCGGTCCGGGCTGGCTGGCGGCAACTGGGGAAACTGCGGTGCGCTCGCCGGCCGGCCGATCCATGGCCGGAGAACCCGGCGCACGGCCCCCAGACTCAGATGTTGGCGTCGCTGCACGAAATCGATCACGGTACCGTTGTCGTCGTCATCCCGCAACGAGAAGAAAACGTAATGACCATTGCCATTGCGCTTGACGACGATCTTGTCAGCGGCGCGCCGCAGCACCGCGCTCCCCCGCCAACTCTCACGCCGGTCGATTTGATAGCCGAGACTTTCGGCAAACTGCCGCAGATCGATCTCCCGTTTGAAAGCATCCAGTTCACAATCCTGATTGATCATCGAGACCTATTCCTTCCCTATTGCCCGTTTTATTTGCGCGCCTGACTGTCGGTTGCGGTGCCTGCAACCAATCGAGTGCGCCAGCTCTTCGGCCCACACTTGAGCACGTGTCCGTGATGCAGAAGGCGGTCCAGCATAGCCGTGACTGCGGCTGCATCGCCCAGCAGTTTTCCCCAGTCTTCGACTGGACGATTCGACGTCAGCAATGTACTCGCACGCTCGTAACGCCGCATGATGATTTCGAGCAGATCCTCGGCCGCGGTGTGTGGCAGCTTGCGCATGCCGAAATCGTCGATGATGAGCAGCGGCACGCTACTCACCGATTCCATGAACTGTTTGCGCGTGCCATCGGTGACGGCATCGGCCAGATTGTCGAGCAGGACATGCGTTTCCCGATACATCACGCGGTAGTTCTGTTGAATGGCTGCCTGGCCGATGGCTTGGGCCAGATGACTCTTGCCGGTGCCGCCGGGACCGAGAAATAATGCATCTTCCCGTTTGCCGATGAAGGCGCCGGTGGCCAGGTCGAAGACCAGGCTGCGGTTCATCTTGGGATTGAAATTGAAATCGAAATTATCGAGTGTTTTGTCCGGGTCCCGAAACTCGGCTTGTTTGCGCCGGCGTTCGAGCAAACGGTCACTGCGCCGGTTCAACTCGTCGCTGACCAGACACGACATCAGATCAATCGGCGGCATGTTCTCGCTCTGCGCCTGGCGTAGTCGCGTTTCCAGCACGGTGGCCATGCCGCCGAGCCGGAGTTGTCTCAAAGATCGTTGTAATTCGATGAGGTTCATAGTTGGTTCTCCTGAAGTTTGCTTTGAATGAAATCGCGGTATTCGGTGAGTTCGCGGATCAGGGGATCGACCTGGCGCAAGCTCAAAGGCAGTTGCGGACCCCGCTCCAGATAACGGCTAACGAAACGATAGTGGTTGACGGCGCCGGCCTCCAGCGCCAACACACAGATCTCATCCACCACCGCCGGCCCATGTTTCTTGGCCAGCGCCAGCATGCCTTGAATGCGGCGCACAGCCTCTTGCCCGCCTTCTTCGTACATCGTTCGGCATGCCAGTCCGATCTGCTGGCCGGCCTTGCCTGCGCGCAGCAGCAGATGCTGTATCCCTGGAGGCGTTTGTTTAGGGCGGTCTTCCTCTTTGATGCGATGTCTGCCGCGTGTCTGCGGCAGGTGCTCCCGTAGCAGTTCGCCTGTTTTGGGGTGCAGCAGACGGACGATGCGGCCATCCCATTGCACCGGCACCTCCTGTCCGACCCATCCCGGCGGCGCGCTGTAATAGGCCGCATCGACTTCCACGCAGCCGTCCAGATTGACCTTGCGCTTGCCGTATTGGTAATAGCGGAAGGGTTCGAGCGGCAGTGGCAGCAACGCTGGTTTTTCTTCAGCGAACATGGCCGCGACTTGGCGTTTGGTGGTGCCGTGAATGCGGGTGTCGGCCCAGCGCTCTTCCCAGTGATCCAGGTAGGCCTGGGCTTCAGACAGGCTTTCGAAACGCTGCCCTTTGAGCGGGGTTTTCTTAGCGTGGCCGACGCCCGACTCGACCTTACCCTTGCGATCCGGATCGCCCACGCGACAGGGCAGCGGGACCGTACCGTAATGCGACAACATGTCGCGGTAGAGCGGGTTGAGCGTGGGATCGTAGATGTCGGGTAGGAGCACGCCCTCGCGCAAATTATCCAGGACCACGACCCGAGTCACGCCGCCCAGGCGGCGAAAAGCGGTTTCATGCAATTCGCACCAAATCTGGGAACTGGAGCGGAACGTCAGCAACCGCACTGCTTTGCGACTGTAGCCCAGAGTCAGCACGAAGAGCCGGGTGCGGCGATATTTGCCGGTTTCGGCGTCGCGCACCAGAGGGCCTGATCCGTAATCCACCTGAAGTTCTTCGCCAGGAGCAGTTTCGATCACCGCGCAGGCTTCCGGCGATGATTTCCCGCGAAAATTGCGCAGGAAGCGCTTGACACTTTGATAGCTGCCGCTGAAGCCGCGGGTATCGACCAAATCCTGCCAGATGGCCTTGGCGTTGCGGCCTTTAGACAGCGCCGCCTCGATCTCTTCGCGGAACGGTTCGCATGCACTGCGGGCGCCGGATGAGATCGGTGAGGGCAGGTTTGGTGGCGCTGATATCACGCCAAAGTCGGGGGTCACCTGATCGGTTGGACTGGCCGGCTTTGGCGGGAAGTCGGGGGTCACTTCGTTGGCCGGTTTTGCCGGCGCGGACCGTCCCCAAACACCGGGTGGTCGTACCGCAATGCCGGCCGCTCGCAGATAATCAGCAACCGTTTCCCGGCGGATGCCGGTGGCTCCCTCAATCTTTCGCGTCGACCAACCCAGCCGCCCTAATGCGATAACTTGTTGTTTCTTTTCTTCTTTCAAGACATTGCTCACATCGACCGAGGGTATCTACCCTCGAGTCAAAATCAATGTCCTGAATGATGGTTATCGTTGGCCGGTTTTGAAGTGACCCTCTATGGCCGGTTTTGGGTGTCCCCCGAGGCGTATCCCGTAGCCGTTGCCGAGTACCTCCAGGAGGAGCTGTCACAAGCGGATCACATAGCGCTCGACTTCGACCACAAGGAGACTGTGGCTCAACGCAAGCGGCTGAATCCACCCAAACTCCAGGGCGTCAGTGGTGGGGGAATATTTCACATCTCAAGAGAAACGAAACAGGGACCGCTTGTCGCAATTGCAACACAGAATCGTCGTAACTCCCGCTTGATTGTTGGCACTAGAATAAAGCACTTCCTGACGATGGCTCGTAAGGTGAAGGCGACAGCTCCGCCGGAACTATTCGATCGGATATGAGGCTCTACCGCCCTTCAATGAGGCGGCTTTTTTCATAGGCGCTTTGGGATGCTCTCTCATTCGCTTGATTACGATTCTTTGGACTTCCGCGATATCTTCTTCTGACACGCCGTGTTCCCGGAGGCTGCAGATGATCCAGGAGACGTAAGCCGTGCTGGTCGCGAGGTCCTGACGACGGTCTAACCGCCGGAAAAGATGCAAGATCTCCAGCACGCGAGGTTCCTACAACTCTTTCCGCTATTCGAGGCGGCAGCTCTATGCGGCAATTCGCGATGCGACAATCGGATGAGGTCTTAAATGAAATTTCCTTGCCAGGGACGATTCTGGCTTCCTGGACTCTCAAGTAAACCGATCTTTGGGACGCTCACCTTTTCGCGGCGGGCGGGTGCCCTCTTGTCGCTCGCCGACACCCTTCCGGGAAGCAGTGGCAGCCGTGAATTCGAGATTATTCAGGGCCAGGCAGCCTCCGGGGAGTACGTGACGCTTCTCCATGCGATCCGCACGGGCAAGCCGTTGTTTCCTATCACCCCTATGCAGCCGTGCTCGTATCACGCCACGTTCCTCATGATCGGCGTTGCCTTCGATAACGAAGCGGAGATGCGATTCTCGTTCTGGCAGCTTCACATTCCTGAGCTCAAGTCGTGGGCTGGCAGGAGCGGATTCCTCGAAGATTCATCGAACATTGTCAAGGACGCGGGGTGTCCGCAACTGCAAGTCGCCTATCAAACGCCGGAGCGTCAGGCGCTTCTCAAGGGCGAGTGTGGAGTTGACCTCTCGCTCGCCTTCTGGCCGCTTCCTCGGTTTACTCCGTTCCTGCGGACGATCCGGCAGGAAGCCTATCTTGAGGTTCGACTGGCAGGCAACAAAGCCCTCGGCGAGTTCATGAACATAGCCACGGGTTTGGAGCAGTTCCTGACGCTTGCGACCGGCGCCCTCGTTCGTACGGGATCTATCAACGCGACGCTCGAAGACTCGGAAGCCGACGAGATGGGCAGACCGCAGATCGTAGAGATCCTATATCAGCCTATTCGAAACGCCTCGCCACGTAGACCTCGTCCTGGCGAGTTCCTGTTTTCACTCCGTGAGATCGAGGGTTTGGAACGGGACTGTTTCCGAAACTGGTTCACAAAGACCGAATGGCGCAACTCTTTGCCCAGTTCTCGTTCCTGTTGGACGAACTCGTTCCGAACCGTAAGGCGACTATCAACGCCCTCTACGACAATCGCAATTACCTGACGCACTATGAAAAGAAACTGGTCGACCGCGCCAAACGCGGTGGTCGTCTTCTGTATCTCGTCGAAGTGCTGAAGCTGCTATTGCAGGCGTGTCTTCTTCGTGAGCTTGGGTTTACGGAAGACAAGATCAAAGAGTTCCTCTCCCGGTCGCGCGCCGTGCGAATGATCCGCCATCTCGGCGAGCGGGGTGCCGCGGCAGCCGTTTGAATGCTCTGGATCGATGTAGGGATAGAGAATGAGCTCGACGAAGAAGCGCAATCATTACCTCCCCCGCGCATATCTTCGCGGCTTTTGCGATTCCGAGGGTCTCCTCTGGAGCTTTGATCGAAGAGCAAAGGAATATCGGCGCCTCCCGCCGGATTCGGCGGCAATCGTGAAGGAGTTCTATATCATCAAAGACTCCTGCGGTCGCAAAAGCAACGCGGTCGAAGACTGGCTCGCGAAGTGCGAGAATGCGGCGATCGCGGTAATCCGAGCTCTTGAGTCGGACCGGCCGAAGATTAGCGAGGCCGATCGGCATGCGCTGGCGCGGTTCATCGCGCTTCTTCGCTTGAGGACGACGGTTTTCAACGCCGAAATGGAGGAAGTCATCGAGCACTACAGCCGCGCTATTGGCGACTTCCTATTCAAGGATGAGAAGTCGGCGCGCGAGATCATCGCCCAGTTGCCTGGGAATGGCGCAGAACTGCCGACCGAGCGGATCGAATCGTGGGTATCTATGTGGAACGCTGGACAATGCACCCTCAAGGTGCATCGGGAGTACATAATCCACCTCATGCTCCAGCGCGCGGACAGTTTTGCCGAGGGATTGTTCGGGATGAACTGGGGCATCCTGAGGTCGCACCAGGCGACAGCGTTTATTATTTCGGACCTGCCCTGGTCGATGCTATCGGTCGATCCGGCCGCATCAACGGACTTCGGTTTCAGCGACATTTTTCTGCCCCACGTGCGAACCGTCATACCACTGACCAGAAGGACTGCGGTTATGCTGGAGGTCCGATGGCCCGGCATTTCGCGAGTGCGGTTTGGGCGTGTACCGCGCGACTTCATTCGCGTCGTGAACCGCACGATTGCTGAGAACGCAGCAGCGGCGTCGAACCGCCAATACCTGCCAGCCTCCTAAACTTTTAGTTGACAACGTTCCGTCCGCGGGTTCATACTCCTAATTGTTTAGGAGCTAACGTGCCTCGACAGAAAGTTCCGGATCCGCCGCTAACACCCCTCGAGCTGGAAATCATGAACGTACTCTGGGAGACCGGCCCGGCCAACGTTCAGACGGTGCAGGCGCAACTGGTCGAGCGCAGACTGGCGTATACCACGGTGCAGACCATGCTGAATGTGCTCCACCGCAAGGGCAGGGTCAGGCGCCAGTTGAAAGACCGCGCGTACCTGTACCGGCCGGTGCTCAGCCGGCAGAAAGCGGCCACCATGGCGATCCGCGAAATGCTGGATCGCTTTTTTGGAGGCTCGGCCGACAGTCTCGTGCTGAGCCTGGTGGAAACCCGACATCTGACCCCGGCGCGGCTGCGGCGGATTCAACAACTGCTGGAGACCACGTCGCCGGGGACGCC
Organism: Bryobacterales bacterium; assembly: GCA_963719195.1. Taxonomy (GTDB): domain Bacteria; phylum Acidobacteriota; class Terriglobia; order Bryobacterales; family Bryobacteraceae; genus DASQZT01. The sequence goes on along the minus strand of CAVRBB010000003.1, from coordinate 596,306 downwards.
CGCCAAGGACCGGGAGAAATCACATGGAAACGATTAGTCGCTCTCTGCTTACCTTTTTATTGAACGCGCTCTGGCAGATTCCCTCGCTGGCCGCGGTGGCCTGGCTCGCCTGCCGGTGGATGCGCAATGGACCCGCCGGGCACCGGCACGCCGTGTGGATCGCAACTCTGCTGGCGTCGCTGCTGCTGCCCCTGGCGAGCATCCGCAACAGCGTGGAACCAGCCCGAAGCTACGCGGCGCCGGTGCTCCGCGCGGACGCGGCGCAAGCCGTTGCTCCGGCAGCGGCCGTACCTGCGCCTCGCGGCCCGGCGCAGACGCCCGCGAACCGCACGGTGCCGCTGGCGCGCACCACGGCGATCGTGCTGCTGGCAGCCTACTTGCTGTTTGTGGCGTTTCGGTTGGGGCGCCTCGCGCTGGCGTGGCGGCGCACGGCGAGCATACGGCGCGCGGCGTACGCGGCGGAGGCTTTGCCGCAGGTGTCCGCTGTGTGGCGGCGCGCGGAATCCGCGTTCGGACTGCGCGGCGTGCAACTGCTCTGGTCTGGAGACGTTGCGGGGCCGGTCGCCGCCGGCCGGACCGTCATATTGCCCGAGTCGCTTCGCGAAGAAACCTCCGAGGATGTGCTGGCCGCCGCCATAGGGCACGAGATGGCGCATATCGCGCGCCGCGATTACGCCCTGAACGTGCTGTTCGAAGTCGCGGCCGCGCCGATTTCCTTCCACCCGGCCGCGCTGGCGGTGCGCCGGAGCATCGATCGTACGCGCGAACTGGCTTGCGATGAACTGGTGGCTGGCCGCCTCCTGGAGCCATCCGTCTACGCCCGCTCCATCGTGCGCATCGCGGAAACGATCACCGGCGGCGTGCAGCCCGCGTACACCTTGGGCGTGCTGGACGGCGACATTCTCGAAGAGCGCATCCGCCGCCTGATGGAGGGGCGGCGCGCGAACCGGAAACGCGCGCGGATGTCGCTCGCGGCCGGTCTCTCGGCGCTGGCGGTGTGCATCGCCGTGGCGGCCGGGCTGGCGGTTTCCGCGCGGGCGCAAAGCGCCGCGTACCCGGAGGTCAAGGCGGGAGTGGAGGCCTTCAACCAGGGCAACTTCGACGCCGCCGTGGCCCATTTCCAACAGGCCGTCCAACTGGATCCCAACTCCGCCAACGCCCGGCTCCACCTTGCCAATGCGCTGGTCCACCGGTTCGCGGCCGCCCCGAACTCCTCTAATCGGAAAACCGTCTTGGAGGAGGCGCAGCGGCAGTACCAGGAGGTGCTGGCCCGAAATCCGGGAAACGAAGCGGCGACCCTGGGGTTGGTGGCGCTGAGCGGTCCCGCGAAGCCACGAGAGTCGCACGATCTGATGCTGAAGATTGTGGCGGAGGACCCGCAAAACAAATACGCTTACTATTCCGCGGGAGTTTTCGACTGGCAGATGGCCTACGGCCCGATCAGCCGCGCGCGCGAGGCAGCCGGCATGGCCCCGCAAGACATGCAGATCATTCCCGATGGCGCTGTGCGCGCGAAGCTACGGGCCGATTGGCTGCCGCGCATCGAGGAGGGCTATCGCATGCTTCAGATCGCGCTCGATAAGGACCCGCAGTGGGTGGACGCGATGGCGTACATGAACCTTCTATACCGGGTCAATTCCATGATCGTGGACAGCCAGGCGGAATCGGACCGGCTGATCGCACAGGCAGACGATTGGGTTGGAAAGGCCGTGGTGGAAAAGCGGCGTGAGGGCAACGGTTCCAAAGCGCCGGTTTCGCTTACACCGGATGCTCCGCCGCCGGTAATCGTGTTACGCAGTCCGCCACCTCCGCCACCGCCTCCCGGGAACCCGCCCGGCAATCCGCGCGAGCGGCGGTGAAACGGGCAGCGATCCGGCGCCGGTGCGCGGCCGGCGCCGGATCGGAGGCAGGCATTTTTTGCGCAGTTTGACACAGCCTGCGCCCCCATACGACCCGGACCCTGTCTTCAGGGACTCGTCCATTTTTCGGAGAACTCTACCCGAACTCGCTGTGCTTCCACGCGCTTGCGCTGATTGCTGGGAATCGCATCACTGAATTGGTTCCAAACCTGCACACTCCGGTCTGATTCGCCTTCCACAATCCGCAGGGAATCAGTCGCCGATAGGGCGGCCGTGCCCTATCGCATCGGGAGGAAAGACCATGACACGTTGCTTTGTGTTCCGGAGATTTGTCCGGAGTCAGGTTTTTTTCCTTCTCGCGCTTGGGTTGACCGCTCATGCACAATCTCTCCTCAAGAATCCACGCTGGAAGGTTCAGGTCCTGATTTACGACAGGGTTGATTTCACCTTCACTGATCCGCAAGGCCAGCCGCACCACGTCACCACGTCGATGACGCAAGCGGAAAAGGATCTCGCGGTGCAGGCTTCCAAGAAGTTCCTGGAAGTGGATGTGCCTGCGCTCGACAGCGGAAACATGATCCCGCTCGGGACCATCCGGTTCGCGTCACACCCGTTGACCAGGCTCGCGTATCTGGGAGGCTGCGATTACGGGTATTGGCCCGATCCGGGAGTGACCGCGCCCGACCGCGACCCATCCTCCTTCGATTCCGCCATCGTGATTTTTCAGGAAAGCGGCATCGACTGGAACAGTGGACAGCACGTGTATCTCGGCTGCTGGGGCGGGCTGACCTGGCCCATGGGCACCGGCCAGACCTATGCCAGTTTCATTTTCCGCATGTTCTCGAGCGATCAGCGGAATGTGTTCAAGCACGAGTGGGGACACTCCATCCTGTTCTACTACAACGACGCGGGAACGGCGCCGAAACCTGCCGTGGACAACCACATCAGCGCCGGCCGATACGTGCACTGCGGAACGGGGACTCCGTACATCCTGATGGACGATTCGGATTCCATGCCGGTGCCAAACTCCATATACCACAACCAGGTCGGGTTCACCCACGACTACTATTCGGGGACGACGGCAGCGGCCGACGAACCGGACCGTTGTCTCGGCATTACACCCGCGGCATGGGCTACCGGCGGACCGGTCACACACCCGATACTGCATCCCGGCGATCTGGATGGAAACGGCCAGGTGAACGTTTCCGATTTGATTCTGCTAATGAGAGGCATGAACAAAAGCCCTGCAGGACCGAACGATCCGCGCGATCTGGACTATGACGGACAGATCAGCGTCCTGGACGGCCGGATTCTGGTGACACTGTGCACCAAGCCGTATTGCGCGCAGTAGGCAGGAGTGATTTCATCGACTCCATGGAGGCTATATGGCGAAGTGGCTATTGCCGGTCCTGGCCTTTTGTATGCCGGTGTTCCACGCCGGCGGCGCAACCATCGGGTTCGGTTCGAGCATATACCGGGCTCCGGTCGGGAGCACCCTGGGACTGCCGATCCTCATATCCGGGCTTCCGTCCGGTGTGGCGGCCGGCGCGTTTGACCTGACGATCGAATTCGATCCATCCCTATTGACCTACGACAGGTTCGTTTTCAGCAATTTCTTCGGCGACCCGGAATTCCAGGCGGCCGACGCCGCCATACTGCTGCAGCCGGGGATGCTGGAGGCCTACCTGATCTCATACCTGAGTGCCGCCGAGCTTCAGGCGCTTCAGCCGTCCAGTTTCGAACTGGGAACTGTTTTCCTGACCAACGAGAGCAACGTGAAATCCAGTGTGATCGTAACCGGACTGGTGAGTGATGCCCTGGGCGCTCCCATCGATGTCGGGTTCGGGGAAACGACAGTCAGTGGACCGATCCCGGAGCCGGCGACCTTATCCTTGCTGCTGTCCGGGCTCATCGCCGTGGCGGCATTGGCATGCCGCCGACCCGGCCGGAAGAAATTGACATAGCATAGAGTTGCCATGCTCACCTATACCCGCCGGGAGCTCCTGGCTGCGCTCGGAGCTGCCGGCGGAGCCTTAGCGGCCGCCCGGCCGCAACCGAATATCCTCTACGTGATGGCAGATGACCATGCGGCGCATGCCATCTCCGCTTACGGCAGCCGCATCAACCGCACGCCGAACATCGACCGCCTCGCCACCGGCGGCGTGCGCATGACCAACTGCTTCTGCACCAATTCCATCTGCACCCCCAGCCGCGCCGCGATCCTCACCGGCCAGTACAGCCACAGAAACGGCGTCTATACCCTGAACGACCAGTTGGATCCGAGTCGCGACCACGTTGCCAAGGAGCTGCAAAAGGCGGGATACCAGACCGCCATGATCGGCAAATGGCACCTGGCTACCGATCCCACGGGGTTCGATTACTGGAACATCCTGCCGGGGCAGGGGGTCTACTACGATCCCACCTTCATCGAGGCCGGCGGGCGCAAGCAGTATAAAGGCTACTGCACCGACCTGATCGCCGACTTCACACTGGATTTCCTGAAGCGCCGCGACCCGAAGAAGCCGTTCTTCATCATGTCGCACCACAAGGCGCCGCATCGCCCGTGGCAGCCCGCGCCGAAATATCAGGACCTCTTCAACGGTCAGACGATTCCCGAACCCGACAACCTCTACGACCACTACGAAGGCAGGGCACGCAGCGTGGCGGACGTGCGCATGCGCGTGGGCGAGAACATGACCCGGACCGACGTGAAGCAGGATCTGCCGCCGGACCTCAAGGGCGACGCGCTGCGCAAATGGGCTTACCAGCTTTACATCAAGGACTACCTGCGCTGCATCCGGAGCGTGGACGATAACGTGGGCCGCCTGCTCGACTACCTGGACTCGTCGGGGCTGGCCGAGAACACGGTCGTGATCTACACCTCCGACCAGGGCTTCTTCCTGGGCGATCACGGCTGGTTCGACAAGCGGCTGATGTATGAGGAGTCGCTGCGCATGCCATTCCTGATGCGCTATCCGGCCGGCATCCGCGCGGGCTCGGTGAACCGCGACATCGTGCTGAACATCGACTTCGCGCCCACTTTCCTGGACTATGCGGGCGCCAGAGCGCCGGCCGCGATGCAGGGCCGCAGTTTCCGTTCCTGCGTGGAAGGTCACACGCCCGGGAACTGGCGCAAGGCGATGTACTACCGCTACTGGATGCACAACGACAACGACCACCACGTGCCCGGCAACTACGGCATCCGCACCGAGCGCTGGAAGCTGATCTACTATTACGGCAAACCGCTCGGCAAGAGCGGGGCCCACCCGCCGGATACCCCGCCCGAATGGGAGCTCTATGACATGCGCAATGACCCGCGGGAGATGCACAACCTGTACAACGATCCGAAGCACGCTCCGCTGGTCAAACAGTTGAAGGCGGAACTGGACCGCTTGCAGAAGGAAGCGGGAGACGAGCCGGCTTAAGCTGGCTCAAGACCGGTACTGCGCCGTCACGAACACATTCCGGCCGGGCTCGGGAACCCGGATGCCGGAGCGGAACGGATCCCGCTGGTACGACGTGTGCTCGTAATAGAACCGGTCCAGAACGTTGCCGATGCCCAGCGCGAGGTTGATCTTTCCGGTGTGGACGCCGGCTCTCAGATCCAGGATGCCGTAGCCCGCGGTGGGGCTCGCCAGCAGGTCATTGTCCACGCGGCGCTGGGCAGCGACCGCGGTGAAGGTGGATTCGAAGAACGCCAGGTGCGTCCCATACAGCAGGGTGGTGTGCGAGCGCAGCGGCGGGATCTCGGCCACATCCCGGCTGTAAATCCCCAGTTGCGGAACGGCCTCCTTGATGCTGCGGTGAATGACAGCCCTCCGGAGAGCAGCACCGACCGGCCCATGCCGATGCTGTACGTCAACTCACTGCCGTACGACCGCGCGTCTACATTGGCGAACGATCGCGCCATCGTGTTGCCCATCCCCACGGGCGGTATCAGCCGCGCCTGGTTTTGCACCGTCACCAAGTCGGCCAGGTAGCTGTAGAACACGGTTGGGCGCAGCAGGAACCACCTCGTACGCCAGGTGATGCCGGCATCGGTTTCGGTGTTGTGCTTCGGGCGGAGGTTCGGGTTGCCCACCCAGTCCGTGCCCATGCGCTGAAACGAGAGATAGCGTTCCACGGGGTCCGGAATGCGGGCCGTGTGTCCGGCGCCCAGGAAGAACTCGAGCGGCCCGCGGGTGTAGCCGGCCCACACGCTGGCCGAGGGCATCACCTCGCTGGTCGAGGTGGATCGAGTGCCCTTGTAGGCCCAGTAGAGATCGGTGGTGGCGTCCGCCGCCTGGACCCGCGTGAGAGCGCCGTCGAGGCGAGCGCCGGCGGTCACATGCAGCCGCGCGGAAAAAAGCGCGCTGATACTGCGCATAGGCGCCAACCACGTCGGAGACCGGGTCGGGAATCATGTGTTGGGCGGAGTAGACGTCCATCGCGCCGCGCGTGTTGACGCCGTCCCATCTACGCCGGTAGGCTTCCACACCGGCGGTGAGGCCGGCGCCGAATTGCGTGGTGAGTTTGCCGCCGAAGGTCAGCGTTTCGGCGAAGGTCGCCATGCTGTATCCCGAGGGGGTTCCCACGCCGCTCGTGCGCAGGTCGTCGGTCATCCAGTGATTCACGCGCGTGGCATAGCCTTCCCCGCGGACCTGGCTCAACAGCCCGCCGCGGGGCGCCTGCCAAGAAGCGGAGAGCCGGTCGGCGTTGTCGTACCCGGCGTCCATCATCAGGTATGGATACAGCGCCTGGCCGCTCTCCTGCCGCGTGTACGACACCTCGGCCCGTTGCCCGGGCCGCGGCGCGCCGCCCAGCCGGAACCATCCGGTATGGATCCGGAAGGCATCGGTGGTGGCGGAACCGGGCCGGTAGTTGGTGTAGTGGGTGAAGGCGCGGCCCGCGCCGTCGCGGTACGGCTCCGAGACGCGGAATGAATAGCCCGCGAGGCCCCACACGTTTTCAGCGGAATACGAGGCGGTCAGCGATGGATTGTAGAACCCGAACGAGCCCGCCATCAAGTTGGGCGTGAACCGCAGCCCGGCATCCGGGTCCTTGGTGACGATGTTGATGGCGCCGCCCAGGCTGCCCTGGCTGGCAATGTCGAACGCGCCCTTGGTGACCTCGACGCGCTCGATCTCGGAAAAATCCACGCGAAATGCGCGCGGGTCCATGTGGTTCGGGCAGGCGCCGTTCACGCGCGCGCCATCCAGCAGCACGTTGATGTTGTCGTTCGCCAGGCCGCGCAGCAGCACATCGTTGGCCATGCCGCCTTTGCGGATCTTGCCCAGGCCGTCCAGCACGGCCAGCGCCTCACCGGCATTGCGCGCCGCGCTCTCGCGGATTTCGCGAACGCCAACATTGGCGTGGATGTTGTCGGTCCACGACTCCACGGCGTTTTCGGAGGGCGGCGCCTTCTGGGTGATCACCACCTGTTCCTGCATGGGGGCCACGGCCAGCACGACGTCGTGCGTCAGGACGCCCGGTACCACGGTCACGGTGGTGGTGTATCTGGCGAAGCCGGGCGCGGCGTGAGAGTGAATTCCGAGGGCCGGTATGCGATTCGCGGCCTCGCGGCTGGAACCTACCAGCTCACCGTGACCGGGTGCATCCCAACATGACCGCAGCGCCCGGCATGATCGCGTGGGTCGCATCCGATACCCGGCCCGATACCGTCCCGGAGGGGTCCTGCGCCGCGGAAACCAACGCGAATAAGAATAACGAAACGATAGGAGTGCTTTCACTGCTCACCTCCTTGCCGGGCCGGCAGAACCCGCCAATATTGGCGGTTCTCGACTCGACGCCTCAACGCAATATCAACAGCTTAGGGATGTCAGTCCGCCAATATTGGCGGTTTTGAGCAGTCAGACGGCCGGAGGTGGGCGTGGTACAGGGGCGAAGGGAAGAGGGAGGCGCCGGCGGTTTCGACCGGTGGAACCAGCAGGGCGGCGGGACGAGGCGCGACATAGCCGGTCCCACGGTCGCGGGTTGCGGCGGCGGGAACCGGTACCGGCGCGGGGGCGCCGCACCGGCATTGCGGTACGCAGGTGTTGCCGCGCCAGCCGGGCTGCCTGGCTTTCCGTTTGCAGCAACAGTTCTCGTGGGTCGGGCAGCAGCATTGGGATGCAGATGCCGAAAGGAAGGGAGCCGCGACGAGACACAGCACGAGGGCCAGCAGAAATCTCGCCGTCCATCTCGTTGTTGCTACGGGCACCACGATCACTCTCTACCGAGGCCTGGCGAGGTGAGGCCAGGACAGTTTCAAAGCGATCTAATCAGGTCTGTTTCTCTCCAGAACATACCGATCATGCGGTAGGCCGTCAGGGTAGCAGGCATGGACTGTCTGATTCCGCACGATCCCCCGTGATGGCCAACCGGACCACAGTTTCCAGGTGGTAGGTCTGGGGGAACAGATCGATTGCAGTCATCTGCCGGATGGCATAGCCGGCGGCGACCAACCCGGCCAGGTCGCGGGCCAGCGTGGCCGGGTCGCAGGCGACGATGGTGAGGCGGGGAGGGCGCAACTCGGCTAACCGGCGCACGACCGCCTTTCCCAAGCCTGCCCGGGGAGGGTCCAGGAGCACGAAATCCGGCGCGCGGTCCAGGTTATCCAGGAACTCCTCCACCGTTCGCTGCGCGGCGTGAACGTTTTCCAATCCTGCGCGTTCGGCGTTGAATTGCAGGTCACGCACTGCCGCGAGGCCCGATTCCACGGCTGTCACTTCGCGAAACCGGCGCGCCAGGGCCAGGGAAAACAGCCCCACTCCGGCGTACAGATCGAGGGCAGACTCTCCTGAGATGTCGCCGACGGCCACCTCCACCAGGCGGTCCAGGAGGAACCGGTTCACCTGAGAGAACGAATTGCCGCTGACGCGGAAGCGGCCATCGTAGTCCAGTGGTCCGGAAACCATGCCGGGGATGGTTTCCTGGCACCAGTCGAAGAAACGGCGCGCCACCGGCCGCTCAGCCTCCAGGATATTCAACTGCACCTGCCGCTCGTCGGTAAATATTTCGAGCGATCGCACGAACCGGGGCCAGCGCGGATCGCGCAGCATGCCGTTCAGGACGAGGATCACCTCGTTGATTTTCGGCGACGAGATAGGGCACTGCTCGATGGCGCAGAGCGTGTGCGAGCGTGCTTTCCAATAACCGAGCCGGCCGTCCCGCACGTGGAGTTGAGCGCGGTTGCGATAGCCGAACGGTTCGGACGCAACGATCTCGATATCGCCGGGTGCGGAGAGTTTTCCCAGGCGGCGCAACTCCTCAACCAGGATGGCCCGTTTGGCGGCGAGCTGGAATTCATACGGGGCATGCTGATAGTGGCAGCCGCCGCAATGCGCGAAATACGGGCAGGGCGGTGTTACACGTTCCGGCGCCGGCTGGATGACTTCGAGCGTGCGGGCGCGGACCATCCCGGGCTTCTCCTGCTCGGCCTGCGCGCGAATGCGCTCGCCGGGCAGCACGTAAGGGGCGAAGACCACGCGGCCATCCAGACGGCCGAGGCCATCGCCGCCGTACACCAGCTTCTCCACCGTGACTTCGAAATTGCTTACGATAGGATTTACTCCCGTCCCCTTACCATGAAAACACGAGTCTTTTCCGGCATGCAGCCGTCCGGGAATCTACACATCGGAAACTACCTGGGCGCGCTCAAGAACTGGGTACGGATCCAGCACGACTACGAGTGCATTTTCTGCATCGTGGATCTGCATGCCGTCACGGTGTACCAGGATCCCGCCGAGCTGCGCGCCAAGATCCTGGAAATTGCAGCGCTCTACCTGGCCTCGGGCATCGATCCAAAGGTTTGTTCGATCATGGTGCAGTCCCAGGTTCCGGCGCACGCCGAGCTGGCATGGATGCTGACCTGCGTCACGCCCGTGGGCTGGCTGGAGCGCATGACGCAATACAAAGCGAAAGCGGCGAAACAGGAATCGGTGGGCGACGGACTGCTGCAATACCCGGTACTGATGGCGGCCGATATCCTGCTCTACCAGGCGGGCATCGTACCGGTAGGAGAAGACCAAGCGCAGCACCTGGAACTCACGCGCGACATCGCGCAGCGCTTCAATTCGCTCTATGGCGAGACCTTCGTGGTGCCGGGCACCAGCCTGCCCGCGGTGGGCGCGCGCATCATGGGGCTGGACGACCCGGAGCAGAAGATGAGCAAGTCGGCGACGGGCGCCAACCATGCCGTGGCGCTGCTGGATCCGCCGGACAAGATCCGCAAGACCATCATGCGGGCTACTACGGATTCGCAGCCGGCGGTCGATCTCGCGACTGCCGGAGCGGGGGTCCTGAATTTGCTCGCGATCTACCAGGCCTTCTCCAATGCGAGCGACGAGGAGATGAAGCAGCGTTTCACGGGGATGCGCTACGGCGAGCTGAAGAAACAAGTGGCGGAGATGGTGATCTCGCACCTGGAGCCGTTCCAGCAGCGCTATCGCCAGATCACTTCCGAACCGGGATACCTGGACGGCATTCTGCACGAAGGCGCCGCGCGGGTCGCGCCGATCGCCAACGACACCGTCCGGCTCGTGAAACAGCGCATGGGTCTGTACGTCTGACGTGGAGCATGTTTTCCCGCTACCTGGCGCTGGTTAGCAGCAATCGCAATTTCCGCCTTCTCTGGATGGCGCAGGTGGTGAGCGAACTCGGCGACTGGTTCTACTCGCTGGCGGTCTACAGCCTGCTGCTGGAGCTCACGCATCACAAGGCGGAATCGGTGGGGCTGGCGGTCGTACTCCAGGTGCTTCCCTTCACGCTGATCGCACCCACCGCCGGGGTGGTGAACGACCGCATCAGCCGCAAGCGGATCATGATCGGGGCCGACATCGCGCGCTTCGCGATCGTGCTGGGGATGCTGGCGGTGCGCACTCCGGGGATGGTGTGGCTGGTGTATCCGCTGCTGCTGCTGGAAACGGTGGGCGCCGCCTTCTTCGAACCCGCGCGCAGCTCCGTGATCCCGAATATCATGCCGGAGTCGGAGGTGCTGACGGCGAATGCGCTGGGTTCGGCGACCTGGTCGTTCTGCCTGGCGGTGGGCGCGGCGCTGGGCGGGTTGATTGCGGTGCTGCTGGGCCGGAACGCCGTTTTTCTCTTGAACGCGGTTTCGTTCCTGGGCTCGGCGTGGCTGATCCGGCGGATGCGCTTCGACGAACCCCACACGGCGGGATTCCCCCGCTTGCGCGTTCGCGACCTGGTGGACTTCACACCCGTGCTGGAAGGCGTGCGGTACATCCGCGCGGACGCTCGCCGCTTCGCCACCGTGTTCGTTAAGGGCGGCATCGGCCTGCTGGGCGCGAACAACGTGCTGCTGCCGCTGCTGGGGGAACGGGTCTTTCCGGTGACCTACGCCGGAATGGACCCCGCCCGGGGCGGCGTGCTGGCAATGAGCCTGCTGATGGGCGCGCGGGGCGCGGGCGCCCTGTTGGGGCCGCTGGTGGGCGGGCGGTGGGCCGGCGACCGCCATTCCCGCCTGCGTTCGGGGATTCTGGCGGGTTTCTTTCTAGCGTCGGCAGGCTACGTGCTGCTGGGCGTATCGTCAACTCTGGAGCTTGCGATATTGACCGTGATCCTCGCGCACGCGGGCTCATCCAGCAACTGGGTATTCTCGACCACGCTGCTGCAGATCTACACCGCCGACCGGTTCCGCGGCCGCGTCTTTGCGGCCGACTACGGCTTGTGCATGCTGGGCATTTCGGCGAGCAGCTACGCGGCGGGAGTCGCCATCGACATGGGAGTCCCCGCCCGGGCGTTCGCGGTCGTGATGGGCGGAGTCATGTTGATTCCGGCAGCCGGGTGGGGCCTGGCGCTGATGCGGACGCGGGACGGAAGGTGAACATGCCTCTAGTACTCGCTTCTCGTGGCGACCCACTCAGGGCTGCAACGCCGGTGGTATTGTAACTCCTAGGGGGCGGTCCCCGGGGGGACCGGAACTCAAAATGTCGCATCACTCATGTCTATTCTTCTCACTGATCGCGGCGGGGACGATGGCCAGCCTCGGGGCCCAAACGGGCCAGGATTCGCCGAAACCCGGGCTGACCGCACGGGAATTGTTCTACAGCCGGCCGCCGGAGGCAGCAAAGGAGAACCCGCCTCCCAAACCGCGGCCGAAACAACCCGACCGGCCCAGGCCACGGCCCGCCGCGGTTGAGCCGATGACCAGCGAAGTCAAGCCGCCCAATCCTCCGGCCCGGGTGAACCGGCAAGGTGCCAGCATCATCCAAGCCGCGGCCGGTCCGGCGCTGGGGCTCAAGTACTCGATCGTCAAAACCGTCAACAAGCACCCGGTCGGGGAGGTTGCAGCGGATTCGGTATTTCAGACCGGCGACGGCATCCAGTTGAAGGTGGAGACGAACCTGCCCGGCTACCTGTACATCGTCAACCAGGGGTCCAGCGGCACCTGGAAACCGATGTTTCCTTCTCCCGAGATTGCCGGCGGCAACAATCACATACAGGGCTTCCGCACGATCACGCTCCCCAGTGGAGAGCATCAAATGACCTTCGACCAGCATCCGGGCGTGGAGAACCTGTTCATCGTGTTCTCGCGCGAACCGGTATCCGACTTCGAAGATCTGATCTACTCGCTCCAGGACAAAGCCAAGCCGGCGGCACAGCCGCAACCGGCACCGAGCGGCGCGCCGCCAGGAAAGGTGGTGATGGCCATGGCGAGTATCGACGATGCCATGGTGGGACACTTGCGGCAGACTTATTCGCGCGACCTGGTGATCGAACGCGTGACTCCCGACACGCCGGCCGATTCCAGCGCGAAGAAGGAAACCGCGGTGTACGTGGTGAACCCCACGGGGGCACCCGATTCGCGCCTGGTAGCGGACCTCAAACTGAGGCACCAATGACGCGGGCGCGCCTGCCCCTGCTTCTGGCTGCCGCGTCGCTCGCCTTTCCACAAAGCCGCACGATGACGCAGGGCAGGCATCGCATGGAAATTACCCTGGAGCGGCTGGAAAAGGGAACGTGGCACAAGATCGATCCGGGTCTGATTCTGAGCGAGGACGACCGCGTGCGTTTCCGCTACAAGACAAATTTTGACGGCTACCTGTATGTGACCAACCTGAGCAGCTCGGGCACTTATCAGCAGTTGTTCCCGGGTCCGGACGCAGGCGAGAACAACCAGGTGACGAGCGGGAAAGAGTACGTGGTGCCGGCGACCTCCACCGTATTCCGGGTCACCGGGCCTCCGGGTTACGAGACCGTCTACTGGCTGATGACGCCTTCCCGCATCAAGGAGGGGGCGCCGCGCATCCCGCAGGTGCCGCCCAATACGAAGACCTCGGCGCCGATCCAGATCACGCCGCGGTGCGACGACACTGTGCTGCGCGCGCGCGGCGATTGCGTAGACAGCTCGGCCGGCCCCAAGTTAGTGCCGCGCGATGTGGAACTGCCCCAGGGGCTGGCGGCGGCGGCCGGGCAGAGCCGCCGCGACCTGCTTTTCCTGCGCCAGGAGGATAAGTCGGTAATCTCATCGCCGGAGCCACTGACCGGGCCGGTGATCTACGAGTTTCGCCTGGCGCACCGGTGAACGATATGGTACCGAAAGGCTTTGCACTTGCCCTGGCGTGCCTGATGGCGGCGGCCGCGCAGCAGCAGAAGCAGGCTCCGCCGCAGCAGCAGCGCGACCTCACGATCGACCGCATCGAACGCCAGGCCGCGCCGCCCCAGCCGATTCAAATTCCGCGAAGTTACGCCGTGATCATCGGCATTTCCCACTATAAGAACCTGGGAGCCAATCAACAGCTCAACTACTCAGAGCGGGACGCGGAATCCATCCGCACGGTGCTGATCAGCACCGAGGGCGGCAACTTCAAGGCCGAGAATGTACACATGCTGACCGGCGACCAGGCGACGCTCGCCAACATGCGGCGGGAGATCGACAACTGGCTGCCCTCGGTGGCAAAGGAAGGCGACCGGGTACTGATCTACTTCGCGGGCCACGGGTTCATGTACCAGGGAAAGGGGTACCTCGCCCCATCGGATTTCGACATGAACCGGGTTACGGAAACCGGCTATCCCATGGACGAGCTGGGCTCCGTCATCGGCAGTAAGATCCACGCTACTTCGAAGATCCTGCTGACCGACGCCTGCCACAGCGGATTCATTACGCCCGAAGATATACAGAGCATCAACCGGAGACTGACGAACCTGAACCAGTCGCTGTTTTCGCTGACCGCCAGCCGCGATCGCGAGGTATCTTATGAGAGTCCGGAGCTGCAGGGCGGGCACGGCGTGTTCACTTACTATGTGGTCGAGGGTCTGCGAGGCGCGGCCGACACCAATCATGACGGCAAAGTCACCGCGGACGAACTGGGAGAGTATGTGCGCGTCGAGGTTCGCAGAGCGACGGGCAATAAGCAGACTCCTACCTCGGAGCGCGGCAGCTACGATCCCCAGATGTTTCTCTCGTACGTGCCGGGCAATGTAAAACCGGCGACGCCGCCGGCGCCGGAATTCGGCACGCTGGTTTTTGAAGCCAACATGGACGGGGTCGAGGTTTTCCTGGACGGCAAGTCCATCGGGGTGCTTTCCAAGGACCAGAAGCAACTGCGAATGCCGGGACTCCAGCCCGGGGAGCACACCATCAAGGGTGTGAGGATGGGTTACGAGCCCGACGGGCCGCGTCCGGAGATGGTCTATCCCGGGCAGGATTCCACGGTCACGATCAAAATCCTGATCCCCCGGCACCGGAGCAAGGCGGCGGTGGATGAGTTGGACAGGGGCATCGAATACTACCAGAAGGGCAACGAATCGAACTACAAGACGGCCATACAGCATCTTCTGAAAGCGTTCGAGCTGGACCCGACTTACAGCCAGGCCGCGTTCTACCTGGGGTCCACTTACAACGCGCTGTATGAACAAGCCAAGGCCGAGGAGTACTTCAAGAAAGCGATCGAGATCGACCCCGACTATCTGGAAGCGCGCGCGGCTTACGCGGGCATGTTACTGGATATCGGCGGCGTGGATGAGGCGATCCGGCAGCTTAACGCCGTCCTGACACGCCAACCCCACCACGCCCTGGCTCTTACCATGCAGGCGCAGGCGTACCGGTTCAAGGGCCTCTACGCCGAGTCCATCAAGTCCGCCCGACTGGCGATCCAGTATGCCCCGCGGAACGCCGAGCCGCACCTCTGGCTCGGCGACAGCCTGCGGCTGAGCGGCAAGTGCGCCGAGGCGAAGGCGGAGTACAACGAGTATCTCAAGCTCAGCGACTTCGACAGCGGCATGGCCGGGCAATTGAACTATTACGTGATCGGCTCCCTGTTCGGCCTGGGGAGGAAGAAGCGGGCCAGCCAGCACGATATCTGGAGGGACCTGCGCAGCCTGACCTATTTCGGCCTGTGCGATTGCGACAAAGACAAGGACCCCCAACTGGATCGGGCGATTGATTACTGTCAAAAGGCGCTGGTCTATGACGCTGCCGATCCGTACGCGCATTTCGCGCTGGGCGTGGCTTATATGAACCGGGCCAATCGCGACGGCAACGAGGGTGACCTGCATCCGGCCGAGCAGCACCTGAAGAAAGTGCTCCAAATCAACCCCGACCTGGAGCAGGCCGCGGTGGCGAAGAGAAACCTCGCCACCATCGAAAAGTACTTCGCGAAGCACTGACCGCGGGTTGCACTATAATCGGCCTCATGGCGCGTACCCTCCTCCTGGTTTTCCTTGCTCCTCTGCTGTTCGCACAAAGCGCAGAAGTCCGACAGATCCTGACGGACTCGGAGGCCGCATGGAATCGCGGCGACCTGGCGACGTTCGCGTCCTACTACGAGGACTCTCCCAAGACTACCTTCATTGGCCGGGAAGTCACTCATGGCGGGCCCAAGGAGATCCTGGAACGCTACCGCAAGGCATACCCGACGCGGGAGGCGATGGGGAAGCTGACATTTTCGGAGATTGAAGTACGCCCGCTGGCCGAGGGAGTGGCGCTGGCAACCGGCAAATATCACCTCCAGCGCGATGCTGCCGCGGGAGGCGAGGCGTCAGGCCGGTTCACGCTCATCCTGCGGCGCGGCAAGGCGGGCTGGAAAATCATCCACGACCATTCGAGCTAGCGGGGTGGGGGCGAGGTATTGCCTCGCCCCCACGGCATTCTCACGAGTCATCAAAGGCCAGATCGATCTGCACGGTTTTGCCGGGGTCGGTCCTCACAGGATCGATCTGGCCCGGATTCCGTACGGGCCGATGCTGGTGCCAGAGGGGTGGCGGACCGGAGGTTCGTCATAGGTATGCGAAGGTAGGGTGCGGCTGGATATCGGCAGCGGCGGGGCCGACACTGCCGCAAGAGGAGAGTAAGCCGCTACCGATGATCCCGCGCTGGCCCGGCAGCGGGCCAGCGCGCGTCCAAGAATAGAGACGGCTTCCACCAGCTCTACGGGAGAGGCCCAACGTTGTTCCAGGAGCAGCCCTTGGCGGGACATGCCGCCAAAACGTTAGGACAATTGGTACCCGTGCAAGTCAGAATCGCAGGGTTGATCTGCCTCTGTCCGTCCGGTGTCAGCTCCAACTTCATCACTTGCTTCAGATCGGCGCCCACTAACGCCGTGGCCTCAGAAATCTGATCGGTCAACTGTTTGACCAGCATCACGAGGTGGGCGTCAAGGGCCCCGAACTCCGCAGCGATATGGTTGTCAACATTCGTAACATGTGTGTCAAGGTTGGTGAACTCAGTTGTAATCTGGTCGTTGACGTTGGTCAGATGCGTGTCCACACCCTTTAAGGTGTTGTAGATCGTGACCGTATTGTGGAAGCCTGCGTTGATTTCGGCGGCATTGACAAGGCCGTCCTGTTCGCTGCAGTCGGCAAACAGGCCGAACGAAACCGCACTGGCGATGGAGAACGCCGCGTTGGCACCCCAGCAGACGTTGGAGGCGATGGGTGGGAGCGCGCTGCAGACGGCAGAAGCAGCTAAAACTGTTCCCTGAAGAGCGCTTGAAACCTGGCTCAGATTGGCTTCGACCGTTAAACCGCACTGCTGCGGGCTCACGCTCGCGTAATCCGTTGGGGAGAATGCACCAAACGTAATCAACGGGTTCACCAGATTCTGCCATGCAGTGTCGGTTGGGTCCGGGTATGCCGGCGTGCACAGTGCTCCCGGCGAGGTGTCGATGATCGAATTAGGCGAGCAAGAAGGAAACGCGGCCAGGGGCTCGACCGGGATGAACTTGGCACCCGCCCGTGGCGCGCGGCCCAGAGTCGCGGCTGCTACGGCATCATGCTGCTTCAGTGCCGCGACTGCGCTTTGAAGCTGGCGCGGGTGTGAAACGGTTGGATAAATCGCCCTAAGCACGTCGTCAGTTACAACTTCAAACCTAGCGCGAAGGTCCGTGCCCTTGTGCGCGTCAAGGTAGGATCCCAAGTCCAGGAGGACTTGGCGGAATTCGGGAATCGTCAGATCGTTCTGAGTCTCGCTTTGCGCTTGCGCGCGGGACGGCGCTACCAGCAGGGCGGTGGCGCCCACTACCAACAGTAATCGCTTCATGGGATTTCATGTCCTCATCCAGTAATCGGCGTGGACCTCGTGCCGGGGGGCGAGTAACGCCGCGGCTTACTTGCCTCCAATCCGATTGTTGTATTGGCTAATGTAATACAAACCGCCTTCGTTTCGGCGGCTGCACTTCGTTTCGTGTTTCCGGTGGCGCCGTCTTCGGCGGTGACGAACGAGGCGCCGACAGGCTGCTGAAAAGGCCCTTCGCCCCCTCCATTACGTTCGCGGTTCAATGTTGAGTGCTTGATTTATTGACCAGCACTGAACCGCGCGCTCTAGCAAGCGGGCCTTTTGCGAAAGCCTGCTAATCTGAAGGCGATCCAAGGGAGTATACATGGGACGATTTTTGAAGTCAAGGAATGTTTTTGAATGTTTTGAAGTCAGGGAATCAGATAGGCTTTAGCTCAGCTCTTGTTGACTCTTGAAATCCTGACTCTCATGGAGCACTCGAATTACTCCACGACAGCAAAAATTCGCCGTACAAAATTCGTCTAGTATGGCTGATTGTGGCTTTGCCATGCTTACGCCCGGAACTCGCCGGCTACGGGATCTTGCCGTAACTGATCTCTTTGTCGTATTGCGCCACGACGACGTGGCTCGAATCCATGAATTGGTTAGCTTTTACACCGAGCCTGATCGCGTCATCGGGACCGAGAATGCGTGATGTCAATGGACCCGCGTCGAGTTCCGCATAGCTGCTCATGGAACGTATGGTGGTGATCTGATTTCCTTCCGAACCGAAGACGTGCCTGTACACCAGCCAGACGGCCACTCCCGCCCTCAGTACGACAGGCCTCATCTCCTCCTTGAGGAAGGCCAGGTACGCGTTCACATTCTTCGGGGCAACGGTCACTGTCTGGACCATAATCAAAGGCGGCGCCACCGCACCTTCCTTTACGATCGAGATATCCGGCTGTGATAGCAGCGCGACACCGAGAGCACCGGCGACACAATGGTTGAGTTCAGACTCGACCCGTAGACGGTGCTCCGTTTTCATGGCCTTGGTGAGGGGAGAGGCGGCGTCAAATTGTGCGAACTTCTCGATCGGCGTGACCAGCGTGAACTCGTAAACATTCCCGAACGGATAATTACGCCATGCTGTGAATGATGAAATCCGAGCCTTTTTGTAAGCGGGAATGATCTCGTTTTTGTAAATGGCTCGCCACTTATCGATCATCTCCGGCTTCAGGCGGACTGTCGTAACTCGTATCCAGTTTTCCTGCGCCGCTATGATACCTGTGAAAAACAGCAAGAAGCTGAGGGCGCGAATGGTGGCGGGCGCGCGCGCGTTTTTCATGGATCCCAATCATAGCTTCAAATCGTTTGGCTGTAAAGCGGATTTGCAATGCGCGTTGCACTGCGGCGCTGCCGGCGGCGAGGGTAGCTGCAGGAAAGTCCAACCCGCAGGCGCAAGCGGAGGAGTCGCTGGAGGCAAAAGAGGCAGTGGGCTTCTCTCTGCACGTCTCCAAACTTCCCTCAGATCCGCGCTCCAGGCGACGGCTGGCCAGCAGCAAGGATCTGCGCGAACTGGAAGTTCCCGGGAAAGGGCAGGGGCAAAAACGGTCCACTAGCCCCGACCTGGAGCAGCCCGCCGTCGCCAGAAGAAATCCTGGCAGCCACCCGAAGTGCTTCGCAAAGCACTGACCGCGGGTTGCACTATAATCGGCCTCATGCGTATACCCTCCTCCTGGCCTTCCTTACTCCCCTGCGGTTCGCACAAAGCGTGGAAGTCGGACACATCCTGAAGGACTCGGAGGCTGCACGGAATCGCGGCGACCTGGGCGACGTTCGCGTCCTACTACGAGGACTCTCCCGAGACTACCTTCATCGGCCGGGAAGTTACTCATTGCGCGGAGCCTGGCCGGCGTGTTCGTATTCGCGTCCTCGGGAATGGAGGGCAACGGCCTCACGGTCAACGTGGGCGGACGCACCGTGACCACTGACGGGGAAATGGTGACCGGCAGCTATTTCTCCGTGCTGGGCGTCTCGCCCCTGCTGGGGCGGGCCATCGTAGATGACGACCTGAGCGCCGCGTCTCCCAACGTAGCAGTCATCACCCACGCGTTCTGGTCGCGGGAGTTCGGCGGAGACTGTGCCGCGGCCGGCAGGAGCATTGCCGTCAACGGCGTGCCGTTTACGATCGTCGGCGGCGCTCCGCGTGGGTTTGTGGGTCTCCACGGCGCCGTGCCCGATCTGTGGGTTCCGTTGCGTCCCACGGACGATATGCGGCCCTGGGGGTCGAGAGATGGCCTTGGGCGCACTCAGGATGGAGGTCGTGTGGATGGTCTTGCGGGAGTCGGTCTTGATGGCCGGGTTGGGGCTGGCCGCGGGACTGCCGGTCGCGCTGGTTTTGGCCCGCCTGGTGGCGAGCAGCCTGTTCGGTGTTTCGACCTAATGATGGCGTGACCATCCTGGCGACAGTGGTCGTTCTGCCGGCTATCGCCGCCGTTTCGGGGTTTCTGCCCGCGAACCGGGCCTCGCGAATCGGCCCCATCCGGGCGTTGCGCCACGAGTAAGCCGCCCTTCGCGTAGCGGCCGCGCCCTACGGCATCTTCACGGAGTCGTCGAAGGCCAGACTGATCTGCACGGTCTTGCCAGGATCAATCTTCACCGGATCGGGCTGGCCCGGGTTCTTGCCGTACAGGCCGGTGCTCGAACCCGAGGGGGGCGGACCGGAGGTGCCGTCATAGCCTCCCGTGGGGTCATATACGGCCACGAGGTAGACGGGCGAGATGGAAATGTCGGTGAAGGTCACGGTTTCGGTCTTGGCAGTGGCGGACCTGGAGGCGATCGGCATCCCGCTGCCCTGGACGAAATCGGGTGAGTCGAAGAGGAATACGAATAATTTGTGGTTCTGGTCGACCTTTCCGGCTCCGGTGTAGGCCAGCTTCAGTTTGAGGGTGCGGGCGGCCGGCGGAGGCCCCGATTTCGGCTGTTGCGGGGGGGCGGCCAGGAGGGTCAGACCCAACAGACCCACGGCAACGAGAGACTTCCTGAACATGACGGCATCTCCTCTCTGCGATAGGAACGAGTTTCGCATGCTGGAAGTTCCGGGGAAACCGCCCCCGCGGGTGGGAGAGACGCTACACTATTGCGGAGCCCGGGATACAGGACTCGAAAGCGAGGTTCACCTGTGAAGTCGAAGTCGCGAACCGGTATGAGGCTCGTCCTCCCGGTGGCGTTGCTGGCCGCAGCGGTCCTGACGGCGGTTTCCGGAATGCGCGCGCAGCAGCGCGGCGGATCCGATGCGCAACTCATCGCAGCGCGGAATGCCACCGAAAAAGAACTGGAGTCGATCGCCGTCATCGAGCGCAAGGTGATGGTCCCCATGCGCGACGGCAAGCGCATGGCGGCCGACATTTACCGGCCCAAGGACACCTCGAAGAAGTACCCGGTGATCTTCGTCCGCACGCCTTACAACTTTAATTACTGGGACGTCCGGACCGGCGCGCCACGCGACATGCGGAACGAGTTGCAGGCGGTGAAGCGCGGATATGCCTTCGTGGAGATGAACGAACGCGGGCACTTCTTTTCGGAGGGCGAATACGACATTCTGGGGCCGCCGCTGACGGATGGCACGGATGCGATTTCGTGGATGGCCGCGCAGCCCTGGTCGAACGGCAAAGTGGGCACCATCGGCTGCTCCTCGACCGCGGAATGGCAACTGGGGGTGGCGGCGCAGGGGAACCCGGCGTTCGCGGCCATGATCCCGCAAGGGTTTGGCGCGGGCGTGGGGCGCGTGCGCCCGTACTGGGAACAAGGCAACTGGTATCGCGGCGGAGCGGTACAGATGCTGTTCATCGCGTGGCTCTACGGCGAGCAGAACCAGGTGCGGCCGATGTTCCCCCCGAACACTTCGCAGGAAGACCTGATCCGGGCGTCGAGACTGTTCGACCTGGCTCCGCAAATGCCGCCGGTGGACTGGTCCAAGGCGCTCCAGCACCTGCCGGTGATGGACATCCTGAAAGCGGTGAACGGGCCGCGCGGCATCTTCGCCGACCGGATGGAAGTGGCCACGGGCGGCGCCATGATCAAACGCAAACCCAACGATCCGGACTGGTATCGCGGCGGGCTGTGGCACGACGACATGCCGATCAACGTACCGGGATTCTGGTTCATGTCGTGGTACGACGTATCGATAGGGCCTAATCTCGCGGCCTACAACTACGTGCGCAAGACCGCCCGGCCGGAGATCGGGAAGCAACAGTACGCCGTGATCGCGCCAACGCTGCACTGCGGCTACACGCGCGCGACCGAGAACACGATCGTGGGGGAGCGGAGCATGGGCGATGCCCGCCTGGACTACAATGCGCTCACTTACGGCTGGTTCGATCATTTCCTGAAAGGGGAAGACAACCATGTGCTCGAAACCATGCCGCGCGTGCGCTACTTCACGATGGGCATCAACAAGTGGCAGACCTCGGATACATGGCCGCCCGAGGGCGCGCAGCCTGTGACCTGGTACCTGGCCAGCGGCGGGAAGGCGAACAGCCTCTACGGGGACGGCGCGCTCGCATCCGCACCGCCGGCCGCGGACAGCGCGGATGGATTCGCCTACGATCCGATGAACCCGGTGCCCTCCTACGGAGGGAACGTGTGCTGCACGGGCAACGCCGTGGCGGGGGGCGCATTCGACCAGCGCAAGATGGAGGCGCGCTCCGACATCCTGGTATACACTACCGAGCCGCTGCCGGAGGGCCTGGAGGTGAGCGGCCCGATCGAGCCGACGCTGTACGTGTCTTCGGATGCCAAGGACACTGATTTCACGATCAAGGTGCTGGATGTGTATCCGGACGGCACGGCGTACAACCTGGATGAGACGATTCAGCGCCTGCGTTACCGCGACGGCTACGACAAGCCGCTGGTGTGGATGGAAGCGGGCAAGGTTTACAAGGTGACGCTGCAGCCCCTGACCACGAGCAACTACTTCACCGCCGGGCACCGCATCCGCATCGAGGTATCGAGCAGCAACTTTCCGCGCTTCGACCGCAATATGAACACGGGAGGCAACAACTACGACGAGGCGAAGGGGGTGGTGGCGCACAACGTGGTGCACCACTCGAAGCAGTATCCTTCGCAGGTCACGTTCAGCGTAGTGAAGCGGCCGAAGTGAGTGCTTCCGGTGGATGGAGCGCGCCGGCTTGAGCATGGCCGGGCGCGCAACCGATGGTTAAAGAGTCGGTCCGCACTTTGTCCCAATCGCGGAGGATAAAGCCGTGACCTTCGAAGAAGGCGCGGATGTCGGTGGAGTTCCAGCCCAGAATGTCCTCCAGGACCGGCACCAGCACGCTGAGGGCGTCGTCGCTGAGAACGGTTCGGGCCGCGATCTGCGTGATGAACTTGTTCTCCGATACGGCGACGGTCAGGCCGTCGAGGCGGTTGACGTGCATCATCACGTGGACGTCGGAGCTGCCATCGCCCACGTACACGACACGGTCGTGGCTGAGGAGCAGGCGAGCGCGCAACTCATCGAGGACGGCCACCTTGCCATAGCCGGCCGGCACGCGCACGATGGACTGAATCTCACCGGTGGCCGGATCGTACCGGAAGCGGGTGCCGAAGATGTGATCTTCCGGGATGATGCCTTCCAGCGCGGACTGAATCACTTCTTCCGGGGCGGCGGACAGCACGTAGAAAGTGAACCGGTAGCCTTCCAGCTTCCCGAGCAGCCGCACCAGGGTGTGGATGTTCTGCTTCAGGCGGATCCGCTTGCCGGTCTCGACGAGATGGTCCTTCCGCACACGGCGGTATTCCGGGTCATGCAAGAGCAGGTAGGCCAACTCGCCGCCCTGCTGCACGAGATGGATCCGCGAGAGGCCGGCAATGCGCTCGGCAAAACCCGAGATGCCGAGCAGCTCGCTGAGGACAATTCCCGAATCGTTGAAACTCAAGGTCTGGTCGAAGTCACTGACCAGGAGATACTCCTTGCGCCGAATTTCCGAATCTCCCTGCATAGAATCTGGTCTCCTTTCGATTGTGATCGTGGCTGATCCCTGCGACGATGCAGGATAGGGCGGCACTCGAGGCTCTTTGTTTTTCGATACGATACTCTCCGTATTAGATGTCCGGCAGACCGGGAGGTTTCTCGGACGCCCGCAAAAGCTGTAATACCAGCTTGGCTGTTGCGCTATGCGCCTCAGGAGTTTGTTTCGTTTTGATGACGGGCGCCGCGCGAGAGCGAGTAGAGCGCCGCGGCGGCCACGAGGACGTTGGCGGCCACCACCGGGATTGCGCCGAGGGCCAGGCCATAAGCGATCCACAGGCAGGCCGCGGCAGCCTGTGTCCAGCGCAGGGCCGCGGCACGGCGGAAGAAATAGGAACTGGAAAAGATTGCGGTGGCGAGCCACCCGATGGCGTCGAGCATGGTATGTCCTCTCCCGATACGATTGCTTGGATGAGCCTGCCGCATGGAAAGTCGCCGTGGCAGTGCGAAAGCTGTAATATCAGGGTGTGGCCCGCCGCCGCTTCAGCGCCGAACCGCACGCACCGAAGTACCGGCAGGTGTTCGAGATCCTGACCGGAGACATCCTCTCGGGGAAGTATCGTCCGGGGCAGAAGTTCCCGAGCGAGGCGGCGCTGGTCCAGCAGTTCCGCACTTCCCGGATTACCATCGGGCGCGCCCTGCGCGAGCTGGCACAGCGGGGGCTGGTGGAACGGATCGCCGGTTCAGGAACCTATGTGCGGCAGCCACACCCCGCCGAAGACGGCTTATTGTTTGGGCTGCTCATTCCCGACCTGGGCCATACCGAGATCTTCGAGCCGATTTGCCGCGGAATCGCCACCGCGCCGCGGGCGCGCCGGCACGCCTTGCTGTGGGGACACACGACGCCCGACCGGACATCGCCGGAAGAGCAGGCGCTCGAGCTGTGCGAGCAGTTCATACAGAGACCGGTATCGGGGGTCTTCTTCGCGCCTCTGGAGAGCGGCACGCAGGCCCGGGCAACGAATCTCGCCATCGTGGAGCGGCTGGAGGCGGCGAGAATTCCGATTGTGTTGCTCGACCGCTGCGTGATGCCATATCCCGGACGGAGCCGGCATGACCTGGTGGGGATCGACAACCGCAGGGCGGGCTACATGGCCACGGAACATCTGATCCGGCTGGGGAGCCGGCGCATATCGCTGGTCGCCAACTCCGGGGGCGCGCCCACGGTGGAAGCGCGCATCGCGGGCTTTCGTGAGGCGCTGCTGGCGGCCGGCATACCGCTCGACCGGGGCGCCGTGTGGCGGTTGGACGCGATTACAGAAGCCAGCGTTCGACCCCTGCTGGCGCACAGGAAGGAGGGCGATGGGTTAGTGTGCGCGAACGACCGGACGGCGGGGCAAGTGATGCAGGTTCTGCTGGCCCTCGGCCACCGCATCCCACAGGAGCTGCGGATTGTGGGCATCGACGATGTCGAATACGCCAGCCTGCTTCCGGTGCCGTTGACGACGGTGAGGCAGCCGTGCCGGGAGATCGGCGAAGCGGCGATGGCCGCCATGCTGGAGCGGGTGGAACGGCCGGCCATGCTTCCCAGGGACATCCTGGTGGCGTGCCGCCTGGTGATCCGTGAATCGTGCGGAGCGAACGGGGAGCGCAGGCGCCGGCGCCCGTAGCCGCGCGGATCGCTCCGGCCGGCGGGCACGGAATGAAGTGGCTGCGTACATCTTCTATGCTGTATCAGAGGTCCGCGAATCCGGATATGCGAATTCAGTCCGTTGGTCTGCTCGTTCTCTTCGTCCTGCCGAGTCACCTGGTTCACGCGCAAGGCACTGTGCCGACGTTCCGGCACATCGCCGGCCAGGGCTCCTACACCCTCGCAGGCCGCGACCCCTCCCAGGGAGGGACCACCACCATTTCAACTGTGCTCGTTCCTGTCACGCTCGCCTTCGACGCGAAGAAGACCGCCGGCAAGCCTTTCCTCATGGACGCAGCCGCGGATGTGCAGCGCATCCTCCGCTCGCCCGTCTTCTCCCCGTTCGCCTTTCCTTCCGGCGGCAGGACACAGTATGCCGACGCCATGCTGCGCAGCACCTTTCCGCAGGCCGGCGCGTGGCATACGCTGCTCGGCAAGCCGGAAGTACGGCCAGTGAAGATCACCATCCCCGTCGGCTACGGGTACATCCTCACCTCAAAAAAATCCGGCGGCTCCTTCGCAGTTGCCGACATCGAGTTTCTGCAAAAGGAACTCTTCCAGCAAGTTCCCAAACAGGAAGGCAAGCTGGTCATCGCCGTGACGCACAACACCACGTACTACGCCGATGGCGACGCGACGTTGTGCTGTTCCTGGGGAACGCACGGCGTCGACTCGGCCACCGGAAACTCGTTCGTGCTCGGCTCGTATCTCCATGCCGCACCCGGCGTGGTGGAAGACGGCGACGTGCAGCCGCTCACGCAGCAGCTCGGTGAGTTCATCAACGATCCCCTGCACGATCCGCTGCTCCACGGGCGCAACGTCAGGAATCCGGGAAACACTTTCCCCGCCTGGATGCGTCCGGCCTCGATGCGTCCAGGAGACCAGGGCGGCTGCGGGGGCACGGGCGCCGCCTCCGCCTATTTCCTTCTCGAGCCGACCAACACGAACCCGAAGAATAATATTCCCGCATCGAAGGCCTTCGCCGCGCGTGTGGATGGAGCCACCTACCACCTGCACAACGTAGCGCTCCTGCCGTGGTATACCGGCAGCGCGGAAGGTCTCGGCAGCACGTACAGTTTCCCCGACGCGCACGCGCTCACCGAGCCTTCCAGACCGTGCCCGGCACGCGGCAGGCGGTCCGGCGCGGGCGGGCGCGCCCCACAGCAACCCACGGTGGCGGCGGTCCCAAGGAGCGGCCCGCCCAACGGCCATCTCCTCATTGGCTACTGGGCAGGCTACGGCGCCGCGGGTTCCACGTTTTCGCTGCGCGATGTCTCGCCGCAGTGGGACGTCATCATCGTGGCTTTTTCCACACCGGACAGGAACGCACCGGAAGGGACCATGCAGTTCCACACACCCGCCGGACTGGATACGGAACAGTTCAAGGCTGACATCGCCTGGTTGAAGAGCCACGGCAGGAAAGTCATGATTTCGCTGGGTGGCGGCGGCCAGCATTTTACGCTGGCCGATCCGAAGCGCGTTCCGAACTTCGTCTCGTCGGTCACGCGGATCGTCAGCGAGTATGGCTTCGACGGGATCGACATCGACTTCGAAAGCCCGTCTCTGTCCATCGCGCCTGGAGACACGGACTTCCGGCACCCCACGACGCCATCCATCGTGAACCTGATCTCGGCGCTGCGGCAGTTGCACGATCATTTCGGCTCCGGATTCATGATCAGCCTGGTGCCCGAAGGCACGCAGATACCGTCCGGCTACCCCAGCTATGGCGGACAGTTCGGGTCATACGTCCCCATCACGCACGCGATCCGCGACATTCTCTCATTCATCGATGTGCAGGACTACAACACGCCGCCCCTGGAAGGTCTCGACGGCGAGATCTATCAACCCGGGACGGTGAACTATCACGCCGCCATGACGGAACTCCTGCTGCACGGTTTCAACGTGGGCGGGGATCCCGACCAGTTCTTCCCGCCGCTGCCGGCCGACAAGGTAGCGGTGGGCTTCCTGACGGGGGACACGACACCCACCATCGTCAGTCAGGCAATGGACTACATCATCACGGGGAAGGCTCCCGCCGGGACCGAGTACCAGCTGCGCGAACCCGGCGGCTATCCGGGCATGATCGGCGCCATGTTCTGGACGATCGACGCCGACCGCCGGGGCAACTATAACTTCTCCAATGTGGTCGGGCCGCAGCTTCACCGCTATCCGGCGCGGCCGAAGTAGCGGCACGCGCCTCCCGGGCGGCAGCAGGGATTGGCGGCAAGTGCCCGGCGTCGGCCGGACGTGGGGCGGTGTATACTGCTACCGCATGTCTACACACGCTGAAACGCACGCTCCTCACCGTCGGCAGTTTGTCCGCGCGGCGATCGCTACGGCGGCCTCGTATGGGCGCATCTTGGGAGCCAACGACCGCATCCGCGTCGGGGCCATCGGCAACGGCGGGCGCGGCCGGTTCCTGCTGAGCCTGCTGAACCAGCTCGAAGGGAATGAGATCGTGGCGTGCTGCGATGTTTACGAACCGCGCCGTCTCGAGGCCAAGGCCAAGTACACGAAAGAAGCCACGGATTGCGTGGATTACCTCGAAGTGCTCGACCGTAAGGACATCGATGCGGTGGTGATCGCGACGCCGGACCACTGGCACGTGGCGATCACCACCGAGGCGGTGCGGGCCGGCAAGGACGTGTATTGCGAAAAGCCGGTGACCCACAAGATTGAGGAAGGCGAACCGCTGATCGCCGCGGTGCGCGAGACGAAGCGAGTGGTGCAGACCGGCACGCAGCAGCGGAGTTGGGACCATTTCGCGCAGGCGCGCGACGAGATCGCGGCGGGCAAGCTCGGACAGGTGACGCTGATCCGCACGTACTGGTTCCAGAACCACATTCCGTCGGCGGACCGGCCGGCGCGGTTCGATGTGGACAAGCTGGACTGGAAACGGTTCCTGGGGCCGGCCGCGGACCGGCCGTTCGACGCCGATCAGTTCGGCAACTGGCGCTGGTACTGGGATTTCGGCGGCGGAGCGATGACCGACCTGTTCGTGCACTGGGTGGATGTGGCGCACTGGATCATGGGCAGCGATTCACCCACGCGCGCCACGGCAACCGGGCTGAAAGCGATCCTGCTGCAACGGCAGACGCCGGACACGATGAGCGCGGCGCTGGCGTATCCGGGCGTGGTGGTGGAGTTTGACAGCGCGCTGCTGGGGTACATCGAGGGCGGCGGCCTCATGATTCGCGGGACGAAGGGGGCAATGCGGCTGTGGCGCGGCGGGTTCGCGATTTACGCCGAAATCGGCCGATACAGCGAGACACCCGACCCCACGAACGCGATCGAGCAGGTGAAGTCCACGCACGACGGCACGCTGACCCACATGCAGAATTTTCTGGAGTGCGTACGGTCGAGGAATGCGCCGAACGCGGCGGTGGAGATCGGCGTGGCGGCCGCGCGCGCGGGGCACGTGGCCAATCTGGCTATGCGGGGCAACGGCGTGTGGATGGCGTGAGGGGACCGCCATCTCCAGGAATATGACCGGAGGGTAATCGGGACCGTGCGTCGGGTCTTATTGCGTTCGACGGCGTCGCTAGCGGGTGTGGCCGCGGTAACTGCCGGCGCGCGCTGGCTGATTCCCGAGAACCCGACCACGGTGGGTTTCGCTTACCTGCTGCTGGTGCTGGTGATTGCGATCACGTGGGGGTTCGTCGAGGCCTCGTTGGCATCGCTGGCAGCCAGCGTGGTCTTCAACTTTTTCTTCTTCCCGCCGGTGGGGACACTGACGATCGCGGACCCGCAAAACTGGGTGGCGCTGGCCAGTTTTCTGGCGACGGCGCTGATCGCCAGCCGGCTTTCCGCCAAAGCGGAGGAGCGGGCGCGCGATTCCGCCGAGCGGCGCCGGGACGTGGAGCGGCTGTACACGTTCAGCCGCGCAATTCTCCTGATCGGAAACAGCGAACCGTTTCCGAAGCAACTGGCGCAGAAACTGGTGGACGTGTTCGAATTCAACGCGGCGCTGCTTTACGATCGCCGGAGCGGCGAACTCTATCGCGCCGGTCCGTTGGACTTCCACGGCGCGGAGGAGCAACTGCGCGACGCCGCGGCCCACGGATCGTCGTTCGCCGATCCCGAACGCAACCGCGTGATCACGACCGTGCGGCTGGGCAGCGAGCCGATCGCCAGCCTGGCGTTGCAGGGTGTGCGCATGCCGGACTCGGTGCTGCAGGGCATCGCCAACCTGGTGGCGATCGGTCTCGAGCGCGCGCGGGCGCAAAACCTGGCGCACCAGGTGGAAGCGGCGCGGCAGAGCGAACAGTTGCGGACCACGCTGATCGACGCCATGGCGCACGAATTCAAGACGCCGCTGACTTCCATCAAGGCCGCCACCACCTCGCTGCTGGCGAATCCGGACCAGCCGGTCGAGAGCCGCAGGGAGCTTTTGACGATTGCCGGCGAAGAGGCGGAGCGCCTCCAGGAGCTGATCGACAACGCCGTGGAGATGGCCCGGCTCGACACGGCGCAAATTGATGTGCACCTGGAGCCTTCGCACGCGGAGGAGTTAGCCCGCGAGGCGGTCGCATCCCTGCGCAACGAAATCGAGAACCGGCGGATGGAGGTGATTGTGGACGGGCGCCTGCCGGTGATCGCAGCGGACCGGCGGCTGTTGAAACTCGCGATCAAGCAACTGGCCGACAACGCGTTGAAGTACTCGCCGCCAGGCACACCGGTGACGATCCGGCTGCGGGAGGCGGAAGGAAAGCTGGCGATCGAGGTCACGGACCAGGGGACAGGCATTCCGCCCGCGGAACAGCAGCGTCTGTTCGAGCGCTTCTACCGCAGCCCGGCGGTGAAGCAGCAGGTGCCGGGATCGGGGCTGGGGCTG
This sequence comes from Bryobacterales bacterium, assembly GCA_963719195.1. Classification (GTDB taxonomy): domain Bacteria; phylum Acidobacteriota; class Terriglobia; order Bryobacterales; family Bryobacteraceae; genus DASQZT01. The sequence continues at coordinate 566,516 of CAVRBB010000003.1, read as the reverse complement.
ACCATCACGCACAGCATCGCGCGGGCGCACCATGGTGACCTGACGGTGACCAGCCGGCCGGGCGAGACGACGTTCCGCCTGATCCTGCCCGCGGATCAGACAGGGAGAGCAGGTTGAGCGCGGGCCGAATTCTGGTAGTAGATGACGAGCCGCAGATCCGGCGGATCATGCGGACTACCCTGACCGGCGCGGGCTACGAGGTGGACGACGCGCACAACGGCGAGGAGGCCCTGGAGAAGCTGCGCGAGTTCCGGCCAGACCTGGTGCTGCTGGATATCAACATGCCGGGCATGGGAGGCGTCGCCACGTGCCGAGCCATCCGGGCGGACGCGAGTGTTGCGATCATCATGCTGACCGTGCGGAACTCCGAAGCGGACAAAGTGGTGGCGCTGGACGCGGGCGCCGACGATTTCGTGACGAAACCGTTCAGCATGCCGGAGCTGCTGGCGCGGATCCGCGCGGCGCTGCGGCGGGTTCCGGTATCGCCATCGGCGCCCGGCAAAGTGCGGGTGGGCAGGCTGGCGATCGATTTCACGGCGCGCGCGGTGACGACCGGAGCGGCCACCGCGCACCTGACGCCCAAGGAGCTCGACCTGCTGCGGTACCTGACGCAGCATGCCAACGAAGCCGTGTCGCACCGGGAACTGCTCCAGGCGGTTTGGGGCCCGGATTACGGCGACCAGGTGGACTATCTGCGGGTGTTTATCAAGAACCTGCGGAAGAAGATCGAACCGAACCCCGAGCACCCCGAATACATCACCACGGAACCCTGGGTAGGATACCGTTTCAACGGGAAGCCCGAGGCTTTCTGAAGGGCCGGTTGGAAACCGGCCGGCAGGATGGAATCCTGCCCCACGGGGCCGAAGGCTGGGTGGGATACCGGTTCAGCGGGAGGCCCGAGGCTTTCTCAAGGGCCGGTTGGAAACCGGCAGGCAGGATGGAATCCTGCCCCACGGGGCCGAAGGCTGGGTGGGATACCGGTTCAGCGGGAGGCCCGAGGCTTTCTCAAGGGCCGGTTGGAAACCGGCAGGCAGGATGGAATTCTGCCCCACGGGACCGAACGCTGGGTGGGATACCGGTTCAGCGGGAGGCCCGAGGCTTGCTCAAGGGCCGGTTGGAAACCGGCCCGCAGGATACAATCCTGCCCCACGGGGCTGAAGGCTGGGTGGGATACCGGTTCAGCGGGAGGCCCGAAGCTTTCTCAAGGGCCGGTTGGAAACCGGCCCGCAGGATGGAATCCTGCCCCACGGGGTGCCGCCAATCGATCTTTATAGAATCTTCATGCCTTATCCATGACTTCTTCAGGCCGCATTTTCTACTCTCAGGCATGGGAGCGCGCGAGCACATGTTACTTGCTCTGGATCGGGTTCTGGCGCCGGCGACGGGACATCCGGCGCAACCGCAGAGGAAACCGGCAGAGGCCCGGCTGGATATCTCCGTGGTTTTCACGTCGGTGGAAATGACGATGGCCGCGCTGCGCAAGGCCGGCGCGCTCGCAGCGGGACTGGGAGCCCGGATCACGATTATCGTGGCACAGATTGTCCCGTATCCGCTGCCACTCACGAGTCCGCCGGTCCTGCTGGATTTCAGCGAACGCCGGTTTCGGACCATTGCGAGCGGGAGCCCGGTAGAAACCTCGGTGCGGCTGTACCTGTGCCGCGATGAGTGGGAGACGCTGTCTCTGGCACTGAAGCCCGGTTCACTGGTGGTGGTCGGCGGCCGGAGGCGGTGGTGGCCGACGCGGGAAGGGCGTCTGGCCGGCAAGCTGCGGAGCGCGGGGCACCAGGTGGTGTTGGCCGAGCCGGAGTGAATTCAAATGCTCGATCTGTTTTATGTCGCGGCGGGCTGCCTGGTGCTGCTGGCCTTCTGGGCTTTCGCCAAGGCCTGCGACAAGTTGTAGGAGTCAAAGCGATGGATTACCTCATTGCCGGTGTGGCATCGATCGGGCTGTTCCTTTACCTGTTGTATGCGCTGTTGCGGCCGGAGCGTTTCTGAGAGGTAGACAATGACTGCCATCGGGGTTCTGCAGATTGCGGTTTTCCTGGCGGTGATCCTGCTGTGCGCGAAACCACTAGGCGCTTACATGGCGCTGGTTTTCGAAGGACGGCGCACGTTTCTGCATCCGGTGCTGCGGTGGCTGGAAGTGCTGACCTACAAGGCCATCGGGGTCCGCGAAGAAGTGGAGCAGAAGTGGACGCAGTACACGGCCTCGCTGCTCAGCTTCAGCATCTTCGGGTTCGTCATCGTGTACCTGATACAGCGCGCGCAGAGCTGGCTGCCGTTTAACCCCCAAGGGTTCGGCGCAGCCCAGGTGAGTCCGGACCTGGCCTTCAATACCGCGATCAGCTTCATGACCAACACCAACTGGCAGGCCTATTCGGGCGAGGCCACGCTGAGCTATTTCGTTCAGATGGCCGCGCTCACGGTGCAGAATTTCGCTTCGGCTGCCGCCGGGATGGCGATTGCGATTGCATTGGTGCGGGGTTTTGCGAGGCAGGAGACGAAGACCATCGGCAACTTCTGGGTGGATATGACGCGCGCGACGGTGTACGTCCTGCTGCCGCTTTCGATTGTCGGGGCGTTGTTCCTGTGTTCGCAAGGCGTAATTCAGAACCTGAAGCCTTCGACGACGGTGACCACGGTCGAGGGCGCGAAGCAGATGATCGCGCAGGGCCCGGTGGCCTCGCAGGAGGCGATCAAGGAACTCGGCACTAACGGCGGCGGGTTCTTCAACGCCAACTCGGCCCATCCGTTCGAGAATCCCACGCCGCTGACCAACTTCTTCGAGACGATCTACATTTTTCTCATACCCGGCGCGCTGTCTTATACCTTCGGAAAAATGGTGGGGGACACGCGGCAAGGGTGGGCGATTCTCGCGGCATTCACGGTGATGTTTCTGGCCGGGGTGTTCGTGGCCTATGGGTTCGAACAATCGGGGAACCCGATCCTGGCCAGGCTGGGAATCGAGACCACGGTTACGCCCGGGCAGGCGGGCGGCAACATGGAAGGGAAAGAGTGCCGGTTCGGGATCGTGCAATCGGCGCTGTTCACCACGGTGACGACCGACGCGAGCTGCGGCGCCGTGAACAGCATGCACGACAGCCTCACGCCCATTGCCGGCCTGGTGCCCCTGTTCAACATCATGACCGGGGAAGTGATCTTCGGAGGCGTCGGCGCGGGGCTCTACGGCATCCTGCTGTACTGCATCATCGCCGTGTTTATCGCGGGCCTGATGGTGGGCCGCACCCCGGAATACCTCGGCAAGAAGATCGAACAGAAGGAAGTGAAAATGGCGATGCTGGCGGTGATCGCCACGGCTGCGAGCATTCTGGTCTTCTCCGCCGTCAGCTCGGTGGTCTCGTTCCACACCAAGGGCTACTGGAATCCTCCCGGCCCTGCAATCGCCAACCTGAACAATAACGGTCCGCATGGCCTGGGCGAGATTCTCTACGCGTACCTGAGCGCCACCGGCAATAACGGCAGCGCGTTCGCGGGCATCAACGCCAACACGCCGTGGTACAACCTGACCCTCGGCCTGGCGATGGCCATCGGACGGTTCCTGTTTCTGATTCCACTCCTGGCAGCGGCGGGAAGCCTGGCCGCGAAGAAGAAGATCCCCAGCACCCGCGGCACGTTCCCCACGCATGGGCCGCTTTTCGTGGGGCTGCTGGTGGGTACGGTGCTGATCGTGGGCGCGCTCACTTTTTTCCCGGCGCTGTCCCTGGGACCGATTGTGGAGCAGTACCTGATGCACAGCGGCAAGCTGTTCTCGATGATTCCGCCGATAGGGAGTTAGCAATGCCTGCTACCGTTGACGCACCACGCGAAACGCCGAACGTTCGACACCGGGATCCGGGGTCGCTTCTGCCGAGGAAGCTCGCGCGTGCCCGCCCGCTCTTCGATCCGGAAATCGCGAGCCGGGCGGCGAAGGCGTCGTTCGCCAAGCTCAATCCGGTCACGCTGGTCAGGAATCCGGTGATGTTGGTGGTGGAAGCGGGAGCGGCGCTGACCACGGTTTTCCTGGTTCGCGACACGATAGCGGGAGCCGCCGGGCATCGGCTTCTCCCTGCAGATCGCGCTGTGGCTGTGGTTCACGGTGCTGTTCGCGAACTTTGCCGAAGCGATGGCGGAGGCTCGCGGCAAGGCGCAGGCGGACGCCCTACGCAAGACCAAGACCGACGTCTTGGCGAAGAGGGTGACTCCATCCGGCGGTATCGAGCAGGCGGCTGCGTCGCAGCTTCGCTGCGGGGACGTGGTGGTGTGCGAGGCCGGCGACCTGATCCCCGGAGACGGCGAGGTCATCGACGGGATCGCGACCGTGGATGAGTCGGTCATCACCGGAGAGTCGGCCCCCGTCATTCGTGAGTCCGGCGGCGACCGCAGCGCCGTGACCGGAGGCACGAAGGTGTTGTCGGACCACATCCGCGTCCGGATCACTTCGAACCCCGGCGAGACTTTTCTGGACCGCATGATCGCCCTGGTGGAAGGCGCCAGGCGACAGAAGACGCCGAACGAGATCGCGCTGAACATTCTGATCGCGGGACTGACGCTGATCTTTCTGCTGGCGGTAGTCACCTTGCCGCCGTTTGCGGCGTTCAGCGTGGCGCAGGCGGGGTCGGGCGCGGTTCCGGCCGTGGCGGTGCTGGTTTCGCTGCTGGTGTGCCTCATCCCGACGACGATCGGCGGACTGCTTTCGGCCATCGGCATCGCCGGCATGGACCGCGTGATGCAGCACAACGTGCTGGCCATGAGCGGGAAGGCCGTGGAAGCGGCGGGCGATGTCAACTCGCTGCTGCTGGACAAGACCGGCACGGTCACTCTGGGCAACCGGCAGGCGGTGGCGTTCCTTCCGGTGACGGGCGTGAGCTCGGAGGAACTGGCGGATGCGTCGCAGCTTTCGAGCCTGGCGGACGAGACTCCCGAAGGCCGGTCGATCGTGGTGCTGGCGAAAGAGAGATACGGATTGCGCGGCCGCCACATTCCGGAGCGCGAAGCGACGTTCATCCCGTTTTCGGCCTACACCCGCATGAGCGGAGTGGACTTTCAGGGCCGGCGGCTGCGGAAGGGCGCGACCGACGCCATCTGCAAATTCGTGGAAGACAACGGCGGCGAGGCAGGCGCGGAGATCCGAGAGATCGCCGACCGGATCGCGCGCGGCGGCGGCACGCCGCTGGCAGTGGCCGAAGGTGGCAAGCCGCTGGGCGTCATTCATCTCAAAGACATCGTGAAGGGCGGCATGCAGGAGCGCATCGCGCAGTTGCGGCGCATGGGAATTCGCAGCGTGATGATCACGGGCGACAATCCGCTGACGGCGGCGGCCATCGCGTCCGAAGCCGGCGTGGACGATTTCCTGGCGCAGGCCACGCCGAAGGACAAGCTGGAGTACATCCGGAAAGAGCAGGCCGCCGGACGGCTGGTAGCGATGACCGGCGACGGCACCAATGACGCACCGGCGCTGGCACAGGCCGATGTCGGCCTGGCGATGAACACCGGCACCATGGCCGCGAAAGAGGCCGGCAATATGGTGGACCTCGACAGCAACCCGACGAAGCTGATCGAGGTGGTGGCCATCGGCAAACAACTCCTGATAACCCGCGGGGCGCTGACCACGTTTTCCATAGCGAACGACGTGGCGAAATACTTTGCCATTATCCCCGCCATGTTCATGGCGACTTACCCGGTTCTGGGCAGGCTGAACATCATGCGCCTGCACACGCCGCAGAGCGCGGTGTTGGCCGCGGTGATCTTCAATGCCTTGATCATCATCGCCCTGGTGCCGCTGGCGCTGCGCGGCGTGAAATACCGGCCGCTCGACGCCGCCAGCCTGCTGCGGCGCAACCTGATGATTTACGGCATCGGCGGGATTATCGCGCCGTTTCCGGGGATCTGGATCATCGATCGGCTGCTGGGGCTGTTGCACCTGGCGTAGGGGAGAGAAGACCATGCGGACGCAAATGCTGCCGGGACTTCGGGCCACGATTTTCCTGACGATTCTGCTGGGAGTGATCTACCCGCTTGCCATCACCGCAGTCTGCCAGGCGCTGTTTCCGCGGCAGGCGAACGGGAGCCTGGTGAAGGCGTTCGGCAGGACGGTCGGCTCCGAGCTGATCGGACAGAGTTTCAGCAAGCCCGAATACTTTCATCCGCGGCCCTCGGCGGCGGGTAACGACGGCTACGATGGCATGGCCTCCGGCGGTTCGAACTACGGACCGACGAACCAGAAACTGCTGGACCGCGTCAAGGCATCCGTCGAGAAGTTCCGGAAGGAGAATCCCGATTATCACGGACCAGTGCCGGCGGACCTGGTAACCGCGTCGGGGAGCGGTCTCGATCCGCACATCAGCCCGGCTTCGGCGGCAGCCCAGGCTGCCCGGGTCGCCGTGGCGCGCGGCATCTCGCGTGAGCAGGTGAATCGCCTGATTGCGCGGTACACCGAACCGCCGGACCTCGGGTTTCTCGGCGAAGCCCGCGTGAATGTGCTGCGGCTGAACCTGGCGCTCGAAGCTATCGCGACGGGCCGGGCCACCGGACAGCCCGCGCGGACAGCCCGGTAGCCGCCCGCCCGCACCGACCTCCATTGCCGCCTCAAAAACCAGTATCCTGAGTTGGTCCGGAGACCTGCATGGCGCGTGACGGAGCCCGCAAAACGCCCGAGGAACTTCTCCGCGAGGCGCAGGCCGAGGAGCAGTCCGGCGACCGGGCGCAACTGAAGATCTTCCTGGGCTATGCTTCGGGGGTGGGAAAGTCCTTCCGCATGCTCGATGAAGCGCGGCGCCGGCGCGAGCGCGGGCAGGACATCGTGGTAGGGGGGGTACAACCGCAAGTGCCGTCCGACGTTGAGGCAGTGCTGCGGAAGCTGGAAGCGATCCCGCTCAAGGCTCCCGGCGGAGACAACGCAATCGATGTGGACGCCATCCTGCACCGGCGTCCCGAGGTGTGCGTGATCGATGGCATTGCCTACGACAATCCGCCGGGTTCGCGCAATCCGACGCGGTGGCAGGATATCAAGGAGCTGTTAGGCGCGGGCATCACCGTCATCGGGTCCGTCAATGTCCAATACATCGCGGAGCTCCAGGACGACGTAGAGGCGATTACGGGGAAACGGGCGGGGCAGACCGTGCCGGTGGCGTTCATCCGGAGCGCGGATGAGATCGAGATCGTGGATGCGCCGCCTCAGAATCCCCTCGAGAGGGAGGACGAGGGGTACGTGGACGCGGTGAGTCGGCAGAATCAGTTATCCCGGCTGCGGGAGTTGGCGCTCGTCCTGGCAGCCGACGTGGTGGAGACGCAGCTCACCAGGTATCTCGAGGGGCACGGAATTCGCCAGCATCTCGGGGCGCAGGAGCGGGTCATGGTCTGCGCCACACCGCGGGCGAATATGCGCGAAATGCTGGAGACGGCCCGCATCATCGCCGAGCGGTTCCACGGGGAACTGATCGTGGCGTATGTCAACCAGCCGGGCATCTCGGGGGCGGACCGCGCGGCGCTGGAGGAGAAGCTCGCGATGGCGCGGGCAGCCAACGCGAAGATCGAGATCCTCGAGGGAGAAGATCCGGTGGAGACCCTGATCGACTTCGCCAAGTCGAGAGGCGTGACGCAGCTATTCATCGGCCACACTCAGCGCGCCGGCATGCGGAACCGGCTGCTCGCCAACCCCGTCGACAAGCTGATCCGGCGGTCGGAAGGCATGGATGTGCGGATCTTTCCGCAATAAGCATGTCCGAACCACGGCGCGGCAGGCTGAAAATCTACATGGGCTACGCCGCCGGTGTGGGCAAGACATACCAGATGCTGGAAGAGGCGCATCGGCTGAAGGCGCAGGGCGTGGATGTCGTTGTTGGCTATTTCGAGCCGCACGGGCGCAAAGACACGATCGTCAAGGCGGAAGGCCTCGAAATGATTCCCCGCAGGAAGGTCGAATACCGCGGCTCGGTATTCGAGGAAATGGACACCGGCGCCATTCTGGCCAGGCATCCGCAAGTGGCGGCGGTGGACGAGTTCCCGCACACGAATGTGCCCGGGTCGGAGCGGGACAAGCGGTGGGAGGATGTGCAACTGCTGCGGGACGCGGGCATCGACGTGCTGACCACGATGAACATACAGCACCTGGAGAGTCTGAACGACCAGGTGCGCCACATCACCGGCATCCGCGTGCGCGAGACGATTCCGGATTGGGTGGTGCGGCAAGCGGACGAGGTGGTGATGATCGATCTCACGCCTCGGGCGCTGCTGCACCGCCTGGAGCGCGGCGTGGTGTACAGCAAAGAAAAGGCCGACCGCGCCCTCCAGAACTTCTTTCGCGAATCGACACTGGTGGCGTTGCGAGAGCTGGCGCTGCGCGAGACAGCCCACGAAGTGGAGCACCGGCAACAGGAAGACGACGGAGCGCGGATGCAGGATGTGGCGGGAAGCGGGGCGGGCCGGCACCACAAGATCCTGGTTTGGGTCACTCCCGATCCGGCCACGGCGATGGTCATCCGGCGCGCCCGGCGGGTGAGCGATTTCCTGGACGCGGAGTGTTTTGCCGTGACGGTTCAGCCGTCGGGCGACCTCGCCGGACTGGCGGATGCGGAACGGGAGGCTATCGAACGGCATCTGAATTTCGCCCGCAACCTGCACATCGAGACCCGAATCCTGGAGGGAGAAGATACGGTCCAGGTGCTGGTGGACTTCGCCCGCAGGAACCGGGTCACTCAGATTTTTCTGGCGAGGCCGCGGGTCCGCTCATGGATTCACTTCTTTTCGCGCGACATGGTGGAGCGGATTGCCGGTCTGGCCAGGGACATGCAGATCGTTATCGTATCGGAACGGGAGCCGGTGGCTCACTGAGCCGCGGCCACAGCCAGGGTAGCGGGCGTTTCTGGTACTATTCCAAACTATGAAGCTCGTCCGGAGTGGGTTGCTGTTTGCGTTTCCCTTGTTGCTGCTCGCGCAGCAGGGCGATCTTTTCAAAGAGTTGCGTTTCCGGCTGGTGGGACCGTTTCGCGGCGGGCGATCGGTGGCGGTGGCGGGCGTGCCTTCGCAGCCCAACGTATATTATTTCGGCGGAGTCGGCGGCGGCGTCTGGAAAACCACGGACAGCGGCGCATCCTGGGTACCCGTTTCGGATAGCCATTTCAAAACTGCCTCGGTGGGCGCGATTGCGGTGGCGGATTCGGACCCGAACGTGATCTACGCGGGAATGGGCGAAGCCTGCGTGCGCGGCAACGCTTCGAACGGCGACGGCGTGTACAAGTCGGTGGATGGCGGCAAGACATGGCGCAATGTGGGGCTCGAGCAGACTTATCATATTGGCGCGGTCAGGGTCCATCCCAAGAACGCCGACCTGGTTTACGTGGCGGCCCTGGGCCACCTGTGGGGCCCGAACCCGGAGCGTGGCGTTTACCGATCGACCGACGGCGGCGCCACGTGGAAACAGGTGCTGACGCGCGGTCCGGATGCCGGCGCGGTGGACCTCGCGCTCGACCCTTCCAACCCGCGGGTGATCTACGCCGCGTTCTGGCAGGTGCGGCGCAACCCGTGGCACTTCGATAGCGGCGGCGCGGGCAGCGGGCTCTGGAAATCCACCGATGGCGGCGACAACTGGACCGACATTTCGCGGAGCCCGGGTCTTCCAAAGGGCGTCCTGGGACGCATCGGCGTCACGGTTTCCCCTGCCAATCCGGAGCGTGTGTGGGCGCTGGTGGAAGCGGCGGATGGCGGCGTGTTCCGGTCCGACAACGGCGGCCGGAACTGGACCAAGGTCAACGACCAGAATATTCTCCGGCAGCGCGCCTGGTACTACAGCCACATCTACGCCGACCCACAGAACGCGGACACGGTGTATGCATTGAACACCGGGATGTTCCGGTCGATCGATGGCGGGCGGACCTTTTCCGTCATCCGCACGCCGCACGGGGACAACCACGATCTGTGGATCGCGCCGGACAATCCGCAACGCATGATCGAGTCCAACGACGGCGGCGCGAATATTACCAGCGACGGCGGGCACACGTGGTCCAGCATCGTGAATCAGCCGACGGCGCAGTTCTACCGCGTGGCGCTGGACAACGATTTTCCGTACAACATCTACGGCGCGCAGCAGGACAACACGACCGTGCGCATTGCCAGCCGCACGGCCGGCTTCGGCATCACCGAGAGCGATTGGTATGCCGTGGGCGGCGGCGAAAGCGGTTGGATCGCGCCCGATCCGCGCGACTCGCAGATCGTTTACGCCGGCTCGTACGACGGGCTGATCACGCGCGTCGACCATCGCACCGGGCAGTCGCGCGACATCAACGCCTGGCCGGATAACACGATGGGCTACGGTGTGGAAGCGATGAAGTACCGATTCCAGTGGAGCTACCCCATCGTGTTTTCACCGCACGATCCGAAAACCTTGTACATCGGAGCGAACGTGCTGCTGAAAAGTACCAACGAGGGGCAAAGCTGGGAGCCGATCAGCCCCGATCTGACACGCAACGACAAATCCAAGATGGGGACCTCCGGTGGGCCGATCACCCAGGACAACACCAGCATCGAGTATTACTGCACTATATTCACGGTGATGGAATCGCCCACGGCCAAAGGTGAGATCTGGGTGGGCTCGGATGACGGCCTGGTACACGTGACGCGCGACGGCGGCAAGAACTGGGCGAATGTAACACCCAAGGACATGCCGGAGTGGATTCAGATCAACTCCATCGACGTACCCGGCGAGCCCGGAACGGCGTACATCGCCGCCACCATGTATAAGCATGACGATTTCCGGCCGTATCTTTATAAGACCAACGACTACGGCAAAACGTGGAAGAAGATCGTGAACGGCATCCCCGCCAAGTCCTTCACGCGCGTGGTGCGGGAGGATCCCAATCACAAGGGTTTGCTGGTGGCCGGCACCGAGTTCGGGCTCTACCTATCCACCGATGACGGCGACAACTGGAAGCCGTTCCAACTCAACCTGCCGATAACGCCGGTTACGGACCTGGCGTTTCAGAAGCGCGAGCAGGAACTGGTGGTGGCTACCCAGGGGCGTGCCTTCTACGTGCTGGACAGCGTTCCCCTGCTGTACCAGTTGAATGACAGCGTCCAGACGGAAGATGCCCACCTGTTCCGGGCGAAGGATACGTACCGTTTCGGCGCTGGCGGACGCGGGGGCGGGGGTGGCGGACGCGGAGGGGCCGCGATGGGCGAAAATCCGCCCGCGGGGGTTACGGTCTACTACTGGCTGAAGGAGAGGCCTAAGGGCGAAGTGGCGCTGGAATTTCTGGATGGGTCGGGGAAACTGGTGAAGAAGTTCTCCAGCCGCGAGCCGGAACGGCCGCAGCGGACCGCCTCCGAAGAGGGCGAAGAGAACCCCTTCCGGGCGGCGCCGCCCGCGCGGGTGTCCGCCCAGCAGGGCATGAACCGCTTCGTGTGGAGCCTCCGATACGCGGATGCGACCAGTTTCCCCGGGCTCATCATGTGGGCCGGCAGTGTGACCGGGCCGCGAGTTTCACCCGGCGCTTACCAGGTGCGCCTCACGGTGGACGGCAAATCTCAGACGCAGGACTTCCAGGTGAAGAAGGACCCGCGCCTCGACACGACGCCGGAGGACTACGGCAAGCAATTGACGCTCGCCCTCCAGATTCGCGACAAACTGTCGGAGACGAACGAGGCGGTGATCCGGATTCGGGAAGCGCGGAAGCAACTGGAAGCGTATGCCGGCCGAAGCGACAAGCGCGTGGCGGAGGCAGCGAAAGACCTGATCAAGAAGCTGACCGCGGTGGAGGAAGATCTGTATCAAACGAAAAACCGCGCCAGCGAAGACCCGCTGAACTTTCCTATCAAGCTGAATAACAAGCTGGCGCATTTGCTGGGAGTCGTAGCTAACTCCGAATACCAGCCAACAGCTCAATCGTACATGGTGTACGAGGACCTGGCCACCCGGGTAAACGGCAGATTGAAAACGCTGGCTGGCCTGTTGACCTCCGACCTGGCGGCATTCAACAAGCTGGTACGCGATTCGGACGTGCCAGCGATTCAGATTCCGGGGAAGGCGGGCGCCGGGCAGTAACGCGAGCATGTCAGACCTTACGGGTATCAGCCCCGTCCAGGACGGCAGCTCGTAACCAGACGATATTCAACCTCTTCACCAACACTCATGTCCGCAGGTAATTGCGCATGTGGCCGCATTGAGAGTTGGCCGGCCGAGTGTACTCAAAGCTACAGATATCGCGAGCAAGCTGTAACGTTAAAGAATTCGCTGTATTGAAGGCCGGGTAACCGCGGCATAGAATTCAACCACGATTGGTCCAGGGCAGGTTGCCCTGGCTGGCAAATGCAACTGCTGACGGGGCGTTGCGTGTGACGGCGCGCAGGGGTTTGATGCGGCCGAGATTGCATCTCATCGCTCACAGGCGCGGGGCCGCTCCGTGGAGCCGGCAGATCCAATCGCATGACTGGGGAGGGTGAGAATGTTCCAACGTATAATAAGATCCCTGTGTGGGATGCTGGTCGCGATATGTGTATTCCTGTCTCTTCCGGCGCGGCCTCTCGCTGCGCAGGTCCTGTATGGATCCATGGTCGGCAATGTCAAGGACGCGTCAAACGCGGCCATTCCGGGAGCGGTCGTGGAGATCACTCAGGAGCAGACCCAGTTGACTCGCCGTACGGTGACGGATACGAGTGGTCATTATACGCTTTCCACGCTTTCACCGGGCGACTATGCGGTCAAGGTGTCAGCCCCGGGATTTAAGACATTTGCCAGGGAGAACATTCCCGTCACCCTGAACACCGTGACCCGTGTCGACGCCGCGATGGAGGTGGGTGAGGTGACTCAGACAGTGGAGGTGACCGGCGCCGCTCCCCTGCTGCAGACGGACCGCACCGACGTCCGCCACGACATCACTGCAGAGACCATCCGCAATGTACCGCTGCCGCCGGGGAATAACTTCGAATCACTGTTCGCTACCGTTCCGGGAATCAATCCGCCTACTACGGCGCATTCGATTCCCACCAATCCGTCCCGTGCTCTTCAGTTCAACGTCAACGGCACCAGCGAATATGGCAATGACGTCCGCATCGACGGGGTCAGCCAGTTCAACATCTGGGTTCCCGAAAACGCGGCTTACATCCCGTCGTCGGATGCGATCCAGGTGGTCAACGTGGTTACTGGCAATTTCAACCCCGAGCAGGGACTGGCGGGCGGATCCACAGTCAATGTACAGATCAAGAGTGGAACCAACCAGTATCACGGCGACCTGTACGAATACCACTTTAACAACGCCACCGAGGCCCATAACTTCTTCGACCCGAACAACAAGATCACGCGAGTTCCCAAAGACATTTTCAACCAGTTCGGCGCCAGCGCCGGAGGGCCGATCAAGAAGAATAAGCTGTTCTTCTTTTCCAACGTGGAGTTCACGCGGCAGCGGCAGTTCGCCACTCACGTCGCCACCATTCCCACCCTGTCTATGATGCAGGGCGACCTGCGCGGCGCGGACGCGGCCAACGGATTGGCGGCCAACCCGTACACGATTTACGACCCGACGACGGGGAATCCGGACGGGAGCGACCGAAAACCGATGTATGCCACGAACGTCCCGTCCGATGCCGCTCACTACAATCCTCTCTGCGCGGACTCAATGTGCTTGAACATGATTCCCACCAGCCGCATCAGTCCAGTGTCCGCGAAGCTTCTGGCGCTTCTGCAGAAGGCGCCGGGCCGGTTCCTGCCCAGCGCCAGCAAGAGCGCGCCGAGTAGTAACTACCTGGCGGCTACTGATTTCGCCTTCAACCGCACCACGACCGACCAGAAGATCGACTGGAACGCCACCGACAAGCTCACCATGTTCGGGCATTTCGGATTCCTGAACTACAACGATCTCGATCCGCAGATGTTCGGGGAAGTGGGCGGCCAGCCGATCAGTGACTACGGCGGCAACGAGGGCCAGGGCAACGGACATACTCTCACCCTTTCCATAACGGGTAATTACGTGGCGAGCCCCGACTCTCGTGCTGGACGGGAATTTCGGGCTTACCCGGATGGTTACGAATTCCCGCCATGCTCGACCTTAACAAGAACCAGGGGCTCGACTACCTGGGCATTCCCGGCACCAATGGCACGCGTACGTTCGAGGGAAGCTGGCCCAAGTTCGCAATCAGCAATTTCAACGACCTGGGAACCCACAACGCGCTACATGCCGTATCTGCGCAACGATCCGCAGTTCTACTGGAGCGGCAACGCCACCTGGATCCACGGCAACCACACGCTCCGCTTTGGCGGCTCGATCTTCGTCCTGCACCTGAATCACCAGCAGCCGGAATGGAATGCCGGCGGGTCGACCCAGCCGGGCGCCGGCGGATTCGGCTTCGGCAGCGGCCCCACCTCGTGCCGGGACTGCAACGCGCGGCAAAGGATCGAAGACCAACGCCTATAATAACTTCGCCACGTTCCTGCTGGGCCTGGACACCAACTACGGCAAGAACATTCTGGTGCCCGATTACTTTCACACCATCACCCATCAGTACAGCCTGTATGTGGGCGATCAGTGGCAGATCACGCCCAAGTTGACCGCCACCCTCGGCCTGCGCTGGGAGTACTACCCGATGCCGACGCGCGACAACCGCGGCCTCGAACGCTTCGACTTCGCCCAGAACACGATGATGCTTTGCGGCGTCGGCGAAGCATCCCGACCGATTGCGGCGTCTCGATCAGCAAAACGCATGTTCGTGCCCCGCCTGGGCCTGGCGTACCGCCTGACCCCGACGTTTGTAATACGCGCCGGCTACGGCATCACGAATGAGCCATACAATCTGGCCGATGACCTGCGGACCAACTATCCCGTATTGATTCCGCTGTACGTGAGCGCGGATTCGTACCAGGCCGCGGGCGCGCTGGACAGCGCCAGCCTCCAGAATGCGCCGGTGGGCTCGACGCTGCCGATCGGCATTCCGCTGCCGACGCTTCCGGATCTCTCCGGCGGCGAGGTTCCCGTCGCTCCCCAACGTGGCGCTGGCGACAACGCCACGACGATGTCGAGCGCGGGTACATCCAGTCCTGGAACGTCACGCTGGAAAAGGAGTTTCCGCACCAATGGGTGGCGCAGGCGGGCTATGTTGCCACGCGCACCATCCGCCAGCTCGGCTTCCTGGATTTGAATGTCGAAAGCCCGATCGCCCCCGCGGGCTGCGTCCCGGGCAGCGCCGCCGCGGAATGCGGCGGAACGTCAGCCGCCCGTTCTATAACGCCGCTTACGGTTACCGAAAGGCGTCCACGTCGCTCATCACGCCCATCGCCAACAACCACTATGATGCGCTGCAGACCAAACTCTCGCACCACTTCCGCGGCGGCTATCAGGTCGAGTTGGCTTACACCTTCTCGAAGGCCATTGGTATGGCGGGTGTGTCCAATGAAAAGGGCCGCGCTTATATCCAGACACCTGCGTTCTACAATCTGAACCGCGGCCTTGCGCCGCAGGACCGCCCCCACAACTTCGAAGCGTTGTTCGTCGCCGAGCCGCCGTTCGGCAAGGGCAAACGCTGGGCGAACACGGGCGTCCCCTCGGCGATACTGGGCGGGTGGCAATTGAGCGGCGTCTTCCGAAGAGTGTCGGGGAGCGTCTTCGAGCTGCATGCGGGCGGATCTTCCTCCAGCAACCTGAACGCATCCGGCAACACGCAGAGGCCGGACCGGCTCAGTTCTTCGATCCCTATTTCGGGCGATGTCGGCCCGGGCACCACCTGGTTCGACACTTCCGCGTTCGGGGTGGTGAATGATCTCAACCGCTTCGGCACCTCGCCGTTCTATATCCTCCACGGGCCGGGGCTGTTCAATGTGGACTTGGCGTTGGCGCGCACCTTTCGGATCTCGGAACGTTTCAACTTCCAGTTCCGCGCGCAGGCGATCAACTTCACGAACACGCCGCATTTCAGCAACCCCAACGGCGATATCAACAGCAGCAGCTTCGGCCTGGTCAACGGGCTGGCGAACACCGGGCGCGACGGCGGCGTGGACGCCCGGCAGATCGAATTCAATGTGAGATTGACCTTCTGACCCACCCGGCTGGAACGGAGGTCCGTTCCAGCCGTTCACTCGCGTGCCGGCGACTGATGTGGGTCGCGGGAGCGAGCACTAATCAGGGCGGCGGCGCCGGATCAGCCACGGTTCGATCGCCCCGGGATTCTCCAGAATCTCGGCTTCGATCTCTTGAAACTGAGCATCCAACGCCGCGCGCTCGATGTTCAAGCCCAGGGTCTCATCGCCCGTTTCGGCGCGCATTTGCTCGATGAGGGCCAGAATCGCCTCGCAGAGCTTCAGCCTGTCTACCGCGTTACTCATAGCCCTTCCTCCCATACAATTAGACGGGGTTACTGTCCTACCGGTTCATGGTAGATACCGGAGACAGTACCAATGCCGGATGTTACGTAATGGGCCCTACAGCTTTTGGACGGCAGCCGGTTGCGCAGACCCCGGCGGGGCGCCCGGTCGCGGCCATGGGCGCGTGAAGGAGGGCAACGCAGTACACTGGAATGGTCACAGAGTCAGGTTCGTACCTCATCGTGGGCGAACGACGACCGAACTCCCGGAGTTGCGATGCTCGAAAACACCCCTAACGTCCGCTCACCGTACGAAGTAGTCAAAAGCGTAGGCTTCGACTGGGAGTCTACCGGTGAAACCGGGGAGAAGCGTATATTCACCTTGCGAATCGACGTGGTCCGTTTCCTGGGGGCCGAAGATTATGCACCGGTAGTCTGGCAGGTGGCCGACAGCATCGGCGACGTGCTCATGATGCACACATCGGCCAGCAAGACGCCGATTCGGGGGGCGACTCCGGACGAGGTGATCCGCGCGGTGCTGGACTCCTTCCAGGAGCCGGCTGACAGGCAGGGATAAAAAAAGCCGCGGTCCGTTCTCGTCCGGGACCGCGGCGGGAAATATGCAAAGCTGCTTTCCTTACCTACTTCAGTGTAAGCGCAGGTTGTTTCCGTGTACCATCCTGCCGGGACAGGAGATATTTGTCGCAGGGGCAGGAGATGCCGCCTGCCCGTGGAGGAGGCCGCGGCGGATGGAAGGGTGGGGACGCTGCGCAGGTCCGGCCCGGGCAACTCGAACAGTTTCCGGAACTCGACAAGTTGGCACGTCGTTTGCTAAGATGAAAAGGAACCCAATTGTGGTACTCCCCTACATTTCTGTCCTGGTTCTGTCAGGACTCTATATTCCCCAGCAACCCATCCAGGAGTAGAGCGTAGAAGTCTATGGCCTCCAACACGTTTTCCCAGGGCGCCCAGGTCGAACACATGAAGTTCGGGCTTGGCACTGTCATGTCCAGCAGCGACGAACGCATCGTCATCAAGTTCGACGATCACGGCGAAAAGAAATTCGTGACGAACATGGTGATGGGCAGCCTGAAGAAGAGCGACAGGCAGCCCCCCGCCGAAAAGAAGGGCTCCCGCAGGAAGAAGACCGCCCCCGCTACGGCCTAGAAATAGCGGAAGTTGAGGAATTTTCGTTTTGAACGCACGTCAAAAACGGTTGTTTGAAGAGGCCCGCAAACGGAATCCGGACCTCAAGATGCCGTCCGAGTCCCAGCCACCGGCGGACTGGACGGAAGCCGACCTGGCCCTGGTCAAGCAGGGTGTCGGTGACAAATCCTCCAGGCCCGCGCATGCGTCGGCCGAAGGCGAGGGTGGCGCGGGCGAGACTCCGACCGGCGAGCAGGCCGGTTCCGTAGTTACGTACTTCGAGGCCAAAGGCTTCGGTTTTCTTCGGCCCGACGACGGCGGGCGCGACATCTTCTTTCACGTCTCCCGCCTGGTGGAAGGGCTCGCCACCGACCTGCGGCCCGGGACTCGTGTATTCTACGAGCTCGGCATGGACCGCACTGGTAAGATGGCGGCGAGCAGCGTCCGCATCGCGCCCCCGCAGTAACCGGCAATCCGGCTATAATAAGTACATCGCAAATGTGACCGTCCTATCCTCACCGTGGGGCGGTGTTGTGTTCTCATGTTCGACAACCTATCGGAAAAGCTGCAGCGGGTTTTCAAGAACCTGCGCGGTGAAGGTAAACTCTCGGCCGCCAACATGGAGAGTGCCCTGCGCGAGATCCGCATGGCGCTGCTGGAGGCCGATGTCAATTTCAAAGTTGTCAAACAGCTCCTGGAGAATATCAAACAGAAAGCCATGGGCGAGGAGGTGCTCACCTCCCTATCACCGACCCAGCAGGTCATCAAGATCGTCCATGAAGAGCTGATCAAGATCCTGGGAAGCCACGAATCGCGGCTGCGATTCGCGAACGAGCCGCCCAGCGTGTTCCTGATCGTCGGTCTCCAGGGTTCGGGCAAGACTACGACAGCCGGCAAGCTGGCGCGGTGGCTGTCGCGGAACGATCATCGGCCGATGCTGGTCTCGGTGGACGTGTACCGCCCGGCGGCGCGGGAACAGCTCAAGATCATCGCCCGCGAAATCAACCAGCCGGTCTACGAGGGCGCCGCGGGGGAGACGACCCCGCTCGAGCTCGCAAAATCCGCGCGCCGGGAGAGCAACAACAGCGGCCGGGACGTGCTGCTGGTGGATACCGCCGGACGCCTCCATATCGACGACCAGCTCATGACCGAGCTGCAGGAACTGAAGGAGCAGCTCAACCCCGTCGAAATCCTGTTCGTGGCCGACGCCATGACCGGGCAGGACGCGGTGAAATCCGCCGACGAGTTCCACAAGCGTCTCGGCATCACCGGCGTCATCCTCACTAAGATGGATGGCGACGCCCGCGGCGGCGCGGCCCTCTCGATTCGCCACGTTACCGGCCAGCCGCTGAAATTCGTCGGTGTGGGCGAGAAGTTCGACGCCATCGAGCCGTTCCATCCCGATCGCGCGGCCAACCGCATTCTCGGTATGGGCGATATCCTCTCGCTCATCGAGAAGGCCAGCGAGGCCATCGATCAGAAAAAAGCCGTCGAGATGCAGCGCAAGCTCATCGAGAACGAGTTCACCCTGGAGGATTTCCGCGACCAGTTGCGCCAGATCCGCAAACTCGGCCCCCTGCAGTCGCTGTTGGGTATGATGCCCAAGGTCGGGATTCTCAAGGAGCTGAAGGACGTCAAGGTCGACGAGAAGGAGATCAACCATGTGGTGGCGATCATCGATTCGATGACGCCGAAGGAACGCGACAACCACATGATCATCAACGGCAGCCGCCGCCGGCGCATCGCCAAGGGCAGCGGCACCTCGGTGCAGGAAGTCAACCAGTTTTTGAAGCAGTACACGCAGGCCCGGAAGATGATGAAGACCTTTTCCGGCGGCCTGATGGGGAAGAAGATGGGCAAAATGAAGTTGCCGCCCGGCTTCCCGTTTGGAGACATCCCCGGCCCGCCGGGACATTAGGAGTGCACATGCTGATGATTCGCCTGGCGCGGTTTGGCGCCAAGAAGAAGCCGTTTTACCGTGTCGTGGTAATCGAGAAGGAACGGGCCCGCAACGGCCGCAGCCTGGAAGTGGTCGGACACTACAATCCGCTCACTCATCCGGCGCAGGTGGTGCTGAAGCACGACCGCATCGAATACTGGACGAAGAACGGCGCCCAGATGTCCGATACGGTCAAGCGGCTGTTGGAAAAGAATCCTGCGCCGGCAGCCCAGCCGGTGGCCTGACGGGTTCCCGCCACACCGCGGAAATGGCCGCGGGACCTTTTCTAACTGTAAAGAACAGAACGGGTATAACCTGTATTGCCTCGGAATTTTCACGTGTGGCGGGTTTACCTTCAGTTACCATGTGCAGTAGGGAGGCACGGGGTGAATGAAGCAGTTGATCGAAGACATCGCGAAAGCTCTGGTTGACATCCCCGAGGAGGTATCGGTCCGAGAGGTTCAAGGAGAGCAGGTCACAGTTCTGGAGTTGAAAGTGGCGCCCAGCGACCTGGGGAAGGTGATTGGTAAACAGGGTCGTACGGCCCGATCCATCCGCACCATCCTGGGTGCCGCCGGCATGAAACTCAACCGCCGCTTCACGCTGGAAATCCTCGAGTGAGCGCGCCCGATGCGGGATTCGTGACGGTTGCCCTGCTGGGAAAGGTCCGGGGCAACCGCGGCGAAATCACAGCATTGGCCCTCAGCAGCCGGCCCGAACGATTCCGAGAGTTGCGCGAAGTGTATCTCTTCGGAACCGGTGAGCGCGTGGAAGTCGAGTCCACGTGGTTTCACGATCGTACCCTGATTTTCAAATTCCGCGGCGTGGACACCATCTCCGCCGCCGAACGCCTCTCCGGAGCAGAGGTGCGGGTGCCGCTCAGCGATCGAATCGCTCTCGAGCCGGACGAGTACTTCCAGTCCGACCTGATCGGCTGCGAGATCGTGGACCGGCGCACCGGCGAACGGCTCGGCAGGGTCTCCGGCTGGCAGGACGCCGGCGGGTCCGGACTGCTCGAAGTGGACGGCGACTGGCTGATCCCCTTTGCCCGCGCGATCTGTCCCGAAATCGACCCGGCCGCCAGACGGATCACGGTAGAATTGCCGGAAGGTCTCAAGGATCTGAACCGCTCGTGAATTTTCATGTGCTGACGATTTTCCCCGAGTTCTTCGAGGGACCGTTCGCGCATGGTGTGATCAAAAGGGCCTGCGACGCCGGGCTGCTCGATATCCGCATCCACAACCTGCGCGACTGGACCTTCGACCGCCACCGGACGGTGGACGATCGTCCGTTCGGCGGAGGTGAAGGCATGGTGCTCAAGCCGGAGCCCCTCTTCCTGGCAGTGGAATCCATCTGGCCCGAGCGGCAGCCGGACCAGAAGGTGGTGCTGCTTTCCGCGCAGGGCCGGCTGTTCGACCAGCGCATGGCCAACCGGCTGAGCCGCGAGTCCGGCATCCTGCTGATCTGCGGCCGCTACGAAGGCGTGGACGAGCGCGTGGCAGAGCACCTGGCCGATGAAGAGATATCGATCGGCAATTACGTGCTGAGCGGGGGCGAACTGGCGGCGGCGGTGATTATCGACGCGGTGGCGCGCCTGTTGCCGGGCGTTCTGGGCAACGAGAGCTCGGCAGCCTTCGAGTCGTTCCAGGACCAGGGGCACGGCGAGGGCCTGCTGGATTGCCCGCATTGGACCCGCCCGGCCGATTTTCGCGGATGGCCGGCGCCTGAGGTCCTGCTGAATGGCAATCACGAGGAGATCCGGAAGTTTCGCAAACGCGCCGCTCTGGAGAAGACCGCGCGGCTGCGGCCCGACCTCATCAAATGACCGCAACTGAGGGCGTCGGGCAGCGGCCCTCCGCCACTGCTAAGATATATAGTTCAAGGAAATTTCATGCAGAACGCGCTGTTGACGAAGTTTATTCAGAAGAACAAGCGGACCGATATCCCCGAGTTTCGCCCCGGCGACACGATCCGGGTCCACGTAAAGATCAGGGAAGGGGACAAGGAGCGGTTGCAGGCATTCGAGGGCACTGTCATAGCCCGCAACAATACCGGGATGGGCGAAAGCATTACGGTACGCAAGGTGAGTTTCGGACAGGGCGTGGAACGGATTTTCCCGGTGAACGCGCGGGTGATCGATCATATCGACGTAGTGCGGACCGGCAAGGTTCGCCGCGCGAAACTGTATTACCTGCGTGGTCTGAGGGGCAAAGCAGCCCGCCTGAAAGAGCGCGTGTAGCCGCGAACTTCATTTTTCCAATGCGACCCGAGTCGGCGGGTGGCAAATTCCGGTGTGAAGCGACCCTGGAGCGTGAGTTGTGCGCGCGCGGGTTTCGGGCCGTTGCCGGTGTCGATGAAGTGGGGCGGGGCGCGCTGTTCGGACCAGTCGTGGCCGCCGCGGTGATCCTTTCACCCGACCGGCCGGTGCGCGGGTTGAACGACAGCAAGTTGCTCGAGCCGGATCGCCGGGAGGTGCTCGCGGAGCGCATCCGCGAGCGCGCCGTGGCATGGGCCATCGCCGCAGTCGATGCCGCCACCATCGACCACATCAACATCTATCAGGCCTCACGCGTTGCCATGCGGCACGCGGTGATTCGCCTGAGCCCGGCGCCCGATTTCCTGCTGATCGACGCCGTGCCGCTCGACCTGCCGGTGCCACAGCGCCCGCTCATTCATGGCGACGCCCGGTGCCACGCCATCGCCGCCGCCTCTATCATCGCCAAGGTTTACCGCGACGCTTGCATGTGCGAATGGGACAGGGTCTACCCCGAGTACGGGCTGGCCTCGCACAAGGGCTATGCCACCCCCGAGCACCGCCGCGCGATCCGGGAGCACGGCCCGTCTCCGCTGCACCGTCTAAGCTTCGACCCGGTGCGCGAGCGTTGTTTGTTCCCCCTCGACTACGACGGGCAGATGGTGTTGTTCGAGACGGCGGGAGCCGCATGACGCCCGGTGAGCCCCCGCAGGTGACCAGAGAAACCCTGCCGCATCCCGAGCCCGTGCGCGATCCGGAATACCATTGGTATCACAAGATGTACGCTGTTCTGTTCGTCACATTCTGCCTGGAAGTGGGCATTTTTCTGATTGTCTTCCCCTGGACCGACTACTGGGAGAGCAATTACTTCGCCACCATCCTTTCTATGTCGTGGCACCGGTATTGGGATAATACGTACATGCGCGGAGCCGTCAGCGGCCTGGGCGTGGTGAACCTGTACATTGCTGTTGTGGAGGCCTTCCGCCTTCGCCGTTTTGCGCGACCCGATCACCATCGCGAGGGTTAGCATAAGGGGAGGCACTGCCGATGCGACTCGCCATCCTCGCCGTTTCGATTCCCGCACTGTGCGCCGCAGCCGAGGTTCCGGCAGGTACCCACGTCCTTCTGCGCCTGGTAAACTCCGTGAGCACGCGTACCGCGCGTGAGGGCGACTACGTCTACATGAAGACCGCGACGCCCATCGTGGTAGGCGGCCACATTGTGGTGCCCGTGGACAGCTACGTTCAAGGAGTAGTGACACATTCGCGACGCAGCGGAAGGGTGACCGGCCGGGCCGAGTTGGGCCTCCGCATCGAGACCATGACCTTGCCCTCCGGCAAGGTCATACGGATCGCGCCGCAAATGAAGTCCGTCGATTCGGAAGGCACCGATCAGAAGGTCGAAACCCGGGAGGGCCAGGTGCAGCAAGGAGGCGGCAAGGGCTCCGATGCGGCGCGCGTGGCCACTATCGCCGCCAGCGGCGCAGCCATCGGCGGCCTGGCCGACCGCAGTTGGAAAGGTGCCGGCATTGGCGGCGGTGCCGGGGGCGCGGTGGGTCTGGCCACGGTTCTCCTCACTCGCGGGAGGGAAGTCGAGCTGCGCCAGGGCTCGACTGTGGATGTCGTGTTCGAACGCCCGGTGCCGGTGCCGTGGAATGATCCGCGCGGAAACTCTGCCGTGCGACAATCGAGATTTGTGACTTCCAACAGAAGAATCCTGGTTACGGGTGGAGCGGGATATATCGGCTCCCACACGGTCCGCCTGCTGCTCTCGCAGGGATATGACGTGGCGGTTGTAGACGATCTCTCCAAGGGGCATCGCCACAACGTTCCGGCCGACCGCCTCTTCCGGCTGAACCTCTCCGAGACCAGCGCGTTGACCGAATTGATGCGGCAGAGCGGGACAGAGGCGGTGATTCACTTCGCCGCATTCATAGCGGTGGGCGAATCGATGAGGGAGCCCGCGCGGTATTTCGCGAACAATGTGGGCGGATCGCTCTCGCTGCTTACCGCCATGGTGGAGGCCGGGGTGAAGCACATCGTGTTCTCGTCCACGGCGGCGGTTTACGGAACGCCGGAGGCGACGCCGATTCTGGAATCGTTCCCGATCCAGCCGATGAGCCCGTACGGCGAGTCCAAGGTGATGGTGGAGACGCTGCTGCGGTGGTTCGACCGGATCCATGGGATGACCAGTGCGTCGCTGCGGTACTTCAACGCGTCGGGCGCCGACCCGGCCGGCGACCTGGGAGAGGAGCACGATCCGGAGACGCACCTGATTCCGTTGTTGCTGCGCGCCGTGGTCACGGGCCAGCCGGTCACCATTTTCGGCGCCGACTACGACACGCCGGACGGCACGTGCGTCCGCGACTACATCCACGTGCATGACCTGGCGCAGGCGCACATCCTGGCCGTGGAACACCTGCTGGCGGGAGGGGCGCCGGCGCAGTTCAACGTGGGCACGGGGACCGGGCACACGGTTATCGAGGTGGTTCGGGCCGTGGAAGAGGTGACCGGTAAGAAGGTTCCATACGTCATCGGGCCCCGCCGCGACGGCGATCCGCCTCGCCTGGTGGCGGCTTCCGACAAGCTTCGCCACGAGCTCGGCTGGACCCCGCAATTCACCTGCCTGCCGACGATCGTGGAGCACGCGTGGAACTTCGAGCGCCGGCGGACGGCCTGAGCCGCGAGAACTGCATCGCCTTCAGACTGGCATCGCGCATGCCGCTTCGGGACCGGAAGTCCTCCACGCTGTCGAACGGCTTCCTGGCGCGGGCATCGATCCAGGCCGCAACCTCCTCGCCGGTGATGCCCGGGATCAGTCGCATCACGCCCGGCTGGACGGTGTTGAGGTCGAACAGCAGCGGAGCCTCCGAGCCGAACGCCACCAGTTTCACGCGCACCGCCGGCACGGTGCAGGCGATTTCCGGTCCCACACGCGAGTACAACACTTCGGGGTTCGCCAGCACCTGCTCGCGCCAACGCCGGCGCGTGGCATTGATCGCGTCCCGGTTCAGGTTGGCGAGGTCCAGCCGCAGCGCAGCCAGGTAGTGCTCGCGCCACATCGCCGGAGCTCCGGGGTCCACGAACACGCCGTGGCTCAGGTCGTTCAGGATGTCGATCAGCTCAGTTTTCTGGTCCGGAAACGCCTTCATGTGCGCCGTGACCAGCTTCAGCAGCCATGGCTGCGAGCCATCCGCGCCAGCGGCGAACATCGCTTGCATCGATCGCATCAGTTGCCGCTCGCGATCCTCGATTACGGCGTCATCGGGGAGGGCTCCGCGCGTCACGAAAAGAAAGAAGAAGCTGGCGTAGAACCCTTCCGATTGCAGGAGCTGGTTGGCATCGCGGAGGGTGGCGAAATCGCGGGATTTTTCCAGTTGCACGCGCAAATAGTCCGGCCCCCGGAAGGCGGCTGCGAAGGCGAAGTTGTTGTCGCGCACGTCGGAGTAGCGGGCGAGATCTTGCGAATAGCTGGTGAGGTCGGAGGCGTGGCGGAAAAACTCGCTGCCGCGATAGGGAGTATCGAGACCAAACTGAATCAGCTCGCGATGGTATTGCTGGCGGACGGAACGAGCGCGGCCCACATGCGCCTGAAGGGTCTCGAGATGGATAGCGTAGCCCTCGCTGAAGGCGGTACTCCGGTCCGACAGCGTTGCAGTGCTGTGGGGAATGGAGGACATCGCCTCACCGCCGAGTTGTCGGCCGCCGGCCAGCAGGGTCGTGATCACGTGACCGGTTTCATGCAGCAGCGTTACTTCGAATCGGGAAGGGTCGGCGTCGAGCAGGATGTAGGGCTCTTTGGCGTGCTCTTCAATGCCAGTCTCGGTGCGCAGCCGAAATCCAGCCGCGGCGTGGTTGCCGTTGGGAACCAGGGCCACGTAATAGTCGGGAGTCCCACCCGCCGCGTGGGTCATCTCCCAAGCGGCCCGGTAGAGGCGAAAGGCACGCTCCGCGTACTCATTGTGCAGCCAAGCGGAGTAGCGTGCGGGATCGGCAACGCGCCGGTAGACCGGCATCTTTTCCCGGACCTCGGAGCTCCGAGTGTCGAGCTTGCCCTCGGGCTCGAGGAAGATCGGATTGGCGAGCTGCTGGCCGGCCGCGCTCAGCGGCAGAAGGAGGAGGAGCGTCATCCAGGCGGGTGGTTGCATAGAGTTCGGTTCTCGACCGGAGCCAGCAGCGCTACAATTGAACCATGGCTGATGCCCCCGTAACCCGTGACGAGTTGCGGAACGAGTTGTTAGCGTTGGAAGAGCGGCTCACCGGACGCATGCAGGCGCAGGAAGACCGCCTCATCGAGCACATGCGCGACATGCAGACCGAGATCGTTCGTGTGTTCATGGAATTCCAGCAGCGCAACTAGGCCCGCCATACCACCCAAGAGAAGAACCTGGCCACGTTGGCAGCGGGATTGACTGAACGGGTAGCGTCGGTTGAGCGCCGGCTCCTCGAAATCGAGAAGAAGCTCCTGCTCGAACCGCCGGCCGCATAGCCTAAACCCCCTTCCCCGTCGCCTCCCCGCTGCCGCCGCTCAGGATCCAGCCGTCGGCGAGTTGGATGACCCGGTTGCCATACGCTGCGTTGACCTCGGAGTGAGTGACCTGCACGATGGTGGTCCCTTCGTCGTTGAGGCGCTTGAACAGCTCCATGATCTCCTTGCCCTGGCTGGAGTGCAGGTTCCCGGTCGGCTCGTCGGCCAGGATCAGCTTGGGATTGGCGATTACGGCGCGCGCCACCGCCACCAACTGCTGCTGGCCGCCCGAGAGCTGGCTGGGATACAGGTCGCGCTTGCCCACGATGTGAAACCGGTCCAGCGTGTCGCACACCATGGCCGCGCGCTCCGAGCCTTTCACATTCCGGTATGACAGCGGAATGTCCAGGTTCTCGTACACCGTCAGGTTGTCGATCAGATGGTAGCTCTGGAACACGAAGCCGATATACTTCTTGTTCAGCTCCACCCGGTCCTTGGGTTTCATACGGTGTACCTGGTGGGCCAGGAATTCAAACTCGCCGGTCCACGCGCCATCCAGCATTCCGAGAATGCTAAGCAACGTGGATTTGCCCGCGCCCGAGGGCCCCATGATGGTGACGAATTCGCCCTCACGGATATCCACGTTGATGCGGCGCAGCACATAGCTCCGGCCATAGCCGCCTTCATAAAACTTCTCGAGATTGCGAAGTGTGATCATGTTCTGTCCTATTCATGCCGCAACGCCGTCACCGGATCGAGCGCCATCGCCCGCCGCGACGGCAGATAACTGGCCAACAGCGCCACCGCCAGCAGCAGCAGGCCGATGAACGCGAAGGTCAACGCGTCCGTCGCCTGTACGCCGTACAGCATGGCAGCCATCAGCCGGGTGAGCCCCAGGGCCGCCGCAAGCCCGGCTCCAATCCCGAACGCGGCCAGGCGCGCTCCCTGGCCCAATACCAATTTCAGCACGTCGTGGGATTGCGCGCCCAGCGCCATGCGGATGCCGATCTCCTGCGTCCTCTGGGTGACGTCGTAAGCCATCACTCCGTAGATCCCGACGGCGGCCAGGGCGAACGCAGTCACGGCGAAGAAGGCGAGCACCAGGGTGTTGAACCGCGGGCCCGCCACCGCCCGGGAGGCGACGCTCTCCATGGTCCGCACATCCGCCAGCGGCTGATTCGGATCGAACTGGTGCACGGCACGCTCGACGGCGGGAGCCAGGGAGAGCGGCGGCACCGCGGTGCGCAAGACTATGGTCATGGTGGCGTAGGGCAACTGGGCATACGGATAGTAGATGGTGGGCCAGTCGTCGGCTTCGGGGCGATCCGCCTTCACGTTTCCTACTACTCCGACGATCTCGGCACCGCCCAGGTTAGCGAGCACCACTCGGCCGCCGAGGGCGGACTCCAGCCAGAAGCGGCTCGCCAGCGCCTCGTTGACGACGACCACGCGGGGGACCTGGGCCGAGTCGGACTCGCTAAACTCGCGGCCCTCATGCAGCGGAATTCCCATCACGCGGAAGTACTCCGGCGTGACGGCCCGCACCAGGCAGATGGGACCCTGCCGCGGCGGCGTAGGCCGGCCCTCGATGCCGAAGGTATCGCCCACGCCCAGCCCGGTGAGCGGCAGTGAGCTGACGGCGCCCACGGCGCGCACGCCGGGCAGGGCCGCCAGGCGGCCGGCAATCTCATGGAAGGCGGACAGCCGGCGGTCGGGGGTGGAACTCCGGGCCGGGGTCAGAGGCACACGGGCGGTCAGGAGGCCCGCGGGCTGGAAGCCGGGATCGGCCGCGCGGAGCCGAACGAAGCTGCGGACCAGGAGCCCGGCGCCGATCAGCAGCACCACGGCCAGGGCCAGCTCGGTAACCACCAGGCCGTTGCGCAGCGCCAGTCCCGAGCGCCCCAGCTTTCCGCCGCGCCCGCCTTCCGCCAACCCGACCCGGAGATCGGGATTGGCCACCTGGACGGCCGGCGCCAGTCCAAACAGGACTCCGGTCAGCACCGAGACCGCGAAAGCAAAGGCGAAGAGCGGGAAATCGAGTTGCGCGCCGGCGAGGCGCGGGATGCCGGCCGGGCCGAGCCGCGCGACCGTGGCCAGCGCGCCCCACGCGAGCACGAGCCCGAGTGCGCCGGCAGTGAGCGACAGCAGCAGGCTCTCGGCAAGCAGTTGGGCCACGATGCGGCCCGTGCCCGCGCCCAGAGCGCAGCGCACGGCGATCTCTTTCCGGCGCGTGGCGGCGCGCACCAGCAACAGGTTGGCGACGTTGCCGCAGGCCATCAGCAGCAGGAAGGCCACCGCCGCCAGCATCACCTGCAGCGCCCGCCGGACCTTGCCCACCAGTTCTTCCTCGAGCGGGACCAGGGATGGCCTCCAACCGGCATTCAGGGCGGGATAGGCGCGTTCCAGGCGATCGCCGATGGTTTCCATTTCCGAACGCGCCTGCTCGATGCGTGTAGCGGGCGCGAACCGCGCGACCACCACCAGGTTGCGGTCGCCGGCGATCCGGGCGTCGTTGAGGTTGATGCCCAGGGGCAGCCAGACGTCCACCTCGGGGTCCAGAACGGGGCAGCCCTCAAACGCCCGTTCGAAGCCCCTGGGAAGAACACCCACCACCGTGTAGCTCCGGTCGCGGAGCCGGATGGCTTTGCCCACGATAGCGGGGTCCGCGCCGAATCGCCGGGTCCAGAGAGCGTGGCTCAGCAGGACGAAGTTGGCGTGGCCCGGCTGGTCCTCGTCTCCACGGAACGTGCGTCCCGCCACGGCTTGCACGCCCAGCAACGGGAATAGCGCCGCCGACACCCGCTCGGCGCGCAGTTCCTCGGGGTCGATGTGGCCGTGGGGCCCGCCGGTGAGGTTCACTCGCGCGGGGACGATCGCGGCCATGCCTTGGAAGCTGTGGCTCTGCCGCTGCCACTCGCGAAAATTGGCCACGGCGGCGAACAGGCGGAATTTGTTTTGGGCCGGGTTCTTCTCCCACACGATGACCAACCGCTGCGGATCGCGAAACGGAAGCGGTTTCAGCAGAACGGCGTCCACCACACTGAAGATCGCTGAGGCAGCTCCCATTCCCAGGGCTAATGCGAGGAGTGCCGCGATCGTGGATCCCAGGGACTTCCGGAGCAGGCGGGCCGCGTAACGCAGGTCATGGCCAACCGAGAGCATGCCCCGTCAAGGTTAACAGATGTCATGTGTTCCCGCACCGACAGCGGGGATACATCGGATCCGTCTCGGGCGCGCCCCGCCTTACGACCACGAGCGGGAGAGGCGCCGTGCCAGCCCGGAGTAAATCCAGATCCCGCCGTTGACATTCCTTAAGTGAATCTGTGTGCCGCCGCGGTTGACCGTGGTCCGCAAACGATGTCCGGCGGATGCCCGGGAGACATGTCCAAACTGCGAGTCAATGCCGCCGCTCAGGTTCAGCGCGTAGACGTCGGCGTTGGCGCCGCAGGGGATCAGAAGCCGGATCGCGCCATTCACGGAGCTGAGCGAAATCGCAGTCTCCCGGCG
This sequence comes from Bryobacterales bacterium, assembly GCA_963719195.1. Classification (GTDB taxonomy): domain Bacteria; phylum Acidobacteriota; class Terriglobia; order Bryobacterales; family Bryobacteraceae; genus DASQZT01. The sequence goes on along the minus strand of CAVRBB010000003.1, from coordinate 536,925 downwards.
GATGCGATTGAACGCGGCTTCCAGCCGGCCATTGATCGTGGACAGCTCTGCCTGGCCTTCGAGCCTCTCGGCGTGGATGCTCCCATTCACCGAGGACGCTTTCACATTGCCTGCCAGGCCGCTGAGGGTGAGCTCTCCATTCACGAGTTTTACGCTATCCAAGTTGGCGCCGCGCGGGACGGTGATGCGATATTCGACACTGGCCGGATGCTCGGCGTCCACGCCGCCGTACTGCGTGTGAATGGACAGCAGATTCGACGAAGCGTCCACCACGATGCGGGCATCGTCCAGTTGCTTCGGATCCTGGGATTTCTTGTAGGCCTCGACCAGCACTTCATCGCGATCCCAAGCCGTGATGCGGACGTCACCGTAGAGGTTCTCGATCGCCACACGGCCGTTCGGGTCCAGCGAATAAGATTGGCGGAACTCGGCCCGCGGCGTCCGAATTACGTTTGCAAAAAGGCAGTTGCCAGTCGCCAGAGCGACTACGACCGCCGCCGTGCTACTCAGCCGTCCAACCATGGCGCCCCCCTCCACATTCAGCGCTGCAGTGGTTAATACACTCATCCGGCACACCCCGCTCCATGGCCGCGGTCCCGGAGTGATGCCGGAACCGCGACCCTCAGAGAGTGGACTTCACAGGAGAGAATTGTGCCCTTAACTCTTCGCTGACTCGATGCTCTCTTCCACGATCCGGCCATCAAACAGCCGGATCGTCCGGTCCGCAAATTCCGCGTAACGCGGATCGTGCGTGACCATGCAGATGGTCGATCCCGCCGCATGCAGTTCGCGAAGCAGGCTCATGACCGCTTCGCCGTTGGCCGAGTCGAGGTTTCCGGTCGGCTCGTCCGCCAGCAGGATCAGCGGATCTCCGCTGAGCGCGCGCGCTACTGCCACACGCTGCTGCTGGCCGCCCGAGAGTTGCGAGGGGTAGTGTTTCATGCGGTGCGACATCCCCACGCGTTCCAGGGCTTCCTGCACCCGCCGCTTCCGCTCCGCCGAAGGCATCCCGCGATAGGTCAGCGGCAATTCTACGTTTTCATAGACGGTCAGATCACCGATTAAGTTGAACGCCTGGAAGATAAACCCGATCTCCCGGTTGCGGATGCGAGCACGCTCCGAAAGCTTGAGCCCCGTGACGGGTTTCCCATTCAGGGAGTACACGCCGTCACTCGGCGTGTCTAACAGGCCGAGAATCGCCAGCAGGGTGGACTTCCCGCAGCCGGAAGGCCCGGCGATCGACAGGTACTCTCCTTTCCGGACGTCGAAATGCACACCCGAAAGGGCATGCGTCTCCACCTCATCCGTGACGAAGACTTTACTCACATTCTCGAGCCGGATGAGTGGTTGTGAGCCATTTTCCATTGTCATTACCCCTTCTTTACGAGAGTCTCAACGCTTTAGTTCAACTTAATTCGGTCGTAACTGTCATAGGCCGACATGTCCGACAGGATCACGCGGTCTCCCACCTTCAGACCGTCCTTCACCTCGATGGTGTTCACGGAACTGCGTCCGAAGGTCACCTTGACCTTGTTGGCGTACTTTCCCTCAGGCTCCAGCTTGAACAACTGCACGGTGCTGTTCTCCTGTCCGAAGACGGGCCGGCCGACAAACACCACGTCGTCCAGCTTCTCCAACTGGATCGTGCCGTCCACACTGAGATCGGGCCGCAATACGGGGGGGAATTTTCCCTCCAGTGCCACGTCCACCGTGACGGTCCCTTGCAGGATGGAGGGATCGATGCGCGACACCTTGCCGTTGATCAATCCGTTCCATCCCCCGCCGGCGAGCCGCGTATCGATGACCGCCGGCTGCCCGATCGCCACATCCTTCACCTGTGTCTCGGCGATCTTCAGTTCGGCCTTCAGGTGGGAAGGTTGCGCCACCTTGCCGAGCGCCTGACCGGCGGTGACGTTCTGGCCTTCCTCCACCGGGGTGAAGGGCTGCGCCAGCGCCTGGAGCATGCCATCAAAATTGGCCTTCACTTTCAACTGGTCAACCTGGCTCTTCTTCAGGTTGTAGTCCGCACGAAGCTGTTCCACTTTGACCGTCTGCGCCGCCAGTTGGGCCTCCTCGGCCGCCTTGTTGATGGACAGCCGCTTCTTCTCGATCTCGTACTTGGCGGACAGCTCTTTGGCCTTCACCTCGGAAATCTGGGCATCCACGGCGGGTAGGAGATTCTCCTTGGCCAGGGCGGCATCCCGGTCCGCCTGGAGCTTGGCTGTGTTGTAGTCGGCGGCTACCTGGGCGACGGTGGACTGCATGTCCAGGACGTCCTTTTGCAGCTTCACCTTCAGGTTCTCGAAGTCGGCCTCACCGGCTTTCAACGCGAATTCGGCGCTCAACAGGGCGGTATCGAGCTCCGGGCTGGTGAGAATCATTACCACCGAATCGGCTTTGACCGGCGTGCCCGGCCGGATGAGGATGCGCTGCACGCGGCCGGCGGTGGTGGCCGTGATCAGCATGGTATCTACCGGGACGAGGGTGCCAAGGCCCCGAACCTCGCGCACCATCGGGCCGCGCCGGACCGTATCCGGCCACAGGGTGGACATTTCGACCCCGGGCGCCGCGGGCTTCAACTGCCGGAGCGCGACGGTGACCGCCAGGAGCGCTGCGACCCCCAGAACTCCGAAGACGATCCGGAGGATCAACTTCTTCTTCCTGGCATCCTTACGTGGTATATCCATTTTCGTTCCGGATTGACAACACGCACGGTGCCTGCCACTCCGGTAGCCCTTCTAACGTTATGACGTTGCACCACTAACTCCGGATAGCACGCAAAATGGGGTGTTCGGTTCTGGGACGTTCTGTGCTCCGGTGGGACATCGGAATCCGGCAAGTCAGCCGATTATGCCCCGGGGGCGTTCGAAGAGCGAAACCCGGTGTCGCCATCTGCTGGACCGGCGGCGAGGGCGGCGCTACCGCAGGAACCAGCCGGGCCCCACCGTGAGATGGTGGCTGACCGAATCGGGAATGACCAGAAACAGCAGAAACCCGATTGTGCCGTGGGCGGCACCCAGGAAGTATAAGTTCTGGTAGCGCCTATAGATACGAGCACAGCAGTAGCCTGCCACCAGGGTCACTGCCATGAGGAACCAATTGGGCAAATGGGCTCCCGAGAAAAGCCCGGCCGCGACCACGGGAGCCGCCCGCCGGGAAACCACGCGGCTGAAACGGTTCAGGAAATACCCGTTCAGGATGTACTGCTGAAACAGCCCCCAGGGGAGATAGCCGAACCATGCCTGCACGGCGCGATCGAAGCCGATGGGCCGCATGGTCTGGAGCAGCAGGCTGGCGCCGTACAGCAGCAGCGTGCAGAAAGCGATGAAAGGGCCGAACTGGTGCCAGCAGTCACGCCAGCCGGCGGCGCGGAATCCCAGGGCCGTCGCATGCTCCCGGCGGGCCAGGTGCGATAACACCATCAGGGTCAGGATGGCCACCCACCATCCCCGGTGGCTGTAGCGCAGATCCCAGATATACGCCATGATCAGCAGAAAAACCGCCACCGGCTCCAACCAGGCCCACTTGCGCATGTCACCCCTCAGAAAGAAAGACCCTCAGAGAGAGCCTTTCACCACACCCCCTCAGAAAAAGAAATGCTTGGTCCAATCCACCAACATGTGGAGAACGGCCGAAGACAGCACGGTCGAGCTCTTTTGAAACACTTTCCCATAGGCCACCCCGGCGATGGTTGCCAGGATCATGTAGCGCCAGTTCGGCAGCGGCTGGGGGCCGTTGTCGAGATGGGCGCATCCGAAGATAAAACTGGCTGCCAGCAAAGTCCGAACGCTCCCGCCCCAGCGCTGCATCATCAGGTTCTGGAGGAGCGCGCGGAACAGGATCTCCTCGGGCAACGCGGTTCCGGCGAAGATGATCCCCACCGCCGCGGCCATCCGGCCCGCGGTCGCCGTGGGAAGGTGCGGCGGCGAGATGAATCCAATGGGGATCCCGACCGCGATCAACACCGGGGCCGTAATGCCGAAGGCCGCCAGTGGGAGCCACAGGTCGCGCCACCCCCGGGGAAGGTTGTACTTCATTTCCTTGAGCGCACGATAGCCCAGAAAGACGATCAGGCCCAACAGGATAGCTATGCCGTAGGCGACGCTGTGGAGAAAGCCTTGGGCGGGGCGCGGAACCAGGACCGCGCCGGCGGCAAACTCCAGCGGCAGCCAGAGAAACAGGATGGCGAGAAAATCGGCGAAGCTGCGGCCCTTTCCAGCCCACACGCAGCCAACGGGAGCGGCCGCATACGCCAGCACCAGCAACGCCAGATTGACGGAGAACGCTCCCGCCAAGGCCGCCGCCACACTGAAGATTCCAGCCAGCAAGAACGGTACAGCCCAGATCAGAGCGGGCCTGCCCCGAAACAAGGATCGTAACCAAGTCCGGGCCCGTGGCGCGAAGAAAGCGAATATCGCAGCCAGCAGCAGCGCCAGAACCAGCGTTTGCACCATGGGCGAAACGACCCGTTCCTCAGGGTGCCAGAAAGGCGCGCTCAGTGGCAAGCCGGCGTGGTAGCGCGACGTACAGCCGAGGGTGCCGGGCGACGGGATGCCCCAGCAGGCCGGCCAGCAGCTATCGGCACTTCTTCCGCACCTCCACCCACGGGGGGAAGACCGTGGGATTTTCGAGCCACACGAGCATCCACTGCGTCATCTCTTCCTTTTCTGCCTTCTTCTGCGGCGGTGTCCGGGGATTGCGCGCCAGGAACTTCGCACGATCCTTAGCGGCGATGACCTGGCGCCGGCAGTAGCGCGCACGCTCGTGGTCGGAAGCGCCGACTGCCTCGGCATACACCCGGCCGATCTCGCACAGCGATTCCTCGAGTTCCTCGAAGGTGTGCTGCCGGACACCCGCGTAAGGCTGGTGGAAGGGCAGGCCGGTCTCGCGCAGCAGGTCGCGCAGATAGCTCTCCGAAACGGGAGCCAGCTTCCACAGGAGGTCGCGCCAGACCTCCCCGGTGATGGCGGCAGGCGGTTGCGCCGCCAGGTATTCGCGCAGGAGCTGTTTGATGGATCTACCTCTGGGCGGCACGGTATTTCGCCACCGCGACCTGGTGCGCCGCCAGGGTGTCGGAGAACTGGTGTCCGCCGGAACCGTCGGGCCGCAGCACGAAGTACAGCGCGCCGGAATCGGCGGGGTGAAGCACGGCGTCGATGGAGGCCCGCCCGGGATTGGCAATCGGTCCCGGTGGCAATCCGGGGTGCTGGTAGGTGTTATAGGGGCTCTGGCTTTGGAGGTCGGACCGGAAGATCGTGCCGCGATAGTGCCGGGCCAGGAGAGCCGCGTAAATGGTCGTGGGATCGCAGTCAAGTTTCATTCCGATGCGCAGCCGGTTCAGAAATACGGCCGCGATCTGCGGGCGTTCCGAAGCCAGCTTGCCTTCCTTCTCCACCAGCGAGGCCATAGTCACGGTGTCGTGCACGTCGGAGTTGCTGCCGAGGCTGCGCCAGACCTCGCGGAACTTGTCCGTCATCATGCGGCAGAGCCGTTCCGGAGTGATGTGGCGGCTGAGCCGGTAGGTGTTGGGGAACAGGTAGCCCTCGAGTGTTGTGGCCTTGGGGTCGAGATCACGGATCAGGGAGGGATCGCGAGCCGCGGCAAGAAACCGCTCCGCGGGCATGAACCCGAGTTCTTCCACGGCGGCCGCGACGTCAAAGATGTTTTTTCCTTCCGGCACGACCAGTTCGTAGTAGAAGATGTCGCCGCGCGCGATGCGGCCATAGACCTCCAGCGGCGATGCCCGATGATCGAACCGGTATTCGCCGGCCTGCAGAACCCGGCCGCGCGCGGCGAGACGCGCCGCCAGGAAATCCCAACGCGAGCGCACCACGCCGGCCCGCGCCAGCATGCCGGCGATTCCGCTGGTGGAAGTGCCGCGCGGAATATCGACGAAGACTTCACCCTCGAAACCCTGGTAGGGCAGGCAGCATCGCGCAGCGACAAAGCCCAGGACCAGCACCGGCAGGATGAGAATGCGAACAATCTTCATAGGGAATCGAGGTAGCTCTGGAGCAGAATCACGGCCGAAAGCCGGTCCACCGCGGCGGCCCGCTTTTCGATGCCGATGCCGCTGGCACGGAGCACGCGGCCCGCTTCGACGCTGGTGAGGCGCTCATCCCACAATTCGACCGGCAACCCGAGGCGTTCGCGAAGAGCTCCGGCGAACTCGCGCACCCAAACCGACTGCCGCCCTTCGGTGCCCTTCATGTTGATGGGATTGCCCAGAACAATCAGGCCCACTTCCCGGCCCCGCGCGAGTCGTTCGATGGCGGCGAGATCGGAACGCTTGTTAGTGCGGAGAAGATTGGGCAGGCCCTGTGCGGTAATGCCGAGCGGATCGCTGATCGCCAGCCCGATTCGTTTCTTCCCCAGGTCCAGAGCGAGGATGCGGGGCTTTGTGGCAGTCAACTCAATTTCATTATAGATGGCATCATGATAGACGGCGCCATGTTACAGTCGAGTCAAGGTTGGTCTGTAGCGCTGTGGCCTTGATCACAAAGCCCTTAACCACCAACAATGCAGTACAGCAGGCCCGCCACCTGGCAATGCCGATCGTGGCGGCGGGCGTGGCCATCGCGGTGCTTTATTTTGGCCGGGTGTTCTTCATTGTCTCGATCACGGCGGTGGCCATCGCTTTCATCCTGGAGCCGTTCGTGGCGCTGCTGATGCGGCTGCGGGTGCCGCGCAGTATGGCGAGCTTCATCGTGTGCACCATCGCGCTGCTGTTCCTGTACGTAATCGGCATGGGCGCGTATTCCCAGCTTGGGGCGCTGTACGCCGACCTGCCAAAGTATGGCCAGCGCATCGGAGACATCGTCGACGGGGTCAGGCAGAAGATTCAGGGGATGGAGAATCGGACATACGAGTTGCTGGTGCCCGCGCGGCAACGGGAGGAGGAACAGGAACGGCTAAGGCTGCTGCAGCAGCAGCAGGCGGAGCAGGCCCGCAAGAGGAGCAAGCGGGCCGAGCCGGCGGTTCCACCAGTGGCCCCAGGGACGATTCCGGAGGTGAGGATTCACGAAGAACGCACCGCCATCGGCGACTACATCTATTCCCGCCTGAGCTCGGTCTACCAGATTGTGCTGATGGTCTCGTTTATCCCCTTCCTGGTGTATTTCATGCTGAGCTGGCGCGACCACATCAATCGCAGCTTTCTGCAATTCTTCCACGGGGAAGACCGGCTGGTGGCGGCGCGCAGCCTGCAGGGCATCGCCGAGATGGTGCGGGCGTTCGTGGTGGGCAACTTCCTGCTCGGACTGCTGCTGGCCGGGATCAGCTCGACGATGTTCTGGCTGATGCACCTGCCGTATCCCATGCTGGTCGGTCCCCTGAGCGGCGTACTGAGCCTGGTTCCTTACGTAGGGTTGCCGCTGGCGATGATTCCGCCCCTGTTTTCGGCCCTCAACATCAATACGTTTTCGACATACGTGCTGGTGGTGGTGACCGTGGCGCTGCTGCACCTGATCGCGCTGAACCTGCTATATCCGAAGGTTGTGGGGTCGCGGGTGCATCTGAACCCGCTGGTGGTGACCTTCTCGCTGATGCTGTGGGGGTTTCTTTGGGACGGGCCGGGACTGCTGCTGGCGATCCCGATGACCGCGGGCCTGAAGGCGGTGTGCGACAACGTCAAAGAACTGCGGCCGATCGGAAAGTTTCTTGGGGATTGAGGATGGTTGCTGAAACCGTTATGGTGGAGGTCGAGAACAGTGGCGGAAGCTCCGGAATCGTCGAAGCGGTTCATGTCGGGGCTCATCGAGCGAGCCCGCAAGCTGAAGAAGACGATCGCGTTCCCGGAGGGGTCTGACCCGCGCGTACTCGAAGCAGCGGCACGGCTGGCGCGGGAGGGCGTTGTGAACCCGGTACTCATCGGCCCCAAGCCGGCAGCGGCGCCCGAAGGCGTGACTTTCGTCGATCCCGCCGGCTCACGGGCCCTCCCCAAGTACGCGGCGTTGTACTATGAGCGGCGGCGTTCCAAGGGAATCACCCAAATGGAGGCGGCAGCCATCGCCCGCGAACCGCTCTACTTCGCGTCCCTCATGGTCGGCGCGGGCGATGCCGACGGCAGCGTGGGCGGCGCGGTGAACAGCACCGCCGAGACGGTGCGCGCGGCGCTCCACTCCGTGGGACCGGATCTTCGCGCACGGCTGGTTTCGAGCGTCTTCATCATGGCCCTCCAGGACTGTTCCCTGGGCCACCACGGGCTGATCGCTTTCGCCGACTGCGCGGTGGTGATCGACCCGACGCCGGTGCAGTTGGCGGACATCGCCATCGCCACCGCCCAGAGCACGCGCGTACTGATGAACACGGAACCGATCGTGGCCCTGCTCAGTTTCTCCACCAAAGGCAGCGGCAAGCATCCCGACGTGGATCGCGTAGTGGAGGCGTTGCGCATCGTGCGGGCACGCGCGCCGGACTTGAATGTGGACGGCGAGCTCCAGGCCGATGCGGCAGTGTCGGTAGCGGTGGGAAGTTCCAAAGCGCCCGGATCCAAGGTGGCCGGGCGCGCCAACACCCTGGTGTTCCCGAACCTGGCGGCGGCGAATATCGGGTACAAGCTGGTTGAACGGCTGGGCCATGCGATGGCCATCGGCCCTTTCCTGCAGGGCTTGGCCAAGCCCGCCAACGACCTCTCCCGGGGATGCTCGGCCGAGGACATCTACAATGTGGCGGTCGTCACGGCGCTGCAATCGGAGCGCGGATGACCGATCAGCCGCGAGATCTGCATGCCGGCGTACAAGGCGCGCGCGACGCGCGTCCGGAAAGCGCCGCGAGTCCCAGGCTGCCGTTCCGTCTGGTCTACTCCGAACGCTACGACCTGAACCTCGGCCACCATGTTTTTCCTTCCAAGAAGTACCGCTGGCTGCACGACCGCCTGCTGCGCACGCGGTTCGCGTCAGCGGCGGATTTCGTGGAACCGTGCGCGGCGACCGATGAAGATGTGCTGCTGGTCCACGATCCCGAATGGGTAGCGAAACTGCGGAGCGGCACGCTCACTTACCAGGACATTTTACGGCTCGAGATCCCGTACTCCCGCCTCATGGTGGAGGCGTTCTGGCTGGCGGCGGGCGGCACTATCACCGCCACGCGGCTGGCGTTGGAGTCGGGCTTGGGCTTCAACATCGGCGGAGGCTTTCACCACGCGTTTCCGGAGCACGGCGAGGGCTTCTGCGCGGTGAACGACATCGCGGTTGCGGTGCGGCGGCTGCAAAAGGAAGGCGCCATCCGGCGCGCCATGGTCGTCGATTGCGACGTCCACCATGGCAACGGAACGGCCGCGATCTTCGTTGGCGATCCTTCGGTGTTCACGCTGTCGATCCACCAGTTCAATAATTATCCCAGCGAAAAACCGCCCTCCAGCCTGGACATCCACCTGGCCGACGGCACGGGCGACGCGGAGTATCTGCACCGGCTGGGCAACGGCTACCGGGCGTCGCTCACGATGTTCCAACCGGAGCTGGTGGTGTACGTAGCGGGAGCGGACCCGTTTTGCGAAGACCAGTTGGGCGGCCTGGCCCTGACTTTCGACGGGCTGATGGAGCGCGACCGGCTGGTGATCTGGACCGCTCTCACGCGGCGTATTCCGGTCGCGATCGTCCTGGCGGGAGGATACGCGCAAAGCGTGGAGGACACCATTACGATCCACGCCAACACGGCCGCGGTGGCGAAAGAAGTGTTACTGAAAACATGGACTTCCGGGAAGACGAACTGAACTTCCACCGGCGCCCGTGCGTCTCTTGGGTGTGCGACCCGTGGCGGCGGTGGCGATCTCCGCGGCCCTGTACTATGCATCCACAGGCTTAACCGGAGTCTCGTCCGCGGCATGGTTCGCGCCTCTACCAGTCCTGCTGGTGGCATTCACAAGTTCGGGGCGCACGGCGGTGCTCTGCTCCTTTGCGGCGTACCTCCTGGGCAGCCTGAACCTGTATTCGTATCTCGCGATGGTGATGCCTGCGCCGCTCGTGGTGGTGCTGCTGGCCGCTCGCGCAACGATGTTCGCTCTGGCCGTAGCCGCCGCTCGATGGAGTCTCGGGCGGCTGCCAGCCTGGGCTGCCGCGCTCACTTTTCCCGCAGTCTGGACGACGTACGAATTCCTGCTCTCGCTCGTCTCGCCACATGGAACGGCGCTAAGCCTGGCATATTCTCAAACCGGCTTCCTGCCCCTTCTCCAGATCGTCTCGATCACCGGGATCTGGGGCGTCACATTTCTGGTGACGCTCGTGCCGTCGGCGCTCGCCGTGGCGTTTGCCCGGCGGTCCGCGCGGGTTCTGTTGCCGGTGGCGGTGCTGCTGGTCATGGTCGTGGGCTACGGTGCGCTACGCATGCAGGGGGCGGCCGGCGGGCCCCTGGTGCGGGTGGGAATGGCGGCCACAGATCGGGGGCTCGACGAAGCGTTCCACGCCGAGGATGCCGCGAAGGCCATGTCCGTGGCGCGCGGCTACGCGGATCGGGCCCGGCGGCTCGTCGCGCAGGGCGCCCAAGTCGTGATTTTTCCGGAGAAGTTCGTGGGTGTGACGCCCGTCGATTCCGCCGAGGTGCGGAGGGTGTTCAGTGAAACGGCTCGCGGGTTGCGCGTCACGTTGATCGCCGGGTTGAACCTGGCGGGCTCCCCGCCGTCGCGGAACGTAGCCGTGGTTTTCGCGCCCGACGGCCAACTCGTGGCTGAATATCAGAAGCGCCATCTTCTGCCCGGGCCCGAAACCGGCTACGCGGTGGGGACGGTGCCAGGGATCTTCCATCCTCCAGGGGTGCTGTGGGGTGTGCAGATCTGCAAAGACATGGATTTCCCGCGGTGGTCGCGGGAGTACGCGCGCCGGGGAGTGAGAATCATGGCGGTGCCGGCGTGGGATTTTGTGGTGGATAGGCGCCTGCACGCGCGGATGGCCGTGGTGCGGGCCGTCGAAAACGGCTTCACCCTGGCCCGCGTGGCCCAGCAGGGACTGCTCACGTTCAGCGATGCCTACGGCCGGATCCTCGCCGAAACGTCCAGCGGTAACGGACCGGACGCGCTGCTCACTCGCGACCTTGGACCCGGTCCCGGCGGCACGTTCTACACCCGCTTCGGCGACTGGTTCGGCTGGTGCGTGGTGGCGGCGGCAGCCGCGCTCGTGACGATCTCGAAGACGCGGCCCCACGCGGCGGAGCGCGGGTCGATGACGTCGAAGTGGTCCGCTCCCGGCAATTCGACCAGCCGGGGCGGGACCGGGTCGCCCGAGCGCGCCGCGAGATAGTCGCGACTCTGGCTCTGGGGCACGATGTCGTCGGCGATCCCGTGAATCAGGACGCACGGCGCCAGGGCAGGCCGTTGCGAAGGGCAGGCCGTCATATAGCGCTCGGGAACTTCTTCGGGTAGTCCGCCAAGAAAGGCCGCCACGGCGCCGGCTCCGAGGTTCTTCTCCCAGGCGGTTCGCAGGCATGCGACCGGCGCCAGCGCGAACGCGCCGGCCAGGTCTGGCTCCTGGCCGGCAAGCCAGAGGGCGAGATGACCGCCGGCGGAATGACCGATGACGATGCAGTCGCGGCCACCTCCCGGATGGCTTCTTGCGGCGTGCAAGGCGGACCGTACGTCCTCCAGCGTGCCCGGCCATCCACCGCCGGGCTCTCCCACGCGGCGGTATTCGATGTTGGCGGTCGTGAGCCCGGCCGCCGTCAACGCCGCGCACAGATGGCCCGCAGCGAGCAGATCGAACCGGGCGCGCCAGAAGCCTCCATGAACCATGACGGCCATGGCGCCAGGCGCGGGCGAGGCCGGAAATCGATAATCGATGAACTGGCTCGGCTGTTCCCCGTAGGGAACGCGCAAATCGGCCTGAGGAGCGGGGAGGAACAGGATCTCGCGCGGCATGTGCCCTGAGAGCGAGTATCGCACGGCAGGCGAAGCGCGGCTCGATCCGACTTGCCCGGCGGGGCGGGCGTTGCGATCTTGCAGGCGGTTGCCGCCATCCGCTGCGCTGCGCTATTCTAAAGACTCAAAGCCTTTGTAAGGATTCGATTTAGAAAAGATGGCCAATACTTTTGCCGCGATCAAGCGGATGCGCCAGACGGAACGGCGCACGGAATACAACCGGAAGAATAAGACCCGCCTCCGTCACCAGATCCGTGCCATGCGGCGTGCCCTCACCGGCAAAGACCCGAAAGCCGCGGCGGACATGCTCTCGAAAACCTTCTCGATCATCGACCGCGCAGCGAAGTTTGGTGTCGTCAAGAAGAACACGGCGGCGCGATACAAGTCGAAGCTGCATTTGAGAGTGAAGGCCCTTTCGGCGTAGACTCCGCTACCCCACCAGCCGCAGGATGAACTGCTCCATTATCACCCGGTCGTCGGGACGGGTGTCTCTGAGCCCCTTGTCGGCCTCGTATATCAGGCTCACGGCGCGTTCGAGCTGAGGCTTGTTGAATTTGGTCATGGTCTGATAGACCTGGTCGGCGCGCGATCCCCACATGGCAACCCCGGAACGCGAAAAGTGCGCCTGGATCTGCGGCCCGCTTTTGAGGCCGGCCTCCCGCGCCGCCAGCGCCATGCGGAACTGCGTGGAGAGAAAGGCCAGGGCGAGCGGCAGGTACTCGCCTTCGCGCGTGAGCGTGTCGAGCACTTCCAGGGCACGGGTGCGGTCCCGGCGGCCGAGCGCGTTGACCAGCGCGAAGATCGTAGTGACGCGCGCATCCGGCACCAGCGCGGCGATGTCATCCACGCCAACCTTTCGGTCTCCGGCGAACAGCGCCAGTTTTTCGATCTCGATGGCGATGCGCGCGATGTCGCCACCCAGAGCTTCCACCAACAGTTCGAGGGCTACGGCGTCCATGCCAACGCCGGCGCGCCGGATCAGGGATTCGGCTTCGTGGCGGGCCTCCTGGCTGGAGTAGCGGCGCAGCTCCACGACGTCCGCGACCGCGCCGAAGAACTTGCGCACCCGGTCCTGCCGGCGTTTGTCATCCCCTTCAAAGTCGAAACGGATGGCCTCGAACACGAGGACCACTCCGGGCGTGGGATCCTTCACGTAGTCGTTCAACGCAGCCGCGTTCCCCGCCGGCGCTCCGTCTTCGCCCTCATCCTCCACGGCCCTGCCGCGCGGCAGGGCGGCCTCGGCGTTGACCACCCAGATCAGGCGGTCGGCGGCGAACAGCGACAAGGAGCGAGCGTCATCGATAATCTCGGCGAGCGACCTCTCGGCAAGGTCGTGCCGGGTAACGGCGTCTTCGGAAAAGGCGCCCAGCATGGCGCTCTTGAGCCGCCGGCGCTCGTAAGCCTCGGGACCGAGCAGCAACACGACGGAAGGGATGGCTTTCTTCTGAACGCGCGCGATCAGTTGTGCCGTGGTCATCAGAAGTTCTCCAGGATCGCGCTCACCACGCTGCGCGCGACATCGCGGCTCAGGCGTTCGATGGCCGTCCCGCTCTCGTCGAAATAGGTCTGGGGATCGGTCGAGATCTCGTACCGCTCGCGGACTTCCATGCTGGGACGGGAATACAGAACCTTGCCCGTGTGGCGATAGGTAAGGGAAACCTGCACGGTCACGACGACTTGAACGCCGGTGGCGCGGAAGGTAACCGGGTCCAGGATGGTCGGGTAATAGACGAAGTTCAGCACACTGCCGGAGAGCACGGCGTCAGCCTGGTCCGGGTCCGGCACGATGCTGTACCGCGCGCGCGCATTGAATTCGCGGGTCACATCGGCGGTCACGAGGCGCGACAGCTTATAGCGTGAGGTACCGTTGCCGAAGGACGGAATTGCGATGGTCTTGACGTCTTTCGGAACGGCGTCGGCGCGGCCCGCGATGTGATAACCGCAGCCGGCCGACAGTGCGGCGAAAGCAGCAACCAGGAGCCTGCTCATAGGATTTGCCGGGCGACGGCCACGGCGTTTTCGGCCGCGAGCCGAAGGTTATCGGCGACGATCCAGAACCAGCACGCTTCGGGCTCGTTGCGGTCGGGCATAATGCCACCGACCGCGATGCCGCCCTGCCCGGCCTGGCCGACATTGGTGGGGGGCTCGACCTCGCCGCCTCGGACTTCGATGGACGCCTGCACCAGGCCGCTCTCCAGCGCTTCGACGCCGGGGTTGGCCTCGAACTCCACCCATGCCGAGAAGCTGTACCCATGAAAGACGGGCGCCTGAAGCAGCCGCAGCGACGGCAGAGGCGCGGCTTCTCCTTCTCCCGGCAACGCCAGCAGGGTGGCCAGGTGCCGCTCGATGCGGAGCTCGGTGTCTTCCAGTCGGACCGGCGCCTCTTCGCCGTAGCGGGCGAGCAGAGTGAACGCGGTCTGGGTGTCGAAGACGCCTTGGGGCAGGTTCTTGAAGGAGAGCAGGCTGACGGTCTGCTGCTGCAACTCTTCGATGCCTTCGGTGCCGAACTCGCTGGCGGGCGCGAAAACCTGAATGACCGAGCGGCGAATCGCGTCGTGGGACTGGAGCCGGCGAAGGAACATCGCCAACGCAATGGCGGCGGGATGCGCCACGACATGCACCTCCGCGCCCGCTGCCTCCTCGTCTTCCCACTCGACTGACGGAGCCCGCAGGCGGGCCTCGGGACGCTCCTCGGCAACCCCGGTGAGGTCGATAATCTGGGTCTCCGGATCGGCCAGTTCGAGCGCGCGCCGGCTGGACTCCGCGGTGCCTGCCAGCATGATCGCGCGGACGCCGGCGACACTTTCGGCGCTGAGATCGAGCAGCAGCGATGGCTCGTCGCCAACGCGCGTCAGTGTTCCGGGTTGTTCGTCTTCCGCAGCGATCAGGCGGAGCTCGAAGCCGGCGCTGGAAGTGCCCGCGATGTCGCGGATCTCGCGGCCGAGAAGGGTTTCGCTGCCGATCAGCGCTATGGTGGGATTCAAGAGCGGTCTCCCTCAGACAACCTGGTGCTCCGGCGCGCGCGGCGGCGAATGCCGGAGCCGGCGGCGGATCACGCCACCCACGCGAATCACGATGCCGCTGCCCACGTAGGCGGCGGCGAGAATCAGCAGCACGGGCTGGGCATAGTTCCAGATGCCGTAGATAAATGCCGCCAGCAAGACGATGATCCTCGTGGTATGCGGCTTGCTGAGGTTGATTCCCTTGAAGCTGTAGTATCGCCAGGTGCTCACCATGAGGAAGGCCAGCAGCAGAAGGAGCGCCAGCCAGATCACGGACAAAGGCCACCAGGCGATGGGCTCGCCATCGGCTGCGTACACGACCGAGGCCACCATGGCCGCAGCCGCCGGAATCGGCAGGCCGACAAAATACTTGCGGTCGGGGCGGCCAGGGTTCTTGGGAACCGGGTTCTTCTGGATATTGAATCGCGCCAGGCGCGCGGCGCCGCAGATCAGGAACAGAAAGGCGACGAAGTAGCCGGTGTTGTGAAGCTGCTGGCGTACCGCTTCGGCGAAAACGGGCTCGATAAACTGAACACCCCAGGCAAATGCGAGCACCGCCGGCGCGATTCCAAAGCTGATGACGTCCGCCAGCGAGTCCATTTCCCGGCCGAAGTCGGTGGTGGTGTTGGTCATCCGGGCGATGCGGCCATCCAGCCCGTCCAGCACGAAGGCGGCGCCGATGGCCTTGGCGGCAATCGCGAACTGCTCCGGTGCGCCAGCCGACCCCGAGGCCACGAGCAGGGAGCCCCGGAATGAGCGCAGGATGGACAGGTAGCCGAGAAAAATGTTGCCGGCCGTAAAGAGCGTGGGCAGCACATAGGCGGCGCGGCGCGGGCGGCGGTCCGGCGAGCGCGGGTCCACCAGCCGTTCTCTAAGACCCATCGGCCCGTTCCTGGTCGATGCGGCGCGCGATGATACTAGAGCCGGCCGAAACCCGCACTCCGGGTTTTACGACGATTTCCCACTCGGGACCGAACAGGACGTCCAGGCGCGAACCGAACTTGATGAGACCGACGCGATCCCCGGCCGAAACGCGGTCCCCAGGCTTTTTCCGAAACACGATGCGGCGCGCGATAAGACCCGCGATCTGCTTGAATACCACGCGCGTGCCGTCGCCTTCGACCGTCACCACGTTCTGTTCGTTTTCGCTGGAGCACGCCTCGCGGCTGGCGACGTGAAAGTGGCCCTCCCGGTACTGCACGTCGTGGATCGTGCCGGCAATGGGAGCGCGGTTTACGTGAACATCGAATACGTTGAGGAAGATGCTGACGCGTTGCGTGTCCGCGCCATCCGGCTGGATGGCGACGACCTTGCCGTCGGCGGGCGACACCGCTACCGGCCCCGCGGGAATGGGCCGCTCCGGATCGCGAAAGAAATAGAGGCAGAAGAGGGCCAGTATCCAGAGCGGCAGGGCGAACCACGGACCGGCGAGCCAGGTCACCAGCCCCCCCGCCCCGGCCATCGCCAACGCGTAATAGATACCGTCAATGACAATCACCGTGACTATTGTCCCATGATCGGCGAGCCAGGCGGCGCGGGGCGCGAGCGCCGGCGTGGATGCATGCTACAAACTCAGTATGCACTCCACACAAACTTCGGTTGTCGACGACGGGATGACGCTGGGGGTCATCGGGGCCGGCGTCATGGGCCAGACGCTGATCCGAGGCCTGCTGGCAAGCGGCGTCATTGCGCGCGAGCGCATCTGGGCCGGGGAAAAGCATGAAGCCGCCTGCGAAGACGCGGCGCGTACGTTGCAGGTTCCGGTGGAGATCAACTACTGCCACCGCGTCCCGACCGCCGGCTTGATTCTGATCTGCGTGAAACCGCCGGATGCGGCGGCTGTGATGTCCGCGCTGGTGCAGGCAGAGTTACGCCCGCAGACCCTGCTGATTTCCATACTTGCCGGCGTTTCCACCTCCAGGCTGGAATCGCTCCTGGGCACGCACAACCCGGTAGTCCGCGCGATGCCGAATACACCGTGCATTGTAGGAGAGGGGATGACGGTAGTCTGCGCCGGCAAACAGGCCACCGGCCACGACCTGGTGCGGGCGCGCCACATTTTTGAAGCCGTGGGTAAGTGCGTTCCGGCGGACGAGAAGCACTTCGATGCCGTGACCGCCCTGAGCGGGAGTGGTCCCGCCTACCAGTATCTGATCATGGAGGCGCTGGCGGACGCCGGTGTGCGGGTGGGACTGCCCCGCCAGTTGGCGCTCACCCTGGTGGCGCAAACCGTGATGGGCGCGGCACGCATGGTGCAATCGTCCGGGCGCCACCCCGCGGCTTTGCGGGATGATGTCACCACGCCGGCAGGGTGCACCATCGGCGGTCTACTCATGCTGGAGGATGGCCGGATTCGTTCCGTCCTTGCCCGTGCGGTGGAGGAAGCCACCAAAATCGCATCGCATCTGGGAGACCCAAAGTAAGGCGCACGCCTGTCTCGGGGACAGGCTTCCACCAAACTGGGACTCTATGTGTGGAGCCGGCTAGGCTTCCACGTGGCCGACGACGATAATGGAAATCGCCATGTCGCCCACTTTTACCGATAGCGCCCAATCGCTTTCACCTTCTTTGACGAGGGCCGGGAAGGTTGAGCCGCTGGGTGTTTCCAGGCCGAATACCGCGGGATGGGTCGTACCTGTGGTCTTGCTCTGCGCCACCAGTTTGTCAAAGTCCGGCCGCGCACTCGGGTCCGGATCGTTGGCAATCGGCGTCAGGAGCGCAAAATCCCGTTGCGGGGCTATCCCCTGGTGGGCGCCATCCACCGGGAAGTCGCTGTAGCGCATGGTGTATACGCCCGGTTTGATGTTCTGTCCCCGGCGGTCCGAGCCCTGCGCCGGGAAGCGCAGTATACCCAGGAGAGCTCCCTGTGGAATGGGGAACGCAATATTCGCTCCCGGAGGTTGACCGGTGGTTGGAAGCGTTTTCTGAAACCAGATCTCGCACCAGGGGCCCGATGGACCCACTACGCGGTAGCCTTTGGTATCGATTACCGAGGTATATGCGGAAGGAAGGTTGGGAGGAGAACCGGAAATCGGTTCCAGTTTGTATTGCTGGGCAAAAACCAGCGGGGCGCAAGCAAATACGAGCAGATGCCTGGTCATGGAAAATTTGGAGCGGGAGACGGGATTCGAACCCGCGACATCGACCTTGGCAAGGTCGCACTCTACCAGCTGAGTTACTCCCGCCCGAACAGAAATCTCATTGTCCTTCAGAAACAATCATAGTGTCAAACGTTGCGGTTATGTGATTGATCCTAATGTATTTATAAATTTGTAGGAATTGGGTTTCGCTGTGCTAGACTACAGTTCGGTTTCAGCGAATCGGAGCGTTGAGGCGATCGCTTTCGACCTTCGCGATGCCTGGCTGGCAGGTACTTCAAACAAGAGCACAACCTGATCCCACGCCGCTGTGGAAATCCCTGTGGAAAGGATGTGCTCATGGTGTGTAAAGACGATGAACTTCTGGGATCAAATCCGTAACTATCTGCAATTTAGGGTAAGCCGCGAGAATTATGACAACTGGCTTGGCAATACCTCCGTGGCGGGGATGGATGGGGATGCGCTGATAGTATGGGTACCCGACAAGGAAACCCGCCAACTTCTGGAGTCGGAGTTCTCGGCCCTGGTTCGGGACGCGATTCGCGAATTGCACCTGCCGGTGCGCGAAGTCTGCTACCAGACGGAACGGATCCGGGGAGAAATGAATCAGGCTGCCGCAGCCGTGGATGGGGACATCGACACCGGAACGGGCACGCTGAACCCGAAATTCACTTTTGACAGCTTTGTCGTCGGCGCCTGCAACCAGTTTGCGCACGCCGCGGCACGATCGGTAGCCACGCACCCTTCACGCAGCTATAACCCGCTCTTCCTGTATGGCGGAGTGGGGATGGGCAAAACCCACCTGATGCATGCCATCGGCAGGGAACTCATGGACAGGTTCGTGGGCATGCGCGTGATCTACACTTCGAGCGAACGATTCATGAACGAGATGATCGCCTGCATCCGTATGGAACGGATGCAGCACTTCCATCAGCGCTATCGCGCGGCGGATGTGCTTCTCGTTGACGACATTCAAGTACTGGGGAACAAGGAGCGCACTCAGGAGGAATTCTTTCACACTTTTAATGAACTGCACGATCATCAGAAGCAGATCGTGATCTCCAGCGACTCGCCGCCTAAGGACATCCCCGGGCTGGTGGAGCGCCTGCGGTCCCGCTTCGAATGGGGTCTCCTGGCGGATTTACAGGCGCCCGACCTGGAAACCAAAATGGCCATCCTGGACAAAAAGGCCGGTGCCGAAGGAGTCAACCTGCCGGACGATGTCCGCACGTTCATGGCCTCCAAAACCAAGTCGAACGTTCGCGAGCTCGAGGGTGCGCTCATCAAGCTCATCGCCTACTCCTCCCTTACCGGAGCGCCGATCAGCCTACAGATGGCGCAACAGGTACTGAAACACCTGTTTCACGTTCAGGACCGGAAGGTCACCATCGACGCCATCCAGAAAGCGGTGGCCGAACGGTTCCAGATCAAGCAATCGGCCCTCAAGGAAAAGAGCAACACGAAAAAGGTAGTCTACCCCCGCCAGATCGCGATGTACCTGGTCAAGGAACTGACCGACGCGTCTCTCCCCGAGATTGGCCGGGCCTTCGGCGGGAAGCACCACACCACCGTGATCCACTCCCTGAACAAGATCGAGCATCTGCGTACTATAGATGCAGAATTGAACAGGATCCTGCACAACCTAATGGACTCATTGCAATGAGTTTACTCATGTTTTGCACAGAAGCCCTGAAACAGGCTTCAGGAAAAATGTGTAAATCCGGTGACAGAGGGGTTTTTGCAGATTCCCCGGACCGCTTTTCCTCAACCTTCCGTTGGCGAAAAGTAGTTTAATTTAGTATAATTTAGGTAGCCTTCAACAGTTTGCACAGGCCCGATGAAAGCGGTTCTTATAGTGCACATTTAATACAGCTTGCAAAGAGTAGGAGTCGCAATGGAATTCACGGTCAGCAAAGTGGATCTGGTACGAGAACTGAGTCTGTCGCAAGGCGTGGTGGAGAAAAAGACGACCATCCCCATTTTATCGAATGTGCTGCTGGAGGCATCCGGAGACCGCGTCACTCTGACCGCCACCGATCTGGAACTGGGCATCCGCTGCTCGTGCCCGGCGCGCGTGAAGAAGGAAGGCGCGGGCACAGTGCCGGCGCGGAAACTGCTCGATTATGTGCGTCTCTTGCCGGACGCGGATCTCACCATGAAATTTCTGGAGAACCATTGGGCGAATCTCACGTGCGGCCGCTCGAGGACTCGCATCGCGGGAATGTCGCGCGACAGCTTCCCGGAATTGCCGCAGATGCCGGAGCCCATTGCCGAGATCCCGATGAAGACCGTGGCTTCCATGATCTCGCGTACCTCGTTTGCGATCTCCATGGAGGAGTCACGGTTCACGTTGAATGGCGCCCTGCTCCTGATGCGGCCTGAGGGTCTCACCATGGTAGCTACTGACGGTCACCGTCTGGCTTTTGTGCAGGCTAATCTCGAAGAGAGCGGCCAGGTGAGCCCGAACTTCCGCACGCTGGTCCCCAAGAAAGCGATGGCCGAGTTGATGAAGCTCTCCGATGACGACGGCTCGGAGCGTGCGGCCATTGGCAGCGACGAAAACCACCTGTTCTTCCAGGTAGGGCACCGGCTGCTGTTGACTCGCAAACTGACTGGCAACTTCCCCGACTATGAGCGCGTTTTGCCGAAAGAGCATGCCGTAACGGCGACGCTGCAGAAAGACGAGATTCGGGGAGCCATCGAACGGGTGGCCCAATTTGCCGACGAGCGCTCGCGCGCCATCCGCGTGCAGTTCGTGAACGGCGAAGTGCGGGTGTTCTCCTCTTCGGTGGAAATGGGTGAGAGTGAAGAAAGCGTGCCCAGCGAGTATCAGGGGCCTGACCTGGAGATCGGCTTCAATGCACAGTATCTTCTGGATTTTCTCCGCGCCATCCCCCAGAACCAGGTTTCCTTCGAGCTGAAAGATCAGAAGAGCGCGGGTGAAATGCGTCCCGCGGGAGAAGATATTTCGGACCAGTATCGGTATGTCGTCATGCCGATGAGGATTTGACACGCCCCGGATGATCGCACCTGGCACCCTTGTGCCCTGTGCAAATCTGCGGGTCTTTGAGATTGAGAACTGACCAATGGGAAACGATGTGAATCCGGGTGGGGATGTTTACGACGCCACCAGTATCAAGGTGTTGGAAGGCTTGGAAGCGGTGCGTTTGCGGCCCGCCATGTACATAGGATCCACGGGCGAGATGGGATTGCACCACCTGGTGTATGAAGTCGTCGACAATTCCGTGGATGAGGCTCTGGCAGGATATGCCACGGAAGTCAGCGTTACCATTCATGATGATGACTCGGTGACCGTCGTCGACAACGGCCGCGGGATTCCCGTCGATATGCACGACGATGAAGGTGTGTCGGCCGCGCAGGTCGTCATGACCAAGCTCCACGCCGGCGGCAAGTTCGATTCCAAGAGCTATAAGGTATCGGGCGGATTGCATGGCGTGGGTGTGAGCTGCGTCAACGCCCTTTCCGAGCGTCTCGAGCTCGAGATCTGGCGTCCCGAGGGTGACAGCGGACCCAGTTACACATGGCAGCAGGAGTACGCGTTCGGTGTTCCCAAGGGCCCGCTGGCCAAAGCCGGCCGTGCCGGGCGCAAGACCGGAACTCGCGTCACCTTCAAGCCGGATGCTTCCATCATGGAAGTCACTACGTTCAACTACGACACGCTGGCCCAGCGCCTCCGCGAGCTGGCGTTCTTGAACAAAGGCCTAAAGATCACGCTCACGGATGAACGCGTCGATCCGGAAAAGCAAACGGAATTCCTGTACACCGGCGGCATCGCAGAATTCATCCGGCACCTCAACCGCGGCAAACAGGTATTGCACGACAGGCCCATTCACTTCGAGGCCGATCGCCAGCTCCCCAACGGCGGCGTGCTCACCATGGAGGTGGCGCTTCAATACAACGACGGCTACTCCGAAAATGTATTCAGCTTCGCCAACAACATCAACACCGTGGATGGCGGCACGCACCTGACCGGGTTCAAGACTGCGCTCACCCGCACCATCAACGCCTTCGGCCAGGCACAGGGCCTCTTCAAAGACGTAAAAGAAAATCTCACCGGCGATGATGTCCGCGAAGGCCTGACCGCGGTGGTGAGCGTCAAAGTGCCGCAACCTCAGTTTGAAGGCCAGACCAAAGGCAAGCTGAACAGCGATATCGCGGGCTACATGGCGCAGTTTGTGAACGAGAAGCTGGGCGAGTACTTCGACAAGAACTCCACCGTGGGCCGCAAGATTGTGGGCAAGGCCATCGAAGCCTCTCGCGCGCGCGAAGCGGCCCGCAAAGCCCGCGACCTGACGCGGCGCAAAGGAGCCCTGGAATCGGGCGGAATGCCGCACAAACTGGCCGACTGCCAGGAGCGCGATCCCGAGCGCTGCGAGCTGTTCCTGGTGGAGGGCGAATCGGCCGGCGGCACCGCCAAGCAGGGGCGTGACCGCCGCTTCCAGGCGATTCTGCCGCTGAAAGGCAAGATCCTCAACGTCGAGAAGGCGCGCTACGACAAGATGCTCAGCCACGAGGAGATCCGCGCGATGATCACGGCCCTCGGCACGGGCATCGGCAAGGACGATTTCGACGCCGCCAAGCTGCGCTACGGCAAGATCATTATCATGACCGATGCCGATGTGGACGGCTCTCACATCCGCACTTTGCTGCTCACATTCTTCTTCCGCCACATGCACGAGCTGATCCAAAAGAGTCATGTCTTCATCGCCCAGCCGCCCTTGTATCGCATCAAGAAGGGAAAGAACGAGAAGTACATCAAGGACGAAAAGGAATTCACCAAGGAGATCATGCGGCGAGCCACCGAAAACCTGCACGTGGAAATTGTCGCGCAGACCAATGGCTCGGGCTCGAAGGCGGTCCTGGAAGGCACCGAGCTGCGCAGCTTCCTGCTCAGCCTGGACGAATACGAGCAGATGTTCCACAAGGTGGAGCGGCGCCTGCGCGACCCGCGCGTGGTGGAGGTGCTGGCGAACACGGAGTTGCGGCTGGACAATAAGGCCGAGTTCCAGGACGAGGCCAACCTGAAGCCGGTGTTCGATGCGCTGACCAATCTCGGTCTGAACCCGGAGTTGCGCCAGGACGAGGAACACTCGTCGTACACCGTCACCTTCCGCGATTCCACGCACGCCGAGCGCAGCATCGGGATAGGGCTGGCGTCGCAGCCGGAGTATCGCCGGTTCCGCGTACTGGCGCGGACCATCGCCCGCTATAACGAGCCACCCTTCACGGTGGTAAAGAACGAGCACCGCCAGTCGCAGCCGACCTGGATCGACCTGCTGAATTACGTCAAGAACGAGGGCAAGAAGGACGCTTCGGTGCAACGCTACAAGGGGCTGGGCGAAATGAACGCCGAGCAGTTGGCCGAAACCACCATGAATCCCGAGAAGCGCACGCTGCTGAGTGTGCGGCTCGAGGATGCGGTGGAAAGCGAAGAGATCTTCTCCACGCTGATGGGCGAGGACGTCGAGAGCCGCCGCAAGTTCATCGAAGAGAATGCGCTGGATGTGAAGAACCTGGACGTGTAGGGTAGGCCTCCTGCCCTGCCCGCCGGCAGTCCTCGAGCAGAATCTCCATATCCCGCAGCGTGGTCCGATAGTTCAGCACGCACCCCCGCAGCGCGAACCTGCCGCCGATCTTCGCATTCGAGAGATAACTCCCTCCGGCGCGCTGCAACTCGACCAGCAGCCGCTCGTTCAATGCGTTCAGATCGCCAGTGAACCCGCGCGGCGCGTATCGAAAGCAGAAGATCGAAAGCCCCACCGGCGCCAGCATCTCGAAGTCTTCCGCGGCCTCCACCAGCTCACCGAAATACCGCGCGCAGGCCATATTCTGCTCGATGGCTTCTCCGAGCCGCCGCGCCCCTGCGAATTTCAGCAGCAGCCACAGATCCAGCGCGCGGAACGGCCGCGACAGTTCCGGGCCGTAATCCCAAAACGCAAACGCCTCGTCGCGTTCCAGCCCGATGCGGCGGGTATATTCGGAATCGTGGCTGAACGCGGCCCGCGCCCAGGCGGGATCCTTGTACAGCACCGAGCCGCATCCCATCGGCAGATAGAGCCACTTGTGCGGGTCGAGCGTCACCGAGTCCGCCCGGGCGATGCCTCCGAACAACGCCCGTGCCGATGGTGCCAGCGCCGCGAAGCCGCCGTACGCGGCGTCCACATGCAGCCACAGGTTGTGCGTCGCGGCCCGATCCGCCAGGGCATCGATCGGATCGAAAGCGCCCGTCGCCGTGGTGCCGGCATTGCCTACCACGCAAAACGGAAGCCGGCCGGCCGCCCGGTCCTCTTCGATCAGGCGCTCGAGTTCGGCAAGGTCGATCCGCAGGTGCTGGTCCGTCCGCACCTCGCGCACGTTGGCTTCTCCCACCCCCAGCATGCCGGCGGCCTTGCGAATCGAGAAATGCCCCTCTCCGGAAACGTACACGCACATGGACCGGCCCGCGATGCCGTCGCGAACTACATTCCCCGGCGCCTTTGCCGAGCGCGCAGCGGCTAGGGCTGCGAAGTTGGCCATGGACCCGCCGCTGGTAAACAGCCCGCCCGCTTCCGCCGGATACCCCAGCAGTTCTTTCAGCCAGTTCAGCGTGACATGCTCCATCTCGGTCGCGGATGGCGCTGAGCGCCAGCAGGTCACATTCACGTTCCAGGCCGCCGCCATCAGCGCGCCCAGCGCGGTGATGGGCGTGCCCGGCGACGACACGTACCCGAAGAACCGCGGATGCGCGCTGTGGCGGCTGTACCGGACCACCACGTCCTCCAGCGTCTGCATGAGCTCGTCGAAGCCGGCGCCGGCCTGCGGAAGCGGTTCTTCGAGCTGCGCCCGCAGAGCCGCCGAGGTGGTGGGCTCCAGCACGGGCCTGGTGGCCAGCGAGTCAAAGTATGCGGCCACACGCTCGAGGGCAGCGCGGCCCAGTGCCAGGAACTCCTCAGGGCACGGGTTGAGGGCATCGGGCATAGCGGGAAGGCCCAGCGTACCAAAAATCGCATACACGTTTTCCCGCCCCGATCAGTTCTATTGGTAGGGTAGGCCTCCTGGCTTGCCCCGAAACACACAAATGGAAGGCATGAGTGTTCTGGCGGTCCCTAGGGCAGTGAATACCGACGAAGCCGGGCCGGGACGAAACCTGCCCCATGAGTTCGCAACGTTCGATCAGCTCATGCGGCAGTATGAGCGGCTGGTGCTCGTCACCGCGCTCCGCCTCCTGGGCCGGATAGAAGATGCCCAGGACGTCTCGCAGGAGGTCTTCCTGAAGTTGTACCGGAACCTGGGGAAACTCGAGACCCCAGCGATTCCGGCCTGGCTCTACCGCGTCACGGTGAATGCCAGCCACGACCTGCGGCGGCGCCGGCCCTCCACAGTCCCCGTGGACGATGCTGGCGACGTGGTCTCCGGTGAGGCCGATCCGCACCAGCGGTCGGCGGAAACCGAACGGCGGCGCGCGCTCGCGTTCAGCCTGCGGATGCTGCCGGAGAAGGAACGGACAGCCTTGGTCCTCCGCGACCTCGAGGGGCTTTCCACGGCGGAAGTGGCAAGCGTCCTGGGGTCGACGGAGGCAACCGTCCGTTCCCAGGTGGCCAAGGCGCGAGTCAAGGTCAAGGAGTTCGTTGAGCGCTATTTCCGGAGGCGGTCATGAATTGCAGGGAATGGGAAGAACGGCTGGCACTGTACGCCGGTGGCGACCTCGTTCCGGCGGAAAAGGCGGAGGTCGAGCGCCATTTGCAGGATTGCGCCGGCTGTCAGATGTTTCTGAGCGGGTTGACGGAAGGACTGCAGGTTCTCAGGGATGCCCACGCGGAGGAGCCCGCGACGGCGCACTTTGCGGCGGTCCGGGCGCGGGTTCTGTCGGAGTTGGGCCGCGACCGGCGGCCATGGTGGTCGGGGGGCTGGGCCTTGGGATTGGCTGCGGCCGCGTTGGCCGTGTTGATGGCTGTGTGGATGCGGCCGCCGCGCCGGGAGGTACCGCCACCCGAAATCGCGCGAGTGAGTCCGCCCGCCGGGGTTCCCGTGCCGGCGCCGAAAGCGCCGCGGCCCGCGCCGGTTCCGCATGTCTCGCGTCGCGCGCAGCCACGCTTGCCGCAGCTCAAGCCGGCAATGGAACCGGTCAAGCCGCTGGTGGTCAAGCTCGTGACGGACGACCCGAATGTAGTGATCTATTGGATTACGGAAACCAGAGGAGAATGACGATGAAACGAATCTTGTTGGTGGCGATTCTGGCTGTCGTGCCGCTCGCCGCGCAGGAGAAGAAGCCGGAGAACCCGCCCAATGTGCAGAAGCTGTTCATTCTGAAGTATGCCGATCCGCGAGCCGTTGAGCCCTTGTTGCGTGTGTTCGGCTCGGCGGTGCCAAACGCCGAGCTGCATGCGATATCGGTGACCGCGTCGGCTCAGAATATGCCTGCCATAGAAGAGGCCATCACGCGGCTGGATGTCCCGGCCGCAGCGCCAAAAAATATCGACCTCACCTTCTATTTCATCATTGGCAGCGAGGCTGACACCGCCCAGGGGACCGCGCTGCCGAAGGACCTCGACAGCGTCGTCACACAGCTCAAGAACACCTTTCCCTTTAAGGGCTACCGTCTCATGGATGTGCTGAGCACGCGCGCCCGGACCGGCCGCGAGGTGAATGTGACCAGCCTTGGCGCGTCCATGGTGAGTGGGACCACTGAACCTGTCCAGACCACCGTCCATATCCGCTCCGTGAGCATGGGAGGTGACAACAACACCATCCGGATCGATAGCCTTCACACCAATAGCCGCGTGCCGCAGCCCTTAGGTATCGACACAGATGTCGATATGAAAGAGGGTCAAAAGGTGGTGGTGGGGCGCTTTGGGTTGAACAAAGACCAAGCCCTCTTCCTGGTCCTTACGGCGAAGGTGGTGAATTAGGGCAGGCCGGGAGGCCTACCCTACTTGATCTGCTCGTCCTTTTCCACCTTGCCGTCACGGATGTGAATGATCCGGTGGGCGTGCAAGGCGATGTCGTGCTCGTGAGTCACCAGCACGATCGTGTTGCCCTGCTGGTACAAGCGCTCGAACAACCCCATGATTTCGTTGCCGGTGGCGGTGTCCAGGTTGCCGGTAGGCTCGTCCGCCAGCAGAATCGAGGGGTTGTTCACCAGCGCTCGCGCAACCGCCACGCGCTGCCGCTGGCCGCCCGATAACTCGTTAGGCTTGTGGTACATGCGAGCTTCCAGATCGACCGCCCGCATGGCCGCCTTGGCCATCTCGATGCGCTTGTCCGATGGCATCCCGGAATAGATCAACGGCAGCTCCACGTTGTGCAGCGAAGTCGCGCGCGGCAGCAGGTTGAACGTCTGGAACACGAACCCGATCTCTTTGTTGCGGATCCGCGCCAGCTCGTCGTCGCTCATCTCGCTGACCAGGTTGCCGTTAATGTAATACTGGCCCCTGGTCGGCGTATCCAGGCACCCGATCAGGTTCATCAGCGTCGATTTGCCGGACCCCGACGGTCCCATGATCGCCACGTACTCGCCGCGCTTGATCTCGATATCCACGCCCGAAACGGCATGGATCTCCTGGTCGCCCATCACGTAGGTCTTCCATAGATCGTAAGTGCGGATGACGATCCCATCCCGCCGGAGCTGTTCGCCGCGCTGAGTGATTTCCTTTTCTGCAACCGCTGCCATCGTGCTTGGTTCTCGTTTCTGAGTATTTCCGCCAGATTAGGTTTTTTGCTGCGCCGGGGTCCGGTTATCTACCTTGACCTCGGTTTGATTCTTGATGGTCCGGATCACCTGGTATGTCCCGGTAATGATCTGATCGCCGTCCTTGAGACCGTTGGTGACCTCGATGTCCGTCGCACCGGTAATCCCGGTATCCACCTTGCGGAAGACTGCCTTCCCGCTCTCGACCACAAAAACGCCGGTAAGTTCTTCTTTCTTAGCCTTTTCTGCCGCCGGATCAATCTTGGTGGCGGCTTGCGCCGAACCCGATTTACCCGCCGGCTTGACCTCCAGGTCGCCTCTCTGGCGAACCGTCAGCGCCTGGATCGGTATAGATAAGGACGTTCTGACGGGTGGCCGTGGTTATCTTTGCGGTGCAAGAAAGTCCGGGACGGACCTCGGGGGGTGGATTATCGAGCGCCACCACCACTTTGAAGTCCTTGGCTTCCTGGCTCGAGATCGCGCTCTGGCTAGCGGCCAGTCCGGTCGACCGCAGAATGGCCGTGTTGCCGATCTCCGACACATGCCCCTTGAACGTCTTGTTAGGGATGGCGTCAATCGAAACCTCGGCCGGCTGGCTCAGCTTGACATTCACGATATCCGTCTCATCCACTTTCACTTCCGCCGTGATGAGAGACATGTCGGCGATGGTCATGATCAGAGTGCCGGTCTGGTTCTGCAAGCCGGGAACCACCGACTCGCCGACCCGCACGGGAAGATTGGTCACAACCCCGTCGAGAGGAGCGTAGGAGCTGTGCTTGTGGAGCAGATCCGCGACGCGCACCAACCCCGCCCGCATCTGCGTCACGCGCCGCTGGGCGGATGTGCAGTTGGGCCGCCGTCTGCTCGCGCTGGGCTCTCGCCTGGGTCAGCCGTGCCTCGGACTCGCTTCACCGCCGATTGCTGCGCCTCGTAGGTGAACTTCCTCTGGTCGAATTCCTGCTTCGCCATCAGCTTCTCTTTGTAGAGCGATTCGGCCCGGTCCAGGTCGGCCTTCATGCGCGCCAAGTCGGCTTTGTCGCGGTCGATCCCCGCCTGCATCGTCCCAGGTTCTCGTCGGCCGCCTTCAGCCCGGCCTCCGCCGCGGCTGAATCAGCCTCCGCCGAAGCGATGTTCGCTCCCTGGGCCTTCACGTCGGCTTCCGGCTGCGTTTCCTGATCTTCGCCAGGAGTTGTCCTCTACGGACATGGTCACCTTCCTTGACGAGCAACTCCGTGATGTCGCCCATGCCGTTGGCGCCGATGTTGATGTAGTTGCGAGGCTTGATCTCACCCGATGCGGTGACGATGCTGGTCAGGTCCGCGCGCACAACCTTGCCGGTCTGCACCGTTACGATGCCCCGTTTACTGTAAACCGTGCTGGCCCAAACGCCGATGATCGCGATCAGTACCGCCGCAAGAGTTATGATGATCTTCCACTTACGTTTCACGACGCAAATCTCCCCTTTTCGCTGCCATCTTTAATAGACGCCGTTTCGGACCCGGGAGTTCACTTATTATTTTACACCCGGGGTCCCCTTTCCCCGGGGAACCCTCTTTAGGGACGGCCTGCATCGCCGGGGATTAACGGCAAATCGGTGCTGGCGCAGGGCAAACCGCCAGCGCCCAAGGCGGAAGCCGGTGGCGGCGTCATTGCACCGTCAGTTTCAGGCCCCAGTCGTTGTCCGAGGGGAACTCCGGCACATTGATAATCCCGATCTGGTTCGAGCGGAGCGTCCCACTCCCGGCGTCCTGCCACGTCCGGTTCCGCGGATCGAACCACTGCGCCTGGTAGGTGGCCCGCATCCGCGCCCCGCGAATCTGGCTGCGCGGGCAGCCCTTCTCGAAGTAGGCCAGGAAGATACTACGGTCCGGCGTGCGCGCGCAGTACGCCCAGCCTTCATACGACCGGAGGTTGCGGTCCTTGTCAGGCGATACAAGGTCCGCGATCGGGCGCCAGTTCCTGGTACCGCTTCCCGATCGACATCGCGAACACCTCGCAGATACTGCATCTGGCTCCCCGAGCGCCACTGGAACGCATCCCACATCTTGATCGGCGCCACGGGTTCGATGTCGGCGCCCCAGATGCCTTCCGCGCCGTACACATGTCCCGCGAAGCCCCCCGAGAGAAAACTGCCGTACATCGCCGAACGCACGAACTGGTCGTCCTGTTCCGTGCCTCCCGGTGCGCCGAACTGGTAGCCCCTGCCACCGCCCAGCGATCTCGCGTCCGTGTACCCCGAATAATAAGGTTCGCCGTTCAGCGCCGGGTGCGGGTGCGGCGCGTCAAAGATCTGTGTCAGGTACCAGTAGTTGTTGTGTTCCCGCATGTTGCCGGTCTGGTGCAGCGTCACCCACGAATCCTCGCCCCAGTTCTCCAGCGTGGACGGGTTGGCGTTGGCGGAGAGCAGCGTTCCGAACGGCGGCGGCCCGTATTTCTCGAACACGTACTGGATGGCTCTGATGTAATCCTCCGGGCTTACCGACTCGCTGATGATGTCCAGGTGAATCGGGCTGAGCACCGTATTATTGGCCTGGTACCGCGACCAGATGTATTGGATGAAGCGCGCGTACGATTCCGGCCAGCCGTAGTATTTCTTCCACAGCAGGCTGGCATCCCGCCGCGATACTTCGATGAATGGAACGAACCCGTTGTCGTTCAGATAGTCGATCTTCCGGTCCACATAGCGGAAATATTCCGGATTCACCCGGTCCACGTCCGGGAACATCTGCTCGTACCCCGGCACCTTCCCCGGAAACACGAACGGGCGGCCGCCCTCGTTGTCCATGTTCTTGGCGCTGCCTGTGCCGAATTCCAGCCATGCCGAGCGCACCGTGGTCCGCTCCGGGTCGTTCATCACCACGTGCCACGGCTTGCCGTCGGTCATCCAGTTGGGAAACGCCGCGATCACGTTCACCCAGTTGTAACCTTGCTGCTTGCGGTAGCGGACGTAATCTTTGAAGCCGGCCTCCGGGCCGATGGGGCGCTCGCGGTCATCGTCGTACCACTTGAACCGGTTGGTGCCCACCGAATACCACGTGTCCCCAATCACCAGGAACGGGGTTCCGTCGGCTTGTTCCAGCGCATGGTTGTTGGGCGTGGCGCGCAGGAAGCCCGCGGCGCAGCGGGTTCTGCTGCTTCTCCTCCGCCGACCAGGCCACCGCCGTGAACGACCCGCTCTTCCCCGCCAGCCCCGGATCCGCCGGATTCGACCCGCTTCGCCATTTCCAGCCGCCCGGCTCGGTGGCCACTAGCCGCACCCGGAAGGTCTGCCCGCCGTCCCAGAAGCCATACACCCGCTTGTTGAAATGCGGCCCGCTGAGGTCCACCCAGACGGTGACCTCCGTGTACGGGTTGGCGTACGACCGCGACGCGGTGAACGTGAGCTCCTGTTTTTCCCAGGCGTGCACGGCCGCCGCGGCGGGCAGCCCTGCCAAAATCCCGAACAACACAGCTCTGTGAAGTTGGTTCATGACACTTCCTTCCAAATCGATTGTCCAGCTAGCGCGAAGCGGAATGCCAGCAGGGCCAGGCCCAGCAGCACCGCCATCGCCAGCAGGGAATATCCGAAATACCACGCCTGCGTGTCCAGCGTCCAGATCAGGGAATGGCTCACCTGCAACCAGAAGAACATTGCCACCACCGGCAGAAAACCCCAACGCAACAGCACAAACAGCATTGCCGAAATGCCCAGGGCCACGACCGTGGCAGTCACCACCGGATCGATCGCGACAGCCGAAAAGAGCGCCGTGAACAGCAGCCCGCTGATCGCCGCCGCCACGTAGCGATTGCGCACCAATATGAAAACCAGCAGCGTCGCCAGCAGCAGGTAAAACGCGGGCTGCACCGCCGCGCCGTACGAATACAGCAGTTGGGCGATGGCTCTGGGCGTGCTCGAAAGCCATTGCAGGCTGTAGTGCTCGGTGGAAAACGGGTGCCTCACCAACGGCAGCAACGCCGCCACGTCGCACCACGCCTGGATGGCGAACCCGATCAGCACGTGCCGGCCGACCATAGGGTCTCGCACCCTGCCGCTTACCAGCCGCACCCACGAGATCAGAACGTCCGGCCAGTAGCGACGTACATACGGTTCCACCGCCAGATAAATTGCCGCCACCAGCAATGCCGTTCCCGCGGAGACACCGAGCGAGATCATGAAGGCGTCGTATTCGTTCGAATCCAAGGCGTGGCTGTACGCGAACAGCCGCGCCGCCATGGCGCTGATTCCCACCGTGGCCGCCGTCCGCACGGCGCCCTTCACGTCCGCGCGTCCCAGTTGCCGGTTGCGCCACGCAAATGCTCCCGCGCAAACCAGCAAGACGCCCAGAAACGCCACGAACACATTCACCCCACCCGTGGACGTCTGCGAAATCGGGTCGAGCGATTTCTGGCACGACCAGAAGTAGACCGGCCGTCCCTGCCACACCGCTCCTTCCACGCGAATCGGATCCGCGGCGCCGCGCTCCAGCCAGGCCGCCCGCAGGTCAAAGGGTGTGCTCGGCGTCCACACCGGCGCCGCGCTCTCGAACTTCGTCATGTCCAGCCCCGCCGCGTCGAACAGCCGCTTCCAATCGAATTCTGCCGTAGCCTGCCGCCGCTGTTCGCGCTCCTCCGGAACCACGATCAGCCAGTCGAGCCGCCCCTGCGGGTCCAGGTCGATCCCGATCGCGCCCGCCTTCAGCCGCGGCGGATTGTCCTCGTTGAGCGCCACATCGCCGTTGTCCGGAATCAGGCGCTGCGGATATGTGCGGTACCAGAAAAATACCGGCGGCGGCCGCATGGAGGGGATGAGCCGCCGTGCCGTGGCCGCATCCAGGCGGCCGGCGAAGCGAAGCAGGAACGCATTGTGGTCGATGCCCCAGGCCTGCGAAACCGGCCGTTCGCTATAACCGAACGACGCGAGCAGCTCGCGCGCCTTCTGCGCTAGCGCGTCCGGCGGAATCACGGAATGCACGCGCGCCAACAGCGTGACATTCCCGGCCATCCAGGCTGTCACCATCAGTCCGGTGGCCACCGCGGCGAGCGCCGCCAGCGCGCGCCGCGGCTGCATGCCCTCCGACACGCCCGCCGCCGCCACCAGCTCGGGCGACGGAGTCTCGCCCGCCGCCAGCGCTGCCGCCAGCGGATCTCCTCCCGGCAGCGCGGCCGCCACCGCCACCGCGCTGGCCGGTCGGTGCGCCGGATCGGGATGGAGACACCGCGCCACCACGCGGTCGACGGCCGGATCCACGTCCACGAAGCTGGTCAGGCTCGGCGGCCCCGACTGCTGCCGGTCCCGCAATTCCACCGCGTTGTGCGCCTCGAACGGCCGCCTGCCCGTGAATATCTCGAACAGCACCAGGCCCAGTGCGTAGATGTCGCTGCGCTGCGTGACCTCTCGACCCGCCAGTTGCTCCGGTGCCATGTACGCCGGAGTGCCGCTGCGAATCTCCGCCGCGGTCACCGTTCCCGCCACGCTCGCCAGGCCGAAATCCGTGATTCGCACCTGCCCGCGACCGTCGATCATCACGTTCGACGGCTTCAGGTCGCGGTGCAGGACTCCCTTTTCGTGCGCCGCCGCCAGCCCCGCGCAGATCTCCCGCGCAATCTCCGCGGCCTTGTCGGCGGGCAGGTGGCCGATGCGCCGCAGCAGCGCCGCCAGGTCCTCGCCATCCACGTATTCCATGGTGAGGAAGAGTTGCGATTCCGCTTCGCCAATGTCGTGCACCCGGCACACGTTGGGATGCGTGATCTGGCGCGCCATGCGCACTTCGTTGCGGAAGCGCTCCACCGCGCCGGCGCGCATGGCCAACTCCGGCGGCAGGAGCTTCAGCGCCACGGTCTGCCCCAGCAGCAGGTCGCCGGCTTTGTACACCTCCCCCATCCCGCCTTCGCCCAGCTTGCCGGAAATGCGATAGCGCTGCGCCAGCACCATGCCGGGCGCCAGCCGCCCTTCATCCGCCGCGACGGTGCTGCTGAGGGCGGGCGCCGGCATCGCCACCGTTCCGATGTCCGATGATGTTACCGGAGCCCCGCAGTTTCCACAGAACTGCTGTGCGGACCCCACATCCGATGAGCACCGCAAGCAGCGAGCCATGGCCTGCCAGTTTCCTCAGGCGAAGAAATTCCCCATGTGGCGAAACTTCACGTAGCGGTGTTGCACCAGTTGGTCGCCCGTATAGGTGGCCAGTTCGTTCAACCTCCGCCGCAAGTACCCGCGGAGCAGTTCCGCCGCCGCGGCGGGATCCTCGTGCGCCCCGCCACCCGGCTCGGGAACGATTTCGTCGATCAGCCCCAGCGACTCGAGATCCTGCGCCGTGAGCCGCAACGCGGCCGCCGCCTGTTCCGCCTTCCCAGAGTCGCGATAAATGATAGCGGCGCAGCTTTCCGGCGAAATCACGCTGTACACGGCATTCTCCAGCATCAGACACGGTGTTCCCCACTCCCAACGCCAGCGCGCCTCCGCTGCCGCCCTCGCCGATGCACACCACCACCACCGGCACCGCCAGCCGGGCCATTTCGCGAAGATTGCGCGCGATGGCTTCCGCCTGCCCGCGCTCTTCCGCGTCGATTCCCGGATAGGCTCCCGGCGTGTCCAGCAGGGTCACGATCGGCCGCCCGAACTTGGCGGCAATCTGCATGGCGCGTAATGCCTTGCGATAGCCTTCCGGCTTCGGCATTCCGAAATTCCGGTACAGCTTCTGTTTGGTGTCGCGCCCCTTCTGCTCCCCGATGAACATGACCGGTGAGCCTTCGAACCGGGCGAGCCCGGCAACGATCGCCGGGTCGTCGCCGAAACCGCGGTCCCCGTGGATCTCCTGGAAATCGGTCACCAGGTGCTGAATGTAATCCAGGGAATGGGGCCGTTTGGGATGTCGCGCCAGTTGGACGCGCCGCCAAGCCGGGTGTTGCTCCGGGGCCGGCGCCGCTGCCTGGGCTAAGCTCTGGTCGGGATCCACTGAAACATCTTACCAGCCGGAGGCCTCTCTGAAAGCCGCCGCGCCCCCCAGGCTCGCCATGCCCGCTTCCTCCTCCTCGTGTGCCGCTCTTCGCCATCGGATTTACAATGTGCGTCTCCGCACGAAAGGAAGGTTCTCAATAGAACTTCGACGTGTTCTTCCTTCTTGTTATTTCCAGAGGGCAAACCGAAACTCAAAATAGGGGGGACGGATGAAACCGCCGGCGGCGTGGGATGCGGCTTTGGGGTGGCCCAATCTCCCGGCACGGGGATTGCGGCCTACGCGAAGTCGCGCATTCACGCCGCCTCGTCAAACGGCACGCGCCGGTTACCGAACCCAGCCTCCACGAAGAGGGGGATCGCCAAGAAAAAACACACTCGGATTTGTCGAATTCCGTCACGCCGGAATCGATGTTAAGGAGGATTTAGAAACATGTGTGATTACTCGTTAATGGCCGTACCTAACCGGTTGGCCCAGGAAGGAGAGGAGTTGGTTGCCCACCGCTTCCCTACGGGATCGCTCGGGCTCGCTGCACCCTCTGATCTCAAGCGGATTGCCGACCCGCCCGCGCCAGTGCGCCGCGGCCTCTGGTGCGCGGTGAAGGAGTTCTTCAATCCGCCAAAGACCGAGCCGGTGCCGGCCGTCTGCATTCCGCCGGGCGCCAGGCTCGAACTACAGGACATCCCGGCGAGGCTGCAACATGAAATCGGCGTGGGACCCGTGGAAGCCGTCACCTTCACACAGATCTCCGCCGCCGTGAACAGCTATCGCGACGCCGTGCGATTTTCCAACGGCCGCGAAGTTCGCCTCCAGGAGCTGCGCGAAGGCCAGCGGGTTCGGGTCCTCGATCTTTCGATGGCAGAGGATCTCAACCTGGAAAGGCTCCGCGAAGAACGCGCGGAAATCACGTACCGGCTTCGCTAACGCCGTTCTCATACCGATTTATATAGGCAGGGCGGCGGGATCCTTCGCCGCCTGCTACACTAGGTAGATCCTTGTGCGTTAAGCCGCACTTTTAGCGCCGGGTCTCATTTTCCGCTTGATTGATCTTCACTCGCATACCAACGAATCCGACGGTAGTCTTTCTCCTGCGCGGTTGATTGCCGAAGCTGTATCGGCCGGCGTGGATGTCCTCGGAATCACGGATCACGACACCTTCTCCGGCTACGATCAGGCCTTGCCGTCCGCTCACCGCAGCGGCATCGAGCTCGTGTGCGGCATTGAGCTTTCCACCAAGCTCCAGGGCCGTTCGGTTCACCTCCTGGGCTATTTCCTCTCGCCGCGACGTCTGGAAGGCTTCCGCGAGTGGCTGGTTGAAATGCAGGAATCCCGCCGCGAGCGCAATATCCGGCTGGCCGCCCGCCTGCGCGAGTTTGGTTTCGACATCAGCGTCGAAGAGGCGGAAGCCCGCGGCCGCGGCATGACCGGCCGCCCGCACTTCGCTCAAATCATGGTGGAGAAGGGCTACGTCGCGAATTACCGGCAGGCGTTTGACGAGTACCTCGATGAGTCCGCCAAAGCCTACGTCTTTCGCCGCGAGCCGCAGCTCTCCGAAGGCATTCAGAAAATCCGCAGCGCCGGCGGCATCGCCTCCCTGGCCCACCCCGCCCGCGTCAATGGCGACGTGCCGGCGCTGATGCCCGAGCTGTGCGCCGCCGGCCTGAACGCCATCGAGGCCTACCACAGCGACCACGGCCCCGACGAAACCCGCCTCTACCTTGGCCTTTCGGAGCACTACGGCCTGTTGGTAACGGGTGGATCCGATTTCCACGGCGACGTGAAACCGGAAGTGAAACTCGGCACCGGTTGCGGCGGCAATCTCAAAATTCCCCCGGACCTCTTTGAACGCCTGCGTGCCGGCTAGATGTCACCCCGAGCGCACGTAGGCCAGCGCCACCACGCGCCCCGCCTGCGGCGAATACACCGATGACGTTACCTCGGCCTCCTGTCCATCCACCTGCACTTTCGTTCCCGCCGCCACCGGCTCCGTGCCTTCCAGCTCGATCCGTTCCAGCTTCCGGTTCACGTGTCCCCGCGCCCGGACGCGCTCCACGATCTCCTGGCCGATGTAGCATCCCTTGGTGAAGCTCACCGCGTGCATCTGCTGCGTCTCCTGCACCAGCGATGTGTCGCGGATATCTTCGCCGTATGCCGGCTTTCCGTTTTCGATGCGCACCACGCGGGCATCATCGGCCGACGCTTCGCGCGCGCCCGCCGCTTCCAGCGCCGCGATCAGCTCCGCCCTTTTCTCCGCGGGGCCGTACACGCGAAACCCCGGCTGTCCGGTCACGGTGAAGGGCGCCGTGAAGTGATCCCCCGCCGGCAGTGCGAGCGCCGCCGCCTCCGGGCCCTCCACCCCCAGCGAAAACGTTGCCTCGGTGACGTCCTCCAGCTCCACCTGGTCCGCCACTTTGTATTTCAGGATGTGCAGCCGGACCTTCTCCCGCAGTTCCGGCTCGGTGTCGATCAGAAAATGGTCCTCGAAACAGATCAGGTACAGATCCGCCTGAATCCGCCCCTGCGGCGTCAGCAGAAACGCGTACGCCGTCGATCCCGGCGTCATCTTCTTCACTTCGTTGCTGGTGACGTTGTGCAGGAAGCGCGCCCGGTCCCGGCCCCGCGCCACAATCCGGCCGCGCGCCGAAAGATCGAGCCACGCTGCGCCCTCGCGCAACGCCTGGTAACCCTTGGTCATTTTTTCCACCTCAGAAAATGCGCCGCAGATACGCCGCAATCGCCAGGACGATCAGCCCCGAGATGATGACGCCGGTCATCTGCCGCGTCCGCCGCGGGTTCTCCCGCTGCGTCACTAGAAAAGCCACGGCGAAAATATGCAGCACCAGAACCAGCTTCGCTCCCAGCAGCATGTGATACTTCACGCTGTGCCCGGGATTAGTCAGCAGGTTGTAGGTACCCGAAACGACCAGCCCGCACATGGCGGCAATCACGAACGGCCGGAACCTCGCCGCCGTCTTGGAGCCGAGCGCTTGGGCGGCATCCGGGGAGAGCGTGTCGAGAGCGGGCGTCATGATCAGCCGGCTGTAAAGTATCCCGCCGATCAGCGTCACGAACGAAGCGAAGTGGAGCCACCGCATGATCACGAACAGCGCATCAGCCATAACGTGAGTATACAATCGGCATATATGATTCACGAGATCCTGCCGGTGGGGATGCTCCAATGCAATTGCTCCGTCTTCGGGGACGAGCAGAGCCGCGAAGCCATCGTCATCGACCCCGGTGACGAAACCGCGCGCATCCTCGACGTGGTTCGCAAACACGGCCTCACCGTGAAGGCCATCGTGATCACGCACGCCCACATCGACCACATCGCCGGCGCGCAGAAAATCAAGACTGCCACCGGCGCCCCGGTCTACATGAATCCCAACGACCGCGAGCTGCAGAACATGATGGACGTGCAGGCCGGCTGGCTCGGCATGCGCACCCCGCCCGCCGTCGATATCGACGTGCCCGCCGTCGAGGGTGACCGCCTCGTCATCGGCGCCGCCGCGTTCCACGTCCTCCATACGCCCGGACATACCCAGGGAAGCATCAGCCTGTGGATTCCCTCCGAAGGCAAGGTCGTGGCCGGCGACACGCTGTTCCGCGAGAGCATCGGCCGCACCGACCTGCCGGGTGGCGATGGCCGCCAGATCCTGCAGTCGATCTACGACAAGCTCCTGCCTCTGCCCGACGATACCGTCGTGATCCCGGGTCACGGCGAAACCACCACCATCGGCCGGGAGAAGCGTTTCAACTACTTCCTCCAGGATCTCGTCCGCTGAGCCATGCGCGCCCGGGCCGTAGTTCTTCGTGAGCCCCGCGGCCCCGTGCGGGTCGAAGTGGTCGAGCTCTGCGATCCCGGCCCCGGTGAAGCGCTGGTCCACATCGAGGCCTGCGGCATCTGCCATTCCGACCTCTTCGTGGCCGGGCTGGAAAAACTCCCCGTGGCGCCCCTGACGTTGGGACACGAGGGCATCGGCACTGTCGAGACCATCGGCCCCGGAGTCACCGGATGGTCCCCCGGCGATCGCGCCGGCATCACCTTTCTGGCCGCCACCTGCGGCGCGTGCGAATGGTGCCTCTCCGGCCGCGAACGCTTCTGCCCCCGGCAGACGAACTTCGGCTACACACGCGATGGAGCTCTGGCCGCATACATCGTGGCTCCTGCCGCCGCGCTGGTCCGGGTGCCCCGCGATCTCCCGCCGGCTGTGGCCGCGCCGCTGTGCTGCGCCGGTTGGACCGCCTGCGGCGCTCTGCGCGAGGCGGCTCTGACCGCCGGCCAGACGGTCGCCCTGTTCGGCTACGGCGGCCTCGGCCACCTCGCGCTCCAACTGGCGCGCGAAAGGGCCGCGCGCGTCGCGGTGGTGGATGTCTCCGAGGCAAAACTGGAAATGGCCCGCGCGGCCGGCGCGGAAGCAGCCGTCCCGGCGGAGAATGCCGGCCGCGCTCTCCAGAAGCAACTGGGCGGCGTCGATGCCGCCCTGGTCCTGACGCCCTCGCCGTCCGCCATTCAGGAGGCATTCCGCGCCGTGAAGCGCGGCGGCACGCTGGTGCTGGTGGGAATCGCCGCCACCCGCTACGAGTTGCCGCTGCTCGACACCGTGCTCAAGGGTGTGACTGTGCGCGGCAGCTATCTCGGCGCCAGGCAGGACCTGGAGCACGTTTTCGAGCTGGCCCGCGCCGGCACGATTCGTCCCCACGTCCACGCCCATCCCCTGGAAGAGACCCCTGCCCTCCTCGAGAGCCTGCGCCGCGGGGAGATCTTCGGCCGCGCGGTGATTCAATTCTGACCGCGCCCGAGCATCTCGCGTAAGCATCAGCCGCGCCGCCGCGTGAGCCCGCATCCGCTTGCGATTTCCGAGCCTTCTATAGTCCTGAGCGCGTTCACCACGGCTTCGGGATGCGCGTGATGAACCGCGTGCCCCGCGCCTCGGAGCATCGTTAGCCGCGCTCCTGGGATCACGGAGCTCAGACGGCGGGCCTGCCCCAGGCCGCAAACGGAGAGCGGCCGCACCTTTCCGGCTCACTCCAAATCCGCCTTGCATTACGAAGGTCATCGTAGTAAGGTGTTCGTAGATGCCGGAGAAACCGCCCCGACCCACCGACGCCGAGCTGGAAATCCTCACCGTGCTCTGGAGCCGCGGCCCCAGCACCGTGCGCGACGTTCACGAGGTGATCGCCGCCCGCAAGCCGACCCAATACACCACCGTGCTCAAGCTGCTCCAGATCATGGCCGACAAGGGTCTGGTCCTCCGCAATGAGAAACAGCGGGCACACGTTTACGAAGCCGCCAGGCCGCGCGAGTGGACCCAGCGCCAGCTTGCGGGCGACCTGCTGCAGCGCGCCTTCGAAGGGTCCGCGCGAAACCTCGTGCTGGGCGCCCTCGCGGCCCGCAAGGCGGGCAAAAAGGAACTCGCCGAGTTGCGCAGGCTGCTCGACGAATACGAAAAGGGGATGCGATGACGCTCATTCGAATCCTGGTCGACACCCCGGCCGCGAAAGCCCTCGGCTGGACCGTCTTTCATTTTCTGTGGGAGGGCGTCGTCGTAGCCCTCGCGCTCGCCGCGGCGCTTGGCCTCGCGCGCTCTTCCCGCGTGCGGTACGCGCTTGCCTGCTCCGCCCTGGCTGTCATGCTCGCGAGCTTCGGGCTGACGTTCGCCCGGCTGCTGGCGCAACAGGAGATCCAGGCTGCTGCCCCGTCCCCGCGGCTGCTCGTTCCCGTAACGGACCGCCAACCCGCCTCCGGCGCCATTCCCTCCCCTGGCGCCACCGCATCCGAGCTGTTGCCCTGGCTCGCGCCCTTCTGGCTGGCCGGCGTACTGATCTTCCACGCCCGCGCCATGGCCGGCTGGCTCGGGGTTCGGCGTCTCCGCCGCCGTGGGGTGTGCCGCGTCCCGGACGGGTGGCAGCATCGCCTCGGCTGCCTCGCCGGCCGCTTGCGGGTCTCCAGGCCGGTGGAGTTGCTCGAGTCCTGTCTTACCGACGTGCCGGTGGTGCTCGGCTATCTGCGGCCGGCCATCCTGATCCCCGTCGGGCTCCTGGCCGGCTTACCGGTCGCTCAGGTGGAAGCCATTCTCGTCCACGAGCTCGCCCATATCCGCCGCCGCGATTACCTCGTGAACCTGCTGCAAACCGTCGCCGAGAGCCTGCTCTTCTTCCATCCGGCCGCGTGGTGGGTTTCCGGGCTGATCCGCGCCGAGCGCGAGAACTGCTGCGATGATTGCGTGGTTGCGCTCCATGGCGACGCGCGCGAGTACGCCCTCGCGTTGGCTCAACTGGAGCACAATCGCTCCGCCGCCCGCGCGTTCGCGGTAGCGGCCACCGGAGGTCATCTCATGAAACGGATTCGCCGCCTGCTCGACCGCTCCGAGGCCCCACGGACCGCCTGGACGCCGTTCCTCGCCGTATCCTTATTGCTGATAACGTTGGCCGTGGTCCTGTCCGCATACCAGGCCCCGCCACAGCAGCCCGAGACACCGTATCGTAAGTGGGTCAACGAAGACGTGGCCTACATCATCACCCGCGAAGAGCGCGCCGCCTTCCTCCGCCTCCAGACCGGCGAAGAACGCGAGCATTTCATCGAGCAGTTCTGGCTGCGCCGCGACCCGACCCCCGCCACGGGCGAGAACGAATTCAAAGAGGAGTACTACCGCCGCATCGCCTATGCCAACCAGCACTTCGCTGGCGGCATCCCCGGCTGGAAAACCGACCGCGGCCGGATCTACATCATCTACGGCCCGCCTGACGAGATCGAGTCGCACCCATCTGGGAGCCAAACCAAGCCTTTTCCGTACGAGCAGTGGCTCTACCGCCTCATCGAGGGAATTGGCACCAACGTCATCGTCGAATTTACGGACGAAGGTCGTACCGGGCAATTCCAGATGACGCGCGACCCGAACCCGCAGTTGGCTGGCAGCAGATTCTTCTCGACGGAACCCGGCCAGCCCGTTACCCTGGAAACTAGGCCCGGGGGTATCGGAGCCATCAGCGTTCCGCTCGAATTCGAAGCCAGGCAGTACAAGATTGTCGCGGCCACAAGAACCTCCGGCGGCCAGCCCGTCCAGACATTCGAACGGCCCATGCAGCCATGCGCGAATCCGCCGGGACAGGCCGGCTGCCGGGTGTCCCTGCCCCTCCCGCCGTTCCAGACATTCGCGCCCGGTATCTACGTGATGACCGTCACGGTCGAGGATGCCGGCAGCCCAACCCGAAAAACCTACACCGTCAGCTTCACCGTGAACTGAAAGCGGCCGGTCCCTGAATTTTCCGTGAATTGTCCGCCGCCTCTGATATGCTACAGGACTACCTGGAGGACATCATGGCCTTTGCGGCCCACCTGATCATCGACGGCAAGCAGGAATTCGGCGCGATGGAATCCTATTACCGGATGTTCCCGCACGAGAAGTCCACCAAGATGTTCTTCAATTACGATCTCCCGTCGCCGGTGCGCGTCCCCAAAATCACTTTCGAAAAGTTGCTGGACACGATGATCGGCATGCGGAACGCATCCCCCGCAGTGGACAATTTCGTAGTCGTCGTGCACGGTCTCCACGACCGCAAGGACTTCGGCTGGGGCCTCGCGATGCCGATGTCGGATAAATCTCAGATGAAATGCTCCTACGAGGTATTAGAGCCGCTCTTGAAGCTCCGGGACTCGGGCGAGGACCCGGACAAGTTCGAAGACAAGTATTCCTACACCAACGCGAACCTGGGCCTGTCGGGCGTGAGACACCCGAAGGGAAGCGTGGCGCGACTCGTGGACAAAATGCGCCAGCTTCAGAAATTGAAGGTGCGCATTGTCGAGCTGCGCGCCTGCACATTGGGAACGAATCCGCCGGGGCTGACGGTCGTGGGCCAGAGTTTCGGCGCGCGGTTCATCGTGGCGCCGGACGTGCACATGTTCTTCGTCAACAGCGGCGTGACGACCGGTTTCAATACCGGCAAACTCTTCGACCAGATGGCAAAGCGGATTCCGCGCGCGCGGAAATTCGAGAACCCCTCCAACCATTCCGAAAAGCTGCTGCTCGAGGTCACTCGCGGGGCCGGTGTCTCGTTCGGCACCACCGCACTGACCAATACCCCCAAGCTGAAGTGGTTTACGGACAGCTTTCTGTGGCCCGCCAGCAACTACATCGACGGCGCCTCGAGACCCAACGATTTCTTCGTGGAAGGGATGGATCTGACGGGCGGGAACTATGCCATGCCCCAGGAGCAGACCTACTGCAACCACCTGGTCGAAGTCGGCCCGCTCGCCGGCAACCTGATCTGAGTACGGCAGGGGCCTCTCCGGCATGCCCATTCCGACCCTGTCCCTTTCATTTGATAAGATCACGGCTATGTCCCAGTCGACCGTCTATCCGCCGTCTCCCGACTTCGTCGCCCACGCGCATGTCCAGGGCATGGAGCAGTACCTCGCGCTTTACCGGCGCGCCGCGGAGAAGCCCGAAGAATTCTGGGGAGACCTGGCCGGCCGGGAGCTGTTCTGGTTCCAGAAGTACACCCATG
Organism: Bryobacterales bacterium; assembly: GCA_963719195.1. Lineage (GTDB taxonomy): Bacteria > Acidobacteriota > Terriglobia > Bryobacterales > Bryobacteraceae > DASQZT01. The sequence continues at coordinate 493,852 of CAVRBB010000003.1, read as the reverse complement.
TGTTCGAATGGAATCCGCCCGTTCGCCCAGTTGGTTCACCGGCGGCAAGACCAACGTCTCGTACAACTGCCTCGACCGCCACCTCACTACCCACCGCAAGAACAAAGTCGCGATCCTTTGGGAAGGCGAGCCCGGCGATCAGCGCCTGATCTCCTACCAGGAGCTTCACCGCCTCGTCTGCCGCTTCGCCAACGTGCTCAAGGCCCGCGGCCTCAAAACCGGCGACCGCGCCATCATCTACATGGGCATGGTGCCCGAGCTCCCCATCGCCCTGCTGGCCTGCGCGCGTCTCGGCATCATCCACAGCGTCGTCTTCGGCGGCTTCTCCGCCGAAGCCCTGAAAGCCCGCATTCAGGACCTCGAAGCCCAGGTGGTCATCACCGCCGATGGCGCCTGGCGCCGCGGCAAGGAAGTCCGCCTCAAGGATGCTGTCGATGAAGCCCTCCCCGATTGCCCCAGCGTCCGCGACGTCATCGTTTATCGCCGCACCGGGGGCTCCATCACCATGCAGCGAAGGCCGCGACCACTGGTGGCACGAGCTCGATGAAGGCGTCAGCGAGGACTGCCCCGCTGAACCGCTCGATAGCGAACATCCTCTCTACGTGCTCTACACCTCCGGCACCACCGGCAAACCCAAAGGCATCGTCCACACCACCGCCGGATATCTCCTCGAAGCCCATATGACCATGCAGTGGGTCTTCGACCTCCGCGATGAGGACACGTTCTGGTGCACCGCCGATATCGGCTGGGTCACCGGCCACAGCTACATCGTCTACGGCCCGCTCTCCGCCGGCGCCACCAGCATGATGTACGAAGGCGCGCCCGATTTCCCCCAACCGGACCGCTTCTGGCGCCTCATCGAAAAGTACCGCGTCAACATTTTCTATACTTCCCCTACCGCCATCCGCGCCTTCATCCGCCAGGGCGACCAGTGGCCCAACGCCCACGACCTGTCGAGCCTCCGCCTGCTCGGTTCCGTCGGCGAGCCCATCAATCCCGCTGCCTGGGAGTGGTATCACCAAATCATCGGCAAAGAGCGCTGCCCCATCGTCGATACCTGGTGGCAGACCGAAACCGGTGCCATCATGATCGCCCCCATGCCGGGCGCGGTGCCGCTCAAGCCCGGTTCCGGCACGCTGCCCATGCCCGGCGTGCTCGCCGAAGTCGTCGACCTCATGGGCAAACCCGTGGAGCCGGACCACGAGGGCTTCCTGATCATCAAGCGTCCCTGGCCCAGCATGGCGCGCACCCTGTGGCGCGATCCCGATCGCTACCGCCAGCAGTATTGGGAGCGCATCGAAGGCGTCTATATGACCGGCGACGCCGCCCGCCGCGACGAGGACGGCTACTTCTGGATTCTCGGCCGCGTCGACGACGTCATGAACGTGAGCGGCCACCGCCTCAGCACCATGGAGTTGGAATCGGCCCTGGTGCAAGCACCCCGCCGTTGCCGAAGCCGCGGTGGTCGGCAAGCCTCACGAAATCACCGGCCAGGCCGTGGCCTGTTTCGTCACCCTGAAGAAGGGCAACTGGAACCACCATGAGCTTGCCGAAGACCTGCGCAAATGGGTGGCCCACGAAATCGGCAGCTTCGCCAAGCCCGAGCAGATCCGCTTCACCGACGCCCTGCCCAAAACCCGCAGCGGCAAAATCATGCGCCGCCTTCTGCGCGAGATCGTGACATCCAACGCCGTCTCCGGCGACGTCACCACACTCGAAGACCTCTCCGTCGTCACGCGCCTCGCCGCCCAGCATGACGAGGACTGACCAGGAAACTCTCGGTCACATTCTCGCCGCGTGTCCTGTCAGTCTTGCCGCAATGCCACTATGGGCTCGACCTTCATTGCGCGCCGCGCCGGAAAATAGCAGGCCGCGATGGCGACCGCGATAAGCAACAGCGAGACGGTAAGGAAGGTCATTGGATCGGTGGCGGTCACGCCGAACAGGAGACTTGAGCCGGCCCGTCCCAGCCACAATGCTCCCACCAGCCCGAGCGCCATGCCAGTCAGGCTCAGCTTCAGTCCCTCACCGAGGATCATGCGGAAGATCTCGCCGGCCTGCGCGCCGACGGCCATGCGGATACCGATCTCCTGCGTGCGCGTCGCGATGGAGTACTGGATCAGCCCGTAGATCCCGACAGCGGCCATCAGCAGCGCCACGAGGGAGAAGCCGGTCAGCAGCGAGGTCTGAAAGCGACGCTGCGCGAGGTAGGTTCCGAACTGCTGTTCCAAAGGCGCCACTCCATAGATCGGCGCATTCTTCTCCACGCGACGCACGGCCGCCCGAAGTGCTCCGGCCATCGCCAGCGGGTCGTCCGACGAGGTTCGGATGAAAAGGTCCACGCTGCGCGGAGGAGGACTCTGCGCGAGCGACACGAACATCTGCGGGAACGGTTCGCGCTCCGGCCCCTGCCGCCGCATGTCGCCCACCACGCCCACGACTGTGTACCAGGGGCTGGTCGGAATCCCGCGGGCCCAACTTGAACCTTTTGCCCACTGGATCGTGCCCCGGCCACGAGCGCCGAGCCATTGCCTCGTTGATGATCGCGACCGGCGGAGCATCCGGCCCATCCCCGATCGAAAAGAAGCGGCCTCGGAGCAGCGGCGTCCCGATGGCTTTGAAGAAATCCGCGCTGACCTCGTCTCCTACGAACTGCAGGCGCTCGGACACCGTTCCGTCGTCCCGTTCGACAGTGACGACCTGTTCCCTGGTGTTAGCAATGAACAGATCGCCGATGATGCCGGCGTTCTCCACACCCGGAACCGCCTGAATCTGTTTCGAGCACGCGGTGGTAAAGGTCGGTCCGTTGGGCGGGGATGCTGAAGGCCGGCGGGGCGGAGAGCTCCATCCCAAGGACCCGCTCAGGCCTGAATCCCGGATCAATGCTGTTCACGTACCACCAGCTTCGGACGAGCAGGCCGGCGCCGACGAGCAGGACGATCGCGAGCGCAAACTCCGCCACCACGAGCGCGCGGCGGATTCGACGGGTGGCCGCTCCGCCCGAGACACTTCTGCCACCCTCCTCGCCCGAGGGACGCAAGTCGCGGCGCAACGTCGCAATCGCGGGCGCCAGTCCCACCAGGATTCCCGCGAGTAGGGAGATGGCCAGGGCCCAGCCGAGGACGCGGAGATCGAGGCTCATTTCATTCAGACGCGGCAAGTTGCCTGGGCCGAAGGCGCGAATGAGGCGAATGCCTGCCAAGGCGAGCAGTGTGCCAATCAGTCCCGAGACGGCGGCGAGCAGGACGCTTTCGGTAAGCAGTTGTCGCACGATCCGTCCAGCACTCGCTCCAAGCGCAGCGCGAACGGCCATCTCGCGAGCGCGGGCGACGCTGCGCGCCAACGAGAGGCTTGTGACGTTGGCAGCGGCGATGAGGAACACGCAAAACACGGTGCCGCCGAGAATCCACAATGCCAATCGCGATTGGGGTCCGACCATGTAAAGACTCAATGGGACGACGCTGATGCCCCGGTTCCTTTCGGCCGCCGGCAATTGATCGTTGAGGCGGCGGGCGACTGCGCTCATCTCCGCCTGGGCCTGGTCGAACGTCACGGCCGGTCGAAGCCGTCCAACGACGAACCACGTTTCCGGGCCGCGCACGGTCCGGTGGCTCGTGTGCGGCTCCCACACGTCCGCATCGAGCGTCGCGATTTGGAAATCAGCAGGGAGGATGCCGATGATCCGGCAAGGAAAGCCATCGAGCACGAGGGTCGCGCCGAGCGCATCGTGCGAGCCACCGAAACGCGCTTGCCAGAAGCGATGACTGATCAGGACCAGCCGTTGCCGCTGCTCGGCTTCTTCGGTCGAAAAGCTGCGTCCCAGCGACGGGCCGGACACCGAGGAGGGGAAGCAGGTTGGGGGAGATGCTGGCGCCGACGATCTGCTCCGCGCCGTCTGTTCCGGTCAGCGTCGTGGTCATGGCATCGAAGGTGGCCATGTCCGCGAAGCTCTGACTCTGACTGCGCCACTGTTCGACATCCCAAAGTGCCGATCTGCCCTCGCGAAAGTTCTGGGTCGGATCCTCGGTCCACAACATCGCCAACTGTTCCGGCGACCGATATGGAAGCGGCCGCAGCAGAACGGCATTCAGGACGCTGAACATTGCAGTATTGGCGCCAATCGCGAGCGCCAGCACCGCTACCGCGGTTATCGTGAATCCAGGACTCTTTCGGAGAGTCCGCACCGCGTAGCGTAAGTCCTGCGCCGTCGTCTCGACCAGCGCGAACGTCCTTCGTTCCCGGTACGTTTCCTTCATACGCTCCAGGCCCCCAAAGCTGCGTAGCGCCGCGTACCGCGCCTCATGCTGGATCCATGCCGGCGTTGAGGTTGTCCTCAATCTGCATCTCCAGGTGAAATCGAACTTCATCCTCCAGATCGCGCTCCAATCGTTTGTGCCCGAACAGCCCGCGCAGCCGGGCGGCAACCACGCGACCCCAACTCATCCCCGCTCCTCCGCCAGGTCTCCCGGTTGAAAGCCGAGGAAGCGGTCGATGGTGGAGGACATTCGCTTCCAATCCTCGGTTTCCCGGGCGAGTCGTCTTCGACCGGCGGCGGTAATGGAGTAGAACTTCGCCTTGCGGTTCTTTTCAGACGCTCCCCACCTGGAGGCAATCCACCCTTCCTGCTCCATGCGCAAGAGAGCCGGGTAAAGAGTGCCCTGGTTGAGCTGCAGCACGTCCTGGCTGATCTGCTCGATCCGGCGCGCAATGCCGTAGCCGTGCAGCGGTCCGAGCGCCTCCAACGTCCGTAGAACGAGGAGAATCAAAGTGCCCTGGAGAACATCCGCCTTATCGGTACGCCCGCTTCTCATTAGGTAACCTACAGGAGCAGTATATCCCACCTTCATGTAGGCGTTCAACAGGGAAAGAGAGAGGCTGAAAGTGCCCGCCTGGGTGTTCTTCCTGCGGCGCCAGCGCGCCGGCACGCTACCATCGAGAACATGCGAGCGCTATTGAACCTGGCGGCCGAGACCGCGGCGCGCTATCTGGAGACCCTGGAGGAACGCAGCGTCGCGCCTTCGCCGGAGGCGCTGGCTGGACTGGCCGTGTTGGACGAGCCATTGCCCGATCAGCCGCTGGAAGCCGCATCCGTGCTGGAGACCCTGGATCGCATCGGTTCACCGGCCACCATGGGCATGGCCGGCCGGCGGTTTTTCGGATTCGTGATTGGCGGCTCGCTTCCCGCGGCGCTGGCGGCGAACTGGCTGGCCGGCGCCTGGGATCAGTGCCCGGGCCTGTTCGTGGCGTCGCCGATCGGCACCGTGCTGGAAGAGATTTCGCTGGGCTGGCTGCTGGACGTGCTGAAGCTTCCGGCCGGCTCCGGCGGAGCATTCGTGACCGGCGCCACCGTCGCCAACTTCACCGCGCTGGCGGCGGCGAGGCATAGCGTGCTGGCACGCGCCGGATGGGATGTCGAAGCCGACGGGCTGTTCGGCGCGCCGCCGATCACGGTAGTCGTGGGAGAGGAGGCGCATCCGTCGCTCATCAAGGGCCTGGGAATGCTTGGCCTGGGGCGTTCGCGCGTGGTGCGCGTTCCGGTAGATGATCAGGGTCGCATGCGGGCTGCGGAGATGCCTCGCCTGAGTGCGCCCGCGATTGTTTGCATGCAGGCGGGAAACGTGAACACGGGCGCCTTCGATCCGGCGGCGGAGATTTGCGCGCGGGCTCACGCTTCCGGAGCCTGGGTGCACGTCGACGGTGCGTTCGGGCTGTGGGCCGCATCGAGCCCGAAGCATGCGCACCTGGTGGCCGGCGTCGCAGATGCGGATTCCTGGGCCACCGACGCGCACAAGTGGCTGAACGTCCCGTACGACAGCGGCCTTGCCTTCGTCAGGAATCCGGCGGCGCTGAAAAGCGCCATGTCGCTGACCGCCGCCTATCTGCCGCAGGGTGGACATCGCGAGCCTTCCCAATACACGCCGGAGCTTTCCCGGCGGGCGCGCGGTGTGGAGATCTGGGCGGCTTTGAAGTCGCTGGGACGCTCGGGCCTTTCGGACCTGATCGACCGGAACTGTCGCTTTGCCCGCCGTTTCGCCGAGGCGCTGCGGCAAGGCGGCTGCGAGATTCTGAATGACGTAGTGCTCAACCAGGTTTTAGTGTCATTCGGCGACGCCGCCCGCACCCGGCAGGTGATCGAATCCGTACAGCGCGACGGCACGTGCTGGTGTGGTCCGACGGAATGGCAGGGTCGCACGGCGATGCGCATCAGTGTATCGTCGTGGGCGACGCGGGATGAGGATGTGGAACGAAGCGTGGCTGCGATTCTGCGGGCGTCAGCCGCCTAGGTTGGAGACCGGCGCTGCAGCCGCAAATCCCCTGGACTTTTCCAGGAACGCGCTGCATACTTGCTGGAAATGCTCGACTATGGTGTGTTGAAGGGGCCCGTGGTCGATTTCGGCCGCGAGGACAGTGGCAAGAGCCCTCATTACCAGATCGTCGTGGAAGCCGGCGGTAACCGCTTCCGCGTGCCGGTAAACGTGAAATCGACCGACAGCTCGACGGTGCTGTTTTCGATCGTCGAGCCGCTAAGCAACCACCGGTTGATTGCGGAACTTCCTGAGCTTGCCGAAGGATTTACGGCGAGGGGCACGGCCGGTACCGCGTTCCTGGATTATGTACGGGAACCGATGCTCGACATCACCACCATGCGCACCCTGCCCCCGGCCGTGCCCGGACCGGACAACGACCTCCAGGATTTCATTGCCCACGAGGTGGAAACCGCCAAGCGCGACAATCGCCTGGTGTACGCCTTTGGAGTGCGGTTTCCAGGCGGCAATCCGGTTGCCGCCGATAAACAGTTTCAGACCAATGGCGGGGTTCATGACATTCATATGAACCAGGGAAATCCCGCCAACGGCCAGTTCGCCGGGGACAATGGGATTCACCAGGATGGCGGCCTCATCATCGAAACCGGACTCAATTCATTCGCTGGAATCTTCCTTGCGTTTCAAACGCAACTGATTCCGACTGACGATCGCGGAATGCCGCTGCCGGACGCGAAGAAGATTCAGCCGGGTGATCCGGGCGGCAATCTCGCCAGCCAGGCCGCGGATCTGTCGATTGTCGGAGCATGTGTGAATCCGAAAGGCGACGATGTCGGACTGGAGACGGTGATTGTTCTCAACACCAGTCCGGACGCCGCCGATCTGAGCGGGTTCGCCATCGAAGACAAAAACGGAAAACGGGAGCCGTTGCAGGGAACGCTCGCGGGCGGGGATGTCCGCAAGATCGTCCTCAGCGGCCGGAATGCTCAGCTCGGAAACAGCGGGGGCGTCATCCGCATCGTGCACCTGCCAGACGGGGGAGTGGTGCACGCGGTCACCTATACGGCGCAGGCGTCGAGCGTGCAAGGCCGGACCCTGGTGTTCTAGGCGCCACGGACAGACTTTGCCCTTTTCGTGCAACGAGAGTCTGCAATCTCCTGCCGCCCGCCGGAGTCCGGCGGCTTTTCTCTTTTTGCCGGGCTCCCAGCCATCGTTCGCGACGGCAGCGTGAGACGCATCGTAGCCTTCCTGTGGGTAGACGCTCCTCCGCATCTGTAGCCGCAGGTTCAGCACCAGGGCCGGTTCAAGCTGCTAAGCGCGCGCTCCCGTGCTAATGTGCCAGCATGAGCACGACCCGCATCAGCCGCCACGTGAACGCGCCCCGCGCGGTCGTCTATCGCGCGCTTCTCGATGCGCGCGCGGTTGCGAAGTGGATGGTGCCGGACGGCATGACCAGCCACGTGCATGCGTTCGACGCCCGCGAAGGCGGGTCGTTCCGGATCTCGCTCACGTACGACACGCCGTCCGGGACCGGCAAGACGACCGCGCAGACCGACACGTTCCACGGCCGCTTCGTGAAGCTGGTGCCGAACGAGCAGGTTGTCGAAGTGGTCGAGTTTGAAACGGCAGATCCCGCGCTGCGCGGCGAGATGACGATCACGTACGCGCTGGCCGATGCGGACGGCGGCACCGATGTCCACGCCGTACACCTCGGGCTTCCGCGCGGCGTGTCGGCCGCCGACAACGAGGCCGGGTGGCGGATGTCGCTGGTGAAACTCGCGGCGCTCGTGGAGGCGGGGTATCCCTAGCCGCCGAAGTCGCGAGATGCAGCGACGCACACCGGGTGCGCCGCCGCCGACCGGCACACTGGCGAAGTACTTGAAATGAAACAGGAAACTTTTTGGCGTCGATTGCGTTGTTAGAATCGTAAGAGGCTCCGCCCATGGACCGGCCCGCCACCACCCAACCTGCCACCGCCCGCGACATCATTGCCGAAATCCTCCGCAACATGCGGGAGGGTCTGGAGCCGCTGCATTACTCGGTGCTGGCTCCGAGTATCTTCGACGTTTACCTGCATCCGGACGACCTGGACCGGCTGCGGGGGATCCTGCCGCGCATCCTGGACGAGGCGCGGCGCGCGCTCGATGCCGAACTGGAGAAGCTCAACCGGGCGTCGCTGGCGGAGCGTCTGAAGATCGCGCGGCGGGGAGATCCGAAGATCGCGGCGCCCGAAGGCGGGTGGCGGATCCGGCTGCTCGAGAACACGGACGACGATGCGGAACCGGGGGATATCACGATTCATTCGGAGCTGGCGCTGCCGCCCAAGCCGGAGTTCGGCGCCGGATCGATGACCAAGCGGATTGCCACGCGGCGGAATGTGGGCGGCGGGAAGACTACCTATCAGCCTCCGGCGACCACGGCGGCGGCGGCCGCGGCCGGAGCGGCAAAAACGCAGCCGCAGCCGGCGGCCCCGGCGGCCGGATGCCTTGCGGTGATCGAGTACGAAGACCACGGCGGGCGCAAAATCTACGAAATGACCAAGGACCAGATTGTGGTGGGGCGCGGCGGCCGGGACTATTGGACCGACCTCAAGCTGGACACCATGCCGGACGTTTCGCGCGAACACTTCCGGCTTCGGCGCGACCCGGAGAGCGGCAAGTTCTTCCTGAAGGACCTCAGCCGCCTCGGCACCACCATCAACGGAGAGAAGGCGCCATCGAGCGTCGAAATCCTGGACGGGGAGAAACACGACCGCAACGTGGAGGCGCCGGTGCCCGAACAGGCGCGAATCGGGCTGGCGGACGTTCTCTTCCTCGAATTCCGAAGCGTCACATCGCATGGTTAAGGCCAGATTGAAGTGCGCGGGTAACACCGACCCCGGCCGGGTGCGGGGCAACAACGAAGACGCGTTCCACATGGACGCGGACCGCGGCATCTTCTTCGTGGTGGACGGCATCGGCGGGCAGTCGGCGGGAGAGAAGGCGGCGGCCATCGCGGTGGAGCGGCTGCGCGCGCGGCTGGAACGCCAGACCGGCACGCCGGATCAGCGCATTCGCGAGGCCATCACGGTGGCCAACAACGAGATTCTGCGCGCCACCCGCGGCAACCCGGAGTGGGAAGGCATGGCCTGCGTGCTCACCGTGGCGGTGCTGGAGAACGGCTCGGCGGTGGTGGGCCACGTGGGCGATTCGCGCCTGTACATGATCCGCGCGGGCGAGATCCGCAAGGTCACGCACGATCATTCGCCGGTGGGCGAGCGCGAGGACCGCCAGGAGCTGACCGAAGCCGAGGCGATGCGGCACCCGCGCCGCAACGAGGTGTACCGCGACGTGGGATCGGAGGAGCACACGCCCGACGATCGCGACTGGATCGAGATCCGTCGCATCCCCTTCGACGCCGACAGCGCCCTGTTGTTGTGCAGTGACGGGCTGAGCGACCAGGTGGCATCGGGCGATATCCGCCGCATCGTGGAGCGGTACGCGGGCGACCCGGAGGCGGCGGTGCGGCGGCTGATCGACGCCGCCAACCACGCCGGCGGCAAAGACAACGTAACCGTGGTGCTGGTGGAAGGGGAACATTTCCAGGCGCCGATGGCGGAAGTTGCCGCACCGCGGAAGAGCGGAGGAGGCCGATGGTGGTTTCTGGCGGCCGGCCTGCTGCTGGGTATGGCGGCCATGTTCGGCGCCCTGAAGTGGCTGGGCTGGCGGGTGCCTCCGCCGCCGGTTCCGCCGGCGCAGGTGATTCTGGTCGGCTCGGGGCAGTCGTTCGCGCGCATCGGTGACGCGGTGGCCCAGGCGCGCGCCGGCGACACCGTGGAGGTGCTGGCGGGCGACTATCATGAACAGGTGCGGCTCAAAGAGGGTGTGACGGTGCGCAGCCGGGTCCCGAGAGAGGCGGTGCTCTTGCCGGTGCCGCTGAGCGATGCGCCGCTGGTGGTGGCCGAATCGGTGAAGAATGGTCGGATCGCCGGTTTCCTGATTCGGGCGGACCAGCAGGCGCCCCTTTCGGCGGGAATCGTGCTGACCGATTCGGATGTGGTGGTGGAAGATATGGAAGTGACGGGCGCCGGGAAGGGGATCGCGATCCACGGCGGCAGCCCCGTCCTGCTGGGGAATTCGATCGCCGAAAGCACGGGCGAAGGCATCGTGCTGGGCGCGTCGAACGCGTGGATTCTGCATAATTCCGTTCGCAGGAACAAAGCGGCGGGGCTGGTGGCGCGGGATGGCGCCCGGCCGGTGGTGGCGGAAAACGTGTTTGAGAGGAACGCGGTGGAGATGCCGGCGGACATGATGGCGGAGGTGAAAGCCCGCAACGTGTTTCTCGGTGGGCCCAGGGCGGGGCCAGCCAGGAAATGATCGCGCCGGCCAGCCGGAAGATCGGAAAGTACGAGATCCTGCACAAGCTGGGACGCGGCGGGATGGCTGATGTGTACCTGGCGCAGGATACCGAGCTCAACTACACGGTGGCGCTGAAACTCATCGAGCACGCGCCCGATGCCGACACGCAGGATTCCATCGACGCCGAGCGCCGCGGAGCCACGCTGCAGGCGCACCTGGCCGCGGCCGATCCGCACGTGGTGCGGATTTACGATTCGGGCGACGCCGACGGGTTCTTCTACGTGGCCATGGAGTATGTGGACGGGCAGGACCTCTCGGAACTGCTGCGGCGCGGCCCGCTGGAGCTGGAGTTCGCGGTGGATACGGCACGCGCCGTGGCCGAGACGTTGGACAGCGCGCACAACCTGCAGGTGGCCATCGACGGCAAGGATTTCCACGGCATCGTTCACGGCGACATCAAGCCGAAGAATATCCGGATCGATCGCGCGGGTGGGGTGCGGGTATTGGATTTCGGCATCGCCAAGGCGCTGTCGCTTTCCCGCCGGCTGACGCGCAACGAGTTCGGCAGCGTGCCGTACGGGTCGCCCGAGCGGCTGGAGCTGGGCGAAGTGAACGTGCTTTCGGACCTGTGGTCGCTGGCCGTGATGTTGTACGAAATGGTGACGGGCACGCAGCCGTACCGGGCCGACAGTACCGAACGGCTGGAGAAGCTGATCCGCTCGCGCGTGGCGCCGCCGGCGCTGCCCGATTCGTGCCCGCCCGCGCTCCGGCGAATCCTGCTGAAATCGATGGCGGCGGAGCCGGAGGTACGCTATCAGACCGCGAGGGAGTTCGACGAGGACCTGGCGGCGTTTCGCGAGGGCGGAACGGTGCGCGCGGTGACGGATGACCTCGAAGTCACGAGAAGGACCGTGCGCCGCGACACCGACGAGACGCGCAGGACTCAATCGGGAATCCTCGAACCCCAGGACGACGACGATACGCGCAGGACGGCGGGGCGGAAGGCGGAAATTCATCTCGGGCAGTGGCCGCCCCGGCGGCGGCGTTCGCTGGCGCGGAAGATCACGGCATGGGCTTCCCTGGCGGTGGCGCTTTGGCTGGGGTGGCTGCTGGTTTCCAGCGTGATGCTGTACAAGCGGGGGCAGAAACTGGCGCGCGAGATCGCAGCCGAGCAGGTGACCGACCCGGCCCAGATCTGGGCCAGGTGGACGGAACTTTCCGGCAGCAATCCTTCGTCTCCGTGGTTAAGCGCACCGCGAAAGGCGGTGAAGCAGAAGCTGGTCAGCGCGGCGGACCGTGCGATCGAGAGTTACCGCAACGGCGACATCGTGTACGAGACTTCGTGGAAGAACGCGCGCGACCTGCTGGCGCACGCGCTGGCGCTCGACCCGGACAACGAGGTGCGGGGCAAGCTGCGGGTGTGCGAGGGCCACCTGGCGCGCATCAACGGCACGAGCCATCGCTCGGCGGCTGAATACAATGACGCGGTGGCCAAGTTCAACGAGGCGCAGCAACTGATGCCGCACTCTCCCGACCCCCTGCTGGGGCTGGCGCGGGTTTACGTGTACGGGCTCAAAGATATCGACAAGGCCTACGCGGCGATCGAAGAAGCCGAGAAGCGGGGATATCAACTGGGCAATCGCGAAAAGAGCACGTTGGCCGACGGCTATCGCGATCGCGGTGACCGGCTCTTCTGGGATTCCCGCAACGTGCGCGGCATGCCGCAGGAAAAGGACGAGATCCAGCGCGCCAAGGACGACTACGAACGCGCCCTGGGACTGTACGAGAACGTGGCGCCCTGGGGCAACGCCTACACCAGCATCGCGCGCGTCCAGCAGAGCCTGGAGAGCGTGAACTCGCGGCTGGAGCAAATCGACCACGGCAACGACCACGGGCCGCTCGACGTGTTGAGGAAGACGAAAGAGATTCCTTCCTGGCTCAAGCCTCTGATCGATCGGATCACCAGGTGAAAATGACGGGCGCGGCTCGGCAACGGATATGGCGGTAACGCGGAGCAGGGCGGCGGAACGGGCCGAGGTGCGGCAGTCGTTCGGACGTGGCGCGGGCCCGCGCTGGCAGAGGCGCTACGAGCTTTGGGGCATGCTGGCTGCGTGCCTGTTCGTGGCCATCGGGCTGTTCCTGGTTTACCGGTCCAAAGCCGACACGTTGAACGATACGGGGCAACTGGTCAACCTGAACACGCTGGGCGCGCGCGAAGAACTGCTGCCGGCGCTGGGAGTGATCCAGGACCCGCGCGAACGGCTGGAAACGGCGCGCAAGATCTACTACCTGTCGGGCACGTTGTCGAACGTGGGTGGAATCCGGCGGCTGGTTACCGGAGAGCAGTTTCGAGAGTTGAAGCCGCAGTTCGTGGTGCGGCGTGCAGCACAGTTCCGGCGGGCGTTCTGGCTGTGGGTGAGCCTCTTCTTCGCGGCATTTCTGCTGGTGCACGCATGGTGGAGCCTGCGCCGCTTCGACGGCGACCAGACACTGCTTCCGGTGGTGCTCGCCCTCAGCGGCATCGGGCTGATCCTGATGATCAGCCTGCGAGACCCCTTGCGCGACAACCTGCTGTTCGTGGATTTTGCGCAGGGAGCGGCGGCGGGCTGCCTTCTCCTGGGCGCGCTGAGCGGCCTGGACTACGAGAGGTATTTCGGCCGGCTGAGTTTTGTTCCCCTGCTGGCGAGCTTCGGGCTCTCGGTGCTGTTGATCCTGTTCGGTCATGGACCCGGCACGAGCGACGCCAAGGTCAATCTGCTGGGGTTCCAGCCGGTGGAGATCATCCGCCTGCTGCTGATCCTGTTCCTGGCGGGATTTTTCGCCAGCCGGTGGGACGTTCTGCGGCACGCGCGCGAAACGCGGCCATCCCTCGCGCGGCTGACGCGGCGATTGGATATTCCGCCCGTGGAATATACAGCCCCGGTGGTGGTCTCGGTGGCGCTGTCGCTGATCTTCTTCTTCCTGCAACGCGACATGGGCCCGGCGCTGGTCTTCGCCAGCCTGTTCCTGGTATTGTACGCGGTGGCGCGCGGCAGCGCGTTCGTCCCCGCGGTGGGGCTGGCGCTCATGGCGGCGGGCTTCGCGCTGGGCTACCTCATCGGCGTGCCGCACACGGTGGCCAACCGCATGGCGATGTGGCTTTCGCCGTGGAACAACCTGGTGCATGGGGGCGACCAGCTTGCGCACTCGCTATGGGCGTTCGCCACGGGCGGGTTCTCGGGAATGGGAATCGGTAGGGGCGACCCGGCGCTGGTGCCGGCGTCGCATACGGACCTGATCCTCTCCGCGCTGGGTGAGGAATGGGGATTTCTGGGGGTGGCGCTGGTATTTGCGCTGTACGGGTTTCTCGTATACCGGTCGCTGCGCATCGCCGCCCGCGCCCGCACCGACTACGGATTCTTCCTGGGAACCGGACTGGCGGCGGCGACGGCTCTGCAGATCCTGTTGATTTCGGCGGGCGCGCTGGGAGTGATGCCCCTCTCCGGAGTGGTGACGCCGTTCCTGAGCTACGGCCGCACGTCGATGCTGGCCAACTTCGCGGTGATCGCGATGCTGGCGGCGACTTCGGCGCGAGCCGAGACAGCCGCCATGGTGAGAATGCCTCCGCTGCGGGCGCCGGTCCGTGCGCTGAGCTTGGCGTTCGGCGTGTGCGGGGCGGTGATCCTGGCGAAGGCGGCCTACGTGCAGGTGCTGCACAGCGCGGCGGTGATGGGCCAGGGCACGCTGGTCGTGCAGGCCGATGGGGCGCGGCGGTATCAGTACAATCCGCGGTTCCAGGAAGTGATGCGCGAGATTCCCAAGGGGTCGATCTACGACCGCAACGGGCTGCCGCTGGCCACCAGCAACTGGGACGAGCTGGAGAAGCACCGGGCGGAGTACAAGCAGCTTGGCATCGATATCGACCGGACGTGCTCGAAGACGGACAGCCGCCACTATCCGTTGGGCGGTCTGACATTCGACCTGCTGGGCGACCTGCGGACGCGCCTGCGGTGGGGCGCCTCCAACACTTCGTTCGTGGAGCGCGACTCGGCGCGGCGCCTGCGCGGGTATGACGACCGGCCGGAGCTGGTGCAGGTGAAAGACCCGCGCACCGGCAGGATGGATTCGGTGATCCGCTACGACTACCGGGAACTGGTGCCGCTGTTGCGGCATCGCCGCGACCCGCGGAATCCGGCGGTGCGCCGGATCCTGGACCGGCCGCGGAACGTGAAGATGTCGATCGATGCGCGGCTGGAGGTCAAGGTGGCGGAGATTCTGCGGAACCAGTTGCGCCAGGACGGCAAGGACAAAGGCGCCGCGGTAGTGCTGGACGCGGCCACGGGCGACCTGCTGGCGGCGGTAAGCCTGCCCGCGCCGCCGGACAACGCGGCGGAAGACACGCCGCCGGATGCGGCGAATCCGTACCTGGACCGCGCGCGCTACGGCCTGTATCCGCCGGGCTCGACCTTCAAGGTGGTGACGGCGATGGCGGCGCTGCGCAAGGATGCGGGCCTGCTGCGCCGCACCTACCAGTGCATCCGGCTGCCGGACGGGCGCGTGGGCAACTATATCCGGGGTTCCAGCCGGCCCATCCGCGACGACATCCGGGATGAGACCCCGCACGGGACCGTGGACATGGCGCGCGGCATCACGGTTTCATGCAACGCGTACTTCGCCCAGTTGGGGACGTACGATGTGGGCGCGCAGGCGCTGTTCGATACGGCGAAGCTGCTGGGCATCGCGGTGGCCGCGCCGGATACGGCGGCGCAACTGAAGAAGTCGCTGCCGCAATCGGCGTATGGACAGGGGCAGGTGGTGGCGTCGCCGTTCCAGATGGCGCGCGTGGCGGCGACCGTGGCGGCGGGCGGAATGATGCCGCAGGGGCGGTGGATTGCGGACGAAACGAACCTGCGCACAAACCCGCCCGAAGCCGTGATGCCGCCTGACGCCGCGCAGACCCTGTCGCGGCTCATGCGCGCGGTGGTGACCTCGGGCACGGGGCGGCGCGCGGCGGTGGCGGACGTGGCGGTGGCCGGCAAGACCGGCACGGCGGAGCTGGCGGACGCGCCATCGCACGCGTGGTTTATCGGGTTTGCGCCGTATGGCGGCCCGGGCAGGAAGATCGCGTTCTCGGTACTGGTGGAAAATGGAATCTACGGCGGCACGGCCGCGGCGCCGGCGGCGGCGGAGATCGTGAGCGCCGCAGCGAAGCTGGGGTTGATGAAACCATGAGGCTGTTCACCGATATCGAGAAGACCATCGAGCGCGGCTTCCGGCGTTGGACCGAGCGCGTCTTCGGAGCGGTCCAATCCGACGAGCTGCTGCTGGTACATCGCGCGGTGCTGGAAGAGATCGAAAGTAAGGTGCAGACCGTGTCGCGCGGGAAGCGGCTGTTCCCGTACTCGCGGCTGGTGGTGACGCTGGCGTCTACGGATGCGGACCGGCGCGCGGTTTACCAGGCCGCGTTCGCCGAGGGTGGGCGCCTGGAAAGCGAAGTCCGCGAAGTGCTGGAGGGCGTGGGCTGCGAACTGCCGCGCGGCTTGACCGTGGAGGTGCGCACCGCCGAGAGCGGCGAGAAGCCCTTCGTCATCGAGTACGAAGTAGTCTCGCTGGCGCCGCCGCAGGCGGTAGCCGCAACGGCCGCCCCACGCGAGGAGCCGGGCGTCGCGCGGCTGGTGGTGGTGCGCGGCAAGGCCGCCAGTGATGGGTACGTGCTGGAGAAGGGGCGCACGAATATCGGCAGGATGGCGGAACTGACCGACGCCGAGGGGCACGTGGTTCGCCGCAACGACGTGGTGTTCGAAGAAGGCGGCGACGATGCCAACGGAACGGTGTCGCGCCGGCACGCCCACATCCGGCTGGACGGCGGCGAATACCGCATCTGTGACGACGAGAGCGAATTCGGCACGCGCGTTTTCCGCGACGGCCGGCCGATTGAAGTCCCGCCGGGGAACCGCCGCGGCGAGAGGCTCCGGCCCGGCGACGAAATTTACCTGGGGCGGGCGTGCGTGAGGTTCGAAAGGTAATATGCCGGCTTTTCTGTTTGACCTGGATGGCACGCTGGTGGACAGCGTCTACCAGCACGTGCTCGCGTGGCGGGATGCCCTGGAGGAAGCCGGGCTGCCGCTGGCGGTGTGGCGCATCCATCGCAAGATCGGGATGAGCGGAGGGCTGTTTGTGAACGCGCTCGCCCGCGAGACGGGCCGCCCCATGGACGCCGAGGAGGTGGCTCGCATGCAGATGCTGCATGCGGAGGCGTTTCGCCGCTATTCGGCGCAGGTGCGTCCGTTGCCCGGCGCACGCGAGCTGATGGCCTACCTGGCTGAGTCGGGCGTGCCGCACGCGATCGCGACCAGCGGCTACCTGGAAAGCGCCGGGCGGTCCGTGAGGACACTCGGCGTCGGGCCCGAGGTGCCGCTGGTGACGCGCGACCAGGTGGAGCATGCGAAGCCGGACCCCGACCTGTTTTTGGCCGCGGCGCAGCGCTTGGGCGTCGCCATCGAAGACTCCGTCGTGGTGGGCGACAGCATTTGGGACCTGCTGGCGGCGCGGCGCGCGCGGGCGCTGGGAGTGGGGCTGCTCTCCGGCGGATACGGCGCCGAGGAATTGCAGCGTGCCGGGGCGTATCGCGTCTACGAAGACCCGGCCGACCTGCTGGCCCACTTGGATGAGCTGGGCGTGAGGCTGGGCTGAATCGCCACCCAGGATATCGCCGCCATCAGGTACAGGCCGGAAAGCACATGCAGGGGAGCGTTCCAGTTGCCGTAGCGATCGACGATGTATGCCAGGACGATAGGGCTGAGGATGCCGCCCACCTGCCCGGCCGTGTTCATCGTCGCGCTCAGAACCGCGGCGTTCGGGCCGCCCAGATCGATGGCCGTCGCCCAGCTTGGCGCCAGGGTGAACATCGATAGGGCGCCGGCCACGGCGATCAACACTCCGGCCAGCCTGGGATGGGGCGAGAGGGTGCCCGCCAGCATGATCGCTGATCCCAGAAGATACGCGCTGGCGCCCACCGCGGAGCGGCCGATGCGAACGCCGAAGCGCCGCGAGAGCGCGTCCGTGGTCATCCCGCCGGTCACATCGGCGACGACGCTCAGGAGCAGCGGCAGGCCGGAGAACAGTGCCAGCTCCGCGGAGGCCAGCCCGCGCGCTTTGGCCAGGTAGGTCGGCAGCCAGGTGATGAAGAAATAGAAGCCGTATGTGTTGGCGAAATACTGGGCGCACAGGGGCAGCAGGCCGGGAGTGCGGAACACCGCGGTCCAGTCGCCATGCGAGTGCGCCGCCAGAACTCCGCGCTCGCGTTCGATCAGGTCGCGCTCGGCGGCGCTGACGGAGGGATGATCGCGGGGTTCGTCGCGAAACCAGCGGTACCAAAGCACAGCCCATGCCAGCCCGAAGAAGCCGAAACACAGGAACACCAGCCGCCACGGGATCATGGTGGCGATCCAGGCGACCAGGCCGGGAGTCAATCCGCCCGCCAGGTGCGCGCCGGCGAAGAAAATCCCCTGCACGCGCCCCCGCTCGCGCGACGGAATCCACCGCGAGAAAACGCGCGCGGCGTTCGGCCAGGCCCCGGCCTCGCCGGCTCCGAAGAGGAAGCGCACCGCCAGCAGCCCCGCGTAGCTGAACGCCGCGCCGGTGAGCATGGTAAACGCCGACCACCACACCACGATCCGCGTGAGGACCCGGCGGCTGCCGACGCGGTCGGCCCACCAGGCGGTCGGGATTTCGAACAGCGCATACGCGAAGGTGAAGGCGCTGAACACGTAGCCCATCTGGATGCGCGTCAGGTTCAGATCGCGCATGATCGAAGGCGCCAGGATGGAGATGCAGACGCGGTCGAGGTAGGTCACGCCGGCCAGGGCGACGGCAAAGGCGACCACGAAGTAGCGGACGGAGTGCACGTGCTTCGAGTTTACCCGGAAGCGGCGGTCCGGGCTGGTAATCTGAGAACTATGGGGTTTCGTCTGGTGGTCAACTACCGCCCGCGGGGCGACCAGGAAACTGCCATCGCGGAGCTCACGCGCGGGGTCCGCGAAGGCGAACAGCACCAGGTGCTGCTCGGTGTCACCGGTTCCGGCAAGACCTTCACTATGGCCAAGGTGATCGAGGCGATAGGCCGGCCCGCACTGGTCCTGGCGCACAACAAAACGCTGGCGGCGCAACTCTACCACGAGTTCAAGTCGTTCTTTCCCGACAACGCCGTGGAGTACTTTGTCAGTTACTACGACTATTACCAGCCGGAAGCCTACATTCCTTCCAGCGACGTCTACATCGAAAAGGAAGCCACCATCAACGATGAGCTGGACAAGCTGCGGCTCTCCGCCACCAAGTCGCTGTTCGAGCGGCGGGACTGCGTGATCATCGCCAGCGTGAGCTGTATTTACGGCCTGGGGTCGCCCGAGGCCTACTATGGCATGCTGCTCATGCTGGAGAAGGGGCAGAAGATCTCACGCAACCAGATCGTCTCCAAGCTGGTCGAGATCCTGTACGACCGTCATGACGGCGAGTTGCAGCGCGGCACATTCCGCGTACGCGGCGACGTGATCGAGATTTATCCCACCTACGATGACAACGGGTACCGCATCGAGCTGTGGGGCGACGAAGTCGAGAGCCTGTCGCAGATCGACCCGCTGCTGGGGCAGGTGAAACAGACTTACATCCGGCTCCCCATCTATCCCAAGACACACTACGTGATGTCGGAGGAAACCAGGCTGAGCGCCATGGACAGCATCCGCGCCGAGCTGGAATGGTGGCACAAGGAACTGGAGAAGCAGGGCAAGCTGATCGAGGCGCAGCGGTTGTTTCAGCGCACCATGTTCGATCTCGAGATGATCAAGGAGATCGGCTACTGCCACGGGATCGAGAACTACTCGCGCCATTTCTCGGGCCGCCTGCCGGGTGAAGCGCCCCCGACGCTGCTGGACTACCTGCCGCACGATGCCGTGATGTTCATCGACGAGAGCCACCAGACAATTCCGCAACTGCACGGCATGTATCACGGCGACCGGTCGCGCAAGGAGGTGCTGGTGGCCCACGGCTTCCGCATGCCCAGCGCGCTGGACAACCGGCCGCTGACGTTCGAGGAATTCGAACACCGCGTGAACCAGTTGGTCTACGTATCAGCTACGCCGGGGCCTTACGAGTTGACCAAGTCGGCGGGCGTGGTGGTGGAACAGATCATCCGGCCCACGGGACTGGTGGACCCCAGCGTGGAGATCCGGCCGGTGCGCGGGCAGGTGGACGACCTGCTGGGCGAGATCCGGAACCGCGCGGAGTGCAATCAGCGCGTGCTGGTGACCACCCTGACCAAGCGCATGGCCGAAGACCTGGCGGAGTATTACTCCGAGGTCGGCGTGCGTTGCCGTTACCTGCATTCCGAAGTGACCACGTTCGACCGGATCAAGATCCTGCGCGACCTGCGCCGCGGCGAGTTCGATGTGCTGGTCGGCATCAACCTGCTGCGCGAAGGACTGGACTTGCCGGAGGTCTCGCTGGTCGCGATCCTGGATGCCGACAAGGAGGGCTTCCTGCGCTCTTCCGGGTCGCTCATCCAGACCATCGGGCGCGCGGCGCGGCACGTGGAGGGGCACGCGATCCTGTATGCCGACGTGATGACCGACAGCATGCGCCGGGCTCTCGACGAGACGGCGCGCCGGCGCAAGACCCAGGTGGAATACAACGAGCGGAACGGGATCGTTCCGCAGTCGATCATCAAACCGATCGACATGAGCCTGGTGGCGGTGGCGGAAGGCGACTACGTGACGGTGCCGCTCGAATCCGACGAGGAAGTCGATTCGCTGACCCCCCAGCAGCGCGAGCGATTCATCGGCGAGCTCGAAGAGAAAATGCGCGATGCCGCGCGAAAGTTCGAATTCGAAAAGGCGGCGCAGTTGCGCGATCGCGTGAAGGCCTTGAAAGAAACGGCCGCGGCCTACAAATAGGCACGCGGCCGGGCTATCCGCGGCACTCAGTATTCCAGCTTCAGCGCGAACTGCCACTGACGCGGTACGTAGCTGGAGAATGCGCCGAAGATGCGTCCGGCGACGCCGGGGCAGTCCACGCAGCTATTGGGATTCGCCAGGTTCGTATGATTCGCGAAATTGAACGACTCGGCGCGGAACTGCACCCGGCATCGTTCGGTGACCGCGAACATCTTGAAGAACGACATATCCCATTGCGAGAATGACGGACCGACAATGGAATTGCGGCCCACCGTGCCGAATTGGCCCCTTTGCGGGCGCTGCCACGGGCCGTCCACCTGTCCGTTGGCGGTCAGCGGCACGGATGTGGTGGTGAACCAGCCGAACTGGCTCGGGTCGCTCGTGTGATAATCGCCGACCAGGTTCGGGCGGCACCATCCGGTGTCGCGGTCGGAATTGCAGTCGCGATAGCTCGGTGTGAAGGGCTGCCCCGCCATCCAACTGTAGGTGCCGTTCAATTGCCATCCGCCGATCACGAAATCCAGCGGCCTGGACATGCCGGTCATGTACTTGCGCCCCTTGCCGACCGGCAACTCGTAAAGCGACGCGATGAAGAATACGTTCGCGCGGTTGTTGGACGAGACGGCGCGTGCCAGCTTCGCAGCGCGGGGGTAGTAGGTCCCGTCAAAGTCGATGTTTTTCGACCACGTGTAGTGCGACATGACATTCAGTCCGCCGGAAAACCGCTTGTCGAACTTCAATTGCAGCGAGTGATAGTTGTTACTGGCGTCCGAGCCGTAGTAGCGCAGGTTCTGGCTCCAGCCGAACTTCTGGAAGAACGGCTTGCGCTGGTTGGTCGTAGTGGTGCCAAACCCGTCGATGCTGGCCTGGTTGGGGTCGTAATCGCCGCCGGTTCCGGCAAACACGTGAGTGCCCTTCGTGCCTACGTAGGCGGCCTCCACCGACGACGTGTTCGTGAGTTGGTGCTGCACCGTGAAGTTCCAGGCATCCACGGTGGGGAACCGGATCGGGTTGGTGATGACAAACGCCGTCACGCCGTTCGGCAGCATGTTGCGGCCATTGGGCCCCTTGGGCTGGGCGGCCAGAATCGTGGCCGGATCGAGCGGCGTCGGGCCTTGGTCCAGCGTGAATACCGAATCGAAGGCGTTGCCGGGCTGCAATGATTGGATTCCCAGCACCGGCAGGTTCTGAGTAACATTGTGACCGAAGATGGAGCCGAAGACACCTAGATTGTAGCCCCGGCCATATCCGCTGCGAATCACCGTCTTGGGGGTCGCCTGGTAGGCGATGCCGAGGCGCGGAGCGATGTTTTTGTAGGGCGACGTCACATTCAGGTCCAGCCCTACTCCACTGGTGCCGGCTACCAGCACTTCGCCGGTGGAGATGTCGACGAAACCGCCGTTCCCCGGCGCATTCACCGACTGCGGGCGATAGATTTCCCAGCGCAGTCCGTAGTTCACGGTCAGCTTCTGCGTCACCTTCCACTGGTCCTGCGCAAAAAAGAACCAGCGGTTCTGCGTTTCGCGAGCGTCCAGCGAATTCGAAACGTAGCGCTCGAAGCGCGACACGTCGCCTAACAGAAAGGAGGCCAGACCGGTGCCGCCGCCGTTGGGACCCTGCGTGCGCGCTGCATCGAAATTCAACTCGCCGGAGCGGTGGCGGTCGCTCGGCACGCGCAGGTTGCGGGCGCGGCGGATGTCGGCGCCGAATTTGATGGTGTGATTGCCGGCGATCTTGGTCCAGTTGTTCACGAACTGAAACTGGTCCTCATTCTGGATCAGGGGACAGTTGCAGCCATTCACGCCCAGCGCGTAGCCGAACTTGAAAAGGCCGTTCCCGTAGCCGTTGATGAAAAACGCCGGCATCCCGGAGTTGAAGTTCTGGTCCACGTTGACGCCGGGAATCCCGGCATCCTGCGCCGGCGTCGTGCCAATCCCGTTGGGCTGCCCGAAAACGTAGTAACGGAACCAGCCGAAGCGAAAGTCGGTCAGCAGATTGGGCTTGACGTTGTAGTCGAAGCCGCCGGCCACCGAGTGGTTGCGCGATTGCGACGTGCCGGCATAGGCGCTGGTGGAACCGGAAGCATCCAGGCCCGGACCTCCGGCAATGAGCCCGAACGAGCCGGGCGCCACCATGCGAAAGTCCTGTAGCGAATACCGCCCGAACTCGTGGAACTTCTCCGAGGTGTAGTGATCCACCCGGACGTTGAACGCGTCATCATTGAACTTCACGCCGCCCGACGATGCGAAATTAGGCTGATCGAGAACCGCGTTGATGTTGGGCATGGGAATCAAGCCGAGCAGGTTCTGGGCCGGGGAAGAGAGCCGGCTGGCCGGGATCAAATCGCCCGGGAAGCGTGTACGCGTGGCCGGCGGGCCGGACAGAGGGTCGTAGATCGGATAGCCGGTTGCGCTCAGATCGCCGCCGCGCTCCGCCTGCGTCGGGACCCGCAGTAACGTGCCGCCGCCCGTGTTGCGCCGGGTTCCCTGGTAGTCGCCAAAGTAGAACAGCTTGTTTTTGATGATGGCGCCGCCGTTCGAGCCCCCGAACTGGTTCCACTGGGTCAGCGGTACCAGGCGTCCGCCTGAGTTCGGGATGGCCCGTGACTGGGTGAACGGATTCCGCGCCTGCAGGTGATCGTTGCGCAGAAACTCGAACGCCGTGCCGTGAATCTGGTTGGTACCGGACCTGGTCTGGGCGCTCACCACTCCCGCACTCGCCACCCCGAATTCCGCGTCATAATTCGCGGTGGTGATTTTGGCCTCGGTCACGGAGTCGAGCGTGGGGTTGATGACAATCCACCCGAGGACCGCGTCGTGATTGTCCGTTCCGTCGAGCAGGTGCGATGTTCCCGCAAAGCTCTGCCCGTTGACCAGCATGCGGTACGACCCCTGTGGATTTTCCGCCGATGCCGCGGTCAGGCTGCTGGGGAACGAGACCACCCCCGGCGTCATCAGCTGGAAATTCGTGAAGCGGCGGTTGAGGATCGGAAGATTGGTGATGATGCGATCGGTGTAAGTGGTGGCGACGTCGCTGCGCTCGGTCTTCAGAATGCCGACTTCGGAGGTCACCTCCACGGTCTGGCTGACTTCGCCCACCTCCAGCCGCACATCCAGGCGGACTTCGGTGTCCACGGAGACGCTGACGTTCTCCTGCTCGAAAGCTTTGAATCCGGGCGCTTCCACGCGAACGCGATATTTTCCTACGATCAGGTAGCGCTGCATGAAATTGCCGGACTCGTTCGCCAGGCCGGTAGTGGTGACGTCGCGGTTCAGATCGGTGATCGTGATCTTGGCGCTGGGCACGGCGGCACCGCTCGAATCCGTGACGGTTCCAACGATGCTGCCATAGACCGCCTGCGCGCAAAGGCGCGGTGCGGAGGAAATCAGGAGCGCAAACAACAAAGCACCTACACAAAAAACGTGTTTCATCGGGTCCCCTCCCCTCTGATGAGCTCAGATGAGCGTAATGGAGGCGGGGGACGATGTCAGAGGGCTCATTTGACGGAATTTCGGGAAATCGGGGATTGCGTAGCCTGTCCCCAATTTAAGGAAGGATGGGGCCGGCCTCTGTCGGCCCCGGGAACATGCAGAGTGGCTGCGTTACCACCGAAGCCCGACAGTTACAGGAATGAGATTCGTGTCAACGCGATTTGTGAACATGTGGTGGAAACGTGCCTCGGCAAAAAGCTTCATGTGACTTTGTCCCAGCTTGAATGCGACTCCGGCGCCGCCATCGACTCCACCTTTATAGACACCGTACGAGCCGATCACCTGGTTCGTGAGTATGTTGGCTGGATAGATGATCCCCCACCACGGATCGAACACATTGACTGTAGCGATGGCAGGCTGCGTGAATTCGACGGTGCGGTGATAGATGCCGCCGCCGCCCGTAACATAGATGTCAACGGGGCTGCTTTCCGACGGGGTCAGGTGGATGACCGGGTCCAGCGTGAACGCCCAGATCCGCGTGCTCCCGTCGGGTGCCTGCACCTGGTTCAGCGCGGAGCGGTTGATGCCGAAATCGTTGAACATGAAGTTGAGGTTGATGCCGGCCCAACGGCCGGTCAGGCCGGCTCCGGCGGAAATGTTCCATCCCTGATCGAGACGGCTGCCGATCGGGTTGATTGGTACCGAGGGCCCTCCGCCCACATAACCGGTGAAGCGGGGTTGAGCCAGCGCGGGGCCTATCGAGAGACAACTCAAAGCGAGTATGGTTGCGAAAGTTCTCATATTGGTGTGAGACTCCTCAAGTCGTACTGGCTTACGGCACGCCCTGTGCCATATCGCGGACGCCGTTGTTAAGACTGAAACATGCGGATTCCCGCGATACCCGCGGCGCCCGCGCGCAAGCACTCCGCGGCGTTGTCCTGTGTGATGCCGCCCAGTGCGATCACCGGCATGGTGACCGCGCGTACGGCTTCGCGCAGGCGCTCCAGCCCCTGAGGGGCGCCCCACGCGGCTTTCGACGGCGTGAAGAACACCGGGCCGAAAACCGCGAAATCGGTGCCTTCTGTTGCGGCCGCCCGAAGTTCCTCCAACGAGTGCGTAGACACACCGATCAGGAACCCCGGCGGGGTGATGGTGCGTAGAATTTTCGACGCGATAGCGTCCGCGGGTAGATGCACACCATGTGCCCCGCAGGCCAGCGCGACATCCGCGCGGGAATTCACCAGAATCCGCGCGCCGGAGGGATTCGGCAGAGCCATCACGCGGCGCACCAGCTCGCAGAGGTCGCGCGCCGGAAGGTCTTTTTCGCGGATCTGGATGCGCTCCACACCGTCGCGTAGCGCGCGCTCGATGAACCCGAGCAGCGGGCCGATGCCTCCCGCGGCGCGGCGATCGGTGATGTAGTAGCGCAGCATCAGAGCGGTTCGTAATACCGCTCGCCGGCGCAGGCGCGGCAGAGTGTGGCGCCCCCTTGCATCACTTCGCGGCGAAAGCTGATGGCTTCGCCGCAGCGCGCGCACACCACGCGCGGCGCCTTGTAGCCGGGCAGGTCTTCCGGGCCGATCGAGACCCGTACCCACTGGATGCCGAACAGCTCTTCGTCCGGCATCTCGCGATAGGCGCGCATCTGCTGCTGGTTGCGGCTTTCGATTTCGGGATACAGTTCGCGGGCCCGATGTTTGGCGCTTTCCAGCGCCGCCACACGCACGGCGCGGTTTTCGCGAAGGTCGCAGAACGTGGCCGCCACCTTGCCAAAATCGCGAAACTTCAGCGCGCGCTTGCCCAGCCGGCAGCCGGTGACGATCGGGATGGCGTCCGTCGCGCAGCGGTCGATTTCCACGAACGTGACGAGGCGTTTGCGATCGGCTCCGCCGGGGTCTTCGAAGCCGAGCAGCCGCACCCCGCAGAGCGCCATCCGCAGCCCCAGAATCTGGCCGGCGCACAAATGGCCGTGCGCCTGCGCGGCCAGCGCTTCGTACTCTGCGAGAGACTTTAGTGGCATTCGAGCTGCCGGAATCGCGCGCTGAAGTGCCGCAGGTAGGGCGGCGACTCCACAATCTCCAGCCCGCGAATCCGGTCCTTCTTTTGGTTGACTTCCAGGATCGCCTCCACCACGTAATCGATATGGCTCTGGGTGTAGACCCTGCGTGGAATCGCCAGGCGCAGCAGCTCATGGCGGGCGGCTTCGCCGAACATCAGCGAGCCGATCTCCACGGAACGGATGCCCGCGTGCCGGTAGAGCTCCACAGCCAGGGCCTGCCCCGGAAACTGACTCGGCGGAATGTGCGGCAGCATGCGGGCGGCGTCAATGTAGATGGCATGGCCGCCGGGAGGCTCCACGATGGGAACGCCTCGGTCGGCAATGTGGCGTCCCAGGTACCCGGTGGAGACGATGCGGTAGCGCAGATAGTCGGGCTCGAGCACCTCCACCAGGCCCACCGCGATCGCATCCAGGTCGCGTCCCGCCAGGCCGCCGTAGGTGGGGAAGCCCTCGGTGAGAATCAGGAGGTTGGTTTCTTGCTGCGCGATGCGGTCGTCGTTGCTGCACAGGAACCCGCCGATGTTGGCGAAAGCGTCCTTCTTGGCGGAGAAGGTGCACCCGTCGGCAAGCGAGAACATCTTCTGTGCGATCTGTTTCGGGGTCCAGTCTCCGTAACCCGCGCTCGCGCTCGCGGATGAACCAGGCGTTTTCGGCGAACCGGCAGGCGTCCAGATACAGCGGAATGCCGTGCCGCGAGCAGACGCGCTTCACGGCTTCAATATTGGCCAGCGAGACCGGCTGGCCGCCGCCCGAGTTGTTGGTCACGGTCAGCATCACCAGCGGAATGCGGTCCGCGCCTTCCGCGCCGATCAGCGCTTCCAGCGCTTCGACGTCGAGGTTGCCTTTGAAATCCAGGCGGGCCTGCGTGTCGGCGGCCTCGGGTATGGGCAGATCGACCGCCCGCGCGCCGGTGAATTCGATATTCGCGCGCGTGGTGTCGAAGTGCGTATTCGAAGGAACGACCTGGCCCGGCTTGCAGGTCACCGTGAACAGGATGCGCTCGGCCGCGCGGCCCTGGTGCGTCGGAACCATGTGCCGGAAGCCGGTCAGATCGTCCACCACCCGCTTCAGCCGGAAGAAGCTTTCGCTGCCGGCGTAGGACTCGTCGCCGCGCATCACCGCCGCCCACTGCTCCGTGGACATGGCGCTGGTGCCGGAATCGGTGAGCAGATCGATCAGGATATTGCGCGCTTCGATGAGGAACAGGTTGTAGCCGGCACGGGCCAGGAAACACTCGCGCTCATCCGGCGTCGTATAGTGGAGCGGCTCGACGCTCTTGATGCGGAAGGGCTCGATGATGGTCTGCACTTAGACTATTATTTCATCGGGAGCCGAGCGCCGTGCCTTCGCGCATCTCGTCGCTGGCACGCCGCACCACCTGGTCGCCCGGCTTCAGGTTTCCGCTCACCTCCACCAGGTCGCCTTCCAGCGCGCCCTTCTTCACATCCACCCACTCGGCGCGCCCGTCGCGGTCGCGGACCACGAAAGTGCGTTCCGATGTGGTGACCACCGCGGTCCGCGGGACGTACAAAGCCGGCCGCGCGCGCCGCACCGGCCAGGTGACGGTGGGATACATGCCCGGCGAGAGCGATCCATCGCGATTGGCTACGTCCAGCTCGACGGGCATGGTTCGCGTCTTCGGATCCAGGGCGTGGGCGATGCGCGCGATCGTGCCGGTGTAGGTGCGGTCCGCGTAGGCGGGCACGCGAAACGATACAGTGGCGCCGCGCACGATCCCGCCGACATCCACCTCCGGCACCGGCACCACCAGCCTCAGATGCGACACCTGCTGGATCACCAGCAGCGTGGATTCGGGACCGGCAAGCGCGCCCGGATGCACCAGGCGATCCGTCACGACGCCTTCAAAGGGCGCGGTAATCCGCAGGTAGGCCATCAGCTCCTTCCGGGCCTCAACGGCCGATTCCGCGGCGCGGACTTGGTCCTGCCGGGATCGCACCAGGGCCTGCGCCGCATCCACCTGTTTCTCCGCCTGTACCACCTCGTTGCCGGCCACGGCGCCGGGTGTCTCCGCGGCCTTCCTCAGCCGTTCGTCCGTGGCCTGCGCGCCCGCCAGTTGGGCTTCCGCCTGCACGTGCTCCGCCTCTGCGGCCTGCACCCTGGACTGGGCTTCCGCAATCTGCGCTTGCAATTCCGGGGCGCTCAACTCCACCAGCAGTTCGCCCTGCGTCACCTGGCTGCCGCGATCCACCAGCACCCGCTCGACGTACCCCGGCACCTTGGCGTGCAGCGACACGCTCAGGAAGGGCAAAAACTCGCCCGGCAATTCCAGCGTGCGGGATACGGGCCTGGAGACGACGGTGGCCAACTCGAGGCTTTGCGCGGGGGCGGCGAGGGTGAAGAGGAGAAGAAGAATGGGACCTTTGTGGGGCTTTTCAAGCCGCGCGCCGGTTTCGAACCGGCGCCGGGCCGATTGGAAATCGGCCCGCAGGTTGAAAACCTGCCCCACATAATTAACTGGTTTCATAGTATCGGCTCGCGGGATCTCTCGGATTGAGCGACGGAGAAGTGATCGAAGCCCGCCGCTGGAGAATGGCATAGATCGATGGCAGGATCGTGAGCGTGGCAAATGTCGCCACCACCAGGCCGCCGATCACCGCGCGGCCCAGCGGCGCCGCCAGCGCGCCACCCTCGCCGAACCCGATGGCCATCGGCACCATGCCGAAGATCATCGCCGCGGCTGTCATCAGGATGGCGCGCAGCCTTCCCGCCGCGCCCAGCCGGATGGCATCCAGCACCGGCGCCCCTTCGCGGCGCGACCGTTCGGCGAATGTCACCAGCAGGATTGAATTCGCCACCGCGATCCCGATGGCCATGATCGCTCCCATGAACGACTGCACGTTGAGCGTGGTGCCGGTCGCCAGCAGCATCAGCAGCACGCCGCACAGCACGGCCGGAATGGTCAGCACGATCGCCAGCGCCAGCCGCACCGACTGGAAATTCGCCGACAGCAGCAGCAGGATCACCACCACCGCCAGCAGCAACCCGATGCGCAATCCCGAGACGGTCTGCTCGAGCGGCGGGATTTCGCCGCGCAGGCGTACGCTCACGCCGCGCGGCGGCGTGCCGGCCGCGGCCAACGCCGGTGTCAGCTTTTGCGCAGCCTCGCCCAGCGTCACGCCGTGTATGTTGGCCGTGAGGCTCACCACGTGCTGGCCGTTGTAGCGCTCGATCAGCCCGGGCATCGTGCCCGGCTTCAGGGACGCGACGTCCATGAGCTGCGGCTCCCGGCGGCCGTCGCGCATCACCGGCAGGGCCGCCACCTGCTCCACGCTCTGCATGCGGTTCTGCGGAATCTGCACCTGAATCTGGAACGCGTTGCCGGAGTTGGGGTCGCGCCAGTAGTTGGGATCGGTGAACCGCGATGACGAAGTGGCCGGCACCACCGAACGCACCACGTCCGACATGGTCAATCCGAACTGCCCCGCGCGTTCGCGGTCCACCGTGATATCCAGGGTGGGGAAGCTGTTCTCCTGCGCGAACTGCAGATCCCGCAGGAAGCTCAGTTTCGCCATCTGCTGCCGCACGCTTCTGCGCGTATTTGTAATCGTCCGGAAGGTTGACTCCCTGCACCGCCACCTCGATCGGAGTAGGCGAGCCGAAGCTCATCACCTGCGAGACGATGTCGCCGGCCTCGAACGAAATCTGCGCGTCCGGAAGCTCGCGCCGCAGGCTGGCCCGCAAGCGCTCGCGCAGGGCTTCTCCCCGCGGCGCATCCGGCTTCAGGCCCACCTGGATGATGGCTTCCTGCGGTCCGCTGGTGAACAGGTGGATCAGGTCCACCGGGTAACTCGAGGGCACCACGCCGACAAAGTCGCTGGTGATGGCCACGTTGTCCTTGCCCGCCTCGCGTTGAATGATGTCCAGCGCGTGCAGCACCACCCGCTCGGTCTCCTCGATGCGCGTGCCCGCCGCGGCGCGCAGCCGGATGCGGAACAGCGGCGCGTTGGCGTCCGGAAAGAGCTCCATTCCGGTGCGCGGCAGCACGAGGTAAAGCAATCCCAGGGAAGTGACCAGGTAGACCGGGACCAGCACCCAGCGCAGCCGCAAGGCACCGCCCAGATAGGCCGCATAGAAGGAACGCAGAGATCCAAACAGGCCCTCCCGTTCTTCACCGCGGTGGGCCTCGCGCATCACCCAGATGGAAAACACGGGAACCAGGCTGCTGGAGAGGAGATAGGACGCGACCATGGAGAACGCCACGGCCAGCGACAGCGGCACGAAAAGCTGGCGGCCCACGCCGATCATGAAGAACGACGGCACAAACACGGCCAGAATGCAGAACATGGAAAGCAGCCGCGCCACCGCCGTGCGGCTGCATGCCTCCATCACCGCCCGCGCGCGCGAAACGCCGGGAAGCATCTGGGTGTGGATGTTCTCGATTTCCACGGTGGCTTCATCCACCAGCACTCCCACCGCCAGCGCCAGCCCGCCCAGGGTCATGATGTTGATGGTCTGCCCGGTGAGCCACAGCAGGATCAGCGCGCTCAGCAGCGCGAACGGGATATTCAGAACCACGATGAACGCGCTGCGCCAGTCGCGCAGGAAGATCAGCACCATCAGGCCCGTGAGCGCGGCACCCAGCAGGCCTTCCACGATCAGCCCGCGTATGGAGTTGGTGACGTACGGCGATTGATCGAATTCCAGCCGCACATCTACGTCCTCCGGCACCGCTTTCCGGAAATCCGGCAGGGCCGCCTTCACGGCATTGATCACCGCCAGCGTGGAAGCATCCGAACGCTTGGTCACCGGAATGTAGACCGTCCGCCTGCCGTTGACATGCGCGTAGGCGGTCACGATATCGTTGCCGTTTTCGATGGTGCCGATGTCGCGCAGGTAAACCGTCGTCCCCGCCACCGGACGGATCGGCGTGCCCAGCAGTTCCGCCAGGTTGGCGCCGAGCGCGGCGTTGGTTCTCGCGATGCGCTCCACTTTTCCGGTGAACATGTTCCCGCTGGGCATCACCAGCGTGGCCTTGCTCACTGCGGCAATCGCCTCCTCCGGAGAGATACGATACTGCTGGAGCTTGTCGGGATCGAGCGTGATCACGATAGTTCGTTGATTGCCGCCGAACGGCGGGGGAGCGGAGACGCCGGGGAGTGTGGCGAACAGCGGCCGGACGCGGTTGATGGCGAAATCCTGCATCTCGCCCTGCGTGCGGCTCGCGCTGCTGAACACCAGCAGGCCCACCGCGATGCTGCCCGCGTCGAAACGCGTGATAAAGGGCGGCACCGTCCCCGGTGGCATAAAGGAGCGCGCGCGGTTGACGTAGCCCACCGTCTCCGACATGGCCTGGCTCATGTTGGTGTTTTGGTGGAACACCAGCTTCATCAGCGTGGCGCCCTGGATGCTCTTGCTCTCCACGTGATCGATGCCGGTGATGTAGAGGAAGTGATACTCGTAGTAATACGTCATGTATCCTTCCATCTGCGCCGGATCCATCCCGCCGTAGGGCTGGGCTACGTAGATGGCCGGATCTCCGACCTGGGGAAAGATATCGGCCGGCATCCGCCCGACCGCGAGCAGCGCGCAGAGCGCAATCGCGATCAAGGCCACTACCACGGTCAGCGGCCGGCTGAGCGCGGCTAAGACGAGTCGCATGGAATTGGGTGGCGGTGCCAGTATAACGCACACCCGGCGCGCAATGACAAAAGCCCGGAGCGCGCCGCAGCGCGATCCAGGCTTTTAGCGCGCCAGCCACGCACTCTGCGGGAGGCGATTCGCCGTGTGTCGCGGGTCTACTTCCGGTCCTGCAACTGGTACGTGGGCGGCACCTGGAACAGGTCGGCGGGTTGCTCGCCGCGGATCACGTTCGTGAGCCGGAAGATCTCCTCTCCGGTGCGCGGATCGTTGCGGCGGGTCATCACCACCGTCTGCAACCCGGGAGAGAACCACCGCTCGCTGGTGATCTCGATCGGCCGGTCATTGCCGATAGCGCCGGTTTCGATCTCGGTCACCGAGCGCGTGCCTTGGCAGTTCACGCCTTCGATCATCTGGTTGCCCAGGGATTCGGTTTTGGGTGGCGGCAACTTCTGCATCGCCACATACCGGACGCCCTCCCCGGGGACCATGTGGATCATCGCGCCCGGCGGCCCGGTCATCGCGCCTGCCACCCCGGCCACCGCGCCTGCCTCCCCGGAGGCCGCCCCTATCGCTCCGGCCGCCTTCTGTTCTTGGAGGCGCTTGAGCTCCGCGGGATCCACGGGTTGTCCGTTGACCGTCGCCGTCGTGACTCCATCCCGCACCCGCACTTCGAAGGTCTGGGGCGCGCCGCCGGGACCGGTCGTCTTGGCGGTGTTGAGGTACACCATCCGCATCATCGCCTTGCGGGCGGATTGGGTTTTGGGATCCAGGAAGTAACTCACGTTGGCCACCGGATCCCAGATGGTCACCTGCTCGGGAGTCTCACGCCGCACGCGGCCTTCGTTGTCGCGAAACACCTTGGTCTGCCGCTCGTTGTGAATGCGGGTGCCGTCCGCCAGCACCTGCGTGGATTCGGTCGTCTCCACGGCGGAGTACGGCGCGCCCTTCACGGTGGAACCCATGGCGGCTCCGTCCAGGCCCATGAGCTTCGACTCCGCCACTATCTTCTCGAGGTCCGCCTTCATCTTCCACTGGAGCCCCTGTTCCTGCTGCCCCGCGGCCACCAGCGCGATGAACGGTACGATTGCAGGTATTGCCAACCATCGCTTCATAAAATCGGTTCTCCTCCCGCGCGCTACTTGAAATTCACCAGCCGGATGGCCCGCGCGCGGCCGTCCGTGCCGAAAACCACGTCGGCCGGGATCTGCTGCGGTCCCAGGGCTACCCGTACCACCACACCCGTCTCAAACGGCTCATCGTCCAGCCGCACGAAACCGTCCAACGCCCGCGGGCGCCGGCCTGCGGAGGTCGTTTGCCGCACCGGCCGCTGGAGCGTTTCCGGCGCTGGAACCGCCGCCACGCTTTCCGCCGGGGATGACGCGACCGTCGCCGCTGTTCTGGCCGGGGCCGGAACCGCCGCCGGCTGTTCAACCCGCTTCGGAATGAGAAGCGCCGCGATCGCCAGCCCCGCCGCCAACGCCAGAGCCGCCGCCACCCATCGCCGCGTATGGGATGGCCGTCTCACGGATGGCGCCTCCAATCCCTGCATCACACGCGAAACGAAGGCCGCCCGCGTTTCCAGTTCCCCCGACACCCGCGCGCATTCCGGACACTCCGCCAGGTGCAGCGCCACCTGTTGCAACGTATCCGGCGGCAGTTCGCGGTCCAGGTAGGCCCGCAGTTCGCCTTCCGACCAGCATGCCGTCATAGGTCATCTCCGTACCGGGCGCGGAACCTGCGCTCGAACTCGGCTTCGGCCCGCGCCAGCAGCGTGCCCACCGAGCCCGGTTGGATTCCCAGCGTTTCCGCCAGTTCGCGGTACGCCAGCCCGTCCGCCCGCAGCAGCAGCAGTTGCGCATCCCTGGGCTTGAGCGCGCTCAACACCGTCTGCACGCGCTCCCGCCGTTCTTCCCGGAGTACGTCATCCAGCGCATCCGCCTGCCTGTTGCTCCGCACCTGCTCCGCCCCGGCGGCCTCTTCCCGGCGGCGCCGCCGCGTGTTCGACCGCAGGGCGTCCAGCCCCGCGTTCGTGGCCACGCGGTAGATCCAGGGCGTGAAATCCTCGCGGCCGCGCAGCATCTCCGGTTGCCGGGAGAGTTTCGAGAACACGTCCGCCGCGATCTCTTCCGCCTGGCCGCGGTCGCCCGTCAACCGCGCCAGCAGGCTGGTGATGCGCGGATAGTGCTCGTGAAAAACGGCGTCGAACCACGCGCCGGCCCCGCCGTGGCTCCCGGCCCCGGCGGGCGTCAGCACAAACTCCTCAGCGGGCTGCACACTCTTTATTACGATCCCCATGCCATTTCTGTGACGGGAATTTTGGCAGGCAGCTACCATATAACCATGATTTCCTGCCGCCAGCTCACGCGCCGGTTTGGCGACTTCACCGCCGTCGGCGGGCTCACCTTCGAAGTCGCCCAGGGCGCCATTTGCGCCTTTCTCGGACCCAACGGCGCCGGGAAATCCACTACCGTCAAGATGCTCACCGGCCTCTTGCCTCCCACCTCCGGCGACGTGGAAGTGTGCGGCCTCGACGTGCGGAAGGAGCCCCTCGAGGTCAAGCGCCGCATCGGCGTCCTGCCTGAAGACCTAGGCCTCTTCGACGACCTGACGGTGGAGGAGCACCTGTACCTCACCGGCTCGGTCTACGGTGTCGGCCGCCACGCTACCCGCGCCCGCACCGACCAGTTGCTGCACGCCCTCAGCCTCGAACACGGCCGCCGCACCTTTGCCGCTTCCTGCTCCCATGGCATGCGCAAAAAGACCGCGTTCGCCATGGCCCTGCTTCCCAACCCCAGTGTGCTGTTCCTGGATGAACCCTTCGAAGCCATCGATCCGGTCACCTCGAAAATCATGCGCGAGTTGCTCCAGTCCGTGGCCCGACGCGGCGTCACCGTCTTCCTCACCTCGCATATTCTCGCCGTAGTGGAGCGCATCGCCACCCAGTTCATCATGATCCGCAAGGGCAAGCTCGTTTGGGATTCGCCCGCGGAAGGGCTGCCGCAGTCCCTCGAAGACCACTACTTCGATCTCGTCGAAACGCCCGTGGTGGAGGAACTGGAATGGCTCGGGTCGTCGCCATCCTGAAAGCCCTGGCGGTGGCCTTCCGCCGCGATCAGCAATCGCTCGAAACCATTGCCGGCAACAATTTTTTCCTGGTGAGCGCGCTGCTGTTGCAGCGCGCCGGAGGCTTCATTTACCTGATCGTCGGGCTGGTGCTCCTGTTTCCCGCCAGCACCGACCCGTTGCGTAAGATCCCCGCGTCCCGCCTGGCCCTGTGGCCGCTCGAGCGCCGTGAGCGGCTGCTGCTGCGCGCCATCAGCCCCTGGGCCAACCCGGTGTCGTGGCTGATCGCCGGGCTCGCCGTGTGGGCGGCGCGCGGCAAGCTCAGCTTCGGACTCTGGGCTTTGATCGCCGGGCTATTCGCCGCCGGGTTTCTGCTGTCCGACCTGCCCGGCGTCCCCACCGAAGCCCTGTGGCGCCGCGTCCCGCCGTTTCCCGGCCGGCTGAACCAGCTCATCCGCAAAAACCTGCGCGAGATGCTCTCCACGCTGGATTTCTACTGCGCCCTCATCCTCTGCCTCTCGGCCGTGGGTTTCCGCATCGCCGGACTCCTGCCGCGCGAAGCGTTGATGGTGATCAGCATCCTGATCGTGCTGGCGCTCTCTAGCTACGCTCAATCTCTGTTTGGACTGGACGGCGCCGGCGGGCTCGCCCGTTACCGCCTCCTGCCGCTCGGCGGCTGGCAGATCCTCGGGGCCAAGGATGCGGCTTTCCTGCTGATTACGATTCCGCTGGTGCTGCCCCTGGCCCCGCTCGCCGGCGCCGGCGCCGCACTGGTTGCGCTCGCCATGGGCCACTCGGCCACCATCGACCAGCCTCGCGAACAGACCCGCTGGCGCTTCTCGATGGGAGCTTCGCTGATCTTCGGTATCGTTCAGGCGATCCTGATGGCTACGGCCGCGTCCGCGGTCTTTTACCAGAGCCGTTTTTTCCTGCTGCCGTGTGTTGCGGCCTGGGCTGGCTCACTCCGGTATTACGGGCGCCGCCTCGAGGAGCGATCCGTGGCATAGGCGCCCGGCATCCCGGCTGGCCGCGTGATCCTATGACGCGGCCGTATAAACGTCGCAGCCGCCAATCACGCTGCGAACGTCGTTTTCGTCGTCGACGACGAATGCCTCGAATTCAACGGGCACACCGGCTTCATCCACCCATTGTCCGTATTGGAGGGTCAATTCCATTGTGTCGTCCGACTCGCGCGGAACAACACGCATCGCGTAACGTCCAACGGACAGAACCACAACCTCGACTCTCTGAGAGGCCCCGTAGAGAATAGTTGCTTGCATCGTTTTCTCCTTTCGGTGTGACCCCATTCTGCGGGCTTCCGAGGAGCTACAACAAGCTATCTTCAGATATGAACCGCGTTGGACGGCCGCGTTGATTGTATGTTCAAGTACGCTCGTGCCGCGGGCCCGCGCACTTACTCCGGTTTTACCCCGGCGAGCGCCGCCGTCGCCAGCGACACACCCAGCCCCATCGTCTCCACCGCCGATGACGGTACGATCACCATCGACCCGCGTTCCTTGATGGCCTCGTATAACATGTTCATCGCCCGCAGGTGCAGCGCCACCGGGTTGTCGCGATAGGTCGCCGCCGCCAACGAGAACTTCTCCGCGACCTCCGTCTCCGCCAGCCCCAGGATGTTGCGCGCCTGCCGCTCCCGCTCCGCCTGCGCCTGACGCGACATCGCATCCTGCAGTTCCGGCGGGATCTGCACGTCCCGGATCTCTACCGATTGCACCGTGATCCCCCACGGGTTCGTCTTCTCGTCCAGAATCCGCTGCAGCTCCTGCCCCATCAGCTCGCGCTCCGCCACCATCTGCGACAGCATGTGGCGCCCGATCGATTCCCGCAGCGCCGTCTGCGCGCTCAGCAGAATCGCCTGCACGAAATCCTGCACCTCCAGGATCGACTTCTCCGCGTTCCACACCATCCAGAACACGATCGCATCCACGTTCACCGGCACCGTGTCCCGCGTCAATGTCGATTCCGCCGAGACGTTCGCCACCCGCACCCGCTGGTCCACGTACCGGCTGAGGGTGTCGATCACCGGAATCATGTGAAACAACCCCGGCCCGCGCAGCCCGATGTAACGCCCGAAGCGCAGTACCGCGATCTTCTCCCACTGGTCCGCCACCCGGATCGCAAATAGGAAATACAACCCGGCGGTCGTCCCCACAGCCACCCCCACGGGACTGTCCGTGACAGCCGATACGCCTGCTCCCGCCGCCACGCAGATCACTAACAGGGCCACTCCCACGTTGCTCAACCGCATTGGTGCTCGATCGGTTTTCACGGCCTCATCTCCTGTTTTTTTCCACATCAGTTTGGCGATCATGTAGTTGCTCCAGAAGTTCCTTTAAGGTGAAACCGGCCGAACCCGCGCGCGCCACAAACTCGTCCACCAACTGGTTGAGCTGCCGCCGCTGCTCTACCTCGTCCCGCTTCACCTTCTGGTGACTCACGAATGTCCCTGTACCCTGGTGCGTTTCCAGGACGCCCCGAATCTCGAGCTCCCGGTATGCCCGCACCACCGTGTTCGGATTGATGGAAAGATCCACCGCCACCTGGCGTACCGTGGGAAGCTGGTCGCCCCCCGCCAGTGTCCGGACCGCGATGCCACCCATCACCTGGTCGATGATTTGCCGATAGACTGGAACGCCGCTCCGGAGATCCAGCCTGAACTCGAAAACCCTCTTCCCAGCTTGCGCCGTCATATTCATCTACAGGAATAGTGTACTAGTTGACTAATACATTGTCAAGCAGATTCCGTCGAGCACATTCGCCCACGGCGGGCCGCCGCCGCCAGGCGGCCCGTGACGGCGGAACGGTCCCGCCCTGGAGGTCACAGTTTTTTCAGCGCATATCGCGCCGCGTTGTACCCGCACATGCCATGCACTCCTCCGCCCGGCGGAGTCGATGCGGAGCAGATATAGACCCCCGCCAGCGGGGTGCGATACAGCATGGACGTCGGCCGCAGGAACATCTGGCGCAGATCGATGGCGCCGCCCGCGATATCGCCGCCCACCAGGTTGGCATTGCGCTCGCTCCAGCGCGGCGGGCGTCAGCACGTGGCGCGCCAGGATCCGGCCGCGGAACCCGGGAGCGAACCGTTCCACCTGCTGCTCGATCTCCCCGGTCATGTCCTCGTCCGAGCCGCTGGGAACGTGGCAGTAGGCCCATCCGGTGTGCTTGCCGGCCGGCGCGCGCGAAGGGTCGAACAGGCTCTGCTGCGCCACCAGCACGAACGGCCGGCCTCGATACTGCGATTCCCAGGCATCGATCTCTTCGAGCGTCCCCCCCACGTGCACCGTCCCGGCCCGGCGGCATTCGGGCGCGCGCCACGGGATGGGACCGTCCAGCGCCCAGTCCAGCTTGAACACACCCGGCCCGTAGCGCCACCGATTCAGCCGGCGGCGGAAGCCCTCCGGAAAACGGTCGCTGCCCAGCGCCACGAGTTGCCGCGGCGTGATATCGCACATCACCACCGCGCTCTCCGGCAGCGTAGTCACGCGCGAGCCGGTGCGGATCTCGCCGCCGAGCGAACCCAGGTACCGGGCCAGCGCGTCGCTGATGCGTTGCGTGCCTCCCCGCGGAAACGGCCATCCCACAGCGTGACCGAGCGCGCCCAGCACCAGCCCGATGGCGGCGCTGGGACGATCCCCGAGCGGCATGATCGAATGCGCCGCGATCCCCGCGAATAGCGCCCGCGCCCGCGGGCCGCGGAAACGGCTTTCGGCCAATGCGCGCGCCGGACGCAGCGCATTCATCCCGAATCTCGCCATCAGCAGCGGGTGGCGCGGCACGCGCAGAGGCCCCAGGATGTCGTGCCGCAACTGCCCCCAGCCTTCTACCAGCGGCTCCATGAGCCGGCGCCATGCCTCGCCGTCCGCGCCGAGCCCGCGCGCCGTGGCGTCGATCGAGCGCTCCAGCAGCACCGCCGTTCCGTCGTCCAGCGGATGCGCCAGCGGCGCTTCCGGCTGGATCCATTCCAGCCCGTGCGCCGCCAGCGGGAACTGCTCGAAGCACGGCGCGCCGAGCGCCATCGGGTGTACGGCGGAACACACATCGTGGATAAAACCGGGAAGCGTCAGCTCGGCCGACCTCGCGCCGCCGCCGATCGTCTCCTCCGCCTCGTGTACCGTCACCCGCACCCCGGCGCGCGCCAGCACAATGGCTGCCGCCAGCCCGTTCGGTCCCGAACCAATGACCACTGCCCCGGTTTTCTCGGGAGAAGCCAACTTCGCTATTGTAAAGGACATGCAAAAGAAACGGCTGGGCAACAGCGACATGGAATTGACCCCCATCGGCATTGGGGCGTGGGCCATGGGCGGAGGCGGCTGGGCGTTTGCCTGGGGACCCCAGGACGACCGACCAGTCCATGCCGGCCATTCACACCGCGCTCGATGCCGGCGTTAACTGGATCGACACCGCCGCGGTCTACGGCCTCGGCCATTCCGAAGAAGTGGTTGCGCAAGCGTTGCAGGGCCGAAGCACACCGCCCGTACGTCTTCACCAAGTGCGAACGCATCTGGAGCGAAACCGGCGAGATCCGGGGCTCGCTCAAGGCCGATTCCGTCCGCCGCGAGTGCGAGGCCAGCCTGCGCCGGTTGAAAGTGGACGCCATCGACCTCTACCAGATTCACTGGCCGCACCCCGAGGAGGATATCGAAGAAGGCTGGTCCACCATGGCCAGACTCCAGGCCGAGGGAAAAGTGCGCTGGATCGGCGTATCGAACTTCAACGTGCCGCAGATGGAGCGCTGCCGCGCCATCGCGCCCATCACCTCGCTCCAGCCGCCGTACTCGGCTGTCTCGCCGGAAGCCGAGCGCGACACCCTGCCCTACTGCCGGGAGCATGGGATCGGGGTCATCGCCTACTCTCCCATGAAGTCCGGACTGCTGACCGGAGCGATGACGCGCGAGCGGGTCGCCAACCTCCCGCAGGACGATTTCCGCCGCCGCGCGCTTGCCTTCCAGGAACCGCAGTTGACCCGCAACCTGGCCCTGGCCGACCTGATGCGAACCATCGGCGCGCGGCATCAAGTGTCGGCGGGTGTGGTCGCGATCGCCTGGGTGCTCCGCCATCCTGCCATCACCGCCGCCATCGTCGGCATGCGTTCGGCGGAACAGGCTCGCGGCGTCCTGGGCGCGCTCGAGTTTCGACTGGCTCCCGATGAGATCGCCGGGATCGAAAGCTTCCAGGTGGCTCAGCACGCCTAGCGGGAAACGAGCACCCCGGCCGGGCTGCCAGGCATCGTTGCCGGTTTGCCGGGCATCATAATCACAAGGGAATTCATGCCCGGAGATACGCCACAGCCCCAGGTCAACCCATGGATCGTCGCCATCGCCGTCATGTTTGGCACCTTCATGGAGGTGTTGGACACGACGGTGGTGAACGTGTCGCTCCCGCACATCGCGGGCAGCCTTTCGGCCAGCGTCGATGAAGCCGCCTGGGCCCTGACTTCCTACCTCGTGGCCAACGCCATCATCCTGCCCATGACCGGATGGATCGCGAACTACTTCGGTCGAAAGCGTACGCTTCTCGCCGCCGTCATGGGCTTTACCTCGGCTTCGTTCCTTTGCGGGCTCGCGCCCAGCCTGGAGATGCTGATCTTCTTCCGCATCATTCAGGGCGCGACCGGCGGTGCCCTCCAGCCCCTCTCGCAGGCCGTCATGTTGGAGGCATTCCCGCCTCAGGACCGCAGCAAGGCGATGGCGTTCTGGGGACTCGGCATCGTCGTCGCTCCCATGCTCGGCCCCGTGCTGGGCGGTTGGCTTACCGACAACTATAGCTGGCGCTGGGTCTTCTACATCAATCTGCCGGTGGGGCTGGCTTCCATCATCATGACGCGCCTCTTCATCTTCGATCCGCCGTACATCCGCCGCTCCTCGGGCGGCATCGATTACTGGGGCATGGGGATGCTCGCCGTGGGCGTGGGCGCCCTGCAGGTCGTACTGGACAAAGGCCAGGAAGAGGACTGGTTCGGGTCGTCCTGGATCACGGTTACGGCCGTCATCGCCGCCCTGGGAATCGGCATCTTCGTGCTGCACGAGCTCCGTACCCACAATCCTGTAGTGCGGCTGCGCGTCTTCAAGGATCGCACCTACGCCGCCGGCGTTTTTCTGATGACTATGCTGGGCTTTGTGCTGTATGGCAGCATGCTGCTCCTGCCGCTCTTCCTGCAAACGCTCCTCGGGTACCCGGCCCTCGATGCCGGCATCGCCATGGCGCCCCGTGGCCTCGGATCATTCCTGATGATGCCTGTCGTGGGGACCGTTCTCGGCAAGTTCGACCCGCGCAAGGTCCTCGCCTGCGGCCTGGTGATTGCTTCCTGGACGCTCTACGCGCTTTCCAAGCTGAGCCTGAACGCCGGCTACTGGGACATCTTCTGGCCCCAGTTCATCCAGGGCGCCTCCCTGGCCCTGCTGTTCGTGCCGCTGACGACGGCCACCATGGACCCCATTCCCAAGGAACAGATGGGCAATGCCACCAGCATGTTCAACCTCATGCGCAACATCGGAGGCAGCATGGGGATCGCCAGTTCCACCACCTACCTGTTCCGCGCCCAGCAGTTTCACACCCATGTGCTCGGCGCTCACGTCACGCCTTTTGACCCGCAGACCAGCGTCTACGTGAATGGAATTCGTTTGCAGATGATGATGCACGGTTCGGACTCGGTGACCGCCACGCACCAGGCCTATGGCGCCGTCTGGGGCCTCGTGCAGCGCCAGGCGGGGATGCAGGCGTTCGTAGATACCTTCCGTGCCATGGCGATCGTGTTCCTGCTGGTGCTGCCGCTCCTGTTTCTCATGAAACGGCCCAAGCACCATTCAGGTCCGGCGGGGATGCACTAGAGCCCGCGGAGTACCCGGCGCATCAACGCTGGATCCGCGCCGATCCGCCCTTCGCGAACGCCCGCACCTGGTCCACCGTGGCCATCGTGGTATCGCCGGGGAAGGTGGTCAGCAGCGCTCCGTGCGCCCAACCCAGGTTCACGGCCTCTTGCGGCGGTTCGTGGTTTAGCAGGCCGTAAAAGAACCCGGACGCGAACCCGTCGCCGCCGCCCACCCGGTCGTGTACGTCCAGTGTCGCCGTCGGCGCCATATAGGTCTGGCCGTCGATCCACGCCACCGCGCTCCAACTGTGCCGGTTCGTGGAATGCACTTCGCGCAGCGTGGTGGCCACGATCTTCACCTGCGGATGTTTCTTCACCACCCGGTCGATCATGCCCAGGAACGCGCTCGGATCCAGCTTGGACTTCGCCGCCACTTCCGGTCCCGGCATTCCCAGACCTTTTTGCAGGTCCTCCTCATTGCCCACCAGCACATCCACGTTCTTCACGATGCGGTCCAGAACGTCTACCGCGCGTTCGTCGCCGCCCGAAATGCTCCACAGCTTGGCCCGGTAGTTGAGGTCGAACGATACCACCGCGCCCGCCGCTTTCGCCGCCTGCATGCCCTCGATGATGACTTCCGAGGTGGTTTCCGAAAGCGCCGCGAAGATGCCGCCGCTGTGGAACCAGCGCACGCCGCCGGCGAAAATCGACTTCCAGTCGAAGTCTCCCGGCTTCAGACGCGCGGCCGCCTCATTGCATCGGTTGTAGAACACCACCGGACCGCGCACGCCCACTCCGCGATCGCTGTACACCGTGGCCATATTCGGGCCTTGCACCCCATCATGCTTGAAGCGTTTGAAAAAAGGCTTCACCCCCATCGCGCGCACGCGCTCGGCGATCAGGTCGCCGATCGGGTAGTCCACGATCGCGGTCACGATGCCCGTGTTCATTCCGAAGCAGTCCGACAGGTTGGCGGCGCAGTTGAACTCACCTCCGCTGACATGAATCTCGCAGCGGGTCGCTTTGCGGAACGGGATGATGCCGGGGTCCAGCCTGTGAATCAGCGCGCCCAGCGACACGAAGTCCAGCGCTCCGTCCGTCGGAATAGTCAAGCCTTGGCTCATGGTTTGATTCTCCTCTTCTCTCTCAAAGGCAGACTTCGTAATGCCGTAGAATCTCCTGCCACCGGCCCTGCGCGCGCAGCAGCAGTTCCACCACTTCCCGCACCGCGCCCTGGCCGCCCGCGGCGCTGGTCACGTGATGGGCGATATCTTTGACCTCCGGCCGCGCATTGGCGGTGGCGATGGCAAACCCGACCCGCCGCATCACCACCACGTCCGTCAGGTCGTCTCCGATGTAGGCCACCTCGGATGCATCCACCTGCGCATCGGCGAGAATCTCGTGGATGATCGGGATCTTCTCGATGTGGCCCTGGTAAACGTACTTGAACTTGCACTGGCGCGCCCGCTCCGCGGTCGCGGGTGAATCGCGGCCGCTGATCAGCCCAGTCTGGATTCCCACCCGCGCCAGCCATTGCAGGCCGATGCCGTCCTGGGAATCGAAGCCCTTGGTCTCGGCCATCCTGCCGTCCGGCCCGGGCACGTTGTAGAGCTTGCCGTCGGTGAGAACGCCGTCGACGTCCATCAGCAGCAAGCGGATTCTGGATGCGAGTTGCGTGATGTCGGCAGCCAATCCGATCTCCGTTTAAACCGTGTACGTGCCCGCGGAAACGTTGCCGCCCTTGCCGGTCCAGTTGGTGTGGAAGAACTGCCCGCGAGGCCGGTCCACACGCTCGTAGGTGTGCGCGCCGAAGTAATCGCGCTGAGCCTGCAACAGGTTCGCCGGGAGCCGCGCGCTGCGATAGCCGTCATAGAACGAAAGCGCCGTAGTGAACGCCGGCACCGGCACGCCCGATTCCACCGCCTTGGCCGCAACCCGCCGCCACGACGACTGGCAGCGCTCGATCACCCCGTTGAAAAACGGGTCCAGCAGCAGGTTCAGCAGGTCCGGCTTGCGATCGAACGCCTCCTTGATGTTGCCCAGGAACACCGAGCGGATGATGCAACCCGCGCGCCACACCATGGCGATGGCGCCGTAGTTCAGATCCCAGCGATTTTCGTGCGCCGCCTCACGCAGCAACATGAACCCCTGGGCGTAGGAGACGATCTTGGATGCCAGCAGCGCCTGCCGGATATCTTCCACGAAGGCCTTCTTGTCGCCCTCGTACCGGAACTTCGGACCTTTCAGGATGTTCGCCGCGGCTCTCCGCTGGTCCTTCAGCGCGCTCAGGCAGCGGGCATACACCGCCTCGCTGATCAGCGTGAGCGGCATCCCCAGATCGAGCGAGTTGACGCTGGCCCATTTGCCGGTCCCCTTTTGCCCCGCTGTGTCGAGGATCATGTCCACTACGTACTCGCCTTTTTCATCCTTGTAGGCCAGGATGTCGCGGGTGATTTCGATGAGGTAGCTGTTCAACTCGCCGTTCATCCATTCGGCGAAGGCCTGGTGCATCTCCTCGTTGCTCATCCCGAGGCCTTCTTTCATCATTTGGTAGGCCTCGCAGATCAGTTGCATGTCCCCGTACTCGATGCCGTTGTGGACCATCTTCACGTAGTGGCCCGCGCCGTCGCTGCCCATCCAGTCGCAGCACGGCTCCCCATCCGGTGTGCGGGCGCAGATCGCCTGAAAGATGTCCTTCACCAGCGGCCAGGCTTGCGGGCTGCCCCCCGGCATCATCGAGGGACCGAAGCGCGCGCCTTCCTCACCGCCGGAAACGCCCGTGCCTACGTACAGCAGGCCCTTGCTCTCCAGGTATTTCGTGCGTCGGATGGTGTCGGGAAAATGCGAGTTGCCGCCATCGATGATCAGGTCTCCCGCCTCCAGGTGCGGCAGCAGCGTCTCGATGAAATCGTCCACCGCCTTGCCGGCTTTGACCATCAGCATGACCTTTCGCGGCCGTTTGAGCTTGGAGATCATGTCTTCGACGGAATGCGCGCCGACGACGTTTTT
The DNA here is from genome assembly GCA_963719195.1 of Bryobacterales bacterium. Lineage (GTDB taxonomy): Bacteria > Acidobacteriota > Terriglobia > Bryobacterales > Bryobacteraceae > DASQZT01. Next base: position 449,331 of record CAVRBB010000003.1, on the reverse strand, counting down.
GTGGCCTTTGGCGGCATCGTTCAGGAATTCATCCACCTTGGAAACGGTGCGGTTGAAAGCCACAACCTGGTAGCCGTGATCGGCCATGTTCAGGATCAGGTTCTGGCCCATGACTGCGAGGCCGATCAAAGCGATATCTGCGGTAGGTTCCATGATCTGCTCCTAGAGATGCCGGGCGAGGGCCGGCTGTCGGGAAAATCGGATGATTCCAGATTTCAATCTCTCTTATAACATACGGCAGAATGGTGGACGGAAGTGGCGCTCGCCTCGTGGAATGCCCGGCGCGTAGGGGTCCGCGGAGTGTTCTCTAAGCCGGCTCTAAGCGAGGGTGAGGTTGGCCTGTGCCTTGATATCCAGCGATGCGAACTCGCCGCGTTCGTACTTCGGGAACGCCGCCGCGGCGATCATGGCGGCATTGTCGGTCGAGAGGCCCGGCGTCGGGAAGTAGACCGGATACGGGAGCTTCGCGGCCTTCGCCGCCGCGCGCAGGCCGGTGTTGCAGGCCACTCCGCCGGAGATGATCAGGCTCTGCGCGTGGGTGCTTTCCGCTGAAGCCGCCGCGCGCGTCAGCAGCTCGTGGATCACCGCTTGTTGGAACGAAGCCAGCAGGTCCAGTGTGGCGGACGGCGTGACTTTCCGCCATTCCTCCGCCGATGGCTGCGGGTTGCCGCGCCGCACCGCCTTTCGCGCTTCGATTTCGAGTTCCATCCCGCGCGCTTCCACCCAGCGCAGCACCGCGGTTTTCAACCCGCTGAAGCTGAAATCGAGGGCGTTGCCTTTCATCCTGGCAAAAGTGAAGCGAACCGCGTTCGGGTTCCCCATCGGCGCCAGGCGGTCGATGATCGGTCCGCCCGGATACCCGAAGCCCAGCAGCTTGGCCACCTTGTCGAACGCTTCGCCGGCCGCGTCGTCGCGCGTCTTTCCGAGCAGACGGTAGACGAAGCCTTCCCGAACCTCGAACAGGTGCGTATGGCCGCCGCTGACCACCAGCGCAACCGCCGGAAACTCCATGGGTGTTCCTGCGCGCCGCGACTCCAACACGACAGCGTGGATGTGGCCCTCGATGTGATTCACGGCGATCAGCGGCAGACCTCGTGCGAAGCACAGCGACTTGGCATACGTCAGCCCGACGAGCAGCGACCCGACCAGCCCTGGTCCCACCGTGGCGGCAACCGCACCCAGATCGCCCAGCCCGCTGCCCGCGCGCTCGAGCGCCTCCCGCACCACGGGCACGACCGCCCGCAAATGCTCTCGCGAAGCCAGTTCCGGCACCACGCCGCCGTATTTTCCGTGAGTATCCATCTGGGAGGCAACCACGGATGAGAGCACCGCTTCGCCATTCTCGACCACCGCTGCCGCGGTTTCGTCGCAGGAGGATTCGATGCCGAGGATACGCACTTCTCTTACGTTAGCGTATCGATCTCGACCAGGCGCTCGGCCTTGGCGGCGCTGGGCCGCACCCCGCTGCGCGCACTGAAACTCAGCAGGCTGGAGGCCATCCACGCGCAGCGCTGGGCCGCGCTTCGCACATCCATCAGAAGCGGACGCGCCGGATGGCCGGGCTCGATCGCCTGGATCGAGCCGTTGATGCTGCTGAGAATGACGGTGAGTTCGTCGTTGAGGTCGTGTGCCGCGGCTGCCGCAATGGCGCAGGCGCGGTCGGCTTTCGTAAGTCGTTCCACACCGCATCATAGCTGGCGCACGGATGCCTCCCGGCGCGCAATCGGAGGCAAGTCTCCCGGAATCAACGCCACATTTTTCGCGAAGTGCCGTGAACGGCAAAAACGGCGAGGCCTTTCGAGCCCGTCTGCGGCACGATCCGGGCCTCCTCGCCCCTATTCCGGCGCAGCTACCGTCGCCAGCTTACAGGCCAGGTCTTGGCGGTCGATGGGCTTCGAGATGTATTGGTCCATCCCGCAATCGAGGCACCGTTTCTGGTCTCCCTCCAAGGCATGCGCCGTGAGGGCGATGATCGGCAGCGACCGCACCGCCGCGGAGGCCGAAGCACGGATTCTGCGCGTTGCCTCAAACCCGTCCATCTCCGGCATCTGGCAGTCCATCAGGATTACGTCGAATTCTTCCGACTCGGCCGCCTCCACTGCCTGCCGGCCATTCGCGGCGATCCGCACCGTGTGTCCCAGTTTCTCCACCAGGTGGGCGACCACCCGCTGGTTGATTTCGTTGTCCTCCACCACCAGCACCCGCAGGGGTCGCGCCGCGCGCGGCTCCAATCCGTTCCATCCCTCGCTCCGCGGCGAGCGCTCGCTCCGCGGGCCCTCGCCCCGCGGACCCTCGCTCCGCGGACCCTCGCCCCGCGGACCCTCGCTCCGCGGGCCCTCGCTCCGCGGGCGGACAATGTCCAGCACCAGGTTTTGAAATTCGTCCCGGTCGATCGGTTTGCCCACGTGGTTCACGTCCGGCTCCCGGTACCGGGCGGGCAGGCCGGCACGGTCGGTCGAGCGCAGCATCAGCACGGGTACCGTCCCCCGGTCGCACCGCCGTATGGCTTCAATCAGACCGACGCCATCTGTATCCTCCAGGCGGTAGTCTGCAAACACCACGCGAAACGGTTTCCTGCTCGCCCGGGCCTCGCGCGCCAGGCGCAGTCCCTCCGCTGCGGTTGCCGCTCCCGCCACATCCATGGCGTACATCCTCGCGTATCCGGTCAGGACTCGCAGCCAGGTTGGGTTGTCATCTACAATCAGTACCCGGAGGCCCCGTAGCAGGTCCGCATCCCGTGTATTTTCCTCCGCGGGCGCCGGCAGCCCTAACGGCAGCCGGAAGGCGAACGAACTGCCCCGCCCGGCTTCGCTTTCCACCTCGATGGAACCGCCCATTCCGCCGACCAGCCGTTTGGAGATGGCCAGGCCAAGGCCGGTTCCGCCGTACTTTCGCGTGGTAGACCCGTCCGCCTGGACGAACGCCTCGAAGATCTGCGGCTGTTTCTCTTTGGGTATGCCGATGCCTGTATCGCGAATCGTGAATTCGGCCCAGATCGAGCGGCCGTCTCCGTTCTGCGCGTGTACCGCCACGGACACTTCTCCTCGCTCCGTGAACTTGATGGAATTGCCCACCAGGTTGGAAAGGACCTGCTGCAACCGGAGCGGGTCGCCGGTCACCAGTCCCGGAACGTCCGCGCCGATGTCGCAGATCAACTCTATGTCCTTTTCGTGCGCCCCGACAGCCAATGTCTTGAGCAGCCGTCCCATGGTTGTGGACAGCCGGAACGGAACCGCCTCCAGGGTAAGCTGGCCCGATTCGATTTTCGAGTAATCCAGGATATTGTTGATGAGCGCCAGCAGGTTCTGCGCTGACAGATTCGCCAGGTTCAGATACTCGCGCGCGTCCTGCGGCAGGTCGGTCTCGAGCGCAAACGACATGAGACCCAGGATGCCATTCATCGGCGTCCGGATTTCGTGGCTCATGTTCGCCAGGAACTGGCTTTTGAGCCGGGCCGCTTCCTCCGCCTGCTCCCTCGCGACCTCGAGTTCCCGGGTGCGGACCCGAACCAGTTCTTCCAGGTTCTCCCGATGGTGAGTCAGTTCCCGGTCGCGCTCGCGGATCTGGGTCAACATGTCGCTGAAGCAGTCCGTCAACTCGCCTACCTCGTCTCCGGACACCTTCTCCAGCACGATTCCATAATCCCTTTGGCCGGAAACAGTCCGCGCCGCGTGCGTCAGGGCGAGAATGGGACGGATCAGGATGGCCGAAAAGCGCCGCGACAGCGCACCGCCCACGCCCAACGACAGCAGGAGCACCACCAGGCTGAGGCCCGAGATCCGGGCCATTCGGCCGCGGATCTGGCGCAGGCTCGCGCGAACCAGGATTCTGCCCAGCCTTTGCCCGTTCCAGGAGATGTCCCGCGCCACTAGTAGCGAGTCCGAGCCGTAGGTGATGCCCGCCGCGCCTGGATCTTTCGGAACCGGAACGGATTCATCGATCCGGTAGCTGGCGAAGACACTCCCCGTATTCGGATAGATCGCCGCCGCCAGTACCCTCGGGTCGGACCGCAGCGCATCCAGGTTTTCCTGCCCGGTCCGGACATCGCCGAAGCTGAGTGCTGCGGTGGTGTTGTTGCCGATGGCATCGATGACCGAGGTCACTTCCTGAACAAGGTATCTCCGTTCCTGGAAACGTTCGAAAACCAGGAACGACGAAGCCAGCACCAGAAGCGTAACCGCATTGGCGAACAGCACGACCGCCGAGACTTTCGATCGTAGTCTCCACTCCCGGTACGGCTTCACTGTCGATCTCCTGTCCGCGCCACGACAATGTGCGCGAAGCGCAATAACTGCGAGCGCAGATCCAGCCGCGCACGCTCCGCCGCGCCGATGTTGATTTCGAAAGACACGTGGCCCGAGGCGATCACCAGGTTCACCATGCCGCCGTATTCGGCAAACCCCTCCGCCTCTCCCACCAGAAGGACGGGCGGGTACCTCCATTCGCGCAGCGCGCCTCGAATCTGCCTTTCGCCCCGGAGCGCGAGGAACGCCACATGGCAGCCCTCCAACTGCGCCGGGTTGTCAGCTTTCTGAAGCGTGATCGGCCGGCCCCGGATGGTTTTACCGCGTACCGTGGGCTCCAGCGTGGAGAGCAGCTTGTCCTGGCCTAACACGCAGAAGCGAAGCGGCGCGTTCGGCCTCCCTAAGGCGTCCGCCGGCCAGTCCACGTATTGCGCCAGTTGGAACAGAAAGGCCGCCCGCACTTCCTCCTCGCTGGCCACCGCCCCTTCGAATCCGAAAGCCGCCACCGCGCCGGCCCCGGCGCAGATCAGCGCCAGAATGCTCGTCGCCAACGCCGCGCCGGGTAGCCGCCACCGCGGGTGCCACGGGACTTTCGGCGGGCTGTGATCGCTGCGCATGCGTTCAAGCTCAGAAGTTCCAGCGAAGACTCATCTCGATGTTGCGTGGCACCAGGCCAGAAGGGTAGAGGATGTTGCCCACGAATTCACGCTGGCTCGGCCGCAACAGATTCTGCCCGCTGACGCTGATTTCCGCGAATTCTCCCAGGCTCCGGGCTATCCGGCAGTCCAGCCGGCTGTAGCCCGGCAGTGCATTGCCGGGAAAAGCGCCGATCCGGTACAAGGCGGCTTCCGCCGTCCAGTTCCGCGCAAAATCCCACGACGAGTGCAACTGCCATTCGTGCTCCGGCGTGTAGCTGGGAAAGACAAACGAATTCGTTGCATTCAAATCGCCCCGGAACGTGGTCCGTGTGAACAGCGAGCTGTATGATCCCGAGAATTGGAGGCCGGGCCGGACATCGTACACCGCGGACACTTCCCCCCCTTGGTTCAACCCATCCAGACCGTTCGTGGTGATGGCTGGAATCAACAGGACCGGCAGACCGCTGCCGGCTATGGGCGCCGGGGCGATCTCCGATAGCTCCAACCGGTAGCCGTGGAGTTCGCTATACCAGTGGCGAAACCCCGCGATGTCCACAGCCCACTTGCTGCCGATCTGCCACCGCGCGCCCGATTCCAGGGCGATCAGGCTCTCCGGCCGGAACTGCGGGCTTCCGGTCAAATTCAGTTCCGCCGGCATTGGCAGAACGCCATCCAGCGGGATCCGCGCTTGTACCGCATAGTCGGTGTGCGCCGGCGAGCGTACCGCCCTGGATGCCGAGACCCAGTATCCCTGTCGCGCGGTGGGAGTCCACATCACCCTCGCCGTCGGCTGGAATTCCACCCCGGCGAGCGTGTAGCGCTCCGCCTTGCCGCCGAGGGTGATGTAGAGTTGGTCCGGCCTCAGTTCCCATTCTTCCTGAAGGAATGCGTTGGCAATGTAGTAGGTCCGATCCGCCGGGTCGAAATGAAAGTCCCACGCGCCGTTCGTCCTGATTCCGTTCGAACGGATCCCGCCTCCGCCGATCAGTTTGTGGCGCCGCGACAATTGGAACGCGTGCTGGAAATCCAGGTCTAGGGTCCGCACGCGGGCTATGAAATTCCCCCCGTCGATGTGATCCTCATTCGCGTACGCCTGCACGGTGGCTTCGTCTCCGCGCCGGGTCGTATGGGTCCACCGCCCCATCAGAAAGCCCGTCGTGTCTCCCGCGTCCCGAACGATAATCCCGTTCACCGCCGTTGGCTCGTGAGAAAGCCCGGGGACTTTGGTGCTGGTGCCTTGGACCTCGCCTTCCACCAGAAGCGAGTCGCGCGGCCGGAACTGCCAGTCGAGACGCCCACCCGCCCTGCTTGACCGCCAGCGGTCGAGTGACAGCGGTGTGCCGGGCAGTTCTGTCTGTCCATGCAAGGAGTACTCGCCCCAAGCGCGCCACCCCGAGTTCTCCCCGAAACGCGCTCCGTAGCGCGTCCGCGCCCGGACGGGGTCAAGGTTGCCCCCGGACACCGCGGCGAGCCCGCCGGCCGTCACCGTTGCGGATTTCGTGATGACGTTGATCACTCCGGTTACGGCATTGGCGCCCCACATGGTCGCGCCCGGCCCGCGAATCACCTCGATACGGTCGATGTCCTCCAGCAGGATCAGGTCGTCGCACCACAGCACACCGGAAAACAGCGCGTTGTAGATCGTGCGCCCATCGATCATTACCAGCAGCTTATTGCTGTAGATGTTGTTGAAACCGCGGATGCCGATCGCCCACGTCGTGCCGGTGATCCGGGCCACGTGCACGCCCGGCGCCAGGCGAAGGGCTTCCGGCAGGGTCACCGCCCCGCTGCGCCGGATGTCATCCTGGGTGATCACGAACACCGCCGCCGGCGATCGTGAAAGCTTCTGGCGCGTCTTGCTGACGGACGTCACCTCGATATTCAGGAACTCCTCGAGGCTCATCGAGGTCAAATCGCGCTGCTGCGCGGCCGCGCCGGCGACAAACAGACACCAAGCGGCCCAAAGAAAGCGAACAGCCTTCACATCTCTTCTATCGGCTGTCCAGCCGGTTCGCTTTAGCGCGTCGTTGCTGGCGGTGGAATAGGTCTGGCCAATCGACCGTCAGTGGGGGCTCCATGCTCCGGCGTTCCTGACTTCGCGCAGGTGCTGTACAAAGCCTGCATCTCCTCCGGCTTCAGGACGAGCCAGCCTATGCGGAGCGAACCAGGCGCCGGTTCGGCCTGATCGCGCGAACCAACGGGCTACCGGCGAATTTTCGCACTTCGTCTGGCGTTGCGCGAACCGCTACCGCACCTGCCGAGCTGAGCAGCACCGGCTCCGAGCGAAACTGCGCCGGCGATCAGGTTCATTAATTGTCTGAGACCAGCGGAGCGGTCCTTCCCGCTCGTTTCACCCCTGAGCCTCGGCCTGCCGCCGACCACCCGGTCAACCGCCAGCTTTCGTTCTGGTAGCCGAGCCTCAACCGTGGCCGTACAGGCGGTAAATCGGCGCCAGGCGTTCGTCGGTGCCATCTGATGCCTCGGTGCCAAACCGGCAGACACAAACACTCGCCGATGAAGGTGCAGCCATCAACAATCCGGGCGGGCGCACCCTTCGCTGCCGGGAGACGCCTTCGGAGCAGCAGGGAAACCAGGTGCTCGAACTCGACCTGCCCGGCTCTGGATGCTGTTACGGCGCCGTCGGCATCGCCCCCGTCATGAACTCCGTCGTGTCCTTCTTCAGCTTCACGATCGAGTCGCTGTCGATGTACAGCATGTGCCCCGCCTGGTAGAAATTCCAGGTGATATTCTTATGCATCTCCGGATGCAGACCCATGTGGTTGAACGTGTATTGCGCCGCGAAGTAGGGCGTCGCCAGGTCGAAGTAGCTGGCCGCTACCATCACCTTCAGGTACGGGTTCTTGGCGAACGCGTTGCGCAGCAGCGTGGTGGTCTCCGCAAACCCGTTCTGCACGCCCCAGTTCCAGGGCATGATGCCGCCGCTCACGTAGTAGTACAGATCGGTCTTGTATCCCAGCTCATTCCGCACATAGTTCGTGAACACCGCCGTGAACGGCGGCTCCACGGCCGTGTTCGACGGGTCGAATTCCGCCGTCTCGCCCGTGTCCAGCGAGGCCGGCCCCGTCAGCCGTCCGTCCAGCCGCCCGATGGTCAGGTGCCGGTCGCGCAGGAGTTCCCGCGTAAAGTGCGCCACGTTGAAGCGCAGGTTGCTCTCGTCGATGTAGCGCGGCTCGAGCCCCGTGTAGCGTGCCAGCTTTTCGATCACCGTTTTGCGCTCGGCCGCGGGCAGGTCGTCGCCCTTGTTCAGCGCGGCGGCGTATTCGCCCAGCGCGAATCCTTCTACTTCTTTCAGCAACGCTCGCAGGTCCTTCTTCTGCAGGTCGGCCGCGACCTTCTTGTGATACCACGCGTCCGCCGCATACGTCGGCAGTTCCAAGACGTACACCAGGTCGTCCGAGCGAGACCAGATGGTCTCCAGGTTCAGCGTGGTGGAAATCAGGATCACGCCGTTGAACGCGATTCCCCGGTTGATCAGATAGCCCGCGAGCCCCGCTGCGCGAAACGTGCCGTAGCTTTCCCCCGCCAGGAACAGTGGCGAAATGGTCCGCCCGTTGCGGACCAGGTACATCCGGATGAACTCGCCCACCGACGCCAGGTCGCCCTGCACGCCATTCATGCGCCGCGCCACCTCCTGAGTCTTGGCGCGGCTGTATCCGGTGCCCACCGGGTCGATGAACACCAGGTCGGTCTGGTCGAGCCAGGTGTACGGGTTGTCTTTCATCTGGTACGGTGGCGGCGGCATGGCTCCGTTGTTCAACAGCTTCGGGCTGCGCGGCCCCATGGCGCCCATATGCACCCACAGGGATGCCGCGCCCGGCCCGCCGTTGAAGGCGAACGTCAGCGGCCGTTTGCCCAGGTCGGTCACGCCGTCCAGCGTGTACGCGACATAGAAGATGTGGGCCTCCGTTTCTCCCGCCGCATCCTTGAGCGGCATCTGCGCCGCCGTCGCCGTGTAGCTGACGGTCTTGCCCGCCACCTGCACGGAGTGATGGGTAACCACCGGTGTCTCGTCGATCTCCCCGGCGAACACCGCTCCGGGACTCTGCTGCGGCTGCGCCGCTTCCGTGTTTCCCCGACGCCCGCCCGGCTGCGGCGCCTGCGCCTGCGGCTGCGCCGGCGGGCGCCCCTGCGGCTGCGCCGCGGGCTGTTGCATCAGAAATAGGAACAGGAAGGGTGCCATCACGCCGTGAGTACCTCGCAATAGGAAGAGGATAACACCCGCTCCGCACCTAAGGCTGCGAGACGCTGTGCGCACCTTCCACGCGGCGACGAGCGGGACGTGCGGGGCGTCCGGGGGGCGCCACCGGTGCCAACAGCTCCGCTCGTTCGCCGCGCCACGGGGATCTGCGATCAGGCTTCGCGGATCCGAGCGGTACCGTGCCCGGCCGGTTATCCGGGAGGGAGCGAAAGCATCCGTGCGTCCGGGCAACATATTAGGACGCATCACTCCGGAACCCGGTTGCAGGCGCGCCGCAATTCCTCGCCGCGCCATTCTCACCGCCCCGCGGGCGGCGCCAGCCTCCTGTCACCTCCCGCACCAAGCCTGCGCCGGCGCCGCTTCTCGCGCCGCGCCTACCCTCTGTCGCCCCGCGCGCCTGCGTTCCGGCCCCCTGTCAGCCCGCGACCGCGCCTGCGCCAGTGCCGCCTCCCGCGCCGCGTGCCGGCCCCTGTCAGCCCGCGACCGCGCCTGCGCCAGTGCCGCCTCCCGCGCCGCGCGCCGTCCCCCTGTCACTTCCCGCACCGCGCCTGCGCCAGTGCCGCCTCCCGCGCCGCGTGCCGGCCCCTGTCACTTCCCACGACCGCGCCTGCGCCAGTGCCGCCTCCCGCGCCGCGCGCCGGCCCCTGTCACTTCCCGCACCGCGCCTGCGCCAGTGCCGCCTCCCGCGCCTCGCGCCGGCCCCTGTCACTTCCCGCGACCGCGCCTGCGCCAGTGCCGCCTCCCGCGCCGCGCGCCTACCCCCTGTCACTTCCCGCACCGCTCCTGCATCTGGAAGGTGAATATGGAAATTAAGGTCCAATACACCGGCGGAGCCAGATTCGACGCGCTCGTGCGCGGTCACCGCGTGGTCTGCGATCAGCCGCCGGCCAACGGCGGAGCCGACGAGGGCATGACCCCTCCCGAGTTTCTGCTGGTATCCCTGGGAACCTGCGCCGGTTATTACGCCGCGCAGTATCTGAAGAACCACTCTCTGCCTGCCGATGGGCTCGAAATCACGGTAAGCGCCGAAAAGGCGAAGGCGCCCGCCCGCTTGGGCCGCCTGCGCATCGAGGTATCGCTCCCGCAGTTGGCGGCTGAACACGAAGCCGGGGTGCAGCGCGCCATTCACGCCTGTCTGGTGCACAATACCCTGCTGCACACACCCGAAATCGAGACCGTCCTGCGCATCCCGGCACTGGCGTAGGCCGAGCCGCCCGCGCATCCCCATACGATCCGGTTGTAAGCAAGTTACAATCTGGGTGTGGATAAACAGGGCGAAGTCGAGATCGCCTCAGCGTTGCTCGCTGGAGAAGCCGACGCCTTTGAGAAGTTCGTGGAGCACTTCCGCTCCAAGATCTTTCATTACAGTTGGATGATGTGCGGCCGGCCGGAAGACGCCGAGGAGGTCGCGCAGGAAACCATCCTCAAAGTCTTCGAGAATATCGATCAGCTTCGAGATCCCGAGCGGGTCCGGGCCTGGGTGTTCCGCATCGCCAAGAACGCCTGCCTGATGCAGCGCCGCAGGAGCGTATTCGCTCCCACGCACGAGCTTTCCATCGATGAGCTTCCGCCCACCGCGGAACTGTCGAGCGATTCCGGACCGCCCGATGCCGAGCTGCTGCGCTCCGAGCTGCGAGCGGTGGTGGAGCGCGTCATCAAGGAGCTTCCTCCACTGAACCGCGCCGTCGTGTTGCTCCGCGATGTGGAAGAACTCTCCACCGAAGAAACGGCGGCCATCCTCGATGTCAGTACCGATGTCGTCAAGACCCGCCTGCACCGCGGCCGCGTTGCGATGCGGCAGAAACTGGACTGCTACCTCCGAAACCACTGCCTGGAAGACCAGTCTTCCCCCGACCCCACCCCGTTAAGCCCCCAGGAACGCCAGGAGTTGTACTCCGCCTGGCGCCATAAACTGGCTACCCATACCCTGTGACCTGCGTCACTGCGTTGCCTTTCTCTACACCGTAGTCTGGGGAAGAGAGGTAAGCATGCACACCCTTGCCCCCACTCAACCTCCACCCGTCGGGCACCGCAAAAAGCTCGTCACGCGTGCGGGCCGCGACCATTCGCAGCGTTTGCGGCGTACGTTCCAGTTGATCTTCTTCGCGCTCAACGTGTGGATCGGTGTCGAATTCTACCTCTTCGTCCGCTTCTACGAGACGGCCGGAAGCACGGTGTGGATGTCGCGGCCGCCGGGAGTCGAAGGTTGGCTGCCAATCGCCTCCCTGATGAACCTCAAGATGCTCCTGGCCACCGGCAGCGTGCCAGTCCTGCACCCCGCGGGCATGTTTGTGCTGATCGCCTTCCTGGCCATCTCCTGGTTGTTTCGCAAGAGCTTTTGCGGGTGGCTGTGCCCGATCGGGACCATCTCCGAATATCTGTGGATTCTCGGCCGCCGGACCTTCGGGCGGAATTTTCGCGTACCCCGCAAGGTTGACCTTGTCCTTCGCGGCCTGAAATATGTTCTACTCGCCCTGTTCTGCTATGCCGTCGCCTCCATGCCGGTGCCCGCCATCCGCGCGTTCCTGGAGGGGCCGTACGGGATCGTGGACGACGTCAAGATGCTGAACTTCTTCCGGTTCATGGGCGTGGCCGGCGGCACGGTGATGGCTGTGCTGATCCTCGCGTCGGTTTTCGTGCAGAACTTCTGGTGCCGCTACCTGTGCCCGTACGGCGCGCTGATGGGCTTGGTTTCCATGCTCAGTCCCCTGCGGATCCGGCGCGATGAATCGCTTTGCATCGACTGCGCCCGGTGCGCCCGCGCCTGCCCGGCGGCGCTGCCGGTCGACCAGTTGATTACAATCCGGTCCGCCGAGTGCACCGGCTGCGTGAGCTGCGTGGCGGTGTGTCCCGCGGCGGGAGCGCTCCGGATGTCGGCACCCGGCAGGCGGCGGGTTCCGGCGTGGGTGTTAGCGGCGGGAATGTCAGTGATTTTCCTGGGTGTCTGCGGTTACGCCCGCCTGACCAACCACTGGCGCACCGATCTCCCCAGCCAGGTCTACTTCGAGCTGATTCCTCACGCTTCCGAGTTCAGCCACCCGTAGCAGCGCGCGTATCGAGCAGTTCCCGCACTTTCCGGGTCAGGGCGTCGGGGAGGAACGGCTTCTGCAAGAACGCGGCCCCCGATTCGGGGATGTGGTGTTGCACGATGGCCTCTTCCGTGTACCCCGAAATATACAGAACGCGCATCTCCGGGCGGGCGGGTGCGATCTGGCGGATGAGTTCGGGACCGCTCATCTCCGGCATGACTACATCCACCAGCGCCAGGTGAATCGGCCCTTTGTGTCTCTGCGCGATGCGCAGGGCGTCGGGTCCCCGCGGCGCTTCCAGCACGTGGTAGCCCCGGCCAGCCAGCACATCGGCGATGAGCCGCCGCACCCGTGCTTCGTCCTCCACCACCAGGATGGTTTCCGCTCCGCTCGAGGGGCGCTGCGCCGCTCTCTCTTCCGCCGGTTCGGCCTCGGTCAAGGCGATGAGAGGCAGGTAGATCCGGACGGTGGTGCCTCTGCCCTTCTCACTGAAGACCGCAATCGCACCGCGGCTCTGGCGCACGATGCCGTACGCCGTCGCCAGCCCCAGCCCGGTACCCTGGCCGGGACTCTTGGTCGTAAAGAACGGTTCGAACAGGTGGCTCTGGGTTTCTTGGTCCATGCCGTGGCCGGTATCGACGATCGACAGGGTCACGTACGGTCCCGGCTGGACTCCTAACTGCCGCGCCGAGAAGCTCTCGTCCAGGCGTACCGTTCCGCTCTCGATGGTCAGCTTGCCGCCGTCGGGCATGGCATCCCGCGCGTTGACCACCAGGTTCATGATGACCTGCTCCAGCCGCCCCGGGTCAGCGACCACCGCGTCCTGGGAAGCCACGGGCAGCGTGACGAGCTCGATGTCCTCTCCGATCAGGCGGCGCAGCATGGCTTCCACCTTCAGAATGAGCTCGTTGATGTGGACGGAACGGACATCCAGCGGCTGCCGCCGGCTGAACGCCAGCAACTGGTGCGTCAGCGCGCCTCCGCGTTCGGCGGTGCGGCGGATTTCGGCGAGCGCCGAGCGCTGCGAAGCGGTGAGATCGGTTTCGGCGAGCAACAGGTCGCTGTAGCCGGTGATGATGGTAAGCAGGTTGTTGAAATCGTGAGCGACACCGCCGGCCAGCCTGCCCACCGCCTCCATCTTTTGCGCCTGCCGGAACTGCTCTTCGAGGCGAAGGCGGTCGCGGCGCGAGCGGGCGGCGCGGCGTTCCCGCTCGACCGCTGCATTCAGGCGCTTCAGATTCCCCCGGGTGATGTGGTCGGCGGCGCCCGCCTTGAGCACGGCGACCATGTCGGCATCCGTGATCCTCCCGGAAACCACGATGAGGGGAAGGTCGACACCCATTTCCTGGATGGCCCGCAGCGCGGAGATCGCCCCAAACTCTCCGTCCACCTGGAAATCCGAGATAGCAATGTCCCAGCTACCCGTCAGCGCAGCCCGCAACGCGGACGCCTCCGTAATGCGGGTCAATGTGGGCACGTATCCGCCGCGCTTCAGCTCCGATACAAGAGCTTCGGCTCCGCTTTGTCCTATGAACAGAACGCGCAACGGTTCCGGCTTGGAGCCAGACATGGCCAATCCCCAGAGTACTTGCACGGGACGGTCCTCTGCGCCTCCCGGCACACCAGTAATGTATGTTTCCACACAACAGAACTAAACAGGCAACTGCTTGAGCAGATCGGGGAACATCGCCTGGATGAAGCGGACACCGGTCCGTGTGGCGCCATCGACGTCATCCTCGAGGACCGGCACAACGATGCGGACGATCGAAGTATCACTTCGGTGGTATCGGATCGCATCAGCCACCAGCCACATGCGGGCCCGGTATTCGCTGGCGATCACGCGATTGTGGCTCTGATACCAGTAGAGCACCACGCTTTTCTGGTCGCCGCGCTGCACTACATATTGGTTGGTGGTGATGGGGTGGTTCCAGACCGGCACGCGGATCGAAATCCGGGTGTCCTTGAGCGGTTCGTATCCGTTTCCAGGCAGGCAATTTTTCGGAGAGTGGGGGTTCTGGCCGTATCGCTGGGTCTTGAAAAAGCCGATAAACAGACTGACGGAGGCGGTATTGGATGGATTGACGTAGATTCGCTCCAGCGTGTCATCGGCCTTGAGCACATCGAGGATGTCTTTCTCGATGGGCACGTCGGCGGTCATTTGCCAGCCCTGGATGGTCTGCGGAAAGGTGGAGAGGGGCGCCATGTACGGCATGTGCTCGGACCGGTAGGCGACGGAATAATAGATGAATGCCTGGACGATCAACGCCAGGGTAAGCGTATAGGCATACCTGTTCCGCAGGACCTGCATTGGGTTCCATGATAGCAGCCGGGGCCCATACAATAGTAGTCAATGCACGAGACATACGACGTCGTGGTAGTCGGCGCCGGTCATGCGGGATGCGAAGCGGCCCGTGCCAGCGCGCGGATGGGTCTGAAGACCGCCATGGTCACTATGAACCTGGACCTGATCGCGCAGATGTCCTGCAATCCGGCCATCGGGGGGATTGCCAAAGGGCACCTGGTGCGCGAGATCGATGCGCTGGGCGGTGTCATGGGCGAGGTGGCGGACGCCGTGGGCATCCAGTTCCGGCTGCTGAATACCAGCCGGGGGCCGGCGGTGTGGTCGCCGCGCGCTCAAATGGACAAGAAGCAGTACCGCGTCCGCATGCGGGAGACGCTGGAAAAAGAGCCGAACCTGCGCATCAAGCAGGCGGAGGTGGCCGGCCTTGCGTTGGACGGGAGGACCGTGTGCGGAGTCCGGCTGCGCGACGGCCGGAGCCTGGCGGCGGGAGCCGTGATTGTGACTACCGGCACGTTTCTCAACGGCTTGGCCCACGTTGGTGAGATGCAATACAGTTGCGGGCGCAACGGGGAGGCGCCCTCGGAACTACTGGGCACGCAGCTCCGGAACTTGGGCCTGCGGTGGACCCGTCTCAAGACGGGCACGCCGCCAAGGCTGGACGGGAGGAGCATCGACTGGGACCAGTTCGAGCCACAACCGGGGGACGCCGTCCCGACGCCGTTTTCGTTCCTGACACAGCGCATCGACCGGCTGCAGGTGCAATGCCACATCGGGTATACCACCGATGAGACGAGGCGGATTCTCCGGGAAGCGATACCACGCTCGCCGCTCTACAGCGGCCAGATCGAGGGGATTGGGCCCCGGTATTGCCCGTCGATCGAAGACAAGATCGTCAAGTTTCCGGACAAGCCGCGCCACCAGATTTTTCTCGAACCGGAGGGGGTCGACACCAACGAGGTGTACGTCAACGGGATGTCTACCAGCATGCCGATCGATGTGCAGGTGGCGATGGTCGCCTCGATTCCAGGCCTCGAGCAGGCCGAGATGATCCGGCCCGGATACGCCATAGAATATGATGCGATCGATCCGCGGGAACTGGAGCACACGCTGGCGGTGAAGTCGATCGCGGGTCTGTATCTTGCCGGGCAGATCAACGGCACGTCCGGATACGAGGAGGCGGGCTGCCAGGGGCTTGTCGCGGGGATCAATGCCGCGTGCCGGCTATCCGGGAAAGACCCCATAGTAATCGGGCGCACTGAGGGCTATACGGGGATTCTGATTGACGACCTGATCACGAAAGGCGCGGACGAGCCCTACCGGATGTTCACATCGCGCGCCGAGTTTCGATTGCATCTGCGGATTGACAATGCGGATGCCCGACTGACCCCGATTGCGCGGCGCGTGGGTCTGGCCACCGGGGAGCGCTGGGAGGCCTTCACCAGGAAGCAGAACCAGATCGACCGGCTGCGGTCGGCGATCGACGGCCACCGGAACGGGCAGTGGCTGAAGCGGCCGGAGGCGACGATGGCGGAGATCTCCGGCTGGGTGGCCGAAGTGCTCGGGGAGGCGCCGGCCGCGGGGGTCATGGGGACGGTGGAGACCGAGGTCAAGTACAGCGGCTACATCTCGCAACAGGAACGGCAGGTTGAGAGGCTGAAAGATGCGGAGCGGCGTCCGATTCCTGCCGAATTCGGGTTCGGGGGTATTCCCGGGCTGTCCCGCGAGGTACAGGACAAATTGGAGCGGGTTCGTCCGAAAACACTGGGGCAGGCTGCTCGCATCCCGGGCATCACGCCGGCGGCGATCGCCATCCTGGATGTATATCTGAGCCTCGGCCGTGCTTGCTGAGCTGCTGCGCGGGAGCGGGGACCTTTCCGAAGAGCAGGCAGAAGCGCTGGAGCAGCACTATCGCCTGTTGCAGCAGTGGAACCGTGTGCTGAACCTGACCACGGTGGACCGGGCGGAGGAGGCGGTGGAACGGCACTACGGGGAGGCGCTGTTCCTGGCGCGGCACCTGCCGGCGGGCCCGCTGTCCATCGTGGATATCGGTTCGGGCGCGGGGTTTCCGGGGATTCCGGTTGCCGTGCTGCGTCCGGACTGCCGCATGACCCTGGTGGAATCGCACCAGCGTAAGGCGGTTTTCCTGAAGGAGGCGACGCGGCGGATGGCGCGCGTGCGCGTGCTGGCCAAGCGGGCGGAGGACGTCGCGGAAGGGTTCGACTGGGCGATTTCCCGTGCGGTGAGCTATGCGGACCTGCGGAAGGTGCTGGCGAGACTGGCGCCGGGAGCCGCGCTGCTCACGGGGGCTGAGGCTCCTCCGCCGACGCTCGGGTTCACGTGGGACGAGCCGATTCCGCTGCCTGGGGTAAGCCGGCGGTTTCTCCGGATGGGGCATCGTGTTTCACGTGAAACAAGACCGGAGGCCTGAGGCGGCCGGCTGATTTGGCCGGGGGCCCGGCGGACCGGATGGGTATTGTTTTACGTGAAACAAGCCGGTGGCCGGCGGACCGGATGGGTATTGTTTCACGTGAAACAGGCCGGTGGCCGGCGGACCGGGGTGGATGTTGTTTCGCGTCAAGCAAGCCGGTGGCCCCGGCGGACCGGGGCGAATGTTGTTTCACGTGAAACAAGCCGGTGGCTGGCAGACCGGGGCGGATGTTGTTTCGCGTGAAGCAAGCCGGTGGCCCCCGGCGGACCGGGGCGGATGTTGTTCGCGTGAAGCAAGCCGGTGGCCGGCGGACCGGGGCGAATGTTGTTTCACGTGAAGCAAGCCGGTGGCCCCGGCGGACCGGGGGCGGGTATTGTTTCACGTGAAACAGACCGGAGGTCCGGTGGACCGGGCGGGTGTTGTTTCACGTGAAACAGACCGGAGGTCCGGCGGACCGGGCGGGTGTTGTTTCACGTGAAACAAGCCGGGGGCCTGGCGGACCGAGGGTGTTGTTTCACGTGAAACTAAGGTCCGGAGGCGGGCTTGGGCGGACTGTAGTCTGCTTCGCTTGAAACAAGATCCAAAAGCGAGGCGTTGGGTGGATGTGAGTCTGTTTCACGTGAAACAAGGTCCAAAGGCGGGGTTTTGGGGCGGGCGGGACCTGTTTCACTGTGAAACACGGTCTGGAGGTGGGGGTTGGGGCAGACAGGTGGCAAAGATGCAGCGGGGGTTGTTTCACGTGAAACAGGCTTCGTGATAGTATGGCCGCTTGAACCGAGTATTCGCGATAGCCAATCAGAAGGGCGGCGTGGGCAAGACGACCACCGCCATCAATCTGGCCGCCTCCCTGGCTGCCAATGACTTCCGGGTCCTGGTGATCGACTCGGATCCTCAAGGAAATGCCACCACCGGGTTGGGGGTCGAGAAACACGTAGCGGACCGTCCCAGCCTCTACCACGTCATCCTCGGCGACGCGCCGGCCAGCGCGGCCGTCGTTCCCACGGATTTCGAGGGTCTGTACGTCATCGGAGCCGACAAGAACCTGGTCGGAGCCAACCTGGAACTGGTGGACCAGCCGAACCGCGAATACCGGCTTCGGGAGCGGATCGCCGGGATACGGAGCGACTTTCGCTTCGTTCTCATCGACTGCCCCCCGGCTCTCGACCTGCTCACGCTGAATGCGCTGATGGCCGCCGACTCGGTGCTGGTGCCGATCCAATGCGAGTTCTTCGCCCTGGAAGGCATCTCGGAGCTGATGGACACGATTGATCGGATTCGCGGTTCATTCCGCCATCCCCTGGCGATCGAGGGCATCCTGCTGACGATGTACGATGACCGGACCAATCTAACCCGGCAGGTGGCGGCCGATCTCAAGGAGTTTTTCGGGGGAGAAGTGTTTCAGACGGTGATTCCCCGCAGCATTCGCCTGGCAGAGGCGCCCAGCTTCGGCAAGCCGATCCTGACCTACGACCCCCGGTCGCGCGGCGCGGAAAGCTACATCAAACTGGCGAAAGAGATCCTGGACCATGAGCAAAACCGAAAGTCAGCGCAAGGCACTCGGTAGGGGGATCGGCTCGCTCCTGCCCCCGCGACCGCCCGTAGCCGAACCGCCGCCTGAGACCCCAGAGCGGGGAGAGAACTCGCTGCATGTACCAGTGGATTTGATCGATCCCAACCCGCTCCAGCCGCGCCGGGTCTTCGAGACCGAAAGCCTCGCTGAACTAGCGCAGTCGATCCGCGCCAACGGGATTATCCAGCCCCTAGTGGTGCGCCGGATCGCCGACCGCTACCAGCTTGTAGCGGGTGAACGCCGCTGGCGGGCAGCGAAGCTTGCGCAGGCAGAAACCGTCCCTGTGGTTATCAGGGATATACCTGATAGCAGACTGTTGGAAATTACCCTCATCGAGAACATCCAGCGTGAAGACCTGAATCCGATCGAGACTGCCACCGCGCTGTCGCGCATGGGAACGGAACTAGCGTTGAGCCCGGATGAAATCGGGCGGCGCACAGGGAAAGACCGGACCACCATCACTAACTTTACGCGGCTGCTTCAACTGCCGGCGGACCTGCAACAGCTTGTAGGCGACCGGCGCCTGTCGGCGGGGCACGCGCGCTGTCTGCTGACACTGCCCACTTTGGAGCTGCAGAGGCAGGTCGCGCAGAAAGCCGTGGCGAACGGATGGTCGGTGCGGGAAACGGAGCGGGTGACCCAGAAGCTGATCGACAGCCGCCAGCCCAAGCAGGTGGAAGAAGCAGAGCAGGACCCCAACGTGAAAGCCGCCATCCAGGAAATGCAACGGGTGCTGGGAACGCGGGTGCGGATCATCGAGGGGGCACGCAAGAAGGGCCGGATCGAAATCGAATACTACTCGCAGGAGGACCTGGACCGGATCTATTCCGCGATCGTGGGAGAGTGACCCGCTACTTCAGCAATTCCAGGATGCCGGCGAGCTCGCGGCGGATTTCGGGTAGCGGATCCGAAAACAATTCCTGCTGCGCACGTTTTGGCGGGCGGGGCTTGGGGGCGCGCGATTCGGCGCTCAGGGTCTGGCGCGCGCCTTCGATGGTGAAACGCTTTTCCTTGAGCAGGTGCTTGATGCGGAGCAGCAGCTCGACGTCCTTGCGGCGGTAGAGGCGGTGGCCGGTGCCGGATTTCTTGGGTGACAGGACCGGAAACTCGGTTTCCCAATATCGCAACACGTAGGGCTCCACACCCAGGAGCTCACTGACTTCGCCGATTTTGAAGTACAGCTTATCCGGGATGTCCGGTGTTCCGGGCTGCGGCGCAACCGCGTCGGGCATTGGCTCATCCGACATCCTAACATTGTCGGAGCCCGGCGGGTAAGCCCGGAGGTGGGTGAGAGTGCGAGGGGTTGCGGGCGTGCCGGGGGGTGCGGGGGGTGCGAGGGCTGCGGGGGTTCAGGCGGGTTTCGGGGGTACGGAGCGGTGCGGAAGGGGTGCGGAGCGTGCGGAAGGGGTGCGGAGCGTGCGGAGGAGAGGTGCGGAGCGTTGCGGAGGAGGGGTGCGGAGGGGTGCGGAGGGGGTGCGGAGGGGTGCGGAGAAGGGGTGCGAAAGGGGTGCGGAAGCGGTGCGGAAGCGGTGCGGAAGGGGTGCGGAGCGTGCGGAGGAGAGGTGCGGAGCGTGCGGAGGAGGGGTGCGGAGGGGTGCGGAAGGGGTGCGGAGGTGGTGCGGACGGGGCGCGAGGGGCCCGGGGGGTGCGAGGGGGGTGCGGGGGGGTTTCGGGGGGTACAGAGCGGTGCGGAAGGGGGTGCCGAGGCGTGCGGAAAAGGGGCCCGGCGGCGCGGGGGCCGGAACGGGGGACAATGTCCAATATGACCCCAAACGAATCCGAGATTCTGCATGTGAGTGATACGGCTCTGATGACCGCAGCCTGCCGGGCCCTCGAGACGGCACGGGAAGACGGACTGGTGCGCGATCCGTTCGCAGAGCGGCTGGCAGGGGAACGCGGCATGGCGATCGCGCGCGGGCTGGCGCGGCTGGAAATCATGTGCTTCGGGGTCGGAATCCGCAGCCGGTTCCTGGACGAACTCGTGATGTACGCTGTCCAGGCGGAAAAAGTCGCCACGGTTCTGTGCCTGGGCGCGGGTCTCGACACGCGGCCGTGGCGGCTGGACCTTCCGGCGGAGCTGCGCTGGATCGAAGTAGACTTTCCGGCAATGCTCGAATATAAGGACGGGATCATGGCCGCGCACGCACCGCGATGCCGGCTGGAGCGTATGGCCGCGGACTTGAACGAAGCATCCGGGAGGGGCGAGTTGTTCCACGCGCTAGGGAACGCGCCGGCGATGTTGATGACCGAAGGACTGCTGATGTACCTGCCGGCGGAGACCGTGGAGGCGCTGGCGGCGGAAGCGGCCACGAGTGGAGTTCGATACTGGCTGCTGGACCTGGCGTCGCGGGACTTCGGGCGGCGGGTGCGGATGGACGCGTACGGGTCGATCGAGAAGATGCGGGCGTCGAACCATCTGGACGGCGAAGAGATTCTGGCAGCCGCGACCCGGAACGGGTGGACCGAGTCACGGCGGCGCAGCTACATCACGGATGCCATGCAGGTGGCAATCGAGCGAATCCGGGCCATCGCCAGCCGCGCGGCGGCGGCCGGCGTGGAACCCATGGAGCCACCGCGGCCCGACGATCCGAGCGGCGTGCACCTGCTCCGAAGAGCCGGGAGCCCTTCGCTCAGTTAGGATTCAAGACCGCCTTGATGCAGTGGCCGGTCTGACCAGCGAGCATCTCGTACGCGCGCGGCGCATCATCGATCCCCATGCGGTGAGTGATCAGGAAGGCGGGATCGATGGCGCCGCTCTGGATGTAGCTCATCAACCGCTCGAAATAGCGCGGCACATGGGTCTGTCCCATTTTGAAGGTAAGGCCCTTGGCAAAGGCGGCTCCGATGGGGAACTGGTCGACGATGCCCCCGTAGACGCCCGGAATCGAAACGGTCCCGCCTTTGCGGCAGGCTTGGATGCACTGACGAAGGACATGGGGGCGGTCGGTTTGCAGCCTGACGGCTTGTTTGGCGCGGTCGTAGAGGTTGTCGATGGCGGTGCCGTGCGCCTCCATTCCCACGGCGTCGATGCAGGAATCGGGCCCGCGTCCGGCGGTCAGCTCCTTCAGCTTCTCGAGCACATCGATGTCATCGAAGGTGAGGACCTGCGCGCCGGAGCGTTGCGCCAGTTCCAGGCGATCGGGGACCCGGTCGAGCGCGATGACGCGTTCAGCCCCAAGCAGGAAGGCGCTGCGGACGGCGAACTGTCCCACGGGCCCGCAGCCCCACACGGCTACGGTGTCGCCCGGCTCGATGTTGCAGTTCTCCGCGGCCATGAAGCCGGTTGGAAAGATATCGGAGAGGAAGAGCACCTGCTCGTCGGGAACGCCGGCGGGAATCTTGTAGGGACCGACATCGGCGAAGGGGACACGGGCATACTGCGCCTGGCCGCCGGCGAAGCCGCCCCAGGTGTGCGAATAGCCGAAGAGGCCGGCGCCGGTGTATCCGTAGAGTCGCTCGGCCATGGTGGCATTAGGATTGGTGTTGTCGCAGAGGGACCAGAGGCCCTTCCGGCAGTAGAAGCACCGGCCGCAGGAGATGGTGAAGGGAACGACGACGCGGTCTCCCTTCTTCAGAGTGCGAACATCGCGTCCGACCTCGAGGACCTCGCCCATGAATTCGTGGCCGAGGATGTCGCCTTTACGCATGGAGGGGATGAAACCACGGTAGAGGTGCAGGTCGGAGCCGCAGATGGCGGTGAGGGTGATGCGGACGATCGCGTCATTAGCCGCCAGAAGCTTCGGCTCCGGCACGTTTTCGACCCGCACATCCTGCGTGCCGTACCAGCATAGCGCTTTCATGATTTCTCCCTTCAAAGACTGTAGGCCGGAGCGTCGCTCGCCGGGAACGAAGCCTCCGAAGCCAGTTGCACGCTGCGATCGTCCGGCCGCATCCGGAGGCCGCGCAAGGTCGCAGCGCGCCCGGAGGGCTGTCCTTCGGTAGTGACAATCACACCGGTTTCGAGGAGCTGTTTGAGGCGGTGCAGATCATCCTGAATCTGCTGGCCGGGCTCCTCGCCCCACAACATGGCCGCCGCCGCGCCGAAAACTCCCGCCGGGGGATTGTACTGCAGCTCGACTTTGACTTCGGTCCCGCGGCCGCCGGGGGCGTCCTGGAAGAGCACGGTGCCTGCGTTATCCACGCGGGCGCCGGGCAGGGACCGCCAGGCGATCAACTCATTCTCGATTTGATTGTGAATGACAGCGTCCCACTCGACGGTACGGCCGGCGGGGGCTTTGGCCACCCAGTGCGAGCGGCGTTCGTCGATCCGCGTGACCGATTCCAGGTGCTTCATGAATCGCGGAAAGTTGGCGACATCCTGCCAGAAGCGGAACACCTCGCCGCGCGGCCGCTCGATGGTGATGGCGCGGTCCACGCGCACGCCCGAGCTCGTAGGGCACGCTGGTGGTTTCCGCACCCTGGCCGACGGGGGCGGTGCGCACGCCAACGCTTTCCAGGAGATAGCTGTGTCCGGTTATGCCGCGACGCAGAAGCTCGCTACCGACCGCCGCGAGCGCGACGCCCCACGGGCTGCGGCGGATTACTCCCGCCGAGACCAGAACCCCTCCGCCCACCGCGGATATAATGCGTTCGGCGCGCGTCAGATTAACAGCGCGCCGATGATGTGTGATGACTTGCACGACAAGCTCCTTTCCTGAATGCCGGTTCCTGTTACTCACGATAGATCGGATTCGCCTGGGTTGAGGCAGCGGACGGTGATCTGCGGCACACTGGGCCGGCGCGCAACGCCGCGGCGCGGGCAGGCCCGGCGGCCTACCCTAATCGCAGGTGCAGAGGCCGATCCAGCCGGAATTCCAAAACGGTCTCAGCCGGAACCCTGATCTCTCTCCCTTTGGTGAGGACCTGGACGCCGCCGCCGGCGGCGGCGCCCGCCACCGCGCCAATAGCGGCGCCTTTGCCTCCGCCAGCCAAAGCGCCGAGCAGGGTGCCCAGCACGGCACCGCCTCCGACCATTTCGGCCGTACGGCGGTTCTTGCCAATTCCGGTATTTCCAGTCTCAATCTCGCCAGTGTTGACGACATAGCGCCGGCCGTTGACGCGCACACTGTCCAGGTCGAGGACCAGATTGGCGCCGGTAAACGTTCCGCCTTCGGTGACGCGGCGCACAATCAGTGTCGCCTCCGAGCCGCGCGGGATGACGATCCTGCCGCCCCGATCGGCGATGCCCTCTACGATGGTCGCGGGGAATGCCATCCCCGGCTGCGCGTCAGAAGCATCGATCCGCCGGTCGGTTCGGACGTACATGTGGGTACCGGCGGGGATCACGGCCCAGTCGTGGTCGTAACGGCGCTCATCCAAGCGGTTTGCGCTGTTATCCTCGTGCGGCCGGGAGTTGTTGAAATCGAGGGTCAGGATCCGGTCGAGATCAAAACGCCGCCGGGCTCCATGGTCGTCTTGAAATATGATGTGTTGGTCCGTGCCACTCACGAACCGTCCATAAATTACCGTCCCATCCCGCAGGGTGAGACGGGCGCCAAAGAGCCCGGCGGGGATGATGGCGATGAATGCCAACAGGATGACTTTTCGCATGGTGCCTCCCGCTGCAGAACTGCAATCACGGGGCCAGAACCGGGAACGGTGCGATCGCGGACGAAACGCGGGCAGCCGCTCCACATGCCGGGCCGGCGCTCTATCGGGCAGTGGGAAAAAGCTTCCGCCGTCCCCAGGGGCAGCGAGCATTGTGGACAGGATGCTACAAACTCCACCAATACGTCCACTTCAGCACGAGCGCGCGATTACGGACCGAAAACAGACCGGGAATGTTTTGGCCCGGCTGCAGGTAGCCGGGCGTATAGTTGTCGGTCCAGACCAGAAACAGGTCGGATGCCGGCTTGTAGCGCCACTGCACGCGGGTATTTACATTCAGGTTCTTCTGCTGCTCGTTGTATTGAACGAACGTTGTGAAATAGAGCGTGTTGGTCAACGTGACATCGAATCGCGGGCCGATCAGCCAGAAGGTGGTGTGTCCCCACGGCTGCCGCAGACGGATATCGTCGTAACTGACAGCGCCGGCCAGACTGACAAACGGTTGGAAGCGATATCCTATCGTGCCACTCAGATCCAGCCTCGTTCCGCCGGCATAGTATCCCCCGTGCAACGACGAGAGACCATAGCGGAACACACTCTGCGGCTTGGAGCTGAATTTCGTGGTCCAGAACCTCCAGCGATGGACGCTGCCGGCGTCCAGTTTCTCGCGACCGGAATTGGTGGGGTCGAAAGGTTGCAGCAACCGGACGTAGTCGGCGCCGGCCGAGGCCGTGAAAACGTTGAGGTTCCGGAGTGTCACTGTGTAACCCAGGGTGGTTTCATAATCGCTGAGCCTGCCCGACCAGTCGAAGAAATTGCTGCTGTCCAAAATCGGGCCATGACTCAAGACAGGGCCGCCCTCCGGCAGGAACGTATAGCCGATCGTCGCCAGCACGCGATGATAGCCGTTTCGCGGTACGTATCCTACTTCGGCACTATAGTTCGGATCGACATTTTCCATCTGCCCGTTGATCAGCCAGCGGCGGCTGTTGTACTGCAAATGACCCGCATACACGGCGCCGCTGCCCTGATTGCCGGATGAGAACGACTTCAGATAAAGCAGTTTACCGGTCCACAAATTATTCGCCGATGCCAGGTTGTATTCGATGCCCAGGTTTCGGTTGTAACTCGAGCCCGTGGGCGGCCGTTGCACCGATTGGTAGCTCGAGGACTCTTTGTCCACCAGCATAAAGCCAATGTTCGAACGGGAGAAGACGCGGCGCTGCAGCGCCAGCACCGCGAAGCTCTGCGGCGGCGCGCCAAGGTCGTCCGCTGCTCCTGTCTGCATGTCCATCACGCCGAGGCGCCAGTCCTGGTTCAACTTCCCGCTCAGGCGAGCTCCGAAACGGATGGGTACGCCACCGAGACCAATCCGCCGGCTGAAGAAGGGACGAATGGTGGCGTACCCGAAGTTCGTGAACTGGTCTCCGTTCTCGAGAAAGAACTGCCGCTTTTCCGGGAAGAATAACTCGTACCGGCCGAGGTCAGTCACCTGCTGGTCGACATCGACCTGTGAGAAATCGGGATTCACGGTCAAATCCAGGTTGAGGGCGGGACCGATGGCCACCTTTCCATCGATTCCGATGTCATGCCGGGCAGTCACCGGCGTGCCCGCCTGGTAGTCGCGGGAAATACCGCCGAGCGCATAAGGGATCAACGAGATGTTGGGGCCCGGGGACGGAGGCGCCTCGTCCCAGAGCAGGACGCCGGTCAACGCGAGCGCCGCGGTCGGGAACTGGCGTGCGATCGGAGTCCACGAAGACTTTTCCGTGGTCTTCAGATCGAGACGGCTGAAGTTGACGCCCCATCGCGTGATGCCCTTCTTATAACGAATGCTCTTGAAGGGGATGGCGATTTCCAGCTCATAGCGATCCTCGTAGTTCTTTACCGCGGACGTCCACCTGGTATCCCAACTCAGGTTCGCTTTGCCCCCTTCGTAGAGCAGGCCATCCCACTGCGCTCCCGCGGCATTGACTCCGAAAGTGAAGCCGTTGGTCTGGTCGTCGAAGGTGTCGAGGAAGAAGATGAAGTTGTCGTTGTTGGAAAACGACCAGTCCCGCCGGAGCGACTCAACTATATACGGTCCTGGAACGTCGCCGTAATAGCAGATGGCGCTGAGGTACAAGCTGTGGCTATCGTATGCCATGCGAACGTCGGTTCGCACCTTCGCCCGGCCGGTGTCCATCGGCAACACCATCCAAAAATCGCCCGCGACATCGGCCGATTGCCAGGCTGGTTCGTGCGCGCTGCCATCGATGACGATGGGCGATGGCGCACGATGAATGTGCAACTGGTACGCCTCATTCTGCTTCTGTGCCGCCGCGTCCACCGAGCCAGGAAGCAGGCACGCCCAGAGCCCCACCGCATGGATAGCTGCTCGCGCGGCCCGCCGGCGCCGCAGCCGGGGTTTCCCGCTCGCGGCGCTCATCCCTGGCTGCTTCCGCTTTGACGATACCCGCCCGGCGGTTGCTCCTGAACCGCCAGCGTCGAGAGCATACAGCCGCGAAGCGCGCCGCGAAGATAGAGCCTCTCGCCGGGGAGGCCGAATCCGGCCGGGATCACCACCGGCGGGCCTTCGCCCACCGAGTCCACACGGCACTGCGAGGCGTCGTCGAAAACCGCGTGCACGGTGGCTCTGTCGCGGCGCGCGCGTTGCGACCGGCGCTTCCATTCCGTGCGGGGCACAGGTTCGTAGCCTTCCATCTGTGGGAGTAGCCGACTCACTGTCTTCAGGATCACCGTAACACCCATCACCCGGTAGCGAGAAGGGCTGACGGGTTGCGTGGCGGTGCGGTCACCGGGAAGACCAGGGAACTCGCGAGCGCGACCAGGGCGAGGTTGTTCGTTGCTTTGTCCGCAACTACCGGCGCGGCGACCTCCGCCCAGCACGGGAGCTTGGCGCATTTGACCTGCGCCTCCTCCACCTCCGCTGCGCCGGTCCCTGCCTCCCGATGCAGCCTGATGCAGCCTGCACACGCTGGTCAGGAACGCTTCTCAGCCGCTATGTAGCCGCCGACTTGGGGATGTGGTCCTCGCAGCCACGGTTCTGGCGGGACGCGTTCTCCGGAAACTGGGCCGAGCGCCGACGCGGCCTTCCATCCGGCGAGGTTTTCGAGCCGGCTTGCCTGCTCGACGGTGTTCGAGGGCAGTTTCGAGTTGGCGATACGCTCGGGACCGCGGCTTCGCCGCGTTACCGATCAGCGGATGCACTGGCTCGCTCTCCCGGCCGTGAGGATCATGCAGCCTTGGGCTGCATGGCGGACGGCGTGTTCAACGGCCCTCTGCGCGCCACACGAACCCGGTGATGCGCTCTGCCAGTTGGGACCGCAAACCGGGCGGCAGGTTATGTCCCATCCCGTCGATCAGGACCAGTTCCGCGCCGGGTATGGCTTCCGCCGTGGCTCGCCCGCCGCTGACGTCGCACATACGGTCAGCCAGGCCGTGGATCACCAGGGTGGGGACATCGAGATGTCGCAGGCGTTCGGTCCGATCGCCGGAGGCGACCGACGCGATCGCCTGACGAGCGACGCCGATCGGATCGTAGGAGCGGTCGTAGGCGCGGCCTGCTGCCGCAGCGACTTCCCTCTCGTCTGTCGGATATCCGGGCGAGCCGACGGCGCGGAAAGCCCGGAGCATCCGCTGAATCACTTCGTCGCGGGTGACTGCAGGTGGGCCGGCGAACACGTCGCGGAGCACGTCCGGCGAAGGTTGCCCGACTGACATGTTGCCCGTTGTCGACATTATCGAGGTGAGAGAGCGGACACGGTCCGGATGCTCGATTGCCATCGTTTGCGCAATCGCGGCGCCCATGGACGCGCCGACGACATGGGCCTTCTCGAAGCCGAGCGCGTCTAGCAATCCCACCGCGTCGGCAGCCATATCGGACAGCGTGTACGACACGGACGACAGGTCGCCGGCGAGCGCCGCAGGCAGGTTCGGAGGCGGGGCATCAGTCATGTGTGTGGAGAGTCCGGAGTCACGATTGTCGAAGCGGATGACCTGCAGGCCGCCTGCGACGAGGGCATGGCAGAACGTGTCCGGCCAATTAATTGATTGCGCGGCGATCCCCATGATGAGCAGCGCGAGAGGCGCATCGGGGCTCCCGAGACGCTGGTAGGCGATATCGATCCCGGCTGGCCCGACCTTTGACGCCTTCTCGTCAACGATAGACGCATCGAACCCGTTTACCAGCTCTGACATGCCGCCCCCCTATTTCGCTGTGGCCGACGGCCGCTGCCTCCGGGCTTTCCGGCCGCGGCATCTTTCTCCTGCGGAATCACGAAGTCCTCCATTCGTATCGGATTGGATCGCGGAGCCATCTACAGGGCAGTTCTTCTATAGGACGACCAAGGGCTGCGGCATTTGGCCCCATGTGCGTCCGTCCAACGTCCTGCCTGCCTTCTTCTTGTTCACGCCACCCCACTGCTTAAAGAAAAACTGGACGCCGGCATAGAGGCACTGATCGCGAATGTTACGGACCCATTCCGAGTCCATAGGCCTGGCGCCGGGCCCGGATTCGCCCCCGACGATCACCCAATCGATGCCTCGAAGGTTCAGCTTGCGAAGGGACCCAAGAAGCGGCTCGAGTGACAGGAATTTCACGTGGGCATCGGTCCGGCGCAGATGGTCAATGCGCATGGTGTAATCCTCGTTTTCGACGCTGACGCCCATCCAGATCTGAGGCTCCCATTTGAGCGTCTTGCTCAGTTCCATCACACGCTCGGAGCGTTTTGTGAGCACTTGGTATTGATGCCAGTGCGCCCTGCGCATGATATCGAACACGTCGCGGATATACGGGAGCGGAACCTCCGCATGAAACAGGTCGCTCATGGAATTCACGAAGATGCGTTTTGGCGACTTCCATTTTAGCGGTAGTTCGAGCATCTGCGGTTGCAGCGTTACTTCGAAGCCGTTGCGGTAGTTCGCCTGGCCCATGGCCTGCAGTCGGTTGGCGAGCCGCTCGGCGTAGCAATGTTTGCAGCCGGGGCTGATCTTGGTGCAACCCGTCACCGGGTTCCACGTTGCGTCCGTCCACTCGATATGTGAATTCGTCGCCATCTCTTCACAGTCTATCTATCGTTGCCGGTACTTATTGAAGATGTCGTCAACAATATTCGCTGCAACCGGCTTTTGGGAAGCGAAATACAGGTAGTAGATGACGGATTTGGTTTTCGTCATCATCGGCATGGGCTTGGACACGAACTTGAAGCCCGCTTTCGTTTTCAACCGCTCGCGCCATGCCGCTTCGAACTGCTCATTTGAAACCTTCTCAGGGTCGCCGAACAGGTTGCCGGAGTTGTCGAAGGCTGCGGCTTCCCATGTGTCGTCCCCCCACAGTCGGGTTAGCTGGTCGATCTTACTCTGCACGGCCTTGTCGCGGTTCCTGCGGAGGGCGTTCCGGTTAATATCCATGATCATGAAGTTCAGGAAAACCTCGATTGATCCGGACTTGCCGGCAGCCTCGATGACCTCCCATTTCAGGTTGATGTTGTATGGATCCAGCAGGCACAGGGCGCGGCGGTAATCGCTGTACCTTGCTCGCGGAAATACCTTCTGGATCAGAACGTCGTTGCAGTCGGCGCTTTCGATGAAGACATCGTCCCGGTCGCCGATCAGACACCGTAACTGCTCTGCGCGGCGCGGGTTGGCATCGATGAAGTGATACTCCGAAAACGGTGGATTCGTGTTGACTGCGATAAGCGGACTACCCTCCACGACATCGCCAGTCGTTTTCGAGAGATGAAGCCCAGGGCCGGCATACGCGTCGATGTACAGCCATTTCAGGCTGGGGATCTTCTGACGCCGCTGTGCTTCGAGGATGGTGGAATAGGCAGAGGCGTACTCCCTGATGATGGCCAGCTTTACCTCGGACCATATGCCGATCTCGTCATATTCGACCGCCACAACAGAACTCTACCAGAATGTTTGGGCTACGGCCACCGGCTGGTCACCGGAACGGATTGGTACCGGTAAACGCCCGAGGGTTCGGCGATCCACGCGGACGGTTTGTCCCCCCATCCCGCGGATGTGACCGCCGTGGGCGCGATCAGGGCCGGATTACGCGCGGCCCGGAAGTTGGGGCCTCAGGCCGCGGCGGCGCTACAAATGATCGTGCCGGGCGAGACGCAAGCTGGCACTGCGGGACGCGGCCATGTCGAGGGCTAGGCTGGTGGGCCACCGAGACGAAGCTCAGAGGACGGCGCTCTTCCAAGACCACATCGGATCCGTAGACCCCGATGCTTTGAAAATCGCCGCCCGAAGGGCGGAGTACTCACGACCGGAGAACGACCCCCCCTTCGCTGCCGATTCACCAGCTTGCAACAGGGTTCGGCGGGGCGGATTGTTCCCGCTGCAATCTGTCAGGGGTCGAGCCGGCCCGATCCGAAGCGCTGGAACTGCGGAGAGTTGTGGCCGCGGCGGAGCTCGGTGATGAGGGTCATTACCAGGCGCTCGATGGCATCGCGCACACGGCAATGCTCATCGTAATCGAAGAATACCGGGTCGGGCACATCCCAGGAGCGGATCTCCTCGCCCAGCGAATCGGGAACACCGAAACCGCTCATGTTGATGACCAGGGCGAACCGGGACCGCCCGAGATGGCGGATCCCTTTGGGAAAATGATCGCGGATGTCGATGTTCTTTTCCGCCATGGCGCGAATGGTGTCCGGCGCGACCGCCGTCGCCGGGCTGAGGCCCACGCTGGCGGGGATGATCACATCGCTGCCATAGGTCCGGGCAAACGCCTCGGCCATCTGGCTGCGGCAGGCATTGCCGATGCAGACAAAGAGAACCCGAATGGGGGGACGGTTCACAATTTCTCCAGGAACAGCTTGTGGACGCGCGGATCGCGGGTGAGCTCGGGATGAAACGTGGCGGCCATGTGCGGGCCCTGCTCCACCAGCACCGGGTGGTCGTGGTAGCGGGCGAGGATCCGGGCGCTCCCGCTCACGCGGCGGATGATGGGGGCGCGGATGAAGACGGCTTCCAGCTTGCCCGGGGCGGTGCGCGTCTGAAATTCGGGCTCGGGGTCGAGCGCCGCCACGCGGCTATCGATCTGGCGGCCGTAGGCGTTGCGCTCGACGGCGATGTCCATCAACGCCAGGCTGGGCTGCGCGGGCTGCGAGACTTCGTTGGCCATGAGGATGGCTCCGGCGCAGGTGCCGAAGATGGGCTTCCGGCGCCCGAATTCGGCGAGGCGGTCCATCCAGCCTTCGAAGCCGAGCAGCTTCAACATGGTGGTGCTTTCGCCGCCCGGGATGACGAGACCCGCGAGGGCGTCGAGCTGCTCGGGATGGCGCACGAACACCGGATCGGCGCCGAGGCGCTCGAGGGCGGCGCCATGGGCCGCGAAATCGCCCTGCAGGGCGAGCACACCGACCTTGGCCATCACCAGCCCCGGGTCTGGAGCAGCTCCGATTCCGGCATTTTGGCGATGTCGAGCCCGGGCATAGCCTCGCCCAGGGCGCGGCTGGCATCCAGCAGCTTCTCGGGATTGTCGTAGTTCTTGGCGGCCTGCACGATGGCCATGGCGCGGGCCGCGGGGTCGGAGGATTTGAAGATCCCGGAGCCGACGAACACGGCCTCGGCGCCGAGCTGCATCACCAGCGCGGCATCGGCGGGAGTAGCAATGCCGCCCGCGGAGAAATTGGGCACGGGCAGCCTGCCGTTCTGGGCCACCCACTCCACCAGCTCGAGCGGGGCCTGGAGGTTCTTGGCCTCGTGAACCCACTCCTCGGCGCCGAGCACCGTGAGCTGCTTCATCTCTTTGACGATGGTGCGGATGTGGCGCACCGCTTCGACGATGTTGCCGGAGCCGGCTTCGCCCTTGGTGCGGATCATGGCCGCGCCTTCGGCAATACGGCGCAGGGCTTCGCCGAGGTTGCGGGCGCCGCAGACGAAGGGCACTTTGAAGCCGTTCTTCGCGATGTGATGCTCTTCGTCGGCGGGAGTCAGCACTTCGCTTTCATCGATGTAGTCCACGCCGAGCGCTTCGAGGATGCGAGCCTCCATGAAGTGGCCGATGCGCGCTTTGGCCATTACGGGAATGGTGACGGTGCGCATGATCTCTTCGATTTTGGCGATGTTGGCCATGCGGGCGACGCCGCCTTCCTTGCGGATGTCCGCGGGCACCCGCTCCAGCGCCATGACCGCCGAGGCTCCGGCGTCTTCGGCGATCTTGGCCTGGTCGGCATTGGTGACGTCCATGATGACGCCGCCCTTCAGCATTTCCGCCAGGCCTACTTTTACCCGAAACTGTTCGCTCGTGAATTCAAACATGAAGCCTCCCCATTGGCCGCGGAGGAACGCAGACGGACGCGGACAGGAACTGGCCTGCGTTCATCGGCGGCCTTCATTCTTTACACCACCGCCGGCGCGGACTCGAAGCTGCGCGAGGCGGCTTCGAGCGCACCGGAGAAGATTCGACCCAACACGGCGAGGCCGGCACGGATCTGGTCCGGCGGCAGCCCCGCAAAGCTCAATCGGAACGCACCCGGCTCCTGGCGCGCCACAGCGAAGTAGCGGCCGGGCAGATACGCAACGCCCTGGCTATGGGCGCGGGGCAACAGCTCGGCCGCATCCAGGGGTTCGGGCAGCCGCACCCACACATTCATTCCACCTTCCGGCTGCGTCCATCGCGTACCGGGGGGAGATAGCGCCGGCAGGCATCCAGAGTGGCGGCGAGACGTTCCGCGCCGGCCTTCAACACGCGCAAGCGATGCGCCTCGAGACGGCTGGACACCGCGAAATCGAGCAGCACAGCCTGGGAAAGCTGGTCGGTGTGCAAGTCAGCGGTCTCCTTGGCCTGACGGACACGGTCCATCAAGGCTTTCGGTCCCAGGGCCCATCCGACCCGGAGCCCGGGGAAACTCACTTTCGAGAAACTGCGGAGAAGCACGGTTCCGCCGCTGTCATCCAGGTGCTTCAAGGCGGGCAGGTGGTTTCCCGTATACCGCAAATCGCCGTAGGAATCATTCTCCAGAACGGGGGTGGCGGCGGCGCGGGCGGCCGCAATCAACTCCTGCCGGGCGGCGAGGCCGAGCGTGGCGCCGGTGGGATTCTGAAAATTGGAGGTCACGACGATGAAGCGCGGCCGGTCGCGGTGGAGCACACGTTCGAGATGGGCCACGTCGAGGCCCTCGGGTCCGACGGGAATACCGATCAGCCGGGCGCCCATCTGGGCGAGCATGTTCTTGAGGCCGGTGTAGACCGGATCTTCCACGGCCACGGCGTCGCCGGGACGCAGGAGCACGCGGCCGATCAGGTCGAGCGCCTGCTGGCAGCCGTTGGTGATGACGAGATCGTCGCCGGCGCCGGCGAGATCCTGGCGGCGGGCTTCGTCCAGCAGATAGCGGCGCAGGGGCTCATAGCCGCTGGGCGATCCGAGTTGCAGGATTTCGGCCAGGTCTTCGCGGGCGAGGACGGCGGCGCAACTGGCGCGGAAATCATCGAGGGGGAAAAGCGCATGCGACGGCCGGGACATGACGAAGCTAATGGTCTCCCGCGCGATTCCGGTGGTGGGCGCGTGGGCGCCGGGCTCACTATGTTCCAGGAGAGACTGCCAGTCGATGCCCGCGGACGGCTCGGTGCTGCTGCCGGTCACAAAGCTGCCGCGGCCGACCTGGCCGGCGATCAGGCCATCCGTTTCCAACATTTCATATGCGGCGGATACGGTGGTCCGATTCAATCCAAGCAGGCCAGCCAATTCACGAGTGGCTGGCAAGCGTTCCCCTCTGGCCAGTTCGCCCGAGCGGATTTTCACTGCAATCTGCTCGAATAGTTGGCGGTAGAGAGGGACCTCGGAATCGTGGCTCAAGGTTGGCCGGAAGTCCATTCAGCCATACCATACCACATTGGACTGGCTGGGGCCAACCGCTTTTTGCGAGTCCGGTTCGAACGAGGGAGCCAACTGTGCTAAATTCGCGATTGAGCCCTATGCAAGCCGTCCCCCTGGTCGCGCTGGTCTGCGGCTTGGCCATCCTGGCCCCGGCCCAGAAGAAGCAAAAAGAAGAGGAAACCCAGACTCTGGAGATTCCCAAGGAGTTGCCGAGTTGGACAGTGGGCGAGACGCGGCGAATGAAGTACTACGTGACGCCGCTGTCGGCCAAGGGGCTTCTGTCGCAACAGGTACGCGACGCGCTGAAGGCGCTCTCGCGCGCGGCGGGCCACGACACGGTGTTGAAGATCCGGGCGTTCGTGGCGGGGTCGGGCGACCTGCGGCGGGTCCGGGACCTGGTGAGCGAGACCTTTACGGACCGGCGGAAGCCGCTGCCGGTGCTGAGCGTGGTGCGCGCCGGCGGATTGCCGCTGGAAGGGGCTCAGGTGGTGTTGGAAGCGACCGCCGCGACTCGAAAGGAAGTGAACCCGTCGGGGCTGGTTTTCGTGTCGGCGCAGGCGGCCACGTCGGACAACCCACTGGATCCGGTTCCGCCGCTGGCGACGAAGGCACTGGCCTCACTGCGGCAGGCGGTGCAAGCGGCGGGCTCGGAACCCGCGGATGTGTTGCGGGTGACCTGCTTTTTTACTTCGCTGGAGAAGCTGGCGGCGATCCGTCCGGCAGTGGACAAGGAGTATCCGCGGGCGGCCCGGAATTACGTGCAGACGCAGCGGTCGCCGTCGCAAGCCCTGGCGGCATGCGAAGCGGTGGCGCGGGCGCGCGGCAACACGGGGCGCGTGAGTCTTGGCCCCGTGGAAGGTGGAGTCTCACAGTTCGCCCGGGTGGGGGCCCCGCGTCTGGTGCTGACGGGAATGCAGAGCTCGTACGGGTACGAGGAGAAAGACGCGCGTCTGGCATTCGAGCGGCTGCTGAAGGGGATGGAGCCGGCGGGCGTGACGGCCCGCGACGTGGCCTACGCGCAATACTATCCGCTGGCTGCGGGGATTGCCCGCCAAGTGGAGAAGATCCGCTCCGAGTTTTTCAAGGGGTCCCCGCCGCCGGCCGGCACGATGCTGGTGTTTGAGGGGTTGCCCGCGATGGACGCCGGTTTTGCCGTGGACTTGGTGGCGGCCAAGGACTGAGCCTTTTCGGGGTAAAATGGTGGCCGAGCAGGTGTCCTAATGTCTCAAGCATTCGTGGCCAGTGCGGTAACTGCGTGTGTGTTGTGCCTGTCCGCGGGTGCGCAGCAACCATCGCCGGAAAAAGTTGCGCCGGAAAAGGCCGGGCAGGAGAAAGCCGCGCAGGAGCAGCCCGGCGTCCGGTTTGGAGCGCAGGCAACGGAAGTCATCGTGCCGGTCACGGTGACGGACGAAAAAGGCAAGTTCGTCTCCAACCTGAAGGCCTCGGATTTCCGCATACTGGACGAGGGCAAGCCGCAGCGCATCCGGTTTTTCAGCCATGAGCAGAAGCAGCCGATCGTGGTGGGATTCCTGGTGGACCTGAGCAACGCCAGCAAGATCCACTGGAAGACCTACCAGGACGCGATGCTGGAACTGGTGTGGAACCTGCTGCCGGGCGATCCGCGATTCTCGGGATACCTGATTTCGTACTCGAACGAGGCGGAACTGGCGGTCAACACCACGACCGATTCGGACAAGCTGGCGGACAAGATCCGGAAGATGAAACCGGGCGGCGGGGCGGCGTTGTACGACGCCATCTACAAGGCGTGCACGGACCGCAGCCTGATCAAGGGCGAGCCCTATGAGCCGCGGCGGATCATTGTCATTTTCGGCGACGGCCACGACAGCGCCAGCAAGAAGACGCTGGAAGAGGTGCTGGAACTGGCGCAGCGCAACCTGGTGACGATCTACGCCATCAGCACCCAGGCGTTCGGGTTTGCGAACGAAGACCAGTCGGTGCTGGAGAAGCTGGCGGACGAGACCGGCGGGCACGTGGAATATCCGCTGAACAACCTGTACAAAGATGTCTCGGGATATCTTTCGAATCCACAGGACGCGGGAAATTTCGCGCTGACGGTGGGCACCGGCGCCTATGCGGCGGAGATCTCGCGCGGGATCATCAACTCGATCGCGGGTGTTTCGGGGGAGATTACGACGCAGTATGTGCTGCGCTACATTCCGGATGTCGATGCGGAAGTGAAGCCCAGGACGTTCCGCCGGATCAAGGTGGAGATACCGGAGCTGCCGAACGTGAAGATCCGCGCCAGGAACGGGTACTACCCGCAGGGGGCTCCGATTCCAGCGGTGGGGAGTAAGTAGGGCGTGGGGCAGGCGGTGTGGTCTGCCCCGCCAAACTATCCTTTTTTCTGGGCTGGTTGCTGAGGCGCAGCTTCGGTTACGGCGCCGCGGCCCATCTTTTCGATCTCGCTGAAGTAGACCTTCCGGCCTTCATCCATGGCCAGGTTGGACAGGATCACTGCCACCGAATCATCAATTCCAACTTCCAGATCGGCACGAGGCTTTTTCCCGTCCATGCAGTTCTGGAAGAAGGTTTCCAGTTCTACGTCCACGGGGTTGTCCTGCTCTTCCTGGAGCATGATGCCCTTGGCGGTGAGCCAGCGGCGCGCGAATTTCACTTCGCGGTCGAAGAAGCTCTCTTTGCCGGTGAAGTTCAGGTTGGAGGTCATGATGGGGATCGGACCGTTGGCGGCGCCGGTAGCCACCATCGTCGCGCCTGCGGCAATCGGCTGCTTTTTCTCCTCCGCTTTGGCCACGTCGGTGGTCTTGGGGGGCTCGCGATACCACCAGGCGATGCACGGGTTTCCACGCGGCTCGTACTTGTTGGGGCCATCTCCCAGGGTGATCTCGATGGTGCCTTCGGTTCCCATGATGATCTCGCCCATCTCGGGCCGCATGCCGTTGAAGTAGGGGAGAAACTGGTTGGTGCTGATGGATGAGTAGGTCATCTTCTGACCGTTCGGATACTTGTAGATCAACTGGATGTTGTCCCAAACATCGCGGCCATCCTTGAGGGTATCCAGGCTACCCAGACCCATCACGAATTCCGGCGAGGAGCCGAACATCCAGTCGGAGACATCCACCTGGTGGGAGGTCAACTCGGCGGTAAGGCCGCCGGACATGGAGCGGTAGACGCGCCAGTTGGCGATGTTGCTCTCGCCGCCGGGCTTCATGGTCCAGAGCCGGCTGGGCTTGTTGACCATGTTGCGATGCCACTGGGCGTGGATGTGGTGGACGTCGCCCAGGATCTTCTTGTCCACCATGTCCTTGACGGTCTGGTAGAAGTAACTGTAGCGGCGCTGGAGTCCGGTCTGGAGGATCTGTTTGGGATGCTCGTGGGCCAGCGCGCGGAGGGCGTGCACCTCCTCGGGCTTGAACACCAGGCACTTTTCGCAGAACACGTGTTTGCCCGCCATGAGCGCGTCGCGGGTGATCTGGAAGTGCACGAACAGGGGCGTGATGACGAACACCGCGTCGATGTCTTTCTGCGCCAGGAGCTCGCGGTAGTCCTTGAAGGTTTTGGGCTTGTTCCCGATGGTCTGTACGCCCTGGTCGAGCGCGTCCTGCTGGATATCGCAGAGCGCCACGCAACGCCCGTTATCGATGGTCTTCAGATGCCTGAGGAGGTAGGATCCGCGGCTTCCGGTTCCCACCATTCCGTACTGTACCTGTTCGTTGGCGGCCCGGACTTTCTGGATAGCCGGGGCACCCTGGACAATGGCGGCCGCAGCGGTTACGGCTCCCGCGGTCTTCAATACATCGCGACGGGACACGTTGTTCGTCTCTGTCATGGCAAAGCAAACCTCAACGGAGTGTTTCTTCCGAATTGTATCATGTGGGTAACGGAGGGGTTCGTGCGAGTGCTGTTTCTGGGGGGCACGCGTTTGACCGGGCCGTTCGCAGTCCGCCGCCTGGCGGGGCTGGGGCACGACGTCACCGTTTTCCATCGAGAGCGGGAGTCCGGTTGACCTGCCGCGCGAGGTGCGCTGCGTGGCAGGAGATTTCGCGAATCCGCCCGCCGGGCTGCTCAGCCCCGCTCCGGATGTGGTGGTCCACATGTGGGCCATGACGGAAGCGCAGGCGCGGGGGTTTCTGGAGCGGATGACCGGCGTGGCGGGGCGCGCCGTGGTGATTTCGAGCTGCGACGTGTACCGCAATTATGGCCGGCTGCAAGGACTGGACTCCGGGCCGTCCGACCCGATGCCGCTGAACGAGGATGCGCCGCTGCGCGTGTCGCGGTATCCCTACCGGGGTGTGCAGAACATTCCACTGGATGGCGCGGACGAATACGACAAGATCGTGGTGGAGAATGCCCTGCGCGAGCAGGAGGCGCTTCCGGTGACGATTCTGCGGTACCCCGCGGTGTATGGTCCGAACGACTATCACCGGTTCCGGCCATGGCTTTCGCAGATGGAGGCGGGAGTGGCGGAACTGAAGATCGGTCGGGAGTTCGCGGCCTGGCGCTGGACGCACGGGTTTTGCGAGGACGTGGCGGAGGCGGTGGCGCTCGCGGTGACGGAAGAGCGCGCGGCCGGACGGACGTACAACGTGGGTGAGGCGGATACGCCCACGTGGGCTGAGCGGCTGGAGGAATGGGGGCGGGTGGCAGGCTGGAGCGGGCGAGTGGCGGCGGTGGCGGCTTCCGAGCTTCTGGAAGCCGTGCGTACGCACCATGATTACTCGCATCACCTGGCGATCGATACGTCGCGGATCCGGCGGGAGCTGGGATATGCGGAAGTGGTGGCGCGGGAAGAGGGCATCGCGAGGACGATCGGGTGGGAGAGGGGGATGGGGGCTTGAGCGGGTGGGGCAGCGGGGCGCACGGTTGCGGCGGGCAGGCTGGCAGTAGCAGGATGGTCCCGTGGACATCACCGTCAAGAATGTGCCGGACTCGGTGTATCGGGCGATCAAGCGCGAAGCCAAACGGCACAGACGCAGTATCAATGCGGAGATTGTTGAGGCGCTGGAGACGGAGGCGGCGGAGGCCGAGCGGCGACGGCAGCTACCCGGTTTGCGGAAAGAGTTGGACCGCTTTGCAGCCTCCCTGCCGCCGGTTGAGGACAGCGCGCCAATAATTCGTCGGGACCGCGAGCGGTAGCCGATGCATACCAAAACCCCGATATCGCATTGCCTGGGAGGGGGGAGTAGCGCTTTTCCGGCACGAGGGCAGGCCAGGAGGCCTACCCTACTACAATAGAACCAGGTGCTGTCTGGATTCGATCCGCTGGTCTCGGAGTGGTTCTGCGCGCGTTTCGGCCGCGCTACGGAGCCGCAGGAGCGCGGCTGGCCGCTGATTCAGGAAGGACGCGACGTGCTCATCGCGGCGCCTACCGGATCGGGGAAGACGCTGGCGGCGTTTCTGGTGTGTATCGACCGGCTGGTGCGGCTGGCGCGGCGCGGGGCGCTGCCGGACCGGACCGAGGTGGTCTACGTTTCGCCGCTCAAGGCGCTGAGCAACGACGTTCATAAGAACCTGGAAGTGCCGTTGGCCGAGATCCGCGCGCTGGCTGTCGCGAAAGGTGTCGAACTCGCGCCGATTCGCACCGCTCTGCGCACCGGAGACACGCCGCAGCGCGAGCGGGAGCACATGACGCGCGAGCGGCCCCACATCCTGGTGACGACTCCCGAATCGCTCTACATCCTGCTCACCGCAAACCGCCCGCGCGAGATGCTGGCAGCGGTCCAGACGGTGATCGTGGACGAGATCCACGCGGTGGCGGATGACAAGCGCGGCTCGCATCTCGCACTCTCGCTGGCACGGCTCGACCGGCTGGTGGAGCAGGGCGGGCTCGCGCGGCCGCGGCGCATAGGGCTCTCCGCCACGGTGAAGCCGGTGGAAGAGGTGGCGGCATTTCTGAGCGACACGGCGTCGGTGGTGGATGTGGGTCACCGCCGGGAGATGGATCTCGGCGTGGAGGTGCCGCGCGATGAGCTGGGGCCGGTGGCGAGCAACGAGATGTGGGGCGAGATTTACGACCGTGTGGCGGAGTTGATCCGCCAGAATCGCACCACGCTGGTTTTCGTGAACACGCGCCGGCTGGCGGAGCGGGTGGCGCATCACCTGGGCGAGCGACTGGGTGAGAACGCGGTGCTGCCGCATCACGGCAGCCTCTCGCGCGAGTTGCGGTTGGATGCGGAGCGGCGGCTCAAGGCGGGCCAACTGCGGGCGGTGGTGGCCACGGCTTCGCTGGAGCTGGGAATCGATATCGGCACGGTGGACCTGGTGTGCCAGATCGGGTCGCCGCGCTCGATAGCGGTGGCGTTGCAGAGGGTGGGACGCTCGGGGCACTGGGTGGGCGCGATGCCGAAGGGACGGCTGTTTGCGACCACGCGGGACGAGCTGGTGGAGTGCGGGGCGCTGGTGCGCTCGGTTCGCGCCGGAGAATTGGACGCGCTGGAGATTCCGCGGAACGCGCTGGATATCCTGGCGCAGCAGATGGTGGCTGCCTGCGCGGCGGAAGACTTCGCCGAGGACGAGCTGTTTGCGCTGGCGCGGCGGGCGATGCCCTACCGGACGCTCGAACGGCGCGAGTTCGACGCGGTGCTGGGCGTGCTGTCCGAGGGTATCGCCACGGCCCGCGGTCGCAGCGGGGCCTACCTACACCGCGACGGCGTCAACCGGCGGGTACGCGGGCGGCGCGGGGCGCGGCTGACCGCCATCACGTGCGGCGGCGCGATTCCCGAAACCGCGCAGTACCTGGTGGTGGCCGAGCCCGAGGGCACCACGGTGGGCATGCTGGACGAGGATTTTGCCGTGGAGAGCATGGCGGGGGACGTGTTTCTGCTGGGCACGACATCGTGGCGAATTCTGCGCGTGGAATCGGGCCGCGTGCGCGTGGAAGATGCGCGCGGAGCGGCGCCGACGATTCCGTTCTGGCGCGGCGAAGCGCCGGGGCGCACCCGGGAGCTGTCGCACGAGGTGGCGCGGTTGCGGGAGGAAGTGAACACCACGAAGGAAGTGCCTTCGGACTGCGGCCTGGACCGGCGTGGCGGAGAGCAGCTTGTGGAATACATCCTGGCGGGGTGTGCCGCGTTGGGGGCGGTGCCGACCACCGAGCGGCTGGTGGCCGAGCGCTTCTTCGACGAGGGCGGCGGAATGCAACTGGTGATCCACGCGCCGTTCGGAGCGCGGCTCAACCGGGCATGGGGCCTGGCGCTGCGAAAGCGCTTTTGCCGCTCGTTCAACTTCGAGCTGCAAGCGGCGGCGACCGATAATGGCATCCTGATTTCGCTAGGGGAGCAGCACTCGTTTCCGCTGGAGATCGTGTTTGAATTTCTGCGCGCGGCCACGGTGAAAGAGGTGCTGACGCAGGCGATGCTGCCCGCGCCGATGTTCGGCGCGCGCTGGCGGTGGAACGCGTCGCGGGCGCTGGCGGTGCCGCGGTACATCGCCGGGCGCAAGGTGCCGCCGCCCATCCAGCGCATGCGCGCCGACGACCTGATGGCCGCGGTGTTTCCGGACCAGGCCGCGTGCCCGGAGAACCTCACGGGGGACATCCGCATTCCCGACCATCCGCTGGTGCAGGAGACTATCGACAACTGCCTGCATGAAGCCATGGACCTGGGAGGGCTGGAGGCGGTGCTCGACGCCATTGCCGGAGGGCGTATCCGGACGGTGGCCATCGACACGCCGGAGCCCTCGCCGTTCTCGCACGAGATTCTCAACGCGAACCCGTACGCCTACCTGGACGATGCTCCGCTCGAAGAGCGGCGCGCGCGGGCGGTGCAGATGCGGCGCACGCTGCCCGCGGATTACGCCGATGGAGCGGCGCAGTTGGACGCCGCGGCTATTGCGCGGGTGGCTGCCGAAGCGTGGCCCGTGATGCGCGATGCGGACGAACTGCATGAAGCGCTGTGCAGCCTGGTGGTGCTGCCGTGCGACCCCGGCGAGATCGGCATGTTCTTCGGCGAGCTCGCCGGCGCCGGACGCGCCGCTACTCTTACGGTGGGTGGCCGCGAATTCTGGATCGCGGCGGAACGGGTGGGGCTGGTGCGCAGCGTGTACCTCGAGGCGCGGATGGAACCGGCGATTCAGGCCCCGGCAACTGCGCGCGGAGTTCCCGGATCGCCCGAAGCGTGCGCGGCCGAAATCCTGCGAGGCTGGTTCGAGTGCTCCGGTCCCTTGACCGCTTCCGGCGTGTCGCGGGATCTGGCGATGCCGCGCGACCTGGTGGACCAGGCGCTGGCCCAACTCGAAGCCGAAGGCCAGATTCTGCGCGGCCGGTTCACGCCCGGGCGGGACGAGACGGAGTGGTGCCACCGGCGGCTGCTGGCTCGCATTCACCGGCTCACGATCGGGCGGCTCCGCCGCGAAATCGAACCGGTGACCACGGTGCCGTACGAGGCGTTCCTCGAGCGATGGCAGCACCTGGCGCCGGGCACGCAGTTGCACGGGGTGGATGGCACGCTCGCAATCATCCGCCAGTTGCAGGGGGCGGAGTTTCCCGCGGCGGCGTGGGAATCGGAAGTGCTGCCGCGGCGCGTCGCCAACTACAATCCGGACTACCTGGACCGGCTCTGCCTCTCGGGGGAAGTGAGCTGGGGGCGTGTATCACCGAGCGCGGCGACCAGCCGGTTCCGTCCCACGCGCGCCGCGCCGCTGGCGATCTTTCTACGCGAGGATGCTGCGTGGCTGCTGGACGGAGCGGAGGCTTCGCCGGCGGATTCGCTTTCGGACCCGGCCCGGACGGTGCTCGTGGTGATGGACTCGCGCGGGGCTTCGTTTTTCACGGACCTGTCGCGGAACACCGGACTCACCGCGGCGGAAGTGGACGACGCGCTCTGGGAACTGGTGACGGCGGGGCACGTGACGGCTGACGGATTCGAGAACCTGCGCGTGCTGCTGGATCCGCGGCGCCGCTCGACACGTCCGCGGCATGCACCCGGACGATGGGCGCTGCTGCGCCACACGCCGGTGCAGGCGGATGGCCATGCCGAAGCGTTCGCGCGGCAGTTGCTGGTGCGCTGGGGCGTGGTGTTCCGCGACGTGGCGGTGCGCGAGCCGATCGCGCCGGCGTGGCGCGACCTGCTGGTGGCGCTGCGGCGAATGGAATCGCGCGGGGAAATTCGCGGCGGGCGATTCGTGGCCGCGTTTATCGGAGAGCAGTTCGCTTCGCCTGAGGCGCTCGACCTGCTGCGAACGGTTCGCCGCGCGGCGGTTGCCATGGCCGGGTAACTGTGGCCCGCCGCGTGCCGGGGATGCAGCATGCTCATGCCCGACCTCAGCAGATTCCGGACACGTGCCGATTCGTTGGTA
Source organism: Bryobacterales bacterium (assembly GCA_963719195.1). Classification (GTDB taxonomy): domain Bacteria; phylum Acidobacteriota; class Terriglobia; order Bryobacterales; family Bryobacteraceae; genus DASQZT01. The sequence goes on along the minus strand of CAVRBB010000003.1, from coordinate 406,246 downwards.
GGTGCGGCGCGGCCGACCACGGCATTTGTGAACCACCTGGCGCGATCGCGAGTCAACTACCAGTTCATGCGCGCGCTCTCGCTGCGGCTGATTCTGGACTACAACGGAGTGCAGCCCAATCCGGCGCTGCCAACCTGGACCGGCAGAAGCGCGTCACCGGCGACGTGCTGCTGACATACCTGATTCACCCCGGCACGGCGTTCTTACGTGGGATATACGGACCAGCTCGAGAACCTGGCGTTGTTACTTACCAGGGGATTCGCCCACGGTGGCGCGGATCGGGTTCCCTTCCACCACTACGGGGCGGCAGTTCTTTGCGAAGGTCAGCTATTTGTTCCGGTTCTAGACTACTTCACCAGGCTCGCGGAGCGGTTCGCGAAATTCAGTACCCAGGTGGGGAAGATGCCCAGAAGCAGGGTGCCCAGGGCGGGCAGGATCAGAGCCAGCTTGAGGCCCGGCGACAGGGGTTCCGCCTGGGTCGTGGCTTCGCCCGGTTCGTGCATGTACATCATCACCAGGACGCGCAGGTAGTAGAATGCCGCCACGGCGGTGGTGAGCAGGCCCAGCACGGTGAGCCATACCAGGTGCGATTCCAGCGCGGCTTTGAAGATATAGAACTTGCCGAAGAAGCCGCCGGTGAGGGGCACGCCGATCAGCGAGAGCATGAAGATGGTAAGCATGGCGGCGGTCAGCGGCTGCTTCTCGCCAAGGCCGGCGAGATCGTCGATGCTGAGGTAGCGTTCGCCTTTGCCGGAGATGTGGCTCACGACAGCGAACGCGCCGATATTCATGAGGGCATACGCCGCCAGGTAGAACATGGCCGCCGCGGTTCCAATCTCGGAGCGGGCGGCGAGGGCCACCAGCACGTAGCCGGCGTGCGCGATCGAGCTGTAGGCCAGCATGCGCTTGACGTTGGATTGCAGCAATGCGGCGAAATTGCCAATGGTCATCGAGAGCAGCGCCGAGATCCACACCAGCGGCTCCCAGCCGCTGCTGATCGGTTCGAAGGCGGTCATGAAGATTCGCAGGAACACGGCGAACGCCGCTGCTTTGGGGCCGGCGGAAAGGAACGCGGCCACCGGCGTGGGCGCGCCCTGGTACACGTCGGGGGCCCAGATCTGGAAAGGCGATGCCGATACTTTGAAACCGAGCCCGACGAACATCATGGCCGCGGCCAGTCCGACGAATACGGGCGAAGGCGGATTGGGGCCGGTCAGGGCGCTGCGAATTGCCGTGAGGTTGATGCTCTGGGCCGTGCCGTAGATGATGGCCACGCCGTAGAGGAAGAACGCCGTGGCGAACGAGCCCAGCAGGAAGTATTTCAGCGCCGCTTCGTTGGCGCGCTTGTCGTCGCGCAGGTAGCCGGCGAGCACGTAGCTGGAGATGGAGGAAATCTCCAGGCCGATGAAGACCATGATGAGGTCGTTGGAGGCGGCCATGAGGCACTGGCCGGCAAGGGAGAACAGCAGCAGGGCGTGATACTCGCTGGTTTCGGCGTCCTGACGGTGTAGGAAGCGGTACGACGGAAGCACGGTGAGAATGCCGACCACCAGCACCAGCACGCGGAAGAAGGTCGCGAAACCGTCGACGATCAGCATACCGCCGAACGCGGTACCAGGATCGGTGTAGGCGTAGATGGCGCCGGCGATGGCCGCCAGCATGGCGAACAGGCTCAAGTTGCCGAACACGTTCGACGAGCGGCGCCCGATCAGGGGATCGATCACCATCAGGAGCGTGCCCATGATGGTGAGGATGATCTCCGGCAGGAAGCGGATGATGTCGGAGGCGCTGGCGAAGCTAGCGGGCATTGGCGGCCTCCTGAACTGCGCCGGTCCCGGACCCGGCGCAGTTGGAACCGGACTGGCAAGGTAGTTCTGACGCGGAGACGCGGAGTCGCGGAGTTTCCACGCGGAGAACCGCGGGAATCATGGGGGGCGAGGCGCGGCCAGCAGTATCGCCGTGCTCCACGCTGGGCGCTGAGGAAGCGGAGATCACGGAGTACGGCAGTTCTGACGCGGAGACGCGGAGTCGCGGAGTTTCCACGCGGAGAACCGCGGGAATCATGGGGGGCGAGGCGCGGCCAGCAGTATCGCCGTGCTCCACGCTGGGCGCTGAGGAAGCGGAGATCACGGAGTAAGGCAGTTCTGACGCGGAGACGCGGAGTCGCGGAGTTTCCACGCGGAGAACCGCGGGAATCATGGGGGGCGAGGCGCGGCCAGCAGTAACGCCGTGCTCCACGCTGGGCGCTGAGGAAGCGGAGATCACGGAGTAAGGCAGTTCTGACGCGGAGACGCGGAGTCGCGGAGTTTCCACGCGGAGAACCGCGGGAATCATGGGGGGCGAGGCGCGGCCAGCAGTAACGCCGTGCTCCACGCTGGGCGCTGAGGAAGCGGAGATCACGGAGTAAGGCAGTTCTGACGCGGAGACGCGGAGTTGCGGAGTTTCTACGCGGAGAACGGCAGGAATGACGGGGGGCGCGGGGCGACCCGCAGTATCGCCGTGCTCCGATTGGTGCGCTGAGGAAGCGGAGATCACGGAGTAAGGCAGTTCTGACGCGGAGACGCGGAGTCGCGGGGGATCTACGCGGAGAACAGCAGGAATGACGGGGGGCGCGGGGCGACCAGCATTATCGCCGTGCTTCGATTGGTGCGCTGAGGGAGCGGAGATCACGGAGTAAGGCAGTTCTGACGCGGAGGCGCGGAGACGCGGGGGTGAAGGGCGACCAACGGTATCGGCCTGCTTCGGTCCACGCGTCGAGGAGGCGGAGGCCGCGGGGTACTCGTGATGGTTCGGGACGGGGTCTTTGTCCACACGGAACGGCACGTTCACCTGGGTCTGGGCGAGGACCAGGGAAGTGACCTTGCCGACGGGCGGCAGGAAGCTCTGGGAATAGACGCCCATCCACACCATCATGGCGATCATCGGAACGATGGCCGCCCACTCGCGGATGTTGAGGTCGAAAACATGGGACCGCACATCCGGGTTCACCGCGCCGTAGAACACCCGCTGGTACAGCCAGAGCATGTAACACGCCGAGAGAATGACGCCGATGGCGGCCCACACCGTCCAGGTGAAGTTGACCAGGGCCGTGCCCTGCAGCACCAGGAACTCACCCACGAAGTTGTTCAGGGTGGGCAGTCCGATGCTGGCCAGGGTGGTGATCAGGAAGGCGGTGGAGAGCCATGGCGCGGCGGTGGCGACGCCGCCGTAATCGTCGATGGCGAGCGAATGGCGGCGCTCGTACAGGAGCCCGACGATGGCGAAGAGCGCTCCGGTCGAGACGCCGTGGTTCAGCATCTGGTACACGGCGCCGTCGAGTCCGACCTGGGTGAAGGAGAAGATTCCCAGCACGACAAAACCGAGGTGGCTGACCGAAGAGTAAGCCACCAGCTTCTTCATGTTGGGCTGCACCATGGCCACCAGGGCGCCGTAGATGATGCCGATAATGGCCAGGACGGCGATCCATGGAGCGCAGGTCCGCGACGCCGAGGGGAACAGCGGCAGGCAGAAGTGCAGGATACCGTAGGTACCCATCTTCAGCATTACGGAAGCCAGCATCACCGAGCCGGCCGACGGGGCCTCCACGTGCGCATCGGGCAGCCAGGTGTGGAGGGGAAACAGCGGCACCTTGATGGCGAAGGCCACGAAGAAGGCCAGGAAGAGCAGCATCTGCTCGCCGGGAGTGAACACCAGGCGGCCGCTCGACAGCATCTCGAGAATCGCCGGGTAGCTGAAGGTTTCAGTGCGGTTGTAGAGATAGATGATCGCCGTGAGCATCAGCACCGAGCCGGCCATGGTGTAGAGGAAGAACTTCACGGCGGCGTAGATGCGGCGCTCGTGGCCCCAGATGCCGATCAGGAAGTACATGGGCACCAGGCTGACCTCCCAGAACACGTAAAACAGGAACAGGTCCTGGGCGAGGAACACGCCGATCAGGCCGAACTCGAGCAGCAGCAGGAAGGCATAAAACTCCTTCACGCGGTGCTGGATGTGATGCCACGAAATCAGAACGCAGATGGGGGTCAGGAAGGTGGACAGCAAAACCAGCCACAGGCTGATGCCGTTCACCGAGATGGCGAAGTGGATATCGGGCGAAGCGATCCACTGCAAGTCCAGAGAGAACTGTTCGCCGGCGCTCGCGCGATCGAACCGGATGGCCAGGATGACCGAGGTGACGAATACCGTGAGGGAAGAGACAAGAGCCCAGGACCGGCTGTTCTCCGGCATCCGGCGGGGGATCAGCAGGGCCAGGATGAAGGCGAAGAGAGGAATGGCGAGGACCACCGCCGCCGAGTTCATCGCAATCCCTCCGCGAGGCCGAGCGCCACAATCACCAGCACCGAGCCGAACAGCACCCAGGTGGCATAGCTGCGGATGTTGCCGGACTGCATGAGCCGCAGCGCGCCGCCGATATTGCGCGCGCGGTTGCCGACACCGTTCACCATGCCATCGATCACGCCGGCGTCCATACCTTTCCAGAGCACGACGCGGGAGCCATTCACCACGGGCTTGACCACCGCGGCATCGTAGATCTCATCCACGAAGAACTTGTTGTAGACCAGCGCGTAGAGGCCGCGGGCGCTCTCGGCGAGGGCATCGGCCATACCGGGGCGCGCCACGTACATGAGCCAGGCGAACCCGAGCCCGAGCAGTCCGGCGGCGGTGGAGACGGCCATCAGGACGAAATTCTCCTCCGCTTCCAGGGGTGGGAAGACGGAGCCGAGAAACTCCGGGACCTTGAACAGGAACCCGCCGGCGAGCGAAAGCAGGGCCAGGATGGCAAGCGGCACCAGCATGACGGGCGGCGACTCGTGCACATGGTGCTCGTGGCCGCGGTACTCGCCGAAGAAGGCCAGGAAGATGGCGCGGAAGACGTAGAACGCGGTCAGGCCGGCGGTGATGGTGCCGAGCCAGTAGATCCACGGCGCGTGGTGGTGGGCAGCCAGCAGGATGGCGTCTTTGCTGAAGAAGCCGGCGAAGGGCGGGATGCCGGCGATGGCCACGGCGGCGCACATCATGGTGAGGAACGTCCAGCGGATCTTGTGGCGAAGGCCGCCCATGTTGCGCAGGTCCTGCTCGCCGGAGAGGGCGTGGATCACGCTGCCGGAGCCGAGAAACAGGAGGGCCTTGAAGAAGGCGTGGGTCATCAGGTGGTAGATGCCCGCGGAAAATGCGCCGCAGCCCACGCCCACGAACATGTAGCCGAGCTGGGACACAGTGGAGTAGGCGAAGACCTTCTTAATGTCGTTCTGGGCAAGTCCGATGATGGCGGCGAAGAACGCGGTGGCGATGCCGATGATGGCGATCACGTCCATGGCCGCCGGCGCGTGGGTGTAAATGGGCCAGGAGCGCGCGGTCATGTAGACACCGGCGGTGACCATGGTCGCGGCGTGGATCAGGGCCGATACGGGAGTGGGGCCGGCCATGGCGTCCGGCAGCCAGACGTACAGGGGAAGCTGCGCGGACTTGCCGCAGGCGCCCACCATCAGCAGGATCCCGATGGTGGTCAGGACCCAGGTGGGGGCGGCCGGCGCCTGCTGGAATACCGTGCCGAAATCGAGCGAGCCGAAATGCCGGAAGATGAGGAACACGGCCAGCGAGAAGCCGAAATCACCGATGCGGTTCACGATGAAGGCCTTGTTGCCGGCGTCGGTGGCGAACTTCTTGTCGAAGTAGAAGCTGATCAACAGGTAGCTGCAAAGGCCCACGCCTTCCCATCCCACGAACAGCACCAGGTAGTTGGCGGCCAGCACCAGGACCAGCATGAAGAACATGAAGAGGTTGAGGAACGAAAAAAACCGGTAGTAACCGCCTTCATGCGCCATGTAGCCGATGGAGTAGATGTGGATCAGGGAGCCGACGCCGGTCACCACCAGGAGCATGACGGCGGTGAGGCGGTCCACCGAGAAATCGCAGTTTACGGTCAGGGAGCCGCTCTGGATCCAGGTGAAGTAGTGCTCGCTGTAGGCGGCCTGCAGCTCACCGAGACCGAAGAGGGTCTTCAACACCCAGGCAAAGGAAAGCACCACGGTGCCGATGGCGATGGCATTGATGACGCTCTTGGAAAAGCGGCGCCCGAAGAGGCCGTTGACGACGAAGCCGGCCAGCGGAAGGATGGGGATGAGCCAGAGTTGCATCAGTTCTTCATCGAGTTCAGATCATCGATATTCAGCGTGGAACGGTTCTTGAAAACGGTGAGGATAATGGCCAGCCCCACGGCTGCCTCCGCCGCCGCCACGACCATGACGAAAAAGCTGAAGAGGTGGCCATCCACCTGCTTGAGCTGGTACGAAAACGTGATGAAGCTCAGGTTTACCGCGTTCAGCATCAGCTCGATGGACATGAACACGGTGATGATATTGCGCCGGAACAGGAAGCCGGCCACACCCAGGGCGAAGAGCACCGCGCTGAGCGTGAGGAACCACGAAACGGGAACTTCGGCCATGTCAATCGAACTCCTTTCGCGCCAGGACGATCGCACCCAAGATGGCGATCAGGATGAGGATGGAGGTCACTTCGAAGGGCAGCAGGTAGGGGCCGAAGAGCTTCAGGCCGATGGCCCTGGCGGTGCCTCCCTGAAAGCCGCCGAAGCGCACCCCGGTGCCGGCCGGGTACATGCGCTGGACGAACCACGCCAGCAGCCCGAGGAACGCGATCAGCAGGGGGACGCCGAGCAACTGCACCATGAACGACCGGCCCTTGCGGGTTTCGGCGCCGGCATTCAGGAGCATGATTACGAACACGAACAGCACCATCACCGCGCCGGCGTAGACGATGACCTGCGCGGCAGCGATGAACTCGGCCCCCAGCAGGAGGTAAAGAACGGCGAGCGAGCCCATGACGCCGACCAGCGAAATGGCGCTCGAGATGGGATGCGTCTGCACCACGACGTTGATGGCGCAGACTACGGCGATCAGGGCGAAGATCAGAAAAATGACCGTGTCCATGTCACTTGGTCGTCAGGGCGACCAGCAAGCCGGTCACCAGCAGGTTCAACACCGCCACCGGGAAAAGGAACTTCCAGGTGAAGCGCATCAGTTGATCGTAGCGGAAGCGCGGCAGCGTGCCGCGAATCCAGATGAACGCGAACAGGATCGAGCCGGTCTTGGCGCAGAACCAGAAGATGGGGATCAGCCAGGCCTGAACCCAGGGCAGCAGGAATACGGCCGCGGCGATCAGAAAAACGAAGCCGACGACCGGCAGGGAGTAGCGGTCGCGGCGCCGCGCGGGATGGATGCCGTGATACAGGGCCATCACGCCGGCGAACGCGAAGATCACCGCCGGCACCAGGCTGGAACCGTACGCGGCCGGCCAGGGCGCAATCCAGCCGCCCAGAAACAGCAGAGTCGCCATGCAGCTTACGGTGATCATGTTGGCGTACTCGGCCATGAAGAAAGAGGCGAACTTCATGCTGCTGTATTCCGTGTGGAAGCCGGCGACCAGCTCGTTTTCAGCCTCCGGCAGATCGAACGGCACGCGGTTGGTTTCGGCGAAGGCCGCGATCATGAAAACGAGGAAGCTGACGATTTGGGGAAAAGGGCCGTGGAGGACATTCCAGTGCCAGATGCCGCCCGCCTGGCGCTCGACCAGTTCCCGCAGGCTGAGGGTGTTCGAGATCAGGAGCGGCGCCGCGATGGCGAGCGAGAGCGGCAGCTCGTAGCTGATCATCTGGGCCGAGCTGCGGAGGCCTCCGAGCAGCGCGTACTTGTTGTTGGAAGACCAGCCGGCCAGCGCGACGCCGTAGACGCCCATGGAGGAAACTGCGAGCACGAACAGCACGCCGAAATTCAGGTCGGTGAGCTGGAGGTACGTGTGATACGGACCGACCTGGATTTCCGGCCCGAACGGGATCACGGAAATGGAGAGCAGTGCCAGGGTGATGGCGATGAACGGCGCGGCGAGGTACAGCGGGCGGTTGACGTAAGGCGGGATGAGGTCTTCCTTGGTAACCAGCTTGATCACGTCGGCCAGGGGCTGGAGAAGCCCGTGCGGCCCGACGCGGTACGGCCCCGGACGCACCTGGATGTGGGCGATCACCTTGCGCTCCACCCATTGCAGATAGGCGAGGGTGGTCATCAAGACGGCGAAGACGACGACGATCTTGATCAGGCTGATGACGATAAATGCGTCCATTAGCGGCTCGAACGGCTTTCCATGACAGAGTTCAGAACTTTGGAATAGCGTCCGAGCGTGCCGGACGCGAACAGACCATTGTGATCGGAACGCACCAGGCCGGGCCGGTTCTCAACGGGGACACGCCCGTTGACCGGCATCGTCTGTGCCGCGCCGGTAGCGATCACCGGCGCCGGAACCTGGTAACCACGAACAGAGCTGCGAATTTCGGAGAAGACCACTTCCGGCGTCCATGGGCCGAGCGCCGCCGCGACGCCCATTTCGCGGGCGATGAAGCCCATGATCTCGAGGTCCGGCTTGGCGCCCATGGTGTTGAGCGCCCGCTTGAGCCGCTGCACCTCGCCGGTGACATTGGTGACCGTGCCGTTCTTTTCGTAAGCGCAGGCGGCGGGCAGGACGACATCGGCCTGCTGCGCGGTCTCGGTGAGGAACATGTCCTGGACGACGAGGAAGCCGGCATTTCGCGGCGAGCCGGTCTTCAACGGGTTGGCGCCGACCACCCACAGCACATCCAGCGGGGCAGCGAGCATCTCGGGAATCCGCATGCCCGGCTGGCCGGACGGCTGATAGCCGGGCAGCAATTCGGGCGTCAGGCCCATATCGAGGGCGCCGCGCGAATTCGAGTAATCCAGGAGGCAGACGTAACCGGCCGGAATGCCGAGCGACTCGCCGAACTCCACCAGCGACCGGATATCGTCGCCCTGGAAGGAGTCGTCGAACAGGATGACCAGCTCGGCCTCGGCTTTCAGCCTGTCGCGCAGCGATTCGAGAGTGGCAAAATCCGGATTCGAGGCGCGCAGGCTGGCCACCGAGTACTTGTCCTCGCGCACCGGCCCCGGCGTCACGACGTAGATATGCGCCTGGTGGTGCCGGTGATTGGCGCGGATCTGGTAACTGAGCAGGGGGTGTTCCAGCGCCAGGTCGGCACCCAGCACAAGCACCGCTTTGCGCTCGTAGAGATCGGCGATGGTGGCGAGTTTGGCGGTCTTTCCGCTCAGGGCATCGATCAGGGCGGTGGCATCGCCGGTCCGGTGGTGATCGATGTGATTCGTGCGCAGCACCGTCCGCGCAAATTTCTGGAGATAGAAATTCTCTTCGTTGGTGGTGTGGTTGGAGCCGATCACGCCGAAGGCGCCGCCGGCTTCCACCGTCTGCCGGAATTGCGCGGCCACGGTCTCCAGTGCTTTGGACCAGGGCACCTCTTCCAGCTTGCCGTTCACGCGCACGAGGGGCGCCTGAAGGCGTTCCGCGTGATCGTAGAAATCGAAGGCGTAGCGGCCCTTGATGCACAGGAACTCGCCGTTGATTCCGGAATGGTCGCGGTTGTTGCCGCGGATGATGCGGTCGTTGCGCACACCCAGCGTGGTCTTGCAGCCGTCGGCGCAGTGGGTGCAGATGGTGCCCACATGCTCCATTTCCCAGGGACGGGTCTGGTAGCGGTAGATGCCGCTGGTGAGCGCGCCCACGGGGCAGATGTCGATGCAGGCGCCGCACTCGTCGCACTCCAGGTGGTCGCCGTGGTTGGGCGCGATTTCCGAAACCACGCCGCGGTTGATCACGCCCAGGGCTCCCACTCCCAAACCTTCGTTGCAGATGCGCACGCAGCGGAAACACAGGATGCAGCGCGGCGCATCGAAAAACACCACGGGCGAGTATTGTTTTTCCGGGACATGGACCTTTTCCTCGGTGAAGCGGCTTTCGCCAGCGCCGTAGCGGAACACCATATCCTGCAATTCGCACTCGCCGCCCTTGTCGCACACCGGGCAGTCCAGGGGGTGATTGGTCAGCAGGAACTCCAGGGTGTATTTGCGGGCGTTGGCCACCTGCGGGGTCTCGGTCCGCACCACCATGCCTTCGGATACGGGGAGAGTGCACGCTGTCATCAGCTTGGGCATCTTCTCCACTTCCACGAGACACATGCGGCACGCGGCCTGCAGAGTGAGGCCCTCGTAATAGCAGAACGCGGGGATCTCGATGCCGGCGTGCTTGGCGGCGTCGATGACCAGGGTTCCCGGCGCGGCCTGAATCGGGCGGCCATCGATGGTGAGTTTCACCAGGTCAGCCATCACGCCTCCACCATTGCGCCGGCATGCTCGTAAGGGCACGGTTTGCCATTCAGATGATCTTCAAACTCCTCCCGGAATTTTTCGACGATGGAAATGGTGGGCAAGGCGGCGGCGTCTCCCAGCGGGCAGAAGGTCCGTCCCAGCATGTTTTTGGCGAGATCGCCGATCAGGTTGATGTCACTACGGGTGCCGCCGCCCGCGTGGAACCGCGTCAGGATCTTGCGAATCCAGGTGGTGCCTTCGCGGCAGGGAATGCACCAGCCGCAGCTTTCGTGGGCGTAGAACCGCATGATGCGGAGAGCGGCTTTCACCATGCAGGTCTGGTCGTCGATGATGATCACACCGCCCGAGCCCAGCATGCTCTTGCGCTGCGCCATGGAATCGTAGTCCATGGTGGCGCCTTCCAGTTCCGCCGCGGTGAGCACCGGGCAGGACGAACCTCCCGGAATGAACGCCTTGAGCTTCCTCCCGTTGCGGATGCCGCCGCCGACCTCTTCGATCATCTGCTTCACGGGGAAGCCCAGCTTCAACTCGTAAACGCCGGGCTTGTTGACGTGGCCGGTGAGGCAGGTCAGTTTGGTGCCGCCGGCTTTCGGCACACCCAGCGCCGCGAACGCCGCTCCGCCATCGCGGATGATGGCGGGCACGGCGCAGAACGTCTCCACGTTGTTCAGCACGGTAGGGCACTGGAACGCGCCCACCACGGCCGGAAAGGGCGGGCGAATACGCGGAATCCCGCGCTTGCCTTCCAGCGATTCGAGCAACGCCGATTCCTCTCCGCACTCGTAGGCGCCGGCGCCGGTATGGGTGTAAAGATCGAAATCGAACCCGGTGCCCTGAATGTTCTTCCCGAGCCAGCCCCGGTCATATGCCTCGGCGAGGGCTTGGTCCATGACGTCGATCAGGTAGCGATACTCGCCGCGGATGTAGATGTAGCCGGCGTGCGCATCCACCGCCAGACCGGCGATCAGCGCGCCCTCGATCAACTGGTGCGGATCGTTTTCCATGAGCACCCGGTCCTTGCAGGTTCCGGGCTCGCTTTCGTCCGCGTTCACGACGATGTACTTGGGTTTAGTCGATGCGTGCGGCACGAAACCCCACTTCATGCCCGTGGGAAAACCCGCACCGCCGCGGCCGCGAAGATTCGAGATCTTCACCTCTTCGATGATCTGCGCGGGCTTCATACCCGCGGCTTTCAGGAAGGCCCGGTAGCCATCCGTGGCGAGATACGTGTCGATGGATTCCGAGTTGGCGAGACCGAAGCGCCGGGTGAGTACCCGGGTTTCCAGCGGACTGGGCTCGTTATACTGCATTCGCTATTGTTTCTTCCTCAGGCCGTCCAGGAGCGCATCCAGCTTCTCGGGAGTCACGAAGTGATGAAAATCGTAATTCACCTGAATGGCCGGCGCCCAGGAGCAGGCGCCGATGCATTCCACCTCCTCGAGCGAAATCTGCCCGTCCGCCGTCACTTCCTTGTGGCCGATGCCGAGTTTCCTGCAGGCATGCTCCCAGAGCTGGTCGCCATCCATCAGCAGGCAACTGATGTTAGTGCAGATCTGCACGTGATACTTCCCCAGCGGCTTGCGATGCAGCATGGAGTAATAGGAGAGCACCTCGTGAACCTGGAGCGGCGTGACGCCCACGCGTTTGGCCACCTCGTCGATCAGTTCGTCGGAAACGCAGCCGATCTCATCCTGCGCGTACATCAGCATGGGGATCATCGCCGAGCGCTGGCGGCCCGGCGGATAGCTTTTCAGGAGTTTGTCGAACCTGGCTTCCAGTTGTGGAGAAAAAGTCATGTTGTCAGTGCTGCCGCGGTGGGGCAGGCCTTCGCCCCGGCGGGACTTCCGTCCCGCGACTTCCTTGCCCCGCCAACTACCGGTCCGTGTCCCCTAATACGAAATCCATGCTGCCGATGGAGGCGATGACATCGGCAATCAGCGCTCCTTCCACCATTTTAGACGTGGCTTGCAGATTGCCGAAGCTCGGGGTCCGCATGTGCACGCGCCAGGGGCGCGCCGTCCCGTCGCTGACCACGTAGAAACCCAACTCGCCGCGCGGCGATTCGATGACCTGGTAGACCTCGCCTTCGGGCACACGGAAGCCCTCGGTCACGATCTTGAAATGGTAGATGAGGGCCTCCATCTGGGTCTTCATCTTTTCGCGGTCGGGCAGCACCACATGGGGGGCATTGGCCTTCCATGGCCCCGCCGGCATGCCTTCCATCGCCTGCGTCACGATGCGGGCGCTCTGCCGCATCTCCGCCACGCGCACCTGGTACCGCGCGTACACGTCGCTTTCGGTGCGGGTGGGCACTTCGAAATCGAACTTTTCGTAGCCGGTGTACGGCTCGTCCTTGCGGGCGTCGATCGTCAAACCCGCGGCCCGCAGCATGGGTCCGGTAATGCCCAGGTCGATCATGTCTTCGAGCGACATGACACCCACGCCCCGGGTCCGGCCGATCCAGATGCGATTGTTGGTCAGCAGATTTTCGTACTCGTCCACGCGGCTGGGGAACACGTCGATGAATTTCTTCACGCGCTCGTGCCATCCGCGCGGGGGCTCCAGGGCCAGGCCGCCGATGCGGAAATAGCTGGTCATCATGCGCTGGCCGGAGAACATCTCGAAAATACGGAGGATGTCTTCCCGCTCGCGGAAGCAGTACAGGAAGACACTCATGGCGCCGATGTCGATGGCGTGCGTGCCGAGCCACACCAGGTGGCTGTTGAGGCGCGTCAACTCGGTCAGCATCACCCGCATCCACTGGGCCTGCGGCGGAATCTCGAGGCCCAGGAGTTTCTCCACGGCCAGGCAGTAGCCGAGATTCATGGAAAGCGGCGCCAGGTAATCAACACGGTCCGTAAGGGTGACCGACTGCTGGTAGAGTTTGGCTTCGAATTCCTTCTCGATGCCGGTATGCAGATAGCCGATGTCGGGCTGGCAGCTCACGACGTTTTCGCCGTCGAGCTCGATCACGAGGCGCAGCACGCCATGGGTGGACGGGTGCTGCGGCCCCATGTTGAGGACCATCCGCCGCGGGCCGGTTTCCGGCTGGGCATCCGCCTCTTCCAGAATGGCTCCCGGAACTCCCGTTTCGCTCATCTCGCTAAACCCTCGACCCCGTCACGGGATAGTCCTTGCGCAACGGATGGCCTTGCCAGTCGTCCGGCATCATGATGCGGCGCAGGTCCGGATGGCCGCGAAACCGGATGCCGAACAGATCGAACACTTCCCGCTCGTACCAGCCGGCTCCGCGCCAAACCGAAGTTACGGATTCAATCTCGCAGACGGCGGACGGAATACGGCACTTGAGCCGCACGCGCTGGTTGTGCCCGATGGAATGCAAGTGGTAGACCACTTCAAAGCGGGGCTCGAAGGGGTAGCGGTCCACCGCGGTGACGGTACTCACACGGTTGAATTTCTGGTCGTATTTCAGGAACCCGCAGACACTCGCGATCTTGGCGGGCGCGATTTCCAGCGTCAACTCGCCCCGATCGAACCTGCCGCCCGTAATGGCATCGGCATCAAACGCGGCCACCGCGGCGGCCAAAGGACGATCTCGCAGGTTGTCGGGTAACATCTCGAGTGTTACTGCTTCCTGCCGGACAGGTCCGCTCCGGACCAGTCCAGCGCACCCTTCTTCCAGATATAAAAAAAGCCGCACAGGATCAGCGTGACAAACACCAGCATCTCGACGAACGCCACCATCTTCAGTTCGCGATAAACGACCACCCAGGGATACAGGAAGATAGCTTCGATATCGAACAGGATGAAGAGCATTCCCACCAGGTAGAACTTCACACTGAAGCGCTGCCGCGCGTCGCCGGTGGGCACGATGCCGGATTCGTACGGCATATCCTTCACCCGGTTGCGTACGCGTTTGCCTAGCAGGAACGACACCGTGAGCAGGCCCGCCGCGAGGGCCATCGCGAGCAATGCCTGGACCAGGACGGGAAAATACAATTCCGTGTATGAGTTAGGCATGTGATTCGGGGAAGAAGAGGCCCAAATTTGACTATAGATGGTGGAAAATGGAGGTGTCAACAATTATGCCCGTCGGCATCGTGGTGAATGGCGAACCGCAGACCGTATCAGAGGGAGAGACCGTACTTGGGCTGTTACGACAGCTACGATTGGACCCCGCGCGCGTGGCTGTGGAGTTGAACCGGGAGATCGTGAAGCGGCCCCAATGGGAGGAGATCACCCTGGGAGCGGGTGCGCAGGTCGAAATCGTACAGTTCGTGGGAGGGGGGTAAGTTCCGGTAGAACAGGCCTCGCAGCCGAGCCGGTACGAAATGGGGCAGAGCGCGGCCCTGCCCCACCGAATCACTAGGTGAAGCTGCGGATGGCTCCCGCTTCGTCTTCGTGGACATCGAAGACGGTGTAGAGCTTGGTGATCTGGAGCAGATCTTTCACCCGCTTATTGAGGTTGAGCAGTTTCAACTGGCCGCCGCTGTTAGTGACGGTCGTGAATCCGGAAACCAGTTCGCCGATTCCGGAACTATCGATATAAGACACCTCGCCGAGGTTGAGCAGGATCTTCTTCTGGTTCTTGCCGACCATGTCGCGCAGGGCATCGCGCAAGGCGCTGGAACCTTCCCCGAGGGTGATCCTCCCGGCCACATCCACCACGTTCACATCGCCCACCTGTCGAGTATTCAACTTTACGCTCACTGAACTTGCCTCCTGGCTGAAACGACGCAGAATCTACTTAGACACCACGTATTTGACTAAAGTTACTTCGGTTCCCCCTGGCTCCAGATGCCGCAACTGGAACTCATCCATGAAGGACCGGATCAAAAAAATGCCGCGTCCCGAAGTACGCATGAGGTTCTCCGGCGCCAGCGGATCGGGGAGATGCTCGAAATCGAAGCCCTCGCCTTCATCGGCGATTCTGACGGTGAATCGCTGCGAGTTGTGCGCTACGGAGAATCGTACCTTTTTATGTTCGTTATACCGGTTACCATGCACTACGGCGTTGACCATCGACTCCCGCACCGCCATGCCGATTTTCATCAGGTCGTCATCGTCGAACCCGGCGCGCTGGGCCACGCCCACGGCGATCTCTTCAGCGCTGTCCACGCTTTCCAGTGTCGAGGCCAGAAAGCGTTCCACCGTTTCCGGCACGTGGTGCATGTTGTCCCGCATACGCAAGGCGGCCAGGGAAGCTTGGCCAAGTCGAATCGTCAGAATAAATTACCCGCGTTGCCAAAGTCAAGAAGAGGTGCGGAGAGAGCGGAGAGAGCGGAGAGAAGAACTGCTGCCGCGTCTGCCCTCGCTCAGCGCCGGTGGCGCGGCCGGAAGAGTCGCGGGGAATCGCCAGCGCGAACCATGCCGCGAAGGCGGGAAATGGCGAGTTTCCGGAGCGGGTCTCGCGGCGGCGGCACGGCTCGATCCCGATTGGCACCGCCTTGACGTGGTGCGGTCCACGACTACTATGCGCCACAGGAGTCCTGCGGGCGGGCCTTCCCGGTCTCATCGCGAATGAGGTCAGATCCACCGCGAGCCGGGGGGTGAGCATACGGCTGGCGGCCAATCCGCTGGGGGTGACGCGGGTGGCAGAGGCGGGCCCTTTACCCTAACGCAAGACCTGTTCGCCGCCATGGCCCTGAGTTTCCATCTGGCGGACCACCATTTCGCAGTACACACCGCGAGCGCTCATGAGGTCGGCGTGAGTGCCGCGCTCCGTGATGCGCCCCTCTTCCATCAGCAGGATCAGGTCGGCGCGCCGCACGGTGGAGAGCCGATGGGCAATCACGAAGGTGGTCCGGCCGGCGAGCAGCGAGGCCATGGAGGCCTGGATCAGTTGTTCGCTCTCCGTGTCCAGGTTGCTGGTAGCCTCGTCGAGGATGAGGATCCGGGGGGAGGCGAGGATGGCCCTGGCAATCGCCAGGCGCTGTTGCTGGCCGCCCGAGAGTTTGACTCCGCGCTCGCCGATGAATGTCTCGTACTGCTCGGGCAGCTTGACGATGAATTCGTGCGCATTGGCCCGGCGCGCGGCATCTTCCACTTCGGCGTCGGTGGCATCGTGACGGCTGTAGGCGATGTTGTCTCGTACGGATCCATCGAACAGGAAAACGTCCTGTTGGACGATGGCCAGCAGCGCACGATAGGTTTGCAGCCGGAAATCCCGGATGTCGCCGCCATTGAGGAGGATTCGTCCTTTGCTGGGGTCGTGGAAACGGGCTACCAGGTCGGTCACGGTGGTCTTCCCGGCGCCGCTCCGGCCCACCAGGGCGACCACCGATCCGCCGGGAACCACGACGTTGAAATCGCGCAGCACCGGGAGGCCCTCGCGGTACTCGAATTCGATATCTTCGAACTGAATCTCCCGCACTTCGCGGGGCGCGTCGCGGGCATCCGGCTTATCCGGCTTGTCGTCTTCCATGCCGAGCAGCTCGAACACACGCTCCATCGCGGCCAGGGAACGCTGCAGCTCCGAGAAGGAATTGACGATGTTCCACACCGGGTTCAACAGCAGGAACGTGTACCACTGGAACGCCATGATGTCGCCGATGGACGCGCCGCCGCGCACGTACAGGTAGCCGCCGTACCACACGATGGCGACGTTCACGCTGCCCATCAGCAGGTTCCAGGAAGTCCAGATGACCATCTCGCGGCGCTGCGCGAACAATTCCTTGCGGAGCACGGTATGACGCCCGCGCATGTACTCGAGGAGTTCGTGGACCTCGCGCCGGAAGGCGCGGACCACGCGGATCCCGGAGAAGGTTTCGCCGACGCGGCCATCGATCTGCTCCGCGTCCTTGCGAACCGAGCGGTAGATCGGCCGGACCCGTTTGGCGAAGATGAAGCTGATCACCATTACGCCGGGGATGATGGCCAGGGCGGCCAGCGCCAGCCGCCAGTTCAACGCCATCAGCACGGTGACCGCGATGACCAGGCGGATGACGGATATGGATGGCGAAACGATGGCCAACTGCAAGAGGCCGGTGGTCGTGTCCACGTCGCCCGTGAGCCGGGAAAGGATGCCGCCGGTTTTCATATCCCACAGCCTCGGCAGCGGGAGGCGCAGCAGGCGCTCGTACAGCGACCGGCGGAGGGAGAGCATCACGTGGGTATTCAGCAGGCGTTGGCGGTAGTCCCGGAGGCCGTTGATGAGGTTGGAGACCACGATCACGGCGAGAAACAGCATGCCGGCCAGGTTGAGGCGAACGAACCGCGCCGCCGTGTCCAGCCCGGTCTTCAGCAGAACCTGGTCGACGACGAACCGCATGAACAGCGGTTCAACCATCTGCAAGCCCGCACTCGCCAATGCCAGAACGAAGAGCGCGCCGGCCGCGTAGCGGTGCGGCCGCAGCCAGCGGAGGTATTCGCGCGCGTAGCGGCGCCGCGTGCCGCGCCGTTCGCTCCGGGCCGCGCGCACCGCCAGCCCGGCACCGGCTTCCGCCGCCACTTCGGACGGCTTAGGCTTTTCGGGCTCCCCGGTGCCGTCGTCGAGGCGCCGAAGCTTGTAGTCCTCGACGAACAGGCGATACCGCCGGCGGGATGAGCGAGCGTGAGGCATGACAGCCACGGGGCACCTGCCGGTCTCGTATCGGTACAGTGCGGGCGCAACAGGCGGAAGGCAGGTGGGTATTCAGCATATCACTCCGGGGTGCCATGCCGCCCGCGGGCGGAACAGCGCCTGAATAGTGGGGCAGGTTTTCAACCTGCGGGCCGATTTTCAATCGGCCCAGCGCCGGTTCAAAACCGGCGCGCGGCTTTGAAAGCCGCCCACAGCAGAGACAAGCAACCATCCGGCCAGAGCCTTAGTCGGCGGACGAATTGAGCCTGCGAATCCAGATGTTGCGAAACCGCACCGGCTGCGAGTGGTCTTGCAGGCTGAGCGGCATTTCGGCGGGGTGGGGGGTATATGTGCCCACGCGCCGCCAGATGGTGGTGCCCAGGTAGTCCTTGTGGTTCTGCACCAGCACACCGTTGAAAACCACCGTGACGTAAGCCGGCTTCAACAGCTTGCCGTCTTCGAACCGCGGCGCTTCAAAGAAGATGTCGTACACGTTCCAGTCGCCCATGGGACGCGACGGGTTCACCAGCGGCGGCCACACCCCATAGACCGCCCCCGCTCCTCCATCCGCGTACGTCTGGTGCGTGTTCGACTCGAGCACCTGGACCTCGTAGCGTGACATGAGTTCCACGCCGCTATTGCCAATGCCCTGTCCGTTGCCGTGGGACTCCTTGGGTATGGACCACTCTATATGGAGCTGGCAATCGCCGAATTTCTCTTTGGTGACGAGGCGGCCGGTGCGCGGCACGATCTCGATGTACCCGTTTTCCACCTTCCATTTGGGCTCCTGCTGTACCCCGCCGCGGGCCTGCTGCACCCACTGCGAGAGGTCCTTGCCGTCGAAGAGCACGATCGCATCCGAGGGCGGCGCCTCGAACGCATAGGGACCGGGTGTGACCTGCACCGGCCGCGGCCGCTCCATGTCGTGCACCTTCCATTTCTGTCCGGGCAACTGCGGGGTGTCGTTGTAACCCCGGACGTCGTCGCCGGCCTCGGGCGGCGGCGCATTCGGTCCCCGTTTCGGCGCTGCCGCCGGCGGGTTTTGAGCGGCGAGGGAAACAGCCAAAAGCACAAGGAAAGCTGACGATTTCATGGTTTGGATCTCTCCAAGAGTTTACTACCCGGCGCCCCATGTCCACGCCGGAACCGCTGCCACCTGCCCGGCCGGCCGGCGCGGGCCCTCCCCAGTCTCTGTGTTCAAATAAGAAGGACACATCCAAATATGGCTTTTCGAGGCGTGGATTACTTCTGCGTCGACTCGCTGTTCTCCGAGCAGGAGTTGATGGTGCGGCAGACGGCCCGGCGGTTCGCCGACGAGAGAATCCTCCCCGTCATCCGCGACTGCTTCCGCGACGCCCGGTTCCCGGCCGAACTGGTTCCCGAGTTGGCGGAGCTGGGTTTTCTCGGCGCCAACCTGGAAGGATACGATTGCGCCGGGATGAGCAACGTGGAGTACGGGCTCATCATGCAGGAACTGGAGCGCGCCGATTCCGGCATCCGGAGCTTTGTCTCCGTGCAGGGCGCGCTGGTGATGTATCCGATCCACAGCTACGGCTCCGAGGAACAGAAAAGCAAGTGGCTGCCGCGCCTGCAAAGCGGGAAATCCATCGGCTGCTTCGGCCTCACCGAACCGGATTTCGGCTCGAATCCCGCCGGCATGCGCACCACCGCCCGCCGCGATGGCGACGGCTGGGTGCTCAACGGCGAGAAGACGTGGATCACCAACGGCACCCTGAGCGATGTGGCGGTGGTGTGGGCGCGCACGCCGGAAGGTATTCGCGGCTTCCTGGTGGAGCAGGGAACCAGGGGATACGGGACGTCGGAAATTCACGGAAAATGGTCGATGCGCGCGTCGGTGACCTCCAGCCTCTCGTTCATGGATTGCCGGGTAGGCGAGTGCGACCGTCTGCCGGGCGCCGCCGGGCTGAAAGCGCCGCTCTCCTGTCTTTCGCAGGCGCGCTACGGCATCGGATGGGGAGTGATCGGCGCCGCTATGGATTGCTACGAAACCGCGCGCCAGTACTCGGTCCTGCGCAAGCAGTTCGACGACCGGCCGATCGCCTCCCATCAGCTCGTTCAGGAGAAGCTGGCGTGGATGATCACGGAGATCACCAAGGCCCAGTTGCTGGCGGTCCAGGCGGGGCGGCTCAAGGATCAGGGCAGGCTCGAACCCGCCCACATTTCCATGCTGAAACGGAACAACGTGGCGATTGCGCTGGATTGCGCGCGCCTCAGCCGCGACCTGCTGGGCGCGAACGGAATCACCGACGAATATCCGATCATGCGACACCTCTGCAACCTGGAAACCGTCAAAACGTATGAAGGTACCGACCATATTCATGCCCTGGTGATCGGCGAAAAGGTGACCGGAGTGCCGGCGTACCGGTAGACCGGCAGCGCGCGGCCTCCGATGCGGGCCCGCGCCGGAGTTATTTTCTCAGGGGACTTCATGCTTCTTTACGCATTGACAATTCTGGTGAGCGCCTTCCTGCTGTTTCAGGTAGAGCCGGTGATCGCCAAAATCATCCTCCCGTGGTTCGGCGGGTCGGCCGCGGTCTGGACCACGTGCCTGCTCTTTTTTCAACTGGTCCTGCTGCTGGGCTATCTCTACGCGCACGCCGTGGTGCGCTACCTGAAGCCGCGGATGCAGTTGCTGGTCCACGTGGGCCTGCTGTTGCTGAGCGCGCTGGCGCTGCCAGTGTACCCCCGGCTGGCCTGGAAACCCAGCGGCACCGAAGAACCGACCCTGGCCATACTGCGGCTGCTGTTGCTGACCGTCGGCCTGCCGTATTTCCTGCTGTCCACGACCGGTCCCCTGCTTCAGGCCTGGTACGCCCGGCAGTTCAAGGGCGCCATCCCCTACCGCCTATACGCCCTTTCCAATGCGGGTTCGATGCTCGCCCTGATCAGCTATCCGATCCTCTTTGAACCGAAGTTCACCACGCTCCAGCAGTCGGTGACGTGGTCGGTGGCGTACGGAGTGTTCATCCTTTTGTGCGGCCTCACTGCCTTCCGCTCGAGGACCGGAGTCATGATCGAGGAAACCGCCGAGGGCCCCGCCGAGAAACCGGGCTTACGGTTATACGTCCTGTGGCTGGCGCTGCCCGCCTGTGCCTCGATGCTGCTGCTGGCGATCACCAACCACCTCTCGCAGAACGTCGCCGCCATTCCGTTCCTGTGGGTGTTGCCGCTGAGCATCTATCTGCTGACCTTCATTCTGTGCTTCGAAAGCAGCGGCTGGTATCGCCGCAACCCTTACCTCCAACTACTGGCCGTGGCGCTGGCCAGCATGGCCTACGCCAACAACGTGGATGCCAGCGGCAACGTGCCCATCAAGGTGATGGTTCCGTTGTTCGGCATGGGACTCTTCACCTGCTGCATGGTGTGCCACGGCGAGCTGGCGCGGCTGAAACCCCACCCCCGCTACCTGACCCACTTCTACCTCATGATCGCGGCCGGCGGCGCCGTGGGCGGGCTCCTCGTGGGACTGGTGGCGCCGTACTTCTTCCGGGCCCTGTACGAACTGCAACTGGGCCTGGCCGCATGCGCGCTGCTCACCCTGTTCGTGCTGCAGGGGGATCCCGAGATCCGCTGGTTCCGGCAGTTGCTCGAACCCCTGCACCTGTTCGTGGCGGCCTGCGCCGTGGTGGTCGTCGCGCTGATCGTATTCGCCGAGCATGGGCAACTGCTGGCCACCGCGCGCGGGTTGATCCTGTCCGTCGTAAAGGACTGGAGCGAGCCCGACGGGTTCATGGGGTACATCCTGCTCGGGGTGCTCGCGGTCTTCGGGGCGGTGGCTGTAGCCGCCATGCGGGGATTCCGCCTCCGCGGGCAGTGGGCCGCCATGGGCACGGAGGTGCTCGCGCTGGTGCTGGTCGGCTACATTACTTATCACGCGCGCCAGATGACCGCGGATTACCGCGTCAGCGTACGTAATTTTTACGGCGCCCTGCGCGTCCGCGATTCGGGCACGCCCCAGGAAATCTCCGCCACCCGCACGCTCACTCACGGCACCATCAATCACGGCGAGCAGTATCTCAATCCCGCGCGCCGCGACCTGCCCACCACTTACTACGGCCCCAACACCGGCGTCGGTCTCGCGATCCGCGATAAGCAGAAGAAAGGCGCCATCCGGGTCGGCATCATCGGCCTGGGCACGGGCACCCTCGCCTCGTATGGCCGCCTGGGCGACTACTACCGCTTCTACGAGATCAATCCCCTGGTCCTGCGCCTGGCGAACTCCGAGTTCACCTTCCTCCGCGACTGCAAGGCGAGGCATGATGTCGCGATGGGAGATGCGCGCCTCTCGCTGGAGCGCGAATCCCCGGAGCATTTCGACGTCCTCGCCGTGGATGCGTTCTCCAGCGACTCCATCCCCGTCCACCTGTTGACCCGCCAGGCCATGGACGTGTATTACCGCCACCTGCAGCCGGATGGGATTCTGGCGGTGCACATTTCCAATCGCTACCTCGACCTCGCCCCGGTGCTGGCCGGCGAGGTGTCCTCCATGGGCAAGGTCGCGCGCGTGGTAGATACCGAAGACGACGAATCGCAGGACGTCTTTGGAGCGACCTGGGTGTTGATCACCACGCCGCCGGCCGATTTCGACGACGGAGATTTCAACGGCTCGACGCCGCTTGCTGTGAAGCGGACGGTGCGTTTGTGGACGGACGACTACAGCAACCTGTTTCAGATCCTGAAATAGCGGATCCCCGCCCGGCGCGGCCGGGCCGCCAACCCCGCGGCAGGTTTCCGGTATTAGTATAGTGATAGCCGCGTCCGCATCTCGCTTTCACCGGCGAGCAAAGGCCAAATTCTGTGATTTTCAGGGGGGCCAATGTTGTATTATCAATTTGGCCGGGGGATGAACATGGACGCCACTAAAACAATTTTCAAGCAAACTGCTTTTTTCTTTCTGACCACACTGCTGCTGGCTACAACCGGACGCGCCCAGACGTTGTCCGCGAACCCAAGCTCGGCGGCATTCACCAGTGCAGCCTTGCCGGTAGCGGTCCAGATTACGAGTGTTTCCGGCGCCGCGGTGTCATTCACGGTTGCGAAGGGTTCCGGGCAGACTCATTTCTATAGTTTTGACATCTCGTCCGGCACCACTCCAGCGACAATCACTGTAACCCTTATCAGTACTGCCGGATGCACGACGGGCTGCAGCGGCAACATCACGGTCACTCCCGCCAGTGGAACGGCCCTGAACATTCCGGTGACTTTCACTCCGGGCGGCGGCGGTGGAAACCTCATCGTCCTCAGCGCGACTTCGGTGCCCTTGAGCGTCGCGACGCAGGGTCAGAGCACGACGAGCTCGGTAAACGTCTCCACATCGAACGGCTCTGCCCCAACCTGCAGCGCCATCTCCGACCGGAGCTGGCTTACGTTTGCCGGCGGGTTCACCACCGCGAACCTGACCCTCAGCGGCACCCCGCAGGCTCTCGGTTTCACGGCGAATTCGTCCTTCCTCACGATCAATCCCGATACCGCCACTGTCACCATTGCCTGCCCGTCGATCAGCGCGAGCAATTCATTCACGGTGACCTTGACGGTGGGCGCGGGCGGAGGTACGGGGGCCCTGTCCGTGAGTCCGACCAGCCTTACCTTCGCCTACCCCGGCGGGGTCACCGCGCAGGCGGTCTCGGTCTTTTCCAACAACGGCACCGTTACCACATATAACTCCTACGCCAATACCAACAGCGGCGGCGCCTGGCTACTGGCGAACGGCCAAAGTGGACTCACCGGTCCGTACAACGTGAGCGGCGGTTTGAACGTCAGCATCGATACCAGCGTGGCCTCGACACTGGCGCTCAGCGGGGCGGCTACTTATACCGGCCAGGTCACCATATACAATGGCGCCAATTCGGCAATCGTCAACGTCACCCTGAATGTGGGTGGTGGCGGCAGTGGCGGGGGGCCGTACACTCTCACGCCATCCAGTGTCGTGCTGGGGTATCCGAATGCCACCTCGTCGACGGCTTGCAGCAGCGTTACCCCTTACTCGAGCTGCACTGTGACAATCACTCCCAAGACCAGCGGGGTGACCACTTACTATGCCTACGTGAACAATATCTCCCCTACGAACTGGCTGCTCTTGAACAACTCCGCATCGACAGTCGCCGCCAACGTCTCCGACGGATTGAACCTTTCGCTGAACACCAGCGCCCTCGGCTCCCTGCAATCCGGCAACACCTATACCGCCCAGGTCTATTTGTGCTACATCGATTGCACCGCGAATGCCAGCACGCCGTTGACCGTCAATCTTCAGGTAGGCGCGGGCGGGGGTACCATCTCGAGCCTGGCCGCGCCGTCGGCGCTTTCCTTTGCCTACCAGCTCACCAAAAGCGTCCCGCTGGCGCAGACGGTGCTGGTGAACTACTCCGCCGCGTACACCGTGACTCCATCCGTGAATACGGTCCAGCAGTGGCTCAAGGCAGGCGGCCTGAGCACGGCCCAAACCCTGAACTTCCCATACTTTCAGGTATCCGTCGACCCGACGGGACTCACGGCTGGCAGCTATCAGGGGACAATCGGCATCTCCGCGGGAGCGTCCTCTCAGAACATCACCGTCACGCTGCTGGTGACATCCTCGCCGGTCGTCCAGACAACCAACCAGGGCTCGATCTTCCTGTTTGGCAACACGTCCCAGACCTACACGATCTCGCTGGGGGCCAGCGACAACAGTTCGGTCAATGTGTCCCTGAGCAGCTCGCAAAGCTGGATCACGGTGAGCCCAACCTCGGTCACTACGCCTGCCAACTTTGCGGTGGTGGTCAACCCGACATCCCTGTGCAACGGCTTGAATGCGGGCGCGATCACCATGACGTCGAGCGGGACGGCGAACCCCAACGCGGTCTTCCCGGTGGTGGCACTGGTCAGCGGCAGCACCAATACGAACTGCGGCTCGGGAACAGGCAACCTGACGTTCAATCCCTCGACGACCCTTACTTTCGCCACACCCAACAACACCACTCTTCCATCCGGGCAAACGCTGACGGTGAGCTCGAATTCGAGCGTGATCACACAGGGCACCGTGGCAACCGTCACCTCGAGCGGCGGGAACTGGCTCCTGATTAACAACGGAGTCTACAACAACGCTACGCTGATCACCTTCCCGGCCAGCCTGACCATTTCCGCCAATCCGTCCGGCCTCGCCAACGGCATCTACTCCGGCTACCTGCAGTTCGTGGCCGGCGGAGCCACGCAGAACGTGAGCGTCACCCTGAACGTGGGCGGCGGCAGCGGCAACATCTCGGTCAGCCCGACCTCGATAACGGTTACGGCCCCGGTCGGCACGACTCCCTCGGGACAGACCCTTGCCGTCAGCAACGCATCCGGAACATCGGCGGTGCAATTCACCGTCAACATCAGTACGACCAGCGGTGGAAGCTGGCTCTCCGCCACGGCCAACGGTGTTGCCATCGGCAACGGGACTTCGCTGAACACGCCCCAAACCATAACCGTGAACATCAACCCGGCCGGCCTCACCACGGGCCAGCAGTACAGCGGAAGCGTCGTGCTCAGTCCCACGGGAGGTACCGCGGTCACGGTCCCGGTGAACTTCACGGTGCAGGCGACATCCGTGGTCTCGGCCACACCCACCAGTCTCACCTTCCAATACACGATTGGCGATGCGGCCCCGGCGACCAAGGCCATCACCGTGAGCGGCAGCGGTCAGAATCCCCTGTCGTTCAGCGCGACCGCCCAGACCCAGAGCGGCGGCAACTGGTTATCAGTTACGCCCACCACCGGAAGTACTCCCGCCACGTTGAATGCCGGCCTGAACACCGCCGCGATCACCGCGGCCGGGACCTTTACGGGTACCATCGTGGTGGCCGGCACCGGAAGCGCCACGGGCTCCACCACCATCACCGTCACTCTGACTGCCATCGCGCCGCTGCCCACCATTACCCAGGTCGGCAACGCCGCCAGCTATGCCGGCGGCGCGATTGCACCGGGTGAGATCATCACCGTTTTCGGCACGGGCCTCGGCCCCACACCGGCGGTCCAGTCACCGAAAATCGATACCGCCACGGGTCTTGTCTCCACCACGCTCGGCGGCGTGCAGGTGCTGATCAACGGCTTCGCCTGTCCCATGATCTACGCCAGCAACAAACAGATCTCGGCCATCGTCCCCTATGAGTTGAAGCGGTCCGTGAATGCCACGATTCTGGTGCAATACCTGGGACAGAGCTCAAACGGGATCTCGGCCTCGGTGTCGCCGACTGCTCCCGGCATATTCACCGCCAATGCCTCGGGCACCGGACCGGGTGCGATTCTCAACGCAAACCTCACTCAGAATTCACCTTCCAACCCGGCCAACAAGGGCGACGTGGTCGCCATCTACATGACGGGAGAAGGAGAGACCGCTCCTTCGGGCGTCACCGGGAAGGTCACCACCGTTTCGGCCACTCCGCCGCTGACCCCGCAACCGCTGTTGCCGGTTGGGGTAGTCATTGACGGGCAACCCGTGGCGGTCACCTTCTATGGCGAGGCGCCGGGACTGGTTTCCGGTGTGCTGCAGGTCAACGCCGTAATCCCGACGAATGCCAGGTCGGGCAACCTGTCGCTGGTCGTCAATATCGGCAGCGGCACCAGCCAGGCGGCCGTCACGGTCTCGGTGAAATAGACGGGACTGCGCCGCCGGCGCCTCTCGCGTCCGGCGGCGCTATCGATTTTGCAGTCTCGGACGCCACCCGCGGGGAGAATCCCTGATCTCGGTTCGGCTGGCGTCGGAACCGGTTCGGCTCTGCGCGCGCGGACCTAAACGCTTGGGCCCATGCCTGCGTCAAATCTCTTGTGAGGCCGATCGGGTTCGCCATCCTGCTGGCAGTGTCTACGCTCGCCGCGGACACTCCCCTGGACACCCTCCTCAAAGGCGTGGAGAACCGGTACAACAAGGCCCGGACCCTGCAAGTCCTTTTTAGAGAGGAATATACACCCCCGGGAGGGGCCCGCCGGGTGGAGAGCGGCATCCTGATGTTGCGCAAACCCGGCCGGATGCGCTGGATCTATTCTCAACCGGCCGGCAAGCTCTTCGTCTCCGACAGCAAGTTCCTCTGGCTTTACAGTCCGGACCAGAACCGGGTTGAGAAGATGAAGCTCAAGGAAAGCGAGGATATGCGCGCGCCGCTCGCGTTCCTGCTCGGCAAGTTGAACTTCGACAAGGAGTTCCAGAACCTGCAGGCGCGTGCCGAGGGAGACGGCATGCGCATTACGGGCGACCCCAAGACGGACCACCTTCCCTATTCCAAAGTCGAATTCGTGGTAGCACCGGACTTCCATATCCGGCAAGTGAAAGTCACCGGCTACGACCAGTCCATCCTGAATTTCAGCTTTGACCAGGAACGGGTCAATCCCTCGCTCGACGGCAAACTGTTCCAGTTTCGGGTTCCGAAAGGCGCCGAACTGGTAGAAACGGGGCAATAGATGGCCGACTACGTCACGAAATACGCCGACGGCCGCGGGCAGATCCACCAGCAGGTGGCGAGTGCCGGGTCGGAGAAGGAGCTGCGCGACCGCTATTCGCAGCAGGGCTTCCTCATTTACTCCATCAAGCCTCGCAGCGCGGCGGGCGCGTTGCCCGGAGCCGGCCTGTTTGGCAAGAGCAAGAAGCTCAACCTCGAGCGCTTCCTGATCTTCAACCAGCAGTTCGTGACCCTCGTCCGGGCCGGGCTGCCCATTCTCAAGGGTCTCGACCTGCTGGCCGAGCGGCTCACCGATCCCAAGCTCGGCCCGTACATCAAGTCCGTACGGGACGAGGTCCGCAACGGGACGCTGCTCTCCGAAGCTTTCCGCCAGCAGGGCATTTTCCCCAAAATGTACGTCAGCTCGGTGATGGCCGGTGAAAAGAGCGGCAGCCTGGTGGAGGTTCTGGACCGCTACATCGGTTACCAGCGCATCGCGCTCGCGGTTCGCAAGAAAGTCATCGCCTCGCTGATCTACCCCTGTGTCCTGATCGTCCTGGTGGTGCTTCTGATGGTATTCCTGGTGACCTACGTGGTGCCCACCTTCGCGTCCCTGTACAGCACCATGAACGCGAAGCTGCCGACCATGACCGTCTGGCTGATCGCCATCGGCACCGCTGCCCGCAAGTACATTGTCTATTTCGCGATCGCGCTGGTGGCCGGGATTTTTCTGTTCCGCTGGTGGTCGCGGCGGGAATCGGCGCGCGAAAAGATCGACCGGGTGCGCATGAAACTTCCCATCGCCGGCGAGATCTGGTTGAAATACCAGGTGGCGCAGCTTTCGCGCATCCTCGGAACGCTGCTGACGGGCGGCATCCCGCTGGTGCAAGCCATGGAGACTGCGGCGGATTCGCTGAACACGCCCGTGCTGCGGCGGGCCATCGAAGCCGCCGGCAAGAGCGTGCGCGAAGGCCAGCCCCTATCCGGCTCACTCAAGGCTTCCCGCATGTTCCCCGGGCTGGCCACCGACATGATCGAAGTCGGCGAGTCCACCGGCGCGTTACCCGCCATGCTGAACAGCGTGGCCGAATTCTTTGAAGAGGACGTCAACACGCGCATGACCGCGACGCTCTCGCTGATCGAGCCCGCCATCATGATCGTCATGGGGACCTTTGTGGCTTTTGTTCTAATATCTTTGTACCTGCCGATCTTCTCCCTGGCGGACAACATCCGGTGACCTATGGCGACTGTAGATAAGCTGAAGCTCCTCGACCCGGCGGCGGAAGTCGAGCAGGCCCGCGCCTTCGCCGCGCGGTACCGCTGCGAGTACGTGGACCTGCGCGAGGGCTCCATCGACCACGATCTGTTCCGCTCCATCCCGGTGGACCTGATGTTCCGCTATAACTTTGTCCCCATCCGGGCGCAGAACGGAACCCTCGATATCGCGCTTTCCGATCCGCGCAACCTCAGCCTGATCGACGAGCTGGGGCTCCTGCTGAATAAGAAGCTGCGCGTCAAGGTCGCCACCCTCTCGCAGATCGCCGAGCTGCTGAAGAAGACCGAGCAGTCGCAGCGCGTGCTCGAGGAGGTCACCGAGGGATTCACTCTGGACGTGGTGGCTGAAGAGGGCGAACAGGACGAGACCCTCTCCATCGACAAGCTCACCTCCAACGACACCGACATCGCCCCGGTGATCAAGCTGGTGGATACGACCATCTTCAACGCGCTGGAGCGGCGCGCCAGCGACATTCACATCGAATCGCGCGACCAGGAAGTGGCCATCAAGTACCGCATTGATGGCGTGCTGCACTACGCCATGCCGCCCATTGCGAAGGACTGGCAGTCCACCATCATCTCGCGCATCAAGGTGATGAGCGAGCTCGACATCGCCGAAAAGCGCGTGCCCCAGGACGGCCGCTTCCGCGTGCGCTACAAGAACCGCCTCATCGATTTCCGCGTCTCCATCATGCCCACCATCCACGGCGAAGACGCCGTGCTCCGCGTGCTCGACAAAGAATCCATGAGTGAGAAGTTCGCCAAGCTCTCGCTCGACGTGGTGGGGTTTTCGGATGCCGATCTCGCCAAGTTCCGCCGGTACATCCTGGAGCCCTACGGCATGGTGCTGGTCACCGGCCCCACCGGTTCCGGAAAGACCACTACGCTTTACGCCGCGCTCAGCGAAATCAAGAACGACGAAGACAAGATCATCACCATCGAAGACCCCGTCGAGTATCAGATCAAGGGCATCACGCAGATCCCGGTGAACGAGAAAAAGGGCCTCACCTTCGCCCGCGGGCTGCGCTCCATCCTGCGCCACGACCCGGACAAGATCATGGTGGGCGAAATCCGCGACCAGGAGACGGCCCAGATCGCGATCAACTCCGCGCTCACCGGCCACCTGGTATTCACCACCGTGCACGCCAACAACGTGCTCGACGTGCTGGGCCGCTTCCTGAACATGGGCGTGGAAGCCTACAACTTCGTTTCGGCGCTGAACTGCATCCTGGCGCAGCGCCTGGTGCGCGTGATCTGCACCTACTGCAAGCGCCAGGTGCAACATCCCGACTCCGCGTTGATCGAAAGCGGGCTCCACCCCGCCGAGTGGCGCGACGTTCCCCTTTACGAAGGCGCTGGCTGCTTCGAGTGCGGCGGCACCGGATTCCGCGGCCGGTCGGCGATCCACGAGCTGCTCGACCTGACCGATAAAATCCGCGAGATGATTCTGAACAAGCGGCCCACGTCGGAGATCAAACGCGCGGCCAGGGAAGAAGGCATGACGTTCCTGCGCGAATCAGCCGTGGAGAAGATGCGAGCCGGCATCACCACCCTGCGGGAGATCAACAAGGTGACCTTCATTGAGGGGTAACGTGGGCCTCCGGGCCTGCGCGGAATGCACGCCATGATCCTGAACAAACTCAAATCCATCCTCCAGGATCCTCCGCCGGCCATGGTCTTCGAGATCTCCGAGGCGGGCATCGCCGCCGCGCGCCTCGGGCACAAGACCGAGCTGGAATGGCAGGCGCTCAAGCCCGGCACACTTTCCGTTTCGCCCCTCAAGGAAAACGTTCTCGACCCGGACGACTTCACGCTCGCCGTGCGTGCGCTGGCCAACACCCAGGCCTCCCGCAAACGCCGGGACGTCGCCCTGATCCTGCCGGATTACAGCACGCGCATCGCGGTGCTAGATTTCGACAACTTTCCGGCCGACTCCAAGGAACAGTCCTCGCTGGTGCGCTTCCGGCTGAAGCGGAGCGTGCCGTTCGACGTGGAATCCGCAGCCTTGAGCTTTTGGGCACAGCCCGGGCCGGATCACAAGGTGGACGTGCTGGTGGTGATCACGCCGCTCGAGATCATCGCCCGCTACGAAGCCCCGTTTCGCGCGGCCGGCATGAATCCCGGTCTGGTGACGACTTCGTCCATGGCCGCCCTGGAGCTGGCGCCGGATGCGGGTCTGCACGTGGTGGCCAAACTCACCGGGCACGTCCTCACCGTGCTGGTCCGTGAGAAGAGCGTGATCAAGCTGGTGCGCTGCCTGGAACTGCCTTCCAGCCAACTGGAGGATGTGGCGTCGGTGCTGCTGCCGACCTTCGTTTTCGTCGAAGACAACCTGGGCGGGCGCGCCGGCAGCCTGATCCTGTGCGGGTTCGGCGACAAGACCAATGAAGCCCGGCAGTACTTTGCCGACGAACTGGGAGTGGAAGTGGAGCCGCTGCGCTCGGCGCTCGGCATGCCCGGCGAATCCAACGCCGGCCTGCTGGGGTACCTGCGTTCCATCGCTCGCAACAACTGAGATGAAGATCGCAATCAATCTCGCCAGCCAGCCGTTCCGCCGCGACCGCGCCATGCTGGTGGCATCCATCGGCGTCTGCATCCTGCTTCTGAGTACGCTGGGCGTGCTGATCATGCTCGTGATGGCCGACCGGACGCAACTGGCGGACGTACGCCAGGATATCAGCCGGCTCAACGCCCAGATCCGCACGGCAACCGCGGACCAGGCCAAGCTGGACGTGGTGCTGCGCGAGCCGGAAAACGCCCAGGTGCTGGAGTTGAGCGTGTTCCTCAACACCCTGCTCGAGCGCAAGAGCATCAGTTGGACCCGCATCTTCGCCGACCTGGAAAAGACCGTTCCCTACAACGTCAAAGTCATCCAGATCCGCCCGCTGGTGACTCCCCAGGATCGCGTGTCGCTGGATATGACCGTGGGCTCCGAGTCGCCCGTGCCCATGATCGAACTGCTGAAGGCGCTGACAAAGGCCCCCTTCTCACGGCCCGAAATGCACCTGATGCAGCAGCCCACCCAGGCCGAACCCATCTATAAATACCGCGTGAGCGTGGAATATGCCCAGCAACTTTAAGATCGCGGCCATCAAGGACCCCCGGGTGATGATGCGGGTGATCATCGGCGTGCTGCTGGCCGCCAACCTGGTGGCGGCCATCCTGGCCTTTCACCCGTTCGGCGGGTCGGCCGAGGACTTACAGCACGAACAGGAGCAACTCGGCAGCCAACTCGCACAATTGCGCGCCCGCCTCAACATGAGCAAGCGGCTCGTCGATAAGGTCCAGAACGCCCGCACCCAGGGCGACAAGTTCATGGGCCAGTATTTCATGGATGTGGACAAGGCTGCCCCGCTGATCGTCGAGGAACTGGAAAGGATGCGGACCGCCGCCGGCATCAAGATGGGACAGGCCAGCTTCAACAGTGAATTGATCGAGGGCAGCGACTCGCTCTACCTGCTCTCTATCCAGGTCGGGTTCGAGGGCAGTTACGCGAATTTCGCCAAGTTCGTCAACCTTCTGGACAAATCCCCGCGCTTCCTCGTGATCGAAAACATGACCGCCGCCGCGCCGCAGGGTCAGGGCGGGCAGTCGCTGAACGTAACGCTCAAGATCGATACGTTTATCCGCGACGCCTCGGGGGCTGCCTGATGACTCTGGGAGCCAACGATAGGAAGAAGGTGATCTTCCTCTGTGTCCTGGGCGCGCTGGCATTGTACCTGGTGTACGCCAACCTGCTGTCGAGCCCGTCGCCGCCGCGCGATTCCGGCCCGCGCGCCAGCGCCGCCGCACCCGCCAGTCCACTGCCCGGCGGCGAGCCTCCCGCGAGGCGTCCGCTGCCGGCCGCCAGTCGCGGTCGCAGCGACGAGTGGCATCCCGTGCTACGTTCCAAGCGGCAGGAGCAGGCACTCGATCCCGGCACGGTCGATCCCACGCTGCGCCTGAACCTGCTCGCCAGGTTACAGCAGGTCGAACCCGCCGGCGGCACGCGCAATCTGTTTCAGATCGGTGCGGCGCCTCCCAAACCAGCCGAGGCACCGAAAGGACCCGAGCCGCAGATCTGGAGTTTCATCGGCCCGAAACCGCCTCCCCCAAAGCCACCGCCGGCTCCGCCGCCGCCTCCTGCGCCCATCCCGCTCAAGTTTTACGGCTTCTCGACCGTGCGCGACAATGGGAGGAAGACCGCCTATTTCCTGGATGGCGATGAGATCCTGCTGGCGAAGGAAGGCGACACCTTGAAGCGGCGTTATCGTGTAGTACGCATCGGGCCCAGTTCGGTGCTGATGGAGGATATCGAATCCAAGTCGCAGCGAACCCTGCCCATCGCGGAGGAGGCGCAAAGCTGATGCCCGCAGGAGGCAGGGGAGGCGTGGCCTGCCGGCACCGGCAGTCGCAACGGGGCTTCGCCATGCTGCTGGTGGTGCTGATGGCCGCCGTGATTGCGATCTCGCTCTACATGGAGGTTCCGCGCGTCGCTTTCGAATCGCAGCGGCAGAAGGAGCAGTTGCTGATCGATCGTGGCGAGCAGTACAAGCGTGCCATCAAGGTGTTCTTCAACACCAACAAACGCTGGCCGGCCAAACTGGAAGACCTCGAAAACTTCAACGGCCGCCGCTTTCTTCGCAAGCGTTACATCGATCCCATGACGGGCAAGGACGAGTGGCGCCCGATCCACGTGACGAACGGCATTCTGACCGATTCGAAGGTCACCAAACCGCCGGGGGCGGCCGACCAGAAGGACAACCTCGCGGGCCAGTACATTTCCGAAACGCCGGGTATTGGCCAGACTGGAACTGCCGCCACAACGGGCGTGGCTGCCGTGGCCAACCGCCGCCGCGCCAGTGACGGGCTGGCTCCTGGTATCCCCAATGCGCCGGGCGCCGCCAACGCACAGGGCGCGGCCGGCGAGACAGGCGAGATGACGCCCGGCCAGCAGTCGCAGCCCGGACAGCAGCAGGCAGTTCCAGGACAGATAGTGCCCGGCGTACCGTATCCCCAGGGCGTTGCACCGCCGGGTACGTCTCCCCAGCCGGGACTCCCTGGCGTTCAATATCCGCAGGGTGTCACACCAGCGGGAACACCCTCCCAGCCGGGAATCCCCGGCGTTCCGTATCCTCAAGGTGCCGTACCGGGAACGGCGCCGGGCGGTCAGCCCGGTGTCCCCGGTCAAACCGTTCCGGGGCAGATCGCTCCCGGAGTCCCGTATCCCACCCAGGTGCGATTGCCGGGTAACGTCCCTGGAGCGCAGGGAGCGCCAGGCGCTCAACCCGCCCAGGGGGGCGGCTACATCAGCGCGGGCGCCTATATCGGCAGCCAGCCCAGCACTCCCCAACAGTATCCGGGTCAGCCGGTCAACCCACAAAACGGCGGCTTTCCACCGACGGCGTATGGGACGAACCCGCAGCTACGCCCTGCATCTCCCGGCGCCGCCGGCGCGCCCGGAACCAACGTCGGGGCCCAGAGCGATGCCGCCAGGGCCATGTTACAGCAGGCCCTGTTTGGTCCCAGACCGGGGGGACCGCCCGGAACGGTGGCGCAAGGCCAAGTGATGGGGTCGGGTATCGCGGGTTTCGCCAGCACCGCGGACGAGGAAGGCATCAAGGTGTACAACGACCGGACGAACTACGGCGAATGGGAATTCGTGTTCGATCCGCAAAAGGACAACCGCCAGCCGTTCAACCCAGTGTCGGGCGGCGCCGGCACCCCGGCGGCGCAACTGGGCACGCAACCTGGCACTCCGGCGAACCAACTGGGCACGCCAGCGGGGCAAATGCCCGGAGCGCAGCCGGTCCAGCAACCCACACAACCGTTCGGTCTACCCGGAGGAACGGGGGCCACTCCCATCCGCCGATAGCGACCCGCCGCGGTGATGGCCAGGCTAGGTCACCACACCTCGCCGCACCGCGCTGAGCACCAGTTCAGCCGTGCTGTGCAGGTCCAGTTTCTCCATGATCCGCCAGCGGTGCGTTTCCACCGTGTGCAGACTCAGGTTCAGCCGCTGCGCGATCTCCTTGTTGCTGTTGCCCTCGCCCAAGAGCTGGTAGATCTGGCGTTCGCGGCTGGTCAGGAGTTCGAAGCGGTCTTCCGTCGAGTTGAGGTCCTTCAGCCGGGCGAATCCGTTCTGAAAGATCCGCGCCACCGCCGGGCTGAAAAACGCGTTCCCTCTCTGGACGCTGTGAATGGCGTCGATCAACTCATCGCCCGCCGAGTTCTTGAGCAGGTATCCGCGTGCACCTGCCTTCACCGCGCGCAGCACGTACCGTTCGTCGGAGTACATGCTGAGGATCAGCACCACGGTGTGCGGCGACTGCTTCAGGATCTGGGAGGTGGCCTCGATGCCGTTCAGCTCCTTCATGGCCACGTCCACGATCGCCACATCCGGCTTGAGCAGCCGCGCCGCCTCCACCGCTTCGATGCCCGACCCGGCCTCGGCCACGATGTCGAAATCCGGTTGTTCTTCCAGGATGCGCCGGAGGCCATGGCGCACCAGGGTGTGGTCGTCCGCCAGCAGAATTCGTACAGCCATCAGCCAGTTACCTCCTAGCCCATCGCCACTCGCGCGCGGGTTCCCAACATACCCGGTCCCGCATTCCGCACCGGCAGGATTCGCCGGCCGTCCAGCGTACCGCGACCATTGTCCCCCATCTCCAGTTGTGACTGAAGGATGCCGGCCTGCTCCGGCGAGGTTCGGATGAAGAAATCGCGGACATCACTCCCCCTGCCGCAGGTTGCGGCGGAGCGTGGAAAGCGCGAGGCCCCGATTCACGTAGTGGCTCACGGCTCCGTATCCGGTCCGCGGTACCCCGCCCTTACATAACTTCTCCAACACTATGAAGTTATCTTATCGCTCCCTGCCGGGTCCCTCGGTTCGAGACTCGTCCCGCTGTGCGCTACTTCACCAATTCGACCAGCCTTGGCGGCCACAGGCGGCGCAAATACGATCTTGGCAGTATTCAAAGGTTCGCGCGGATCCTCTAGGATAATAGCACTCCGCAGTTGTGAGGCCCCGAAATGGCGCAGGGGAGTCACGACTTCGCAAGCAACAAGCACCGTATAAAAGGGCAGGCGATTGCCTGCCCTTTTCGAATCCCAAAAATCAGGCCTCCATTTCTGAATTCGGCACTAAGTAAAACGTCGGAGTTTGCAGGAAAACTCGCCCGCATCCGGCGAATGAACCTTGCCGGACTTGTATGGTCATGGCATAACGGTGTTGCCGATGACCGTACCCGCGTCTTCCCCAGGCTGCCACGGCAGCGTCGATGATGGAGCCGTCGCCCGGCGTCGTCGTGTTGCCCGGCTCGCATCGGAAGTTGCCGTTTCCCTCGGATTGCCGTCCGATGTGGTTGCAGCCGTCCACCGGGCCGCACACCTAAGGGGCGCGCGGGAACTGGGAGCATCGGGCCTGGCGCGCCTGGCTGCCGAGGTGCGCGCCGCCGGCAATGCGCAAATCGCGACGCCCGGTCCGAACACCGCGAAGGCGCCATCGCCGGCCGGCCCGGGAATCGATTCCGCCGCGGAGATTGTGAGTGTCTGCGAGTTGCTCGACGAGCAACTGGAGGCGCTTCCGTTCGACAGTAAACCCGTCGATGTGATCCTGGACGATCTCCAGGCGGTCATCTGCTGCGAAGGGGTTCGGCCGGAACTGGTGGATGCCATCCGCGGTTTGCGCTATCGCGGTCTGGAACCGGCGGCGGAACTGGGGCGGCGTCTGCCGGTGCAGGCACGCCTCGCCCAGCGCCTGTTCCACCAACTCGGCGCATCGCGGGAGTACGACAGCGCGGAACTGGAAGCCATCGCCATCCAGGACCCCATCCTGGCCGGAAGCCTCATTCAAGTGGCCAATTCGGCCTTGTACGGCGCGGAGCAGCGGATCGGGACGGTGCGGCATGCCATCTCGTACGTCGGCACGGCGGCGGCGCGGCAGGTGATGCTGGCAGCCGTTATGCGGCCCTTGTTTGCCTCCGCCGGACTGGTGCGCCTGTGGAGCCACGGCCTGCAGATGGCGCAGCTCTGCGCGGCGTTGGCCGGCCAGACGCAGGTGCTCGAGCCGGACTCCGCGATCCTGCTCGGCCTGGTGCACGATATCGGATCCCTGGCCGTGCACATGCTGCCGCGCACGGTTGTCGAACGGTACCAGCGTCTCACCGAACACGGCGCATGCCCACCCACCTACGTGGAGCAACTGCTCTTTGGCTGCGATCACGGTGAGATCGGCGCGGGCGTGCTCGACGGCTGGTCCTTTCCCGAACACCTGGTGGAGGCGGTGCGCCTGCACCATCAACCCGAGCGCTCGCCTTCGGTTCTCACCTCACTGGTCTACCTGGCGGAGTTCTGGTCGGGCCTCGACGAGGATCTGCCCTCCCTGATGAGAGTTCAGCAGTGCAGCCGGCGGACCGGCCTGTCCCTGGACTCGCTGGCCTCCGTGCGCCAAGGCAAGGACGCTCTCGACCGCCTGCGCACGGTGGCCTGAAGCTCTCTATTTACCGGCTTTCTGGTCGTGCGCCGGGATCGTCCAGAGATACAACCGGTGGCTCAGGTAAGATGGGTGATCATCGTCCCCCACGGTTACCTCCTTTTCGGGCTTCCAGTCACCCATGGTGAAGGTGTTGGAGACCACTCTGGTGCCGGGCTTCAGATCGCGCAGAAGCTTGGGACGCAGCTTCAGGTTGATATCCGACAGCAGGAACAACGTGACCACGGTAGCCTCGTGGATGTCGGCTTCGAACAGGTCGTTCTCTTCGAAGCGGACCAGCTTTTCCACACCGGCTTTCCTGGCGTTCTCGTTGGCCTCCTGGATGCGCACCGGGTTGATATCGATGCCGACGCCGTGGGCTCCGAAGCTCTTGGCGGCGGCGACCACGATCCGGCCATCGCCGCAGCCGAGGTCGTAGACGGTATCGGTGCTTTTCACGTTCGCCAGTTTCAACATGGCCTGTACCGCTTCTTCGGTAGTCGGCACATAGGGCACGTCCGGGGCGCGGCGCGGCTGCGGGTCCTGCGCGGTGGCTGCCGCGGTAAGGAAGAGCACCGCCAACGCGGCGCGGGAGCAAAGGAGTGATCTTCTCGGGAGCATCAATTCACCTCTGGT
Source organism: Bryobacterales bacterium (assembly GCA_963719195.1). Classification (GTDB taxonomy): domain Bacteria; phylum Acidobacteriota; class Terriglobia; order Bryobacterales; family Bryobacteraceae; genus DASQZT01. Next base: position 368,749 of record CAVRBB010000003.1, on the reverse strand, counting down.
AATACCCGAGATTACCGCATGACGGGCCGGGTTGGGAGGGGGCGGTCAGAATGGGCTGACCAGTCAGGGTTGCCGGCAGCTCTGAGGATCACACACCAGCAAAGGGGTGGCTGGGACGCAGGGATTCGAACCCCGATACGCAGATCCAGAGTCTGCAGTCTTACCGTTAGACGACGTCCCAACGATGAGTTGATTTTATCAGAACGTAGGGAGGCGAATCCAATCCAGATCCCCGGATGCCTCGCGTAGTACACTGGAACTTCAACATGCAGAGGTGGTTGCGGCTGTTCCTGGCGCTGGCTACAGGCGCCGGCGCCGGTTGGGCCGTGGACTGGAAAGTGCTGCGGCCGCAGGGATTCGTGAGCGATTACGCGGGCGTGATCGGCGCCGCCGCCAGGCCACAACTGGAGCAGTACTGCGAGGAGGTCGAACGCACTACCGGCACGAGCATTCTGCTGGTGACCCTGGGCTCCCTGCAGAACGAGCCGCTCGAGGATGTCGCCCAGACCATTTTTGAAGCATGGCGCAAGCCGGGGACACCGCGCGATCAGCGTGTCCTGGTGCTGATGGCCATCGCCGACCGCCGGTACTATGTGGTGATCGGTGGCGGCCTGAACCCGGATGCAGCCGCCGGGCTCTCGCGAAGGGTGTTGCAGGAGATGCGTCCGGCGTTGCGGAAGCAGGACTATGCCGACGCCCTGCGAGCCGCCGCCGACACCGTGGGGACGGCCGCCGCCAGGGCCGCCCACGTCCGGCTCGCCACGCGCCTGCCGCGTCGCAATCGCGGGTCGCCGCTGGAAGATGTTCCGTGGCCGGTAGTGATCGGAGGCGCGTTGATCGCGATTTTGTTGGTCCTGGTGGGCAGCCCGGCGGGGTACGGCGGGTTCGGCGGGCGCGGGATTCTGCCGGCATTGCTCCACCGGCATCCGACCCGGCGCTCGACCTGGGGCAGCCGGGGCAGCGGCGGGTTCGGAGGGTACGATTCCGGCGACGCATTTGGCGGGTTCGGCGGGGCGGGCTGCAACGACTGGTAAGGCATGGAGAAACTACTGAGCGAGCTCGTGGAGAAACTGCGGAAGGCCTATGGCGAGCGGCTCGTCTCGGTGGTGCTCTACGGCTCGGCGGCGGCGGGCGATTACCAGAAGCGATTCTCCGACCTCAACGTCCTCTGCGTGCTGAGCCAGGTCACACCGGCCGAGCTGGAAGCCGCCGAGCACCTGTTCCGATGGTGGCGCGAACACGGCAACCCGTCGCCCCTGCTGTTGAGCGAAGCGGAGGCGGCCTCATCCACGGACTGTTTCGCCATCGAGTTTTACGATATCCAGCGCTATCACCGCCTGCTTCACGGCAAAGACGTGGTGGCGGGGCTGGTGGTGGACCACTCATTCTACCGGGCGCAGGTGGAACATGACCTGCGCGCCAAACTGCTGCGCCTGCGGCAGAAAATAGCGGGGACATTCGCCGACACCGACCTGTTGCGGCGCGTCCTGGCCGACTCGATCTCCACGTTTTGCGTACTGTTTCGGCATGCCCTGGCGCTTCGTGGAGAAGATCCGCCGGCCGCCAAGCGGGAGGTGATCGAGCGCGCGCGGGAATGTTTCGGCATCGACCCGCAGCCCTTCCATGCACTGCTGGACCTGAGAGAGGAGCGATTGAAGCCGCGGGAGGTCGAGCCGTCACGGCTCCTGGGCCCCTACCTGGCGGGAATCGCGGCAGTGGTGGACATGGTGGACCGGCTTGAAAAATAGGAGAAGTGGTTTGAAGGTTCTGCTGGCGGCATTCCCGATCCTGGTGGTGGCCGCCGCCGGCGCGGCCAGCACGTTCGTGAAGGTCCGCGACGGGCTTATGCAGGAGCGGGCGGCAATGGCGGCGGGGTGGACCGGCGTGGACCAGGCGCTCCAGGAACGCGCGGCCCTGATTCGCGAGCTGGCGGAGGCGGTGCAGGGGTCCGGCGTACCGGTGGACCGGATCGCCGCCGACATCGCCAAAGCGCAATCCGAACTGCTCGCCGGAGCCACGCCGCAGGAGCGGATCCGGGCCCACGACCGCCTGTCCACCGCCCTTGCCCGCCTGTTGGAAGCGCAGGACGCGCACCGTCCCACCAAGACTGGCGCCGGCCAACCCCGGCTGGAAGAACTGATCAAGGACAGCGAGGCGAAGATCGCCGTGGCACGCCGCAAGTACAATGAAACCCTGGAGCATTACAACGCGCGGATCCAGACGTTTCCGAACAACCTGGTGGCGAAGCTCGCGGGATTCCGGCGCAACGATGCGTATTTTCGAACCGAGCCGTTCTGACCGGGGCGCCTCGCCGGTTTGAACCGTGTACCCTGTTAGGAGACCATGCCAGAGACATTCGGGAACTACATTGACGGCGAATGGCTGAGCGGAACCGCGGTATTCGAGAATCGCAACCCCGCGGATACGGACGAGGTAGTGGGCTGCTTCGCCAAAGGCACGGCGCGCGACGTGGCGCATGCCACGGAAGCGGCGGAGGCGGCTTTGCCGGGCTGGTCGGCGATGAGCGGTCCGGCGCGAGGCAACATCCTGTTCCGCGCGGCGGAGATTCTGGACCGGAAGTTCGAGCAGATCTCGGCGGAGATGACCCGGGAAGAAGGCAAGACGTTTCCCGAAGCCAAGGGCGAAGTACGCCGGTCGATCAACATTTTCCGCTACTTCGCGGGGGAAGGCGCGCGGCTCCCGGGAATGCTGGTTCCCTCCGAGCGGGATCGCGTCCACATGTTCGCATTGCGCAAACCGGTGGGCGTGGTGGGGCTGATCACGCCCTGGAATTTTCCGAGCGCTATTCCGGCATGGAAACTGGCGCCGGCGTTGATCTGCGGAAATACGGTGATCATGAAGCCCGCATCGGCCGCACCGCTGAGCGCGTGGCGGCTGGTGGAGGCGTTGCACGAAGCCGGCATTCCAAAGGGTGTGGTGAACTTCGTGGCGGGCTCGGGCAGCGAATTGGGGCAGGCCCTGGTGAGCGCGAAGCCGCTGAAGGCGGTGTCGTTCACGGGTTCGTGCGCCATCGGCAACTGGCTGCACGGAGAAGCCTCCAAGCGCCGCTTGCGCATTCAACTGGAAATGGGCGGGAAGAACCCCACCATTGTGCTGGCGGATGCCGACTTTTCCGCGGCGGTGGAGAACGTGGTGAACGCCGCATTCTTTTCCACCGGCCAGAAGTGCACCGCCACCAGCCGGGCCATCGTGGAAGGCCCCATCTACGACCGGTTTGTAGCGGCGGTCGTCGAACGTACGAAGAAGCTCAAGGTGGGCAACGGGATGCAGCCGGGAATCGAGATGGGCCCGTGCGTGGACCAGGCGCAGATGAACACGGTGCTGGATTATATCGAGACCGGGCGCAAGCAGAACGGCGAGCCGCTATGCGGCGGGCGCCGGCTCACGGACGGGGCGTACGCCAAGGGATACTTCGTGGAACCGACGGTATTCGCGGACGTGGCGTCCGAACACACTATAGCGCGTGAAGAGATTTTCGGGCCTGTGCTGGCCATCATGCGGGCCAGGGATTTTGAGGATGCGATGGGAATTGCGAACCAGATTCCTTTCGGGCTCTCCTCGTCCATTCAGACCACCAATCTCACGCGCGCCTTCGAGTATATTTATCGCGCGGAGGCCGGCCTGTTGACCATCAACCTGCCCAGCGCCGGCGTGGAATACCAGCTTCCGTTCGGGGGCACGAAGGAATCGAGCTTCGGGCCCAAGGAGCAGGGGCCGGCGGCGCTGGAATTCTACAGCGACTACAAGACCGTCTACCTGAAATACTGATGCATCTCGGACAAATCAAATCCAACAGCACGGTGATCGCCGCAATCTTCGAACACGGCTTGGCGCGGCCGATTCCCAGCCATCGCACCCTGGACCTGATCCGGCGGTCGGAAGTGGAAGGCATCCCCCTGGGGGAACTGGCGGCCAGCCTGGCCAGCCGGCACCCGGAGGAATGCGATCCTGTGCTGCCGATCACGCCGCCGGAAGTCTGGGGCTGCGGCTGCACCTACGAGACCAGCGCCACCTTCCGCGATGCCGAGCACGGCACGCGGGAAGGCATGTACGCGCATGTTTACCGCGAAGCGCGCCCGGAGATCTTCTTCAAGGGGACGGCGCGGGTGTGCGTGGCGAGCGGCGCCACCATCGGGATCCGCCGGGACTCGAAGTTCACGGCTCCGGAACCGGAACTGGCGGTGGTGCTGGGATCGAGGGGTCGCATCGCGGGCTACACGCTGGCGAACGATGTCTCGGCGTGGGACATCGAGCGGGAGAACGCGCTCTACCTGCCGCAATCCAAGTTCTATGACGGCTGCTGCGCGCTCGGTCCGGTGATCCTCCCGGCGGAGGAGTTGCCGGATCCCTATCACCTGGAGATGACCTGCACGGTTCAGCGTGAGGGCGAGGATCTGTTTTCTGGCAGCGTCTCCACGTCGGCACTGCACCGGCGGATCGACACGCTGGTGGAGTACCTGATTCGCGCCAACCATGTCCCGTGCGGCGCGGTGTTGCTGACCGGTACGGGGATCATCGTGCCGCAGCAGGCGGCGCTGGCGCCGGGAGATATCGTGACCATCCACGTACCGGAGATCGGCACACTCACCAACCGCGCCGCGCCGGTGGAGTGAGGATCACTGGTCTTCGGGGGGCGGGGGTTCCAGCAAGTCGAGGAGGTCGGGGTTCCTGGCAAAGCGCTTGAGAACCATCACGATCTCGCTGGTGCGGAATCCGGCGCGGAGCAGGCGGCGGTAGGCCGCGGCCAGGTCCTTGTCCTCCTGGAACAGGCCCTCGCGCGGCACCAGCCGGTACTTGCGGCGGATCCAGTCCTCAATAAGCGCCGGCTCGTCGACGTCCTGATAGGTTTTGCGCACGGTGGTTTCGGCCAGGGAAGGCGCCACGCGGCGCCGGCGCAGATCCTGGAGCACGCGGGCGCGTCCCAATTTCTCGTTGGCGAGCCGCGCGGCGGCGAAACTCTCGGCGTAGCGCCGGTCGTCCAGGTAGCCGTGCTCTTTGAGACGCGCCAGGATGTCGTCCACGTCGGCTGCGCGCTCCGCGCGGCGCCGCAATTTTTCGCGCAACTCGCCGGTGGAATGCGCACGTCCGGCCAGGACCTTGAGTGCATATGCCCACAGCCCATCGGCCGGAAGGCTGCGCGGCTTTCGTTCTTCCATGATTCGGATTCTCATGCGGAGTATACTTGAAATTGGCTCGAGCTGACGGCTTTTCGCGCCTGGAAAAGCCGCATGGAAAGGAGGAACACATACATGGATAAGAATGCGTTTTCCAGCTTCCTGTTGGGGCTGGGGGTGGGCGTCGGCCTGGGGATGCTCCTCGCGCCGAAGTCGGGGAAAGAGACTCGCGAACTTATCAAAAATAAGGCCGGGGAAAGCACGGACTACCTGAAGCAGCGGAGCACGGAGATCAAGCAGAGCGCGTCGGAATGGGTGGATAAAGGCAAAGACGCGCTGGGCCGGCAGAAGGAGCACATCGCGGACGCCATGGAGGCCGGCAAGCAGGCATACCGGGACGCGGTGGGCCAGCCGCCGCCGCCGGCGGAGGGCGCGGCCCAATAGGTGGAGCAGACCAGGGGGAGGAGCCTCGCTCATGACGGACGACGTCTTTCGCATCATCATCGCGGTGGCGGTGGGACTGGCGTGCATCGCGTTTCTGGTACAGGCCATAGTCGTGATCGCACTCTACCGTGCCGTCCGCGGGATGCAAAGGAAGGTCGAACCGTTGACGGAGCGCGCGCAGCCGCTCATCGACAAGGCAAAAGCGACGCTGGATAAGATCGATCCGGTGATTGCCAAAGCCTCCCCCGTGGTCGACAAGATCGGACCGATCCTGGATCGGGCCGTTCCGGCAGTGGAGGAAACCACGAAGCTGTTGCACAGTGCGCACGGCATCATGGAAGAGAACCGCCCCCGCATCGCGGAGATCTCAGGCGAAGTCGTGGGCATGGTCCGCGAGGGCCGTAAGCAGGTGGAGCACATCGGCGCCATCGTAAGCGAGGCCGGCGACCGGGCGCGCACGCGGCTGGAGCAGATCGACGAGACCGTGGAAAGTACCGTCGAGCAAGTCGAGCAAGTGGGCGATTCCGTGAAGCGCGCGGTCATGCGGCCGGTGCGCGAAGTGAACGGGCTCGCCGCGGGCATTTCGGCGGCCGTCACCACCCTGGTGAAAGGCCGCAAGTATCCAGTCGACGCCGCCACGCAAGACGAAGAGATGTTCATTTGATTGCAGGCCCTGAGTTGTTTGCCCGGAGGCCGTATTTGATGGGGATGGCGACTCGGGCGGATCACCTCATTCGCCCCGGGTAACGCCAACCGAAGCTCACTTCGCCCAACCCAACCACTTACCACTGCCTTCCGAAGCGCGCTTCGTCAGAAACGCGATAATTTCCTTCTCCACGCACTGGCACTCCCGTTGCATTACAGCCCGCCGTATCCGAATCACGACCCGGCAGTTGCTGCGGTCATGACGAAACGCGATAAGGAGGACCTTAGCATGAGCACCTATGGGAACCCGTTGACCGAGTACAACCCCCAAATGGAAGCCGAGGCATTCGAGTATCCGCAGTACGAAGAGGAATGGTCCGGCGAGCAGGAATGGGGCGCCGAAGCCGAAGGACTCTTCAATGAAGAGCAGGAAATGGAGCTGGCGGCGGAACTGCTCGAGGTAACCAACGAGGAGGAACTGGAGCAGTTCCTGGGCAGCCTCTTCAAGAAAGCCGGGAGAGCCATCAGCAACTTTGCGAAATCGGGCGTGGGCAAGCAGGTCTTCGGCGTGCTGAAAAGCGTAGCCGGAAAGGCCCTGCCGATTGCGGCGGGAGCGCTGGGTACGTTCGTCGGAGGCCCCTTGGGCGGCACCATAGGCGCCAACCTGGGGTCGATGGCGGGCCGGGCCCTCGGTCTCGAACTGGAGGGACTGAGCCCGGAGGATCGCGAATTCGAGGCCGCGCGGCAGTTCGTCCGGTTCGCCGGCGCGACCGTGAAGAACGCGCTCGAGGGCGCGCCCGGCGCGGATCCCGGGGCGGTTGCCAATGCGGCGGCCGGGGAAGCGGCGCGAACCCACGCGCCAGGTATTCTGGGCGGTTTGTCCGGATCGGGCGGCCGCAGAGGACGGTGGGTTCGCCGCGGCGGCACCATCGTCGTGTTCGGAGTGTAGCTCAATCATCGAGGAGGAAACGAATATGCACGACATCGATCGCACACAAATCGGCCGCGAAACGGAGACGTTCGAGTATTCCGGGGCGGGCTCGGTCTTCAACGAACAGCAGGAAGCGGAACTCGCGGGGGAACTGCTGGAAATCGGCAGCGAAGCTGAATTCGATCATTTCCTGGGAGACCTGATCTCCAAGGCGGGGAAAGCCGTGGGCTCCTTCATCAGTTCGCCTACGGGACAGGCGCTGGGAGGGTTCCTGAAAAACGCGGCGGGCAAGCTCCTGCCGGCGGCCGGCCGCGCGGTGGGCGGCTATTTCGGCGGGTCCACCGGAGCCAACATCGGCGGCCAGCTCGCCTCCCAAGCCGGAAAGCTCTTCGGACTCGGCGAGGCGGAGGCGGAAGAGGCCGAATACGAAGCGGCCGCCAACTTCGTGCGACTCGCGGCCGACGCCGTGAAGCACGCAGCTATGGCGCCGCCGGGAAACCCACGGGCGATTGCGCATGCCGCGGTGATGAAGGCCGCCGAAGTGCATGCGCCCGGACTGCTGGCAGCGGGCGGACCGGCCGGCCCAGGGTCCGAGAGTGTGATGGGACGCGGCCGGGCGGGACGATGGATTCGCCGGGGCAGCAAGATCGTGCTCTTCGGAGTGTGAGGCTGCAATGCCGCTTGCACCATACGCCGCGTGGATGCAGGAGCAGGAGGCCCGCGCTCTGCTCACCCGGCTGGGCCGTGTGAAGCCTTTCGCTCTCCAGGAGACGATGCTGCCTGCAGCCGGCCTGTTGCCGGCGTCGCAAGTGGCCATCGAACGGTTCCTGATGAGCGGCCGAAGGCACCTCCGGGCGATGGTGAACCGGTTTATCGACTGGGTCCGCCATCCACGTCAACCCTGGGTCACCGTGGAGGACGCGCAACGCCGGTTTACGTTCCTGAAACTGCGTTTCAACGCCGTGCTGGTTCAGTTCGACATGTTCAACGACGTCATCACGCAGCGCAGCGAGAACGAAACAGGCGTATGGCTGTCGGGCCTCGATATCGTATCGGCGGATGCCTTGCGGCTGCCGCTGCACTACTACGAGCCGCCGCGCTGATCTGCTACCTCGATCGCGGCGTGGGCGCCGCCATTCGCCGGGCGCGAACCCGCATGCCGGGCGGCGGCGCCAACCCGGTCGCCATCGTTCGCGTGCCACGCGAACGCATGGTGGGCAGCGGGATCGCCTCTTCGCTGATTCACGAAGTGGGTCACCAGGCTTCGGCGTTGTTGGGACTCGTCGAATCCCTGCGGCCGGTGCTTCACGGGTTGCGGAGAGGCTCCCCTGCCAGTGCCCAGGCCCGGCAGATGTGGGACCGGTGGATCTCGGAAATCGTGGCCGACTTCTGGTCGGTAGGCCGGCTGGGAATCGCTTCCACCATGGGACTGATGGGGGTGGTCAGCCTTCCGCGTCCGTTCGTGTTCCGGCTTAACGCCGACGATCCGCACCCCGTGCCGTGGATCCGCGTGAAACTGAGCGCCGCTATCGGGAACGTGCTATATCCGCAGCCTGCGTGGAGCCGGCTGATGCGGCTGTGGGAGGACTACTACCCGCCGGCCGGCCTGGAACCGGAGAAGCGCCGGCTGTTCGCCATGCTGGAGCGAACCATGCCGGCTCTGGTGGCGGTGCTGGTGAATCACCGGCCGGCGGCCCTGCGCGGGCGCTCCGTGACCGAGGTGCTGGAAACCGGGGAACTGCAGCCGGCGAAATTGAGACTGCTGTTGGCGGAGTGGCGGGCAGCGCCGCGAAAGATGTACCAGGCGCGCCCCATTGTGGTGTTCGCCGCGATCGGCCAAGGACGCGCCGACGGGCGGATCACTCCGGAGGAGGAAAGCACGGTAATGGCCAAGCTTCTGACCCACTGGGCTCTGCGGAGCACGTTGGAAACGCTGGCCGGCAGCGCTGCGGCGCCAGCGCCCGCATGCGGATGCCGCGCCGTGTGAGCGGCAATGAGCAAAGTACAACCATGAGGAGGATAGTATGGAGCGTTCAACAAAACGTCGTAGACCCGTCATTACCGGCCGCGTGTTCGACAGTAGCGGCGCGAAGGGGCCGATTCGGCTGGCCGAGGTGTGCCTGCTGGTCCAGACCGACGCAGGGGATTGGAAGGAAATCGATAAGACCCTCACCGCCGACGACGGCAGTTTCCGCTTCTTCAAAGGGCTCGAAGAAGGCGTAACATATCAAGTCGCAACTGCGCCATTCGGCCTCAAACCCGATGAGAGAGACAAGACGGTCAAAGAGGTGACGATCGAGCCAGGCTGTGAAGCGTGCGCTTCGTTCGCGCTCGATCTCAGGCTCACAATCGTGACCCGCCCGGAGCCGAATCGATCAGCCGAGCCGCTAGCCACGGGCAAGGTGGGCAAGCCCAGCATCATTCATGTGGAATCAGCAGTACAAGATGCCATCATGAGGACCGATTGGAGCGGCGCGCGAGGCGCCGGGATCACGGAGGTGTCCGAATCCGACGCCCAGATCGCGTTCACCAGGTCGGGCAGAGTGGTGATAGGCGCATGGGCCGTGGACAGTAATCAGAACAGCCTCGGGGAGCATGCGCAGGCGTACACGGAGGCCGCCGTCGGCGTCACCGACCCGGACATCGATATGGTCGGCGGCCGCGTGGGCGTGGCTCTCGAGCGCACCGCCGTGCCGCCCACGCTGGACCAGGCGTTGTGGGTAGCGATCCGCAACCGCACCCGGGCCATCTCCTTCGGCCCCTACAACGACTTCATCGATCGTGTCATGGGCTCCGAGGAGCACGAGTTTCTCACCGATCCCAGGCTCGAGCGCCGCGTCCGCGAGCTCGGCACGCACCTGCACGGCGTGGGCGCCTACCAGTTGCTGAAGACCGCGACCGAAGTATTCCTGCTGCTGAATTGCGGCGTGCGCATCCAGAACGGGCGGTACGAACACCACCGGCTCTTCAACCGCGAAGAGGAAGAAGCGCGGCTGGGGGAGTTCGTGACGCTGGAGTTCATCAGCGGCAAGCTGAAGGAGTACCTGGGCACGCCGCCACAACTCCCGTATATCACCAGGGTGGTGGAAGCCGCCTTTCCGGAGTTCGAGCGCAACGGTATTTTCGTCGACCGCGTGGTTTCGGCGCGATTCAACGAGCCGTGCCTGATCGAGCTGCCAACTCGTTTCTGCCAGCCATTCCATTGGTAACGGGAAAATGAGCGGATCGTCACACGCTTTCGATCGGTTAAGCAGATTACAAAGTACGTATCAGGAAATGCGCCCCGGATATCGCGCGTGCTCCTAGACTGCATTCCTGCGGACGCATGCCACCACGAGGCGGATCTGCTCATCGGTGATTTCGGCGGGTAGAGCTTCGCGAAGGGGCTTCAGCCACTGTGCACCGAGCCGGCGCACGACTTCTTCAATGCGGCGGTGCGATTCCTCGCCTACCCAGTCGATCCGGTAATCCAACCTGCCGCGCTCCACCAGGTCGGCCACCATGTTGACCACGGTCGAGACCTGGCGGCCGCGGATCTGCGCAATTTCCGGGAAGCTCCGGCCCTCGGCCAGGAGACGCATGGTCTCCTCGGCGGGCGACACCTGGGGGGCCTCGTGGGCCGCGGCCCGGGCGCCGTTGCGGAAGGCTTCGAAGCAAGCGAAGATCTCGCTGCCGTAGAGCTCCGCCTTGCGTTCGCCAATGCCGCTGACGGCCAGCAGTTCCCGGAGGTTGGAGGGCCGCCGGCGGCAGAGATCTTCGAGTGCCGCGTCGCTGAGCACGACGTAGGCGGGCACTGCCGCGCGTTGTGCGATGCGGCGGCGCCATTCCTTAAAGAACTCGACAAGTTCGCGGTTTCCCGCGGCGCGGGCGGGTGCCCGCGGTAAGACTTCGGCAGGCCGGGGAGGCGGTACTCGATCCGCTGGCGGCGCCTTCACAACCGGTGCCGGGGGCGGTGGGACCGTCCTGACGCGTTTCCTCTTCCTGGGCGCTTCGGCCACATCCGCGGCCGCGTTCAGCCACTCCGGCACGTTGCCGCATGCGTCGCACATTTCGCATCGCTGCCATTTCGGAGTCTGCCCGAAGTGCAGGCAGATCTGCAGGTGCCGGCAGCGATCGCTGTCCACGAAGCGCTTCACGGTGCGGTACCGCTCCCAGGAACGGTCCTTCTCAGCGGCATCGCGCAACTGGTTAATGAAAAAAGTCAGGAGCCCCACGTCTTTGGGACGCCAAAGCAACAGGCAGTCGGCCGGCTGACCGTCGCGGCCGGCGCGGCCCGCCTCCTGGTAATACTGTTCGATGGACTTCGGCAGCGAGGTGTGGATGACGGCGCGCACCGCGGGCTTGTTGATCCCGAGGCCGAAGGCGATGGTTCCCACCAGCACCGGCACTTCGTCGTTCATCCAACGCTCCTGGTTGCGCCGGCGTGTGGCGTTGTCCATCTGGCCGTGATACGGCACGGCGGCGATCCGGCGGTCGGCAAGATGGTCCACCAGTTCTTCGACCGTGGCGATCGTGGGCGCGTACACGATCACGCTTTCGCCCGCGTACTGGCGGAGCGCCGAAAGGAGGAGCCGGCGGTGGGACTCCTTGTCGCACTTGCGGATGATGTAGCGCAGGTTGGCGCGATGAAAACTGGCGATGTACTTGTGCGGATCGCGCAACTGCAACTGGTGCAGGATATCGTGGCGCACGCGGCGGGTGGCGCTGGCCGTGAAGGCCGCGATGGGCCTGTCGGGGAAGTGCTCCCGCAGGGAGCTGAGCATGCGGTATTCGGGACGGAACTCGTGGCCCCATTCGGATATGCAGTGGGCCTCATCGATGGCGAAGAACGCCACCGGCACGCGCGCCAGCCAGGCTGGTTGTGTCCTGGCGCGCCAGCCGTTCGGGCGACAGGTACAGCAGCCGAAACGCGCCCTGCGTGGCCGCGCGCATGACGGCGCGCTGCTCGTCGGGCGGCTGGCTACTGTTGACCACCGCGGCGGGGACGCCCATATCCCCGAGTTGCGCCACCTGGTCCTGCATGAGGGCGATCAGCGGGGAAACCACCACCACGGTCTGTCCCAGCACCAGCGCGGGCAACTGGTAGCACAGCGACTTGCCGCCGCCGGTGGGCATCACCACCGCCACGTCGCTACCGGCCAGGAGGCTCTGGATGATCCGCTCCTGCATGGGGCGGAAGGTGTCGTAGCCCCAGTACCGTTTCAGCGCGGAATGGAGTACTTCCGCTTCCATGGATCAGCCCACGCGCCGCACGGCCTGGGCGGGAGCGGCGTCCAGCATCTCGCGCACGGTCTGGTGCGTCGCCGGGTGGCGCAGATCGGGGGCCAGGTCCGCCAGGGGCGCCAGCACGAAGCGCCGTTCGCCCATGCGCGGGTGCGGAATCTCCAGCGTGGCGCTGCTCATCAGGGTCCGTCCGTACAGCAGGATATCGATATCGATGGTGCGCGGCCCTTTGGGCACCGTACGCACGCGGCCCATTTCACGCTCGATGCGCGACATGCGCGCCAGCAGTTGCAAGGGGAACAGGCCGGTCTCGATTTCCACCACCTGGTTCAGAAACCAGGGCTGCGCCGTGTAATCGACCGGTTCCGTCTCGTAAACCGGAGAGGCGCGAACGACCCGCATGCCGGCAGCGGCGAGGCGCTCCAGCGCGCCCTTCAGATTCGCTTCCCGGTCGCCCACATTCGATCCCAGACTCAGGTACACAACCTTCATCGCGGTCTAAAACAGCGCCGGCTGATCGTCGTTGCGCAACCTGCGCTTTACCTGGAAGTAATCGAACGCCAGGTCGGTAGCCACGCGGCCGCGCGGTGTGCGGTTCAGGAAACCGAGTTGGATCAGATATGGCTCGTACACCTCTTCGATGGTGTCGGCTTCCTCGGAGATGGAGGCCGCGATGGTGTTGACGCCCACCGGACCGCCGCGGTACTTCTCCAGGATGGTCAGCATGATTTTCTGATCGATTTCGTCGAGGCCGAAGCGATCCACGTCCAGCAGGTTCAGCGCGGTCTGCGCCACGGGTTGAGTGATGTGGCCGTCGGCGCGCACCTGGGCGTAGTCCCGCACGCGCCGCAGCAGGCGGTTGGCGATCCGCGGAGTGCCGCGGCAGCGGCGGGCGATCTCTTCGGCGGCGGAATCGGCAATGGCGACGTTGAGCAGGCCCGCGGAACGTCTGACGATCGACTGCAACTCGTCCACCGTGTAAGGGTCGAGCCGCAGCACCAGTCCGAAACGGCCGCGTAGCGGCGCGCTCACCAGGCCCTGGCGCGTCGTGGCGGCGATCGCAGTGAACCTGGGCATGGGCAGCGAGTGGGTGCGCGCGCCGGGGCCAACGCCGACCAGGATGTCCACGCGGAAGTCCTCCAGCGCGGAGTAGAGCATCTCTTCCACGTCCGGCAGCAGGCGGTGGACTTCGTCGATGAAAAACACCTGGCGCGCGCGAATGTTGCTGAGGATGCCGGTGAGGTCCAGTTTCTTTTGCAGTACCGGACCGGAAGTGGTGGTGAAGGTGACTTCGAGCTCCTCGGCGATGATGGCGGCGAGCGTGGTTTTGCCCAGGCCGGGCGGCCCGTAGAGCAGCACGTGATCCATCGCCTCGCCGCGCATGCGGGCGGCCTCGATGGCGATCGAGAGATTCTCCTTCAGCTTGCTTTGTCCCGTAAAGTCGGAGAGGCGCCGCGGACGCAACCCGGCTTCGAATTGCAGGTCCTCGGCCTGCCGGTCTCCGGAAACCAGGTGCCGGTCGGGCATTTTTCTTCCAGCTTACCGTACCAGTTCGAGCGCGCGCCGGAAAAGCGGCTCGAAATCGGCGGGAGCGCCGGCGGCTTTGGCCTTGCGGACCGCGGACTCGGCCTGCGGCCGTGCGCAGCCCAGGTTGAGCAGCGCGGAGAGCACGTCCTGATCGACCGGGGAGAGCGTGGCGGCGGGCGGAGCAGCCGGCTCCTCGCCCGATACCGCGGGCAACTTGTCGCGCAGCTCGAGCACCAGGCGCTCGGCGGTCTTCTTGCCGATTCCTGGGATTCGCACCAGCCGGTCCACCTCGCCCCGCCGTATGGCGTGGATGAGCTCGACGGCGGCCAGGCCGGAGAGAATGGTCACCGCCAGCCGGGGGCCTATGCCGCTGACGCTGATCAGCTTCTCGAACAGCGCCTTCTCATCCTGCGTGAGGAATCCGTACAACGCGAGAGCGTCTTCCCGCACGTGAGTGTGGATGCGCAGGCGGACCTCGGCGCCGGCGTCCGGCAGATGCGAGAACGTGGAGACCGGAATCGTGACGTCGTACCCTACTCCTCCGGTCTCGACGACAGCCTGGTTGGGATGTTTCTCGACCAGCACACCGCGCAGTGAAGCGATCATACATCCGATGGTACCGTGAGGCCCGGCTGGCGGCGCCCGGAGAAGGGAGCGGAAACCGCATTTCGCCCTGTGGGATAATCGGGAGAGTACCCACCACCCGGCATGGACCGCGAATTCATCCGCAATTTCTCTATCATCGCGCACATCGACCATGGCAAGTCGACGCTCGCCGACCGCCTTCTGGAGGTGACGGGAGCCCTCTCCCAGCGCGAGATGATGGAGCAGGTGCTGGATACCATGGACCTGGAGCGCGAGCGCGGCATCACCATCAAGGCCCATGCCGTGCGCCTGAATTACCGCGCGGATGACGGCAATCTCTACCAGTTGAACCTCATCGACACGCCCGGCCACGTGGACTTCTCCTACGAGGTTTCGCGCAGCCTACAGGCCTGCGAGGGCGCGCTGCTGGTGGTGGACGCTTCCCAGGGCGTCGAGGCGCAAACCCTCGCCAACACCTACCTCGCCCTGCACCACAACCTGGAAATCATCCCGGTCATCAACAAGATCGACCTGCCCGCCGCGGAGCCCGAGCGCATTCGCGAGCAGATTGAAACCATCATCGGGCTGGACGCGCGCGACGCCGTTCTGACCAGCGCCAAGCAGGGCGTGGGCGTGCATGACATCCTGGAAGCCATCGTGCACCTGGTGCCGCCGCCCCGGGGCCTGACCGATTGTCCGACGCGCGCCCTGGTCTTCGATTCCTGGTTCGACCCCTATCGCGGCGTCATCATTCTGGCGCGCGTGGTGGATGGCCGGCTGCGAATCGGCCAGAAGATTCGCCTCTGGTCCAACGGCAAGGTGTTCGAGGTGGAAGGGCTCGGTTACCAGGCGCCCAAGTCTACCCCCTGCGAGGAACTCTCGGCGGGCGAAGTAGGTTTCCTGTTCGCCAACATCAAAACCGTTTCCGACGCACAGGTGGGCGATACCATTGTCGATCATGAGAACCCGCCCGCCGAACCGCTGCCTGGCTTCGAAGAGATCAAGCCCATGGTCTTCGCCGGCCTGTACCCGGTGGAATCGCACGAGCACGGCCTGCTGCGCGACGCGCTGGAAAAGCTCCGGCTCAACGACAGCGCCTTCAGCTTCGAACCGGAAAACTCCGTGGCCCTCGGCTTCGGTTTCCGCTGCGGTTTCCTGGGCCTGCTCCATCTCGAAATCGTGCAGGAGCGCCTGGAGCGGGAATTCAACATCGACCTGATCACCACCGCCCCCGGCGTGCGCTATCGCGTCACCCTGACCACGGGCGAGGTGATCGAAATCGACAACCCCACCAAGTTTCCCGACCCTTCCGAAATCAGGCAGATCGAGGAGCCCATCATCGACGCCACGGTCATCACGCGGGAAGAATACCTGGGCGGGATCCTCAAGCTGCTCGAAGAAAAGCGCGGCACGCAGAAGAAGTTCGAATATATCGGCGGCGGACGCGTCATGCTGCTTTACGAGCTCCCGCTCAACGAAATCGTGCTCGACTTCTACGACCGGTTGAAGTCCGCCTCGCGCGGGTATGCGTCACTCGACTATCATCTGGCCGGGTACCGCGTCTCGCCGATGGTGCGGCTCGATGTGCTGGTGGCAGGCGAGGCGGTGGATGCGTTGTCGATGATCGTCCACCGCGACTTCGCCTATGAGCGCGGCAAGGAGCTGATCTCCCGCCTGCGACGCCTCATTCCGCGCCAGATGTTCGAAGTCGCGCTGCAAGCCGCGATCGGCAACAAGATCGTGGCCCGCGAAACGATCTCCGCCATGCGCAAGAACGTCCTGGCCAAATGCTACGGCGGCGACATCACGCGCAAGCGCAAGCTGCTCGAAAAGCAGAAAGAGGGCAAGAAGCGCATGAAGCGCGTGGGCCGCGTGGACATCCCGCAGGAGGCGTTCCTGGCGGTGCTCAAGGTAGGGCAGTCCGAAGAAGAGTAGGGCGAGTCTCGCCATTTTTGTGGGGCAGGATTTCATCCTGCGGCCGATTTTCAATCGGCCAAACGCCTGCAAGAGTAGCGTAGGCCTCCCGGCCTGCCCACGCGCCGCAGGCGCGTGTGGCCGATTGGAAATCGGCCGGCAGGATGAAATCCTGCCCCACAAGAATGGCAACACCAGCGGCCGAACTCGCCCTCCCTGCTATCGTAAGGATGTGAAAGCGCTGGTGAAGAGCAAGGCCGGGCCCGGCCTGTGGCTGGAGGATGTGGAGGTCCCCAGGATCGGGATCAACGATGTGCTGATCCAGGTGCTGCGGACCGGAATCTGCGGCACCGATGTCCACATATATAAGTGGGACGACTGGGCGCAGCGGACGATCCCCGTGCCGATGGTGGTCGGACACGAGTTTGTCGGCAGAATCGTGGAAGTCGGCTCGAATGTGACCGACTTCTTTCCAGGGGAAATCGTCAGCGGGGAAGGCCACGTGGTTTGCGGGCGGTGCCGCAACTGCCTCGCCGGGCGGCGGCACCTGTGCGCCCATACTCTCGGCGTCGGCGTCAACCGGCCCGGGGCGTTCGCCGAGTACATCGCGCTGCCCATGACCAATGTGTGGCACCTCGACCCGTCGATTCCCCTGGATGTCGCCGCCATCTTCGACCCCTTCGGCAACGCCGTTCATACCGCTCTTTCCTTCCCGGTTTTGGGCGAGGACGTTCTGGTGACCGGCGCCGGTCCCATCGGCATCATGGCCGCGGCGGTAGCGGTCCACGCCGGCGCGCGCTACACGGTCATTACCGACGTAAATCCCTACCGGCTCGAACTGGCGCGCGCGATGGGCGTCACCCGCGCAGTCGACGCGCGGTCCGAGCGCCTGCCCGACGTCCAGAAGGAACTCGGCATGACCGAAGGCTTCGATGTGGGGCTCGAGATGTCGGGCAATCCGGCGGCCTTCCGCGACATGCTGGCGAACATGAGTCACGGCGCACGCATCGCCATGCTGGGCATCCCCCCGGAGGAGATGGCGATCGACTGGCGCACCGTGATCTTCAACATGCTGACCATCAAGGGCGTCTACGGACGCGAGATGTACGAGACCTGGTACAAGATGACGGTCATGCTGCAGTCCGGCCTGGACATCACCCCCGTAATCACTCACCGCTACTGCTACACGGAGTTCCAGAAAGGCTTCGAAGCCATGATTTCGGGGAACTCCGGCAAGGTAGTCCTGAACTGGGATTGAAAAAAACGGCAAGCTAACATTATGTTTTAGGTCTTTCCGCGCCTGCGGCAGTGCCCCGGGCACCCATCCGGCGCAAAAACGGCCGCTTGCGCCCCGTCTTTTCGCTGTTTTCCGGCGTCTATGTGCTAGATTTGAGATTAGGAGACGACTTGCATTTCGAAGCTCCGGCTGCCTTCCTTTTTCAAATGAACAGCATTTGGGACATGCTCCAGCGCGACATCCTGGAAATCGCCGTGCTGAGCATTCTGGCCGGCTTTTCGGTCTATTCCTGGACAGTGATTTTCGCCAAGTGGCAGTCGTTGCGCGGCGCGCGCAGGTCCAACTCGCGTTTCTTGCGCGCGTTCCGGAAAGCGAGCGGACTGGAGGCGGTCATGGTGGCGAGCGAACAGTTCCGCCCCTCGCCCCTGGTGGCGGTCTTCGATTTCGGCTACGAGGAAATCGAGCGCCAGGTGAAATCGAAGGGCACGCTCACCAACCGCCCCGCGGTGGAGCGGGCGATCCAACTCGGCATCAGCGAGGAACTCGCGAAACTGGAGCGCAACATGAGTTGGCTCGCCACCACGGCATCGGTCAGTCCCTTTATCGGACTGTTCGGCACGGTGCTCGGGATCATCCGCGCTTTCCTCGACCTGAGCCAGGCCGGCAGCACCAGCCTGAAAGCGGTCGGCCCAGGTATCGCGATGGCCCTCATCGCCACGGCGGTCGGGCTGCTGGCGGCTATCCCGGCGGCGATTTTCTACAACCTTTTCGGACATAGGATTCGCGAACTGGGTGCGCGTATGGACGATTTCGCCCTGGAGTTCATGAACATGGCGGAACGTACGTTTGGAGACTAGCATCATGGCGTTTTCAATGAATGGCGGCGGTGGATTCGGCTCGCGCCGGCAGCGCGGCGGCTCCGCTCTCTCGGAGATCAATGTCACTCCGTTCGTGGACGTGGTCCTTGTGCTGCTCATCATTTTTATGCTCACCGCGCATGTGATGGAGTTCGGTATCGAAGTGGACGTTCCCAAGACCCGCCAGGTGAAGGAAACCGCGCAGGAGATGCCGGTCGTCTCTATACAAAAGGATGGCACGCTGTTCCTGAACGACAAGATGACCAATATCTACGAGCTCAAGGCCGCCATCCAGCAGCGATTCGGAAAAGCCAAGGGCGTTTACGTCCGCGCCGACAAAGATACGATTTGGGATCCGATCGCGCAGGTGACGGCCGCGCTGGGCGAAGCGGGATTTCAGGTGAACATGGTGACCCAGCCGGAGGATTCGACGCCCAAGGGCAGGAGATGAAGGTCGGAAAGTCATGCCGGCGCACGTCGACATTCTGGACGAACGGGAGCGGATGGCAAAGCCGTTCTGGAGTTCACTGGCCCTGCATGTCTCGGTTGCTGCCTTTGTCCTGTTGTACGGAAAGCTGAGCCTGTCGTCGCACGACATCCTGATGGGCGACCCGAACGGCGGCGGCTTCGGCTCCGTCACTGTAAATCCGACGGCGACCATTCCGCTTCCGCCCAAGACAGGTCCGACGAATCCGGTCGCCAACGACACCCAATCGCAAGTGCCCGCGCCGCCGCCCAAAGCCAAGCCGGTTCCCAAGAAGCAGGCCCCGGTGCCGGATGCCATCCCCCTGAAGAGCCGCAACGCGAAACAGCGCGCGTCCGACAGACGTTGGTCGGAGCCGAACAAATGGCGCGAAGCGCAGAAGGATGCGCCCAACCAGCTCTACACGTCGGGTGGGCAGTCGTTAAGTTCCCAGATGTATAACCTGCCTGGCGGGGGTGGAGTGGGGCTCGGCAACAACTCGCCCTTTGGCAACCAGTTTGGCGGGTATGCGACGATTCTGCGCGACAAGGTGGCGCGGGCGTGGAACACGGCGGATGTCGGTGGGCGCACCTCGGTTCCCGTAGTAGTGACGTTTACCATCCGGCGTGACGGCTCGGTGCCGGCGCAATCCGTGAAGGTCGCGCAATCCAGCGGCAATCGGGCGCTCGACTTTTCCGCGCAACGCGCGGTTTACGATGCCAGCCCCTTCGGTCCTCTGCCGCCGGGCTTTCCCCTGAACCAGGCGGATGTGGAGTTGCATTTCGAATTGAGGCGCTAGATGAAGAAGTTTGTATTCCTCGCCGCCGGCCTGGCCGCGGCTTTGGTCGTATTGTCCGCCCAACAGATCAAAGAGGTAATCGTACAGGGTAGGGAACTCCCGGCCATCGCCATCCCCGATCTGAGAGGCGGGGGTGAGGCTCAAAGCGTCATGAGCGCTTTCAACGAAACGCTCTGGAACGACATCTCCGGATCGGGCTTCTTTCGTATGATGCCCAAGACTTCGTACCCGCTGTTCGTCCCGCAACAGCCATCCGATTTTGTGCAACCGCCGCCCGTCCAGTCAACGCCGCGCCGCCGCCGGGACGAGTTGGTGGCTCCGGCCAACGGAGGCGGGCGATGGATGAGCGACTGGTCCAACCCGCCGACCCAGGCGACCTATCTCGCTTCCGGATACACCGCGGTGCAGAACGGGGTGCTGGTTCTGTACGGATGGCTGTACGATCTCACGAAGGGCACTCCGGCGGCGGCCCAGGTAATCGGCAAGCGATACCTGGGCAGCGTCGATGAGGCCGGTGCCATCAAGGTGGCCCACGAATTCGCCGCAGACATTCTTGCGCTGTTCGGGCAAACCTCGCTGTTCGGCACCCATATCTATTTCGTATCGGACCGGACGGGCCACAAGGAAATCTGGGTGATGGACCCGGACGGCAAAAACCAGACGCAGATTACGCATTACAACTCGACTTCCATCGAGCCCGCGGTTTCTCCGGATGGAACGAAGATCGCATTTACTAGCTACGCTCACTTCAATCCTGGTATATTTGTGTTTTCAGTGGATCCGGTCCGAGATCTGCGTTTCTATAATCAAGGTGCGTCTGTGAATTCGTCGCCGTCGTTTACGCCGGACGGAAAGCAGATCGTATACTCGTCTTCGGCGGGGCGTTGCTGCCGCATTTTTATTGCGAACCTGGATGGGACGGGATTTCGGCCGATTTCATCATTGAGCTCGATTGATACCGAACCCAAGGTAAATCCGAAAACGGGCCGGGATATCGTATTTACTTCGGGCCGATCCGGTCCGCAACAGATTTACGAGATGACGATCGATGGGGGCGGCATCCAACGTTTGACCGACGGCACCGGTGAAGCCGGCAACCCCGCCTGGCACCCGGAGGGCCAGGTGATCGCATATGCCTGGACCCGCGGATATGCTACCGGGGCCTGGAACATATTTGTGATGGACGTTGCATCGCGCAAGTACGACCAGTTGACGCATGGCGAAGGCAGGAATGAGCATCCGTGCTGGGCGCCGGATGGCAAGCACCTCGTGTTTGCCTCCACCCGCGGCGGACGCTCGCAAGTCTACACCATGCTGGCGGATGGAACGCAGGTGCAGCAACTCACCACGAACGGCCGGAACGAACGGCCGGTATGGGGAAAGTAGACACGGATTCTGGAGGCGATGTTCATGTTCAGCAAACGCAAGATCACGGTGATTTGGATCGCACTCTCGCTGGCGATGTTCGCCGCGGGCTGCAAGAAGAAGGCGCCACCACCGCCGCCGCCGCCACCGCCGGCCCCGGTGAAGGAAGTTCCACCCCCGCCACCCGCCGCCCCAGTGGTTGCCCAGTTCACGGCGGAACCCTCGAGCATCCAGCGCGGCCAGTCGTCGACCCTGCGCTGGGAAGTCACCGGCTCAGTGACCAGCGTATCCATCAACGAGGGGATCGGCACGGTGCAGAATACCGGCAATCGCCGCGTGTTTCCCAACGATTCGACCTCATACACGCTGACCGCCACCGGACCGGGCGGCAACACCACCGCTTCGGCCACGATCACGGTGACCGCGCCGCCGCCGCCCCCGCCGCCACCACCGCCCCCGCCCACCAAGACTCTCGCGGAGCGGATCAGTTCGGACGTGCAGGACGCGTTCTTCGATTACGATAAGAGCGACATCCGGGCAGACGCGCGCGAGGCGCTGACCAGTGATGCGGCGGCGATGAAGTCCATCCTGGCCGATTTCCCCGACCAGTCGATCGTAGTGGAAGGCCATTGCGACGAACGCGGTTCGGCGGAATACAACCTCGGCCTGGGTGACCGGCGCGCGACCGCCGCCAAGGATTTCCTGGTGCAACTGGGAGTTCCCGCCGACCGTCTCAAGACTATCAGCTACGGCAAGGAGCGGCCGCAGTGCACGGAATCGAACGAGTCCTGCTGGCAGCGAAACCGGCGCGCCCACTTCTCCGCCGGGCAGTAGGATAGTTACAGGGTGAGTGGCGCAGGCTTCCGCCTGCGCGGGGTTGAGGTCCGCGCCGCGCCTCAAGTACGGGAGAGTAGTTTATGTTCCGACGCTTTGTCATCGTGTGGCTGGCCGTGTCGCCCGGGCTCGCGCTCGCGGCCAGCAAGGAAATTCAGGAGTTGCAGCGCGACGTGGCGCAACTCCAGGACATGGTACGCAATCTACAACGCACGCAGGATGAGAAGTTTGCCGCTTTTCAGGTCCTGGTGCAGCAGTCGCTGAACGCCTCCAACGATGCCAGCAAGGCGGTGGCTGTGATTCAGAGCGGTTTCCAGCAGAGCCTGCGCGATATGGAGGCCAAGGTTGTTACTCCCGTGGTAGGGGTGAACACGCGCATGGACCAGATGTCGAACGATCTGCGGACCGTCTCGCAAGCCGTGACGGACCTCACCGGGCTGATTTCCAAAATGCAGACGCAGTTGACCGACCTGAGCAACGCCGTGAAGGTCATGCAGACGCCCGCGGCGCCGCCGCCGTCGAACCCGGCTGCAGGAACTATGGGAGCGGCTTCCGGCGGAACGCCGGATACCCCGACCATGTCGGCATCCGCGCTGTACGACAATGCCCGGCGAGACTATAGCGGTGGTAAGTACGATCTCGCGGTGCAGGAGCTTACGGACTACCTGAAGTGGTACGGCAATACCGAGCTGGCGCCGAGCGCGCAGTATTATATCGCCCGGATTCATGCCGCGCAGGGTGACTATGAGACGGCGGTGCGAGAGTACGACGTCGTCCTGGAGAAATATCCCGATAACTCGCGCACCCAGGATGCCATGTTCGAGAAGGGGCAGGCCCTCTTCAAGCTGGGCCGTCGAACCGAAGGCGCGCGCGAACTCCAGGAGTTGATGAAGAAGTTTCCCAGGAGCGACTACTCTTCCAAAGCCTGTGAACTGGTGAAGAGTGTGGGACTGAGCTGCGGCCCCCGGGCCGCAGCCCCCCGGGGGACCACCAAACGTAAGAGGTAATCCCGCCTTCCCCGTTTTCCTTGCCTGATAGACTGGTCCAGTATGGACCCCCTGCCTCGTCCCCCTCTCAGCGCTTACGAAGATCTGGCTCGAATGATCGACCACTCGGCGGTGATGCCCGATCTCACCAACGTGCAGGTCGTGGAGGCGCTGGAAATGGCCCAGGCCCGCGGCATCTCCTCGGTCAGCGTCCGGCCGTGCGACATCGATCTGGCGGTGCGCATTCTCGAAAGCAGCTCCATCCGGCCCGCCAGTGTCTGCGGATTTCCGCACGGTTCGCAGACCACATCCACGAAGCTCTACGAGACCCGCGACCTGCTGCGCCGGGGCGCGAAAGAGATCGACATGGTAGTAGGCATCTCCAAGCTGCTCTCGCGAGAGTTCCAGCACGTCCAGACGGAGCTTCTGCAAATGGCCGAGGCCTGCCGCAAGGAGGGGGCGATTCTGAAGGTCATCCTCGAGACTGCGTATCTGACCGATGAGCTGAAGATCATTGCCTGCCGCTGCTGCGAACGCGCCGAGGTGGATTTCGTAAGGAACTCCACCGGCTTCGCCCCGTCCGGGAATGCCATGGCCGATTTAACGCTCTTGCGCAAATACCTGCCGGAGGAAATCGGGATCGAAGCCGCAGGAGAAATCCATACCCTGGACCAGGTGCTGGAGGCGTATGCCGCCGGTTGCTCGCGCTTCGCGACCACCTCCACCGCCGCCATTCTGGACGACTGGAAATCGCGGCCCAGGACGCCGGCCATGCCCGCGGGCGACTCGCTCTGAAACGCTTCCGGGCCGGGGACCCTGTGGTATTCTGGTCATTCCTTGCCGATGGCGCAGACCAGGTCGTTCCCGCGCATATGCATTGCGCTGGGCCTTCCAGACGTTCCAACCTTGCTCGATCACGCCCGGCAGGAGGCCGAGGCGGGTGAGCAATTCCTGGAATTCCGCCTGGATTTCCTGGACCAGCCGCATCGGGGAGCGGAAGCGATTCGCGGATTTCAGGAGGAGTTTCCACACTGCATTATTCTCGCCACCTGCCGGCGGCACCAGAATCACGGCAGGTTCAACGGCAGCATCGAGGAGCAGTTGGCAATCCTGGACGCCGCCGTGAGTTGTGGCGCTCACGCCGTTGACGTAGAGATCGAAACCGCCGAGGTTGCCGAAGAACGCCTGGGCCATTTTCGCGGACGCACCGCGGTAATCGTCTCGTACCACAATTACGAGGCCACGCCACCCATGGACACGGTGGTGGGCCGCGTGATGCGGGTGGCCGCGGATGCGTACAAGATCGTTACCACGGCGCGAAAACCGTCCGACAATGTGAGGATTCTCTCCGCCGCCAAGGCCCTCCCGAAACACCAGATCGTGGTTCTGGCGATGGGTGAGCTCGGCTTCCCGACGCGCGTCCTCTCCCCGGTGTTCGGCGGGCTCTTCACCTATGCGGCGCCGATGTATGCGGAAGGCACGGCCGCCGGCCAGGTCAGTGCGCGCTTCCTCCGGCATCTGTATCGCGTCGAGAAGCTCCGAAAGACCACGCATATCTACGGCGTGATCGCCGACCCGATCCGCCATTCGATCTCGCCCGCCGTCCACAATCGCGCATTCCAGTCCAAGCGCGTGGACGCGGTGTACCTGCCGTTCCTGGTGTCGCCGATTTACCTGCGCGATTTCTTCTCCATGGCCGAGAAGCTGCCCTTGACGGGTTTCAGCGTCACCATCCCCCACAAGCAACGGATCATTCGCTATTTGGACGCGGTAGACCCGCTCGCGCGCCGGATTGGAGCCGTCAACACGGTCTGGCGAAAAGCCGGCAAGTGGCGCGGCACCAATACGGACGCGGCGGGTGTCACCGGTCCTCTCTCGCGCCTGCTGCGCCTCCGCAGCGCGTCCGTGCTGATCGTGGGCAACGGCGGCGCGGCCCGGGGCGCGGCCTGCGCTCTCTCCGACGCTGGCGCGAAAATCACGCTGGTGGGACGGAATGCCGACCGTGTGCGCGCGCTCTCGAAAGTGTGCGGCGCGGAGGCCATCGGGCGCGACCAGCTCGCCGGGCGGTATTTTGACGTGATCGTGCATGCCACGCCGCTCGGCATGTATCCCCACGTGAACGAATGTTTCTTCAATGGCACCGTGCCCGGCGACATCATATTTGACATGGTCTACAACCCGCTCGAGACCATGCTGCTCAAGCTCGCCCGGGAACAGGGCAAAGCAGTGGTACCAGGGTTGGATATGTTTCTGGAACAGGCAGTGCGCCAGTTCGAATTGTGGACCGGTGAGACCGCGCCCCGCGCGGTGATGCTCAAAGCCGCGATGGAAGCGCTCGAACACAAGTGAACACGCGGCCCCCTTCGCCTGGCGTCATGCGCCTTTGCCCGTGTAAGCTAGAGCCATGAAACTGACGCGTCGAAGACTCGCCGGCGCCGCGCTGGCTTCGGCGGCGGCACAAGCCGTTGCGCGAGCGCAGACAACAAACCAGGCTGCTCCTCCGCGCACGTCCGACGAGGAACTCGCAGCCGCCAGCGCCCGTCTGCGCACGGCCAGTGACACACTGTCCAGGCAGCGGGTGCCCATGTCCACCGAGCCCGCGTTCCAATTCAAAGCCTGAGGCACGCCATGGCGGATATCGCGGAAGACGTTTTCTTCGCCACGATTCCCGAGCTGAACGCTCGTCTGATTGCCAGGGAGTTCTCCGCCGAGGAGGTGACGCGCGCGTTCAGCAGCCGTCTGGAGCGGCTCGCCCCGCGGTACAACGCACTCGCGCTCGCCTTACCGCAGCAGGCCCTCCGCCAGGCGGAGGACGTGGATAAGGACCTCAAGCGCAATCGCCTGCGCGGGCCGCTTCAGGGAATCCCATACGCGGTCAAAGACCTTCTGGCGTACGCGGGCCAGCCCACCACCTGGGGCGCCAAGCCCTACGCCGCCCAGGTTTTCGATCACAACGCCGCGGTCATCGATAAACTGGATGGCGTGGGCGCGGTCCTGACCGGCAAGCTCTCCATGGTGGAGCTCGCGGGCGGCGGCGGGTATCGCTACGCTTCCGCTTCCCTCTTTGGCCCCGGTCTGAACCCATGGGACCGCACGCGCTGGTCGGGCGGTTCTTCCAGCGGATCGGCGGCGGCGGTGGCGGCTGGGATCGTGCCGTTCTCCGTCGGTTCGGAGACCTCAGGCTCGATCGTGACGCCGGCCTCGTATTGTGGCGTCACCGCGCTGCGTCCCACGTACGGCCTGGTCAGCCGATACGGCGCGATGGCGCTCTCCTGGACCCTGGACAAATTGGGACCGTTCGCGCGCACAGCCGAAGACTGCGGCCTGGTCCTGCAAGTGATCGCCGGCGGGGACCGCAAAGATGCCGGCTCCGCCGGCAGGAGTTTCTACTACACGCCGCAGTATGCCAGGCCGATGCAGGACCTGAAAGTGGGCTACGCGCCGGTGGATTTCGCGGAGCGCGCCCAACCCTCGGCGCGGGCCGCATTCGCCGCCGCGCTCGAAGCCCTCAAGGGCACCGGCGTGCAGTTAGTCGAGACTAAATTGCCGCCGTTCCCATATGGTCCGGTGCTTGCGACGGTTCTCGCCGCCGAAGAGGCGTCGATTTTCGAATCGCTGATTACGAGCGGTGAAGTGGATCAGCTTGCCGATCAGGCGCAGATCGCCGGGTTGAAAGCGGCCCTGGATGTACCCGCCCGGGATTACCTGAGAGCCATGCGGATCCGGCGCATGATTCAGGATGAATTCTCGCGCCTCTTCACCGAAACCAGCGTGCTGGTCGCACCCGGCCGTTCGGGACCGGCGACCCCGGTCGACCAGCGGCTGGATACCGGCGGTGGGCCGCCCGCGCCCGCCGGAGCCGCGCCGCCCCCACCCGGCTTCCAGGGGATCATTCAGGCCGGAAACCTGGCTGGCCTGCCGGCGCTGGTGCTGCCGTGCGGCTTTGCTGACGGCCTGCCCGTGGCCCTGCAACTCGTGGGCGTGCCGTTTTCCGAGAACACCCTGCTGGCGATCGGCCGCGAATTTCAGAGCCGGACCGACTGGCACAAACGCCGCCCACCCGGGGTGTAGCGAACGCCGGAATGGGCCGCGGGCGCCTTACTTTGCCATCACGTCGTAGTCGAAGTAGAGGCGGTCGCCCCGGGCTCGGGTTTGGAAGGCTTCCCAGTCCGACTCGGAGCTGTTCGCGAACGGTTTCATAGCATCGATGTCGCAGTCGGTCTGAAAAACCCGGCCTCCCGCTTTCTGGAGCAGCGCATCCTTGATCGCCTTCTGCGGATGATCCCAGCCGTTTTGCGTTTCGGCCCAGGCGCGGACGGCGGTGATCATGGCGGTGAACTCGGAGGCCCGGTCGCCGTCCGCCATCCAGGAGAGATTGGGATACAGGTCTTTTGACTTGCCGTTCAGCGTGGCATTGTGGCTGCCGTGGTGGCCGACTTTATACAACACCGTTCGAGCCAGCAGGTCCTTCGCTTTCACCGTATCGCCGCCGTCCTGCCAGTCCTTCTGCGACCAGGACAGCCAGTTGCCGCGCTGCGCGTCGGCGGCGAACAGAAGCACTTTTCCGCCCTTGCCGAGCTCGAAGGCGAGCACCAGGCTGGAGTTGTTGGTCTGATCGTTCATGGCCAAGGCAAGCTGGTCGGCGGAATAGAGCCAGTCTTTATCGATGCGGCGCCACTCCGGATTGCCGGGCACTTCGTTCGATTCGATTCCGGGCGGAAGGGTGTAAGGCGCGGGAGGGCGCGATGGAGGAGTGCCCTCCGCACCGTAGTTCATCGTGAAGAAGTTGCCGTAAACCGGATCGGCGAGCGCCTGCTCTTGCGCGATGCAATAGCGCTTGCTGAACGGAGACTCCCCGTTGATACCCGCCGCCGCGGCAGCGAAGTAACTGGTGGTCGTGGCGGCGCCGAAAGCCGAATTGGGGAACGCCTCGGACCCCTCGGGATCGAGCTCCTCCAGCAGGCTGGTATCGCGCGGCGGCCCGAGGACAAAGAGGCGCACGTCCTTTGTGCCGGGAACCCTCCGAATCTCTTCGTGGGGACGAAGGCACTGCACGCCGCGGTTGGCATTCGCCAGGTCCTTGAAGATCTTCATCGAATTCTTGTTCATCGAGCTGCCGGGCTCGCCCGCCGCTCCAAGAAGGGCGGCAGCCGCGGCGGCGTTGAAGGCTACGTCTTCATCGCCGCCCAGCTCGAAAGCCAGAAACTCGTCCATCCTCCCGACCCGGCTGGCTTCTCCGGCGGCGCCCAGACGGTTGCGCGCGGCAAGCAGGCCGAGGAGCTTGTCTTTGAACTTTGCCCGCAGGCTGTTGGCAAGCTCGTCGTTCGGGTCCTCCGTCCAGGCGAACCAGGTCTCGCCGATGGTGATGTCCTTGAAATTGGTTTGCGTAATCCCATTCACGTGATCCTGGTGCTCGTGAGTGATGACCGCGACGTCGATGTGGCCACCCGTGGCCTCCCGAATGCTGCGGGTGATCTCGGCAGCCTTGGTGTTGATGAAGCCCGGCGAACCCGGCTTGTAGCCGCAATCGATCAGGACGTAGACAGGACGATCTTCGGTCTCACCCTCGAAGGCCAGCAGGAAACAGTCGCCATGACCGATCCGGTACATGCGCACCGTGGCGCCGTTCTTGGGCGGAATGAGTCGGAGCGCGGAAGCCGGCGCGCCGCCGGCGGCATTCGGCGCGTTCTTTTTCGGTGCAGTTTTCCTCGCGGCTTTCTTGGCCATGGCGTCACCATTCATA
This sequence comes from Bryobacterales bacterium, assembly GCA_963719195.1. Lineage (GTDB taxonomy): Bacteria > Acidobacteriota > Terriglobia > Bryobacterales > Bryobacteraceae > DASQZT01. The sequence goes on along the minus strand of CAVRBB010000003.1, from coordinate 340,061 downwards.
CTCGCGGTGCAGGAGCGCGAAAGGCTCGCGGGAGTTGTAGTTGCTGGCCGCGCTGTCAAAGGCGTTTTCGGTTCCCCGGGCGCCTTCGGTGATGAACCGGCGCACCCGTTCGATCTGCGCGTCATCGGCAATCGTTCCGGGCGTGCGAATCACGCGCCGCACCTCCATGGTCATGGGGTTGAGGAGCAGGGTGCATCCAGCGCGGTAGCGGAAGTCTCCCTTGTCGTCAGCCGCGAATTGGGTGCCCGGCGCATCCATCTGCTTCTGCTTTGCGGGATCGAAGTAGCCGCGGCGGCGCTGCGTAATCTCTACCACAAGATCGGTCACGGTTGCCCCCCGGGGGCTCCGCCGGATGGCGCTGCGGACCGAATGAACCTCCACGGCGACTCGGTCCGCGGTGGTCCGGGACCGAAAGACCGTAGGCGGCGGAGAGTTTTCGTCGAGAACGAGGCCGATAGCCGGCGCCAGTTTCCGCCCCTTGCCCTTGATGAGCCAATTCCAGAGCACGGCGGCCTGGGTGTCGATGGCTTCCCAGGTTTGGTAACGATCGCTTTCGAGGTCCCAGGAGAGATGCCGGGCTTTCCTTTGCCGCGCGGAGCGCACGGGCGCGCTCTGTTCCGGATCATCGATGGGGTGCTCCTCGGTGAACAGAGATTTCATTTCCTCACGGTCGAGCCGGACATTCACTTCTTCTTCGGCCTGGTCGCCGGTGGGCCAGAGAAGAGCTTCCACGGACATGCTCCGCATGCCCTTGGGATGAATCCCCCATTGCCGGAAGCTCTCGACAAAGGCGAGGCGATATCCCACCGGGTCGTCCGCGTTGAGATCGTAATCCGCGGTGATGATGCCTCGCAGATAGTCGCCGAAGGTAATTCCGACGGGCGGGCAGTAGTCGATCGCGCGGATGCACATTTGCAGGACGCTCTGCGCGCAGCGCGATGCCTCGTAGGCCAGGCGGTTGGAGAGATCGGGGTGAATATCGCCGGCGCGCAGCACGCCGGTGCCTTCGCTGGCGATGCGGTACAGGTCCACGGTGCGCGCGCGGTAGACCTTGAGGAACGCGCCGAACACTGCGGCGACCAGGATGGCCCCGCGGGCGTGCGGCTCGGCAGCATCATCGAGCGCGCGGACGTCGGGCTGGGTAGGCTCCCATTTGCCCGTCTCCGGATTGATTCCCCCCAGGGCATCGCGCAGGGCAGTACCGCGGCCCGAGGCCTGGCCGAACTGCTGGGCGAGTTGGCCGAGAAGGTTTTCGCCCGCGAGGTTGCCGCGGGTGCGCGCAATCTGGTCCCGCAGCACGCCGGGATAGGAGAAATGCTGGAACAGCGCGACGATGTCGGCGAAGGCCTCGTGAAAAGCCAGCACGTCGGAATTGACAGGCTCGTTGAAACGCGGATGGACGCCGTCCAGCAGGGCGTGCGTGGTCTCGTGCGCCACAATGTCGTGCGACAGGCAGGTGAAGACGATGGTCCCCGGCGTGTTGGAGGCGTCGCGGATGCCCACCGGAAAGTACCCGAACAGCAGCGCTTTTTTGTCGGGGCTGTAGTAAGCATTGCGGTCGCGCAGCGCGTGGGGGTAGATGCGCAGCCGGCGCACGAACTTCTCCTCGATACTGGTGGGTTTGTGCGACGACCAGAGCGCCACTCGGCCGAGAGCCTGCTCGAAATGGCCGATCGTGGTCATTGCTACCGCGTAGACCATCTGCTGGTGAAACTGCGGGTTGGATTCCGACGGTGCCAGGCCGTCCTGGGCCAGGATCCGTGGGTCATTGAGATCCACGGGCTTGTAAAAAGCGCCGCTGGCGGGGTCGACATCGACCACCTCGATGTACTCCCCGGCCGGGCCGGGTTGCAGACTCTTCTCCCAGGGTATGCCGATGGTGATCTCACCAATGCCGGCGGTATCGACGCGGGCCGACACGCTGGGATCGAACGCGAAGATCCGGAGGTTCCGGGACACCGGATCGGCAATCAGTTCGTTGGTCATTAAAAGCACCCACGCGCCGTCGAGTTTATCGCAGATCCCGGTTGGCGTCGATAGGGGGAAGCGCGGTGAGTGCGGTGGTGCGGTGGCCGCGGTAGCGGCCGGCCTCGGCGTGCATGGCGGTATAATGACCGCCGGTCTTATGGGTGTGATGGTTTCGATGCTCCGGGGGATCAATATCGGCGGGCACCGAAAGATCCGGATGGATGCGTTGCGCGCGCTCTACGGGTCGCTCGGGCTGCGCGATGTGCAGACCTATGGCCAGAGCGGCAACGTCGTGTTTCGGAGCGCGAAACGCGATGTCGACGCGCTGCGCGAGAAGATCGAAGACGAAATCGAACGGAGGTTTGGGTTTCGCTCGGACGTCATCATTCGCACCGCCCCGGAGTTGCGGGATGTGGTGGCGCGGAATCCGTTCGCGCGGCGGCATCTGGAGCCTGCCAAACTGGCCGTTACGTTTCTCGCGAGCGATCCCGGTGAGGAAGTCCGGGAGAAGGTGCGCGCCATCCCTGCCGCGCCGGAGGAATTGCGCATCGACGGCCGGGAGCTGTATATCTACTTTCCCAACGGGATGGCGCGGCCGAAGCTCTCCCTGGCGCTGGTCGACAGGACGCTCCAAACGCCGGGCACGGCGAGAAACTGGAACACGGTGACGAAGCTGCTCGAGATCGCCGAAGAGCGCGAGGTTTCGCCCTGACCACGCCCGTCCTCAGAACATCCACCCGAGCTGAAGGTGCCAGGTCCGCGGCTCCACCCAGTGTGTGCCGCTGAAAGGCGAAAGGAAGTTGTAGAGAGCTGCCTGATTCGAGAGATTGGCGACCGTCAGCCGCAAGATAGTGCGGACGCGGTCGGCGCGGAACAGGTTGTCGTTGCCCATGCCGAGATTGAAAATGTGGCGGGACTTTGCGCGCGGCGGATTGTGATCGTCGTTTTCGGCACCGGGAGGGAGGATGTGGATGCGCTCGGCGCCATAATCCAGCGACGCGCACGACGTGATGCGGTTCGACAGGGAGGATCGCTCGTCACCGCAATAGAGACCGATCACGGCCTGCTGGTCGGCCGTCAGCGCCAACGCATCCTGGAGATTGTTGACGGCGCCGACCACGAGGCCGCTGTCGTAGCGCCAGGAGAAGTCGGCCCACCAACCGGTCCGGGCATGCTTGATAGTGCAGATTCACATTCTGCTGGTAGATCTGGTCGTGATCCTGGCGATAGGCACCGAGGGACAGATTGGAGTTGAAGATGATGCCGCCGTTCTCGGGGCCGAAGAAGCGGGCGTTGGCGTGGCCCATGGTGGCGTAAGCACGCAGGCCGTGAGATCGGTGGAGCTAATCCGCGCGGAGACGCCGTCGAGCTTGGACTGGCGCCAGCCGATGGGGAACGTGATGGGAGTGCTGAAGAGCGCGTCGAAATCGAAAGCGTTGCGGGTGTATTTGCGGAAGTAGCCCACATCCACCAGGGCCCATTTGCCAAGACCTGCTGAATGCCTGCATCGTACTGGTTCCGGCTGCCCAGGGCGATGGGCCGCTGTTGTGCCGCACCCTTGAAAAGACTGCTCGCCAGTCCCCCGGGTCCTGTGGAGCTGGACGCCAGCAGATTCTCATTGGTGGGCGTTTCCATGGTGTGGCTGTATCCGGCGCGAATCACCGTCTGGTCGCCTTCAAAGATAAGAGAAGGCGCCGCGCGGTTGGACGCCTCCCCTTGCGTGAGGCCGAGATAGCGGTCGAAGCGGAATCCCAGAGTCCAGTGTAAGGTTGCCGAGGGTGATGGTGTCCTGCGCGAACAAGGCCCGCTGACTGATGTTGGCCTTTCGCGGAAGCGAAAGAGGTGCCGCCGCGCGTGAGTATACGAAAGGGGCAAGACGGGTTCGGGAATCGCTGGGGTCGGTGAAGCCCAGGCTGAACGCTTCGTCGAGCCGGGTTTGCGACGCCTGGATGCCGGCTTTCCAGTTGTGCCGGCCATCGACCCGCGCCACATCGGCGTGCACGCCGAGGTTGGCGAGCGAGCGATCCTGCGCCAGCGTGGCTGGAGAATCGTCGAACGGATTGCGGCTGGGATAGTAGTCCACCTGGTCGCGGCGGAAAAAGGCGTTGACACTGAGGAGAGTGCGGGCGCCGGCGGCGTGCTGGAATCCCGGAGCGATGTTAAAAGAGACGACCTTCTGCTTCTGGTCCTGGCGGGGCTGATCGTATGTGTTGGGAACCTGGAGCCAATTGCGCGCGAACATGAGATTCAGGTGGAAAGCATCGGTACCTTGGGTTGGAAGTCGAGGTGGTCGAAAAACGTGGCGGTGTTGCCGGCGTCATGGATGGGGCGGAACTCGGGCGTGTCGAGGAAGCGGCCGGTGCGCTCGGCATCGACGAGCAGAAAACTCCCCCAGCGCGGGGAGCCCAGCCCCAGGGTGGCTTCCCGCTACGCTGCCGAACGAGCCATAGGAGGCGACAGGCTGGCGGAAGCCGGGCGGCCGAGTCCGGAGCGGGTGGTGGCGTTGATGACGAGGCTGGTCTTATCGCCGTACTCGGCGGGAGGCGAGCCGGAGATGACTTCCATGGACTGGATGGCGCCGGCGGGAATGGACGTGGAGAACACCTTGTTGCGCTGGTCCGAGACGGGCTGGCCGTCGATGACGTAGCTGACTTGGGCGTGATCGCCCATGGGATGGAAGAAGCCGTTGGAATCGGCGGCGACGCCGGGTGTAGTGTAGACGATGGCGTTGTTCAAGCCGGAGTCGGCAGAGGCGGTTGGCAGGACGGCGAGCAGGCGGCGGTCGACAGTGTCGCTCGAGACCGGGTTGTTTTCGACGAGGTCGGGCGCGCTTCGACAGTGACGCTGGTCCGCTGGCCGGCCACTTCGAGCTGGATGTTCAGATCGACGGGGACGGCAGTCCGGAGGGTCACTTCGGACTCGGTGCGGCTCGAAGCCGGGAAGGGAGACGCGAAGGCGGTAGGTGTTGGGCGGAATGCTGTGGAGCGCGAAGGCGCCGTCGGAGGCGGTCGCGGGCCTGGCGCGAATAGCCGGTAGAGGGCATTGGAGAGCTCCACGACGGCGGAAGGCGCGGGTGCGCCGGAGGCGTCGCGGACGGTGCCCCTGAGGGTGCCCGCACCGCCCAGCGACTGCGCGGCGGAGGAGGCGAGGAAGAGAGAGAAGGCGGCGGCCACCTTGATATTAGGCATGCCTAAATATTGTACACACAGCCGGCCCGACGACGCAAGGATGCCATGCCCCGCCACGGCATCACGGCTTGCGGGGACCGGTGAGTTTCGATAGCATCGGATTAGTGCCGGCTAAATCGGAATTTCTGCCAACCTCGGAAGCGGTGGACGATTACCTGAAGGCGATCCTGGAGTTGAGCGGCGAAGAAGGGAAGCGGTCGCCGGCAATGCGCTGGCCGCGCATCTGGGTGTGCGCGCGGCCTCGGTGACGGGGATGCTGCAGAAGCTGGCGGCGCAGCGCCCGTCATTCGTCAAGTACGAGAAGCATCATGGGGTACGGCTCACCCCGGCCGGTAGGCGGCGCGCCCTGGAGGTGCTGCGGCACCATCGGCTGCTGGAACGGTTCCTGCACGATTTTCTCGGGTACTCGTGGGACGAAGTACACGACGAGGCGGAGCGGCTGGAGCATTTCATCTCGGAGCGCCTGGAAGATCGCATCGCGGCCAAACTGGGCGATCCTGAGCTGGATCCGCACGGGCATCCGATTCCGGAACGGAACGGCGCGGTTCTGCATCGCGAGGAGGCGCCCCTCCGCACGTGGGTTTGCGGCGTGCCGGCGGTCATCAGCAGCGTCTCCGACCGCGATTCGTCGGTGCTGCGAGATATGCAGCGGCTGGGACTGATGCCCGGCGTCAGCATCACCGTAGAGCCCGGAACTCGAAGCGCGTCACTGCTAGTCCGCGTGGCCGGCGCGGATGAGCCGGTTCGGGTGAGCCAGCGGCTGGCGGCGGAGATTTGGGTCAGTCGATCTGGACGGACTTGATGCCGTCAGCCTTGGTCAGGTTGACGATGGCTTCTTTGCCATCGACCGTGACGCGGTGCTTGCCGTAAAAGGCGCGCAGCACCGCGAAGCCCTCGGAGTTCGCAATGCCGCTCCAGCGGGTCCACCACTTGTTCAATACCAGCGAGCGATAGGCGTCGGCGGCGGGAGTGGGGGTCCAGTCGCGCTTGTACAGCGACGACTGCGGGATCCAGTTGGCGCCTTCCCAGAAGCCCCACATCATGATGCCGGTCACGGCCGGGTGCGCGAAACAGATCCGGAAATATTGCGTGAGCGCCTCCGCCTTGACCTTTTCTTCTTCGGGTGAGAGTTGGGCTCGTCGGTCGCCGGTGTAGTACTTCGAGCGCTGGCCGGGGAAATTGTATTCGGTAATGCGAATGGGCAGGTGGAACTGGGCCAGTTCGTCGAGGGCGTTCTGGAGCGCGGCGGCATCGAACGAATCGCCATGCAGGTGCCCCTGCACGCCGATGCCGGCGATGGGCGTTCCCATGTCGAGGAGGCGCCGGATGTCTTTGATGTAGTCGGCCAGGCGGTTGCCGGTCAGGACGTCGTAATCGTTGACGAACAGGCGGGCGTCGGGGTCGCCGTCTTTGACCCACTGCGCCATCTGTCTGGTAATTTCCGGACCGAGGCGCTGTGCGTAGTAGTTGGCGTGGATCATCTCGTTATTCAGGTCATACTCGGCGAAGCGCCCGCGGTATCGGGCGCCGATGGCCCGGCCGCGCTGCTGGAGAGCCAGGCGGAGATCGGGGTCCGAGAGTTGCTTGACCCAGTCCTGCACGCGGTTGGGAATGCCCCAGAAGATGCAGTGGCCGCGCAGGGGGATGCCTTCCCGATCCGCCCAGGCCACCATGGAATCCACGATGGAGTAGTTGACCTTGCCCTTCTCCTGCTCCATTTCGTGCCACTTGAAAGAGGCCTCGATCACGCCGGCGTTGAAGTGCGAGGTGAAGACCTGTTTGAATTTGGCGATGTCCTCGGCGGGAGTGCGGCCGGTGAAGACCCCGGTGGCGAGCGTCGCGCCGAACCAGAACTCATGTCGGAGCTGCTCGACGGTGACCTGGGCCCCCGGGCGGGTGCGGACCACCAGGGTACCCATGCGGTTACGGGCGATGGCGCCGTCGAGGTCGGCATCGGCGGCGGAGAGCGCGAGGGCAAAAAAGAGGAGAAAGAGGACTGAATAGCGGAAGGGCATGGCGAGACTTAATCTAGCATGATACGCACTTGCATGCCGGTAACCCTGCCCCGCATCAGCGTTCGTAGAGGTGGGTCAACTCGGCCAGGTGCCGTGCCAGTTCGACGGTCAACGTTTCGGCGCGCACGCGCCAGCGCCAGTTGCCGCTGGCCGTCGAGGGGGTGTTCATGCGGCCTTCGCTGCCAATCCCCAACACATCCTGTATGGGAAACAAGACGGTATCGGCCACGGAGGCCAGCAGGGTGCGGATCATCGTCCAGTTCATTTCCCGGCCATCCCTGTTCAGGTAGGCGCACGCGCGCGCCTTTTCCACTGCGACATCATCGGCGGTGCGCGTGCTGTCCCCGCCTTCGCTTCGCCACCAGCCCATCACCGTGTCGTTGTCGTGCGTGCCGGTGTACGCCACCAGGTTCCGCTCGTAGTTGTGAGGGCGGAAAGTCGGCGCCTGGGGGTCCGTGCCGAATGCGAACTGGAGAATTGCCATACCGGGGAAACGGAACTCTTCGCGGATGGCTTCCACCTCGGGCGTGATCACTCCGAGGTTTTCGGCCACGATGGGGAGTGGCCCAAGGGCCCTGGTGAGCGCCCGGAACAGATCCGCACCCGGGCCGGTCACCCAGCGGCCGCGAACCGCGGTGGCTTCGCCCGCAGGCACTTCCCAGTAGGCCTCGAAACCGCGGAAGTGGTCCATGCGCAGGATGTCGAACATGGCGAGCGCGGCGCGCAGGCGCTGAGCCCACCACGTGTAGCCGTCCTCGGCCATACGATCCCAACGGTAGAGCGGGTTGCCCCAAAGCTGGCCGGTAGCGCTGAAATAGTCGGGAGGCACGCCGGAGACGGCGTCGAAGCGGAAGAGGCCGGGATGCGCCCACACATCCGCACTGTCGTGGGAGGCGTAGATGGGAATGTCGCCCATCATGCGGATGCCGAGGCGGGCGCAGTACTGCCGCAGGGCGCGCCATTGCCGGAAGAACGAGAACTGGAGGAAGCGCTGGTATTGCTCCTCACGCGGGTCGGGCGCGAGGTTCGGGTCCCATTTCGTCCAGGCCGTGCCTCCATTGGCGTATTTGAGAGCCATGAACCGCACGAAGTCATCCAGCCACGCGGCGTTGTCGCGGTTGAACGCTGCGTATTCGGCATCCGGATGGAAGCCTTCGAAAGCGCGGCGAAGCATGGCGGTCTTCCAGGGGATGACACGTTCGAAATCCACGTAATCTTCAGCGAGGAGCGGCGGCGGCTCGCGGATGCCAAGCAGCTCGAGGCTCAGGAGCAGCGGGTTGCCGGCAAAGGCGGAAAAGAGCTGATAGGGCGACTCGCCATAACCGGTGGGGCCTAGCGGCAGGACCTGCCACAGCTTCTGGCCGGCGGCAGCCAGCCAATCGGCGAAGCGGAAAGCCTCCGCGCCCAGTTCACCGATGCCATGTGGGCCAGGAAGACTGGTCGGGTGCAACAAAATTCCAGCGGCTCGCGGCATCAGGGCACCAGACCAATGCGCCGGAGGAGTTGTCCGTATCGAGGGCCGGCCCTCATTCCGAAGAAGACGGGCCCATAGCGAAGCGCGGGAACCACCAGCGAGCGGTCCTTGTAAGCCCTTTCGAGGCAGGCGAAGGCCGTGTCCTGGTCGCCAAGAAACGCGTACGCTTGAGCCACGATGAACGGGCTGAGATGTCCGTGAGCGATGCGTTCCTGCTCGAAGGCCAGCCAACTACGCCAGTAGCCCTTCATGCCGCCGGTGTGATAACTCTGGCGGAGCGTGGCAAGCTGGGAGCTCTCGACCCCCTGGAGGCGCAGAGCGTCGAGAAACTCGCCGGCCGCCTGATCGTGCATTCCCTGCATCTCGTACGCCCATCCCATGGTGCGGTGGAGCGCGAAGGTCATCGGATCGTCGGGATTGATCTGGAGCGTGAGCCGGAATTGCTCGAGTGCCTGTGGGTAGGCATGCGCACGCATCAGAATGTCGGCGAGGCCCCGGTTGATGGGGAAGGAGAGAGGGTTCAGTTCGCGGGCGCGGAGCATTTCGGCCTTGGCCTCATCGGCGCGGCCAACGGCGGAAAGGAGGACGGAGTATTCCTGGTGGGCGTGTGCATAGTTGGGGTCGAGCTCGATAGCGCGCTGGAATTCGGCTTCGGCGCCCGGCCAATCCCAGTCGTAGCGGCTCTTGACGACGCCGAGCGCGGTGTGGGCTTCGGCAAGCAGATCATCGAGGCGGAGCGCGTGCAGGGCGGCAGCCTTGGTTTTCGGCATCGCTTCGACCTGGCGCTGCTCCTCGGTGTCGGAACGCGAACCGAGGCTGGCATAGGCATCGGCGAGGCCGGCCCACGCGGGGGCGTAGTCGGGATCATAACGGACGGCCCGTTCGAAGTAGCCGATGGCGTCTTCGACGGCGGGCGTGGTGCGGCTTTCCCAGGATTCCCGCCCCTTGAGGTAGGCCGCATGTGCCTTAGAATCGCTGGTCCGGCTGGTGAGATGCGAAGCAAGCGCATCCGTGACGCGGCGGGCGATGGCGTCCTGGACGACGAATGTGGTGGTGAACGGTTCCTCGAATTTCCCGGCCCAGGCCGGCCCGCCGGCATGCAGGTCGATGAGTTGCACGCTGACGCGAAGGCGGGCGCCGTTGCGTTGATACTTGCCGTCGAGGATGGCATCCACACCAAGGGCCCGGCCGGCGGCGGGTAGGTCGAGGACAGAGGCGGTGTACTGAAGTATGGCGCTGGTGGAGCGGACAGTGACGCGACGGGTATTTCCGAGGCGCGTGATTACGGCGTCCGCCAGGCCGGAGCCGAGTTCCGGAACTGCCGGCGATGAGAGGGGCTGGAACGGCAGCACGGCGATGGACTCGATGGCGGGCCGGTCGGGGAGTTGCGGGTTGCGGAATAGCGCGACGTAACAGCCGGCAGCTACCGTTACAGCGATCCCGGCGGCTGCCATCCGGCGGTGCCGGATCAGGCCGAGCAGCGTCTCGACGGCCTTTGGAGTTTCTGGCAAGGGCACGCCATCGCGCAGCAGAAGACGGTTCGCGGGGTCGAGCCGGAACCGCCCGAATTCGTATAAGTGCTTGCCGGCGTTACTCATCGGGGCATTGGAACTAGTTCAGACGGAATTGAGCGCGTCTTCGAAGACTGCGGCGGCCCCAGCAGGTCAGTCTACCAGAGGCCCTGGGTGGCGGGCAAAACGCTTCGGGCGGTCGGCAGGGACGAGGTGCCCCGAGTAACAATTCTGCGAGAATCCTCGCAGGAGCCGCACTATCTCCCTAAGGTGATATGCGCTTTGCCGTACTACTCGCGGTCTGTTCGATGGCCTGCGCACAGCCATCCGATCCCGCGTATGAACCTCTTGCCCGGGCATACGACGCGCTCCGGATAAAGGACTACGATCTGGCGATCCAGTCATTCCGCAAGGCGATCGAGATCGCGCCTGACCGCGCCGCGGTACGCAAGGATCTGGGATATGCCTACCTCAAAGTGGGCGAGAACGAGCTGGCGATGGAACAGTTTCGCGAAACCATGCGGATCGATCCGGCGGACACCAAGGTAGCAATGGAATACGCCTTCCTGTGCAACGAAGCCAACCGGAAGGCGGAGGCGCGCCGGATCTTCGACCGTATTCGCCAGACCGGCGACGCCACGGCCGAGCAGGCATTCCAGAACATCGACCGGCCCCTGGCCCTGGGGATTCAACGGTGGAAGAAGGCGATCGAGATGGGCGCTAACGATTTCAGCGCGCACTTCGAGCTGGCGTCCCTGGCGGAACAGCGGGACGAAGTGGAACTGGCCGCCGAACACTATGAGAAGGCGTGGCGCGCGCTGCCGGACCGGCGGTACGTGCTGGTGGACCTGGGGCGGGTGTGGAAGGCGCTGGGCCGGACGGACGATGCCACGGCGGCGTTGCTGGCGGCATCGCGCGGAGGCGAGCCGCGGGCGGCGGAGCTGGCGCGGGGATTGCTGCCCGACCGCTATCCTTATGTATACGAGTTCCAAAGCGCCCTGAAGCTCGATCCGCAGAACCTGGTGCTGCGGCGTGAACTGGCTTACCTGCTGTTGCGGATGAACCGGCAGGAGGAGGCCGAGACCGAATTCCGGCAGATTGCGGAAAAAGTACCCGACGATCTGCTGGCGGTGACGCAGCTCGCATTTCTCCTCCACGCTCGCGGCGACGAGACGGATGCCAAGCCGCTGTTCGACCGCGTTCTCGCCGGCAAGGACCCGGAACTCGCCAACCGCGTCCGCGCCGTCCTCCACATGCCTCAGGTATCCCAGAGCACCAGTCCGAAGGAAATGGCGGAGCGCAGCTTGAAGGCCGGCTACCTGAAGGACGCGCTTCGCTACCTCCAGGCCGCCAACGAGGCCGATCCGGCGGACTTCGAGGTGATGCTCAAACTGGGCTGGACGAACAACATGCTGCACCAGGACGGCGACGCCGTCTACTGGTTCGACATGGCGCGCAAGAGCCCCGATCCGAAGGTGGCGAAAGACGCCGAGCGCGCGTGGCGGAACCTGCGCGCCGCGGTGCAGCGCGTCCGCACGACGGCCTGGGTATTTCCCATGTTTTCGACGCGCTGGCATGACCTCTTTTCCTACGCCCAGATCAAGACGGAACTGCGGGTGGCGCCGAAGATAAGAGCGTATGCCAGCCTGCGGTTCGTGGGAGACACGCGGGAAACGATCGGGGCCGTGATCCCGCAGTATTTGTCCGAGAGCTCGGTAATTCCTGGCGTCGGGATCTCGGCGGGACCCTGGCACGGAGTACTGGCTTGGGCGGAGGCGGGTTCGGCGTACAACTATCTCACGCACCATATGCTGCCGGATTATCGCGGCGGGGTCTCTTTCGCGCGCGGATTGGGGCACACGCTGCGCGGCGAATCGCCGGGTCCTTTCGCGGATGCCGCGGTGGACGGAGTGTTTATCAGCCGGTTCGGGAACGAGGCTTTGGCGTACAACCAGGTTCGGGCAGGGTACACCGCGGGTCCGCGCACATTCCGGACACAGGTTTACTGTGCCGGCAACCTGGTGTTCGACAGCCAGCGGCAGGAATGGGCGAACTTCGGCGAGACGGGCGCGGGGCTGCGGTTTTCGAGCAACCTGCTTCCGCAATCGATGTATTTCACGGTGGACGCCCTGCGCGGGCGGTACTTTGTGCGGAGCGGGTATTTCAACGACCTTCGCGCGGGGGTCTGGTATGCGTTTACACGGTAGGAGGATGGAGACACCGGCGCCGATCGCGCTGGGGCAGGCGAAACGACCTGCCCCACCGTGGCGCCGGACCACCATGATGGCGGCGGTCCTGCTCGCGGCGGCCTCCCAACTCGGCGCCGCGGGCGGACCATACTTCACGGTGGTTTCCGGGGAGCCGGGGTCATGGCCCGAGATCCTGTCCGCGATCGGGCTTCAGCAGCAGTCGGCCGCGCAATCCCAGATCTTCATTGCCGGCGCGGGCGCGGCGGCGGCGAAGGATTGGCCGAGTCGCGTGGAAAAGGGCGCCATCCTGATTCTGGAGGGCGAATCCACGCTGGCGGCGCAGTTTGGATTCCGCCGCGATACCGGCACGGTGCGCGTTTCCAGCTTGATCGACGCGCGCCGCCCCAACCTGCCGATTGTGTGGGAGAAGGGTCTTGACCTGCCGGTTTTCGAGGTGCCGCCGGAAACGCAGATCTTCGCCCGCGAGCACTGGACCGGCGCGCCGATCGTAGCCGGGTACCGCAGCGGCGAGGGCGCCGTCCTGTGGGTGGCGGCGCCGCCGGGCGAGCGCGGCTATGAGCGGTTCCCGTTTCTGCTGGATGACTTGTGCGAGTTGGGTCTCGAGCCCCCGTTCCGCTCGTCGCGCCTGTGGGCTTTCTTCGATTCTTCGTACCGCTCGCGCGTGGATCTCGACTACTTCGCGGCGCGATGGCGTAAGTCGGGAATTGCGGCGCTTCACGTCGCGGCGTGGCACTTCTATGAACCGGATGCCGAACGCGACGCGTATCTGGAGCACCTGATCGAGACGTGCCATCGCGAGGGCATCCTCGTGTACGCGTGGCTGGAGCTTCCGCACGTCAGCGAGAAATTCTGGGACGACCACCCGGAATGGCGCGAGAAGACGGCCATGCTTCAGGATGCGCAGCTAGACTGGCGCAAGCTGATGAACCTGAAGAATCGCGATTGTCAGCGAGCGGTGGCGGCAGGCGTGAGCCAACTGGCGGCACGCTTCGACTGGGACGGGATCAACCTCGCGGAGCTGTATTTCGAATCGCTGCAGGGCATCGACAATCCCTCGCGGTTTACGCCGATGAACGACGACGTGCGCGCGGAGTTCCGCAAGCTGCACGGCTTCGACCCTATCGAGATCTTCGGGGCACGGCGCGACGCGGGATTCCGCAAATCGTTCCTGGATTACCGCGCGGAGCTCGCGCGGCGCATGCAGGAAGAGTGGATCGCGCACCTCGAGACCGTGCGCGCGCAGAAGCCCTATCTCGACCTGGTGCTGACCCACGTGGATGACCGCTTCGACACCGGCATGCGGGAGGCGATCGGGGCGGACGCGGCCCGCGTGCTTCCGCTGGCGGACGCGCACAATGTCACCTTCCTGATCGAGGACCCCGCCACCCTTTGGCATCTGGCGGCCACACGCTACCACGATATCGCCGATCGCTACCGCGCGCTGACGCCGCACCGGGAAAGGCTGGCGATCGATTTGAACATCGTCGACCGCTATCAGAATGTTTACCCCACCAAGCAGCAGACCGGGACGGAGCTGCTGCAGTTAGTGCACAATGCGGCCGCCAATTTCGGACGCGTGGCGTTGTATTTCGAGAGCTCGCTCGGTGCCGGCGACTGGCGCCTGCTGCCATCGGCTGCCGCTCCGGCGGCGCGTGTACAGAAGCCCGGGAAGGGGACGGTGGTGGCTTCGGTCTCGGGCGTGGGGATACCATGGAAAGGCGCGGCGAACGTGGACGGCAAGCCGTGGCCCGTGGCCGATGACGAGACGGTCTGGCTGCCGGCTGGGGTGCACAGCGTGGAGCAGGCGCAGGACAAGGCCGCGGCTCCGCAGGTCGTGCGCTTCAACGGGGACCTGCTGTCGGCGAGCGTGGTATCGGCGGGGACCATCGAATTCACCTACCAGTCCTCGGCGCGAGCCATTGCGGTCCTGGACCGCGCGCCGCGGAGTGTACATGTAGACGGCAAGGAGTTCCCGGTTCCCCCGGGAAGCACGACCATCCTTCTCCCGCACGGGCAACACACGGTAACGGTCGAGGTGGAACAGGCTGGTAGCCAACCCGTCACGATCCCGCCCATTCGAAGCGCCGGCGTCCAGAAGAGTCTGGCCCCGGACCGCTGAGAGCGTACCCATCCCACAGAGAGCCGAAACCTGACCGGTAGGCCCTCCCACGCGCGGACGCCGTACTCCGCCCTCGCCATCCTCAGCCTGCCCACGCGCCGAAGACTCGCTCCGCCCCCGCCATGACCGGTCATCCCACGCGCCGAAACCACGCGCCGAAGCCGCACTCCGCCCCCGCCATGCCGGGCCGCCCACACAGTGTAAATTGGATACTGCTTCGGCTTTCACATCGCAGCCGGACAAACCCGTGTGTAGAGGAGAATCGACATGAAAACGCGTATGGTCTTCGTTGTGGCCATGATCGTGGCTTGTGCCCTCGGCATGGTAATCGGGACATCCATGAAGGGGCGCCCTCCCCAGGTTGCCCTGGCCCAGGCGGCGCTTCCGCCGCAGCTTCCGGATGACGGTAAATTGCGAATCATTATTTTCGGCGCCCACCCCGACGATGCGGAATATCGCGGGGCGGGAGTGGCGATGAAATGGGCCAGGATGGGGCATCATGTGAAGCTCGTCTCGGCCACCAATGGCGATATCGGCCACTGGCAGATGGCGGGAGGCCCGCTGGCGCAGCGGCGGAAGAAGGAAGTCCTGGAAGTTGGGAGACGGCTCGGGGTAACCACCGAGGTACTGGACATTCATGACGGCGAGATCATGCCGACACTGGAGAACCGGCGCACCATTGCGCGGCTGATCCGGCAGTGGAACGCGGATGTGGTGATCACCAACCGGCCGAACGACTATCATCCCGATCACCGGTACACGTCCATTCTGGTTCAGGACTCGGCGTACATGGTGGGGGTGCCCTTCTTCTGTCCGGACGTGCCGCCCGTCAAGAGAAACCCGGTGTTCCTCTACACGTCGGACCGGTTCCAGCGGCCGAATCCCTTCCGGGCCGATGTCGCGGTGGCCATCGACGACGTGATCGAACCGACCCTCGATGCGCTGCTGGTGATGGAATCGCAGATCCAGGAAGGCGGCGCCGATGGACACGCCGGACTCTATCCGGAGGACCCAGCCGGGCGGCAGAAGCGGCAGGATGTGGTCCGCAGAAATCTCGCCAGGCGCTACGCCGCCGAGGCTGACCGGTATCGCGACACGCTGGTCAAATTCTACGGCAACGAGCGGGCACAGAAAGTACGCTACGCGCAATCGTTCGAGATCTGCGAGTACGGCCGGCAACCCTCGCGAGAGGACCTGAAGAAGATCTTCCCGTTCTGACACGCGCGCGAACCGGCGTAAACCGTGGGCTTGGCAGGAAAACTCTTGGCCTGGATCGCGTTATCGAGTATAAAACATAGAGGGACGGGAGTGTTCCGGCCTGTAGAAAGCCTGTGGATAAAGGTTGCACGGCCGCGTTTGTGAGGCCTGAAGCGTTGATCTGGCGGTACTTGAAAATTTCGCGCGCCCCGTATTTTCCGGCACGTTTTATCCAAAGGCTATGTGGCTCAAAATGGGGGCCTAAGATTGCCCGCACGATGGGAGCGTTCCCGACGTTAATCTAGGTCATTCACGTCATGGCTGGGCAAGGCACAACGGAGAAAGGGCTGCCGACCAATGTGGATGCCGAGCGGTTTGTGCTCGGTTCCATCCTGCTCGACGACAGCTTCTACATTCAAGCGGCAGGGACGCTCGAAGCGGAGGACTTCAGCCTCGAAAAGCACCGGCGCATTTTTCGGCGTATGGGCGAGCTTCAGGAGCGCGGCGAAAAGATTGACCGCATCACGGTGGCCAACGAGTTGATGAAGGCCAATGAGCTGGAGGCCTGCGACGGGCTGAGCTACCTGGTTTCGCTGGACGACGGGCTGCCGCAGCTTCCCAATGTCGACAGCTACATCCGCATCGTGAAGGACAAAGCGGTTTTGCGCCGCATCATCCTCACTTCGCAGCACATGATCAACCGCTGCCTGCTCGATTCGGAAGAGCCGGACGAGATCCTGGCGGGCGCCGAGGATGCCCTGCTCAAACTGGGCGAGGCGCGGGTGAAGAGCGGGCTGGTGAACGCCGGCCAGATCCTCGAAGACTACGACGGAGGCATCAACGCCTTCCTCGACCCGAGCAAGCGCATCAAGGGCATCAGCACCGGCTTCACCAAGCTGGACGAGTATACCGGCGGGTTGCATGGCGGCGACCTGTTTATCCTGGCGGCGCGGCCCTCCATGGGCAAGACGGCGTTCGCCCTGAACATCGCCCAGCACGTGGCCCTAAAGCTCAAGCAGACGGTGGCGGTGTTTTCCCTGGAAATGTCCAAGGAATCACTGCTCACCCGCATGCTCTGTTCGGCGGCGCGTGTGGACAGCGCCAGGTTCCGCGCGGGCTACCTGTCGCAGGAGGACCGCCGCAAGCTGAGCCACGCGCTCCATGAACTGGTGGAAGCGCCCCTCTTCATCGACGACACGCCCGGCCTGCACCTGATGGACATGCACGCCAAGTTGCGGCGGCTCAAAACGGAGCGGGAGAAGATCGGCCTCGTCATCGTGGACTACCTCCAACTGATGAGCGGGCAGGGACGCTTCGAGAACCGCGTGCAGGAAGTCAGCGCCCTTTCCCGTGGATTGAAGCTGCTGGCCAAAGAGCTGAACGTTCCCATGATGGTGCTGTCGCAGTTGAACCGCGCGGTCGAGACGCGGCAGGGGGACCATCGGCCACAGCTCAGCGACCTGCGCGAGTCGGGCTCGATCGAGCAGGACGCCGACGTGGTGGGCTTCATCTTCCGGGAAGAGGTTTACAAGAAAGACCACGAGGACTTGCGCGGGCTCGCCGAGTTGATTATCGCCAAGCAGCGCAATGGCCCGGTGGGAACGGTGAACCTGGTGTTTCTGCACGCGCAGACCAAGTTCGAGAACCGGGCCGAAGATACCGGCGAATTGCCGGACGACGAGTAGCGTTTGCCCGGCACACTTTGTACAGGCCAGGACTGGAGGCTTGGCCTACCCACGAGTCACGTACAGTTCCGCTTGCGTAAATGCTACCGAGCGGACTTGTTCGCGCAGCGTGCTGTAATGGAGGGCTCCCGAGGCGGCGCGCAGACGCTCGCCTTCGGCGTGCGACAGGTCGCGGAGGTAGCGGTCGGCGCGATCGCGGTAAGAATACCCGGCGTAGGCCGGGGCGCCCGCTGCGATCACGTCCATCAGGGAGACCCAGAAGTTCACGCGTTGAAACAGCCCCTTCCGTAGCGCCGCTTCGCGGGGGATCTCGATCGGCTGGCGCCCGCCGCGCAGGATCGCGCGGACGCAGGAAGCCGCTGCGAAAGGGCGCGACGGGTCGGGATCGGGAAACGTCGCGACGATGTCGCGTATCGCTTCCAGTTCGGCCTCCCAGCCCGGCCAGCGGAAACGGGACGCTCCGCTCACCAGCGACCCCCGCATCAAGATCTCGCGGATGCGGGACTCGTCCTTGCCGGTAACCCCGAGCATGTGCCCGATCAGTTCGCGAAGCGGAATCTCCTCCACCACCACGGGAGTCAGGGAGATGCACTCGGCCGCCTCGGAGCTAAGCTTCACCCGAATCGTCTGCGGCAACCCCATGCCTGGATTTCACGCTAGCATAAATCGGTGAGCCCTCTCGAAAAGGTTCAGGCGGAGATCGATCGCTACGAGCACGCGCTGTTGCGCTTCTCGGCCCGGGAACGGAACGGTGAGATCGAACTGGTCATCACCACCAAAGACCCCTCACTCGGGTTGCACACCTACTTCGCGCCGGTTCACCCGCGTGACCTCGAGCACCCGCAGTTCCCATGGACGTTCCAGCGCTACCTCTACGACTGTATGCACGACTACCTGGTTGAGATGTTCCTGCGCACTCCCCAGATGCGGGACGCCAGCGCATGACGCCGGCAGGGGAGTTGCTCGCCGCGGAAATCGAGCGGGTTGGCACGTTGTCCTTCCACCGCTTCATGCAGGTGGCACTCTACCATCCGGCTCACGGCTACTATCGGCGCGCGCGCGAACCGTTCGGCAAAGCAGGCGACTACTTCACCGCCGAGCAGGTTCAACCCGTCTACGGAACCCTGGTGGCCGCTCGCGTCCGCCAACTCTGGGAGCAGATGGGACGGCCGGAGAACTTCACGGTGGTGGAACCAGGCGCGGGGCGGCGCGAAATGGCCGGCGCGTTCGCGGAGTGGCGCTATGTTCCAGTCGAGATCGATAGCGGCGGCCTGCCCGCCCGGTTTCAGGGTGTTGTGTTTTCGAACGAGTTCTTCGACGCGCTTCCGGTGGAGGTCGCGGTTTTTGAGCGCGGCGCTTACCACGAGCGCCGTGTCGGGTTCCGGGACGGCCGCTTCGTGTGGATTACCGCGGGTGAGTGCGGCGCGGAAATGGACGACTACCTCCGCCGCTACGGTCCGCCGCCCGAGGAAGGACGAGTCGCGGAAGCCGGTCTCGAAGTCCTGCGGTGGATGGAGCGGATTGCCGCCGCACTCGAACGCGGTTATCTGCTCACTGTCGATTACGGATACACGCGTGCGGAAGCCGTGCGCTTCCCATCCGGCACCCTGATGGGTTACCGCAGGCATACCGCGAGAGAGGATGTTCTGGCGGAGCCCGGCGAGCGGGACATCACCGCGCACCTGAACTACACCGCGCTCGCGGAGCGCGGCGCGAGCGCCGGACTGCACATGGAGAAATTCGAGACACTGGCACAGTTCCTGCTTGGCGTCGGCGCGTGCGATCAGTTCGCTTCCGTGTTACAGGGCACGCCTGGAGATGATTTGCGCCGGCGAATGCAACTCAAAACCCTGCTGTTCGGCATGGGGGAGACATTCCGGGTGATGACGCAGCGCAAGGGGATGTAGGGAAAACGGAAGGAGTGGCCCTAAAATCAAAAAGGCCCCGGAAACCGGGGCCTTGGATTGAACCTTTGCCTACCCTCTTCGGGCACGTCCGGCTACTACTTCTTCTTCTTCGCCGGGGCCTTCTTCTTCGGGGCAGCCTTTTTAGTTGCGCTCTTCATCGATTGATTCTCCCTAAACATCAAATTTTGCGACTGAAAAAATCGCAATGTGATTCATATATAAGGTTGTTCGCAAGGAAAGTCAAGAGAAAAATGAACGCGCCGCGTGTTTCGACGTCTTTCGCGTTGCGCGGGCCGATGACGGGCGCGCTGTTTCGCGCGGCGGCCAAGATCTCGGTCCGTCGTCGTCGTCGTATATAGTCGTAGACAGGCCGAAAGACGATGATGATCCTCCCTCTGTGGCTTGCCATCCACGCGGCTGGAAGCGACACGCCGCTCATCGAGCGCATGCAGCGGCGCGAACCGCAGGCGCTGGCCGAACTCTACGATCGCTACGGCCGTGCGGTCTATTCGCTCATCCTGCGGGTGGTCCGCGACGCCGCAACCGCGGAGGATCTGGTGCAGGAGACGTTCCTCCGCGTCTGGAATCGCGTACAAGGCTTCGATGCGCGGAAGGGTTCCATCCTGCCGTGGATGCTGGCGGTGGCGCGCAACCGCGCCATCGATCACCTGCGGTCCGCCGGCGGACGCAGTGAGCGCAACTCGGTGGAGTTCGAGGAAACCGACCATCCGGCGCTGTACACGGACATGGAGAAGGACATCCTGACTTCGGACAAGGCCCGCAGGGTGAAGGCCGCCATGGAGAAACTCTCGCCGAACCAAAGGCAGGTGATCGAGCTAGCCTACTTCGAAGGGCTCTCGCAAACGGAAATGGCCGAGCGCATGGGCCAGCCGCTCGGAACCGTCAAGACTTGGGTACGGACGGCGCTGAAGAATCTGCGCGATGAACTCGGAACGGTGGTGCCGGCATGAACTGCGATCAACTGCGGGATCACTATGAACTTTACCTGTTGGGTGTCGCCGATGAGCCCGAGAGAGATGAGATCCGCGAGCACCTGAGTCGCGGGTGCGAGGCTTGCATGGCCGGGATGACGCGGGCGAGGGAACTTACCGCGGTGCTCGGAGGGTTGGCGGCTCCTTCGGCGCCCTCGCCCAAACTCCGGCGGCGCATTCTGGCGTCGGTGGGTGTGGAGGAGCGCCGCTTCGGGTGGGCGCCCTTCCTGGCGGCGGCTCTGGTGCTGTCATTGTTCGCCGCCGTGTATTTCGGCGGGCGGGAACGCCGGTTCGCCGACGAAGCGATGCAGTTGCGCGACCAGTTGCGCCGGCAGACCATCGAGCTCACCCACCTCAACGAAGCGATGGCCATCCTCAATGGATCCGATACCGTGGTGACCTCCTTCGGCGCGGGGCAGCCGCAGCCGCCGAAAGGAAAGATCATCATCAACCCGTCGCGTGGCGTGCTGCTCATCGCCTCCAACCTTCCGCCGGCGCCGGCCGGCAAGACGTACGAGATGTGGATGATCCCCAGGGGCGCGGGTGCGCGGCCGGCGCGCGCCGGCGAGTTCCAGGCCGAAAGCGACGGTACGGCCCTGCACATCCAGCGCGGCAGTGTGGATCCCAGGTCGCTCGGCGCGGTGGCAGTGACCCTGGAAAACGCCGGCGGCGCGGACCAGCCCACCTCGCAGCCGCTGATCGTAGCGCCATTGCAGTAAGTAGAGTAGGCCTCCCGGCCTGCCCCCGGCGCGCGAAGGCGCGCCTGCGAACCCCCACTACGCCCACGGTCCCGCGAGCGGCTGGACTGGGAGTGCGATCGATTGAAAACGCGCCAGCCGCACTCGGTCCGTATCCTTGATGGATACCAGCGGTATGAAGCCGCGATCAAGCAGGATCTCAACCGCTTCTTCCGTCAGCAGAACCTCCGCGCAGGGCTTCACCTTCGATTCGCCGTCGTCCCGGTATACGTGCAGCGGCAGGCCGTCGATCTGGCTCACGATCCCTGGACGCATGTCCCACCCATAGCGCGCGAACGCATCGCCGAGCAGGTACGCACACCCGACCGCCGGATGGCCCCACAGGTAGCGCTCATGTTCCACGGGAGCGGGCATCTCTTCGAAAGCAAACGCGTCGGTGGTCTCGGTCTCCGCGCCGTACGGGAGGCGCAACAGGAACCGGGGCATAGCCAAGCCAATCCACCGCGCGTTCGGGGAGCGGCGCAGGTCGTCGAAGACATGCGTGAGGCCCACGACATCACCGGCCACCCCGGAGAGGAACGGTGCGCCAGCCTGGTGCGCGATGGCAGCGATCTGCGTGAGCGCCGATTCCTCCCTCGGCCCGAAATAGTACATGCCGGCAATCGCGCTCCACGCGGCGGCGCCGGGAGTTCCAACCGCATCCTCCACCGCCACCCGCCGCAGGGCCCCGATTCCTTCCGGGGAGGCAATCGCGCTCTGCGGCATGTCCCACGCGTAGACTTTCAGGGTCTCACCGGTCTCCAGGCGGCGGATCAGGAAGAACAGCCCGCGCCACGCGGCCTCCAGTTCCTGAAAACCGCGGTGGTGCAGCACGCCGCGCATTGCGCCGGTAATCGCGGCGTCGGTTTGGGCCAGGTATTGCGGCTTGCGCGGGTCGGGCTTCGGTTCGGCGTAGGGTTTCACGAGGTCGTGCAGCATCTGGTCCCATTCGCTGCGGGCCGGAGCGGCCGCCGATCCAGCCGTCCCGCCGCCCGTCTCGCCCATCATCGAGCGCAGGAGATCGGCGCCGGAGACGTTGGGAGGAGTGGCCGCTGCGGGGAATCCGCGCCCTTCGGAAACGCGCTGCCGCAAATCGCGCAAGGCCTGAAAGGGTGGAAGGCGGGCGAACAAGCGGTCCGGATGGAAATCGTCCAATTCGCGGAAGCGAACCGGCAGGCGCGTGCCGGCCAATTCCAGCGGAAGCTCCGGCGCGAAAAGCGCCAGCACCTCGTCGAAATTGTCCCGGTCAATCTGCACTGGCTTGCGGATGCGGCTGGCGCCTCCGCTGAAGTTTCCGGCAACCAGAATGCGGAACGGCGTGTCCGGCTCGGGGCGCGGAAGCGGCTGCGACTCTTCGGCCACATCGATGTGAACCGAGGCAAGGGAGCTGGTGCGTGGCATAGTATTTTGCACTGTAGCTCAAAGGGACGATGGCCGCAACGAGAGTCACGCGAGAGTCACACGCCAGTCACGAGAGACACCGGATCGTGCTCATAATGGGTCATGCTCTGCCTTGTCCTGGCTCAGCCTGGCGCCGCGCACATTCCGTTGTCCCTGCTGCTGGTGTTCGCCACCGCGAAGCTGCTCTCCGAGATCTTCGAGCGGCTCGGCCAGCCCGGAATCGCAGGCGAAATTCTGGCCGGCGTCCTCATCGGTCCGTACGTGCTGGGATGGATGGAGCCCAACGAGGTGCTGCGCATCCTTTCTGACCTCGGGGTCATGTTCCTGTTGTTCCGCGTGGGCCTGGATGTAAAGGCGGCGGAGTTGTTTCGTGTGGGCGGGACGGCGCTGCTGGTGGCCCTGGCAGGGGTCATCCTGCCGTTCGTGCTGGGTTGGGGCATCTGCACCCTGTGGGGACTGCCGAACCTGGAAGCCTACTTCACCGGCGCCGCGATGGTGGCGACCAGCGTCGGCATCACTGCGGAGGTGCTGGCCAAGCGCGGCTGGTTGCAGACCCGGGCGGCCAAGGTGATCCTTGCCGCCGCGGTCATCGATGACGTGCTTGGCCTGATTGTGCTGGCATTGGTGAGCGGTCTTGCCAAGGGATCGGTAGGTTACCTGGACGTGGTGTTGACCGCCGGCATCGCGATCGGCTTTACGGTGTTTTTGGCAACGTTCGGAACGCGGACCGCAAGCAAAGTCGTGCCGCGCGTGCGGGGCAAGCTGAACATCGTGGAGGGCGAGTTTGCGTTGGCCATGACCCTCCTGTTTGCGCTCTCCCTGCTGGCCGTGTATGCGGGAGTTGCCGCCATCGTCGGCGCATTCCTCGCCGGGATGGCGCTTTCCGAAACCGTGGATCAGCGGGTGCACGATCTCACCAATGGAGTCACTGAGCTGTTGGTGCCGTTCTTCCTAGCCGGTGTGGGACTGCACCTGGACGTGTCCGCGCTGGCTTCCCGATCCACCGCGGCCCTGACCCTGGTGATCCTGCTGGCGGCAGTCGCCTCCAAGTTCCTCGCCTGCGGCGCCGCAGCGCTGGGGATGGGGCGCGTCGATGCAGCGCGAGTGGGGGTGGGGATGGTGCCGCGCGGCGAGGTCGGGATGGTGGTAGCCCAGATTGGGCTCAATCTCGGTGTCATGGCGCAGAGCGTCTACGGCATCATCGTGTTCATGTCGGTGGCTACCACGCTCGTAGCGCCTCCCCTGCTGAAGGTGGCATTCCGGGGTATCACGGGCAGGCCGCATGCCGCCGAGGAACCTCTGCACCTGGGTTAGAATCGGCACTATGCGTGCGAACCCGCGCGTTATTCTTGCAGGCATCATTGCCGTGGCCGGTCTGGCGGCACAGACCCGGCCGGCACCCGCGCCTCCCGTGGCAGCGACGGCGGAACACCGTGAGGTGCGGCACGGAGCCATCATGATCGACAACTACTACTGGCTGCGCGAGAAGACGAACCCCAAAGTCATTCAGTACCTCGAAGCCGAGAATGCCTACACCGAGCAGATGACCCGGGACCTGAAACCGTTCCAGGAAGCGCTCTATACGGAGATGCTGGGCCGTATCAAGCAGACCGATCTCAGCGTGCCCGTCCAGCGTGGTGATTACCTGTACTACTCCCGCACCGAAGAAGGCAAGCAGTACCCGATTCACTGCCGCCGCAAGGGCGGCGGGGAGGCTCCCGAGGAGATCCTCCTCGATCTCAATGAGCTCGCGAAAGGTCACCAGTTTGTCGGGCTCGGCGCTTTTGCGGTCAGCGACGACCAGAACCTGCTTGCCTACGCCATCGATTACACCGGTTTCCGCCAGTTCACCCTGCGCGTCAAGGACCTGCGGTCGGGCCAGACGCTCGCGGACACCGCCGGGCGCGTGACTCCCCTGGCTTGGGCGGCCGACAGCAAGACGCTGTTCCTCGTCACCGAAGACGAAGTGACCAAGCGCTCCGATCGGCTCTGGCGCCATCTGCTCGGCTCCACCGGCCTCTAGGCGGCAGAGGATTGAAGCTGTACGTCCCGTTCAAAGCCCAAAGGGTCCCGCCCAAATACGAAACATGAACACGGGAAGTGAACCCGGCCAGTTGCCCCGTCCCGTCCGACAGCGTGCAGAGTCCAAGCCCGGTCGAAAGATCAAGTGTGCAACGGCCGACCGCCCTGTTCCCGCCCCCTGCATCGAGGACGATGTTACTGTCCAGCATGCCCGCCGGAACGCCCACCGCTTGGTCGTAGAAGATGCGGGAGCCGGTCGGGATTTTTGCGAAGTTGGAGAGTGTGACGGTGCAATGGCCTCCAGCTTCGCCAGCGAACCCTGTGCAATCCTTCTGTATACTGAGCTTTCCGTTTCGCGCGTCGTCCGCCGATACCGAAGATACTCCTACGAAGCCCGCGACCGCACCCAGGTGAGGAGGGTGATGCTCGTGACAAAACCTTTTCGTTTCATTGTCGCTTCCTTTCCTGTATGTTTTGGGTTACACGTTTACCTACAGGAGCTATTAGAATTCAAGCCCATCGTTGCTCCTGCGCGAACACCACTTTGGGACAACCGGCCTCAGTGGCTTACTAGCGGCGGCATTAGTTTCCACGAGCCTGTGATATGCCGATAAACTCCGCTGGATCACCTCCGGTTTCAGTGCAGGTCGTCATGGATCCATTAGATTTTCCGTCCAATCTCAAGGCAGCCTACCGCGGAGTATGCGAACCGCAAAAGGGCCGGATGGTGACTTTTGGGGTGACCAGGAGGTGACTGTGCAGTCAATTGAATTCACGTGGGTTCCGTGCGCATCGCTAAGTGGAAGACGGGCGGGTGCGTTGCCGTACGCAAGGACGTAGGCGTGACGTTCGGGTACCAGCAGCCGGGGTGGTACCTCGCGGCACCCCCAAACTGCCTCATGAGCCGTTCATAATTGGGTGGTCACTTTTGGGCGCTTAGTAGCTTGCCCTTGTGCATCCTCAGGTTGTCGAGCACGATGTGAACGGCGGTGACGAAGGGATCGATTTCGCGCTCTAGTTTCTCCAGCAAGGTGATAAACTCGACCTGCCGTTTGCGCTCCCCGGTGGTGTGATACACCTTGCCGGTGCGCGTGTCGAAGGCCGCGAATAAGTGGAGCGCTCCTTTGCGTTCATACTCGCTCTCCACGCGAACCGGAATCCCGGGTTCGGGCGGTAGGGTCTTGGCCTTGCGGGTGCGGGGCTGCAGATTGGTCTTCTCATCCACGCACAACACCACTTCGTTGGACGATAGAGTGCGGCTGTAGAGATCGCTCAGGTTCAACACCGCATCCCGGAAGGCGGCGTCGCGCGGAACCTTGGGCGACAGCCATAGATGATGACGCCAAGGCTTGAGCCGATGATCCATGAGGATGCGCCTGACACTCTGGGACGAGATGCTGTCCACCACCTTCTCGTCTACCAAATGCGGCGCCAACTCCACACAATCCCATTGCGACAGACTGCGGCCCCGCTGACTTCTACGTGGGATTTGATGTAATGGCCACGCCTTCCCACGAGACGCTAAGGTTTTCCCCCTTCGAGGTTGACCTGCGGACCAAGGAGTTGCGCCGAGACGGCCGGCGTGTAAAACTGCCGCCTCAGGCATGGCGGCTCCTGGAATTGCTGGCAGGCTCCTCCGGACAACTGGTCACAAGAGAGGAGATCCAGCAGAAGATCTGGGGCGCCGATACTTTTGTCGATTTTGAGCATAGCATCAACAAATCCATCCGGCAGATTCGGGATGCCCTGGGCGATGATGCGGATCGGCCAAGGTTCATCGAGACCATCCCCCGCCGTGGGTATCGATTTATCGCAGCGTTGGAGCCGAAGGAATTTGCCCAGGAGTCCGCGCCTTCGGCCGACGTGGCTCGTCCGCCGCTCCTGACCGAGGGGTCCTCGGCTCCAATGTCGGTCTGGGAACCGCCGCAAATGGCGAAACCGGCGGCGCCTTCGGGATTACGCGGGCTGACCGGCCGGTGGATGCGCGGCGTAGCAGCCGCGGTTGCGTTGTCCGCGCTGCTGCTGCTGGCCTTGATTGCGGGCAGATGGCTCGATCACTCCCCTCGATGGACGGGCTTGAAGCCTATCGAGTCGCTGGCCGTGCTCCCTCTGGAGAACCTCTCGCGCGATCCGGAACAGGATTACTTCGCCGACGGCATGACCGACGAGCTGATCACGAACCTCGCTAAGATCAGCGCCCTGCGCGTGGTTTCACGAACCTCCGTCATGCAGTACAAAGGGACCAAGAAGCCCATATCGCAAATCGCGCATGATCTGACCGTTGACGCGGTGCTCGAGGGCACCGTGACCCGCGATCAGGGCAAGGTTCGGATCACGGCGCAGTTGATCGGTGTGGCGCCCGAGAGGCACTTGTGGGCGGAGAAATACGAAGGGAGCCTTGCCGAAGTGCTGGCCTTACAGGACGCTGTGGCAAAGGCCGTTTCCCACGAGATTCAAATCAAACTGACTCCGCGGGAGCAGACCCTGCTGGCCGCACCGCGCGCCGTCGCCCCCGAGGCTCACGAGGCCTATTGGAAAGGCCGCTACTTGTGGGAACAGAGCGGAGAAGTAAGCTTAACGAAGAGCCGGGTATATTTCGAGGAGGCGATCGACAAGGATCCGGGCTATGCGTCTGCATGGGCCGGGCTGGCGGACGCATACGAGAGGTTGGCGGACTGGGGCGTAATGTCGCGCCAGGAGGCGGGTCCACGTGGGCGGGCCGCCGCCGAAAAGGCGCTGCAACTGGACGGCAGCCTCGTCGAACCTATGGTCGCTATCGCCAACGTAAAAATGCAGTACGAGTGGGATTGGACCGGAGCCGAGCGATCGTTCAGGCAGGCAATCGGGTTGAGCCCCAACTATGGACACGCCCACCACAATTATGCCCTTTATCTGGCCGTGACAAGCCGGACGCAGGAAGCTGTGAGGGAAAGACTGCGGGCTCATGAGATCGAGCCACATTCTGGGATATACGCTGCGGGTGCCATATGGTTCAATTACCTTGCCCACCAGTACGATCAGGCCGAAGCGGAATACCAGAAAGAGCGAGCGTTGGTCCCCAACTTCAATGGAGGATACATTCTTGATTCCGTGCATTTGATGGCGGGGCGCCGGCAAGAAGCGATTGCCGACTTGCGGAAGGAGGCGGCGGCACCCTATCACGGCATACTTGAGCTGATGTATCTGGGGCACGCGCTAGGTGTTTCGGGGGCTCACGCCGAGGGTCAAAAGGTGCTCGATGAAATGCTTGGGCTCACGAAAAACCGGTACGTTCCACCCGAGTTTATCGCCCTGGTTTACGAAGGTCTCGGTGAGCGGGACAAGGCATTGCAGTGGTTCGAAAAGGCTTTCTCGGAACGGTCGATGCATGCTTGGATTCTTTCAGACCCGCGGCTCGACCAGATTCGAACCGAGCCGCGATTCAAGGATCTTATGCGCCGGATGGGGCTGTCGGGATGACTCCCGCCGCAGGAGCAACCCCATCCCGGATAGATCCTCGCTGACGGCGCAGCGTTTACCAATCCAAATCGACGGTCGGCAAACGCGGAGCAATCCACATGAGCGTGTAGTCCCCGACCCGCGGATTGGCGGTGCGCCCGGTTGTACCGACACCAGAAGGAACGGTCGCGCGTTTTTCGTCCAAGTTGACGGGACCCGGCCCAACTTCCGGTTGGCGCGTTATCCGCCCGGGGTCGGTAAACACTGGGCCGCGTGTCGATTTGGGAAATAAAAGGCAGTAGGCAGCGCCGCGCGCACTCAGCCCCTTGCATGTCGCCAATCCGTTTTGTATACTGAACCACATGGTTCAGTATACGGGAACCGTCCTCGATGCTTCGTTCGCCGCGCTCTCGGATGCCACCAGACGCGGCGTTCTCGAACAACTCGGACGCGCGGACGCTTCGATCACGGACCTTGCCGAGAAGTTTCACATGACCCTAACGGGCATGAAGAAGCACGTCGGCGTCTTGGAGCAGGCGGGGCTCGTCACCACAGAGAAGGTCGGGCGCGTGCGGACCTGCAAGCTCGGCCTGCGCGGACTGGAGGAAGAGGCGGCATGGATCGAGAGGTACCACCAGCGCTGGGCCGCTCGCTTCGATGAATTGGACAAGCTTGTCGAGGAATTGAAACAGAAGGAGAAAGCCGATGTACGAAAGAAGAGATAGTGAAATCAACCCCACAAAGTACGACACGACAGTGGAACGGAAGTCCGAGCGTGAGCTCGTCGTGACTCGAACCTTCAACGGTCCGGCGCATATTGTCTTCGATGCGTGGACCAAACCCGAACTGCTCAAGCGGTGGTGGGTACCGAAGTCGTTTGGAGCGTCCTTCCTTTCCTGCGAGGCCGATGTTCGTACGGAGGGCACGTACCGTTTCGTGTTCAGTCACCCTTCCTCAGAGCAGCCTATGCCATTCTTTGGTAGGTACGTCGAAGTGACTCCGGGCTCCCGCCTCGTCTGGACGAATGACGAAGGTGATGAGGATGGGCCCGTCACCACCGTGACCTTCGAAGAAAGGGGTGGCGAGACGCTCGTCGTTATACACGAACTCTATCCCTCAAAAAAAGCCCTCGACGATGCAATGGCCTCTGGAAGTATAAGTTGGTCTGGCGAGCAGTTCGAGC
Source organism: Bryobacterales bacterium (assembly GCA_963719195.1). Taxonomy (GTDB): domain Bacteria; phylum Acidobacteriota; class Terriglobia; order Bryobacterales; family Bryobacteraceae; genus DASQZT01. Next base: position 311,014 of record CAVRBB010000003.1, on the reverse strand, counting down.
AGTTGGACCAGCTTCTCGCCGCCCTGGGAGCGAGCGTGGAACGGTCATGAAGGCATCGATCTTCGCGTCGACTGCCCGGCTATGAGCAGGCGTCCAACTTCGTTTGGCTCGCCTGCGCCTGATTTCCATAATCGCGTGGTTGCAGGACTCACCCCTTTTGAAGCGCGACGCATGACGCCCACGTCGCAGATATGAGACGGCTCGTGATAACGCCGTAGCGTTCAGGTATCGCTCCGAGTGGATCGTCGGCAAACCGGAAGCGATCCATATGAGCGAGAAGTCGCCGTTGCTGATCTTGGCCGGCTGGTCATACATGGAGCTGCGTCAGATGGCGAGACGGGCGTGATACGGCCAAGTGGTCTAACCTGCGACAATTAACAGCCATGGACAAGTTTCCCGAGTTCATGCAGCATGCTGCAAACAGGATCGCCACTACAGCCCAAGCAACACCAGGAGTAGACGGGTACGTCTTCGACGGGGCGGACGGGAGCCAGATGGCATTATGGACCTGCAATCAAACAGCACTCTCGAGTGCGCACGCCCATGATTACGACGAATACATGGTGGTTGTGCAAGGATCTTGAGAGTACCGGTTTGTGCGGCCGCCTTTTCATGCCGCCAACCTGGTTCCTTCAGCCCTGGAAAGGTCCAGACGGTCGCGGAGGAATTTCACAAGGATTACGGTTTTTGCGGCAGTGGCGAGAAATTCCGGAAGGGTACTGCGGAGGGCAATGGCCACGACCTGTTCCGAGGGGGCCAGCCCTCCCCGAACCGTACGGATCCAGGAACCAAAGGAAAGCCATACTAACTTCGGTTCCATCGCCGAGAGGATCTGAAGCAGGCCCTAGGCGATGAGTCCGAGTTGGATGTGGCGATGATAGGCCGCGATCTTTCGGCGGACGGCATTGCGGTAGTCCTCGGACTTGTGGTGCAGGTACTGGTTACCGCTGACACGCCGTAGGGGAGTCATGGCCACCATCCAGAAGTGATACGCATAAGCGCCGATGACCCGGATGGCCTGCTTGAAGGACACTTCAATCTTGAATCGCAAGCCATAGAGGCGGATGATCTCGAGGGGAGAGAGGGTCAGGTCGGTGCTCATCAGCAGGATGGCGCCGCGAAGGGGATGGAGCACCACGACGAAGCGGACGAGGATGCCGACAGGGCGCCACAATAGGTCGGCGGTGCGGAAGCGGAGGATCACATTCTTCTCGCCATAGACGGGGCTGGGCGCCTGCTGGAGTTGGGCAGACTGTTTCAACAGCGCGGCAACCTTGATCTTCCTGCCGTACTTCTTCGGCCTGCCGCGACGCCGTCGCCGGTTGGGAGGCGGGAGTGATGCCGGGAAGAAAGCCACGCTGTTGCTCTTGACCCGGGTGACCAGATGGTGGCCTTTGGCGAGCAACCCACGAGCGATCTTGCCGGAGGCATAGTACGCATTGGCCACGAAGTAGCAGGGCTCTTTCAGGCGGAGCGAATCGAGCAGCAGGATCATCTTGTCGAGGAGGGTCCGGTGGTCGCGGTTGGAAAAGACCGTGCCTTCGTGGATGCGACAAGCCAAAGGCAAGGCGAATACGCTGGACAAGGCTTGGGCGAGCACGGCGACCGCCTGGCAGGAGTGGCCGAAGATGAACTCCGGCTTGTTGTTGGAGTCCGATTCTGGATGGAGTTTTTTGACTCCCGGCATTTTGCGTCCGGCCTTGGCGACCTTGATGCCGTCGGCGACGAGGACGGGCCTGCCGTTGACGCGTAGGATGCCGGGGTGGACGCGGAAGACCAGAGCGCACCAGGCAAGGGTGAGCTTGTTCAGATCCAGGGCTTGGCTATGGAAGAAGTCCAGGAGTCGGTCGTAGCAGGCCGGCTCCAATCCCAGGGCGCGCACGATACTGGTGACGCCCAGTAGATCCTTGCGAACGGTGAAACCGGCCAGGCAGAGCGCCATCCAGAGGAAGGTTCGGGTCCGGGCGCAGGCGGACCGCAAACCGCACACCAAATTCCACCAGTGACTCCAGAGCATGAGCGGCCTCCTGGCCGGGTGGTGCGAAGCATCGGCATTTATGGCTTGACGATAAGTCGCTGTATAGTATAGCATATCTATGCTATACTATCGATGTAAAAGGAGGCATCATGAGCCAGAAACGGATTCAGCAGATCGAGCGAAGGATTGATCGCATCAAGACGGCGCTATTGGAGATCGGGCCGATGCGCCCGGGCTCACTGACCCGTCAGTACAAGGATCCCCAACACCACGCCGGAGCCTATTGGCAGATCAGCTATACGCGTCGGATGAAGAGCCGCACCGAGTACGTCCGCCGGGAATGGGTGAAGGATCTCCGCCGCCAAATCGCGAGTCACAAGCGGTTCAAGAATCTGGTCGAACAGTTGATCGACCTGAGTATCGAGCACTCACGACTGACCATGCAGGTTGCCGAGCCCAAGGCTACCTAACGCGTGCGAACTCGGTACTCTCAAGCAAGGATGCTATACGCTGATTATCGACGGGCATCGCCTTCCGCTGAGCGCAGGCGGTGAGTACTTCATACCGAGGGAACTCTCCACAGCGGCGAGGTTGTTGCTGGAACCCGTACAATACACTGCTTCTGGCGGCCACCGCGCCGACAGAATTGGAACCTGAAACCAAAGTGCTGTTGACGCATCATCGCCATCTCGGACTGTGGCCCGTTACGGGCCTGGCCGTAAATGCGAGGCGAAATCCCGGCCGCGACGAACGTGTGCTGCTGACTGTTGAATGGCAAGGGCCACTGCACTCTTAGACCCGTTACGAAGCTCTTGTCGGTCGATGAGAGAAAACTCCTCGCGGCAGTCGCACCGGAAACTTGGTTTCGAGCAAAACGATAAGCGCACGGGGAAAGTTGTCGAGATTAAGAAGAAGGAGACGGCGGCATAGCAGGTTCTCTATTCGTAGCGGAGGGCCACCATCGGATCCACGCCGGCCGCCCGGCGCGCCGGTACCCAGCACGCGGCAGCCACGGCCGCTGACAGAATGCCGCACACAGCCGCAAACGTCCACGGATCGGATGGCGCCACCTCGTACAACATGCCGCGAATCACGCCTGCCAACGCCAGCGCTGCCGCCACGCCTGCACTCATGCCGGCCGCCGCCACCAGCAAGCCTTGCCGCACGATCATCCGCACCACTTGCTGCCGGCCGGCCCCCAGCGCCATCCGGACTCCGACCTCGTGCGTCCGTTGCGTCACCGTGTACGACATCACCCCGTAGATCCCCACCAGCGCCAACAGCAGCGCGGCTCCCGCGAAGATGCCGAGCAGCAGCAGGTTGAAGCGGCGCGGCGAGATCGAATCCGCCAGCGCCTGCTCCAGCGTTTGCAGATCGTAGACCGGACGGGTCGGGTCGATCGCCGCCACTGTGCGGCGCGCTGCCGCGGCCACCGTCATCGGGCTGCGTTCGGCCCGCAGAATCACATCGACATCCCGCAGTGCGTTCGCCTGTCGATACGGAGCATACACCTCCGCGCCCGCCTCTTCGTCAAGTTTCGTGTAGCGGAGGTCCGCGACGACCCCGACAATCGCGGCCATCGTGTCCCGCGGCATCGCGGCTCCGCCCTGGTCGATATTCATGCCGCCGGAGCCGGTCCGGATGCGGCGGCCGATCGGATTGGCATCGCCGAAGACCCTCCGCGCGAACGACTCGTTCACCATGGCAACGGGCTCGGACTCGTGATCGGTGAGCCATCGCCCTTCGACCAAGCGCATCCCGATAGCGCCGAAATACCCGGTCGAAACCGTGTGGAACACCGTCTGCGGGACCTGGTTCGGAGGAAACTGAATGCCTTCGGCCTCGACGAAGCCGCGCATCCGGGCATTGCTCAGCCCGCAAGCTTCCACTCCCGGCACTGCGGCAACCCGGGCCAGCACTTCATCTGCCGCCTCTCTACGCCCGAGGGAGACTCTCATGCTGACCGTCCGGTCCGGTGCGAACCCCGCCGGTCGCGCGTTCATGCGCCAGAAACTGCGCAGCAGCAGGCCCGCGCCTGTCAGGAGCACGACCGCCAGAGCGACTTCACCGGCCGTCAGAATGCGATGTGCCTGCAAAGGCGCCGACCCGCCGGACGACGTCCTGCCGCCCTCCTTCAGTACCTCCGCCAGGTTGGCCCGGCTGAGCGATAGCGCCGGACCCAGGCCAACAAGAAGGCCCGTGCCGCAAGCGACCAGCAGGGTAAGCCCAAGGACGCGCGGATCGATCGTGGTTTCGCCAAGCCGCGGCACCGCCTGCGCGCCCAGGCGCACCACCGCCGCCAGCGCGAATCGCGCGAGAAGCAGGCCGACACTGACGCCCGCGAGTGCCAGCACCATCCCTTCCGTCATCACCTGCGCGATCATGCGGCCCCGCCCTGCGCCGATCGCCGCCCGTACCGCGATCTCCCGCTGGCGCACCGTGGCCCGCGCCAGCAGCAGATTGGCGATGTTCACGCACGCGATCAGCAATACACAACCCACGGCGCCCAACAGCACCAGGAGCGCGCGCCGCGAATTGCCGACCAGCCGGTCCTGGAGCGGCACCACTACGAGCTTCATGAATTTGTAAAAGCCGCTGCGGTCGTCCCGCCACATGTTGCGCTGGATCGTGTCGAGCTCGGCGTATGCTTGGCTGACGGTGACGCCCGGCTTGAGCCGTCCGACCACGTTCAGGATCGACATGCGTCCGCCGCGCGTCTGGTTCTGCGGAATCACGTCAGACGGGCGCAGTGCCTCGATGTCATGCGAATCGGCATCCGTCGGAAGGGTAAACTGGAAGCCCTCCGACAGCACTCCCGCGATCGTGTACGGGACGCGGTCCAGCATCACCGTCCGCCCCACGGCGGAGGGATCGCCTCCGAATCTCCGCTCGAATAGTTTGTGGGTCAGCAGGAGCGCGTGGCGATCCCCGGGCGCGAACAGACGACCCGCTTCGGGCCGCGCGCCGGTAATCCACGCAAAATCCGGTGAGATCGACGCCACTCCGATCTGTTCCGCATCGGCGCCGGAGCCGAGCGTCACCCCGCCGTAACTGTAGCCGGCGAGCCGGTCGAACGACCGGGCTTGCTCCTTCCAGTCCAGGAAATCCGGCCCTCCCACTGCTTCCAGGTGAAAGCGCTCGATGCGGTTGGCGACCCAGACCAGCCGGTTGGCGTCGGGGTAGGGCAGCGGACGCAACAGCACCGCGTTCACTACGCTGAATACCGCGGTGTTCATGCCGATCCCGAGCGCCAGAGTCAGGATCGCCATCGCCGCGAAGCCGGGATTGCGGCTCAGACCACGGAGCGTGTAGCGCACGTCCTGGCGCAGGCGATCGATCGCCATCCAGTGCCAGACGGCGTATGTCTCTTCGGTCACCCGCCCCACGTTGCCGAATTTCCGCAGAGCCGCAAAGCGCGCCTCGGCCGGCGCCATGCCGCGCTCCATGTTCTCCCGCGTGGCCAGCTCGATGTGGTCCTGGATGTCGCGCGCGAGGCCGTCCTCCATCCGCCGCCGGAGGTTCATGGCTTCCCCTCCTCGGCCGGCCGCAGGATCCGTGCAATCGCGCCCGCCAGTTTCTCCCATTTTCCGGTTTCCACCACGAGTTGCCTCCGCCCTGTTGGCGTGAGCCGGTAGAACTTGGCCAGGCGCTTGGTTTCGGAAAGGCCGTCCTGCGCTGTGATCCAGCCGCGCTTGATCAGCCGGTGCAGCGCCGGGTAGAGCGAGCCCTGCTCGATCTGCAAAACATCATCGGAGTTCTGTTCGATGGCTCGGGCAATGGCGTAGCCATGGGCCGACCCCGTCAGCAGCGTCCGCAAAATCAGCAGATCCAGCGTACCTTGGAGGAGCTCGATGCGATCAGTAGACATTCTAGGGAAAGCCTACACTTCCACCGGTAGAATGTCAAGGGGTTGCATCACAGGGGATGTATGCCTGAACTGGTGTTCGAGGTCACCCAGGAGTCCGACGGTGGGTATTGCGCCGAATGCCTCACGGAGAGCATCTTTACCGAGGGCGACACGTGGGACGAGTTGCGGAAGAACGTGCTTGAAGCGACCTCCGCGTTCTTCTTTGATCGGCCGCGCCCTCGTCGAATTCGCCTCCACTCGTGCGCGACGAGATCCTGTCGGTGGCATGAAGATCCCTCGCGACGTCTCCGGCTTGCTTCTCGCGGACATCCTGTGCCGGAGGTGGCGGTACACCAAGGTGAACAAATCGGCCGTCACATTATCCTGGAAACCTCCGAGCCGACCCACTAGCGGATCGCGATCCCGAACCACCACCCGCTCCGACTCGGCACGATCCATTCAATCCTCCCGCCGTCGCCGGGTACAAGGGTGTCCTGCGTGATGCGATCATCGACCTGCGGAGATTAATCCGGTCGTGGAAAGTCAGCTTCGTCCGAATGGGCGACCATCCACTCGGGTTCGGGGTCTGTCCCGTCCTTCCACCGGATCGTTCACTCCCGATTCCGTGCCGGGCTCTGTGGCGGCACCTGGCGGAGAGAAATAGTCGGCCGGACACGCGGGTCTACGGCCGAGCAACGAGATCGGCCACCAGGTTGCCGACATTCGGCGTTCCCCAGCCTGTAGCGAGATCGAACCCCAGCCCGGCGGTGAATCCCACTACAGTGCCGACCAGCATGTTGTTCCCAACCTGGATATCGTGGAAGGCCGACGAATACGCCGTGCTCATTGCGATGGAGTACAGAGCGGGGTTGGCGAAACCGATCGGCGCTTTCGCCATCGCCGCCCGGGCCGTATTGGCGAGGGCGAAGATGGCGGCCCACTGCGGCGCTCCCGCGCTGGTGCCGCCGATAATATAGAATCCCGCGGCCGACGGACCGAGGGCAGAATACGCGATCAGCACACCGCCATCAACCGCCGCGTTGTAAGCTACATCGGGCACGGCGCGCCCACTGAAGGCGAACCCGCTTTGATAGGACGGTTGAGGGAAGAACGCGCTCACGGCGCCGCCGCCGGCCAACTGAATCCATGCTTCGTTCCACACCTGTTCGGCTCCGTAGGCCGTCGGCGCGCAGGCGGCCGTAGCCGGCGGCGTGCAATCTCCGGACAAAGCTGCGAGGTTGCCGAGCGGAAGACCCTCCGTGCCCCCGACCGACGTCACGTACGGATCCGATGCGGGATATCCCGCGTTCGCCATCGGGTAAGCTCCGTTCGTAGCTCCCGAGTCGCCGGATGATGCCAGCACCGTGATGCCGCGCTGCACGGCAGCGGCGTAGTTGGCGTGCGCCTGTCGGAACTGGCTATTGTTACCCCGAAACGCAGCTTCCGGGATGCCGAAGCTCTGCGAGATGACACTGCCGGGATAATGCGCCACCGCATATGCGACCGCGTTGTTGATGGTCTCACCGTGCGCGGTGGGAGCAACAACCAACTTGATCTTCGCCAACGGCGCAATCGCATGCGCCCACTCGACGTCGAGCGACGTCTCGAAGCTCCAGCCCACTTGATCCTGAGGAACGTTCCGCGGGTTGAAGGCCGGGCACCCCATCGGACACACGACTTCGAAATCCGGCGCCGGGAAACCGGGCCCGAAGAATGCATTATGGAATGCCTGGAGGTCCTGCCGGATCGTCGGGCTTCCAAACGCGTCGACGATTACGATGGTCTGACCCTGACCGAAGTTCCCGCTTTGAAGCACCGGCAGGATGTTGTAGGCCGTCCAAACGTAACCCGGCGTGTAGCAGTACAAGATCCCGGGTGTCGGCACGGTTGGATCGCTCGTTTGGCACTTCGGGAGTCCCAAGGGCGACACGTTCGTAACCGTGACCAGGACGCGAGGCGGGTTGGCCGTGTAAACCAGGTTCTGTGCCGAAGCCCACGCGGCCAAGCCCGTGGCGAGTACGCAAAGGGCGAAGAAACGTATCGAGTAGTGGCACATAGACGCATTCTCCTAGACGCGAAGAATACCACACGCATGCGCCGGGAGTGGTCGGACGCCGGTGGACCGGCCGCGGAACCGATGCGGAACAACAAAGGCCCGGCGAGCGTGACCGGACAGAATGCGACCGTGGGGTTCAACTCACGATGGCGGGTGCGAACTTTTCGTTCACAATCGCTACTTTCGGCGACGAGAGCGTGTCACGGTCGTTGAACCCGCGACCAGCAAGCAGACGCGTACCCATCGTTTGAAAATAGCCTGGAGCGGCTCGGTTGAAGAACGCCACCGTAGCGCGAGCGAGGAGCAGGTTTGCCAGGTTGGCGCAGGCAATGATGAGAACCAGGCCGGTGGTCGCCATCAGCAACCATAGCGGACGCTCGTAATCCGACCGGAGGCTGGAGATGCCAGAGCCTGCTTCCGTGGCGACCAGTTTATTAGCGAGATAGCGCTTGGCGAAATCCGGTTTGTATTCCGGTGGGAGGGTAGCCTGCATGATGACAGGCGAAATCACACGGAGGTGCGCCGTGGCGCTTTGGGCTGTCCATCCGGGTTTCAGCCGTCCCAAGATTGACAACCACCAGTTCGACGGCCCGCCGATGCGCCCCTTTTTGAGTACGCGATCAGCACAGAGCGGGATAGCGACATCGTAGCGGTTGCCCACCTCGACGCCAAAGAAGGAAGGCGCCGTGACTCCGATCACCGGGATTGGATAACCATCCAGGCTTACCTGTCGCCCCAGGATTTCTCGATCGCCTCCGAATTCCCGCTGCCAGAACGCGTAGCTGAGCACGGCTCCGACAGGGCACACTGCGCTGTCATCTTCCTCGGTAAGCGTGCGCCCGAGCATCGCGCGAACTCCGAGATGGCGGAAGAACCCTCCGCTGACGTACAGGCCCTCGGCAAATCGCGGCTCACCGCCCGTGGCGAGATTGAATCGCGCAGCGCTCCAGGCCAGAACTCCGCTGAACGCCTGCTGCTGTGCACGAATTTGCTCCCATTGCGAGTAGGTGAAATTCGCGCTACGACTGGACTACCAACCGCTTCGGGCGGAGCCTTCGCGAAATCGACGGAAACCAGTTGCTGCGGATCCTGAACCGGCAGCATTTTCAGGCGACGCATTCACGAGCTGAAATATGGCCGTGTTCGCGCCGATACCCAATGCGAGCGACATCACAGCTACAAAGGCAAACCCGGGCCGCGACCGCATTTAACGCACGCCATAGATGAGGTCGGCGCGTGTTGCCGCCAGCCATGTAGCGACAATCATATCTCGGTGTCCTCTCCTTTTGCGCCACGTAGTTTCCGAATCGCAGCCGCGCCTGCCGTAAGGCGTCTCCCCGCGACATTCCCTCGCTGACGAGTCGGTCTACCGTCTCAGCCAAGTGAAACCCGAACTCCGTATCGAGCTCGCCGTTGAGCCGCTGGGAGCGGAACACATTGCGCAATCGCAGGTACCATGACATATTCGGCTTTTGAGGGTCAGGAGTAGCGCAACACTCGGGTAACTCCGCGCGTCAGCCGAGCCCAACTCTCCTGCTCGTTCGCAAGCTGCTTCTTGCCGAGGGCGCTGAGGGCGTAGACCCTCGCTTTGCGCCCCTTATCAGTAATGACCCACTTGGAAGAGACCCAACCATCCTCCTCCATTCGATGGAGCGCCGGATACAGGGACCCTTCTTCCACTTGCAGAAGCTCATCAGACACGGAGCGAATGTGCTCACATACTCCATACCCGTGGAGCGGCCCGCGGGCGGCTAAGGCACGCAAGACAAGGAGCGTCAAGGTGCCCTGCAATTTGTCATTCTGGCTCTTTGGCATATCTAGCTAGGTATAGCCTAGCGCTTGCCCAGCCACATGTCAACAGCAAGGGCTGACAACAAGGGCGGACGGTGGGAGTGGTGAAACCGCCTACCCGGCGAGTACCGCTCCTGGTTGCCGTGCGCAGGATGGATACCATGCTGCTCTACGTCCTCATCAGCAGGCCACGCTGTGAGCGGATTACGCTACTCGGAGAAAGCTCCGGTATTGGTTCATGTGGAAGCCGGGTTGTGCCGTGGATCTCGCGAAACGCCGTCCTCGGCATCCAAGTTGACGGTTTGCCTTCTCGGACTTTGGCAGGCAGTGTCCCGAATCCGGCGTTCTGAGCGACAGATCCTCCCTGGTCGCTCAGCATAGTAAGAACCATCCTTTTGGTCCCTACCGATTGACCGTGTCACGAGGCTCCCGCCGTGAGGACTGCCGAATGCACTACATCCCTTCGATTGCGGCTTAGCCTCTGAAATCCCTACGACCGGCTCTTCCGGGTGCCGTTTCCCTATTCCATGGTGGTCCACCTGGGGCACCGACGGGGCGATGCACGAGGAGTGGCACCTGCATCTGCATTTTTACCCGCCGCTGCTGCGGTCGGCCACGGTGCGGAAATTTCTGGTGGATATGAGATGCTGGCGGCGCCGCAGCGGGACCTGACGGCGGAGTCGGCGGCGGAGAGGTTGCGGAGGTGCGAGGGGGATGGGTATGAGGTGCCGGCGAATCAAGGGGGACGTGGGAGGTAGGGCGTCGGGGAGGATCTATGCCTGTGCTCGGCAGATGTCGGCAACGGGCGTGATCCTCAAAGCGGATCGGTGAGCGACGGGCATGATTGTACGGCCCACCTTTTCTCACTCGAGAACACCTGGTTCGAACGTAGCACGAGCGATTCGGGCGGACGGCGGAGGGGTCAGGCGACACGACCGGGGACCAATCCGTAGCGGTGAAACTACTCGGATTGTGGCGGCGACGGTAGGATAGAAGCAGTGATCCGAACGCGAAGGCAATGGTTGCGGGCCGCGACGATGTGGCCGGCGTGTCTCGCCCTGCGGGCGGCGCGTAGAGAGTTCTGGGACAGCAAAGACCCCACCAGTTGGAGCAACCGTGAGAAGCAGGTTCTCCTCGGCCAATCGCCGTGGGCGCGGGAAGGTTTCGCGCGCATGGAGGTGGAACAGGAGCAGCGCACAACCCCAGGCTATGGGAACAACGGGAGGCCGGGCGGCGACATGCCGGACGTGAGGCCGGGGATCCCGCCCGGGGGTGTGCGCAGCGTGCCGATCGGCGAGCCGGTGCCACCGGTTCCGAACCCCGATCCAGGCCATCCGGTGGAGTTCCGGGTGCTGGCGCGATGGGAGAGCGCGAAACCGGTGCGCCTCGCGGGCGGGCCGGAAGTGCCGGAATTGACCGGGCAGTTTTACGTGATCCGGCTGCGGGGGCTGCCGTTGATGCCGCCTCCGAAGGCCAAGCCGGGAGAAGAGGCCGCACCCAATCCGAACGAAGGGCTGCTGCAAGCGATCAAGGAAGGCAGCCGGCTGGGGCGCAAGGACAAACCCGACATTCCGTGTGCCCACCTGTTCACGGGCTCGGGGAATGCGGTGAACGAGGTGCTGCTCTTTTTCTCGAGGGTCGCGGACCCGATCACGGTGGCGGATAAACTGGTAACGCTGGAGAGCCGGTTTGGCCCGTTTCACCTGTCGGTCAAGTTTCCGCTGAAAGACATGATGTACAGGGGCAAGCTGGCACTTTGAGCGCGACGCGCGTGGCGGACAAGGTCTCCGGGGGCGCCGGCAGCGCCCCGCGCCACATTGAGTGCAGCGGTTTGGCCTTCAGGCAGCCAATTGCCGCGACTCGGTTATGGCCGTTGCCAAGGCGACTTTCCGTTCTTCATCCGACCGCGCTGGCGCTCGCCCAGCCCGCCGACGCTTCCGTGACGCGCAAGACCATAACGGGGCGATACGATTGAGGTGCGATGGGTGCTCGTGAATGGAAGCTCGATGCCCGCCAGTTTGCACTAATCAGCAGGGCGCTTGCGGATCCGAAACGGTTTGAAATGCTGCAGAGGATCGCGGCATCGAAGAAAGCGCCGACCTGTTCCTGTGTGCGCGACTGGTTAGGGCTCGCTCCCGCTACGATATCCCACCATCTGAGAGAGTTGGAGAGCGCCGGGCTGGTCCATGTGGAGCGGGACGGAAAATTCGCCTATATCAGCCTGCGGCGCGATGTGCTGGATGCGTACGTGAGCCGGTTGTCCAGTCTTTGAACGGCCCGCTCTGGCTTCTTGCGTTTCGCGCACACAAGACGGCAAAGTGGACATATTGGTGAACAACGCCGGCGTGTACGGGTTCGGCTCGCTGGAGGAGATGACGGTGGACGAATACAGGCGCCAGTACGACACGAATGTGCTGGGCCTCCTGCTTACGACAAAAGCCGCTCTTCCGTACTTCCCGAGCGAGGGTGGCAGCGTGATCAACATCAGTTCGGTGGTGAGCGCTCTGGCTCCGCCCGCGGCGTCGTTGTACGCATCCACCAAGGGCGCCGTAGACACAATCACGAAGGCTCTGGCTAAGGAACTCGCGGTCTGCAAGATTCGCGTGAATGCCATCAACCCGGGGCTGGTGTTTACTGAAGGCCTTCAGGCGGCTGGGATCGCGGGAAGCGATTTCGAGAAGGGGGCGATTGCCAACACGCCGCTCGGCCGCGCCGGAAAACCGGAAGATATCGCGCCTCCAGTGTCGTTCCTCGCGTCGGATGATGCGCGCTGGATCACAGGCGAGACGATCTTCGTTTCCGGGGGCGCTGCCATCTGAGGCAGAAGAGGGAGCGCGGGCCGCTGGATCATTCGCGGGACAGGTTCGCGCTTCCCCAACAGCCGGTCAGCGCGGCCTTCCGCGGCTGCCGGACGACGACTCGTCGTTTGCTGTTGCCGACTCGGCCGACTTTTCGGCACTCATCGCGAATCGGCACTGCTCACCACAAGCGGCTCATGTGGAAGAAGGCGGATCCCCAGGCGCAAGCGCCCTTATCGTTTCGGGTCCGCCGGAGTTGACGTAAGTACCTGACGACGGCGATTGATGGGATACGGGTGGGGGACAAAGGAACTTAGGATTATTCGGCAAGTCGAAACTCGCCCCCAGTTTCCGAGTCGCGCGATCCATCCAGAGCGAAGGGGCGCTTTGTTGTGGTCGTCGGTTTAGGCCGCGGCCGGATCGGGCTGGAATATTGCGAAGGTGTTACCTTCCGAGTCCTGACACACAGCAAACCAAGCCACACCAGGTAGGTCAACTCTACCCACCAAAATCTTCCCGCCGCATTTCTCGACAAGATCTGTGCAGGCATCGACTACCGGAACTTCGATTCCGACGCTAATTGGTTGGCCGGGGTATTCACGTCGAGTGAGCCCACCGTTGATGCCCGCAGAGCCGCCGTCATCAGTGATCACGCGCCAATATGTTTGTCGGCCCTGCGGCGTGTCATATTCCCAGCCTTCTTCGAATCGCCATCCAAACACTTCGCGGTAGAAGTTAATCGCCCTGTCGGGAACGTCGGCGGGAATGGCAAAATAGTTGACTCTTGGCATGCCCTATCTTACTGCTGCCCGCTCCGTTGCCCGGCACACAGTTTCCGACGGGCGGATCGTCACCAATCCGGAAAGAATCCACATGGCCGAGAAGGCATACCACCGAATTGCCGGTCGGATGACGTGCTCCAGATACGCCGTTCCGGCAGGTCACTGCCTCGCAGCCACGGCGTCGCACGGGCGGGGCGCGCTGTCTCCTAGTGCGCCGACTTGCGCCTTTCTTTCTCCTGGCCCAGCAGCGGTTTTTTCGCCGTGGCAGTGATCCCAGCCGCACGGAGCGTCGCAATCCGGCCGATGAGCTTCACCGGAACCGGCTTGGTGAGTGGGAAATGGACCGTCCCCTTTCGCAGCTCATAGCCTCTAAGTTCATCTTCGAGCGCCGTGAAGAACGTCCCCGATGCGGCAAACAGGGAATAGTGTTCCTTGAAGCCGGCGAAATACAGCATCGGCTTTCCATGCAACTTGTATCCGGGCATTCGATACCCGATGCCTTCCACCGCCTCCGGAACGGCCCTTCTAATCGCGGCGCGCACCTGTTCGAGCTTCGGCCGCACCGCCTCGGGCTGCGCGGCAATGTACTCGTCAACCGACTTGGGAACACTTTGTTTCATACCCCTCATTCTATGTTTCGGCATGTGGTTTCTCCTAGTACTACTGGGTCATAAAACTTGTTAAACGCGCGCTGGCCGGGCTTTCGGGTGGCTGACGGAGCGGCCAAATTCGCGTTCCTGCCAGCCGGCGCTGTGAACCGTGAAACTCAATACTGGCAGCCCTTCGGAGTGAAGCGGCCCAACTTGAGTAACACATATTTATGACCCAGTAGTACTAGCAGCCTGTAGTAATAGTCACTGGTTTCACGGCGGAACCTGACCTCCAAAGAGCGACACATTTAGAGGCGCTACACACGCATTGCTGCGGCCTTCCTGGAGGTTTGGGTACCCCCGATTTTCGGGCTGGCACGATGATTTCGGCCGCGACTGACTATTACCACGGGCTCCTAGTACTACTGGGTCATAAAATACGAGTCGGATTCGCCCTCTCCCGAGGGGCGTATTCTGAGGAGGTATGACTCCGCAGCCTGACAGGGAGCAAACCGTGAGGGAGATTTATTTACTCCTTCGCCGGGCGGCTGCTTGCAGGCAGCCGGTGGCGGCAGTTTATGATGGCTTACCGCGCCTGCTTTGTCCCCATGTGTTAGGACAGAAGTCCGGCCGACTCCGTGTGTTGTGTTATCAGTTTGGAGGAAGCAGCAACAGCGGCTTGGCGGTGGCGTCAGAAGCCATGGGCGGCTGGCGCTGCCTCGCCGTGGAGAAACTCAGCCAGGTCGAGTTGCGCGCTGATGCCTGGCACACCGAGCCACGCTCACCGCGGCAAACCTGCCTTGATGAAATTGATTTCGATGCCAACGCTCAGTCCGGAGACAACCCGCAAAAAGGGCAGTGAGGCAGTTGCCGGAGCAACACCCGCGCCAGAATGATGCGCAGCGTCGCGATGGAGTGCGGATTATGTCTTTCGGGGCGTGCGCGGCGATCCGCGGGGCCGGAAGCCCGGCGGCGGCCCCAGGGCGGCGAATCCCAGATGACCGGCACGGGCCGAGGGGGAAAAACGGTTCCGCTCGGCCACCAGGAACCCATAAGCTGCGATACATAGCGTCGCGTGGTGGTGGAACCCACGCCAGTTGCGGCCTTCAAAATGCCCCAGCCCTAGTTCTTGTTTCAACTCCTCATAGTCCCGTTCGATGATCCAGCGGTGTTTGGCCATCTTGACCAAAGCTTTGAGTTTGGTAGTGGGCGGCAGCGTCGATACCCAATATTTGGATGGCTCTTTCTCCGCTCGCGGCCACTCGATCAGCAACCATTCCTCCTGGTGTGGTTCCGCTTTCTCGTAATCCCGATGAGCAGGACGTACGCGAACGGCGGCAAAGCGTGATTGCAACTTCCGGTCTGTGCCTTCACGCCAAGTGATTTCTTTGAAGGCGGTGGAGGGCAGACTCATCGCTAACTGCTTCACGGCGACGGGTTGATGGTCCGTGGTCCGTTGCAAAAGCCGCGGAGGTCGTCCCATTTTTCGGCGGGGCTTGGCAGGCAAAGGCTGCTTGCCGGACTCCCAGACCGTCATCGAGCTTTGCACGCCCACCACATATTTCAGGTTGAGTTCGGTGATTCCGTCGCGAAATTCGGTGTTGATGCCGTAAGCCGCGTCAGCCAGAATTACCCCACGGTCCAGGTTGGCCGCTACCGCCGCACGGATCTGATCCAGCGCGATGGCCGGCTTGGTTTGAAACTCAACCTCTTTGGGCACTTCCGTCTTTTCCCGCCGCTCCGCATCCTCGGCCCATTCCTTGGGCAGATAGATGCGATAGGCGATCGGCAGGCTGGAACTCCACGTCGCCACTGACAGACTCACCGCTACCCGACAGTTCTCTTGCTTCCCTACTTGTCCGCAGTACTGACGTGCGACCCCCACCGAATGCGTGCCTTTCTTCGGAAAGCCGGTGTCATCTACGATCCAGGCCACCACTGGCCCTTGCTTCTGCATCGCTGGTAACACATGGTTGCGCACTTCATCGAGCAGTGCTTCGTCGCTCCAAGGCGCCTTGGCTACCAAATGGTGCAGTGACTGACGCGTCGGCTGCACGTTCCCCGGATCCAGGCGGGCCGCCATCGGCTCAATACTCTTGCGTTCACCGGGTAATAGCAACGCCTTGCAGTAGTTCTTCAAAGGTGTGTGCCGGTCTTCGTGCCCCGCGGCTATCGCCAGGCCCTCTATATATGCCGCGAAGCGTTTCTCTTGTGGGCCTGGCGCAGAGAGGCGTGAACCCACAAGACAATTCTACATCAGAATGTTCTTTTATGACCCAGTAGTACTAGACTACTTTCCGGCGCAAAAATGAGCGGTTAAAGCGTTTCGATCCAACGGCTGCCGCGACTGGGCGCTGCAAGAACGCACAAATCGGCCCGCCGAAACATTTTTGACCGTTCATGTCATTTTTCTCTTGACGGCCATATGAGACAAGCGTATCTTAATATTAAGCTATGCTTAAGAAGCAGGGACTCATCAAACGACTCCTTCGCGCCACTGAAATCATGGTCCAGGGAGGCCTTTCCGAGACCTCCCGCCGCTGCGGCAATCCCAATTGCATCTGCAATCGTGATCCCAAACGCCTTCATGGGCCTCATCTGTACATCACCTATCGAGAGGATGGAAAGAGCCGCTCTTTGTATGTTCCCCCGGAGCACGCCGAAACCGCACGCCAGGCGCAACAGGCGTGGGCAGCCTTTTGGGAAATCGGCTGCTCGCTGGCCGAATTAAACCGCGACCAACTGCGAAAGCAATGGCAGCAGGAGAAGAAGTCACGCACCCCGGCCGCGGGGCGGAGCAACTCTCATGATTGAGGCGCGCCGGCAGCAACTTCACTTCGGCGAAGGTCTCATCGCGGAGGAAGTGACGGACTTGCGAGAGGACTGGATGACGCATGCCGACCGGGTGCTGGAGGACGAGCAACTGGTCTCGACTGTGTATGAGGCTCTGGCAAAGCGCAGTCCCAAAAGCCGCACCCGCGGGCGACGAGGCACCCCGGCGGAAGTGGCGATGAGGCTACTGCTCCTGAAGCACATTCGCAACTGGAGCTACGACGTGTTGGAACGTGAAGTTCGGGCGAATCTCGTGTATCGCGACTTCACCCGCGTGGGAGCATCCAAAGCACCGGATTCCAAAACCATGGGCCGCTGGGGATTGGCGCTGGGGCCGGAAGCAGTGGAGAAGATCCATGAACGAGTGGTGGAGATCGCCCAAGAAAACCAGGTGGTGAAAGGACGCAAGATGCGCCTGGATACCACGGTGGTAGAGACTAATATCCACTACCCGACGGACAGCAATCTGCTGGGCGATGGAGTGCGGGTTCTGATCCGCGCGATGAAGCGGATTGCGGAAATCGCCGGGCAGCAGGGCGCCAAACTCCGTGACCGGAGCCGGAGCGTGAAGTTTTGCATTCTGGAAATCGGGCGCGTAGCGCGCACCAAGGGCGGACCGAACCGGGAGCGTTTGCAGCAGGGATACGAGAAGCTGTTGTCCACGGTAGGGCGCGTGGTTGGTCAGGCCAAACGATTTTCCGGCGAAATTGTCCAAGGGGTGAAACGATCGGCGGACGTGATGCAGCAGGCGGCCCTCGAAGGGCTGCGCAAAGAACTGGAAACCTTTGTGCCGAGAGTCCAGCAGGTGATGCGGCAAGCCAAACAGCGGATCTTCGGCGGCGACACCCATGTTGCCGAAAAGTTAGTGAGTATCTTCGAGCCCACCACCGAAATCATTCGCAAAGGCAAGGCGAGCAAACCTACCGAGTTTGGCAAGATGGTCAAAATCCAGGAAGGCGAGAATCAGATCATCACCGACTATGCCGTCTATGAAAAGCGGCCCAGTGACTCAGAGTTAGTGATCCCGGGCCTTGACGCGCATGAGAAAAGGCTGGGCTGCACTCCCCGGTTGGTAGCGGGCGATGCGGCATTCTACTCAGCCAGGAATGAAACCGCTGCGCACGACAGGGGTGTGAAGCGGGTGTGCATTCCGAATCGCTCCACTAAAAGCGCCGAGCGGAAGCGCGAGCAGAAGAAGCGCTGGTTCAAGCAAGGCCAGAAATGGCGGACCGGCTGCGAGGGCCGCATCAGCGTGTTGAAGCGGCGACACGGCCTTCGACGGTGTATCTATCGAGGCGATGCCGGCATGAAGCGGTGGGTCGGGCTGGGCGTTATTGCAGACAATCTCCACCACCTCGGAAAGGTGTTAGCCGAACGCAAAAACTGATTTTCCGAAGTAAACCAAAATCAACTACTTGACTGCCCGGCGGGACGACCGTCGGGCGGTTTGCCATTTTTGACACCGTGCGTCGGTGCTCGGTCCACATCCAGAAAACGAATTTTGCGCCAGAAAGTAGCTAAGCTAGCTACGGGATCAGTGGGCCACGTTTATGGCTGGGCACGGTTTTTCGCTGGACCAAGCCTATCAGAACCTCAATGACTGGGCTGCCGAGGACACGTACTTTTCTGTGCACGAGGAATTACGAGCCATGGAACAAGGCGGTTTTGAACACCCGGAATGCTTCTGGCGCCGTGGTCCCATCGCCATCATTGGAGCGCGGCGGTAGTTCCAGATTCATCGCCCTTCAGGGTCATTACCGTACAGCCGAACGCGGGGGACTTGCGGACTAACGCCCGCGCCCGTGACCCTCACTGCCACGCTGGAAGCGCCCGCCGTCATTCCGAGGCTGAGGAGCAAAGCTGTGCTGTTCCATTCGTCGCGGAGCCGCGAGGCTCCGCTGCTCCATTGGGCGGGGAGTCTGTAATGGACCCCATTTTTTGGACAGAAATTTTCCTTTTCTTAGATGGTGGGCGGCATTGAAAATGAAGGAGAGTCAATGCCCCGAACGCGCAAGAATCACCCGCCCAGCCTGAAGGCCAAGGTCGCCATCGAGGCGATCAAGGCCCAGAAGACGACCACCCAGATCGCCCAGATGTTTGGCGTCCATCCGACGCAAGTTGGCGGCTGGAAGAGACAGGCTCTGGCCGGTTTGCCGGATGTGTTCGGCAACGGTCGCGAGCAGATCCGCCAACCGGCCGACGCGGAGAAGGACGAACTCTACAAGCAGATCGGCCAGTTGAAAGTGGAGTTGGACTTTCTCCAAAAAAGAGCTGGACTTATCACTTGAAAAACGCCGACTATGGATCGATCCGCAACATCCCGATCTGAGCGTCCAACGGCAATGCGAACTGCTGGGGTTGCCACGCTCGACCTACTACTACCAGCCCCGACCGGAGAGCGCGGAGAGGGTCCCGCCCGTAGCAGGGCGTGGAGGAATTCTTTCTCTTGGTCCGGCGCGGCGTTCCGAAATCCGGCCTCAATCGTGGCCGGAAGCGATACAGGGAGAACGGCAAACCGGACCGCTGCCTGAACTGGGCCTACGCGCGTTTCAATTTCAATAGATTTCGTCCCGATCAGCGTCGCCGCATCACGGGCGGATTCCTCGCTAACGCCGTAGTACCGGAAAAAACCCGTTCCTGTGTCAGGCATTAGGTCTGCTTCCGTCAGGGGCTTTGAGTTGGATCCGGCGCTCTAGCCCGTCGTAAAAGAAAGGCAGGCTACATCTCGCCGCTGCCGCAGCCGTCTCAAACCTGCCGAACGGATCCTCTGTGGTGCAGATCGACCGGAGTAGCCGTTCGAATTCCTCGGGCTCCGCGTCAAAAAGTCGGCTGTCGTGCCTCAAGACTGCCTCTCTTTCCAAGGGGGATTCCAGCAAGACTCCCCATAGGGTATTACGCAGGCGGTAGACCTCTCTCCGCAGCGGTCTTTCAACATCGATCGCATCCGATCTGCCGTTTGGGAGCCGGCGGACTACAACGTCCTCTTTAGTTCGAAGCGCCTGAGCCTTAGCGCTGCCGTTACTAAGAGCCGAAGCGACCTGTCTCATGTACGAGGCGGCCTCGAAAGCTAAGCCTTCGACCTTGAACACACGGAACATGCCCTCTTGGAATCCCGGAATCGCGCTGAGGTCCTCTTGCACGAGAAGCCTAAGCGGGTATGGCAATTTGCCGACTATTCGCAGTATGGCTGCGGTTAGGAGTCCCCGATCTTTGAATTCGCTGGAGTCACTCTGTTTGGAAATCCGAGACAAGTACAGGCTGATACATTTTGCGACCTCAACAAGCAGGCTTGGGTCCGCGTTGCATCGGCGTCGAAGCAGACTATTTCCGAATCCATGCGTTGTAGTTATCAGGGAAATCTTTGTCCCCTTCCTCCACGGGGCCAGACTCGATGTTCAAGATCATTAGCGTGGACGCAGCCACCGCCTCGAGTTGGCGATCCTCTCAGGTCGACTTACTAATCCCGAGGGTGTGGCTCTCATACTGGACATTGACATGACGGTCAAGCCGCGCGGACAGACTTTCGTAGCGGGCGAAGAGTTAGAGCAATTGCAGGGCCCCATCGATCACTCAGGGCGAGGGCGCGTAACTGCACGATGTGCTGACCCGTCTCCTCCTTCCACCGTGCGCCGCAGCGCTTCATGCGGGTTTCGAAGAGACTCTTGCAGGTTGCCTCGACGTTGCCAGTGCCAAGCGCCAAGCCTAGTCGGCGCGCCCGAGCGTAGTTCATACGATCGGCGTCGGCGCTGTGACTTTGGAGATAGGTGATGGCCGCATGGACGGGGTGATCCGTGCCGACACCCTCATCCCTGCCCGAGGCGGTCAACTCCTCCAGAATGCCGCTTGCCGCACTCGCGCGGTTCAGCCGGCTCATCTTCCATCGCCGGAGCTTTTGGTCGGCCCCCGTGGCATCCTCGATGGCGCGGGCGGCGGCCCCAAGCTTCTCCATGAGGTGGTGCAGATCCACCAGGCGGTAGAGATCGTTACCGAACTTGGCGACGAAGCCCTCGTCTAACACATTCCACATCTCCGGAGCCCCGTCGCAGAGTAGCTCAATCTTCAAATCCGGTTTCTTGCTGCGCAGCGTCGCGACATCGGCAACCAGACGGTCGCGCAAACCGGTGAGATCTCCCTCCGGCATGCATCCATAGCGAATCGTGTGCCGTCCCACTCCGTTTGCATCGTGCAGCGTCACCGTACCGCAATAGGCCATGCGAAAGTTCCGTTCCACCGGCTTCTTCGGCGCGCCCTTTTTCGGCCGCCCCGCCGGCCGCCGCCGCGGTTCCTCCATCGGCACACTGACCCGATCCAGAGACACACTAATCGAGCCGGCCTCCTCCGGCACCTCCACGGCATCGATCAGGGCGTCTTCCATGTCCTGGTGATCCGCAACGGCCAGAGCCCCGACCAGGGGGGCCACCCGCTCGAAACTGGCGCGCGAATACGGTAGCCGGCCAAACTCGCGCGCGCTCGCTTCCGCTTCCCGCGACGGGCCTTGCTGCACCGCATGGGCCATCGCCCGCGCCGCCTGGGGCAGCCAGCCGTCCTCCACCACGCCGGCCCGCAGGCGCACCGCATCCACTACCCGGCCGCCCGGTTGCCCCCCACGCTCGCCCGACTGACGGTACAACGACCTCTCGACGGAGACTGAACCCACCATCGTGTGGTAGGGCGCCTCGCACCGTCCCACCCGCGTGTAGCGCACCCCTCCGATGATCACCGCAGGAAGGTCCATGTCCAAGCTCTGTAGAATGGCGCGCTGGCCGGCCAACTCCGTGCGTCCCGCACTTTCTGCCATCGCCTGTTCCATTTCCGCATAATCCACCGCTTTCCCGCCACCGAGGGACACCGTCCGCTGCAGGGCCGCCAGATGCTCCACCATCGCCTTTCCCACTTCCGCAAACTCCTCCGGAACCTCAATCACCATCTTGGGCATCACACCTCCTGACATTAGGCCAAGCTTGGCATTCTGTTCTAGCACATTCATGTCGATTTGTCCAGGATGAGAGCCACACGCAGTCAGTCGCGGCCGAAATCATCGTGCCAGCCCGGAAATCGCGGGTACCCAAACCTCCAGGAAGGCCGCAGCAATGCGTGTGTAGCGCCTCTAAATGTGTCGCTCTTTGGAGGTCAGGTTCCGCCGTGAAACCAGTGACTATTACCACAGGCTGCTAGCACTACTGGGTCATAAAACTTGTTAAACGCGCGCTGGCCGGGCTTTCGGGTGGCTGACGGAGCGGCCAAATTCGCGTTCCTGCCAGCCGGCGCTGTGAACCGTGAAACTCAATACTGGCAGCCCTTCGGAGTGAAGCGGCCCAACTTGAGTAACACATATTTATGACCCAGTAGTACTAGCCGAAGTCGGCGTGAAATGAAACTGGACCCGCCCCTCGAACTTCGCTAGCCAATCGCCGTTTCCTTTGTGAGGAGAGTAGTTATCAAGAATGACGTGGATCTCCTTGCCCTGCGGTTGGTCGGCCAGCACGTCATCCAGGAAGCTGCGAAAATCCTCCCGCTTCTTATACTCCGTAAACTTCGTCTTAACCTGGCCAGTGCCGACCTCGAGGGCGGCAAACAGATTCAGCGTCCCATGCCGCTGGTAAGTGCTCTTCAGCCCACGCACCACCTTGCCGCTGTCGGTCTCTACATAGCCCGAGGCCCGCTCGATTGCCTGTATGCTCGGTTTTTCGTCCACGCTCAGCACCACGGCGTTCACCGGCGGGCTTAGATACAACCCCACCACTTCAGCGGCCTTGGGAGCGAACTCCTGGTCGGTACTCACGCACCAACTACGCCGTCTTTGCAGATAGATCCTTCGCGGCGCAAGACGCGCCAGACGGCGTGAACGCTGGCGTCGAGTTTCTCCGCCACCGCCGGTCCGTCCCAGTGGGACATGCCGGGGGGCGGTGCCTCCTCCAGCGTGGCCAGCACCCGTTTACAAAACGCTGTGTCATATCTGACCGGCTTACCCGGCCGCAGCTGGTCGCGTAGTCCTCTCAGCCCCCACAGGGAGAAGCGCTGGCGCCATTTGGAAACGGTGCGACAGAGACGCTCAGTTGCCGAGCGACCTGCTGAATCTCCTTGCCCTCCAAACAAGCCAGAATGATCCGCGCACGCTCCACAGCGTGTGCCTCCGCTGTCCGGCTATTCGCGAGGGCCACCAAGCTTGCCTTGTCTTCGACAGAACATTCCAATTCGGGTGCGTGTCTGGGCATCTCCCAAACATTTTAATACATATATGTATTAACCTTGAGAGTACCGAGTTCGCACGCGTTAGGTAGCCTTGGGCTCGGCAACCTGCATGGTCAGTCGTGAGTGCTCGATACTCAGGTCGATCAACTGTTCGACCAGATTCTTGAACCGCTTGTGACTCGCGATTTGGCGGCGGAGATCCTTCACCCATTCCCGACGGACGTACTCGGTGCGGCTCTTCATCCGACGCGTATAGCTGATCTGCCAATAGGCTCCGGCGTGGTGTTGGGGATCCTTGTACTGACGGGTCAGTGAGCCCGGGCGCATCGGCCCGATCTCCAATAGCGCCGTCTTGATGCGATCAATCCTTCGCTCGATCTGCTGAATCCGTTTCTGGCTCATGATGCCTCCTTTTACATCGATAGTATAGCATAGATATGCTATACTATACAGCGGCTTATCGTCAAGCCATAAATGCCGATGCTTCGCACCACCCGGCCAGGAGGCCGCTCATGCTCTGGAGTCACTGGTGGAATTTGGTGTGCGGTTTGCGGTCCGCCTGCGCCCGGACCCGAACCTTCCTCTGGATGGCGCTCTGCCTGGCCGGTTTCACCGTTCGCAAGGATCTACTGGGCGTCACCAGTATCGTGCGCGCCCTGGGATTGGAGCCGGCCTGCTACGACCGACTCCTGGACTTCTTCCATAGCCAAGCCCTGGATCTGAACAAGCTCACCCTTGCCTGGTGCGCTCTGGTCTTCCGCGTCCACCCCGGCATCCTACGCGTCAACGGCAGGCCCGTCCTCGTCGCCGACGGCATCAAGGTCGCCAAGGCCGGACGCAAAATGCCGGGAGTCAAAAAACTCCATCAAGAATCGGACTCCAACAACAAGCCGGAGTTCATCTTCGGCCACTCCTGCCAGGCGGTCGCCGTGCTCGCCCAAGCCTTGTCCAGCGTATTCGCCTTGCCTTTGGCTTGTCGCATCCACGAAGGCACGGTCTTTTCCAACCGCGACCACCGGACCCTCCTCGACAAGATGATCCTGCTGCTCGATTCGCTCCGCCTGAAAGAGCCCTGCTACTTCGTGGCCGATGCGTACTATGCCTCCGGCAAGATCGCTCGTCGGTTGCTCGCCAAAGGCCACCATCTGGTCACCCGGGTCAAGAGCAACAGCGTGGCTTTCTTCCCGGCATCACTCCCGCCTCCCAACCGGCGACGGCGTCGCGGCAGGCCGAAGAAGTACGGCAGGAAGATCAAGGTTGCCGCGCTGTTGAAACAGTCTGCCCAACTCCAGCAGGCGCCCAGCCCCGTCTATGGCGAGAAGAATGTGATCCTCCGCTTCCGCACCGCCGACCTATTGTGGCGCCCTGTCGGCATCCTCGTCCGCTTCGTCGTGGTGCTCCATCCCCTTCGCGGCGCCATCCTGCTGATGAGCACCGATCTGACCCTCTCTCCCCTCGAGATCATCCGCCTCTATGGCTTGCGATTCAAGATTGAAGTGTCCTTCAAGCAGGCCATCCGGGTCATCGGCGCTTATGCGTATCACTTCTGGATGGTGGCCATGACTCCCCTACGGCGTGTCAGCGGTAACCAGTACCTGCACCACAAGTCCCTGCTTCAGATCCTCTCGGCGATGGAACCGAAGTTAGTATGGCTTTCCTTTGGTTCCTGGATCCGTACGGTTCGGGGAGGGCTGGCCCCCTCGGAACAGGTCGTGGCCATTGCCCTCCGCAGTACCCTTCCGGAATTTCTCGCAACTGCCGCAAAAACCGTAATCCTTGTGAAATTCCTCCGCGACCGTCTGGACCTTTCCAGGGCTGAAGGAACCAGGTTGGCGGCATGAAAAGGCGGCCGCACAAACCGGTACTCTCAAGTATTAACGCTATTAAGCACTAGCGCAGTTGCTGGTGACGTGGAAATAGGCCGGGCTCGCCGGCTCGGTGCCGGCGCGGGTGAGCCGCTTCCAGAATCCGGTCTTGGGCGCCGGGATGCCCAGCAGCGCGCGGTACGGCGCGGCATCGGCCTCGCTCAAGGGGCGGTTGTCGCGAACCAGCCCGGCGACTTCGATGAGGCGGCAGAAATGATCGATGCAGTGCCAGCAGGCGGTGACGTGACGCTCCAACTCCTGGCGCCCGCGCCACGTGGCGCGGCCGTCCAGGACATCGAGAAAGGCGTGGGAGGGGAGACACTCGGCGGTGCGGGAGGCCGCCGCGGCCCGTCCCAGCGCCAGTCCGTTTTCAGCGAGCAGAGTGGAACGCCAGGCATCCACGCGGGCGCGGACGAGGTCGCCCGCGCGGGCCCGCACGGTCTGGATGGTCGCCGGAGACATGCGCAACATGGCTCCGGCGCGGCCGGCGTCATAGTCCATCGTCTCCAGCCACACGGCTTGCTTTTCGACCAGCGTCAGCGGTTCCAGGGCGGCGGCCAGCGCCGGCAGATCGATCTCGATGCCCGGCGGCGGGATGTCGATCTGCGCCAGCGCGTGCTGGCGCAACGCGGCGAGGAACGGGCGCTCGGGCGCGGGATCGAGCGACTGGAACAGGCTCGAAGCGGGATCGTGCAGCGAGACCAGCAGCCGGTCCAGCCGCGCCGGATCATCCGCGCCGTAGTGGGCGAGCAATTGGCGCATCACCGTGACATAGTTGGCGATCAGGTAAGACCAGCCCTCCGCCCGGCCCGCGCGGCAATCGCGGATCATTTCGTAACAGGTGTAGATCATCCGAGCGTGGCCGGCCGCACTATTTGCGCTGGTAGCGACCCATGTATTGGGCGCCGGCGAGCGCGTGCCCCTGCACGGCCTGCTGGAGTTCGGCGCGCCTGACCCCGGCGGGAAGTCCGAGGGTG
This sequence comes from Bryobacterales bacterium, assembly GCA_963719195.1. Classification (GTDB taxonomy): domain Bacteria; phylum Acidobacteriota; class Terriglobia; order Bryobacterales; family Bryobacteraceae; genus DASQZT01. The sequence continues at coordinate 285,306 of CAVRBB010000003.1, read as the reverse complement.
TGCACGTCGAGGGCGTGCAGCTTGAAGAAGTAGCGGTGCGCGCCTCCGCGGGGAGGGCAGGGACCGCCATACCCTTCTTTGCCGAAATCGTTGGCCCCGCTGACGCCCAGCCGGCCGGGCTTGTAGCCCTGAGCCAAGTCGTGGATTTTCGCGGGGATATCGTATAACAGCCAGTGACACCAGGTCCCGGAGGGAGCGTCCGGGTCTTCGACGATCAAAGCGAAGCTGCGGGTCTCGGGCGGCCCACCGCTCCATTCGAGCGAGGGCGAAAGGTCGGCGCCCTGGCAGGTGTACAACTCGGGAATCCATCCGCCTTCGGCGAACGCGCTGGAGAAGAGTTGGAAGGCCATAGCGATTGACGTCTGATAGTAGCAGATGCCGGGGTCTTGCGGGTCGGGTGTTGGGGGAGTAAGCTTCGAAGTAGAGGAGGTGCCAAATGAGGGTCCTGGTACAGGTTGTGTTGTGTGGTCTTGTGGTGGTGGGCACCGCGCCGGCGCAACGTGGGGGTGTGGGCGGCGGCGGCGTGCGCGGCGGTATGGGCGGCGGTGGGATGCGAGGCGGCATGGGCGGCGGAGGGTTCCGCGGCGGTGGCGGTTTCGGCGGAGGATTCCGGGGCGGCAACAACGGATTCGGCGGTTTCCGTGGTGGAGTTGGCGGGTTCGGCGGTTTCCGGGGTGGAGTTGTCGGTGTGCGTGGATTCCGCGGCTATGGCGGATACGGCGGCTACTACAGCGGGTATTGGCCTTATTATGGCTATCCGGCCTGGGGGTTCGGCTTCGGCGGCTACTGGCCGGGGTATTCGTACGGAGATTATTGGGACTACCCTTATGCGTCCAGCTATCCCGGCTACAGCTATCCGGCATATTACAGCACGCCCAGCGTGTCGGTAGTGTATCCACCGCAGCAGACGGCGTCGGCCCCGGTGTATGTGGAACGGGCCAACCCGGTGATGCACGAGTACGATCAGTATGGTCAGGAGATCGGGCCGGGCGCGAGCGGGGTCGCATCCTCACCGATTTATCTGATTGCGTTCAAGGACGGGGTGATCCGGGCGGCTGCGTCGTACTGGGTGGATGGCAGCACGCTGCACTATGTGACCTTGCAGCATGAGGAAAAGCAGGTGGCTATGGACACGATCGATCGCGACTTGAGCCTGCAGTTGAACCGCGAGCGGCGTGTTCCGTTCCAGTTGCCCAGGTAACAAACAGCGCGGCGTCAAGGAAGAACCAGGTAGCGGCGCTGAGGAGCCAGAGGCCAATGCGCTACCCGTGTGGGGTCCGCCTTCGTGCACGGGGCTTCATATAGCCACACGCTTGGTTCATCCTCGCCTCTCCTCTGCCAATTCGCAATCAGCGGACTCCGGCCGGTTGCTCCATCGAGCCAGTACCTCGTGCAGGTCTCGGGCGTGGATTGGTTTGCTCAGGTAGTCGTCCATTCCGGCTTCCAGGCAAGTGTCCCGGTCGCCCTTCAACGCGTGCGCCGTGAGCGCCACGACAGGGACATGCCGGCCGGTTCCCCGCTCGCTGAGCCGGATGGCCCGGGTAGCGTCGTAGCCGTCCATGACGGGCATCTGCACATCCATCAGGACCACGTCGAACTTTTCGCGGCTGTAGATTTCGAGAGCTTCCGCACCGGTAGAGGCGACCACCACCGAATGCCCCTGCTTCTCCAGCAGCCGCATAGCGACTCTCTGATTGACCGGGTTATCTTCGGCAAGCAGCAGACGCAGGGGCCGTTCGGCGGCCGCAACAATCGTGGCGCGAGGTGTCGCGGGGGGATCGTTACGCTCTCCGAGTGCTTTCGAGATCACGTTGAGCAGACTCTCCTGGGTCACCGGCTTCACAAGGTATGCGCCGCCCTCCCGGAGCTCGGGGTCGATCGACCTGAGCTCGAGGGAACTCAGCATCATGATGTCTGGGCCGGCCAGCCCGCGGTCTTCACGAATCTGGCGGGCCAGGGTGAATCCGTCCATGCCGGGCATTTGAGAGTCCACGAGCGTCAGGGCGAAGCGCTCCCCTGTAGACGCACGCTGGCGTATGATCTCCATGGCGTGCGCGCCGGATTCGGCGAGCACGGGTTGCATTTGACAGCGCGTCAGCATCTCCCGCAAGATCCGCCGATTGGTGGGGCTGTCATCCACTACCAGAACGGGCAGTCCGTTCAGCCTGGATGGCACTGCCGTGCGCCTCCCGGCGCGATCCGCAAGCGTCGTGAATTCCGCGGTGAAATGAAACGTGCTGCCTTGTCCCACCTGGCTGTCAACCCAGAGGCGGCCGCCCAGGAGGTCGACCAGCCTCGATGAGATTGCCAACCCCAGTCCCGTACCGGCAAATCTGCGGCTGGGAGAGCCGTCGGCCTGTACGAACGCTTGAAAGATCCGGTCCAGCCACTCCGGCGAAATTCCAATACCCGTGTCACAGACCGAGAATTGCAGGGTGGTGGAGTTGGCGGATTGGCTGACGCGAGACACTGCCAGCCGCACCTCGCCCGACTCCGTGAACTTCACGGCGTTGCCGAGCAGGTTTACGAGAACCTGGCGCAATCTTCCGGCGTCTCCAACCAGGGTTCCGGACATTTCCACCTGGTTCTCATACAGCAGTTCCAACCCCTTGTGATGTACCGGGACGGCCATCATGCGCATGACAGACGTCAGGAGTTCGTTCAGATCGAAGGGGGCGGAATCCAGTACGAGCTTGCCGGCTTCAATCCTGGAAAAGTCCAGAATGTCATTGATGACCACGAGCAGGGACTCGCCGGATGTCCGGACCGTAGTCAGGTACTCACGTTGTTCCTCGGAGAGTTCCGTGTCCAGCGCGATTTCGGTCATCCCGATGATGCCGTTCATCGGGGTACGGATTTCGTGGCTCATCCTGGCCAGAAATTCGCTCTTGGCGCGGTTGGCGGCTTCGGCGGCCAGTTTGGCGGCTTCGGCGTCTTTCTTGGCCTGCTCCAGTTCACAGGTTCTTGCGTCTTTAAGCGCCCGGTCGCGCAGTTGCTCCCAATACACCCTGTGCAGGCGATGGCCCTGGAGGATCAGAAATGCTCCTAAAAGCAGGGTAGAGAACGCGAATGTCCATCCTTTGACGCCGCCCGTGAGCATTCCGGCGCCGAGCGCCGGTCCCAACAGGAGAACGATGTGAAACCTCAACAGCCGGGACGTCGGTGTAAATGAGATGGTGGATCCCGAAGCAATGCCCACGATCCACTGCATGGTGACCGCAAACGACCAGCTCTCGAAGCCATAGAAACGGAGCATGGACACGTATACGAACCCGGAGATTCCGGAAGTCATGCAGACGTTCCAGTTGAGCAGCCAGGACAGAAGCCAGGTGTTGCCGGCGAGGGTTTCACGAAACCGGATGAATACCACCCGCATCGCCATCGCCGCCAGAGAGATGAGTGCGGAGGTGAAGAACAGCACCGGATGCTCGACACGGAAGGGCGTGGAGACGGCCAGAATGACGAACAGCAAGGGGTAGATATAGATTCCCGAGATCAGGCGAAGGATCTGATCCAAGTCCGCCTCGGCGGTGAGGTACGCCAGGAGAGAGCCATCCCGATGTTCCGAATTGAGGTAAGACTCGGCCATTCGTCTTCACGGACATGCCACGACGCATCGGCGCCTTTGGCCCTACAAGGTGCATATCGTCCGTTTGTTCGGATTTTCAAGATTTCATGCTGGACTGGTGCGGATTTCCGGTCGCCTGAGGGCGCCGGATTCCTCCGAGGTTCAGCCCGCACTGGGGCGGCCGCGCGGCGATCAACTTACGCTGGCCAATTCCCGCCACTGCCGGCCCTGGGATTGCGCCACTCCGGCGTGAGTAATGCAGCCGTCATAGGTGTTTACACCCTCGCGCAGCGCAGGGAGGCGCTCGCATGCCGGCTCCAGGCCGCGATTCGCCAGCTCCAGCAGGTAGGGGAAGGTGGCGTTGGTCAGCGCGAAGGTGGATGTGTGCGGCACTGCGGCCGGCATGTTCGACACGCAGTAGTGCAGCACGCCGTCCACGAAGTAGATGGGCTCGGTGTGAGTCGTGGCGCGCGACGTCTCGAAGCATCCGCCCTGATCGATCGCCACATCCACCACCACCGCGCCGCGCTTCATGTTGGCGATCATCTCGCGGCGCACCAGTTTCGGCGCCGAAGCGCCCGGTATCAGCACCGCGCCTACCACGAGATCCGCCGTTTTCAGATTCTCGCCGATGGTCCAGGCATTCGACGCCAGGGTCACGACCTGCCCGTTGAAGATGTCGTCCAGCTCGCGCAGGCGGTTGAGGCTCTTGTCGATGATCGTTACGTGCGCGCCCAGGCCCATCGCCATTTTGGCGGCATTGGTGCCCACGATGCCGCCGCCGATGATCACCACGTGGGCCGGCGCCACTCCGGGCACCCCGCCCAGCAGCATGCCCCGCCCGCCATTCGGCTTCTCCAGGTATTGGGCGCCCACCTGGACCGCCATCCGCCCCGCTACTTCGCTCATCGGCGTCAGCAGCGGCAGCGATCCATCGCTCTCCCGAATCGTCTCGTACGCCACCCCGCTCACCTTCGCACTCAGCAATTCGCCGGTGAGTTGCGGCAGCGGCGCCAGGTGCAGGTACGTGAACAGAATCAGGCCCGGACGGAAGTACGGATATTCCGATGGCTGCGGCTCCTTGACCTTCACCACTAGGTCCGCCCGTTTCCATACGTCCGCGGCCTGAATGAGGATGTGCGCGCCCGCCTGCATGTACTCGCTATCCGTCAGCGAACTGCCCTCTCCCGCCTGGGACTCGACCAGAACCTCGTGGCCCGCTTCCCGCAATGCGGCGACGCCGCTAGGCACGAGCCCGACGCGCGTCTCGTGGTCTTTGACTTCCTTGGGAACGCCAATGATCATGGGATGACTCCGCCCCCTAGGGTAACACCACACGATTGTGGAGACTAGACTTGCTCTCCCTAGCGAGTACCAGCGCGCTTTCGCCGCCCGGCTGCTGCCACGGCCCGGCGCTCGAAACGTACTCTAGCGAACATAAGCGTCTTTACATTCTCTATGGGTGGCAGCCGAAAATGAGGAATGGAAATATCAGGTCCCGCTTCCACCGCAGTCTTCGCAGGACCAGCCGCGCCTGCGCGGGCCCTCGATACGTCGGCCATCATTACTTCCGTTGCGAGCGCGAGGGATGCGCGAGCCTTGCCGAGCGGATCCGTGGTCGGGGATCTGCACGGCGGGCTGACGTTCTCCGATTCGGTCGCCGCCGCCCTGGAAGCACGCAGCGCCGGTGGATGGCACGAGATCCACACGCCGGCCAACGAAACCTGGACGATCATTATCCTCGACCGCTGAGTTTCACGTCGCGGAGTGATAGGGTTGACCGAAGAACTCTGTCTGCCCAAGGCCGCCGCCCGAGGTGATACCATGAGGGGCTAATCCAAACTGCTCCTATGGATCACATCCTGTCGATTGTTCTGTTTACGCCGCTGGCCGGCATGGTAGCGCTGTTTTTCATCCCCTCCGCGAACGCGCGCGCCATCAAGCTGTGGGCCAACGGCGTGGCTATCGTGGGCTTTCTGGTCTCGCTGCCGCTGGTGTTCCGGTTCGACCCTACCAAAGACTTCCAGTTCGTCGAGAAGGCCGCCTGGATACCCAGCATCGGAGCCACTTACCACATCGGCATCGACGGCCTGGGGCTGCTGATGGTGATGCTCACGACCCTGGTGGGCGCCGTCGCGATTCTCTCCAGTTGGAACGCCATCCACGAGCGGCTCAAGGAATACTACGCCTTTTTCCTGCTCCTGCAAACCGGCATGCTGGGCGTCTTTATGACGCTCGACCTCCTGCTGTTCTTCGTATTCTGGGAGACCGTGCTGGTCCCCATGTACTTCATCATCGCCATCTGGGGCGGGCAGCGGCGCATCTATGCCGCCATCAAGTTCATGATCTACACGCTGATCGGCAGCGTGCTCATGCTGCTCGGCATCCTGACCCTCTACTATCAGCACTACACACAGTTCCAGACCCTCAGTTTCGACTTCAACGACCTGATGCGCACCCAGTTCTCCCCGGCTATCCAGTGGTGGGTCTTCTGGGCCTTCTTCCTGGGCTTCGCGGTGAAGGTGCCGATGTTCCCCTTCCATACATGGCTGCCCGACGCTCACACGGAGGCGCCCACGGCGGGCTCGGTCGTGCTGGCCAGCGTACTCCTGAAGATGGGTACATACGGCTTCCTGCGCTTCTCGCTGCCGCTGCTGCCGGACTCGGCGAAGAACCCGACCATCGTGAGCGTCATGGCGCTGCTCTCCATCATCGCCATCGTCTACGGCGCCCTGGCCTGCATGATGCAGAAGGACTGGAAAAAGCTGGTGGCCTACTCCTCGGTGAGCCACCTCGGATTCTGCACTCTGGGAATCTTCGCCCTGAACCCCGCCGGCATCGCCGGATCCATCCTGCAGCAGATCAACCATGGCATCTCCACCGGCATGCTCTTCCTGATCGTGGGGGTGGTTTACGAGCGGCGCCATACTCGCGAAATCTCCGAATACGGCGGCCTGCTGCGGGTGATGCCGATCTTCACCGCGGTGTTCGCGCTAGCTGCGCTCAGTTCCATGGGGATGCCGCCGCTGAACGGGTTCATTGGTGAAATCACAATTCTGTCGGGCGCCTACCGCATGTCGATCAATTGGGCGTTCTGGGTAGTGGTGGGCATCGCGCTCGGCGCCGCCTACCTGCTGTGGTTGTTCCAGCGCACCATGCTGGGCGATGTCAAAGAGAAGAACCAATCCCTGCGTGACCTGTCCTGGCGCGAGATGGCGGTCTTTGCCCCGCTGGTGGCGTGGGCGTTCTGGATCGGCGTGTACCCGCAGCCTTACTTCCGGATCCTCGAACGTCCGGTGGCGCAGATCGTGGAGCGCGTCCGCCCCGGCTATTACGCCCAGCAGCACCTGCCAAACCCGCTGGAACGAACCGGCCCCGCCGCGGCAATCCGTTAGCTCAGCCCCCGGTCCCTGTGGTAGACTGTGCGCGCCATGTGCGTCGCACGCGCGGCCGGCAGCGCTCCGCCGCTGCCTGCTCATCACCGGCACGATTCCTTCACCCCTCGGCCCGCCCGGCATCCCACGAGTTTCTGTGGTTCGCGCCGGCGTGGAATCGCCGGGCCGGATCCGTCACGCCGCAGCGCGGGCGGGCCGCCAGCCGCATCGTACCGGCCCTGGCGGGATCTCGAAAACCACAAGCACAAGGGAGAGATGTTCAAGATGAAAGCGAGTATCTGGGTAGTGCTGTTCGTGTGCGCTGCTTCCGCGCAAACTGCTAAAAGGGCGCCGCTGCCCAAAGCCGGCACCGGCGAAAAGCCCAAAGTCGTGTACCGTTGGGACGTCCAGAAGAGCGGAGTGGATGCCGACCTTCTCAGCGTCTGCTTCATCAATCCGCAGGTGGGTTACGCCGCCGGCAAGAACAACACGATCCTCAAGACCACGGATGGCGGCGCCACGTGGACGCCGCTGCTCGAAGCCAAAGAGGGCCTGGACTTCCACAACGTGTCGTTCAATTCCCCCACGGATGGCTGGGCCGAGGGCCCATCCCTGCTGCACACCAGCGATGGCGGCGAGTCCTGGCAGCCCGCCGTGCCGCTCCCCGGTCCCGCGGGATTCGGTGGCGGCTTCCTCATGGGATCGGCGCGTTTTCAGTTGCACGTCCACAACATGGGCGAGGGCGTCTTCCGCAGCGACGATGGCGGCCGCACCTGGAAAAGCGCCGGCGATCCCAAGCGCAACGACTACACCACAGTGTTCTTTCTCAACGACAATTTCGGGTGGGTGGCCGGCGACTACGGCCGCCTCGCCTCCACCACCGATGGCGGCGCCAACTGGACCGTTCATGAGTCCCCGCTGAAAGCAGGCTTTGCCAAGATCCAGTTCGTCTCGCCCCAGGTCGGCTGGCTGCTTCCCGTGAGAGGCCATCAGGGCGGGCCGCTGGCGACCACGGACGGTGGTAAGACGTGGACCAGCCAGTACGCCGGCATCGAGACCTATCGCCCGCTCGCAGACATGCAGTTCCTCGATACGCAGAGGGGCTTCCTGCTGGCCGAGGGCGATCGCGATTCCGTCGTGCTGGCCACTTCCAATGGCGGCAAGAGCTGGCGCACGATAGGCAGGATCGCCCAATACTCCACGGCGCTGAGCTTCCCGGCGGCGGATGAGGGCTGGGCCGTCGGACCGAAAGGATACATCGCCCACTATCACAAGGTAGTTCTCGGGGCCCAGTAGCGCACGCGCCGTTGCAGGCGGATGCATGCGGCGATTCTGCGCCCGCGGCCGCGGAGTCTCGATCCTGGGGCCGCCTCGCGCCTCGGCCGCCTCAGAGCCGGCCGCCTGGAATTCGTCCTGCCCGAAGGGCCTCCACCTGCTCCGCCGAGAACGGCGCATCGAACAGGGCCGGCGTTTCGTGAAACGCACGGAACAGGTGAAAGATATAGTGCATGCGCTGGTGCAGGTCGGCCCAATCCTCAACCCCGCAATCGTCGCAAACGCCGTCGGGCGGCTCCACGGACTTCGCCAGCGCCAGAAGGCAGGGCTCCTCCACGGCGGCGAAGTCCGCCGGTACGGGGCGGTCAAGATTCATCCCCAGCGACAGCACGCCATCCGGCATGCGCAGCACCATGAGCGCCTCGGTAACGATCCGCCGCGTCAGGTCGCGCGCGAACCGGTGGTAGCGCTCCGCGATGGCGGCGGCGGGCCTCCACCACAAGCCCGCCAGCCGGCTGTCGGGCCGCAGTCTGAGCAGCCGCGCCTTCAGATCGTCGGCCGTGTCGGGCGCCGCCTCCATGGCCTTCTGGATGTCGGGCTGCAAGCGGGTCTGTTCGTGGAACCCGATTTCGAGATTCGCCAGCAGCATCAACTGCGCGCGGCGAGGTGGCCGCGTTTCGGATCGCTGGCGCTGGTAGTGAGAAAAAGCGCTCCGCAGCCAGTCCTGCGCGTCCGGCGGCGGGCCGGGGGACAGCGCGCTCAGGAAGTGCGCCAGATGCGGCGTGTCGGCGGACAGATCGTCTCCGCATGTCTCCAGGTAGCGGGCCATGGCGAAACCGATCTCTTCGAACACCTTGCGATTCCCAGAGGCCACCGCGTCACTGGCACGCTCGAACGCGTCGAAGGGGCTATGGATCGCCCGGACCATGCGGCCCAGCCTCGTCTCCGGGTTGAAGAGGCCGCGGCGCAGCAGAGCGCGCCACAGGCTGCAGAAGGGATGCCGCAGCGACCAGCCCACGCGCGCGAGCTCTGACAGCCGGTCACCCAAGTCCTCCCCGCGGATTGTGCACCCCGCCTGCCGCGAGGCCCATGTGGCAAAAGCACACCAGTTCGCGCCATCACCTACCTGGTCGCGCACCGCTTCCGACAGCCGCGAGTAGCACTCGGTGATGCGAAGGTTGCGGATCACCGGATCGGCGATGGCGACGATGGCCGTCACCTCCGCGGTCCCTGGACGAGGCGTGCTCCTCTGCGGCTCAGCCATGCAGAGCATCGTACCGCCCCGCGCGCTGGAAAAGCGTCGTTTCGCGAAAAACGGGTGATGGTAGTGCGAGGGATCGAGTGGAGCCTGTCAGCAAGACCGCGCCATGTGCGGCATACGGGTTGCCCAAGCAGTAATGTTCCGGCTTATGGAAAACAGCGCGCCACTGACGCCAGCCGCCACCGTGTGCGCGGAGCGGCGTGGCGATTCCGATGTCGATGCACTCGCGACCCAGGCCGTCCGGACCGCCTCCGGTGGGAGACGCCGGGGTGCCGCATCGGCTTCCGCGGAATGAGCCGATTGCTGCCATTCGTTCACCCGCTCCCGGAGCCATTTACGGGCGTGTACCGTGGGGTGGATCTCCTCTTGCCGGAGCCAGTTGCATACGGTGACCTCGCTGTCATCCGGGCCGAGGCGTGGCAGGCGGTCGTTGGTGAGCTTGGACATCACCGGAATAGTTGCCGGCGGGCCGCAGACTCTCACGAGCACGGCCGGTGGAAGGTACGGTTACGGTATCAGTACCCCGGCCTGCCGAATCGCCGTCAGCCCGGGTGAAATCGCGGGGCGCGGCGCGGTATTACGGGCAACCCATTGACAAGGAGTGGTTTGCGAATGCCCGCGAAGGCCTGGTGTCTGGACTGGTACCGATAGGACTAATGGGACTCGCACAAAAAACGTTGAAGAGAAATGCCGGGCCGAGCGGGACTATGGAGGTGAGCCAAAAGCCGGATACCAGTCATGGGACGCCTCCAGCTCTGCATTGGGGACAATTCGACGCGGGATCTGATCACGCCGGATGATTACCGGTTTCCCGGAATGGCGTATCCTCTGGATGAAGGCCCCGGGGATGGGACGATGAAGGATGGCGCGCAGACGCCGACCGCGCCGGTCGTGTGCATGGCTCCGTTCATTCCGCTGGAGTTCCGGTGCCACTCCAAAAGAGCCGCGGTTCGAGCCGGGCGGAGCGTGACGCTGGCATCGTCGCGAGAAGTGCCCGGCAGGCCGCCACTGCCGGGTCTGGTACCCATGGGCGAAAACGAGTCTGCGAAGGCCGCGCCCAATCCACCGCCGGCCGGCGAGCCCGCCCAACCGGCGAAGCGCCCGGTGCGGACCGCAAACGCCTCCAAGGGCATGACCAGGATGGTGGCGGTCGCGGTGACAGCGGTTCTGGGGGCGGGGTTGGGAATCTGGCTGGCCACGTCGAAGCCGGAAACGAAGCCCCCGGCGGACGATGCCAGGCAGGTTGGGCCGGCGCATGGCGTGAGCCCGTCGAAGGCCGGTCCTTCGGGTCGCGTGCAATTCATCGCCGAGCGGGCGGCGGGCGTACTCAACGAGAGCTTTCAGGACGGGATGGCAGCGTGGAGCGTCCCGGCGAAGGCGTCCGCGGGCGGCTGGTCCAAACGCCGCGGATCCATGGCCACAGGCGAACTCGCCTTGTTCCAGCCTTCCCTTCACGATTCGGACTACCGGCTGGAGTTCCTGGCTCAGATCGAACGGAAGAGCCTGGGCTGGGTTGTCCGGGCCAAGGACCGAAGCAACTACTACGCCACGAAACTCGCGGTTGTCGAGGCCCGGCCGCGGCCTTATTACACGGTCGAGCACTACGCCGTTATCGACGGGAAGAAAATCGCGGGCGTGGTGTCGCCGCTCACTGTCTCGCCGGACCAACGCCGGCCCTACCAGGTGGCGGTCGAGGTGAGGGGAGACCGGATCGACACGTGGATTGAAGGCGAGAAGGTCGATTCGTGGACCGACACCCGGCTGCGGTCTGGAGGCATCGGCTTCTTCAGCGATGCCGGCGAACGCGGACTCCTCTACTGGGTGACGATCTCGAAGAACCAGGATTTCCTCGGCAAGGTCTGCGCCATGCTGGTTCCGTTCGTACAGTGATCCCGGCCGCGGCGGCGGCGGGCGTCGCGGGTGTCGCGGGTGTGATCCCGGCCGCGCCGGCCGCCGGCGTCGCGGGTGCGGCGCCCGGCGCCAACGCTCGCGAAAACCGCTGGCCTTTTTTCAGTCACAAGACATTCGCTCTGTAAGATCAACAGTTTAGTTCGCCAGCCGCGGGATGGCCTGCTAACGTGTGAATCGGATAGAGATGTCTGAAAGACAAACCAAACTAGCACTTGCATACAAGAACTTCGCGGCCGCCAGAAACATCAGTCACATCGGGTTGGGCGTCTCCGCGATGAACACGTCCAAGTCCCTGCGACGGGCTGGAATCCAGGCCGAGGTGTGGCCCATTGTGGATGCGTCCGACCTCCACCGGCGGTTGAACGGAGCCGGCATCACGCACCTGGCGATCTCCGCGCCGTGGATTCCCTCGCCCGAGTTGCAGCGGTTGACCATCGATTTTCCCGACGTCCAGTTCGCCGTCGTGTGTCACTCGAACGTCGGGTTTCTGCAGGCGGATGCCAACGGGGTCCGGCTTTTCGGGGAGGGGATGGAGATCGAACGCGGTTCGCACAACTTCCACATGGCGGGCAACAGCCGCAAGTTCGTGGAGTGGGTGGAGACCACATTCAAAGTCCCGTGCCTGTATCTGCCGAATCTCTACTACCTGGACGGCCACGTACCGGTGAACCGGCCCATTTTCCGCGGCGGGCTGCTGCGAATCGGCGCGTTCGGCGCCACGCGCGCGTTGAAGAACCTGATGTCGGCGGGAGGAGCGGCGCTGGCGATCTCGCGCGATTTCGACGTGGACCTGGAATTGTGGGTCAACTCGGGCCGTGACGAGGGCGGCGGCGGCATCCTTCGCGCGGTGCACGAGATGTTCGCGATTACGCGTCATGCCAGGGTCGTGCCGGCAGGCTGGCAATCGTGGCACAACCACCGCAAGACGGTTTCCCAGATGGATCTGCTGATATCCTGCTCGTACACCGAATCGTTCAACATGGTGACGGCGGACGGGGTCGCGGAGGGCATCGCGTCGGTAACATCGGATGCGATCGACTGGGTGCCGCGGCACTGGCAGGCGCAGGCGGACAACGTTCTCGATATCGCCCGGGTCGGCCGTTACCTGTTGTGCGATCCGCACAGCGGCACGGACGGTCTGCGCGCGCTCGAGCGGCACAACGCGGATGGCATCAACCAATGGCGCGGATTCCTGGCGTGAAGATTGACAGGAGGTGGGGGAGTGGAGCGGGGTACGGGAATCGAACCCGTGTAAATCAGCTTGGAAGGCTGACGCCCGACCGCTAGGCCAACCCCGCCCAGGATTCTTTTCACATTCTAGCAGGTTGCCGGAATCCTGCCCGAGGGTCCGAGTGCCTGCGTGAAGTCCTTCCGAAGTCCTCCCGAGATCGCGCCATAATCTAACCATGCGTACTCATCGGTTGCTTTTGGCGTTCCTGCTCACCGGGCTGCCCGCCGCGGCGCAGGGCGCCGGCGATACCGGTCTTGACGCGGCGCGCCTGAAGCTGATCCGCCCGCGGCTTCAGGAACTGGTGGATAACCAGACCATTCCCGGGGCGGTGGCGCTGGTGGCGCGGCACGGGCGAATCGCCTCGCTTGATGCCGTGGGCTGGCGCGACGTGGAGGGCCGCAAGCCCATGGCCACCGACTCCATCTTCCAGATCATGTCCATGACCAAGCCGTTCACGGGCATCGGAATCATGATGCTCGTGGAGGAGGGCAAGCTCGAGCTGCGGCGGCCCGTCGAAGACTACCTGCCCGAATTCCACGGACAGCTTGTCGAGGAGCGGCTCCCCAACGGAAACATCGCGCTGCATCCTCCCGCGCACCCGCCCACGGTGTGGCAGTTGATGTGTCACACCTCGGGCCTGGCCGGCGATCCCGACGGCGAATTGCGCGACAACCCGCGCAGTATGCGCGTGCCGCTGGCCGAAGCGGTCCGGTTCTACGGTCACGAGCATCTGCAATTCGAGCCCGGCACGCGGTGGCGCTACAGCAACATGGGAATCGCCACCCTGGGACGCATCATCGAGAAGGTCTCGGGAGAGGAGTACGTGCACTTCATCGAAAGCCGGATTCTGAAGCCGCTGGAGATGAACGACACCTTCTTCTTCCCGCCGGAAGACAAGAAGGACCGCATCGCCATGGTGTATAAACACGTGGGCGGGAAGCTGGTGCGGGCGGGCGACGAGATTCTGGCCGGCGATCCCGCGAAGTACCGCGCCGGCGCCCGGTACCCGGCGCCGGAATTCGGCCTGTATTCCACGGCGCCCGACCTGCTGAAGTTTTATCGCATGCTTCTGGCGGGCGGCGGGCACTATGTCTCGCGGCAGACGCTGGACACCATGACGCGGGTGTTCACGCCGGAGGTGAACCCCTCGGGATGGCTGGGCGGCACGGGGTATGGGCTGACGTTCGAGATCGTCAACAAGCCCGAAGGCACGCTGCTGTTGCACTCGCCCGGGACCTTCGGCCACGGAGGGGCTTTCGGCACGGAGGGCTGGATGGATCCGGCGAACGACCTGATCCGGATCCTGATGGTGCAGGTTTCGGATAGCTCGGGCGGACCGGCGCGCGCCGTGGTGATGCAGATCGGCGAAGCGGCGGTCGAGCGGTGATGCCTATGCCCAACCGCCGCAGGTTTGTTCAATCGCTGGCAATGCTCGCTTCCGACGCAGCGGCCGCGCCGCAACCCGCGCCAGAATCCGACCGCGCCTACTGGCTGCGCACGCTCACCAGGCTCAGCGAACCGGTGCTGCGCAACCTGGCCGCCGGCAAACTGAAGCGCAACATGCCGGTGGAATCCGTTACCGGCAAGCCCGAAGAGCGGCGCCGCTACACACACCTGGAAGCGCTGGGAAGGCTCCTGGCGGGGATCGCGCCATGGCTCGAAGCGCCGCTTCCGCCGGGCGCGGAGCGCGATTCCCAGCAGCGATTCGCGGCTTTGGCGCGGGATGCCATCCGTTCCGCCACCGACCCGCAGTCGCCCGACTACCTGAACTTCCATGATGGCGGGCAGCCGCTGGTGGATTGCGGCTTCCTGGCGCAGGCCATCCTGCGCGCTCCCCGTGAACTGTGGACCAGGCTCGACGCCGCCGTGCAGCGCGCGCTGGCCGCGGCGCTCATTTCATCACGCGCGATCACGCCCGGGTTCAACAACTGGCTGCTGTTCAGCGCGACCGTGGAGGCCGCGCTGGCGCTCATGGGCGAGCGGTGGGACGCCATGCGCATCGATTACGCCGTGCGCCAGCACCAGCAATGGTACGTTGGCGACGGCGTCTACGGAGACGGCCCGCACTTCCACTGGGACTACTACAACAGCTTCGTGATCCAGCCCATGCTGCTGGACGTTCTGGGCCAGATCGGCGCGCACAGCAAGAACTGGGCGAGCCTGGTACCCGAGACGTGGGCCCGCGCGAAGCGCTATGCCGCCATCCAGGAGCGGCTGATCTCTCCGGAAGGCACGTTCCCGGCGGTGGGCCGCTCCATCGCGTACCGCTGCGGAGCGTTTCAACTGCTGGCGCAAACGGCCCTGCTCGGCCAGTTGCCGGCCCCGCTCACCGGCGCGCGGGTGCGCTCCGCACTCACGGCGGTGATGCGCCGCACGCTCGAAGCGCCGGGCACGTTCGACTCCGGCGGCTGGCTTGCGGTGGGGCTGTGCGGCCACCAGCCGCACCTCGGCGAGAGCTACATCTCGACCGGCAGCCTGTATTTGTGCGCGGTGGTTCTGCTGCCTCTCGGGCTGGCGCCGTCCGACCCGTTCTGGTCGGCGCCGGCGGAAGACTGGACCGCGCGCCGGCTCTGGCGCGGCGAAGATGCTCCTGCCGATCACGCCATCTGACGCGTTCCGGCGCTCTACTTCTCGATGGTCACCTTTCCCGTGGCCGCCCACTCGGTTCCGCGCCGCAGGCTGGCGATGAAAATCTCGCTTTTCATCGCATCCGGGTCGTGACCCAGCGCGGTCGTGAAGACGCGGCCCTTTCCGTACTCCACGGTCCACAGCACCGGCTGGTTCAGGCCGGGGCCGGGGATCGGCTGTTTCTCGCCCGCTCTGTACAGGGAATGGTCGTCCCAGGCGGTGGCCAGCACGTGATAGGTGCCCTGAGGCTGCCAGCGCAGGTTGGCGTACAACTCGTCGTTCGGCTGCGAGTATGATGCCGCCAGGCCGCGCGTGATGGGATGATCCGGGTCCTTGATTTCCACCTTGAAATCGTGCCGCGCGGAATGATGGCCGTTGCCCGGACGCCAGTTGCCGGCCGCCATCTTTTCGAACTCCGTCCACCCATCGAACGCGGCCGTTGAAAAATGATAAACCACCAGCCCCTTGCCGCCGCGGACGTAGTCTTCGAGCGCCTTTTGCGCGCGCTCGCCCCAGCGCTGCTCGGGACGGCGGTCGTAATAGTTGAGGATGACGACATCATAGGGCGCGAGAGACTCCGGTCCCGCGCCGCGGAACTCCTCGGTCACCCGCACTTCGAACTTGCCGGTCTCCTCCAGCAGGGTGCGCAATACGGGCGTGGTGGCGCGCCAGTCGTGACCGTTCTGGCCGGTGATGATCAGCGCCTGAATCTTCGGCGCGGGCGCCGGCGCCTGGGCAGGCGCGAGCGCGGTGGCTCCCAACAGGAGCGCGCAAATCGCCAGGGGCTTCATGCAACGCGATTGTAGCGCGGGGCAGGTCCGGATGCGGGTCCCAGGTGACGCGGGCGGTTTCCGGAGCGCCGGACGGGCGCGATGGAGGCATAATGCGGGTATGCGAGTCGGGTCGGGTTTGAGAGTGGCGCTGGCGTTTGCGGTGTGCGGGGCATGGGCCGCCGGTCCGGTGGTGGTGCCGGGCGATTCCGCCCGCGGCGCCCGGCTATTCGAAACGGAGCAGTGCATCCGCTGCCACTCGGTGAATGGGCGCGGCGGGAAAATGGGGATCGATTTCGGGCGCGCCGTCAATCGCGACTACACTCCCGCCAAGCTGGCCAGCACCATGTGGAACCACGCGCCGGTGATGTGGGGAGCCATGCAAGCCGCCGATATCGACCTGCCGCAGCTCACCCCCACCGGAGCCGCCGATCTCTTCGCATTCTTCTACTCCACGCGCTTCTTCGACAAGCCGGGCGACCCGGCGCGCGGCCGGGAGGCCTTCGAAGCCAGGCAGTGCGGCACCTGCCACGGCATCGGCGACTCGCGCGCCGAGGGCGCCCCGCCGGTGGCCAAGTGGCAATCGCTGGCCGATCCCATCCTTTTGGTGCAGCAGATGTGGAACCACAGCTTCCGCATGCGGCAGGCCTTCGCACGCCGCGGGCTGCAGTGGCAGGCGCTGACCAGCGGCGAGCTGAACGATATTCTGGCCTACCTCCGGTCGCTGCCGGAAACGCAGCACCTGGCGTCGCGCTTCTCCAATACCGCCGGGGAAAGCGGGGAGCGGATCTTCGTTCGCAAAGGCTGCGCCAACTGCCATACCGGCGCGCTCGCGCTCGAGGGACGCCTGCGGAACATGACCCTCACCGATATCGCGGTGGACATGTGGAACCACGCGCCGCGCATGTTGAATCCGCCGCCCACGCTCAGCGCGGGCGAAATGCGCCAGTTGCTCAGCTACCTGTGGATGCGCGAGTTCGTGCACGTCAGCGGCAACGTGGCCGAAGGCAAGCAGGTATTCGCCAGGAGGCACTGCAGCCAGTGCCATTACGGCGGTTCCCATGGCGCGCCGCAGTTGCCCGGGCAGGCCCGCCAATATTCGGAGGTGACCATCATCTCCACCATCTGGCACCACGGCCCGCAGATGTGGAATCGCATGAAGCAGGCCGGCATCCCGTGGCCGCAGTTCGCCAATCCCCAGGAACTGGCCGACCTGATCGCCTACTTGAACTCCGTGCAATAGGCGGCGGCGCCGCCGGAGCGGCCCGCGCCCCGGACACGCCCGCGATACATCGGCCAGCCGCCCACCTCCTTCTGCGAATCGATGATGTGTCCGGTGCGGGTTTCGACTTCGCGGATCAGCCTCGAGTCCACCGCGTCGCGCGCGGGGCAGACCGCGCCCACGTGCGCCAGGACGTCGCGGTATGCCTGTTCGGCCGACGTGGTTTTGACCGGCGGGGCGTCGAACGGGCTGGCAACCACCGTGACCCGCTGCGGGTCGCTGAACAGGGAAGCCGGGGCCCGGCCTTCCACGACGTTACCGGCCACGTAATAGCGCACGTGCGCGGTGGGGGTGAGCACGATCGGCGCGCGCTCGCTGCTTTCGGGCCCGGGCCGCAGATAGTTGGCCACGTAGTTGGCGCTGAGGTCGTCGCCGGTCAGGCCGCTGCACGTCTTGCCCCAGTCGTACATGACGTTGTTGCGCACGTCGAAGGTAGGCGCGGCGCCACGGCCGTAGTTGTCGCCCAGGCGCGGATTACGTTCCGTATTGTGCAGCCACAGGTTGTGGTGGAGCGTGACGCCGCCCACGGCGCGCACCAGCGATCCGTAGCCGTGCGCTCCTTTGGAATGGACGCTGTGGTTGAGCGCTTCCCCGATGAGGCACCATTGCACCGTGATGTTGTAGATGGCGCCCGAAGGCGAGAGGGCCTCATCCACCGACCAGGTGGCAGAGCAGTGATCGAAAATCACGTCGTGGGCCTCGCCGCCGATATTCATGGCATCCATCTCCTTGCCCGAGATGTCGCCCGGCCGGCTGCGCAGGAAGCGCACGATGACATCGTGCGTGCGCACCGAGAATTCGCTGCGCCGCAGGCAGATGCCGTCGCCGGGCGCGGTCTGCCCCAGCACCGAGAGATAGGGCTCGGTGACGGAGATGGGAGTCTGGAGATCGATGATTCCGGCAACCCGGAAGACGACTATGCGCGGACCCGGCGCGGCGCAGGCTTCGCGGAAACTGCCCGGTCCGGAATCGTCGAGGTTGGTCACCTCGAGGATGCGGCCTCCCCGGCCTCCGCGGGCGTGGGCGCCGAAACCCTCGGCGCCGGGGAACGCCAGTTCCGCGGGTTCGGGAGCGGCCACCAGAACAGCCAGCGCCAACACGGCCACCACCAGGCAAAGGCGGATCATTCGTCTATGGTAACGGCTGGGCGGCCGGCGCGGGCCGCGCTGGGAGTCCCGGGCGGCGTTGCCAACCTGGGATCTATCGTACATTTCGGGCCGCCGCGCCGCGGCGGGCTAACGTTCGGCAATATTGTATCCCCCGATCCGCCCCCGCAGAATCGCGCTATGACCCAAACCAAGTGGGGCGAAGCCCTATCGCTGTCTGTGCCCGAAATGGACCAGGACCACAAGGAATTGATCGCGCTGGTAAGCGCGTTCTCAAGAGCCGTGGAGGCCGATGCGTCGCGGGGGGAGACCGAGGCGCGCCTCACCCAACTGATCCGCGGTTTCCGGTGTCACTGCGAGTCCGAAGAGGAGCTCATGCGGTCGAGCGGGTTTCCCGAGCTGGAGTTGCATGCCGAGGAGCATCGCAAGCTGATCGCCCAGATGACCGGGCTGCGGGATGACGTGGGAGCCGGCATCGTTCGTGTATGCACCGCCCTCGGCGAATTCGTGTGGCTCTGGACGGAACAGCACATCGCCGGCCCGGACGCCCGCTTCGCCGGGTTCCTGCGGGCGCGGCCGGCGCGCAGCGCGAACCGGCTGAGCGCCAGCGGCCAGTAGGCTCCGGATTCGGTCGCGCGAGCCGGGATTGCTTACACTGGCTCTATGCACCCGCCCCGCAAGCCGGCGGAGGAAATGACGTGGCGGGCACGCCTTGCCTCCCTGCGCTACGTCCGTCCCTTGCTGAAACTGGTGTGGGAAACCAGCCCGCCGCTGGTGGTGGCAACCGCGGCGATGCGGCTGGTGCGGGCCTTGATTCCGCTGGCGATGCTGTGGGTTTCGAAGCTCATCCTGGATGCGGTGGTGGTCTGGATCTCCCGCCGCGGCGGCTCGACCGCGGACATCTGGAAACTGGTGGCGCTCGAATTCGGACTGGCCGCCGCCAGTGATTTTCTGGCTAGGGCCAACTCGCTTTGCGACAGCCTGCTGGGTGACCGCTTCACGAACCGGGTGAGCGTGCGCCTCATGCAGCATGCCACGGCGCTCGACCTGGCGGCCTTCGAAGATCCCGTCTTCTACGACAAGCTGGAGCGCGCGCGCCGCCAGACGACGGCGCGCATGGGACTGCTGGCCGCCTTGCTGAGCGCCGCCCAGGACACGGTGAGCCTGTTCTCGCTTTCGGCCGGCCTGATCGTGTTTTCGCCGTGGCTGATGGTGCTGCTGGTGGCCGCGATCCTGCCCGCCTTCCTGGGCGAAACGCACTACAGCCGCCTCGCGTATTCGGTGCTGTTTCACCGCACCCCGCAGAGGCGCCAGTTGGATTATCTGCGGCTGCTCGGCGCCAGCGCGCAAAGCGCCAAGGAAGTGAAGATCTTCGGCCTGGGCCGCTACCTCACGGATCGCTATCAGAGGCTGGCCGACGCCATCGATGCCGAGAACCGCGGGCTCGCCATCCGCCGCGCCATGGGAGGCTCGGCGCTGAGCCTGGTGGCGACCGGCGGATACTACGGCGCCTACGCGGTGGTGCTGGTGAAAACACTGTCGGGCGCCATCACCGTGGGCATGTTTACGTTCCTCACCGGCTCGTTCTCGCGGTCGCGTTCCTACATCGAGCGCATCCTTTCCAGCTTCAACGACATCACCGAGCAGGCCATGTTCCTGAAAGACCTCTTCGACTTCCTCGAGCTCGAACCCTCCATACGCTCCCTGCCCGGCGCGCTTCCCGCGCCGCGGCCGGTCCGCAGCGGCTTCGAATTCCGCAACGTGGCCTTTGCCTATCCCGGATCGTCGCGGCTGGTAGTTCGGGATGTCAGCTTCCGCCTGGACACCGATGAGAAACTGGCCCTGATCGGAGAAAACGGCGCGGGCAAAACCACGATCGTGAAGCTTTTGGCGCGCCTCTACGACCCCACCCAGGGCCGCATTCTGCTGGACGGGGTGGACCTGCGCGAGTACGACGTGGATGACCTTCGCCGCGAGATCGGCGTGATTTTCCAGGACTACATGCGCTACGACACCATCGCCCGCGAGAACATCGGCTTCGGCAAAATCGACGCGCTTGGGGACCAGGAACGGATCGCATCCTCCGCCTACAAGAGCCTGGCGAAATCCGTGATCGACCGCCTGCCCGGGGGCTACCAGCAGATGCTGGGACGGCGCTTCGAAGACGGTGTGGACCTGTCGGGCGGCGAGTGGCAGAAGTTCGCGCTGGCGCGGGCCTACATGCGCGACGCCCAACTCCTGATTCTGGACGAGCCGACGGCCACCCTGGATGCCCGCGCGGAATACGAGGTGTTCCAGCGCTTCGCGGACCTCACGCGCGGGCGCATGGCGGTGCTCATCTCGCACCGCTTTTCGACGGTGCGCATGGCGGACCGGATCCTGGTTCTGGCCAACGGCGAAATCCGGGAGCAGGGCACCCACGAACAGCTTCTCGCGGTGCGCGGCCATTATGCCGAGCTGTTCGAGTTGCAGGCGGCCGGGTACCGCTAGCGGCCGCGGATTGTCACGCCAGGGCGTCCCGGCAATACTGGAGGCACTTCTTCATTTCGGTGACGCGGTCCGAGCCCTCCGGAATGGGATATTCGAGCTCGATGTTGGCGGGGAAGGTGTATCTCTCGCGCGCCATGAGCCGGAGGACTTCTTTGATCGGCGTGTCACCCTGGCCCCACGGCAGGTTGGCCGGCCGTCCGCCGCCTGGAACCGGTTTCTTGCGATCCTTCAGGTGCAGGTTGGTGATGCGGTCATGAATCTGCTTTACGTAGGACACGGCGTCGAAACCGGCTGCCGTGAAGTGGCCGATATCGAGGTTCACCCCGATGTACTTGCTGAACGACATAATGGTTTCGAAGCTCTTGGGCGTGGCGAATTCTTCGGGATCGTTGACATTGTCGTGCCCGTGCCCGGCCCACATCATCTTGTACTTCTCGGCGAAGGGCGCCACGCGCCTGGCGAAACTCACGGTGGAACTGGAGGAGATGGCGCTCACTCCGAGCGCGCGCGCCATCTGGAAGGCGTAGTCGATTTCATCGTCGGTGGCGTTCATGCGCTGGTTGAAACACAGAATCCGGAGGTCGATGCCGGCATCGTCGAACTGTTTCCGGACGGCGTGGAAGGTGCCGGCGGACGTGGACATGCGCCATTTCTTCATGGACTCCAGGTATTGGCGCTGCTGCTCCTGCTGTTCCGGAGATAGCGGGAACCGGCCTCCGCCCCTGGGCGGCGCGGGAGCCCGTCCCGCGGGAGTAGTGCCCGCGGCGCGCGCCCGGGTCGCGGCGCCGCGACCGCGTCCGATGGATGGCGCGGCCGGAGCCCCGGCCAGGGCTTCGCAGTGATTCGACATCAGCTCCACTTCACCGAGACCGATAGCGACCATCGCGGGGATGATCTCGGTCGCGGGCATAGGGCCGAAGCTGTAAGTAATTGCGCCAATCTGAACGCCCTGGAACCTGGAGTTGATGGCCGCGCGCGCCTGCGCCAGCGGAAGTGCGGCCAGGGCAAGCCTGGAGAAATCTCGTCTCGTGAAATTCATGTTGTTCCCCTCTGCGTCAGAGGTATTCTACTACCGGCGGCGGGGGAGAGAGCAGCCGGCGCCGCGCGTACCAGGCGCGCGGAGGCGCATCCCAGCCGTTCAGGATTTCGAGCCGAGACTGCGCGCGCTGCGGTCGTTGGCCGCATTCAGCCAGGCCACGTCCGCCTCGGAATCGGCGAAGCGCTTGAGGCCGGCTTCCAGGATGGCGGCATCCGGCACTTTGCTCAGGGGCGTGTAGCGCGGGTGGTGCGACTCCTTGTACGGATCGTTGCGGGCGGCGTTGTAGCAGCAGATCATCGACCAGCGGGGCTGGTCTGAGCGGTTGCGGTCGGACCGGTGCAGCAGGTTGGCGTGGAAGAAGAGCGCGTCACCCGGCTCCATTTCGACGTGGGTTGCTGGAAAGCGTTTCAGGATCTCGCTGACGCGCTCGCGGTCGGCGCCGGCCTGGTCCCCGGTGAGCACGTGGTCGATGCGGCCGAAGTGGTGCGAGCCCGGTACCACTTGCAGGCAGCCGTTCTCTTTCGTGGCCGGGTCCACGGCGATGAAGACGCTGGTGAGCAGCGGGGACAGCACGCCGTTCTGATACCAGTAGCCGTAGTCCTGGTGCCAGGCCCAGGCGCCGCCGATGTTGGCGTCCTTCATGATCATCTTCGAGTGGTAATGATAGACCTCGCCTTCCAGCAGCTTCTCGGCGGAATTCACCACGGACTCGGCGCGCGCGAACATGCCGTAGATGGTGTCGCCGGGATGGTTCCACAGCGACAGGCGCACCACGCCGCCTTCGCCATCGGCGCGGCCGAAGGAGTGCTGGTCGAGCGAGCGGTCTTCCCTGGCGGCGCGGCCGAGCAGGCCGATTTCTTCCGGATCGAAGAACCCGCGCGCCAGGACGAATCCGCGCACGTGGTATTCGAGGACCTGTGCATCGCTGATAGGACCGTGTGCCATAGGCTTGAATCTTATCAGAGGCGGTTGTAGGCTGCTCTTATCTATGCAGACGGTGCGCATCGCTATGCTCGGCTCGGGATTCGTGGCCGAGTTCTACATGCAGGGGCTGGCCGACGTGAAGGACCACGAAGTGGTCGCGAACTACTCGCGCGACCCGGCAAGAGCGCGGGAATTCGCCGCGCGCTGGTCGATTGCCGAGCCCAGCGCGGACTTGGAGCGGCTCATCGCGCGCGACGACCTGGACCTGTACCTCATCGCGCTGCCGAACGAGGCCCATCTGCCGGTTTCGCTGGCATTGGCGAAGGCCCGCAGGAACCAGGTATGCACCAAGCCCTTGGGCCGGAATCGCGAAGAAGCCGGGAAGATGTTGGAGGCCGCCGGCCGCTCGGGCGCGCTGCACGGTTATGCCGAAACGGAGGTGTTCGCGCCGTGCGTGGTGAAAGCGCGCGATATCGATGGAGCGGGGCGGCATCGGGCGGGTGCTGTGGGTGCGGTCGAGGGAATCGCACAGCGGCCCGCACAGCCCGCATTTCTGGGATGTCGAGAAGACCGGCGGAGGAGCGATGAACGACCTGGGCTGTCACTGCATCGCGGCGGCGCGTTACTTCTTCGGCAAGGAAGACGCGGTGGTGGAAGCGATGGCCTGGGGAGCCAGGCTGGTGCATGAGGGCAAGACCGCCGGTGAAGACAACGCGTTGCTGGTGCTGAAATTCGCCAGCGGCGGCATCGGTCACTGCGAGCTTTCCTGGACCACCAAGGGCGGCCTGGACCTGCGCAACGAGATCCACGGCGCCGACGGTTCTATTTTCACCGATGTGACGCGCGGCACGCCGATCACCAGTTTCACCACGCGTCCGGCGGGATACGTGGTGGAGAAGGCCGACGCCGATACCGGCTGGACGCGTCCCCTGCCGGAGGAAGCGTTCGCCTACGGCTACCAGGCCGAGATGCGGCATTTCGTGGAGTGCGTCCGCGACGGCGTCACGCCGCGCGAGACATACCGCGACGGGTACGTGGTGAACTGCATACTGGATGCGGGCTACGAATCGATGCGGACCGGGCGCTGGGTGCCGGTGAATTTGTGACGGGAAGGCGCGGCCTGGAACGCGCTGGCGAACTCCTGAAACGGCGTACTAAGATTGAATCAGCGCACTCCTATGACCACACCCGAAGAGCGTCAACGGGCGCTCGCTGAAATCCTGGAGCAACGTGTCCTCGTCCTCGATGGGGCCATGGGCACCATGCTCCAACAGCGCGGGCTGACCGCCGCCGACTTCGGCGGCCCCGCTCTGGAAGGCTGCAACGAAAACCTGATTCGCACGCGGCCCGACGTCGTGCTCGGCATCCATCGCGCGTACTTCGAGGCCGGCGCCGACATGGTCGAGACCAACACCTTCGGCGGCACCGCGCTGGTGCTGGCCGAATACGGGCTCGAAGCGGAGGCGTACGACCTGAACTTCCGCGCGGCGCAAGCTCGCGCGCCAGGCGGCGGCGGAGTTCTCCACCGGCGCGCGGCCGCGCTTCGTCGCCGGCTCCATCGGGCCCACCACCAAAGCCATCACCGTCACCGGCGGCGTCACCTTCCAGCAACTGGTGGGACATTTCTACGCCCAGGCCAAGGCGCTGGTCGAAGGCGGCGCCGACGTCCTGCTGGTCGAAACCTGCCACGACACGCGCAACGTCAAGGCCGCGCCTGCTGGCGGTCGAACGGCTGTCCGCGAGAGGTCGGGCGATTCGCATTCCCGCTCATGGTCTCCGGGCACCATCGAGCCAACGGGCACCATGCTCGCCGGGCAGACCGCCGATGCGCTCGTACGCCTCCATCGCCCACGCCGCCCTGCTCTCCATCGGGCTCAACTGCGCCACCGGTCCGGAGTTCATGACCGACCACATCCGCACCCTCAGCGAGATGGCCGCGTACCCCCGTCTCCTGCTATCCCAACGCCGGTCTGCCGAACGAAGAGGGCAAGTATCTGGAAACGCCCGAGTCGCTCGCGCGCGCAGCTCGAGCGGTTCATCGACCACGGCTGGCTGAATATCGTCGGCGGCTGCTGCGGCACCACGCCGACGCACATTCGCGCCATCGCCCAGATGGCCGAGGGCAAGCAGCCGCGGCGCCGTTCCCGCGCGGCCGCACCGCGCCTACTACTCCGGCATCGAGCTGGTGGAGGCCGAGGAGAGCAACCGCCCGCTGATCGTCGGCGAGCGCACCAACGTGATCGGCTCGCGCCTGTTCAAGAACCTGATCGCCGAAGAGAAGTGGGAAGAGGCCACCGAGATCGCGCGCTGGCAGGTGAGCAACGGCGCGCACATCGTCGACGTCTGCCTGCAATCCACGCGACCGCGACGAGATCAAGGACATCCCGCCCTTCTACGAGAAGCTGATCCGCAAGATCAAAGCGCCGATCATGATCGACACCACCGATCCCAAGGCGGTGGAGCTGGCGCTCACGTACTGCCAGGGCAAGAGCATCATCAACTCGATCAACCTCGAGGACGGCGAGGAGAAGTTCGAGCGCATCTGCCCGCTCGCCGCGGCGCTACGGCGCGGCGCTGGTCGTGGGCACGATCGACGAAGACAAGCTGCAGGCGCAGGCCTTCACGCGCGAGCGCAAACTCGCCGTCGCGCAGCGCTCCGTACAGCTGCTCACGGAAAAGTACGGCATTCCGCCCGAGGACATCATCATCGACCCGCTGGTGTTTCCCTGCGCCACCGGCGACGAGAACTACATCGGCGGCGCGGTGGAGACCATCGAGGCGCATCCGGCTGATCAAGGAGAATCTCCCGCTACGTCAAGACGGTGCTGGGCATCTCGAACATCTCCTTCGGACTGCCGGCCGCGGCGCGCGAAGTGGTCAACTCGGTCTTCCTCTATTACTGCACCAAGGCCGGCCTCGACCTCGCCATCGTCAACGCCGAAAAGCTGGAGCGCTTCGCGTCCATTCCGCCGGAGGAGCGCCGGCTGGCGGAGAGCCTGCTGTTCAACACGCCGCCGGTGGATGCCGACGAGATCGAAAGCCTGCGCACGGCGCCGGAGGACTGGCGCGAGCAATCGCGCGAGCAGAAGACCGGCATCAACCAGTTCCACATCGCCGCCATCGCCGAGCATTTCCGCAAGGCCGGCAAGAAGGACGAAGCAGACGGCCGCAGATCTGCCGCTCGACGAGCGCCTGGCCAACTACATCATCGAAGGCACCAAGGACGGCCTGATCCCCGATCTCGACCGCAAGCGCGCCGAAGGCGCCGCGCCGCTCGACATCATCAACGGCCCGCTGATGGCCGGCATGGCCGAAGTCGGCCGCCTGTTCAACAACAACGAGCTGATCGTGGCCGAGGTGCTGCAATCGGCCGAGGCGATGAAGGCCGCCGTCAACCATCTCGAGCAGTTCATGGAGAAGGCCGACACCGCCGCGCGCGGCAAGGTGTCCTCGCCACCGTCAAGGGCGACGTGCACGATATCGGCAAGAACCTGGTCGAGATCATCCTGGCCAACAACGGCTACCAGGTGATCAACCTGGGGATCAAGGTGCCGCCGGACGACGCTGATCCAGGCCTACCAGGAGCATCATCCGGACGCCATCGGGCTCTCCGGCCTGCTGGTGAAGAGCGCGCAGCAGATGGTGATCACCGCCAGCGATCTGAAGACCGCGGGCATCGCCGTGCCGCTGCTGGTGGGCGGCGCGGCGCTTTCGGAAAAGTTCACGCGCACGCGATCGCCCCGGCCTACGGCGAGGCGGTCTTCTACGCCAAGGACGCCATGACCGGCCTCAGCCTGATGAACCAGTTCATGGACCCCGCCGAGCGCGCGGCCGGTCCTGGCGGCGCACACGTTCACCGAAGCGGCGCCGAGCGGCGCCGCAGCGTCCAGGCGCCGCGCGCCCGCCAGGCGACCGCGGCGCAGCGCGCAAGGTGCGCACCGATATCCCGATTCCCGCCGCGCCGTATCTCGACCGCCAGGTGCGCGACGTGCCGCACCTGGCCGAGATCTGGAGCTACATCAATCCGTTCATGCTGTACGGCCGCCATCTCGGCTACAAGGGCAATTTCGAAAAGCCGCTGGCCGAGCGCGACGCCCAAGGCGCTGGAGCTGTACCACAAGGTGGAGGAGGTGAAGCACGACGCCGCGCAGTTCATGAAGGTGCGCGCGGTGTGGCAGTTCTTCGAAGCCGAGCGCGACGGCAACGCGATCCACCTGTTCGCGCCGGGCGCGGCGAGCGCCCGTCCACACGTTCCACTTCGGCCGGCAGCGCCGCGAAGACGGCCTGTGCCTGAGCGACTACATCCTCGAAGCCGAGGAAGGCCGCCGCGACCACCTGGCGCTGTTCGTCGTCACCGCGGGCGACGGCATCCGCGAGCGATCGGAAGAGTGCAAGCAGGCCGGCGAGTTCTTCAAGGCGCACGCGCTGCAGGCGCTGGCCATCGAAACCGCCGAAGGCTGCGCCGAGTGGCTGCACCGCCGCATCCGCGAAGATTGGGGCTTCCCCGATCCGCCCACCACTCACCATGCAGGAGCGCTTCACTTCGCACTATCGCGGCAAGCGCTACAGCTTCGGCTATCCGGCGTGTCCCGAATCTGGACGACCAGCAGGGCATCTGGAAGCTGCTGCGTCCCGAAGAGATCGGCGTGCAGCTGACCGAAGGCTTGATGATGGAGCCCGAAGCCAGCGTCAGCGCGCTGGTGTTCCACCATCCCGATTGCGCCTACTTCACCGCCGATGAGGCCGAGACGGCTTCGTGAGGTTCTGATCGCGACGTTGCTCGCCGCGGCCTCCTGCGCCGGCCGGCCGGACCCGCTGCCCGGATTCCCGCGGCTCATGCTCTGGGCCTGGGAGCGGCCGGAGCACCTGGGCTTCATCGATCCCGGGGTGGCCGGAGTGGCGTTTCTGGCGCGGTCGATCACCTGGCGCGACGGGCAGGTCACCTACCGGCCGCGCCATCAGCCGCTCGAGCTACCGCCGGCGGCGGCGGTGATGGCCGTCATCCGCATGGACTCCGGGGGGCCTCCTCTGCCGGATGTGGACGCGGTGGCAGACGAGGTCGTGCAGGCAGCCGCGCTGCCTCGTGTCGGGGCTATCCAAATCGATTTTGACGCGCGGCTCTCCGAGCGCGGCTGGTACGCCGCCCTGCTGCGGCGCGTGCGCGAGAGGCTGCGTCCCCCGGTGCCGCTCACCATCACCGCGCTGGCCTCCTGGTGCCAGGGCGACCCGTGGATCCGCGCGCTCCCGGTGACGGATGCGGTCCCCATGCTGTTTCGCATGGGCCCTGGCGAACCGCACGAGCTGAAAGATTTCGGTCCGGACGTCTGCCGCTCCAGCCTGGGCGTCTCAACCGACGAGGTGCCTTTCGCGGTGCCTCACGGCCGGCGTCTGTTCGTCTTCCATCCGCGCCCCTGGACCCCGGAAGCGTATCGTGGTGCAATCGAACTGTCGCGGAGGTGGCGATGAAGTATGCGCGCAGGCTGGCGCCCTCGCTCCTGTTGGTGGCGCTGATTGCGCCGCGCGATGGAGATAGCTGCGGCCCGTTCCTGTTCGAGGCGCAGTTCACGACCTATCACGGGCCCGTCGAGGCCGAGTTCAGCAGCGGGCAGATGGGCGTGCTGCGCCCCCATTTCTACCGCGAGCCGCTGGTCGCGGCCTGGCGGGCTCTCTCCGGCATGCCGCCAACCGGCGGGCAGCGCGCCGCGCTCCTGCCCAAAGAAGCGGTGCCGGCCGCCAATCCGCATGAGCCGCGCACACCCATGGACCGGTGGCTCGCCGCGCGGCTGCTGGTGCCCGGCGCCGCGGTCATCAATAGAATCGATCCGGACAAGACGGTTCCGGGAACAGACTATCAGTTCTACGTCAACTGCCTGGATGACGCGTTCGACGCCGCCGCGGCTACTCTGCGCCGGCGCATTGGCGGGTGGGGCGCGTCGAGCCCCATGGTCGCGGAATGGTTGCGCGGGCAGGACCGGGTATTCCAGAACTGCTCCGCCGGACCGTCGATTCCCGCCCAGGTGCCCGAGGCCGATCCCTTGCTCGCGGCCGATCGCGCCTACCAGATCGCGGCCGCGCAGTTCTATGCCCAGCAGTATTCCGAGGCCGCCGCCGGCTTTACGACGATTGCCGCCGACCCGGCTTCGCCCTGGCGCGAGATTGCGCCCTACCTGGCCGCGCGCGTATGCATTCGCGAAGGTACTCTCGGCAAGAACGACGACAAACTGCGCGAGGCCGAGCGGCGCCTGCGCCAGATCCTCGACGACCCCGCGCGCCAGGCGTTGCACTCATCGGTCGAGGGGCTGCTCGAGTTCGTGCGCGGGCGGCTGGATCCTCAGGCGCGGATCACGGAACTGGGCGTCGAGTTGATGAAGCCCGGCGTAGGGCCGCGGTTTGCCAGGGCGATCACGGACTACACTATGCTCTGGGACCGCCTGGATGCGTCGCAAATCCCGCCGCCGGTGGCGGAAAGCGAGTTGGCGGACTGGATCCAGAGCTTCCAGCACGGCCAGGACGGCAGCCACGCCTTCGACCGGTGGCGGAGCACCCGCACGTTGCCGTGGCTGGTGGCCGCCGTGGTGTGGGCCAGGCCGGCGGACCCGCAAGTTCCCGAACTCCTGGCCGCCGCGCGGGCCGTGCATCCCGATTCGCCCGCCTGGGCCACTGTCACCTATTACGGCATCCGCTTGCGGATCGCGCGCGGAGAGAGCGATCCAGCCCGGGTGTGGGCTGATGAGGCCCTGGCCACAAAACCGCCGGACTCGGTGGCCAACCTCCTGCGCGCCGAACGCTCCAGGCTGGCGCGCAACTGGACCGAGTTCCTGCGCGCCGCGCCGCGCAAGCCGGTCGCCCTGTACTATGGCGACGGCTTCGGCGACGACCCAATCGGTGAGCCCCCCAGAAAGAGCGTGGCTTTCGATGCCGACACGGTGCGCCCCATGAACGAAACGGTTCCGCTCGAGCGCTGGATCGCGGCGGCCCGGAGCCCGCTATTGCCGCGGACCCTGCAAGCGGACGTCGCGCAGGCCGGTTGGGTGCGCGCGGTCATTTTGGGCGACGCGGCTTCCGCGCGGGGGCTCGCCGCACGCCTCGCCCAACTTGCCCCGGCATTGGCCGGGGAGATGCGCGCCTGGCTCGACGAACGCGATCCGGCGGCCGCGAATTTCGCCGCCGTCTTTCTGATGCTGCGCGCCCCGGGCCTCACACCGCTGCTGCGGCCGGGCCTGGGCCGCGAGACGCCGGTCTTGCGCCGGGACCAGCTCCGCGACAACTGGTGGACGCTGGCGCCGCGCGCCAACCCCGGCTATCGCGATCCTGAACACGATGCGCTCTTCGACCTCTACCCGGATGGCAATTTCGGTTCTTCCGATTTCCTCTCCCGTGAACAGCGGGCCGAAGGCGCAAAGCAGTGGACGCAACTGGTCGACGCGGCCGGGAATTCGGTGAACTTCCTCGCCACCCGGGCGATCGCCTGGGCGCGTGCCCATCCGCGAGACCCTCGCGTGCCTGAAGCCCTGCACCTGGTGGTGGAAGCCACCCACTACGGCCCCACGAACGACCAGAGCAGCGCCTACTCCCGGCAGGCGTTCGAACTGCTCCATCGCCGCTACCCGCAATCGGAGTGGACCCGGAAGACGCGGTATTGGTACTGATCCGGCGACGGCCAGCGAAAGCGGAACGGGGCCAAGGGCCATTGCTGGCGCCCGCCGAGACCCAAAGGCGAATTTGGTGACGCAGTTGTGTCCCCGAACCGGACGATCCGCCATTGCTGCTGGGAAGGGGATTTCGCACCAGATATACTCACGCCAGCTCGACGTGCTCCCAGTTTGTCCCCACGGGTCAAAGCCGAACTACACTTGGATCAAGGGCCGAGCCAGGATCACCGAAATCCGTCGGATTGACTTAGGATTCGAATCGATGGACAATTGAATATCATTAACGGTCTTTATATCGATTTCCCAGGTAGGGAAGTCGGTTTTAGCCGAGCGCCGTGGACTAGACACTAGAAGGCCGCCGGTTATGGTGACATGTGTCGCTGCGCGGACTGCCGAACAGCCTAACCGGGTTTCATCGGGGCAACATGTTTTGGCGTGCGCGGAAACAGACCAAATCGCCTTCGCCCTACAACGTATTCATTTCATACGCTCACGAAGATCATTCCTACGCTCGCCAACTCGCAAAGGAGTTGACCGACCGTGGCGTAACAGTGTGGTTTGATGAGTCCAATCTCGACGTTGGGGCAAGCATAACGGCCTCGATTCAAGAATCGCTTCAGCGTTCCGAGTACATGATTGCAATTCTTGGTGCCAACTATCTCGATAAAGACTGGCCGCAACGAGAGCTCAACATTGCCCTTCACGAAGAAATGGCTAAGAGCAGGAGGATCCTAATACCAATATTACACGATATAAGCCTGGAGTCTGCTATTCAACATGTTCCTGCTTTGTATGACCGCTTAGCTGTCCAATCATCTGTTGGCATACAAAAGGTCGTCCATTCCATAATGCGCGTTATCCGTGGGCCTAGCGATTTTCCCGAAGTATCACCTCGGCTTGCCCATTACATGGCGGAAGTTGAGCTTAAGACTGGAAGGCGCATCCAGATGCTCGACATTCAAAAGCACCCTGGTAAAGAATCGACGTATATGCCGGGCACATCTCCTCCGTCATTTAGTATCGATCCTGACTTCCACAAACGTATTAGGGTTTACTTTACGCCGAACATCCTTTCAAGCAACGAAGCGGAGGCGACCTTAGCCAATCTCCTCACAATCATCGACATGGATTTCGAAGGATTTCCTTTCTGTAGCTTTTCACCGATGAGGGGCAGAATGCTTGGGCAGAGTCCAATGCTGTCGTTGCCGGAGATTGATGCCGTCCAGAAATGGCTTTACAACGCATTGCTGAACGTGGAATCAGAGAGGCGAATCCAGTGGATGAACTTCAGAAGGTATGAGCTGCAGGCCAGGGTTATCGAGCGGATTTCCGATTCCTCCTGTATGACCCTGTCGCTGCGCGCGCGCTCGATGGTCAGGGCCATCGACATCGCGGTGGCACTTTTCGAAAACAGAACAGGATTGCTGCCCTCCGGTCTCAACGTGGACACAGAACGGCTCAAAGAAGAGTGCCCTGCGGATTATCAGGAAGCTATGAGGATTCTGGATATATTGAAAAAGGAAGGAACTCGAAGCCCAACTGCGTTTCGGTCATGCCTAAAAGCCATTCTCCGCCTCTGGGGGTTGGACGAGTTTGTCATATTCGGCTATGTTGATAGAAGAACGGGTTATGTTCGACACGAGTACTATGGTGTTCGAGGCTTGCTTAACTTGCAGCACGAGCTGAGTGAAGAAAAGTGAGCTGTCGTTCAACGGTCGGTACATCTGCTCCAGCGACGCAGGTTGTCATCTGACTGCCGGCTCACTCTCGACCGACGAGCCCTGAGAGGCAACGCACCACCCATTATCGATCATAGCTGGCGATAACAGCCCATGGCACCACGAGCCGGTTGTAAGCGCGAAGGGGATTTCGCGCCAGGTATCCTCGCACGTTCTCCGGTTACATCAATGGGCGCGCCACTACTCCGAACCCTCGTCGGCGAGATCATACTGCCCCCGAGGTGCGGAGTCTTCCTCTCAAATGGAAAAATTTCGCCTGTTCCTCCAAAACCTGGCGGAACAGAATGATTCAGATATGCGTATCCTGAATCAATGACGATCACAAGAAGCCAGTTCCTCCTTACGCTGTCGAGCGCGGCTGCCGTCAGAGCGCAGGGCGCGCCTAAAATGCACATTTTCGATCGCCAGGACTTTACCGTCGAGGATTTTCAGGCGGAGGGATATGTGCTCGACATCGGCGGCGGCGGCGAGGGGATCATTGGCCTGATGAAGCCGAAGCAGGTGATCGCCATTGACCTGTCGAAGCGCGAGTTGGAGGAGGCTCCGCCGGGACCCCTCAAGATCGTGATGGACGCCACCGATTTGAAGTTCCTGGACGGCTCTTTTGAGACCGCCACCGCGTTTTTCTCGCTCATGTACATGCGTCCCGAGATCCAGGAGAGGGCTTTCGCCGAGGTCTTCCGTGTCCTCATGCCCGGCGGTCGTTGGATCATCTGGGATGTGGTGATCCCACGGCCTCTTGAGGCCGATACGCGCGGTCCCGCTTTCCGGTTTCGATTCCATCTTCCGGGCAAGGTGGTCCAGACCGGCTACGGCTGCATGTGGCCCGATAGGCAGGTTGACCTGGATCATTACAGGAGGCTCGCCCGGCGGACGGGGTTTGAAATCGCCAGGGCCGCGCAGCAGCCTGGCGTCTTTCACACGCTCACCATGGGCCTGTCGAAGCCGAAATAGGGAATGCGTTTCCGCTTCCTCCAAGGGACGATCGGAGTCCCCGGCGCTCGGGCTGGCTCGTGACCCCTTTGTCAGCCTGTTCTCGAGCGCGGCCGTCCAACACTGGATGGTTATGACCGGTTCGGGGTTCCCTCTCGAAGGGCAGGTCGACCAGGAAGCGCTGGCTCGGCAGCAGGCAGCGTGACACCCAGACCGATATGGGAGTTCCTTGGGGTGGTGAGCAATGAACTCCGCCGGCCTCATCGGATACCAGTTGAACTATGGCGTCACTTCGCGATAGGCCTCGGGCGCGTGCCGCGCCATCCGGATCCTGGGCTGTCTGAAGCCGAGTCTGAATGCACTACGCTCCACCACGGTTCCTGGCGAGAACAGCCCTCCGACCAGGAACCCGGCTTGGCTGGCCCCAAACGGCAGATCTGGGAAGTTTGGGATACCCTTAAGTGAACCCTATTGCGGCTACAGCACGTCCCGCAGATTCAGAATCCGGATCAGGCGCCGCAGGGAATTGGGATGGACGTTCAGCAGCGCCGCCGCCTTGTTGTGATCTCCCGCCGCTTCGTGCCATGCCGTGAGAATACGCTGCCGCTTCGCTTCCACCACCGACGATTGCAGGGCGCCCGGCACGGCCGGCACCGCGGCCGCATCCAGTACCGTCTCGGGCAGATCTTCGGGGAGCACCATCTCCGATTGTCCCAGCACCACCGCGCGCTCGAGGGCGTTCTCCAACTCGCGCACGTTGCCCGGCCAGGAATACTTCAGCAGGTAACGTTCCGCCTCCGGCGAAATGCCCGACACGCGGCGCCTGCATTGTGCCGCGGCGCGCTGGAGGAAATAGCGGCTGAGCGCGGGAATGTCCTCCGGCCGGTCGCGCAGCGGAGGGACGCGCAGAGACACCACGTTCAGCCGATGATACAGGTCCTCGCGGAACCCGTTGCGCCGTACTTCCGCCGCCAGGTCGCGGTTGGTGGCGGCGATCAGCCGCACGTTCAGGGTCAGCGTGCGCGTGCCGCCCACCCGCTCGAATTCCCTCTGTTGCAGCACGCGCAGCAGCTTGGCCTGGAGTTGGGGCGCCAGTTCGCCGATCTCGTCCAGAAATACGGTGCCGCCCTCGGCCATCTCCAGCTTGCCTTTCTTCTGCGCCACCGCGCCGGTGAACGCGCCCTTCTCGTGGCCGAAGAGCTCGCTTTCGAGCAGCGTCTCCGTCAGCGCCGCGCAGTTGATCGCCACGAAGGGCTTGGCCACGCGCCGGCTCTGGCGGTGCAGCGCGCGCGCCACCAGCTCCTTGCCGGTGCCGCTTTCTCCGAGCACCAGCACAGAAGTGTCCTGGGGCGCCACCCGGGCGATCATCTCGATCAGCTTATGAATCGGCGGGCTGTCTCCCACAATGCCACTTGCGCCCGCGCCGATCCGTTCCAGCAGCGCCGCGTTTTCGGTTTGCAGCAGCTCCAGGTCGCGCACCGTCTCGAGCGCCGACGCGGCCAGCGTGGCCACGGCGCCCAGCGTGTCGCGATGGTCCGAAAGCTCCGCCGCGGCCGGGGGAGGAAAGCCGGCGGCCAGCACGCCGGCCAGTTCGCCGCGAACGTATAGCGCCACGGCGATGATGCGCAGCGTCTGCTCCACCACACTGCCCTCGCGGGCGGCGCGCGCCGTAATGGACTCCAGGTCGAGTGCCGGATCGCGATCGCGCGCGGCGGCGCGAAGCTCCTCTTCATCCCGCCCCAGCAGCACCGCCCCGCTGTTGGACGGGACGATATCGGCAATCAGCCGCAGCAGTTGCGCCTCGAGCGCCGCGCGGTGCGGGCTGCTGCGCGACATCGCCAGCGCGCGGAACAGGAATTGGAGCGCGCACGCCCGCAGCAACGTGTGCTGCGGTGAATCCACGGGGGCGGGCGCATCCTCCCGATACATCAGCACCGTCTCTCCGATGCTCACCTGGTCTCCTGGCTCGAAGCAGTGCTCCGCGACCCGCATGCCGTTCACATAGGTGCCCGCGCCGGTGCGCCGGTCGAACAGGTGGTACCGCCCCGCGCGCTGCCGCACTACGCAGTGCTCCCACGCCACGCCCGGTTCGCCGAGCCGGATCTCCGATGCCGGCGCGCGCCCGATCCGCACCTCGGCGGGCCCGAGCGGAAAAGTTTCGCCCAGCAGCGGACCGCTCACCACGATGAGTTCGGCGGCCATAACGATCTTTGATTGTACGTGCACTGCGCCAGGGCCGGATACCGGCGGCATGAACCATTCGGTTCGCGCGGCGTGAACCGAACCGTTCGTCCGGCCCTTCAGCCGAACCTGTTTTCACAACCTTACGCGCAAAAAAGCGTTGGCATTCCGCCTGCTCCTTACGGCGCCGACTTCGGGAACGTACAAAGAGAGGCGGTCCCGACGAGGAGGATACGACAATGACGAACTTCACGAAATCCATCATGGTCGCGACGGCCGCCCTGACACTGGCCGGCGTGGCTTCAGCAGAAGGCTTGAAAGCGAACATCCCGTTCGCCTTCCATGTTGGCAACAAGCTCATGCAGCCCGGGGTCTACCGGATCACAACGGTCGGAACCACCATTCGCAATTACCGGCTGTTGAACGTCAACATGCGGGACGCGGCCCTCACTCAGCCGGGCTATTCCAAAGACCCCGCCAAGGCGTGGAAGGCCGACGGCAAGGCGCGGTTGGCCTTCGAGTGCGGAACGAGCGGGTGCGTTCTTTCGGAGTTGTGGGACGGCGAGTCCGGCAACTCCTCCCAGAAGTTTCGGATCTCCAAGTCGCACAACGAGTCGATGCGCGTGGCTATTGTCGTTGCTGAACCCGTCCGAGCGGAATGAGGCAGCGCCCGCGTAGCTTGCTTGTGTAGGAGTAACCGGCGGCGCCACTCGCACCATGAGTGGCGCCGCCAGTCATTGGTGTGCGGCGCATCGCGGTGTACCAATGCCGCGCGGCATCCAGCACATCGGCGATCCGGCCAGCCTGGTTACTTCTTCACTTCCGCCACGTCCAGTGACTCACCGTCCGGCCGGAACGCCTCGAATCGGGCCGTCTTACCATCCACCTTCACCACCATGAAGTTCTCCGTGCGCGCCACTTTCTGCGTGATGCCCTCGGGCGGCTTGTCCACATCGTAGAGTGGCGCTCCGCCGCCGCCGGTTATGAAATAGTGGACACCCTTGCTCAGATAGTGCTGGTAGTTGTGATCGTGCCCGAAGAACCCCGCCGTTACTTTGTACTGTTCGAACATGGGCATGAGCGCGGTCATATAGGGATTGTCGCCTTGCCGCCGGGCAACGGCGGTCATCGGCGGATGATGTCCCACCACAAAACGGAAGTCGGCGCGCTGGTTCCGCTCCAGGTCGTTTTTCAACCACGCCACCTGCTCGTCCCAATAGCGGCGGCGCGTCTCCGGCCCCGGCCCCACATTGCCGAGATCTGTGTTGAGAATGCTGAAATGACTGTTGCCCCAGTTGAACGAGTAGTACGACGAGGCTGTGTCAAAGAACTCGTACCACAGCGGCGTGTTTCGTTCGTGGTTGCCCAGCGAAGGGAAGAATGCCACCTTGCGCAGCAGGTCGCGCTCGATATCGAAAAACACCGGCCACAACGACGGGTCCGTGCCGTCCGCTACCTGGTCGCCCGTGTGCACGACGAAGTCCGGCTGAGAATGTTTCAGAATGGCCTGGATCACGCTCCGGTGCACGTCGTGCCGCGTGCGCGTATCGCCGTAGACCACGAACTCGTACGAACCGGCGCCGGCGGGCGGCGTCTTGAACGATCCCTTCCCCTCCTCGCCCCGGTTGATGTCGTAGTAATAGGTCTTCCCCGCCTCCAGGCCGGTAAAGGTGGCCTTTTCAGAGTGCAGCGCGGCGGCCGTCTTCTCCGATTTTCCGGGGGCAGTCCCCAACGAGACGCCGCCGGTTTCCACCAGCCACATCACGGTTGCGCTCCTCGGCCCCACGTTCACCACGTAGGGTCCGCCCACCAACTTGTCCTCGGCGCGTCCCAGCCCCGACACCAGAAGCACGAACAGCGCAGCCCATTTCCTCATCGAGTGCCCTCCTGAGCACGACCGGCTCGCAATCGCCGGAAACCGCAAAGCGACAGCTTATGGTTTGTTGTCGTTCATACATTGTTTCACGGATTCCGGAGCTGGAATCCTACAGTTCAGCTACAGCCGCATGTCGGTCTCGTTTTCGCCATGGTCAACGCGCCCGGCGCTTCTCCGGCTGCCCTTCGCTCTCGTTATACTCAATGTCGATGACCACCGGACCGCGAAGAGAATTCCTGATGCGCACGGGTATGGGGCTTGCGGGGGCTGCATTGGCGCTCCAGGCGGGCCGCGGCACGGCGAAGGCTGCACCGGCACGCGCGGGAGCTTCCGACGTGAAAACATTCGGCGCTGCCGGAGACGGCAAGACGCTCGATACGCCTGCCATCAACAAGGCCATCGAAGCCGCCGCCGCGGCGGGCGGCGGGATCGTCAGTTTTCCTCCGGGCAATTACCTCTGCTATTCCATCCATCTGAAGAGCAACGTAACCCTGGACCTGGATCCCGGCGCGACCATCGTGGCGGCCGACGCCCCCTCCCAGGGAGGCAGCGGCGGATACGATGCGGCTGAGCCCAACTCCTGGGACAAGTACCAGGATTTCGGTCACAGCCACTTTCACAACAGCCTGATGTGGGGCGAAGGACTGGAGAATGTGGCCATCGTCGGCAGCGGGCGCATCTGGGGAAGAGGCCTCTCTCGCGGCGCCGGCGCGCAGAACCCCGGTGTGGGCAACAAGTCGATCTCCCTGAAGAACTGTCACAACGTGCTGCTGCGCGATTTCTCCATACTGCACGGCGGCCATTTCGGGATCCTGGCCACCGGGATCGACAACTTCACCCTCGACAACCTGAAGATCGACACCAACCGCGACGGCATGGACGTGGATTGCTGCCGCAACGTGCGGATTTCGAACTGTTATGTGAACTCGCCTTGGGACGACGGCATCTGCCTGAAGGCCGATTACGCTTTGGGCTCCGCCAAGCAGACGGAGTTTGTCACCATCACCAACTGTTACGTGAGCGGCTGTTGGGAGGAAGGCACGCTGCTGGATGGCTCCTACAAGCGGTTCGGGCCGGAAGTGCGCGTGCCGCACACGGGGCGAATCAAGTTCGGGACGGAATCGAACGGGGGCTTCCGCAACATCACCATCTCCAATTGCGTCTTCGAGGGCTGCCAGGGGTTGGCGCTCGAAACCGTGGACGGAGCGTTGCTCGAAGATGTCACGGTCACCAATATCTCGATGCGCGACATCGTGAGCGCGCCGATTTTCCTGCGCCTCGGCCGGCGGATGCGGGGACCCGAAGGAACTCCCATTGGGACGCTGAAGCGCGTGATCATCAGCAACGTGGTGTGCTCCAACTCGGCGTCGCGCCTGGGGTCCATCATCAGCGGCATTCCCGGGCACGGGATTGAAGACGTGAAGATCAGCAACGTCGAGGTGCAGCACCGGGGCGGGGGCACGAAGGAGGACGCGGCGTTTCAACCACCGGAATACGAGGATATGTACCCGGAGCCGACGATGTTCGTGTCGTCCCCGCGGCAGGGCAACGGCCGTGCTCGCGGCGGAGGGTTTGCCGCGGAAGGGCGGGGACGTGCCGGACAACAGCCGCCGCCTCGCCGCGCTGCCGCGGCCGGCTCGCCCCCGCCACAGCGCAGCATGCCTTCCCATGGGTTTTATGTCCGGCACGTGAAAGGCATCCAGTTCGACAACATTGAAATCGAAACCGAAAAGGATGACGTGCGGCCGGCCTTCGTTCTGGACGACGTTCAGGATGCGGAGTTCTTCCGCGTAAAGGTGCCCCATGTCGATGATGCGCCGGTGTTCGCGCTGACCAACGTCACCCGCTTCAGCGTCGAGAGGTGCAGCGGTGTGAAGGACACCGAAATCGCGAACGCTACGCAAAAGACGCTCTGAGCGTGGGGCCGCCTCACCGTCCCGCGGATCGCGAGTTGTGCCCGGCCGCCACGGCCGCCATTCCCCGCGTGGCGCGGCGGTAGACCCAGACCCCGGCCGCATTGATGACCGTCACCGTGCCTCCCACCTTCAATGCGAAGAGCCATGGATGAGCGACGTCCAGAATGGGGACCACCTGGAGCGCCACCGAAAGCAGGGTCACGGCCGCGGCCGAGAGGGTCGCCACCCGCAGCCACCACGGCGCCCGCTCGCCGCCGCTCCACCGGCCGCCGATCACTACCCCGAACATGCTGAGATAGTACAGCCCCGAGCACGCCATTCCCGCGCCGATCAGGATCTGAGCGGCTTCCTGCTCCCCCACCTGGATGAGGCTGGCCGCGCCCAGGACCAGGCACGCCGCCACCACCACTGCCAGGGACCGCACCGGCGTACGAAACCGCGGGTGCAGCGTGCTGAACCACTCGGGCAGCAGTCCGTCCCAGCCCGCCACCATCGGCAGCCGCGACACCTGGGCCACGCACGCCACGGCCTGTGTGAAATAGGCGAACAGCAGAGCCAGGATGGCCGCCGCACCCAGCGCCGCCGTGAGCCTCGACGTTCCCAGGGCCGCGCCCAGGATCTGCGCCATGGGCGCGATCAGGTCGATGCCATCGCGCGGCGTGTACGCCAGCATGGCGCAGGTTCCCAGGATGTAGAGCGTCGCGATTCCCGGCGCCGCGATCCACACCGAGCGCGCGATGTTGCGCTCCGGTGTGTGACACTCGCCCGCGAAGATCGCCACCTGCTCGAACCCGCTCAGCGCGTTGAATGCGATCTTGCTGAACAGGTTCACCGTCATCAGCGATAGCGGCGGCAGCGTCAGCGCCGCGATCGGTTGTACCGGCGCCTCGCCCCGCAGGAAGCGCAGCGCCAGCAGGCCGAGGATCACCGCGTACAGGGCGATGACCAGAATCCCGCCCGCGCCCGTAATCCATCGCGCCAGGTGCAGCCCGCGCACGTTGACCACATACACGATCGAGAAGAACGCCGCGTTCA
The DNA here is from genome assembly GCA_963719195.1 of Bryobacterales bacterium. Classification (GTDB taxonomy): domain Bacteria; phylum Acidobacteriota; class Terriglobia; order Bryobacterales; family Bryobacteraceae; genus DASQZT01. Next base: position 245,115 of record CAVRBB010000003.1, on the reverse strand, counting down.
TGACCAGGATCAGCGGCTTGTGGCTGGTCATCCACGCCGCGCCCGGCCCCAGCAGGTAGGAGATGCTGTTGGCCACCAGCGACCCGCTCGTGGCATAGAACAGGATCAGGAAGAACGAATAATTCCAGGCCGTCTGGAATCCCGCGAACGGCGAAATCCCCAGCTTCACCCATTGGTACACGCCGCCCTCGAGCGGGAAGCGCCGGCTGAGATAGATCACCGTTCCGGCCAGGGGCAGATAGAACAGCACGATGGCCAGCAGCCACAGCACGGCGTGCGCGCCGCCCAGTTTGGCGGCATAACCGATCCATGGCAACCCCATGATCAGCAGCACCTGGAGCAGCACCAGGTCCGGCAGACGCAGTTCCTTGCTCAGCCCCTCGCTCTGCTCGCGGGTGTGCTCTAGTGCGTTCTTTTCCGGACCGGGCATAGGTATACTGGCTTCGTGATGTCGCGTTTCATTGTAATCTGCCTCCCGCTTTTCCTGCTTCTGACGTCCTGTGGGAAGAAGGAGCTCGCGCCTTCCGCCAACGCCCCGCGTGCCACCGTCCAGATGCGCGACGGCACGAGCGTGTCCGGCACCGTGGTGGCGAGCTCGCCGACCGAAATCAAGCTGGCCGAGGACAACGGGGTGACTCGCACCATTCCCATGGCGCAGGTGCGCGCAGTCGAGTACGCCGAGGCGCCTGCCGCTCCGGCCGCGCCCGCCTCGTCCGCCGAGCCTCCGCCGGCTGCCGCTCCCGAGTCCGCATCCGCTCCACCGCCCGCTGCCGCTCCCCAGTCGGCCACCGCCGCTCCGGCCGAGGCGGTTCCCGAGAAGCCCTCCCAACCTGCGGAAGCCGTCGTCACCACCAAAACCTACGTGGTCCCGGCTCGAACCCGGATCCCGGTCCGCACCGAAGAGACCATCGATTCGGCCAAAGCGGTGGAGGGCCAGACCTTCGCCGCCGAGGTCACCCGCGCCATCCGCGATGCCTCCGGCGACGTGGTGATCCCTCGCGGGGCCAACGCCCGCATCATCATCCGCTCCGCGTCGAAAGGCGGCAAGATTCGCGGTGCGTCCGATCTGGTGCTCGACCTGGCGTCCGTATCCATCGAGGGGCGCCGCTACACGCTCGATACCGTGGACCTTACCAAGCGTGGGCGCGAGGGCGTCGGAGCTAATAAGCGCACGGGCGAGTTCGCGGGCGGAGGCGCCGCCGTGGGCGCCATCATCGGAGCCATCGCCGGGGGCGGCAAAGGCGCCGGTATCGGTGCCGCTTCGGGCGCGGGCGCCGGAGCGGCTGCGCAGATCCTGACCAAGGGCGGCTCAGTGAAAGTACCCGTGGAGACGGTGCTCACCTTCCAACTGGAAAGACCGCTGAAGGTGGTCGCGGCCCGGTAGCGATCGTGGGGAGCGAATGCCGCCGCCGGCCGGCCTTGCTTCAACTTCGCATCCCCAGCAGCAGATATAACCCCGTCAGCGAGAATAGCTGGTCCGGCGACCATGCCGCCATGGCCGGCGGCAGGAGGCTCACCTCTCCCAGTTTCTGGAACAACGGGTCGACGGCCAGGTACGCGATCCCGATCGCCATGCTAACGCCGATCCCCGTCATGGCTCCCCGGCGCAGGACTTTGCTAGTTTCGCCGCATCCTGCAACTGCGCGCGATCCGCTCTATCCGCGCATTCCACGGATTCGCGGGGAGGAGCCATCCTGCGTACAGAACGGGCCTCGAGGTTCGGGTACAATCTAGGAACATCGATGCAGACCATTCTCGTGATCGACGACGACGAAAGCCTGCGCGACACCATCGGCCTCATGCTCGAGCAGGAGGGGTTTCGGGCGGTGCTGGCGGGCGACGGGCGCGCCGGATTCGAAAGGGCCGTGACCCTCAAGCCGGATCTCGTCCTGGTCGACCTGCGGCTTCCCGGCATGAGCGGAACCGAGATCTGCAAACAGTTGCGGGCGGCGCAGGTGACTACACCCATCATCGTCCTGAGCGCCGTGGGAGACGAAGTCGACAAAGTGCTCCTGCTCGAGATCGGCGCCGACGATTACGTGGTGAAGCCCTTTGGAACCCGCGAACTGATGGCCCGCATCCGCGCCGTCCTGCGCCGCTCTTCGGCGGATGCCCGCAAAGTCGTCCACTTCTCCGATACCGAGGTCGATTTCGAACGGCGGGTCGTGCGCCGCAAAGGCGAAGAACTGAAATTCACCCCCGCCGAGTACAACCTGCTCTGTTACTTTCTGCATAACCCCGACCGGCCGCTGACCCGCGATATGATCCTGAATTCGGTCTGGGGCTATGAGTTTTTTCCGAATACGCGCACCGTGGATGCGCACGTCGTCAAGCTGCGCCAGAAGCTGGAACCGGAGCCCAACACCCCGCGTCATTTCCTCACCGTGCATGGGGTTGGGTACCGTTTTGTGCCGTAACCGGTGTAAGGTCTGTTCGCGCCTGGGGTACTTGCCTGTATTTTTACACGCATGTCCCGATGGATGGGAGAGAATAACGATGTGCATCCGGAGGGTCAGGTCTTTACGGGGGTTCCTGGTGCTGTACTGATCGTGGAGGACTCGGAAAACAGCGCGACGACGTTGGAGATCGCGCTGCTCGGCATTCCGGGAGTGTCCGTGCTGCTGGCTTCGTCCGGGGTGGAGGCGCTGCGTATCCTGCAGGATGCCGGCCCCGCTGTGCGCGCCATCGTAACCGACCTCAACATGCCGTGCATGGACGGGTTTGAAATGATCCGTAAGATCCGGGAAAACCGGGCGTTGTCGTCCACTCCGATCATCGTGGTGAGCGCCGATACCGACCCCGAGACTCCCCAGCGCGTGGCTCACCTGGGCGTCCACGCGTTCTTCCCGAAACCGTTCTCGCCGGCGCAAGTCCGGCGGAAACTGGAGCAGATTCTCGATGCTACGAACCATTAGCGGGTCTCGGCCGATCGCTCGCGGTCGCGGCCCGGCAGGTCGCTCGCAACACCCGGGCGCGGTCCGGAGCCGTGCGCGCAGATTGCCGTTCTTCCTTGGCCCCGTCCTCCTGCTGCCGGCACTGCTCGGTGCGCAAACCTCTCCGCAGCTCTCCGCCATCCTGGAGAGGCTGGATCGGCTGGAGCAGGAAAACCATACCCTCATCGAAGAGGTGCGCGCGCTCCGCGCCCGGCTGGAAGGCGTGGCGACCCCCGCCTCGAGCGCCGCCGCCCCCGCCGCCGGTGCGGAAACTTCCACCGTGCCTGTTGAGCCGGAAGCGGCGGCGAAGCCCACCATCGAAGAGAGGTTAAACATCCAGGCCCAGCGCATTGAAGACCAGTCCCAAACCAAGGTCGAGGCGTCGCAGCGATTTCCCATCCGCCTCACCGGGATGGCGGTATTCAACGCCTTCGCGAATTCGCGCACCGCCGCCGGCTCCGAGTACCCGGTGACCGCGTCCGCTCCCGGTCCTCGCAGCGCCGGCGCCACGTTTCGTCAGACCGTCATCGGGCTGGATTACCGCGGTCCATCCACGTTTTGGGGAGGGAACGTGCACGGCTCCGTCTACATGGATTTTACGGGCGGAACGCCGAACCGGGAAATCCGGCTGCGCACCGGTTCGATTCAGATCGACTGGAAAACCCGCAGCGTGATGGCCGGGCTGGAGAAGCCGATTTTCAATCCGCGCGAACCCAGTTCGCTGGCCCAGTTGGCGGTTTCGCCGCTGACCGGCGCCGGCAACCTCTGGTTGTGGTTGCCGCAGGCCCGCTTCGAGCAGGATTTCACCTTTGGACCGAGCAACGGCTTGCGAGCCCAGGTGGGCGTGCTCCAGACGCGTGAGGTTGGCCCCTATTCGGGAGCCGCCCCATTCACGGGCGCCCTCGAAGCCGCGCGCCCCGCTCTGGAGGGCCGCTTCGAGGTGTTCCACAAGCTGGATGACGAGCGGCGGCTGGAAATCGCCCCCGGCTTTCACACCAGCAAGACTCACGTAGCGGGCATGTCGGTGCCGTCCAACCTCTTCTCCCTCGACTGGTTCGGCAATCCGCTCCGGCGCCTGGAACTGACGGGCGCCTTCTACACGGGCAAGAATGTCGCACCGCTGGGCGAAGGTTACCAGCAGGGCTACGGAATCTATTACCGCCGGGCCGCGCCCGTAGCCAGCCGCGGCGGGTGGGCGCAGCTCACCCTACATACCCTGCCACGGCTGGATCTCCATCTCTTTTCCGGCCAGCAGGACGACGACAATCGCGACCTCGACTCGGGCCGCATCGGCAAGAATCTGCTTTTCGGCGGCAATCTCTACTACCGGCTGGCGCCCAACGTCATTCTCGCCCTGGAAGCCACCCAGTTGCGAACGGCATACATCGGCCAGCCGGCCCGCTTGAACAACCACTATGACCTGGCTCTGGCTTATTTTTTCTAGTCTGGGGTTCTGGCCGGGCAACCCGGTGCCGCAGAGCGCCGGTCCGGTCACCGGCTCCGTGGAGATCAGCAATTCGCGGGAAGCGGCGGTGCGCCGGAACAAAGACTATCGAGGCGTGGTGCTGTGGCTGGAGGCGGTCGACGGGAGCACGATCGCCGTACCGGCTCCCAAACACGAGCGGATGATCCAGAAGGACAAGCACTTCAACCCGCACGTCATGGCCGTGCCCGTGGGCAGCACCGTAGATTTCCCCAATCTCGACCCCATCTATCACAACGCGTTCTCCAACTTCAGCGGGCAGCAGTTCGATACCGGCCTGTATAAACCGGGCACCTCGAAAAGCTACGTCCTCCGGCACCCGGGCATCATGCGGATCTTCTGCAACATCCATCCCACCATGAGCGCCATCATCGCCGTCCTGCCCACGCCCTATTACGCCATCACGGATTCCGCGGGAAGCTTCACCATCGCGAATGTGCCGCCCGGCGATTACCAGTTGCGGATTTTCCACGAGCGGTCGCTGCCCGAGGTCCTGCGGTTTCTGGAGCGCCGGATTACGGTTCCCCCGGGCGGCCTGCATTTGCCGCTGATTTCGATTTCCGAAACCGGCTACACTCCTGCTCCCCACCTCAACAAGTACGGCAAGGAGTACGCCCCGGTGCCCAACGAGAGCGCCTATCCAGGAGCGCAGAAATGAGGCGCTTCCGGTTTTCCCGGCTCTCCCTGCTTTGGAAAATCCTGATGTCCACCACGGTGGCCGTCACCGTCATTTTCTTCATCACCGGGCAGATCGTTCTCCATCACTTCAACCAGACCATGTGGGAAGGACTGGAAGGCGAGGTCCAAAACAGCTTCGACGTGTACGCTTCATTGTTGCAGTCGCGAACCGAGTTGCTGGCCTCCGTCAGCCGCCTCCTCAGCACCATGAACGAAGTGCGGCTGGCCTTTAGCACCGGCGACCGCGCCACCATTCAGGACTCGGCCAGCGAATTGTGGTCCAAGGTTTCCAACTACAACGCTGTGTTCCTGGTGACCGACCCGCGCGGCAATGTCATCGCCTCGCTCGGCGGCGTGACCGCCCTTCCGCTGGATGAAGGACTGCCCGTGGTTCGCCAGGCTGCCGAGAAGTTTCCGAAGCAGTCCTCAGGCTTCTTCCTCAATAGCGGCGACCTGTATCACATCTCGATCACCCCGGTGTACCTGGATTCGATTCATGGACAGGCGCTGCACAACGTCCTGGTGGCGGGCTATCACATGGATGCGCTGGTGGCGCAGGAGATGAAGGAGCGGACCAACAGCGATTACCTGTTCATCACGCCCGCCGGTGTGATCGCCTCCACGCTCAGCCCCCGCGCGCGCGATGCGGTGGTAGCCGCCATACGCAGGGATCCTCAATCGGAACGTGTGAGCGACGGCGTGGTGGACTACGCACGGCGCACCACACCGCTCCTGGATATCGGCGGCAAACCCGTGGGCGAAATCTGCATCCTCCGGTCGTTCGAAAGCGCGCAGCGGCGCATTGCCGCCCTCTACACCAACATCGTCCTGCTGTGGGGAGCCGCGGTGCTGGCGGGTTTTGTGCTGTCGTACCTGCTGGCGCGCCGCATCGTCAAGCCGGTGGAGCAACTGGACCGCGCGGCGGCCGAAGTGGCGCGACAAAACTACGCCATCGAGGTGGAGGTGAAGAGCGAGGATGAGATGGGGCGCCTCGCCCGCACCTTCAACACCATGTGCGCGTCGATCCGCCAGGCTCGGGAAGACCTCATCCGGCAGGAGCGAATTTCCACCATCGGACGCCTGTCGGGGTCGATCGTACACGACCTGCGCAACCCTCTGGCGGCGATCTACGGCGGCGCGGAAATGCTGGTGGATGCCGAACTGCCGCCCTCCCACGTGAAGCGGCTGGCCGGCAACATTTATCGGGCGTCGCGGCGGATTCAGGAACTCCTCCAGGATCTGCTGAACGTGTCGCGCGGAAAAACCTGTGCCCCGGAGTTGTGCCGCCTGCGCGAGGTGGCGTCGGCGGCTTGCGAATCGCTCGCCGCGACGGCGGAAGCTCAGGCCGTGACGGTGGGCCTGTCGATTCCGCCCGAGATCGAAGTGCCGCTGGATCGCAGCCGCATGGAGCGGGTGTTCGTCAACCTGGTGGCGAATGCTCTCGAAGCCATGCCTGGCGGCGGCGCCATCGAGATTTCCGCGGCGCTGGAGAACGGCTCGGTGGTGGTGCAGGTGAAGGACGATGGTCCCGGGATCGCGCCCGAAATCAAGGCCAAGCTGTTCCAGCCGTTCGTGAGCGCCGGCAAGCGGAACGGATTGGGGCTGGGGCTCGCCCTGACCCGTCAGACCGTCCTGGAGCACGGCGGCGACATGTGGGCGGATTCCGAGCCGGGCCGCGGCGCGCGTTTCAGCATCCGCCTGCCGGGCGCCCAGTTGGCGCAGGCGCAAAGCCTCTCAGCGTAGCCCGCAATGCTGTTTACTTAACGAATCTGAACGGGGCCAAGGGCCATGGTTGGCGACCCGCCGAGACCGAAAGGCTTGGGATGTGCCGCTCCGTAACGCCGATCTCCTCGGCCGCCTGCTTCGGCGTAATCAGTTTCTTATGGGCCTTTTTCAGGGCCACCAGCCGGTCTCGCTCGGCCTGGGTCATCAGTAGTTGTCCTTCGTCCACCCTCCAGGCGCGACCCTGTCAATAGGACATTTCTACTTTGCCCAAATAGGACATTATCTGGCCTGCGCCCTTTTCACCGCACCGCAAAAGTGATAGGCTTACTTCCAACTGAAATATGGGCCTCTGTCGGCTGTCGCCGGGGACCCAAGACATTGGCGCGGTAGCAAGGAGGGGAAATGAGTACGATCCTCACGGGGGCGCCGTCCGAGACCTTCCCCGCTCTTTCCGAGCGGGAGAGCAAACCACAATTTCCGGGTATTCCCACGACTTCCGACGGCGCGGGAACCGTGGTCTGGGTGGAAACCCATATCACGCAGGGTGCGTGTGCGTATCCGATCACATCGTCCACCACCATGGGCGGCGGATACCAGGTCGAGGTTGCCAATGGCAAACGCAACCTCTGGGGAGATGAGCTGGCATTCATTGAGCCCGAATCGGAGCACAGTGCCGCCAGCACGTGCGAAGGTTTCGCGGTGGCCGGTGGACGCGTAACCAACTTTACCTCGGGGCAGGGCCTGATCCTGATGAAAGAGGTCTTGTATACCATCTCCGGCAAGCGGCTCCCCATCGTGTTCCACATAGGAGCCCGCGCCCTCACCTCGCACTCGCTCAACGTGCATGCCGGCCACGACGACGTATACGGCGTGTCCGATTGCGGCTGGGGCATCCTCTTCGCGCGCAATGCCCAGGAGGCCGGCGACCTCGCCCTGATCTCCCGCCGGACCGCGGAAGACGCCGAAACCCCATTTCTGAACGTCCAGGACGGCTTCCTTACCACCCACACCATCGAGAACGTGCGTCTTCCCGAGCCCAAACTGATGGAGATGTATATAGGGAATCCCGAGCTTCGGATCCGCAACCTGATGGACCCGCGAATCCCCCTGATGTCGGGCGTGGTGCAGAACCAGGACAGCTACATGAAGGGCAAAATCGCCCAGCGCCGCTATTACGACCGGTTGCTGCCCATTCTCAAGAATGCGATGCACGAATTCCACGTGCTGACCGGGCGCCGGTACGACGTGATCATCCCCTATCGTCTGGACGATGCCGAGTACGCCATCGTGGGCTCGGGCTGCATGATGGAGACCGGCGAAGCTGCCGTGGACTACATGCGCGATCGCCTGGGAATCCGGGCCGGCCTGCTCCACATCACCTGTTTCCGCCCGTTCCCTTCCCAGGAGATCGTGCGCGCGCTGCGCCACGTGCGGGCCGTTTCCGTCATCGAGCGACTCGACATTCCCCTGATGCAGTCGAACCCGCAGCTTTGCGAGATCAAGGCCGCCTTCGCCGACGCCATGGCCGGTACCGACGGCTATCCCCACATCACCCGGATGCCGAAATTCATGGGCGGCTCCGCGGGTCTGGGCAGCCGCGACGTGCGCGCCGGCGACTTCATCGCCATCGTCGAAAACATGCGCAGCCCCCAGCCCCGGCACTACTTCACCGTGGGCATCAAGCACGCCACCACGCTGCCCGTCGGCGTGGACCCCGATGTCCGCGCCCCGGGATCGTTTTCCATGCGCGGGCATTCGGTGGGCGGCTACGGTTCGGTCACCACCAACAAGGTGATCGCCACCATCGCCGGCGAAGTCTTCGGAATGGATGTTCAGGCCTATCCCAAGTACGGTTCCGAAAAGAAGGGGCTGCCGACCACCTACTACCTCACCATCGCCCGTGAACACATCCGCGTACATTCCGAGCTCGAGCACGTGGAATTCGTGGTGCTCAACGATGTGAACGCCTTCAACCTCGAGAACCCTCTGGCGGGGCTCTCCGACCAGGGCATGGTTTTTGTGCAGAGCCAGAAGACCGATCCGGCCGAAATCTGGCAATCCGTGCCCGCCTGGGCGCGAAAGACCATGTGCGAGCAGAACGCGCGCCTGTTCGCGCTCGATAACGTCCTCATCGCACAGCAGGTTTCCTCGCGGGCCGATCTGCAGCAGCGCATGCAGGGCATCGTGCTGCTGGGCATCTTCCTGGGCGTTACGCCCTTCCAGGCGGAACTGGCGCTCAGTGAGGAGGAGGTGTTCCGCGGCGTCGAAAAATCGCTGCGCAAGTACTTCGGCAAGCGCGGCGAGCGGGTGGTGCAGGACAACCTGGAGGCTGTGCGGCGCGGCTATCACGAGGTCATCGAAGTGCCGCGTGAAGTGATGGAGTCCACGGCGTCCGCCGACAAGGCAAACGCCGGATTGAGGATTGTGGCGTCTGGAGGAGGGAGTATCCAATGACCGAGGCCATGCCGCTTACAGCGCGGTTGGAAGACATCCGCGTCAACGTCGTCGATATCGCCGATTTCAACGAACGCGTGGTCGGCGCTTATAACAACGGCCTGGCAAATCGCGGTCTCCCCGCCGATGAACAGACCGCGCGCAGTGTGGTCCCGGCCGCGACGGGCGCGCTGCGCGACTTCAGCTACATCGCCCCGGACATCCCCGAGTTCATCGGCGAGAACTGTGTCGGCTGCATGGAGTGCGTCACCGAGTGCCCCGATACCGCCATCCTGGGCAAGGTCGTGGAGCCGGTCACGCTCGAACAGTATCTGAGCGGCATTAACGACCCGGCCGAGCGCCAGCAGATGGGCGCGCAATGGAGCGTTACCAACAAGTACTACAACGTGCTCGAGAAGAAGGGTATCGGCGGCGGCAAGTTCGGCATCTTCATCGATCCCAGCAAGTGCAAGGGCTGCGCGGAATGTGTGGACGCCTGCGGCGATCACGACGCCCTGCGCATGATCCGCAAGAACGACCAGAATATGAACTGGTATAGCCGGGCGTTCCGGATGTACAAGTCTCTGCCCGAGACGCCGGCCAGGTTCATCAACGAAAAAGCGCTGGCCGATATGATGCTGGCGGAACGCTCGCTGCTGTACGTGGGCGGCGCCGGTTCCTGCATGGGATGCGGCGAAGCCACCGCATTGCGCATGATGCTGGCCGCCACCGGTTTCCTCTACGGGGAGGAAAACATCGGCATCGTGGCCGCCACCGGCTGCAACACTGTCTACACCTCGACCTATCCCTACAACCCCTACCGCGTTTCATGGACCAACTCGCTGTTCGAGAATGCCCCTGCCGACGCGCTGGGCGTACGCGCGCGCTGGGACCAGCTTGGCTGGAGGGACAAGCGCCTGTGGATCGTGGGCGGCGATGGCGCCATGCTCGACATCGGTTTCCAGTCGCTCTCCCGCATGCTGGCCTCCGGGGCCGACATCAAAGTGCTGGTGCTCGACACCCAGGTCTATTCCAACACCGGCGGCCAGGCATCCACCGGCTCCTTCAAGGGCCAGGACGCCAAGATGAGCTACCATGGCACGGCCATCGCCGGCAAGAAGGAGAACCGCAAGGAGATCGGCAACATCTGCATGATGCACAAGGACGTCTACGTGGCCCAGACCACCTGCGCGCACATGAACCATTTCTATAAAGCCGTCATGGAGGCCAACCAGTTCCCCGGTCCCGCCGTCGTCAACGTGTTCACCACCTGCCAGCCCGAACACGGCGTGGGTGACAACATGGCTGAGCACCAGGCTAAGCTCGCCGCCGATTCACGGTCCTTCCCGGTTTTCATCTACGATCCGCGGAAAGGCCCGCGTTTCAAAGACCGTCTGTCGCTGGTTGGCAATCCCAACGTCAAAGACGACTGGTACATCCACCCCAAGACCGGCGAGCAGATCGATTTCGTCTATTTCGCTCGTACCGAGGGCCGTTTCGCCAAGCACTTTGACAAGGACGGCAATCCTTCCCCAACGATGATCGCCACGCGGCAGGAGCGTCTGGAGAACTGGCACCTTTTGCAGGAGCTGGCCGGTATCAAGTAAACAGGTACGCAATCCACGGTTCAGGAGGTATGCCGTGATTTCGATCGATGACCTCGCCCAGGCCGCCGAGGATCTGCGAAGACTCGGCTTTGACGCATTTCACGAATTCCTCTACGGGCGGTATGGCTGCATGGAGGGACTCGACGTCGGGGAGGATTTCTTTCCACTCTGGGAACTGAGCCTGCCCGAAAACCAGGAGGATCTGGCCAAAGCGGATTTCGCCGCCATCAAAGCCCGCCGCGGGCCGGACTGGTGCGCCGAGCGTCCGCACCAACAGGCGGCGACTGCCTGACCACCGGGACAAGTGTCAACCGCAGGTTCCGGCCCGCGCCGAGCTCTATACTTGCGTGTTTCGAAGGGCCTCGTTGAGCCCCTCCCGGGACCCGGCTAGTGGCGGGTCTGATGGGAAGCGGATTCCCATCGTCCGACCATCAGGTCGACCAGGCTGAGCCAGGCCCCCCGGGGACGTTCCAGCTTGCGGAACAGAGCGACGTATTCGGGGTTTTTCAGGCCCATGCCCGCAAACGCCAGGAAGTAGAGCTCGTTATTGGGAAAATCGGCGATCTGTTCTTTGCCCCACTGGTGCGGGTCGGAAAGATACGGCTTCAGGTAATCGATGACCGTGGCGAGTGTCGCGCCGCCTTTGGTGCGGACGGACCACAGATCCAAGCCCTGAACCTGGGCGATGCGACAGATTAGCGTGAATGCCTCCAGATTGAATGCCGAGTAGGACAGGGATTTGGTGCGCGCCTCTTCGCGCGGGGCACTGCCGTTCGCCCGAATCTCAGGGAAGATCCGTTCGCGGTAGTAGGAAAACGCCATCTGCTGGTCTTTCCGGTCGCCGACGAATGTCGCAACGGCAGCCACCTGCGCGGTCCACCAGGACGCATGGTTGTTTCCGCTTTCCTTCTCCTCCAGCCCATTCCTGCTGGTGGTGAGCCAGCGCAGGTAATCTTCAAACCACCGGCGGACCACCGCCTGATCCTTCATGTCCCAGACGCCCGTCTGTGCCAGAAACTCCATGCCCTGTATGGCGCGGATCAGGACCCGGCCGTCGATGATCCCCGCGCTTCGGCCATTTGTCAGTCCGGGCACTGCCTGGGCATATTCGAGGTCGGGGTTCATCCGTGTGTTGGGGTTGACAAACCAGGTATTGATGACGCGGCTTGCGCGTTGGGCATACCGTGTATCGTCCAGCAGCAGGCTCGCGGCGCCCAGCGTGAACACCGCATCGCACATGGCATTGAGTGCCGTCTTGTTGGCCAGGAAGCGGTTCGGATTGGTGGCGCCGTCGCGGCGGAGAAACGGACCAGCCGGATTGTCCGGATTGGGCCACCAGTAAGGTGCTTCGCTGTAATAGTCGTGGGGATCGAGCCCCTCAATCCTGGGCCGGTCAAACGTCACGCTCCAGGGGCCTTCCCGCAAACGACGGTCGGCTTCGGACCGCAGCCGGCGTACCGAATCGAGGGTCCAGACCTCTTTGCGGACAATGGCACTGTGGATTGGCTCGGCCTCATCGTCCGAGACAATAGTCATCGGCATGTCCGCAGCGCGGATCAGAGACACCGCAAACCCAAGAACTAGTGCGCTTTTCACCGAGGCATCTCGCTAAAGCGTAGCGGTCACTACTGCGATTGTACCGGAACAGGGCGTCGACCCGTGTTGGCTGAAGGGCATCGAGGCAAGCGTCGCACGGCACCAGCGGCCTGAAATATCAGGGAACCGGACTCGAGTTCTTCTGGCGGTCGCGATCGCTACGGGTTTTCCGTTCGGTACATCTGCCGGAAGACATTTTTGTCCTGCAATTCCCCCCGGTCGAGTCGAACGCGTACGGGCCGTTCGCGCCTCGCACCGGTTCCATGGACCGGATGGCACAGGAGAAATCGAGCGGGTACGCCGCGACGCGTTATGGGACGTGATTGTTCTGTACCCCGGCCTTACGGAGTGACTTTGGCTGCCAGTCTAAGGAACCGCGTCCCGGACCCGTTCCTTCTGAACAGAGAGCGCGCCAACGGCCCGGCTGCCGGGTCGTCCGTGGAAGCTCTCCATCCGCAACCCACCGATATCGCGAAGCACCAGCGCGCTACCCCATGCGGGCTCCGGCGACTGATCGTCCCAGTCCACATCAATGTCGCGCAGCGTCAGGCCCTCAACCCTTTCTATAACCATGGCATGGGTGGCGCGTTTGTCCGGCCTGTTCTCGGGGAGCATCTTCAGGCGGAGCCCCTGGATGGCGATGCCCTCAATCGGACGGTTCGCATGGCCAGCGATCAGGGACGTTCCCCGGGCCGTGCCTTGGGCCCCGTCAATGGTGATGTTCCGGATGCGGCCGAGCCGCGAGTCCGCCGCGCGCTTCTTCAGTACGAACTTGAATACCTCGGCGCTGCCCCACCAGTTCCAGTGGCGGCGGTTCAGTTCAAAGGTCACGTTCTGGAATCGAACATCGCTGACGGTAGCGCCGTCCTGGACGTTAATTCCGAATACTTTGTTGGAGTCCCGAACCACGATATTGGAGAAGACCACGTGGCGGATATCCGCGTACGTCTCGGTGCCGATCATCATCGGCGTGGAAGAGGAAGAGAGGATGCTGTTGGTGACCGTGATATTCTCGGTGGGCCGCACGGGCCGCCGATTTGCATCGGCCGCACCTCCGGATCTCCAGGCCTCGGTCTTCAGGCAGATGGCATCGTCGGCGGTAATGATGGTCGAGTCCGAAATCGACACGTTGGACGTGGAGACGATATCGATGCCGTCGGCGTTGACGCCTTTTTCGAGGTCGGAGTAGATGTAGACGCCACGGATCCAGACCTGGTCGCAGTCTTGCAGTCGCACCGTCCACAGCGGCGAGTTGATGAGGCGAACCCCTTCGATACGGATCTCTCGCGAATCCCGCAGCACGACGTTGTACTTCTGCACGCCGGTCCGGTAGTAGCGTTTCATTTCGACGCCGGACTTGCGGGCGATTTCCATTTCCTCCTGGATCTCTACGTCCTGGCCGCGCACCTCGGCATACTGGTATTGCGCTTTGCCGTCGATGGTCCCGCGTCCCGTGATGGCGATGTTCCTGGCGCCTTGTGAGTTGAGAAGCGCGGGCACCCCGGAGGGCCAGTCGGCGGGATTCTGGCTGAGCGCGATGGTTGCGCCGGCTTCCAGGCGGAGTTCCACATTGTCCTTCAGCCAGAGCGGCCCGGTGACATACTCGCCCGGAGGGACATAGGCGACTCCGCCTCCCTTCGCGGAGCACGCATCAATAGCAGCCTGAACTGCCTGTGTGGCCGGCTTCTCGACCACGCACCACGGCTGGGCCACGGAGAGCGAGGCGGCCAGCGGCAGCAAAAACGCGGGTTTCATCGCCGCCATGATAATCGATGGCATGCCGCGCCGCACTGCGAGCCCGACGCGGCATGCGGTCAACCCGCTGTTCAGGGCCAGTGGCGCTCGAGTGTTCGGCCGTTAGAGTGACCTCCTACACGGCTACTGCCCGCGGGCCGTTTCACACCGCCTGCTTCCGGCTCCACTCCCGAATCGTTCGCACCTCTCCCTCGGGAATGTGCAGATACTTCAGAAACTCCTCATGCTCGTCCGGCGCCGACTTCTCAAACTGCGCGTGCCACCGGCGCATGTCGGCCTCCGAGAACCCGGAAGCGCGCATGATCTCGACCCATTTCTCTTTCGTCATATCTTCCTCTTTCCTCAATTTGTCGCTCGTCTGGAGCAGACGGCCGATCGCCCGCTGGTGCTCGCGCAGCCGCTCAACCTCGGTGTTCAGCGCGGTCAGGCGGCGCCGCAAGATCACGGCGAAATCGCTGTCCGGCCGGTCCAGAATCCTCCGGATATCGTCCAGCGTCAACCCCGCTGCCCGATACCCGACGATTTGTCTCAGCCGGTTCAGATCCCGCTCGCCGTACACCCGGTAGTTGGAATCCGTTCGCCGTGAGGGCCGCAACAGGCCCAGTGATTCGTAATACAACACCGTGCTGCGGCTGACGCCCGCGGCCCGGCCGATCGTGGTGACCGTCATCGCCCCTCTCCTTACTCTCAACCCTCAAGCTGTAGACGGGTCAAGCATTTTTTTGGCGACTACACCATCGAGGCGCCCAATTCCTTCTGCCAGTGTTTCTGCCGGTCGCGCAGCGCATCCCGGAGCAGCAGCGGCGGCGTGTCGTCCGCGAACTGTTCCAGCACTTCGAATTCGAAAGCCGCTTCGCCGTGGGAATCCCACGCGGCCTGCAATTGCCGGTTGTGGTGCATGCGGTTGCGCAGCATGAACCACATTCCCGTCCGCGCGGCGTCCAAGTTTGCGGAGTTGCTCACCCAGGCTTTGCCTGCGGCCGGGCAGCGGACGACGAATACTCCCTTGGGCATCGTCCTGGCCTTGAACGCCCGCCGCGCCTCTCGTTTATCCATGTGTGCTCCCCTCCACATTGTGAGCCAGACCACTGTCTGCCCGGAGCCTGCCGCTCATTCCGGCCTCCATTTCCGAACTTGATAGAATCGTGGTTTGCCCGACCTCCTCGTATCGGTGGTCATCCCCACCCTGGCTGCGGATTCACGGCTGCGCGAGTGCGTGGAATCGCTCGGGCGGCAAACACGGCGCGATTTTGAAGTGATCGTGATCGACAATAGCGGCAAAGGATTGGTCCGGCGCAACGCCGCCGCCCCGGGTGTGCGCGTCATCGAGAACGAGCGCAACGCGGGTTTCGGCGCCGCCATCAACCAGGGATACCTCGCCTCCTCCGCTCCCTACGTCGCCACGCTCAATGACGACGCCGTGGCCGAGCCGCGCTGGCTGGAGGCCCTCGTGAGCGCCATCGAACGCCGCCCCGACGCCGGCATGTGCGCCTCGCAGGTGCGCTTCTTTGGTGAACACCGCCTGGACTCCGCCGGGATGCTGGTTGCCCGCGATGCCAGCAGTAAACAGCGCGGTCACGGCAGGCTCCCCGAGGATTTTCCCGTCCCCGAAGAAATCCTCTTCCCGAGCGGCTCCGCCGCGCTATACCGGCGCGCCATGCTCGACGATATCGGCGGCTTCGACCCCCGCTTCTTTCTCTACTGCGAAGATACCGATCTCGGCCTTCGCGCGCGCTGGGCCGGCTGGAAGTGCCTGTACGTTCCCGACGCCGTTGTCCACCACCACTACTCCCATTCGGCCGGCGGCGCTTCCCCAATGAAGGCCTACTACGTGGAACGAAACCGCCTTTTCGTGCTGGCCAAGAATTTCCCCGCGCGCATGCTGCTTGCCGCGCCTTTCGCTACCTTGGCGCGCTACCTCTGGCATGCAGGCTATCTCCTGCGGAACACAGGCGCTGCCGCGCGATTCCGCGCCGGGGGGAATGCCGGCCCCAGAATGGCGTGGTATGTCATCCGCGCGCACGCCTCGCTGCTCGCCAACGCCCGCCGGCTGTGGGCCCAGCGCCGCGCCATTCGCGCCCGCGCGCGCATCACCCCCGCTGTCTTCCGCCACCTCATCCGCTGCCATTCCATCAGTGCCAGGAGGGTGGCCGCCCTGTGATGCGCCCGTCCGGACCCGATTCCCTGATCGTCATCGTGCCCTGTTTCAACGAGGAAGGCGCGGTCGGCGACGTCATCCGCGGCGTGCACACCCACGTCCCCGGCGTGCCCGTGCTGGTCATCGACGATTGTTCCGTCGACGGCACCATCTCCGTGGCGCGCGACTCGGGCGCCTCGGTCCTCGCGCTGCCGCATCACCTCGGCCTCGGCGGCTGCGTGCAGGCAGGTTACAAGCTGGCCCATGAGCTGGGTTTCCAGTACGTGATCCGGATCGATGGCGACGGCCAGCACGACCCCCGCGATATTCCGCGCATTTACGAAAAACTCAAATCCACCGGCTGCGAGATGGTCATTGGCTCCCGCTTTGTGACCAGCAACGGCAGCCGCACCGGCCTGTTGCGTTCACTCGGTATCGCTTTCTTCCGCGCTGTTCTGCGGCCCATCCTGGGCAAACCCGTGCTCGACCCGACTTCCGGCTTCGTCGGCGTCAATCGCCAGGCGCTGGGCGTTTTCAGCCGCAGTTTCCCTCTCGAATATCCCGAAATCGAAGCCCTTGTCGTGCTCCAGCGCAAACGTTTCCGCTTCGAGGAAGTCCCCTGCAAGATGCGCCCGCGCACCACCGGCCGTTCCTCCATCACGGCCCTGAAATCTCTCTACTACATCGCGCACGTGCTGCTGGGCGTCTTCGTCAACGTGCTGAAATCGCGCCCGCGTCCCAAGCCGCCCCGTGGAGGATGAATGACCAGCCTGCTCAACATCACAACCGTCCTCAGCATTTTTCTGTTGATCGTGGTGCTGATCTCCGTGCGCCGCGCTCATATACGCGTGGAGTATTCGGTAAGCTGGCTGCTCGCCGCAGCCGGCATGCTGCTGCTCTCTCGCGCCCGCCCCCTCTTGGACTACATCACCACCCATACAGGCATCCCCGATACGCCGCTTACTCTCTTCCTGGCCATAGGCAGCGTGTTCCTGGTCATGTTTTTCCGGTTTTCTGTTATCGTTTCTCACTTGCGCGATGACAACGTCGCTCTCGCCCAGCGTGTCGCCATTCTGGAATACCATATCCGGAGCCTCTCTTCGCATGAAGACTAAGAGCCGCGAAAGACGCGCGCGCCCCATGACCGTCGCCGCCACCGCGGCCCGCGACGCGCGCCCGCCCCGCTGGCCCTGGGTGGCCGGCGCCGCCATCGCCTTCCTCGCGGTGTTCTGGGCCTACTCGCCCGCCCTGCACGGCGAGTTTCTGTTCGACGATTATGTCTTCCCGTTCGCCCTGCCCAATGCCTCGGCTGGTTTGCGCGCGTGGCTCGGCAATGTACGGCCGGTTCTGTATTTCACCTATTGGGTGAACGCGCAGATCTCCAAGGACGACCCATTCTCTTACCACGTCGTCAACGTCCTGATTCACTTCCTGGCCAGCGGCCTTGTCTTTCTGATTCTGCGCCGTCTCCTCGCATGGGCCAAAACCAATCCTCCCCGCCGCGACCTTCTGGCCAGCTTCGGCGCCGCCGTCTTTCTGCTACATCCCCTGCAGACGGAAGCCGTCGCGTATCTCGCCGGGCGCTCGGAATCCCTCAGTGTCATGCTGTTTCTTGCGGCCTATACGGTGTTCCTCTACCGTCCGCGATCCTCCGTGGCGTGGCGCGATACGGCCGTCATCCTTCTGCCGTTCGCCCTCGCGCTCCTCTCCAAGGAACACACCGTCGTCCTCCCCGCGCTGCTTCTCCTCACCGATTACTGGTGGAACCCGGGCTTCTCCTTTCGCGGCATTCGTGCGAACTGGCGCCTTTACGGTCCCATGGCTCTGGGCGCGTTGTGCGGCGTCGCTTTCTACTGGCGGCTGATCACCAGCGCCGAAAGCGCCGGCTTCGGCATGAAGGACTTCACCTGGTACCAATACTTCTTCACCCAGTGCCGCGCTCTGTTCGTCTACATCCGGGAATTCCTCTTCCCCGTGAACCAGAATGCGGACTGGGATTTCGCCATTTCCAAGACCATCCTGGATCGCGGCGCTATCTTCGGCCTCGTCGTTCTGGTCGCGCTCGCCGCCGCCGCATGGCTCTACCGCCGCCGCTTCCCCCTGGCCACTTTCGGCTTCTTCTGCTTCCTGCTATTGATGGCGCCCACATCCTCGGTCCTGCCTATCCGCGACCCCATCGCCGAACGCCGCCTCTACCTCGGGATGCTCGGGCTGCTGCTCATCCTCGTGGATCTTGCCGACCGTGTCACCCTGGAGCGCAAAGCGCTGGCAGCCGTCTGCGCCGGCGTGGCACTCGCCGCCGCGGGCGCCACCCGCGCACGCGCCGCGGTCTGGAGCGATCCCCTCACGCTCTGGCAGGACACCGCGCACAAGTCGCCCGACAAGGCCCGCGTCCGCTTTCAACTGGGGTTCACCTACTCCGAGCACGGCCGGCCCGACCTCGCCATAGCCGAATTCGCAAAGGCCGCGCAGCTCAACCCGCCCGCCTGGATGAAGTTCAACCTGCTGGTGGACTGGGCGCTGGCCTACAACGCGCAGGGCCGCTTCCCCGAGGCTCTCGCCAAGCTCCGCGAGGCCGCCGCCATCGACGCCACCGCCCACGTCTATTCCCAGATCGGCATGGTCTACGCCGAACAAGCCCAGTGGGAGGGCGCCCTACAGGCTTTGGCTACAGCCGAGAATCTGGATCCCCGCTTCGCCATGACCTACGTATATCGCGGCAATATCTTCCTGAACCAGAACCGGCCGGCCGACGCCATTCCCCAATTCCAGCGCGCCCTCGAACTGGACCCGACGCTCGAAGAAGCCCAGCGCAATCTGCTCCGTGCACGGCAGATTGTGCGCGGCGCGCGTTGATATGCGGATCGGCATCAACGCCCTGTACATGATTCCCGGCGGCGTCGGCGGCACGGAAATCTACCTCCGCAGCCTGCTGGCGGCGCTCGCCGAAATCGATCCCCGCAATCGCTATTTCGTTTTCACCAACCGCGAAACCGGCCCGGACCTCGTCCCAAAAGCCTCCAATTTCGCCGCCGTGCGGCAGCCGGTGCGCGCTGTCTACCGCCCGGCGCGTATCGTGTGGGAACAGACCGCCCTGCCGCTGGCCGTCACTCGCCGTGGTCTTGACGTCCTCCTGAACCCCGGCTTTACCGCGCCCCTGCTCTGCTCCTGTCCCCAGGTCACCGTCTTCCACGACCTGCAGCACAAGCGGCATCCCGAGTACTTCCGCTGGTTCGATCTCCCTGCATGGCGGTTCTTCCTCTTCTGGTCGGCCCACGTCTCCCGTCTTTTGCTCGCCGATTCCGACGCTACCGCCCGCGACCTGTTCCATTTCTATCGCCTTCCCGCATCCAAGGTGCGGGTGGTCCCTCTAGGTGTCGACCCGGTGTTTCTCGAACTGGCGCGCCGGCGCCGTCCCGAACGCTTCCTGCTGGCGGTTTCCACCCTCCACCCCCACAAGAACGTCGACCGCCTGCTCCACGCCTTCGCCGCCTTCCGGCGCGAGCACCCCGATTTCCGCCTGGTGGTCTCCGGCATTCATGGCTTTGCCGCGCGTCCCCTGCACGAACTGCGCGAGTCGCTGGGCCTCACCGCCACGGTCGACTTCCCGGGATGGATCCCGCGCGAGGATCTCTACGACCTCTACGTTCGCGCCTGGGCCTTCATCTACCCCACGTTGTTTGAAGGTTTTGGTATGCCGATTCTCGAGGCCCTGGCGGCTGCCGTCCCTTCCGCCTGTTCCCGCATCGAGCCCCTCTCCGCCATCGCCGCGGAGGCCGCCCTGCAATTCGATCCGCGCGACTCCCGCGCCCTTGGCGATGCTCTGCAGCGCATCACCTGTGACGACAGCCTGCGCGTTCGCCTGGCCGAGGCCGGCCCCCGGCGCGCCTCCGCCTTCTCCTGGCAAGCCACCGCGCGCGCCACCCTCGACGCCCTCCGCTCCGCCCGCGCCGGACTGTGACTGCGCCCGCGCCGTTCCACTACCATGGAGTTTCGAGTAAGACGCAAAACGGGTTGGATATGCGTGGCGCTGTTGGTGGCCGCTCTCGTGTACCAGTTCCGGCCTGACGGCGCGAGCGAGGAGGGAATCCCGGCAGGAACCAGCCCGCCGGTTCGCAGGGCGATGGCGCAGCTTCGTTCCCGCCGGCCCGGCCGGCGGTGCAATGCCGCCATGGAGTTGGGCCGCCGGGGCGCCGGCGCGGCGGTGCCCTTCCTGGTTCCCCTGCTCGCCGATTCCGAGCAGGCCATGGGACCGGTGGAGCGCATCCTGCAATCGCTGATGATAGGCGCCCGGTCGCGCGGTATGCGATTGCGCCGAAACTGCGCTGGCGCAACTCGGTCCCCTGGCGACGGCCGGACTGATCGGAGCGTCTCGTCACCCGGACGACGTGATCCGGCGACGGGCCACGCACCTGCTGGCGCTCAGCACGGATCCGAAGGCGGTGCGGTTCCTGACTGGCTACCTGGTGGACCCCAGTCCTTTCCTGCACCGTGAGGCGCTGATCGCGGTGGCGCAGAATCGCCAACCGGAAAGCATCGGCGCGATTCGCCGTGCGCTTCTCGATACCGATGCGCAGGTGCGCCGCCTGGCGCTGGTCTATGCCACGGGCGAGCGTGGTCCATGGGTGTACGATGCTGCTCTACATGCCGCGAACGATGCGGAACCCGCCATTCGCAGCCTGGCCGTGGACCGTCTCGGCTCTCTGGGCGACCCGCGCGCCATTGACCTGCTGATCGACCGCCTCTCCGACAGCGACCTCATCGTGTGCCAGAGTGCGCTCCAATCCTTGCGAATGCTCACCCGGTTGGACCAAGGACTGGATCCCGCCGCCTGAAGGGCCTGGCGCCGGAACCATCCCTGACCTACAGTAGTTCCATATGGAAACCATCGGCCTCATCGGCGTCGGCCTGCTGGGGTCCGCGCTCGCCGCGCGGCTCTCTGCGGCGGGATACGCGGTTCTCGGCTACGACATCGTACCCGAACGGCGTCTCGGTGCGAACTCCTCGATGGACGTTGCCCGTGCCTGCCGCGTCATTTTTCTCAGCCTGCCCACCTCGGACGTGGTGGCACAGGTGCTGGCCGAGATCCAACTCACCCCTGGCACGACCATCATCGACACTACCACGGGCGAACCCGAGGCCATGGCGGCGATGGGCGAGAAGCTGGCCAAAACCGGCGTCGACTACCTGGACGCTACCGTACTCGGCTCCAGCCGTATCGTCCGCAACGGTGCAGCGATCGTGATGGTGGGCGGCCGCCGCGAGGCATTTGAGTCCGCCGGTCCGCTTTTCCGTACTTTCGCGTCGCGCGCTTTCTACCTGGGATCCGCCGGGTCCGGCGCGCGCATGAAGCTGGTGGCCAACCTGGCCCTCGGGCTGCATCGCGCCGTGCTCGCCGAAGCGCTCACTTTCGCCGCCGCGTGCGGCGTCTCTCCAACCGACGCGCTCGCCGTGCTCAAGGCTGGGGCAGCGTATTCGCGCGTGATGGACGACAAGGGCGAGAAAATGCTGCACCACGATTTCAGCGTGGAGGCCCGGTTGTCCCAGCACCTCAAGGATGTGCGCCTCATCCTCGCCGCGGCCCATGCGAAGAACGCCAAGGCTCCCTTGTCCGAAGTCCACCGGCAGTTGCTGGAGCGGCTGGAGAAGGCCGGCTACGGCGATGTCGACAACAGCGCGATCATCATGGCCTACGAACCGGCGTAGTCTTTCCCGGCTGGTTCCGTGCGGCCCGGCCCCCGACCCCCCGACCGGCCCCCCCGACCCCGTTCGTGCACCTCTGCTAAGCTAATCCATTGATGACAGTAGATGAGATCCGTGAGTTGATCCAACTCGCGACCGATACCGGCATTGCGGAGCTCGAAGTACAACGCGGCGAGAACCGTGTCCGCATCCGGCGCGCCTCCTTCTCCAACTCCAGCCCGCAGGAGATCGTCCTCGCGCCCCATGCCTTCGCCGCGCCGCTGCGGCGGCGCCTGCCCCTGCCCCCATCCCGGCCCTCGAAACGCCCAAGGAGAAGGAACGCGAGAAAGCCGGGGATCCCAACCTGATCCTTGTCAAGTCTCCCATCGTTGGCACGTTCTATGAAGGTCCGTCCCCCGGCGCACCGCCCTTCGTTCGCATGGGCGAGCGCATCCAGCCCGGCAAAGTGCTGTGCATCATCGAATCGATGAAGCTCATGAACGAGATCGAGTCGGAAACCTCCGGTATCGTCGAGAGCAAACTCGTCATGAACGGCCAGCCCGTGGAGTACGGGGAGGCTCTGTTTGCCATCCGCGCCGTTTAACAAGATCCTGATCGCCAATCGCGGCGAAATCGCCGTCCGAATTATCAGCGCCTGCAAGGAACTGGGCATCCACACCGTCGCCGTCTACTCCGAAGCCGATCGCTACAGCTCGCACGTGCGCTTCGCCGACCAGGCCATCTGCATCGGCCCCGCCAAGAGCGCCCGCAGCTACCTCGACGTGCCGGCCATCATCAGCGCCGCTGAAATCACCGATGTTGACGCCATTCATCCCGGCTACGGCTTCCTCAGCGAAAACGCCGGTTTCGCCGAGGTCTGCGAGACCTCCGGGATCAAGTTCATCGGACCGAAACCCGAAGTCATCCGGCTGATGGGGGTCAAGGAACGCGCGCGCGCCTTCATGCGGGATATGGGCGTGCCCGTGCTGCCCGGCTCCGCCGGAGTCCTCAAGACCGCCGAAGAAGCGCTGGAACTGGCCGAGCAGATCGGCTATCCCGTGATCCTGAAAGCGTCGGCGGGCGGCGGCGGGCGCGGCATGCGCATCGTGCAGCAGCCCGGCGAGCTGCCCATCTGTTCGCCCAGGCACAGCAGGAAGCCGGCGCCGCCTTCAGTTCGCCCGACGTCTACCTGGAAAAATACATCGCCGCTCCCCGCCACATCGAGTTCCAGATCCTGGCCGACGAGCATGGCAATGTCGAAATCCTGGGCGAGCGCGAGTGCAGCATCCAGCGCCGGCACCAGAAGCTGCTCGAGGAGTCGCCTTCCCCGGCGGTGGACGACCGACTGCGCGCGCGAATCTCGGCGCCCTCCGCCAGGCCATCCCCGCCGCCGGTTACAGCAACGCCGGCACGGTGGAGTTCCTCATGGACGAGGACGGCGGGCTGTTCTTCATCGAAGTCAATGCGCGCGTGCAGGTGGAGCACCCGGTCACCGAGTTCGTCACCGGCATCGATATCGTGAAGAGCCAGATTCGGATCGCACAGGGCGAACACCTTGCAGACATTCTGCCCGGCCCCGTGCAGCCTGTGCGGCCACGCCATCGAATGCCGGATCAACGCCGAGAATCCCGAGACGTTCGTGCCGTCACCTGGCCGCATCACCGGCTTCCATCTGCCCGGCGGAATCGGCGTGCGCGTCGACACCTGGGCCTACACCGACTGCGTCATCCCGCCGTATTACGATTCGCTGATCGCCAAACTGGTGACTTACGGCAGCGACCGCGGCGAAGCCATTCGCCGCATGCAGCGCGCCCTGGG
The DNA here is from genome assembly GCA_963719195.1 of Bryobacterales bacterium. Taxonomy (GTDB): domain Bacteria; phylum Acidobacteriota; class Terriglobia; order Bryobacterales; family Bryobacteraceae; genus DASQZT01. Next base: position 221,268 of record CAVRBB010000003.1, on the reverse strand, counting down.
CATGTTCATCGTGGAGGGAATCTATACCTCCATTCCCGCTGCACCAGCGCATCCTGGCCGATCCCGATTTTCAGGCCGGCCGGTTCGACACCAATTTCATCAAGCGATTCGGGAAGTAGCGGAAGACCGGAACTCTACCAGGGGAACCTTCGGCCGAGCGTGGACCCGCTCTTCGGATTTTCGGGCGTCGTGGGGGCGCCGGCATGTTGCGCGGCGGCTGATAGTTCCCGAAGTTGAGTTCGCTCTCGGTGAAACTGAGAGACCGGTCCAGAACCATCTCCACGGTGCTGCCCCTCATCAGCACGGCATCCGGTCCACGCGTCGCCAGCACCGCGATCAACCCCGCCGCCGCGCCTGCCGCCGCGCCGATCCCGACTCCCATCAGCGGTATGGCTGGAAGCGCTGCCGGCAATGGCGCCGACGGATGCGCCCGCGCCTGCGACCTCCCCGATCGTGCGCGCGTCTCCGACCTTATTGCCTTCGCTCGTCACTTTGCCTTCCGCCCGGTCGAGATCGCCCGGGTTGGTCCCGTCCATGCTCCCCATGCGCCCGCGGAAATCGCGGGTCACGCCGTTGGGCAGGGTGAGCGAATCGAAGCGGATGTACAGCTCGCCGCGCCCTTTCGCGCGGCCCGGCCGCTTGATCTGGGTCACCGTCCCGGCCACATAGCTGCCCACCGGAATCACGATTCGTCCGCCCGACAGAATGGGAAAAGCGGTCTCCAGATAGACCCGGTCACCCTCCACGGAGTGCTTGGTGCTGATGCTGTTGATGAGGCTTAGCGGTACCTTGGTCCCGGCCGCGACGGTAAACGGACCCGGCTTGGCCACCTCCGGCGCGGGTGCGGTGTCCCCGGGCGGGTCCGGTGCGGTTCCCTGCGCCAGAAGTATACCGGTCGCTAACAATCCCGCCGCAAACCACCGCTCGAAAAACATCCACGCTCCTTAACTGATTCTAGCCTATCTGTTTAACGTCGCCCGCCGGAATAGCGTTACTCCGGATTTTCAGCGGACAGGGAGTTTAAGCCCGCCCGCGCTGATCTGGTCGCCGATGCTTACCTGCACCTCCGGATCGTCGCCGGTACCATCCGGCACTGCGAAGTTGATCTGGTACAGCCCGGCGCAGCCCGGTGTGAGCCCCGCGTACTTGATGCGCGACGGCTCCACCGGCGTGCCCCCGAGCCACACCGTCAGGTCAGCCCGGTGCTGAATCTGCGCCGCCGACTTCGGGATTTCGCCCAAGTCCGGATTGGGATCCGTCTTTCCCAGCCCGGTCAGGTACAGCACTACGATGTCGCCCCCGTGCGCCGGCGCTTCCGCTGTGAGAAGCGCGTTTTCCGCATCGGTTGCAATCGCGTACCCGTCCGCACCCAGGAACAGGGCGGGCGCCCCATCCATTATGTCCACCGTCACCGCAGGCCCGAAAACGCCCTGGCGCACTACCTGGATTTGGGCGTGGCCCACGGACTGCTTGCTGGAAATCAACAGGTTGATCTGGGTCGGAGACACGTAGAAGAGCGGCACCTGGTATCCGTCCACCAGCACCTGCGTGTTGTATAGCTCGGTCGGCAGCATGCCATAGCGGATGTCGTCAGTCGTCAGTTGCCGCACCCCCGGCGCCAGGTCTGTGCCGAAAATCGTGAGAATGGAGTTGGGCGCAAACGGCCCGAGTGTGTAGTTGCCCGCGTTGACGATGCTGGCCGCGGAGTAGGAGGGCGCCGCTCCCCAGGCCTGGCCCCAAAACAGCACGGCCAGTGCCAGACAGGTGCCGGTGGATCGTTGCAACTACATTGGTGTCCCCGGCGGCGGGTCCGTCTCAAATTTTCCGCGGCGGCCTCACTCGACTTCGAACTTCAGCGTCCGTGTGTCCCGCTCGGCCCCGGTTCGCAGCGTGAGCGGGCCGTACAACTCCGGGCGCCGGGCCGCCATCCACATCCGCCCCGTGCTGGCGGCTGCAAGCGAGGCATCCAGCGTGGCGATCACCATATCCTCGCCCGCCTTCGAGGTTTCGGCGAGGATGCGGCCGTAGGGATCGAGGATCATCGAGTTGCCTGTGCGGATCTCGTCGTCGTCGATTCCCACACCGTTGCTGAAGATCAGGAACAGCCCGCTATCGTGGGCCCGGCTCGGGAGCCACCGCATCAGCCAGCCGCGTCCTTTGTCGCCGAGCAGTTCGCGCTGAATGGCTTCCGGGTTGGTTTCCCGCTCGTCCCAGATCCTCCGGTCGATCAACCCCATCAAGTGCGGATTCCGGGTGCGGCAGCCTCCCGTCTGATGGGGCGCAATCAGAACCTCGGCGCCGAGCAGCGCGGTGGCGCGCACGTTCTCGATCAGGTTGCAGTCGTAGCAGATGAGCACACCGGCGCGGCAGCCTGGCGGCATGTCGAAGACCGTGTACTCGCTGCCGCACGCCACGTGCTCGTTTTCGAATGCGTGCAGCTTGCGGTGCCGCCGCGCGGTGCCGTCCGGCATGGCCACCACGTAGGTGTTGTAGAAGCTCCCGTCATCGGCGGATTCGATCAGCCCGGCTCCGACGGTCATCCCGTACTCCCGCGCCAGCGCCATCAGGCACTGCGAAGAGGGCCCGTCGAACACCGGCTCGGCGAGCGCGCTCAAGCCTTCGCGTGTGAGGTGGCGCAGGAACCAGTAGCCGGTGATCGAGCATTCGGGGAAGGCGATCAGCTCGACATTCCGACGGGCGGCATTCTGCACGAACCCGCGGATGGTGCTCATGTTCGCCTGCTTATCGCCCGGCGCGCACTGGAACTGGACCGCGGCCACTACCATGTCCCGCATGGAGCAGTTGATCCTCCGTCCTCAACGTTACTACGGTTCAGCGTAGCCCCGTGGGCGGTGTCCGGCCTTCTGCTTCCCTTTGGGGTGGGCCGCGTCGAGGCGCCGTTTCACGAACGCGATCAGCGCATCGAGACCGTCGGGGCGGGAGATTCCGCCCGGGGGCATCTCGCCGGCCTGGAGTTTTCGAAGGATCTTCTCCCAGCCCGCGCGGCGCGTCGTCAGCGAAGCTTCCACTGTGAATGGTGTGAGGTCCAGGCCGGCGGATGGCATCTGGGTGTTGTGACACTGGAGGCACGAGGTACCCAGGACCGGCGCCACGACGGCATCGAAGGCGGCGTCCTTGGCGTGGGCCGCCATCGCGGCGGCGGCCAGCGCGATCCGGCACAGTCTGCCGCGGGACATGCCGGATAGTATCACACCCCATAGTGGACGCGGAGGTGGAGCTTGCCCCACGAAACTGCGTCTTTTGCCCCTACCGTCCGGACGCCCGACAGGTCCGAATGTCGAAATAATCCCCATTTCCTGCTATATTCAGATTTCCAGGCCGTTTGGTTATGTTATTGCCTGTTCTGTTGCAACTCAAACGAAAAGGAGGGTGCCCTTGCGACGCCTGCTTCACGATGCGGGACATCTGGTTCGCCCCGCGATCGTTCTCCTGGCCGGACTGGCGGCCTTTCTGGTGATCCGTGGTGCGGTCATTCCTAAGGACTTCGGCAAGTACGGCCACTTCCGGCCGGGAGCGCTCAACGACATCCGCCAGCACCCGATCTCGTACGCCGGCCAAGCCACCTGCATCATGTGTCACGAGGAACAGGAAAAGGTCCGCAGCGCCGGCAAGCACGCGCACGTCGCTTGCGAAGCCTGCCACGGGCCCCAGGCGAAGCATGCCACCGCGGACGATCCCTCGGCGTCCAAACCGGTACTGCCGGATGTCGCCACGCTGTGTGCCCGGTGCCACGAGAAGGACGCCGCCAAGCCACCGAACTTTCCCCAGGTCGTCACCGCCGAACATTCCGGCGGCGCGCTCTGCAACACCTGCCACCAGCCGCACAATCCGCACTTGTGAGAAGGGATAGCCACATGGACATGAACATGGACGTCAGCCGGCGGGATCTCATTCAGATAGGCGGCAAGCTCCTGGTACTGGCCTCCGTCGGGGCCACGCTCGACCAGATCACCGGAGCCGCGCCCCCCAGCGAAGGCTACCAGGTGGCCGACCACTGGTGGGGCATGATCATCGATATCGACAAGTGCATCGGCTGCGGCAATTGCGTGCGCGCCTGCTCCAAAGAGAACGGCGTTCCCAAGGGCTACTTCCGCACCTGGGTCGAACGCTACGAAGTCGAGGAAGGCAAGCAGCCGCAGGTGGATTCGCCGGATGGCGCGATGAACGGTTTCCCGCCTTCCACCCGCACCGATGTGAAGAGCTTCTTCGTCCCCAAGCTCTGCAACCACTGCGCCAATTCACCCTGCGTGCAGGTTTGCCCCGTGGGCGCCACGTTTGTCAGCCCGGATGGCGTGGTGCTGGTGGACGAGACCTATTGCCTGGGATGCCGCTACTGTGTGCAGGCCTGCCCCTACGGCTGCCGCTATCTGCATCCCGAAAAGGAAACCGTGGACAAGTGCACGCTGTGCTACCACCGCATCACCCAGGGTCTCACCACCGCGTGCTGCGAGAACTGCCCCACGGGCGCGCGGCAACTGGTGGACTTCAAGGACCCCAAGGATCCCGTGCACGAATTTCTGCGCGTCAACCAGGTGCAGGTTTTGAAACCGTACATGGCCACGGAGGCCAAGGTCTATTACAAGGACCTGGACGGATCGGTGCGGTAAGGAGAACGAATGATACCCGGCGTCGATGGTTTCATGTATCCCAACGAGGTGGAGCTGCAATGGAGTGTGCTCATCGTGCTCTACCCGTACATCACCGGCCTGGTGGCCGGCGCCTTTATTCTGGCGTCGCTCGAGCGCGTCTTCAACGTGGATGCCGTACGCCCCACCTACCGCCTGGCCTTGCTCACCGCGCTGGCATTCCTGCTGGTGGCGCCGCTGCCGCTGCAACTGCACCTGGGCCACCCTGAACGGTCGGTGGAGATGTATCTCACCCCGCATACGTCATCCGCCATGGCCATGTTCGGCTTCGTCTACCTCTGGTACCTGATGGTGGTGCTGCTGCTCGAAATCTGGCTGGAGTATCGCGCCGATATCGTCCGGCTCGCGCAGACCACCACCGGCCTCACGCGCATCATCTATAAAGCCCTCACGCTCGGCTCCCAGAACGTCAGCCCGGCCGCGCGCATCATCGACGACAAGGTCGGCTACACCGTGACCGTCATCGGTATCCCTTCGGCCTTCATGTTGCACGGCTACGTGGGTTTCATCTTCGGCTCGATCAAGGCCAATCCCTGGTGGAGCACACCGCTGATGCCCATCGTCTTCCTCTTTTCAGCCATGACCTCGGGCATCGCGGCGGTGCTGCTGCTCTACATGGCCAGCATGAAAGTGAAGAAGATGCGCATCGACATGCGGTGCCTGGACACCATCGCCAAGTACCTGTTCTACACCTTCGTGATCGACTTCACGCTGGAAATGCTGGACCTGATTCACCGCACCTATGAGGCGGACGAGTCCTTCCGCAGCCTGGACTTCATGGTGCACACGCGGCTGTGGGGCTCGCAGGTGATTATCCAGATCCTGCTCGGCACGGCGGTGCCGCTGGTGCTGCTGGCGGCCACGCAGTTGTGGCGTTTCTCCGAGGCGCGGCGCCGCGCCATGTACGTCGCCGCGTGCAGCCTGATTTCGATCGGCATCTTCGCCATGCGCTGGAACGTGGTGATCGGCGGCCAGCTTTTCTCCAAAAGCTTCCTGGGATACACCTCCTACAAGATGGCTTTCGCCACCCGCGAAGGTCTGCTGCCGGCGATCGGCCTGATGCTCCTGCCGTTCGTCATCTTCATCGTGCTGGTAAAACTCCTGCCGCCCTGGCCGGAACATAAGGGAGACTACCATGTCACCGCCGGAGTGGGAAGGGCTTGAAAAGGAAGTCCGCGACTTAGCGCTCCGCGTCAGCCGCATCGAAAAGGAACTCGGCTTGGCGCGGCCCTCGCCGGTGCCGGCCTCCCCGCCGCCGGCATCGCCGGCCCTCAAACCCACCCCGATCGCGCCCGCCACCCTGCTCCCCGTTCTGGGACGGGCGCTGCTCGGGCTGGCCGGCGCCTACCTCCTGCGCGCGCTCACCGAAGGCGGCACGCTTCCGCACCGGGGCGGCGTGGCCATCGGTATCCTGTACGCCGTGGCATGGCTCGTGTGGGCCGCGCGCATGCCCGCTACTCATCGCCTGGAGGCGGCGATCTACAGCCTCACTTCGGCGCTCGTGCTGGCTCCCCTGCTGTGGGAAGCCACCATCCGCTTCCACGCCATCTCCACGTGGAGCGCCGCGCCTGTGCTGCTGTTGTTCACGGTCTTCGGACTGGCGGTGTCCTGGCGCAAAGACCTGCTGATCGTGGCTACCATCGCCACGCTCACGGGCATCGCGACTGCCGCCGCGCTGCTCATGGCCAGCCACGACGTGCTTCCTTTCACCTGGGTCTTTCTGGCCATCGCCGCGGCTGTGGAAACCTCGGCCTGCGTGGACCACTGGCTGAGCGAACGCTGGCTGGCGGCGGCCGCCGCCGACCTGGCCGTGCTGCTGGCCACCTGGCTCGTGACCAACCCGCGCGGCCTGCCCCAGGTCTACGCCCCCATCCCGCATGCGTGGCTGGTGGCCGCCCAGTTGGGACTTCTGGCCATCTACCTGGCCAGCACCATCATCCGCACCCTGGTCCGCGGCTCCACGTTCACCAACTTCGAGATGGCCCAGTGCGCGCTGGCGTTTCTGGTCTGCGTCAGCGGCGGTCTCCGTCTTTCCGGCACGAATCCGCCGCTGGCCGCCGCCATGGGACTGCTCACTCTTCTCTGCGGCGCGGCCTGCTATCTGGTATCGTTCGTGCGGCTGGACCATGAGGGCGCCCAACACGGCCGCAACTTCTACACTTATTCCACTTTCGGCATCCTGCTGGCACTGGCCGGAAGCCGCATCCTGCTGCCGGTCGACGCCGCCGCCCCCCTGTGGCTGGGCTTGGCCGTCGCCTGTGTCTGGGCGGGAGGAGTCTCCGGACGCCTGACACTCGAAGTCCACGGCGCCCTCTACCTTCTATTGGCGCTCGGCGTTTCCGGCGCCCTCGAGCAGGCGGCCGAGTTTGTGGTCGGCAACGCAAGCTGGCCCGGCGCGAGTGACCTCGCCCTGGGAAGCGGCGCCCTGACCGCCGCCCTGTGCTGGGTCATGGCGGAGCGCTACAGCGGCGCTCGCATTGAATGGAACTTCCAGGCAATGCGGCTGGCCGTAACGGGAACTCTCGCCTGGCTGATGGCGGGCATCGCCGCGGGCATGGTCACGGGAGGTTACCACGTGATCTTCGGCGCCTCAGCCACGCACGCCTATTGCGCCACCCTGCGCACCACCGTGGTCGCCGCCGCCGCTCTCCTGCTCGCCTGGGGCGGCTCGCGCTGGAACAATCCGGAATTCCTGCGGCTCATCTACCCGGCTATGCTGCTGGGCGCCTACCGCCTGGTGATGCACGACCTCCGCCAGGCGCACACGGTGGCCTTCTTTCTGTCTCTGCTGGTCTACGGCGCCACTCTGATGGCGCTGCCGCGGCTGAAGCGGGCCGCCGCGGTGCCTACTTCAGCTCCCGTATCCTGATGTTCTTGAACCACGCCTCGTTCCCGTGGTTCTGCAGCGAGATCGGGCAGCGTTTTTTCGGCTGTTCCGCCAGAAGGTGGTACACGGGCGATTCGGTCCCCCACCGCTTGGCGACACTCTGCGCCACCACCGGCGCCTTGAGGCTGGCGTCCACCACCTTCTGCCCGTTCAGCCAGTGCTCGATGTGGTCGCCCTTCGCCACGATCCGCGAATGGTTGAACTGCCCCACCGGCAGCGTGGCGTCTTTCACCGGAGCGAACATATCGTAGAGCGCTCCCGCCTGGTGCATCGGACCGTGGCCTACGGCGTCGGGGTTCGCCGTGTTGTCGGTGATCTGGTATTCGAAGCCGATCACGTAGTCCTGGCCGCGCGCCGGCCGGTCGGTGCGGCGCTTCTTCATGGCGGCGTTGACCATGTCTTCGAACTTCGGCAGCACCTGGTCCAGCAGAAATACGTGGTCCTGGATGCGGTATTTCACGCCGCTGTTGCCGCGCGGTGAGATCTTCCAGTCGAACGCCAGCTCGAAATCGCCGTACGTGTTCTTCGTAAAGAGGTCTTCGGTGATTCGAGGATGCGAGGTTGCCTTCAGGCAGCCGTCTTCAATCGTGAAGGAATCGCCCGGCGGCGATTTCTTCGTGGGATCGTCCCACCCCGTGTAGGTCTTGCCATCGAATAGTAGCACCCATCCCGCTGCCTTTTCCTGCGGTGTAAGCTGATTGTCCGCGGCACGCGCGCCGCCGCCCGCCACCAGTACCATGCAGACCAGCGCTCCCGCCCGTATCACATGCGACATGGACCTATTATGGCAGCACCTGAAGCTTCAGATTCCTGAACGTGATTTCGTAACCCTCCGCCTCCAGCCCGATGTAGCCGCGCCGCAGCCCTACCCCCGCCAAATCGTTTACCACCGCACCGTTCACCGCCAGAGTCACCCGGTCGCCTTGCGCCCGGATTTCAAAGTGGTTCCACTCACCCGCCGGCTTCACGCGGTTCTCCTTCATCTCTTTGCTCAGATTGACACGCTGGATCGCTCCATCCGAAAAATTCTCGCCGAACAGGTATGCGCCCGCGAGCCCGGTTTGCGCCTGCAGCCACAGCTCGCCGTATCGCGAAAGGCGAATTCCCACACCGCTGTTGTAGCGCCTTTCCTCTGCGGCGCGCGGTGTGAACCGCCAGTCCACCTGCAGGACGAAGTCGCCCAGTTCCTGGTCGTAGCGGAGCCATTCGTGGCCTCCGTCGCCGCTACAGATGAGGGTGTGCTCGTTGGCATCCACGCGCCATTGCAGCTTCGGGTTCACGCCGCTGATGGGCGGGATCGGGATCCGCGTCCACCCCTTCAGACTCTCATCCGGAAGGATGTCCTTCCACTCTCCGGACTGAGCCATCGCGGCGCCAACTGCCGCCACCGCCAGTAACAGAACGAATCGCAGTGTCCTCATAAAAGTAGGATAGGCCTCCCGGCGTGTCCGGCGTGGAGAAGTTTTGCAGGGGCCAAGCGCGCCAGCCGGCCACGACAACCGGCCGGTGTCCGCGGGCGGGAAGCCTGTCCCACCGTGTGCTGTAACCGGCCGGCGTCCGTGGGCCGGAAGCCCGTCCCACCGTGTGCTGTAATGTAGCGGAGCGTATGAGAGCACTGCTTCCCGCCATTCTGGCGATCGCCGCCGCTGCCGCCGCGCAGCCATACGAACCCAACTGGGAATCGCTCGACCGCCGCCTCACCCCCGCCTGGTTTCAGGACGCGCGTTTCGGCATCTTCATTCATTGGGGGCTGTACTCCGTGCCCTCCTGGGCCGCCGCCGGCGTCCCCCACGAGCAGCAGTACGCCGAGTGGTATTGGAACTCCATCACGCGCGGCAAGAGCCTCGCGCCGAACGCGCCCGGCAGGGCCGCATGGCGCTTCCACCAGCGTGTCTATGGCCCCGATTTCGACTACTCGCAGTTCGCCCCCATGTTCCGCGCCGAGCTCTTCGACCCCGACCAGTGGGCCACCACGTTCCAAAAATCCGGCGCGCGATACGTAGTCCTGACCTCCAAGCACCACGAGGGCTTCGCGCTGTGGCCCAGCCAGGAGGCCAGCCGCACTTGGGGCCGTCCGTGGAACGCGGTGGAAACCGGACCCCATCGCGACCTGCTGGGTGACCTCACCGATGCCGTCCGCCGCAAGGGCCTGCGCATGGGCATCTACTATTCGCTCTACGAGTGGTACAACCCGCTGTGGCTCTCCGACAAGCCGCGCTACGTGACCGAGCACATGCACCCCCAGTTCAAGGACGTGGTCTCGCGCTACAAGCCCTCCATCATTTTTTCGGATGGGGAATGGGACCTTACTTCCGCCGAATGGCGCAGCCCCGAGTTGCTGGCCTGGCTGTTCAACGAGTCGCCCGTGAAGGACGAAGTGGTCGTCGACGACCGCTGGGGCAAGGACACCCGCCACAAACACGGCGGCTACTACACCACCGAGTACACGGCGGGCATGGCCGGCACCAGCCATCCCTGGGAAGAGAGCCGCGGCATGGGATTCTCCTATGGCTACAACCGTGCCGAACGTGTGGTGCACTACCGCACCGCGCGCGAGCTGGTCCTGATGCTGGTCGATCTCGTCAGCCGCGGCGGCAACCTGCTGCTCGACATCGGTCCCACCGCTGATGGCCGCATCCCCGTGATCATGGAGGAACGGCTCCTGCAGATCGGCGGATGGCTGGCGGTGAACGGCGAGGCCATCTACGGCAGCCGCCCGTGGACCCAGACTCGCCAGTGGAGCCCCGGCGAGCAGCCCAAGGTGGAATACAACAAGGAGTTCATGACGCCCTACGATGTGGCGAAACTGGCGGAAGAGCCCGCGGGGGGCAAAGCCGCCATCGACGCCTTCTTCACATCGAAGCCCGGAGCCGTTTTCGTCATCCTGCCGCGCTGGCCCGGCCGCCGGTTCACCGTCGAGGGCATCGCCGCCGGCCGCGTGAAGAGTGTCGCCCTGCTGGGCGGACCCTCCGGCCTGCGTTTCCAGGCGGCGGGGAACGGTGTTACCATACAGATGCCGGACATTCCCGCCGCGCTCATGACCCAGCCGGCATGGGTGCTGAAGATTTCACAATGACCGCAGGTTAGGCGGTGCCCCACACCACACCCCGTGTGTTATTCTATGTAAGTACCAAAACGAGATTAAGAGAAGACAAGGAGCATTACCCTTCGAATGGCACTGGCGATTGAAGCAAAGCGGCAGATCCTATCGTCGAATCAACGCCACAAAACGGACACCGGATCGCCAGAGGTTCAGATTGCACTCTTGAGCCAGCGCATCTCGCTGCTGACGGAGCATTTCAAGACGCACAAGAAGGATCACGGTTCCCGCAAGGGACTGTTGACCCTGGTGGCGAAGCGTCGCCGGCTTCTGACCTACCTGCGCGATACGGATCCGGAAAGCTACAAAGCTGTTCTGCATCGGCTCGGCATTCGCCGCTAGTCCATTCGCCGGAAGCATCCCTCCCCGTCGATTGGGGCCGTGGCCGCTTCCAAGTCATACCATTCGGTTCCAGGGAGCCGGGGCATGTTGCCCAGGGTGCTGCGGGCCGCCTTTCCTGTCAACTCCAGTCTCAGCGGGACGATCCTTAGGATCGTAACCAGTACGTGACTGGTCGGGAACCGCGTTCCCGGCCGAGGTTGGGGGCATTTAAAAGAGATATGGTTCATCAAGTTGAAGTTGACCTGGATGGCCGCAGCATTACCTTCGAAACCGGTAAGATGGCCAAACAGGCGAACGGCGCTGTTGTCGTTCGTTCCGGTGACGCAGCAGTCCTGGTCACCGCCTGCATGGCCGATGAGGCCAAACCCGGAGCCGGATTTTTCCCGCTCACGGTAGACTATCGCGAGTACACCTACGCCGCCGGAAAGATACCGGGCGGCTTTATCAAGCGCGAGGGACGTCCCTCCGAAAAAGAGATTCTCACGAGCCGGCTGATCGATCGTCCGATCCGCCCGCTTTTCCCGGACGGGTTTCTCCACGAGACCCAGATCATCGCCATGGTCCTGTCCGCCGATCCCGAGCAGGACCCCAATTCGCTCGCGATCGCCGGCGCCGCCGCCGCGCTGGCCATCTCGGACATCCCGTTCCCCTATGTGCTGGGTGGCGTCCGGGTGGGCATGCGCGATCGCCAGTTCGTGGCCAATCCCACCTACACCGAGGGGCGCGAATCGAAACTCAACATCGTCGTCGCCGGTACCGAAGATGGCATCGTCATGGTGGAGGCCGGCGCGCAACAAACCCAGGAAGCGGACGTGCTCGCCGCCATCGAATACGGTCACGAGTGCTGCAAGAAGATTGCCGCGGGCATCCGCGAGCTGGTCGCGCTGGCCGGCAAGCCGAAGCGCGAGTACACCCCGCCAGGTCTCAACGAAGAGCTGTATCAGCGGACCCGGCAGACGGCCGGCGAGGAGCTCACCGACGCCCTCAACACCCAGAAGTATCCCAAGCTCGAAAGCTATGCCCGCGTGGCCGCGATACGCAAGCGGGTCGTGGAAGCCGAGTCCGAGGAGGTCCGGGAAGAGGCCGGCAAATGCTTCGACGCCTTGAAGGAGCGCATCTTCCGCGACGAGATGCTGAAGAATCACCGCCGTCCCGATGGCCGCGCCTTTGACGAAATCCGCACGATCGCCATCGAAACCGGCGTTCTGCCCCGCACGCACGGATCGGCCCTGTTCACCCGCGGTGAAACGCAGGCGCTGGTCACGGTTACCCTTGGCACCAAGGAAGACGAGCAGCGCGTCGAGCTTTTGGAGCCCGGCGAAGTGTCCAAGCGCTTCATGCTGCACTACAACTTCCCGCCTTTCAGCGTGGGTGAAACCGGCTTCATGCGCGGCCCTGGGCGGCGCGAGATCGGTCACGGCGCCCTCGCCGAACGATCGCTCACCGCGATGATTCCCGGCGAAGACTCGTTCCCATACACCCTGCGCGTGGTCAGCGACATCCTGGAGTCGAACGGTTCCAGTTCCATGGCTACCGTGTGCGGCGCATCGCTGGCGCTGATGGATGCCGGTGTGCCGATGCCCTCGCATGTAGGCGGCATCGCCATGGGCCTGGTCAAGGAAGGCGACGAGTACGCGATTCTTACCGATATCGCCGGAGCCGAGGATCACTACGGCGACATGGATTTCAAAGTCGCCGGCACCCGCGAAGGAATCACCGGCCTGCAGATGGACATCAAGGTGCCGAACGTCACCACCACCATCATGAAGGAAGCGCTGGAGCAGGCGCGCCGCGGCCGCATGTTCATCCTCGACAAGATGGAGGACGCGCTGGCGCAGCCCAAGACTGCTATCTCGCAGTACGCGCCCCGCATCTACACCCTGCACATCCCGACCGACAAGATCCGCGACGTGATTGGACCCGGCGGCAAAGTGATCCGCGGTATCATCGAGCAGACCGGCGTCAAGATCGACGTCGAAGACGATGGTACCGTCCACGTGGCATCGTCCGACGAGGCCTCTGCCAACAAGGCCATCCAGATCATTTCCGATCTCACCGCCAGCGCCGAAGTGGGCAAGACGTATCTCGGAAAGGTCGTGCGGCTGGTGGATTTCGGCGCTTTCGTCGAGATTTTCCCCGGAACCGACGGCCTCCTGCACATCAGCGAGATCGCCGAGAACCGCATCCGCGACGTGCGCGACGAGTTGAAGGAAGGCGACCAGATTCTGGTCAAAGTCCTGGCGCTCGAAGGCAACAAAATCAAGCTCAGCCGCAAAGCCGTGCTGCGCGAACAGCGCGAGAAACTGAAGCACCAGGGCAAGCACTGAGGCCCTGGCGCTAGCTCTCGAACACCACTGGCCGGCCGTACTCCGGCCGCAGGTACCGCACCTCCGGGGCGCGCAATCGCAGCGCCGCGCGGAACTGCGCCGGGTCCACCGAGTTGTCCGGAAACATGTCGTAGTGGCAGGGTATGGCCGCCCGCGGGCGGATCCGGGCGGCCAGTTGCGCCGCCTCATCGTGCGACAGGTTGTTGAAGCCCCCGTTGATGCACGTCACCATCAGGTCCGGCTCGTGCTTGCGCACCGCGGCCAGCAGCTCGCAATTGTCCGTGTCACCGGTCATATAGATGCGCGGGCCCTTGCCGAACTGGAAAATGTACCCCACATGGTTCAGGTCGGTATCGTCGGTGGGCAGCGCGAATGTCGCACGGATCGTGAGGTCGCGCAACTCCAGCACGTGATCCGGCCAGGTGGCCGAAATCTGGCCCTCCTCCACTTGTTTCTGGCGGAACACGCCGCAACTGGGGTGCGGTCCTACAAAATGCTCGATGTCCCGGTGGCGGAGCCGCTCGATCGTCTCCGGATCGGTGTGGTCTTGGTGGTTATGAGTGACCGCAAAAATGTCGACGTCCACCTCCTCGGGCGGGATCAGCACCGGCACTTGGCGGCTCAAGTCCATCCCGTTGGGCGCGATGGCGGCGCAACTGTTGGTGAGGTACAGATCCGTTGCAAGCAGCGTCCCCTCCGGCGATTTGAAGAGGAAGCTGTTTTGCCCGAGAAACCAGAACGCCACCGAACCGCGCGTCACCGGAAACTCGCGAATCTCACGCATGAGGCTCATGCGGCCCATTGTGGCAAACTTTGAGTATGCAGGCTGTGCCCCTCGGATTCATGCGCGGCTTCGTGGGGGTTATCGGTGTCGGCTGCGCCTATATGCTGGGAAGGACCGTCCTGTTCTTCCGGCAGGGGCGGGTGCGCATCTCCCGTGTGTATGCCTGGGCCATCCGCACCATCCTCTGTCTTCTGGCGGTGTGGTACCCTGGCAGACCCGACCTGGATACGTCCGACCTCGTCGTCTGGTTGCTGGTGGCCGTGGCGTTTGGCCTGGCCTACTGGGACGCGTCACGTGTTAAGAAGCAGGAAGAGGTGAAGCTCGAGATCTTCCCGGATGATGACAAGCCTGCCAACTCGGGACCTCGGGAATCGTAGCGATGCGGATGCGGCTATAGCATACGCCTATCCCGCCGAGTACCTGCGCCGGCTGCATGAGCAGACCGCGGGCGCAAGGGATGCGCCCATCCCGCTCGCGGCGTACGATGCCCTGAGGCACCAGCGGCTGCTGATCACGGGTGACGCCGGCTCCGGTAAAACGACCTTTCTTCGGCATCTTGCCTTCCTGTTCGTTCGTGGAATCGAAGACACACGAATCGACTCGGTGCCGTTTCCGATTCTCGTCAGCCTTCCGGAGTTGGGCTCGGGCGATGACTCCCCACGGCGGCTGATCGATTTCCTGCATGCTCGCAACCTGGAACTCGGATGGGGCTTCCGGGACGACTACCTGGCCCACAAGTTGTCGCGCGGGCTTGCCGTCCTGCTGCTCGACGATCTGGGCCAGGCGCCCTCCGCGGCACGGTTGATCGAGAAGGCTGTTTGTGAGTTTCCTTACTCTCGTTTGGTGGTCACTTCGCGCCCCGATGGTCCTTCCCTGCCCGATTTCAAACTCATGAAACTCCCAGTACGAACCTGACTGGAGCTCGAGTTGCAGCCTCCGCGCACTGCTGCTCCCGTCCCGGCCACGGCTTGCAAACCGTTGCTGAGTCGTGCCTCCCGTATCCGGATTGTAGTGTGAGCTTCTCCGAATCGGTACTGGTTCTAGAACGGCAGTTTCGCTCCCCGAGTTCTCTCGTCGCCGCGCGGCGGCGAAGGTGATGCCTGGGCTCCAGTACTCTTACTGCTGTCTTTCTTGAACGGAAGGGTCTACTCTTCGAAATCAGCACGGATGTGTGAGGGGCAATGATGAAAGTTATCGCAGGATCGTTGTATCTTGCTTTTCTGCTGTTTTCGCTACACGCGCAACAAGAGCACACCGCTTCGCTTCCTCGGGTTTCGTTTGTCAGAACCGCAGTCCCTTTAGCTCCGGAGGCTTCGGCGGCCGCAAGGCCCCCGGAAGGAAAACTCCTCTGGCGCGTCTCGCTGGTGGCGCTGGCTGCAGCCCACACAGCGGATGTGGCGACGTCGTGGGGAAAATGGGAATCGAATTCGCTGCTGGCCAATGGACGCGGGCAGTTCGGGTGGAAAAGTCTTGCTATCAAGTCGGCGACTTCCTCCTGGCTGGCCGTCGAATGGCTGCCGTGGATGAAACGGCACCGGCGGATCGCCGCAGTCGTGAACTTTTCCGCGGCCGGCCTGTTGGGTTGGCAGGCCTGGCGGAATGCGCAGATTCGCACGCCCGCAACCTTAGCGCCGCGCCCGGAGCTGTTCACCCGCGGGCATGTGAGGGATGGTTGCTACAATCTTCTCGTACATGTCTTTGCTTGTAGTGGGCTCGGTAGCTTACGACGGCGTGGAAACGCCGCATGGAAAAGTCGATCGCATGTTGGGCGGCGCTGCCACCTACATCGCCCTCGCCGCCGCGTATTTCACTCCAGTGAAACTGGTGGCTGTCATCGGCGATGATTTCGCGCAGGAGGATATCGATTTTCTCTCATCGCGGAAAATCGACCTCGAAGGCCTCGAGCGGGTCCCCGGAAAGACGTTCTTCTGGGCCGGCGTCTACTCGGCGGATATGAATGACCGCACCACGCTGCGCACCGACCTCAACGTGTTCGCCGGCTTCGATCCGAAACTGCCGGAGTCCTACCGTTCGGCGCCGTATCTGCTCCTCGGCAACATTCAGCCGGCACTGCAAAAGGGCGTGCGCCGGCAAATGAACGGGATCCGATTCGCCGGCGGCGATACCATGAACTACTGGATCCGCGATTACCGCGGCGAGCTGCTCGACACCATCCGCGAGTGGGACTTCCTGCTCATCAACGACAGCGAAGCCCGCATGCTCTCCGGCGAGTCGAACCTCCGGCGCGCCGCGTCGAAGATCCTCGAGATGGGCCCCAGCACGCTCGTCATCAAGCGCGGCGAATACGGCGCTATTCTATTCCAAGGTCACTCCCACTTCATGGCTCCCGGCTACCTGCTCGACGACGTGTTCGACCCCACCGGCGCCGGTGATTCCTTTGCCGGCGGATTCATCGGCTACCTGGCCGGCCAGGGCATCGATCCGACGGACGGCGCGGCGGACTTCGCGGACCTGCGGCGCGCCGTGATCTACGGTTCGGTGATGGGCAGTTTCTGCTGTGAGAAGTTCGGGGTCGACCGTTTCCGCACACTCACGCGCGAGGAAATCGACGCGCGCTATGGTGAATTCCAAAGCTCCACCGCGTTTTAGCCCCTGGGACCTCCTGCCGGTTCCGTTGCTGGCCCTGGTCAGCGCCGCTGCTGTCTGGTATTTCTACTCCCACGGGTGGCTGCTCTACTACGGCGACGCCGAAGCCCACCTGAATACGGCGCGGCGCATCCTCGACAACCAGACGCCCGGGTATGACCAGATCGGTTCCGTCTGGCTGCCTCTCCCGCATGTGCTACTACTCCCTTTCGTGGCCGTGGACCGGTGGTGGTATAGCGGGATCGCCGCGGCGTTCCCCTCGGCGATCTGTTTCGTCGTGGGCGGCACGTTCCTGTTTTTTGCCTCGCGCCGCATCTTCGGGTCGACTCCCCCGGCGGTCGCGGCCACCGGGCTGGCAGCGCTCAATCCCAACCTGCTCTATCTGCAATCCACGGCCATGACCGAGGCCGTGTTCTTCGCCGCCCTCATGGCACTGCTGTACTTCACCGTGCGCTTCCGCCAGACACAGGGGTGGGGTGCGGTGGTAGGCGCGGGCATCGCCGCCTGCGCGGGCACCCTCACGCGTTATGAGGGTTGGGTGCTGCTTCCGTTTGTAGCGGCCTACTTCCTCTATGCCGCACGGCGGCGGCGGTTGCTGGTCGCCCTGGTCTTTTCGGTGCTGGCCGGCGCTGGGCCTCTCTACTGGCTCGCCAACAACTGGTACCTCACCGGCGATGCTCTGGATTTCTATCGTGGTCCCTATTCCGCGCGCGCCATTCAGGGCGATGCGGATTTTCCCGGCAGACACAACTGGCATTTGGCCTACTACTACTACCGGCAGGCGGCGCAGCTCGTCGCCTCGCCGCAACTCGCGCTGTTGGCCCTGGCCGGCGCCGCGGCGGCGCTCCATCGCCGCCTGTGGTGGCCGCTGGTGCTGCTCATCCTGCCGGGGCTGCACGTGATCTGGAGCATGCATTCGGGCGTCGTCCCGATTTTCATGCCGCACCTCTGGCCGTTTTCCTACTACAACACGCGCTATGGATTGGGCGTGCTGCCGCTGCTGGCGCTGGCTGCCTCGGCCCTGGTGATGCTCGCTCCCGTGCGACACCGCCGGCTGGCCGCCGCTCTCGTGCTGCTGGCCGGGAGCGTCCACTGGCTGATTCATCCGGGACACCAGAACTGGATCACGTGGGCCGAGTCTCGCGCCAATTCCGAAGGACGGCGGGCGTGGATGCACGCCGCGGCAGAGTACCTCGCTCCCCGCTTCGTACCCGGTTCCGGCATCCTCGCATCGTCGGGCGACGATTTCTTCGGGATCTTCCGCATCATGGGAATCCCGTTGCGCGAAACTTTCAGCGTGGTCAACGGCCTGCCATACTGGGCGACGGTGCTGCGCCCCGATCTCTTCCTGACGCAGGAATGGGCCGTGGTGAAGGGCGGCGACCCTTCGCAGAGCGCGATCCTGCGGGCCGGCAGATACGGCATCCGTTACCGGTTGGCCAAGATCATCACCGAAAAAAACGAGCCGGTCATCGAGATTTACCGGCGTGAAGGAGGCATTCCTTTGGTACCGCACGAAAACACAACGACGGCTTTCGATCTGCCGGGCTACCACACCAAACGCAACCTTGGGGTCGTGCGCGGCATCATCGTGCGCTCGCGTTCCATCATGGGCACGCTTGGCGCGGAGCTGCAGACGATCGTGGGCGGCAACATCAGCCTGTTCAGCTCGCTCTGCGAGAAGACCCGCATCGACGCGTTTGAGCTCATGCTGGCGCACGCCGGCGAACTGGGTGCGAATGCCGTGGTCGGCGTGCGCTACGACGCCACCGAGATCATGAACGGCGTCACCGAGGTGCTGGCATACGGCACGGCGGTGCTGGTGGAACCGGCCGGCCAATGAAAATCCCGTTCACCAAGGCGCACGGCGCCCGCAACGATTTTCTGCTCACCTGGGAAAGTGACGCTCCGGAAGGCGGCCGTGCGGAGTTGGCGCGCGCCATTTGCGACCGCCACACCGGCATCGGCGCCGATGGATGGATGCTGGTGGCGCCGCCCGCCGATGCCGATGCCGAAGGCTCCATCCAGCTCTACAACTCCGACGGCAGCACCGCCGAGATCTCGGGCAACGGCACGCGCTGCGCCGCGGCGTTCCTGATTCGTCACGGCTACGCGGCCGGCGTGGTACGCGTGCGCACCGGGGCCGGAATCAAGACCTTGCGGCTCCTCGAGCGCACCGGCCTGGCATTCGAATTCGAAATGAACATGGGCCGCCCGGAGGTCACGGCGCCGCGTTTCGAGTTGTTGCTCTCCACCGGCGCGCGCGATGTCACGCTGCTGTGGGTAGGAAATCCGCAATGCGCGGTACCTGTCGCTGACTTCGATTTCGACTGGCGGGCGATGGGGGCGGAGATCGAATCGCACCCTCACTTTCCCCACCGCACCAACGTCTCGTTCTTCCGGGCCGTGGACAACCACCAGGTGGAAGCGCGCTTCTATGAACGCGGCGCCGGCGAAACCATGAGCTCCGGCACCGGTTCGACCGGAGCGGCCGCGGCGGCGGTGGCTCGCGGCATGGCGAAATCGCCCGTGCGCGTGATCACTCCCGCCGGCCCCATCGACCTGCGCCTGGAAGACGAGGCTTACCTCACCGGACCGGCTGAGCTGTTGGCGGAGGGGCAGTTCTTTTGCCCGGACCGGCGGCCTGAAGTCCGACGCCCAGGTGATCGTAGTTGAGCATGGCGTTGAAGAGCAGGAAATAGCTGCCCTGCGTCTCGTTGCGCCACATCGGGTTGTTGGCGAACATCAGCACGTGGCCCTTACCGCGCGGCGCGTCGACCACCGCGGGCGTATTCGCCAGTGCGCGGCCGCCCGCCAGCATTCCGGAAACGAACAGATCGTTTTCCGGCGCGAAACGGACCACCACCCGCGGCCGCATCGCGAGCGGGACCTGCGCTCCACCGCGGCCGCCGCCGGAGCCTTCATTCTGGGCGGGAGTCTCGCCGGGCGCCGCCGGCCGCGGGGGCGATGCCATCTGCAGCGGGCGACCCTGCGGCGTATCCTGCTCGTCGGGCCTGCCGCGCCCGCTGGGACGGCCGGCGCCTTCCGCCGCGGCGTTGCCGCCCCGGCCGCCTCTGCCGCCGCGCCCGCCGCCGCCAAACCCGCCGAACGTGCCGACCGAGAACACCGGCGCCTGGTTGAAGTACAGCGCCAGCTTGTCCCCGTAACCGTAGACGATGGGGCTGCGCTTGTCGGCGATCGCCGCCGCGAGCACCGAGCCGCGCGCCCGCAGCTCCGGCGTGCTCTGAATCGCAACGCCCTCCACCAGTCCGTAGTCGATCGGAATCGAAGCGTTGCCGGTGATGGTTACGAACAGCCCGCCGGCGTCGATGAACTTCGACACGTTCACCAAGCCCTCCAGGCCCATGCCTCCGCGCATGTCATCGGTCTGGTCCGGCGAATCGCCCACGTTCGGCATCAGTTCGGACTTCTTCCACGGAACCGGGTCGCCGGTGCGCGGCGTGCCGTTCACGATGCGCTGCGCGGTTCCGCCCACGGGCCCGAATACGATCACGTCATATTTCGCGCGCAGGTCCGGAATCTCGCGGAGTTTCTGATCGGAGATGTAGTCGTAGGGAATCTGCAACCGGTCGAAGCCGATGCGGAACCAACCTTCGTTCTGGGTGCTGGTCCAGGTGTGCACGAAGGCGATGCGCGGCGCGGCCAGGTCGTGCATGGGCACGCCCGGCACGCTGGAAGCGGCTATGGCCTGGACTCCCAGTTCGCCGGCGGCCGCCTCGAGGCGGCTCCGCAGGTCGCCCGGGTTGCCTTCCGCCTTGATGATGAACGAGCCCGCGTTGAAGGTGTGGTCGCCCTCTTTGAAGGCCTCCTCGGCCGCCGACATTTTGATGTCCTTCAGGCGGAAACGGAAAGTGGCGAGAATGTTGTCGGCATTGTGATTCACCAGATACGCCGCCGTTCCCGTCCCGGCGATCCCGCCCTTCGGCTTGGCCGCTTCCGTCAGCAGCGTCATCGGGGCTTGCAGGATATCGGGAGTGGTCACGCGCACGGTCGTGATATTGTGCATCGGCCCCAGGCTCCAGCCGGTATCGTCATAGGGCGGCGGGTCGTTGACGTTGTAGTACTGGGTGTCCAGCAGCATGTCCGCCATGCGGCTGTACGGCTGGTCCATGCGGACCACGTAGCTGCCGGCGGGATATTTTCCGGTGTCGCTGTTCAGCCGGTGTACCTCCACGCCCTGCAGGCGCAGCAGGTTCACCACCTCAGCGCACTGCCCGGGACGCGGATCGTCGGCGGGAATCACCCACGCCACCGGACCTTCGTTTCTGGCCTTGTCCACACTGCGCCGGCTCTTGATGTAGAAGTTCTGCAGGAACTGCTTGCCGTTGCGGGCCACGTTGTCCATGGAAAAAAGGATGGCGCTCTGCTGGAGGTTGATGTTGTTGCGAATCGACCACCGCACGCGCGGAAGCGGCGGATTGGGCCGGTACCAGGTGCGGGTTGTGCTATTGCCGGGCACGGTGCGCTCGCCGGTGTCGGCGCCGCCCGCCCCGAAGGTTTCGTAGAAGCGCCCGATGGAGTTGTGCCCGTTGGCGATATAGAACATGTAGTTCGGCGCCCATCCGTCATAGTAGCCATGCGTCCAGACCCCGGGCACGCCGCGCTTGGTGAGTTCCTCGATTTCCACGTAGGCCATCTTCTGCCATTCGTCGATCACCAGCGGGTCGAGCCACGCGTTGTAAGGCCCCATGCCGGTCGAGACGTACAGGAACGGCACCGATTCGTGCAGGTCGTGCAGCACGGTGGGGTGGAATTGCAGGAACGCGCCCATCATGTTGCGGGTGAGCGCCAGGGCCATGCCGATGCCGTCGCGGTTGTTGTCGTGGGCGACGTATTTGCCCCAGTAAACCTGGTTGGGAGCCGGCTTGCCGGGGTTCGCCTTACGGTAGTTGTAGACATCGACGGCAAGGTCGCGGCCGTCGGCTTCAACTACCGGAGTGATCAGCACGATCTCGTTCTTGCGGATGTTCTGAACCAGCGGCGAGTCTTCCACTGCGAGCCGGTAGGCCAGCTCCATCAGCATCTCGGGCGAGCCCGTCTCCGGCGAGTGAATCGAGCCCGAGGCCCAGTACATCGGCAGCCCTTCGGCGATCAGCTTGTCCGCATCCGCCTGCGGAGTCCGGCGCGGGTCCGCCAGGCGCGCCGTGATCTCCTTGTAACGGTCTAGCTTTGCGATATTCGCCTCGTCGGAAACGGCCACCAGCAGCATCTCCCGGCCTTCTTCGGAGCGGCCGATGGAGAACACCCGGACGCGCCGGGAGGCCTTCTCCAGCTCGCGCATGTAGCGGTAGATGTCCTTGGTGTAGGTGAGCTTGTTGGGGGTGCCGATCACGTACCCCAGCACTTTGTCGGGGGTGGGCACGGTGTCGGAGGCGGGCAGATGATCCACCAGTTCGGTCAGGAAAAACGGCTCGGTCGTGTACTCTTTGATCTTGGCCGAATAGGCCTCGTCGATCTTCTGCGGCGGCGCCGCGACCGCAGAAAACGCCAAAAGGAGGCAAATGGCGGTTTTTCGCATGATGCCTCATGATATCAGGGGTCAGCGAGGGCGTCGGGCCGGCTCGGCCGGCTCGGCCGGCTCGGCTGGCTCCGGTCAACCGGCCCGGCGTTACTGCAGGCTGCCGGCGTTCTCCAGGGCGGTGTAGGCTTTGCTGCCGCGCAACACCTCGGTTTCCCGGCGCTCGAACTGGAACTCGGGAGCCAGCAGTTCCTGAACGGTGTACGAGGCCCGCGCAATCCCGCAGGAGCCATGCCTGCTCGTATTGGCGAAGATGTGATACAACTCGTGGGCCAACACGCGGGCTATGGCGCGTCCCAACGCGGCTTCGCGGTTTTTCGGAGCCACCGCCAGCAATTGCCGCTGGATGAAATCGCGGATCCGGTCGCAATCCACGACACTGAAAGGCAGGATTATCCCGTCGCTCACGTGCGTCCATCCCAGGGCGCCGGGAGTGTTCTGGATGCCCAGCAGATCGGCCGCATCGCAGCGGCCCTTGAAGTTCACGACCGCCAGTTCGACCGACGCCTCGTTTATCCGCGGGCTCGCCAACTCCCGCCATTCGAATCGCAAGCCGATGGGCGTCATGATGGTCTGGAGTTCGTGATGGAGAGCGTCCATGACGGCTGGTGGAGGCTCCTGCTCAAACTGTGTGTAGAGAAATACCGCGGCGGCAACCGACGGAGCTTGCCAGTGCTCTTCGCCATAGGCCGGCACGATGCCCAGCGCCAGGCAAAGAAAGAGGGCTAGTTTCACGGAAGTGGACTGTCTTTGTCTTCCTACGTAGAGCGGATGGACCGGTCGACCACCAGCTCCGGGTGCTCTCGAACGAGCTTGTTTGCCATGTGGCAGGCAAAACAGAGCGGTGCTGAGACCGACAGCACGTCCATCAATTGATCGGCGGGAATCTGGTCCCACTCCAGAGACGAGCTTCCCCCCGTGAGAACGGCCGGCTTATGTGACCATTCAATATCTCCGAAGGATTGGCCACACTTTACGCAAGCCTTGTCTTTGTACCAGTTTATGAGAATGTTGCGGACCAGGCAATCGGCCGGAGCCGCCTCAATCTGGCTGAGACATTGCTGCCCGCAACCCTGGCGCTCCGGCCACCGCGAGCAGGTAGTGAGCCGCAGTTCCGGCCCCTTGAGGAGGGCCGTCGCTGCCGCGTGGCGGGCATCCACTCGGACGCCTGCTGGTGCGTGATTTTCCGGACAGGTAATGACCCGGCTACCGCGAAATTTACGCCATACCCAGGCGAGTCGCAACAGCCCGATGGCTGCCAGGACGGCTAGGGCTATCCAAATAGCCTGAATCGGCATAATAACCTCCCAAATTCCGTAAGCAAGAGTACATCCAGCGTGCTAACTCATTGATCCCACGTAACTTTAGACTATGTGCGAAGACCCGGGATGCGGGGATATCCCCAAGACATGGGTCTTATGACCCTATCTGCAGGGTCCACACGGCGCAGGATCGATCCTGTTCTCAGAATGGCATACGGGACTGTGGAGAGATCGGTGAGTGGAGCCGTGCTCAAGCACGAAGTCATTACCTGACGACGGATTAAGAATATTCTGAGGATCTGTGACCCATTCCCCCGGAGGACGTGCTTGCGGGCAACGAACCCGGCTGCCGCCACGTCGAAATAGTGTGACCAGCCGCCGATATTTGCCTCTCCTGATTGGGTTTGTCGTCGCGCTTGGCGCGGCCGCGACAGACTACCAGTCTGCCAGGAAGAAGTTCGATCAGATCGAAAGCGATCGGTTGCGGACCGGCACGCGCGTGACGTTGACCTCCCGGGAGCTGAACGCCTACGTCGAACACGAGGTCCCGGCGGGAGTTCGCAATCCCAGGCTGGAAATCCCCTCCCCGGGAGTGGCCACCGGGAGCGCCCTCGTGGATTTTGGAAAGCTCCGCCGCGCCCAGGGGTACGAGCCGGGCTGGCTGATGTCGAAACTGCTGGATGGCGAACGGCCGGTGAGCGTGACCGCGCGCATCAAATCGGGGAACGGCCGGGCCACCGTGGACGTGCAGCGAGTCGAGATCTCCGGGGTGGTGATCGACGGCAAGACGCTCGACTTCCTCGTCCAGAATTTCGTATTGCCGCTGTATCCGGACGCGATCGTCGGGCAGCCATTTGACTTGGGGCACCGCATCGAGAAGCTGGACGTTCAGCCCTCGGCGGTAGGGATCGTCATCGGCAAATAGGCTTCACGGCGTAGCGGGCGCCATCGGCAAATAGGACTTCATGTTAGAGCTGTCGACGAGGGTGGCGCCCGTGTCGATGAAAACCGGCATCATCGATCGGCCGCCCTGGGTGCTCACGTCGAGGCTCGGCAGTTTGTCGTGATGCAGGCTGTCGAGCAGGCGCGTACCGAAATACGCCATGGTGTAAGGTTTCTGGGCGATGGTAGCCCGGATCATGCCTTTCTGCATCCAGGTCATGGTCCCCTCACTGGTGTCCATGGCAATCACCAGTTTGCCTTTGACGCCGCCACGGTCCAGGACGTCGGCGACTTCCCGGCACGACAGGGCCTCCAGGCAGACGAAGGCATCGGGCGAAGACTTTCCTTTTTCGATCAGCGCCTTGGTGGCGTCGAACGCCTTGTTGGGATCGCCGGCGATGTCGATCACATCCATCACCCGGATACCGGGGTAACGGGAGAGGACCCGCTTGTAGCCCTCAAAACGCTCGGCAAGGTTTTCCTGGCTGGGAATGCTGTACATAGCCACCGTGCCCTTGCCGTTGAGCTCCTTGGCGAGCAGTTCCCCGCCCATCTGGCCCACCTGGTAGTTGTTGGTGCCGATAAACGTCAGGCGCTTGCTCTTCGGCGAGTCGGCATCAATGGTGATTACCGGGATTCCGGCGGCGATGGCGGTGTCGATGGGTTCCCGCATCAGCTCCGGATCGGCAGCCGAGACCAGAATCCCAGCCGGTTGGATCTGACGGTGGACTACCCTCAGGAATTCTTCCTTTTCGGCGTTGGGATCGTACTTCTCCGGGCCCGCCATTTCCACTCGTACTCCCATTTCGCGGGCGGCCGCCTGCAACCCCTGGTCAGCCTCCTGCCAGTAGCCAATTCTGGTGTTAGAAGTCACCAGAACGTAGATTTCGGTACTCGAATGCCGTCCGCCACAGCCGCACAGCAGAAGGACCGCCGCCGCCGCGAGGACTGCGAATCGCCTGCCAATGTCGCGCATAGCCGACTCTCCCCCGGGCATCGAGTATACGTCCATCACGGCGGGCGTGCAAGACGGATTGAACTGGGGAGTTGGGGGCCGCAACCCGAGCCTGCCGAGGCCTGCCCGACCGGGTGTGCCCAACCGGGTTGCGCCAGCGAGGCGCGGTCTGATATAAACGCTAGTCGCCCATGTGCCCCCGTGGGAGGGCCTGCCATGCCCGAAAAGAAAAAGAGTCCGGACCCCAGAAGCACCGAAAGGCGAACCAGCAAATCACAGGCACCCACGGGCAGCCGGCAGTCCGGAATCCCACGCGATACGGCCACGACGCGGGAAATGCCCGTCGCGGTGGAGCAGGCCGATTCGCAGAAACAGCTCGCCACGTTCGAAGCCGCCATGAAGCTGTTCCACGCGCGCCAGTTGAGGGAGGCGCGGGATCTGTTCGCCAGTGCCGCGGAAGGACCGGGGCGCGATGTGGCGCAGCGCGCGCGCCTGCACATTGCCATGTGCGACCGGCGGCTGGAACAGACGGCGGTCAACCCAGTGACCGCGGAAGAGTGCTACAACTACGGGATCGCGCTGATCAACGCGCGCAACTTCCCCGAGGCGCGTGTACACCTGCAGCGAGGTGTGGAAATCGCTCCCCAGGCGGACCACATCTGCTACGCCCTGGCCCTCGCGCAAGCGCTGGGCGGGGATTTGGCGGGTGCCTACGAGAGTCTGAAACGAGCCATCGAACTGGAGCCGCGCAATCGCCAGATCGCCCGGCAGGATGGGGACTTCGCCGCCATTGCCAACCAGCCGCCGTTTGACGGATTGCTCTACCCTGAAAAGAAGGGGTGGTAGCTGGCCCGGCGCGCCGGCAGAGGACGGCTGACCGAACCAGATTTTCATGGAAGACATTTCCCCTCTTCGCGTAGTCGCCATGGGCGGCGGCACGGGGCTGTCGGCGTTGCTCGAGGGCCTGAAGCAATACACCAGGCCGGACGCCCGGCCCGGGGCGGACATCACGGCGGTGGTGACCGTGACCGACGACGGGGGCAGCTCGGGGCGGCTGCGCCGCGACTTCGACGCATTGGCGCCGGGGGATATCCGCAACTGCATGGTCGCGCTGAGCGAAGATTCGGCGCTGCTGTCGCGCCTGTTCCAATACCGGTTCCAGGCAGGCCACGGGCTCAAGGGCCACAGTTTCGGCAACCTCTTTCTGGTGGCGCTGACGCAGGTGATGGGTGATTTTCCCGACGCTGTGAAAGCCTCCTCGGAAGTGCTGAAGATTGCCGGCCGCATATACCCGTCCACCAACACCAACGTGGCCCTGGAAGCCAGGCTGAGCAACGGCGCGCGGGTGGTGGGCGAGACGAGCATCAGCCGCAGCAAGCAGAGGATCAAGCGGGTAAGCCTGGTGCCGCGCCGAGCCAGGCCGCTCGCAGCCACGCTGGCGGCCATCGCCGATGCGGACGTGATTACGTTGGGGCCGGGCTCGCTGTTCACCAGCGTGGTTCCCAACCTGCTGGTGGAGGGCATTCCGCAAGCCATCCGCAGGTCGCCCGCGGTGAAGGCCTATTTCGTGAACCTGATGTGGCAGCCTGGCGAGACGGAGGAGTTTCGGGCTTCCGACCATGTGCGCGCCATTCATCGGCACGCGGGCGGGCAGTTTCTGGATTATGCGGTGGTCAACGTCCGCCCTATCACTTCGGCGGTCAAGAAACGCTACGCGCGCCAGGCGGCGCTGCCGGTGGAAAACGACATCGCGACACTCTTCAAGATGGGCCTGAAGGTGATGGCCAGTAAACTGGCGCACCTCACGGACGTCGTGCGACACGATCCCGCCGCAACCGCCGCGGTGGTGGTCAAGCTGGCGCAGGAGGGGAGACAGCGTAAGTACGCCCGGCCATAATGGAAAAGGACAACATGCAAGCTCCACTAACGGTTGTGATCCTTGCCGCCGGTCTCGGCACGCGCATGAAATCGCGGAAGGCCAAAGTATTGCACCGCGCGGGCGGGAAGGCGCTGGTGGAGCACGTGGTGGAGACCGCCCTGCGCCTGGCCCCCGCGGAGCGCATCTTCGTGGTGGTGGGACACCAGGCCGCCGAAGTGCGGAAAGCGGTCACTTCGCCAGGCATCGGGTTCATCCAACAGTCGGAACAGAAGGGCACGGGCCACGCGGTGATGGTGGGGCGCGGTGTGCTGGAGGGGCTGGGCGGGTACCTGATGATTCTCTACGGGGATTCGCCGCTGCTGCGCGCCGAAACCCTGGTGCGCTTGCTGGACGCGGCGCATTCCGGCGACACGGCGGGGGTTCTGCTCAGCGCGTATATGGCCGACCCGACCGGCTACGGCCGGGTGATCCGCAATGCGCACGGGCACGTGACGGCGGTAGTGGAACAGAAGGCCGGCACTCCGGAGCAGCTCGCCATCCGCGAGGCCAACATGGGAATCTACTGCTACCGCGCGGACCTGTTCTGGCAGCACGTGGACGAAATCCTGCCCAACAACGCCGCTCACGAGTACTACCTCACCGACATGGTGGAGATCCTGAACCGCGCGGGTCATCACGTGGAGGCCATGCAAATCGACGACGAGCGCGAGGCGCTCGGGATCAACGACCGCGTGCAACTCGCCGAGGTGGACCGGCTGCTCCGGGACCGCAAGCGGCGGGAGCTGATGTTGGCTGGCGTGACCATCGAGAACCCCGAGACGGTAACGATCGATGCCGATGTATGTATCGGGATGGACACCGTGCTGGAACCGTTCGCGCAGATCCTGGGCCGTACCACCATGGGCGAGAACTGCCGGATCGGGGCGTGCTCGATCGTGCGGAATTCGGAGCTGGGCGATGATGTGGAGATCGCGCCGTTCACGATCGTGAACACGTCCCGGGTAGGCCGGGGCGCGGTGGTCGGGCCATTCGCGCGGCTGCGCATGGAGAATGACGTGGCGGAAGGTGCGCACATCGGCAATTTCGTGGAGCTGAAGAAGACGCGGATGGGAACCGGGGCGAAGGCCAATCACCTCGCCTATCTGGGCGACTCGGAAATCGGCGCGAGGGTGAACGTCGGCGCGGGGACCATCACCTGCAACTACGACGGATTCGCCAAGCACGCGACGCGCATCGGCGAAGGGGCGTTCGTGGGAAGTAACTCGACGCTGGTGGCGCCGCTCGAGATCGGCGCCGGCTCGTATGTGGGTGCGGGCTCGGTGATCACTGACACGGTGCCGCCGGACTCACTGGCGATCGGCCGGGGGCGGCAGATGGTCAAGGAAGAGTGGGCCAGGAAGCGTCGCGCGCTGCACAAGAAATAGCGTACCCGTGTGATCCGCGATGGGTGGCTCCAGGGAAGGTCGCCCACATACTGCGACTTGACTGTCACGCCGCGCTGCCCCGGGAACTTACGTGCATTGTTTGATTTGATCAAACTGCTAACCCAAGTTCGTCACCAAACTGTCGATTTCAACTTTTTTGAGCGTCCGATCGGAGATAAGTGATGCGTTTGCAGGCGGCGCTTCTGTAAACGGTCGTGTAGTGTAGACCTGCCCTCTTGTGTCCCGACCGGTCTCATGACACGATCGACCCAGAATGTTTTTGCGACCGAACCATCGCGGCAAGGACGGCAAGCTCCACACCTATTGGTCGCTGGTGGAATCGGTACGCACACCGGATGGGCCGCGACAGAGAACACTCTGCCACCTGGGCGAGCTGAACGGTTCGGAACATGCGCGATGGCTGCGGACGGTCGAGGTCTTCAATGAGCAGGGCGAAGCGCAGCAACTGAAACTGTTCCCTTCGCATCTGGAATCGCCGGCGGACGATCCGCAGGTGGCACGCGTGCTGGTGCGTCGTGTGCGGCTGGAAAGGACGCGGCAATTCGGCGCTTGCTATCTGGGGCTGCAGTTGTGGAGACGCCTGGCCCTGGATCGCTTTTTCGAACAAGCGGTGGATGCCGATTGGGCCGATGTGCCCTGGTCGCGCGTAGCGGCGCTGTTGGCGATCAATCGGCTGTGCGCGCCGGGCAGCGAGCTGGCCATCGAACAACGTTGGTTTCCGTCGACGGCCCTGGACGATTTGCTGGGGATCGAAGAAGGCAAAATCAACGACACGCGCTTGTATCGTTGTCTGGACCACATGCTGCCGCACAAGACCAAGCTGGAGCGGCACCTCAAGGATCGTTACGGAGAACTGTTCGGGGCCGAGTTCGACGTGCTGCTCTATGACCTGACGAGCACGTACGTGGAGGGCGCGGCGGCCAGCAATCCGATGATGCGGCGCGGCTATTCACGGGACCACCGGCCGGACTGCGAGCAGATGGTGATCGCGCTCATCGTCAACAGCGAGGGTTTTCCGTTCAGCTATGAGACCTTCGACGGCAACCGCGCCGACGTCTCGACCATGGAGACGATTCTGCGTATGGTGGAGCGCAAGTACGGCAAGGCGCGCCGGATCTGGGTATTGGACCGCGGCATCGTGAGCGAAGAGAATCTGGCCGCGATCCGCAAGCGCGGAGGCCAGTACCTGGTGGGTACGCCGCGCAGCCAGATGAAACGGTTCGAGGCGGAACTGGCCAAGGAGGACTGGACGCAGGTCCGGCCCGAAGTGGAAGTCAAAAAGGTGACCATTCCACAGGGCGAAGAGACCTACATTCTGTGCCGCACGGCGGGCCGCAAAGAAAAGGAGCAGGCCATCCGGAAACGTTTTTCCAGCCGTATGGAAACGGCCCTGAAGGCGCTGGAGAAGACCATCGCGCGCGGCCGGCTGAAGGATCGCCACAAGATGGAGCGGCGACTGGGGAAGATCCAAGCCCGGCATCCGTCGGTCAACGACCTCTATGAGGTCGGGCTGCACGACACTGCCGAAGGCGTGCGCTTATTCTGGCAACTCAAAAAGGATCATCAGAAGTGGCGTGAGTCACGCGAGGGCGCCTACCTGCTACGCACCAATCTGCAAGCCGGATCGGCCGAAGAACTGTGGTCGAAGTACATGCAGTTGACCGAGGCCGAGACGTCGTTTCGCGCACTGAAGAATGAGCTATCGATTCGACCACTGTTTCATCAGAAGGAGCCGCGCGTGAAAGCTCACGTGATGGTGGCGTTCCTCGGCTATGCGCTGTGGGTGATCTTGAAGCATCTGCTGAAGCGGCGTGCGCCGATCGAGCCGAAGCCATCGCTGAGCGGGGTCGATAACGCGCAGCCGTTCTCGCCAATGAAAGCCCTCGCACTGTTGTCCACCCTGCAAAGCGCCGACGTTGTCCTGCCCACTACCGATGGCCGCGAGATCCGTTTGCGTCGCATCACCGAGCCCACCGCCGAACAGAAATCCCTGCTCCAGCAACTCGGGCTGACGCTGCCCGAGTGTCTCCAACACAACCGCGAATGTAGTGTAGACTCAGCCACTGCCTGAACTGATTCTAAGCCACTTAGCCGATTTTTCGACCATCTTGTGACGAACTTGGGCTAATTTGGCCACGAATGGGTACTTCTATACCCGTCGGTTTTCTTCTTCAGCGTATGGAATCCCGTGGAGGTACACGTCAAATCGTCGCTGCCCCGGTTGCTTCTGCATAATGCCCCGGCTGCTGCGCTCCTGGTTGCTGTGGCGTCCGAGAAGTTCCTTTCAGGCGGCGTTCGAACCTGGCACGAGATGTGAAACCGAAAGCCGGCAATCGCGGTGCATGGTGCGGAAGTACGACTCCTGCGGTCGGCGCATTCGTGGCCCAATTCAAACCGTTAGCGCAAAAGCCTGGGTTTGGCCGCTCATCCAGTCCACCCTGATAGCGTCGGTGTTTCTGCGTAATGGGTATCGAGCCGTCACACAGTCCAAGGCGAGGGTCCATCGGGCCGAGGGACGGACTAATCGTCTTCTGTACCAAGGATGTTCATCGTGAGGCGATTCGATCCGTGACAGTCAGGCTTCGGCTCCCTACACCCAACACAGCCGCCGAATGGGTGGCTTTTGGTTACCGGGCAATTGCGCATCTTGGCCCGTCCCCGGCGCGTCAAAACGGCGGTCCTATTCGTATCTCAGGGCATCAATCAGGTTGATGTGAGAAGCCTTCACCGCCGGATAGATTCCGGAGATCACACCTACCGCCACCGACACACCGAACGCGATCACGACCGAGGCCGTGGTCACGATCGTCTTCCATTCCGTCGTCCGGGCGATCAACCACGCCAGGAAGAAGCCGAAGCCCATCCCCAATAGCCCGCCGGCCGCTGACCTGATTCTGGAAGCTCTTGAATGTTTTGCGGACCTACGGCTGATCGCAGCTCTGAAAAGGCTGGCGTCGGCGGTTCGATTCCGTCCCTGGCCACCAACTATCCTCTACAAAACACAAGACTTCCACGTGCGGACGTGGAGTCCATAAATCAAGGCTGATGTCGGTGACGGCATCAAAACTTGGACTCCATTTGGACTCCAAGAGCGCAGCCTTGATTATTACGAGAGTCGGAGTTGGTCTTCCACGTGCCTCGCGCACGCGCGCGGTCGTAACGGCTTTGCCGGATCGTTGCACCATGCCTGGTCGCTTGGTGTGGTGCAACGATCTCAGGTTCCCTATACATGCACATCGGGAAATGTGGCGTCCTCGATGTGGAGAAGGGACGCGGGCCGGACGTAGCTGGCGCTCGCGCATTGGTGACCGACGTGCCTCGCGCGCGGTCGTAACGGCCTCCCTGGATCGTCGCACCAGACCTGGCCGCTTGGTGTGGTGCAACGATCTCGGGTTCCCTATACATGCACATCGGGAAATGTGGCGGCCGCGCCGTGGGAAGGCAACCGGATCGACGCATCTCGGCGGTCCTGGCGTGGTCGACGGCGATCATGTGGTCGGAAGGCCAGTGGGTCACGTCCGCCGCAGGATGGCCCGGATTTCACGCGCATTTGGCCGTATTGCGCCGGCGGCGGGCGGGTGGACGCGCGGGCCGTGCGACCGCGGAAACGCGGTGATCAAGGCCCGGATCCCCGATGCCGACCCCGGTGCCGCGAAAATTCGCCGGAAATTGCCCCAAACAATTCTCGCGCCGTTGTTTTGTCTGGATTAGGGCAGCGGCACTAAGATATGCGAAAGTTCCGCTGCGGAATTTTCTCCGGCGCGGTCGCGCGTTCCGTCGCGGCGGCCCACGCCGGAGCTGACGTAGAATAAGCAGTTCACGGTGCCAATGGGATGAGATGGCCAGACGCGCGTTGAGGTTTCCTGATCGAAAGATCTCTGAGACGTTCCTGCGCTTTGCAGAGCCCGTCCTTCATGGTCTCGAAAGCGAGGAACCGGAACGTCATGCCCAGGAGGCGTTACAGGTGGCCTACACCGTCTGGAACGCGGTGGTCTTCGCGGATGTGCTCAACGATCACCGTCATCTCGACGAGGTTCGGCGCCTCCTCGCCGGGACGGCCCAGGTGACCACGCTCGTGGAGCAACTGATCGCCAGGAAGCGCGCGTTGTTTGCCGATGACGAGCGTATGATCGGCACCTTCGAGGTAAGGCGCACCGAGGACGGCATCAACGTTCGCGCCGACGCGCGGGACCCGCATTCGTTGCCGCGGAGCCCCGCGTGAGCTGTTTTCATGCAGCCTCTGGCGGAATGGCGCTGCACCCGCGACCATTCTGGGCGCTCCAACGCTCATGACCGCTGCTCAATCACGCACCGGCGCCGATCCCGCTCGGCAGTGTGAGCCGTGTGCGCGACGAATTGGCCTGCACCGACCCTTCCCGTAATCGTTCGGTTAACAGCCGAATGGCTTATGGCCGCCTCGCGTTGCAAACACAAGTACTTAGACAGGAGAAAACGGGATCTTCGCGGAAATTGGGGGGACTCTGGGGGCCACTTTCGGTTCCGAGTGCACCGCCTTCCGTCAACTTCTAAGCGACGGCGACCATACGTCCAGTTAAGAAGACCCCTCCGAATCGGACTTGTTCGCTATCTAGTGTCTAGTGTGGTGTCCAACAAATAACTGGACAGACCTTCGGGTTTTCCCCGCATGCTGGGGTATGGCTTTCCAGCTCTCGCCTTCCGAGCAACTGCAGATGCAGCAGTGGGTGGCTGCCCACGGTACTCCCCAGCAGGTGGCCCTCCGTTGCCAGATCGTGCTGGCCGCCGCCGCTGGAGAATCCGACGTGGCTATCGCCCAACATCTGTCCGACAACAGGAAGACGGTCATTTTGTGGCGGCAGCGTTTTTCCGAACAGCGATTGGATGCCCTCTGGGAGATCGCGGCGGGGCGCGGACGCAAACCTACCTATGATATCGATAAGATTGCCGCCATCGTGGAGGCGACCTTGCAAACCAAGCCGGAAGGGATGACCCACTGGAGCTGTCGCACGATGGCCCAGAGTCAAGGTGTCAGTAAGTCCACGATCAACAATATTTGGCAGGCGCACAATCTGAAGCCCCACCGCGTGGAGACCTTCAAACTGTCCCGGGATAAGAGGTTCCTGGAAAAGATAACCGATGTGGTGGGGCTGTATTTGAATCCGCCGCAACAAGCGATCGTGCTGTGCGTGGACGAGAAGAGCCAGATTCAAGCACTGGATCGCACGTAACCCGGTCTACCCATCAAAAAAGGGCGTTGTGGGACCATGACCCACGACTACCAGCGGAACGGCACCACGACCCTGTTCGCCGCTCTGGAGACGCTGCAGGGGAAGGTGATCGGTCAGTGTTATCAACGGCACCGGCATCAGGAGTTCCTGCGGTTCCTGCGCACCCTCGATCGGGAGTTTCCCGGCGAGGTCCCCTTGCATCTGATCATCGATAATTACGGGACACACAAACATGCCAATGTGCGCGCCTGCTGAAACGCCACCCTCGCTTCGTGCTGCACTTTGTTCCCACCAGTCCCAGTTGGCTGAATCTGGTCGAGCGTTGGTTCGGCGTCCTGGATGATAAAGCCATCCGACGAGGGGTCTTCCGTAGTGTGGAGGACCTGAAGGCCGCCATCGAGGCGTTCCTGACGGCTTGGAACAAAAATCCGCAACCGTTTGTGTGGACGGCAACCGTCGAATCCATTACGGAGAAACTCTCCCGTTGTCGGCCGACCCTGGAGAAGATTCAGCCCGGATGCACCAGTCCACGGACCAGAAAACGAAAGAAATAGCTGTCCAGTTATTTCGTGGACACTACACTAGCATCGCTTGGTGGCCACGATGTTCACAAAACGGTCAAGTTCGGGCGGCGACCAGATTCCCCTGAATGAACTCGTCGAGAGCGCCCTCAAAGCCGTGCCAAGTCGTGCTGAGCCTGCTTCGCGCCGCCACGTCGTCTGGGAGTCGGGGGTCGAGCCTGCTCAGACCGGGAGCGAGCACACGACCGTAGGTCTTGGTGAAGAGCACGGCAACCCGCGCGTGATCTTCGCCGATGAGGCCCAGGATTTCACCCGCCTGCAACTCGACATCGTCCGCAAATGGGGCGGGTACGCCGACTACTTCCTGGTGGTCGGTGACGACGACCAGACCATCTACAGCTTCGCGGGCGCGACCCCGGATGCGTTTCTCACTCCGGAGGTGCCGCCCGAGCAGAAGATCGTATTGTCCCAGAGCTACCGGGTGCCGCAAGCGATTCATGCGCTGGCCACGCGCTGGATCTCCGGCGTGCTGCACCGGGAGCCGAAGGAGTATCGGCCAACCGCCGAACCCGGCGCGGTCCAGAGAGTCCCATTCACGTTTGTCAGGGGAGCGCGCCCGCTGGTGGATGCAGTGGAGCGGGAAGTGGCGGCCGGGCGCACGGTCATGCTGCTGTCGTCCTGCTCTTACATGTTGTCAGCAGTCCGCAGCGAACTGATCGCGCGGGCCATCCCCTTCCACAACCCATACCGGACGCGGCGCGGAGACTGGAACCCACTGCGCTCGTCGAAGGGCACATCCGCCGCCGACCGCGTGCTCGCGTTTGCGCAGCCGCACAATTCCCTGGGCGCGGATTCCCGCCCCTGGAACGCGGGTGATTACCGGAAGTGGGCCGAGTGGCTGGTCGCGGGCGGCACGTTCACGCATGGCGGCAAGACGGCGGCCAAGGATCTGGCACCCGAGACCGAGGTCACGATGGACAGCCTGCACGAATGGCTGGTGCCGGAGGCTTACGACTCGCTGATGGATTCGATCATGAACGGCACGCTCTCCGAGCACCTCCGCTGGTGGTTGTTCCGCGTGGTGAAGGGCAACGAGAAAACGGCGTCGTACCCGGTGCGCATTGCCGAGCGGCGCGGCTTGCCAGCGTTGCGCCAGCGGCCACAGGTCATCCTCGGGACGATCCATTCCGTGAAAGGTGGTGAGGCGGACACCGTGTTTCTGTGCCCCGATATCAGCTATCCCGCGCACCACGGCTGGATCCTGCCGGGGGAGGAGCACGACGCGATCGTGCGCCAGTTCTACGTGGGAATGACGCGAGCCCGGCAGCGGCTCGTGATCTGTGAGCCATCCGGCGAGCAATCGGTGAATATCTAATGCCACTCGAAAGCACACTCTCGCAAAGCATCATGAAGGCCATCCGGGAAAAGATCCCCGGCACGGTGGTGCGAAAGCGGCACGTGACGATGGGCGCGATCGGCGACCCGGACTTGTACGGCTGCCTGCCGGGCGGCCAGCACTTCGAGATCGAGGTGAAGCGGCCGGGGAACAAGCCTACGGCCCTCCAACTACGGCGGCTGGAGGAATGGAATGCAGCCGGGGCCATTGCGGGCTACGCGCACAGCGTGGCCGAAGCACTCGCCATTGTGTTCGGCGGCATGTTCAGCCGCAGCCAAAAGGAGCGAAACACATGAAGACCATTGAAGCGTTCGATGAACTGACGCAGTTTTTGCACGCCATCCGCGAGCCCTTCGACAAGATCTGGCTCGCGTGGTGGGACTGGCACGTGTCGCACCCCGACGTTGAAGAGCAGTTGCACGCGCTGGCGTTGCAGGCCAAGCGGCGGAACTTCGCCCGGTACGGGATCGGGGCCATCTGGGAGGTGCTTCGGTGGCACCTGCAAATCATCGACGGCAAAACGGAGGAATTCAGATGTTCGAACGATTACCGGAGCCGGTACGCGCGCTACCTGATGTGGAAGTACCCGGACGAACTGGCGGACTTCTTCGAGCTTCGCCCGCTTCGGGCGAAGGACATGCTGGAGCCGGTGGAAGTGAAAAGCGCGTGAACCGGATGGGGCATTGCCGTGGATGCCGCAAGGGCCGCTTGCTGGACGCGACAACCGGCCTCTGTAAAGAATGCGCCCGCGATTCCCGGTGCGCAGTGCGCGAGAGCCGCAAGCCCATGTACCATCTGGTCCCGATCGAGCTGCTGGACGCCGTAGCCGAGACGCGCGCCCACGGGGACCAGAAGTACGCGCCGGGCAACTGGATGAACGGCGACCGGGCCTTTTTCGTGGACTGCCTCAACCACGCCATCGGCCACCTGTACGCAGCGGCTGATCTCACGGACCCGACCGATATCGTAACCCACCTGGGACACGCGGCCTGCAATATCGCCTTCGATCTGTGGGCATTAAAGCGGGGGATTATCAGGCGCGAAGATTTCTTACGCGCGGCAGTAATTGGGAAAGAAAAGCATGGAGAAACAAACAGCAATATCCCTCATGGCAGCGATCCTCCTGGCGGGCGCGGGGGAAGCGGAATACAGCAGGCATGAGGCGATCGAAGATGCCGTGGTCTTGTGGCGTGGCGTTGAGGAGAAGCTCGCGCGGGAAATCAGGAAAGGCAATTATGGTGGCGGCAGCCGAGAAGGGGGAAAATGGCAGGCTACGATGACCCGAAATTCCGGCGAAATGCCCGTCCCGCCGACTCGCGCTGGCGTGGACATCGGCTGCCGGAAGACCATGACCCGAGGAGGGGTACGGTCCGGGTATTTTCCGATGGAAGGTGGATGAGCTTTGAACGCTGGCAGGCCACACATGCGTTGTATGCTGGTGAGGGCCCACGTGTTGACCAATCCGGTGCCGAGTCGCCCGAAGGTTCCAGGACCGCCCCAGAGAAGTCCTCTAAGAATTCGCCGCAAATGGATCTCTTTTGAGCTTGACGATGCGTGGAGGAATACACTACACTTGCCTTAAGATATTGCGCAAGTAGGTTACGGTATTAACACGAGTTTCAAGATGCTGTCAGGTGAAGTGCGCTTCTGAGGGATGTCCACAGCACGCGCGGTGGAGGGCCTTTGCCGTTTTCTGGCCCCAATCGCCTTTTGTGGGACAGCCTTATGCCGAAGTGCCCACACATGTGTTCGCTTGCGATGAACATCGCGCGAGCATTCGCGCCGCAGATGTGGTGACGGATGAACTCTGGGCGGCCATCGCCGAATCGCTGGCGTTGTTCGGTTCTTGCACCATAAAGAGAGACGAAATTGAAGTCGAATTCAAAGTAGAGGGGCAACGATGAAAGGTAGTGACGAACGACCACGATATGATCTTTCTCCAAATCAATCCACGGCACTGAAACAGATTTCGCGCGCGCCCTGGACCATCGAGCACGCGCAACATAAACTCCAAACCACGCTCGGCGCGCTCTACAAGCGCAAATTCGTGCGGGTCACAAACATTCGCGGCGAACGCTACATCGAGATCACCGCTGATGGCCTGAACGCCTTGCAGGCCCAGACCCACGCCGACATCGACCGGTCGCGGTCCACCTACAGCTCACCGTTCGCAGCGATCATCCGGGAACTGGCCAACTATCAGTCCGGCATCGAAGAAAGAACCTGCGGGCGTGGTTCCAATCCAAAAACGCAAAGCAGCAGCATAACCTTAGCGAGAGGTCGGATTCTCGCCGGGCCGCGTGCGCGGCTCTGCACGTAACGTACCCTGCGAGGTGTGGGGCGCGTGTGCGTGTTTCATCCTCCCCCGGAAAGGAGGGGCAGTATGAAACACTTCACCGAGATCCGGAGCGGTAACCGGATCACAACCAATCAGCCGGTTCGACGGCTGCTCACCGTGGACGAGGCCGCAGAATATCTCGGCCGCACGCGGCGCGCCATTGAAGGGTTGGTGCGCCGCCGCAAGATACCCTTCACGAAGCTGGACCGGCGCGTCCAGTTCGACACACAATCCCTCGACATCTGGATTGCGCGCCACACGCAACGCGAGCGAAGCATCAGCCCGTGATGCGCCTGCGAATACGGGTGGACCTGTGATGCCCCAAGCATCCCAGGTTCCACCCGTCGCAGGGGCCCGGCGCGTTGCGGGAGGAGAAGGTCCGCGAGGATCACGCCATCGTAGGAGAGAGCACAAGTGGGGGTTCACGGGGAACGGTACAAGGGTGAATCGGAGTGGCTGCTGTACGTTTACAACGTCCGCGTCGGCTACATCAAGCTGCGCTTCGTCAAAGACATTCTCGAAAGAGCCGGGCACGACCCGGAAGAGGCCACGCGGCTCCAGGCATCGCGGGTCCACGGGTGGATCGAGGTCGATGAGCACGTGAGGCTCGGGTACAAGGGACCGAGAGAAACGTGGAGGCATGGGCATGAGACCGAGGCGGCTTGAGTGGAGGGCGGTGGTGATTCTGGCGGGCATGATCGTGGCGGCGGCGTTGTTGGTCTGGCTGGTGCTGAAGGTTGCGGGGAGGTTGCGGTGAACCGCGCCTTCGAACAGCGCAGCAGATACCTTCTCCACGGAGGATCGCTGCTGGTTAACCGGTTGCACTACGTGCCGAGGGAGGCGGCTGCCGAGATGATGCGCGAGTTGCGGCGGGCGAATGAAAGAGGTGAGGAGGAAGTGGGCATGAGGCTGAAACGCAAAAAGTGGACCGTCAACCGCGATGGCCGTAAATTTCGGCTGTCGCAAGGCGCATCAGACGAACTCGATTCGTTGTTCAGGAAGCAACTCCAGCTTTTCCGTGAAAAGTTTAAGCGAGACCCACTGCCCGATGAGCCAATCTTTTTTTGACCCGGCATACGATGTCCCGCGCGAGTTTACCGCCGCGAAAATAGATGAAGAATGGAACAGGTTTATGGATTTCCTGGAGTCGCAAGGGCTGCCGCCAGAAAAAATTTACGCTTCGCGCAAAACTGGCCTGATCCCAACAGCCGAGAATTGGAAGCTGCTGTCTGCCAGAGATAAGGCTGATTGGGCGGCGGCGGTTAAAGAATATCGCCAAAGGAACACCCAATGAAACGTTACAATCCTGCACAATACGCTGAAGAGGAGCACTTGCGGGTAAGCGAGATCGCAGCCAGGTACCACATCGGTGAATCCACGGTACGTAAAATCATCAGGGGAAACCCTAAGATCAAATATCTGCCCTGCAAGGACCGAAGCGGTCGGACACGGCGAACTCCACTGATCCCGCTTTCGGTCTGGGACGAGATCTACGTAGTGGATATGGTGTGGTGAGCCGTGTACCGTCTATGTACCGCCAAACGGAAAATACGGGCTAAACGTGCTGTTCGTGCGCAACCAAATCAACAGGTTGGCTGTAACCCATTCATTGCATGAGGCCCTGAAAATAAACCCAAAAGCTGCTAGATTGGGTATCAAACGGACATGGTTCTGCGAATCCGCTTAGGTAAAGGCTACAAGTTCCTCCGGAAGCGCGGAAGAAACCGGCGCGTGGCTTTGGCCCTGGCTGCGCTGCTCACTCCGTCGGCCGCCGTGGCTGGTGTACTGGGGATATGGCGGATTGCCGCTGACCTGAACTGGACCAACAGTTTCGCCATTCCCTCCGGACTGTTCTCCCACTGGCAGGTCTGGCTCGGCGGGGCAATCCTCCTGCAACTCTGTTCCCACCTTCTGAATCGATACGGCAGGGGTGGCGACACGGCTACACAATAAGTGCGTAACGGGCCACGAGTACGCCGGCTTGGGGCCTCCCCAAGGCTCGTAACCATTCATCTGATATTCTAACTTTGTAGAGACCCGCCATGCCGCAAAGAGGGTTCAGGTACACAACATCATCTTTCTCCGGTTACTTCCCGCCTGGCGTGAAATGGCTGCTCATCAGCAACACCGCAGTCTTTCTGCTGTGCTATCTTGCCGGGCCCGCAGTGCAGAACCACGTGAGGGTGATTCTGGCGCTCAGCGCGGACGCCGCAGTGCGGACCTTCATGATCTGGCAGGTCGTTACCTACATGTTTGTGCACTTCGGGACCTGGCACCTGCTGTTCAATATGCTGGCGCTGTGGATGTTCGGCCTCCCGATCGAGCAGACATGGGGAACTCGCCGCTTTCTCAAGTTCTACCTGCTATGCGGCGTGGTGGCGGGCCTTTGCGTCCTGGCCGTGAACATGCTCGTCGGCGACTGGGCAACTTCGACTCTGGGCGCTTCCGGAGCCGTCTTCGGCCTCCTGGTTGCATTCGGAGTCCTGTACCCCGACACGATCATTCTGATGTTCTTCCTTTTCCCGATGAAGGCAAAGTACGCGGTGATGATCTTCGTCGGTGTGGAACTGCTGACCACTTTCGGCCCCAACACCGGCATCAGCACGATCGCCCACCTGGGTGGGGCAGCTTTTGCCTACGTCTATCTCAAGGGCCGCGTCCCCGTAGTGAAACTGCCCGACGCCCGCGGTGCGTACCGCCAGTGGAGGTTGCAGCGCGCCAAACGCAAGTTCCAGGTTTACATGCGCAAACATGGGGGCGGCGGTCCCTGGGTGAACTAGCGCCGAATCGCAACGGGAATACCGGTCGCCGCGTCTTCTGATATAGTTACGTCAGAAGTACGCCTATGCGACCCCCGAAACTGTACTCTCTGTGCGCCGCCGCACTCCTCATCGCCGCGGCCGGCATTCTGATCGCCCAGGAACAAGGTCCCGTGCGGGACACGGGGTCGACCGTCGCCAAGCCACGCAAGCCGGACGCCGGAAAAGAAAGCGAGCTTCCCAAGATCCCCTCGCAGTACAAGAAAGACAACAGTGACGTCGTGCCCGGCGAGATGGCCACCTTCAAGAGCAATGTCGACGTGGTCACCGTCGATGCCGCGGTCATCGATAATAAAGGCCGCTTCATTCCCGGGATCCCCAAGGGCAACTTCCGTGTCCTCGAGGACAATGTGCCGCAGCCGATCAAGGACGTCACCATGGGCGAGGCCCCCATGACCATCGCCATGGTTATCGAGTTCAGCAACAAGTTCCAGCAGTACTGGAGTAGCGCGTGGTATGAGACCCTGCAGCTCGCCTGGGGATTCGCAAGCACCCTGAAACCCGAAGACTACGTGGCAGTGGTAGCCTACGACATCAAGCCCGAGATCCTCTCCGACTTCACCACCGACCGCTCCAAAACGCAGGAAGCGCTCTCCCGCCTTCAGATCGCCGCCTGGAGCGAGGCCAACCTGTTCGACGCCGTCACCGACACCGCCGACCGCATGTCCGGCATCGAGGGACGCAAAGCCATCCTGCTCATCTCCTCCGGCATCGACACCTTCAGCAAGATCACGTTCGACCAGTGCCGCAAAAAATTGCAGGAGGCGGGTGTGCCGATCTATGCCATCGGCCTCATGCAGATGCTCCGCACCCTCTACGATCCATACATGTCCGCCACCACCCGCATGGACTTCCTGCAGGCCGACAACGAAATGAACACCTTCGCCCGCGAGACCGGCGGGATGGCATTCTTCCCCAAGTTCATGGGTGAATACCCGGGTGTGTTCCAACAGATCCACCAGGCCTTGCGTAACCAGTACGTGATCACCTACTCGCCCACTAACAAGAAGCATGACGGCACCTTCCGCAAGATCAAAGTGCAACTGGTAAATCCCGCGACGAACGAGCCGTTGCCGGTGAAGGACGAAAAAGGCAAGCCGATCAAGTACCAGATCATTGCCAAAACCGGCTACAAGGCGCCGCGCGAAGTGGAATAGCGCGGAAAGCTTCCCGGGCGGCGAGAACCGGAG
Source organism: Bryobacterales bacterium (assembly GCA_963719195.1). GTDB lineage: Bacteria > Acidobacteriota > Terriglobia > Bryobacterales > Bryobacteraceae > DASQZT01. The sequence continues at coordinate 179,061 of CAVRBB010000003.1, read as the reverse complement.
GTCGCGGTCCGCATTATCGGCATCGGACGGTGGCCTCACTTGTCAAGCTCAAAATTTGCCTGTGAATCCAGAGCGATGCAATTCTCGTTGACAGCGAGGTTACGGTCCTGTTAAAGTCGCACTCGTTCCCATGCCACTTCCGCCACCCGCTCATCCCCATATCCTTCTGGTTGATGACAATCACGACGGGTTGCTTGTCCGGAAATCGCTGCTGGAGGAAGCCGGCTGTTGCGTGACCATCGCGGCCAACGGATCGGAAGCTCTCGAACTCTTTGAGAGTCTCCATTTCGATGTGGTGGTCACCGACTACCGCATGCCCCGCATGAACGGTGCGGAGTTGATCGAGCGTGTCCGCAAGCTGAATCCCAATATTCGCGTTATCCTGCTCTCCGGATTTGTCGACCCGTTGGGCTTAACCGAGGAAACGACCGGAGCCGACGTCGTCATCGCCAAGAGCGCACATGAACCCCAGCATCTGGTCCGTTGGGTTCGCCGCCTGGTGAATCGCGCCGCTTCACGCAAACCGCCCGGCACCCAGAAACGCGGCAATGTGGCCCACGTGCGCGCTGGTTCGCGCTGAATCTGTCACACTGAAGTTGTGGCGCGTCTCCACTCCCGTTATCTGATTTCGGCCGGATTTTTGCTTCTCGCCGTGGCCGCCGCGCCGGCCGCGAAGAAGCGTGCCAGCCCGTCCAAGGCTCGTCCCGCCGCGCCGGTCGTGCAGCGCGCGTCACCCGCCGTGCGCCGATGGATGAGACGCATGACTCTGCACGATCAGGTCGCGCAGTTGGTGTTTATCGCCTTTCATGGGGCGTCGCCGAACACGCGCTCCCACGAATATCGCAAGTTCGTCCGCCTCATTCACGAGACGAAAGTGGGTGGGCTGATTCTGAACAACGTCGCCAACGGGCACGTGGTGCAGAAGGCGGAACCCTACGCCGTCGCCGCGTTCCTCAACCGCATGCAGCGCCTGGCCACCGTGCCGCTCCTCGTCGGTGGTGATTTCGAGCGCGGCGCCTCCATGCGCGTCGACAACACCACCGTGTTCCCTCATGCCATGGCTTTCGGCGCCGCCGGCGATCCGGCCCTCACCCGCTACGAAGGCGAGGTCACCGCGCGTGAGGCCCGCGCCCTGGGTGTGCAGTGGGTGTACTACCCGGTCGCCGACGTCAACAACAACCCCGATAACCCCATCATCAATATCCGTTCCTTCGGCGAAAATCCGCTGGATGTCGCAACCCACGTGAAGGCCTTCATCGAAGGCGCCCACGCCGACCGCGGTCATTTCGTGCTCACCACCGCCAAACATTTTCCAGGCCATGGCGACACTGCGGTCGACACCCACATGAACCTCGCCACGATTCCCGCCGACCGCGAGCGGCTCGAGCGGCTGGAACTGGTGCCGTTCAAGGCCGCGATTCAGGCCGGCGTGGATTCCATCATGACGGCGCACGTTGCCGTGCCGGCCCTGGCGCCTCCCGACCTGCCCGCCACGCTCTCGCCCGCCATCCTCACCGGCCTCCTGCGCAAGCAGCTCGGTTTCCAGGGCCTGGTTATCACCGATGCTCTGGAGATGCGCGGCATTGCCAACGGCTTCAGCGCTGGCGATGCCGCAGTGCGCGCGCTGGAGGCGGGCGCCGATACTCTGCTCATGCCGAGTGATCCCGACGCAGCGATCAGGGCCGTCGTCGCCGCCGTGGAAGACGGCCGTCTCACACGTGCGCGCATCGCCGCCAGCGTGGTGAAGATCCTCTCCGCGAAAGAGAAAGTGGGTCTGAACAAGAAGCGTTTCGTCAACCTGGACGCCATCAGCGATGTGGTGAACGCGCCCGAAGCAAACGAGAAAGCGCAGGAGGTCGCCGACCGTGCCGTTACCCTGGTCCGCAACCACGGCGGTCTGGTTCCCCTCGCCGCACCCGATCGCACCTGCTTCGTGGTAATGAACGAGAGCCGCTATTCAGTCGCAGGCCAGGCCTTCACGCGGGAGGTCCGCCAGCGCGGAGCGCGTGCCACCGCGCTCGCCACCCTCGATCCCTCCATGCCGCGCCTCGAACTCGATGACGCGATTGCCCGGCTCACCGGGTGTGAAAACTATGTCGTGGCCGCGTTCGCCTCGGTGGGCGCGAACCGCGGCTCCGTAGGTCTGGCCGGCGAGTTGCCGCACGCCATGGAAGTCATGGAGGCCTCCGGCAAGCCGGTCGCCCTCGTGGCGCTTGGCAGTCCGTACCTGTTGCGCCACTTCCCCACCGTCGCCGCATACATGGCCACGTTCAGCACCGTGCCCCCCTCCGAAGTCGCATCGGTAAAAGCGCTCTTCGGGGAGATCAGCATCCGCGGGCACCTGCCCATTACCATCCCGGGCCTGGCCCGGTACGGCGAGGGAATTTCTCTTCCAGCCACGCGTTCCGTACAGGTGTCCGGCCAATCGCAATAGCCGCCTTCCGCTGCCGCCTGCCTCACCCCACCCGGGAGTTATACTTGTGGCTCCATGGGCATGACTCTTCCCCCGCCGGGCGTCGAAGTGATTCTATTGACTTTGGTACTCGGAGCGGCAGTATACGATGTGCGGTATCGGCGCATACCCAACTGGCTAACCGTCGGCGGTGTCCTGATCGGCCTGGCGTTGAACAGCTTCATTGGGAGAAACGAGATCCGCCCGGGCTGGCCGGGGCTCCGTTTCGCTCTCGTGGGGCTTGGTATCGGGTTCGGCATCTATGTGGTCTTCTATGCGCTGCACGCCATGGGCGCCGGTGACGTGAAACTGATGGCCGCCGTCGGCGCCCTGGTCGGCTGGCAGGACTGGCTCGGCATCTTCCTGTTCACCGCCCTCATCGGCGGCGCCATGGCCATCATCCTGATCATCAGTAAACGCCGCATCGGCAAGACATTCCGGAATATGGGATTCATCCTCGGCCAGATGAAAAGCGGCAAGGCGGCATACCTCGACAGAGAGGAACTCGACGTCAAGAGCCCGAAATCGGTGGGCCTCCCCCACGGAGCGGTGATTGCTATCAGCACGCTGTTTTTCCTCGCCGCCACCGCCCACCTTGTACCGTAAGGACCCTGGCGGCCGTGACGCGGGAACACTGTCGAGTCGCGGCCCAAAGCCCCTCGCCCACCCGCCCCAGGCCATCCTAATGGTTCCCGGCCGCCGTGGCGCCGCCTCCACGGATTTGTTCACTCGTCTTGCCGGAGCCATCGGACGTGGGCTCCGGCGATTTTCTGATGACCTTGACCAGTTCGATGAAATCGATGCCGATCCCGATCCGGTAGTAATCGCGATTTACCTGGGGCACCGTGACCATGGCTACCTGTGACGACGGCACTTTGATGTCCGGATCCGGCGGCTGCAAAATCAATGGGTCTGCAATGCGCGCACGGGATGGCTTCAACATGGCGGTCCCGAAGAGATACAGAAACCTCCCCGTGTCGTAAGGCAGCGGATAGAATCCTTCGAGCCGAAGCACGCCACCCCGCAAACGCCCTCCGGTAACTGATTCGTTTTGGCCGTACGTGACGTCCAGAACTGCCGGGAAGCGCGGCGTGCTTTGGTTGTCGAAGTAATGAGTCTTGAATCGAAAGCCGCCGTAGTATTCACTGAAAAACCGATCCCGGTCGGCTGTGACAAAGGCGACCTCGCTCTTGCCCACGACCTGCGGGTACAGACTCTCCAGGATCGCGCGTTGCTCGTCGGCCAGGCTCCCCGGGGCGATGGAGAACACCTGCAGCGTGTCCTTGGGGGTTAGCGGGCTAATGGCGCCCCCGCCGAACACCAGGTACATCGAGAATTTCTGCCGGGCGTTTTCGCCCAGGCGCATTCCGCCAAGACGCACTTCCGCGCCGGCCAGAAACTCGGCGCCCTGGGCGACCTCGTTCACTTTCAAATCGGCGGCCTGCTGCGGGAACGCCGCGGCAAACGTGCCGACCGTGCTGCTGATCTGCTGCGGGACGCTGGTGATGCGCACGTCTCCCCAAAGGCGCACCCGAGGCCCGAAATCGGCGTCCGCTTTCTGTTTGACCGGAAACGGAACGCTTACGTACTGGTTGAAGAAGAATCGCTGGGCGCTGCTGGCGGCGCTGGCGCCGGCCTGCTCGAAGCCGACGATGGTTCTGGACAATTCGCCGGTCTGCCCGGCACATTCAAACACCGTTGCCGTCAGGAGCACAGCCATGGCAAACAGTACTCTCGCTTTGGCTCTCATCGGAAGTCACCTCCACCGAAGTCTGAGGGACCGCTCTGGCCATTCCGGCCGGGGCCCTCCGCGGCCTGTGAGCGCTGCCCTCATGAATGGAAGCGCGGAAAACGCTTTGGACGGGACACCCGCTCCGGCGCTTTCTTGCATTCCCTCCCCCGGGGCGGTACGTTCTACGAAGTATGAGGCTGCCGCTTGCCGTGTGTCTGCTCGGAGCCTTGGGCTTCGCCCAAACCCAGATTCGAGTCGACGTCCAGTTGGTCAACATCGGCTTCTCCGTACGCGACGCGCAGGGAAGACTCGTATCCGACCTCAACCGCGACGACTTCGAAGTCACCGAAGACGGCGTCGCCCAGAAGATCTCGTTCTTCGCGCGCAGCGAGGACGTCCCCCTCAACCTCGGCCTCGTGGTCGATATCAGCGGCAGCCAGGGCGCCTTCATCAAGCAGCACCACCGGGATGTCCGCGCCTTCCTTACCACCGTGCTGCGCCCCCAGGACCGGGCCTTCCTGCTCTGTTTTGCGAACCACCCCCGGCTCGTCGCCGAATTCAAGTCGTCTGCCACTTACCTCGCCGACGCCCTCGTCGGCTATCAGGACGCCCGCGACAAATCCTTCTACCCCCTGCTCGGCCCGATTGAGATCCGGACCGCCGGCACCGCCTTCTACGATGCCCTGTACTACTCGTCCGTTCAGATGATGTCCCAGGTCGAAAACGGGCGCCGGGCCCTCATCGTCTTCAGCGATGGCGAAGACAATGCCAGCGCCCACAACATGATGGATGCCATCGAAGCGGCGCAGAGTAACGATGTGCTGCTCTTCTGCGTCCGTTATACGGACGTGAGAAATGGCCGTCTCACGGGAAGGAACAAGTACGGCATGAGCGTGATGGAGCGAATTGCGAAGGAGACCGGCGGCGCCGATTTCGACGCCCGGGAAAAGAGCCTGTCCGAGCATTTTCGCGATATCGGCGACGAGTTGCGGTCGGCGTACTCGCTGGCCTACCACTCGACCGACCCGCATCGCGACGGTACCTTTCGCAAGATCCGGATTCACGTGAAACGGCCGGGGCTGGTGGTACGGGCAAAAACGGGGTATTACGCGCGCGAGTAACGTCGCCGGAGAGCGATCCGCGCAAAATCGAGTGATGCTCAAATTGCGGTAGATAGGGGGCAATATGAGACTGCGGGTCTTCGGGATCCGTGGTTGGATCTTCCTCGCGGCGGCCTGTGTGCTGTGGTGCCAGGAGCCGGCCGATCCGCCGGCGCGCGTGGCGCGCCTCGGCTCCATGAACGGTTCGGTCGCTTTGCGGCCCGCCGGCGTCGATGAGTGGACGCCGGCGCCTTTGAATTATCCCCTCACCACCGGCGATCGCCTGTGGACCGGCGCGGATTCGCACGCCGACCTGCACTTCGGCCCTACCGCTATCCACCTGGCGCCTGAAACCGCGTTCGCCGTTCTCTACCTCGACGATCGCGTCACCCAGTTGAGCGTTTCACAAGGCGCCGTGAATCTCCGCATTCCGCGCATGGATGAGGACGACGCCTACGAAGTCGATACCCCGGCCGGCGCGATCACGTTTCTGCTCGTGGGCGATTACCGCATCGATGTCACGCCCGATGGCGGCATCACCATGCTCACCGTGCGTTCCGGCGGGGCCGAAGTCGCCGCCGTGGGCCAGACGTTCCCGGTTCGCGAAGGCCAGATGCTCCGTCTTTTCGCCGGCGATCAGGTTACTGCCGAGTTTCTCCCCGCCCCGCAGCCCGATCCGTGGGACGAATGGTGCATGAGCGAAGATCTCCTCGACGAGCGCTCCATCCAGGCTTCCGAGGAGTACGTCTCCGCTGAAATGACCGGCATGGAGGACCTCGGTTTGTATGGCGGTTGGTCGGTCGATGCCGATTACGGACCGGTGTGGACTCCCCAGAGTGTTCCGCCCGGTTGGGTCCCCTACCGCTATGGCTGCTGGGTCTACCGTGCGCCCTGGGGCTGGACCTGGATTGACGACGCGCCCTGGGGCTTCGCACCCTTCCACTATGGCCGTTGGGTCCTCATCGGAACCGCCTGGGTTTGGGTGCCGGGACCCCGTATCGTCCGCCCGGTGTGGGCGCCCGCCCTGGTCGTGTTCGTGAACTCTCCGGGAGGGCCGCACCTGGGATGGGTGCCCCTGGGACCGCGCGAACCGTTCCATCCGCCGTACCGCGCCAGCGGCGACTATCTTCGTCGCGTCAACCCCGGTGTTCGCAATCCCGCGCAGGAGGCCACGGTCTACGTGAATCGTGGACACTGGACGGCCGTGTCCCGCGAGACCTTCCTCACGGGCCGGCCCGTCGGTGCGGCACGGATCCGGCAGCCGGAGCGGGATCTCGCCGCGGCACGCACTGTGAACAATCCGGGCGTGCAACCCGGTCGCGACAGCTACACCCCTCGCGGCGCTGGTTCCGGCGTCCGGGTAGTCCGGCCGCCCGAGGGACTCGCCGAACGTCCGGTGGTCGTCCGGCGCGAACTGCCGGCCGCGGTCCGGCCCGCGGCGCCCGTGATCGGGGCCGGCAGCCGCATTCGTCCTGCCCGCCCGCCGCAACCCCATCCTGAAGACGCGCCGCGGATCGATTCCCGCCGCACCGGCGAACCGCAACGTCCGCCGGATTCCCAGCCACGACAGAGCGAAACACCTCCAGCCATCGATACCCGCCGCCAGGACGAACTCCGCCGCGCCGACGACCAGCGTCGTGCCGAGAGCCAGCGCCGTGCCGACGAAGCCCGCCGCCAGGAAGAACTCCGCCGCGCTGATGACCAGCGTCGTGCCGACGACCAGCGTCAAGCCGAGAGCCAGCGCCGCGCCGACGAGGCCCGCCGACAGGAGGAACTCCGCCGCGCCGACGACCAGCGTCGTGCCGAGCGTGCCGACGAAGCCCGCCGCCAGGAGGAACTCCGCCGCGCCGATGACCAGCGTCGTGCCGAGAGCCAGCGTCGTGCCGACGAAGCCCGCCGCCAGGAGGAACTCCGCCGCGCCGATGACCAGCGTCGTGCCGAGAGCCAGCGCCGCGCCGACGAGGCCCGCCGCCAGGAGGAACTCCGCCGTGCCGACGACCAGCGTCGTGCCGAGAGCCAGCGCCGCGCCGACGAGGCCCGCCGCCAGGAGGAACTCCGCCGTGCCGACGACCAGCGTCGTGCCGAGAGCCAGCGTCGTGCCGAGAGCCAGCGCCGCGCCGACGAGGCCCGCCGCCAGGAGGAACTCCGCCGCGCCGACGACCAGCGTCGTGCCGAGAGCCAGCGCCGTGCCGATGACCAGCGCCGCGCCGATGAGCAGCGCCGTCAGGACGACCAGCGCCGGGCGGACGAACAACGGCGTCAGGATGAACAACGAAAGCAGGACGAAGCGTCCCGCGAAAGCCCCCGTAAGAAGCAATAACCCGTCAGGGCCGGGCTCGCACGGCCCGAAGCAGTTCCTCCGCCGGCACGTCCAGGTGTCGTTTCTCCCGCCGGGGAGACTCTGGGATCAATCGCCCGGCGGCAGGCGGAAGAAGCCGTTGTCCGGGGCCAACAGGTGCGCGGCGCTCAACCGCCCCATCATCACACCGCGTTCGGCATGTCGCCCGTCCTGATTGAGCCAGTGCCCCAACTCGTGCGTCGCCACACGCGCCAGGCAGCGCCCGAGCACGGCTGGAAGGCGGGTCCCGACCAATTGGGCAACCGAGCCAACGAAGAGATCGATCTCCGGAACGAGGCGTCCGTTTCTGATTCGGGTTCCCCCCAGAGCCGAAGTCTCCTCATCCGGCGGCTGTTCGCGCATGGTGATGGTGGGGATACCGGGCCGGCAGGCGGTGAAGGTGTACGCGCGTCCGGAGGCGGTCAGGATCCCACCGAGCTCCGTCCGGAAAGCCTGTACGGTGGACTCATCGAGCCGAGCGGGATTCTCCACGCACAGCTCCAATCCCCCAGCCATCAACGGGTTGGCGATCAGTAGAACGGCGATTGCCCAATTTGCGTTCCACATGCCAACTCGATTGTAACGTGGCATTAACGTAATTGTAATCAGAAAATAACATTAGACCAGGGGAATCCTCGGTTTTTCTGAGGGCCCTTCCGCACCCATTCTTCCGCCCTTGCGCCCACTTCGAATAGCCCGTACATTTTGAGATTAGGCCGCCATTCTCCTGCATGCCCCGGGGACCCTGGAAACGCCGGGCCCCGCTACGTGCGCGATGCGCGCGCCATTGGCGAGGTGTTCCTGATGACCGGCGAAGACGCGGAACAATCCCATTCTCAAAGCCAAGCTGCTTCTCACGCCGAGAAGTACGACCCATTCGCCCGCGGCCCGTTTCCTGTCGGTGTCCGTACCATCCAGATACCCGACCGCGTACGAAACCGCCTGTTCCCTTGTGAGATCTGGTATCCCGCGGCTGCGTGGCATGCAGGCCAGGATCTGGCGCCGTCAACTCAGGACTCATTCGCCGTTCCGTCACGCGACACGCCCCGGCGCCAAATGGCAGTCAGAGACGCCGCCGCCTGGCCTGGCATCTGCCCGCTGATCGTCTTCTCGCATCCCAGCGGATACCACCGGCGCGCGGCCACGTTTCTTTGTACCCATCTGGGCAGCCACGGGTATGTGGTTGCCGCCATGGATCACTCCGAGCTGGTGGCCGTGGAATTGGCTCCCAAGGCTGGTGAGACCCCTGACCAGCGCGCCCTTCGAATGGAAGCCCTGATTGCGAGCCGTGTGCCCGATACCCGCTTTCTCCTCGACCATCTGCTGGACCGTACGCAGTGGGAACTGGAGGCCGGCCTGGATCCCACCCGGATCGGCATCGTGGGACACAGCTTCGGCGGTTGGACAGCGCTGGCGGCCGTTGACTCCGACTCGCGCATCCGGGCCGTCGTAGCGCTCGCGCCGGCTGGGAGTTCCCACCCGAGACCAGGGATCATTCCGGCCACGCTCGCCTTCGCCTGGGGTCGTGACGTTCCGACGCTCTACCTGGTGGCCGAACAGGATACTCCCCTCCCCCTCGCCGGCATGTACGAACTGTTCGCGAGGACCCCGGCGACCAGGCAGATGCTGATCCTGCGCCGTGCTGACCATGCGCACTTCATGGACCACGTGGAGCAGGAGCACGAGGCCGTCCGCTCTATGCCCTTTACCGGGGAGCTGGCGTGGATTCCCAAGGAGATGCGGCCGATAGCGGAGCTCTGTTCCGGGGAACAGGCTCACCTGTTCGTTCGCGGCCTCACGCTCTGCCACATGGACGCAGCTCTACGGGGACAAGAAGAAGCGCGACGGTTCCAGACCGGCGACCTCGCAGCCGAACTCGGAGCCCGCGGCGTCGACGTGATTGTGCACAAGACCTGACCCGTGGTCCCACCAGCGTCACGACGCTAAGAACGTACTCTGACAGCAGGTTACTAGTACCGTCTCGCACCTGAATTTGGCGCTTGAGGCTACAGTCCTCGCGCTCCCGGCCGATAGATTAACTGGAAGGTACGTAGATCTGCTTCCGGCACACCTGAGGGTCGTGGCTCGACAACCGTGCCAGTTTGCAGAGACCGCTCGCTTACGCTCGCGGCTCGATACTGCCTTCCATGCCGCTACTGTAAGGGCGGTTCGCAATTCGCAACGACAAGAGGCGTTTATGCAGTCCATGACGCTGTTGCACAACAAATCGATGGTCCGGCTGGTAAACGTTGGGTTCATCTTGTTCGCCCTGGTGATAGCGGCGGCGGGTGGAATCCTCTTCAGCCAACCTGGTCCGTGGGTCGTCTTCCTGACGACCGTCGTTTGTGGTATCGCCTTGGCCCTTGCGTTTGCGGTGGTGCGCATTCTGCTGGCGCGCGTGCGAACCGTCGCCGTGAAGCTGGCCCAAGCCACGGAAGAGGTGGGCGGCGCCGCGGCCGCAGGTCGCGGCGGCCGGGCAAGCCTTGGCGCAGGGCGTGTCTGCCCAGTCGGAATCGGTGCGCGAAACATCCGTGACCAGTGGCCTGATGGCCTCCATCATGCGTCAGACCGCAGACAGCAGCCGCGCCGCCGAAAGCCTGCTGGAAGAGGCCGATAGCCTCGCGAACCGCGTCCGGGAAGGCATGGATGTACTGGTGAGTGCCATTCAAGAAAGCCGCGCTTCGGTAGGCAAGATCGCGGGCATTACCGACATCGTCGACCGGATTGCCTTCCAAACCAATATCCTGGCCTTGAACGCCGCCGTCGAGGCCGCCAGGGCAGGTGCCAGCGGCTCGGGTTTTGCCGTGGTTGCCGACGAGGTCAGAAAGCTGGCGCAACGCTCGGCGCAAGCTGCCGGCGATATCGCCAGCCTGGTCGATGAGTCCGCGCAGAAAACTCAAGCCGGCGCTTCGAGGCTCGACCAGGTCGCGGGCGCCATGCGCACCTTGATGGACAAGACCGCCGAGGTGAAGGCGCCCTTCGATACCCAGGCCATGAGCTACGACGAACTGGTTCGCGGCACGGATCAGATCTCCACCAGCATCCCGCCGGCCGAGCGCAATATCCTCGGCGTGGTGCGAAAAGTCGGGCTGGATGCCGGCAAGACGGTCATTGCCTGCCGGGCCAGAAATCACCAGGTCATCCAGATGCTCGGCGGACGCGGAATTCACCCCACCGCCGGCATTCCCGGAGGCTGGAGCAAGGCTGTCTCCGCCGGCGAGCGGCAACAGATCGAAGAGGCCGCCCGCGGTAATATCGAGTTCGCCCTCTTCAGTCTCGGCCTCTTCCAGAAGCTGGTCTGGGAAAGCCCCGTCTACCGCGAGATGGTGGAGTCGGACCTCTACCATCACCAGACCTATTACATGGGCACGGTGGATGCCGGCAATCGGCTCAATCTCTACGACGGACACATCCGCGTGGTGGACCCGCAGGGCGTCGAATTCGCGCGTTACCCCGCCGCCGAATACCTGGATCACGTGGCCGAACATGTGGAGCCCTGGACCTACCTGAAGTTCCCGTTCCTCAAGAAAATCGGTTGGAAAGGGTTTCGCGACGGCGTCGACAGCGGCGTGTATTGTGCCTCGCCTCTGTCCAGGCTCAACGTCTGCGATGGTTTGACAACACCGCGCGCGCAGGAACAGTTCGAGGCGTTCTTCGAGGCGTTTGGCTCCGGCAAAACCGCGGGCCGCTATGCCCCCGTGCATCACCGGCTGGCGACCCACTGGGCGCGCCTCATCGAGTTGCTCTACGCGGCCGAGCGCATGCTGGAACTGGCGACGGACCCGGAAATCACCTCGCCCGACGTGCGGCGGATTCCCGAACGCATCACCGGGATCGGCATCGGCTGTGTGGAGGCTCCCCGAGGCACGCTGATCCACCACTACGAGACGGATGCGAACGGGCTCATCCAGAAGGCCAACCTGATCGTGGGCACCACCAACAACCATGCCGCGATCTCCATGTCCATCCAAAGAGCCGCGGAGCGCCTGATCCGGGCCGGCGAAGTACAACCGGGCATCCTCAATCGCATCGAAATGGCCTTTCGCCTTTACGACCCGTGCCTTTCCTGCGCCACCCACTCCCTGCCCGGCGCCATGCCCCTGGTCGTGAACATCCGCAGCGCTTCGGGCAAAGTGGTCCGCGTGCTGCGGCAAGACGGATGACCACCGCCATGGCCCCCATCATCATCGGAGTGGGCAACCCCGTACTCACGGACGACAGTGTCGGGCTGAAGTCCGTCGCTGCTTTGCGCTGCCGCCTGGCCGGGCGGAGCGACGTAGCGACGGCGGAGTTGTACTCGGGCGGGCTGCGCCTGATGGAAGCCATGGTTGGCTACCAGCGGGCCATCGTCATCGACGCCATGATCAGCGGCCGGCCGGCGGGAACCATCCAAAGCTTCACCCCGGCGGACCTGCCGATCACCCGCGGCATCCATTCCAGTCATGACGGCACCTTGCCTGAAGCGCTCGCGCTGGGGCACGCCGCCGGGTTGTGCCTGCCCCGCGACATCCGCATCTGGGCAGTCGAGGCTGGCGACGTCGAGACTCTGGGCGAAGAGCTTACACCCGCGGTCGCCACAGCCGTGCCCGTGGTGGTCGAGCATGTCTTGCAGGATCTGCGGGAGACCGTCCCGGCGGGATCCGGGAGAAGCGAATGAAGACAGCCGTCTATTTCTGTAACTGCGGCAGTAACATCACCGAACGTATCGACTTCGCCAGGGTGGTTGACGAACTGGGCCGCCATCCCGGCGTTGCATTCGTCAAGGCCGCTGACTTCCTGTGCTCCGAGGACGGCAGGCAATTCCTCGAGGCGGACCTGGCCGCGGAACGTCCCGACCGGGTAGTCATCGCCGCCTGTTCCCCTCGCGAATACGAAAGCGCCTTCATGCAGGTGCTCCAACGCGCCGGTATCAACCCCTACTTCCTCCAGATGGTGAATATCCGGGAGCAGGTGGCATGGGTCACTCCGGATCCCGGCGAGGCCACCCGCAAGGCGTGCGCCCAGATTCGCGGCGCGGTAGCGCGCGTGCGCATGCACCAGCCGCTCGAGAAGACCGCCGTCGATGTGTCCCATGACGTCCTCGTAATCGGCGCCGGTCCGGCCGGGCTCAAGAGCGCGTTGACGCTGGCCGAAGCCGGGCGGCAGGTGCTGCTGATCGAGAAGTCGCCTGTTCTGGGCGGGATGCCGGTGCGTTACGAAGATCTCTTTCCCAACATGGAATGCGGACCGTGCATGCTCGAGCCGCTGTTGGGGGAGGTGCTGCATGGCCCCCATGCGGCCAACATCGTTACGCTCACCATGGCGGAAGTCGCCGGAATGACCGGCTACTACGGCAATTTCACGGTCAGGATCCGCCAGGCGCCGCGCTTCGTGGACCTGGAAAAATGCATCGGCTGCGGTGAGTGCATTCCAGTCTGCCCCGTCTCCGTCCCCAACGAGTTCAATTTCGGCCTGGATCCACGCAAGGCCATCGCCCTCCCGTTCCTGGGAGCGCTGCCCAACGTTCCGTTCCTCGATCCGGTAGCGTGCCTGCGGCACGCCGGCGAGGATTGCACGGTGTGCCGCGGCGCCTGCCCGGTGGAAGATGCCGTCCGCTACGATGATGGCCCGCGCCTGGTCGAACGCACGGTCGGCGCCATCGTGGTGGCTATCGGCGCCGGCCTTTACGATTGCCGCCTCCTCCCGGAACTGGGCTACGGGGAGGTGCCCGGCGTGTGCACGAGCCTCGAGTTCGAGCGGATGCTGGCATCCAACGGACCTTCCGGCGGCGAATTGCACCGGCCCGATGGCGCTCCACCCGAAAGCGCCGCCATCGTGCATTGTGTCGGCAGCCTGGACGACCGGCACCGGCCATACTGCTCCGGCGTCTGCTGTGAGTACGCTTTCAAGTTCAATCACCTGATCGAAAAGAAATTGCCCGGCGCCACCGTCCACCACTTGTACAAGGAACTCGTCATGCCCGGCAAAGAGGAGTTCGCCCTCTACCTTCCCCTCCTTGTAATGGCAGTCTCCGGCATGGCACGCCAGAATCAGAACGCAGTTGCCGCGAATGAGCCGAAACGGCCGTCGTCTGCGCGTTACTATAGAGGATATCGTGATATGAAAATCCTCTTTTGGGCGCCGTTCATTCTTGGTGTCCTCTGTTCGGCCCAGGAGTCGCCGCTGACGCTCGACGAAGCCGTCCAGCTCGCCCTGGCGCGCCACGAGGATATCGGCAAGGCCCGCGCCGCGGCCGACGCGCTGAAAGGCAAGATCCGCGAGGTCAAAGCGCAGGCCTTTCCCGACGTGCAGATCGTCTCCAATGCCATGCGCTGGCGCGATCCCAGCCTCCTCAACGCCTCGGGCCTGGACAAGTTCCCCGAGGAGTTGAGAAACGCGCTGGTTCCCTCCCCGGTCAACCTTTTCGACTACGCCATCACCGTCAAGCAGCCGCTATTCACCCAGGGCAAGATCGGCACCGCCTTACGCCTGGCTTCCATCGAGCAGGAAGGCGCCATCTCGGAAATCGACCGCGCCCAGCAGGATGTGGCGCTGGCCACCGTCAAGGCGTTCTACGATCTGCTGTGGACCGAGCGCTATCGCAGCCTCGTGGCGGAAACCCAGGAGCAGCGGAAAGCCCACGCCGCCATGGCCCGCACGCGCTACCAGAACGGCGTGGCCACCGAGGTCGATGTCCTGCGCTCCGAGGTGTCCGTGGCCAACGGGGTCCCCGAACTGCTGCGCGCCGGGAATGCCGTGAAACAGACCCGGGCGCTGCTCAACTATTACGTCGGCCGCCCGCTCGATTCCCCCACCCGGCTCGCGGGCGATTTCCAGGAGAAACCCTGGGAGCAGGCCGACCTCGCGGAACTCGAGCGCAACGCCCTGCGCAGCCGGCCCGAGATGCAGCACCTGCGCATCGCCGAACGCAGCGCCGCCACCCAGCTTCAGTTGGCCAAAGCCGAAAGCCGTATGCGGCTGGATTTCTCCGGGAGTTACGGCATGTCCGCGCGCCTGCCCAAGAACCTCGTAAATTCCGAATTCAACCGCTGGACGGCAGGCGTGAACTTCACCTTCCCGCTATTCGACGGCTTCAAGCGCGATGGCCTCACCGTGCAGGCCGTCGCCGCGCAGCGCTCCGCCCGGCTAGAGCGCGAGAAGTTCGAACAGCAGGTCCGCCTTGCGATCCGCCAGGCCTACGACGACCTCAAGGCCGCATCCGAAACCGTCGACGCCGCACGCACCAACGTGAGCCAGGCCGAAAAGGTCCTCACCATGATGCAGGCCAACTACAAGTACGGCGCCGCCACCACGCTCGACATCCTGGACTCTCAGGCCGCCCTCTCGGTGGCGCGCACCGACCTGCTCCGCGGCCTTCATGACTACTGCATCGCCCGCGCCAACCTGCGCTGGGCCATCGGCCAAACGCCCTGGGAGTGAACCATGCACAAATCCGTACTCATCGTCTCCTGCATCCTGGCCGCTTCCCTCGCCGGCTGCCGCAAGCCGGAGGCGGCCACATCGGTTCGCGCCGCGACCGAACCCGCGCCGGTCTCTGCCCAGGTCATCACCGTGGCCGCCGAACCCTTCCGCGCCACGGTCCCGGTTACCGGAAGCCTGGTCTCGCTCGCCCGCGTCGATGTCAAGGCCGAAGTCATCGGCCGCGTCACGCGTTTCGATAAGGAGGAAGGCGACCCGGTGCAGGCCGGCGAGCCAGTGGCGTGGGTCAACGATGAGAACTACCAGCTTGCGCTGCGCCAGGCCGAGACCGGCGTCCAGGTGGCTGAAGCCACACTGGAACGTGCCATCCTGGTCGAGTCGCACAGCCGCTCGGAGCTGGAACGCGCGGACAACCTCCTGAAATCGGGCGGCATCACCGATCGGGATCTGAAGGCCGCCCAGCTCACTCAGCGCGATGCCTCCGCCCAGGTCACGGTGGCCAAGGCCCAGGTGGACCAGGCCCGGACCGCTCTCGAACTGGCCCGCAAGCGTATCCGCGACACCATCATCCGCTCCCCCGTCGCCGGCGAAATCCAGCGAAAGGCGGTCAACAAGGGCGCTTATGTCGAAGCCCCCACGGTGGTCATGACTGTCGTGGACAACAGCCGGCTGGAACTCGAAAGCTCCGTGGCCACCGCCGACCTGGCCGCGATCGCGCCCGGACAGCGCGTGACCTTCGCCGTCAACAGCTACCCTGCCGTCACCTTCGAGGGCCGCGTCGTGGACATCAATCCCGCGGTCGATGAACAGACCCGTTCCGCGCGCGTGCGGATCGGCGTAGACAATTCCGGCCGCAAGCTGAAGGCCGGCATGTTCGCCCAGGGTGAGATTCTCACCGGCGTGGCCGCCTCGGCCGTGGTCGTCCCCGGCGGCGCAGTCTATCGTGACGACCGCTCCGTCAAATCGGCGTACGTCTACGTGATCCAGGACGGCAAAGCGGCCCGCCGCCAGGTGCGTATCGGCCGCGAACGTGACTCGAAACTCGAGATTCTCGAAGGCCTCCGGCCCGGCGACCGCCTGATCGCCGAGCAGAGCATCGAAGTCGCCGAGGGTGTGCGGGTCGAGCCCAGGAGGTAGCCCATGTTCCTGAGCGATCTTTCCATCAAGCAGCCCGTGCTGGCCACCATGCTGGCCGTGTCGCTGGTCACGCTCGGCATCTTCTCCTACAAGCAGCTCGCCATCGACCAGTTCCCCGATGTCGAGATCCCCGTGCTCACCGTGCAGACGCTGTATCCCGGCGCGTCTCCGGAGACCGTCGAGCGCGAGGTGACCAAGCGCATCGAAGAGACCCTCAACACCATCTCCGGCGTGCGCCACATCTCTTCCACCACCACCGAGGGCCTCTCCGTCATCCTGGTGGAGTTCCGTCTCGGCGTGCGCATCAACAACGCCCAGCAGGACGCCCAGGCCAAGATCAACGCCATCCGCGCCGACTTCCCCCAGGACATGAAGGAGCCGGTGATCCAGCGCATCGATTTCAACGCCATGCCCATCGTCTCGGTGGCTGTGGAAAGCTCCGCTGCCGATATCAAGGTGCTCTCCTCGCTGGCCGAAAAGCTCATCAAGAAGCGCTTCGAAACCGTGCAGGGCGTAGGCCAGGTGAACCTCGTCGGACTCGCGCGGCGCGAGATCCAGATCCTGCTCGACCGCGACAGGCTCAAAGCCTACAGCCTGACCTACGCCGAAGTTGCGTCAGCGCTCCAGCGCGAGAACATGGACATGCCCGCCGGCAAGCTGGAGCAGGGCCGCCAGGAACCGCTCGTCCGCGTGGCGGGCAAGTTCCGCTCGGTGGATGCCTTCGACCACCTCATCGTCGCCACGCGCAACGGCAGCCCCATTTACCTTCCGCAAATCGCGCGCGTGGTGGATGGCATCGAGGAGCGCCGCAGCGCGTCGCTTATCGATGGCCGCCCGGGCTTATCGCTGGACATCGTCAAGCAGTCCGGCGCCAACACCGTGGAGGTGGCGGATGAGGTCGACAAGACCATCTCCGAGTTGAATACCGAGCTTCCTTCCCATATCCGCCTGCGCAAGGTGGTGGACCGCTCCACGTTCATCCGCGACTCCGTCGACGACGTCCAGGTCACCCTGGTCTTGGGCGGCTTCCTCACGGTCCTGATCGTCTTTTTCTTCCTCAACAGTTGGCGGAGCACGGTCATCACCGGCCTGGCGCTCCCCGTCTCGGTGATCAGCGCCTTCATCATCATGAGGGTTCTGGGTTTCACCCTGAACATCCTGACCCTGATGGGCCTCTCGCTGGCCATCGGCCTCCTGATTGACGACGCCATCGTGGTCCGCGAAAACATCGTCCGCCACATGCACGCCGGCGCCGACCATTTCACAGCCGCGCGCGAAGCCACCGCCGAAATCGGCCTCGCCGTCATGGCCACCACCTTCACCATCATCGCCGTGTTCGTGCCGGTGGCTTTCATGGGCGGCGTCATGGGCCGCTTCTTCTACCAGTTCGGCATCACCGTGGGCTTCGCGGTGCTGGTCTCGCTGTACGTCAGCTTCACCCTGGACCCCATGCTGTCCTCGCGATGGTACGATCCCGCCGCCGACCCGCGCGTGCCGCGCTCCTGGTTCGGCCGCGGGCTGGGCAAGCTCAACGACCGGCTCGACCGCCTCCAGGGCGTCCTGGCCGGAGCCTTAGGCTGGTCTCTTTCGCACCGCTGGGCGGTGGTGCTGCTGGCAACCGTGGCCATCGTGTCCAGCTTTTCGTTGTTCGGCAAGCTCGGTTCGGCATTCATGCCCAACGCCGACCCTGGCCAGTTCCAGGTGGCCTACAAGGCCAGCCCCGGCATCAGTCTCAACCGCTCCATGGAAATCGCTCAGGAGCTGGAGCGCGAAATTCGCCGCAACCCCGCCGTGGCCTACACCTATGTCACCATCGGGGGCACCGCCGGCAAGCCCATCAACGAGGGCAATATCTTCATTCGCCTGAACCCGCGCAAGACGCGCAAGCACTACAGCTTCCTCAAAACCGAGGTTCGCCAGTCTCTGGCCCGCTTTCGCGCGGTCCGCACTTCCATCGAGGAAGCCGACCAAGTGGGCGGTGACGTGAAGCCCATCCAGATCAGCGTGCGTGGTACGGACCTCGCACAGCTTGCCCCCCTCAGCGAAAAACTGATGGCGCAGATGGGCCAGGTCAACGGCGTCTCCGACATCGACACCAGCGAGGATGCGCCCCAGGATGAAGTCCGTATCGCCGTGAACCGCAACGCCGCCAGCGATCTGGGTCTGGACCTCGGCACCGTCGCTTCCACCATGCGCGGGCTGGTCGCCGGCGAAGTGGTGTCGCAGTTCGAAGATCCCGACGGCGACAGCTACGACGTGCGCCTCCGCGTGCAGCGCTCCGACCGCACTCGCGCCATCGACCTGCTCGGGCTCGATCTCCCGGCCCAGGGCGGGCGTGCCTTGGTGCCCGCCAGCCAGATCGCCAGCCTCGATGCCGGTACCGCGCCGTCCAAAGTCCGCCGCCGCGACCTCATGCGCGAAGTTCGCGTGAGTGCCAGTACCGAAGGCCGCTCGCTGGGCGAGGTCATCACCGATATCAAAGCGCGCGCCGGCACGCTCAACGTGCCGTCCGGCTACCGCATCGACTACACCGGCGAATCCGAAGAGATGATGGAAAGCTTCGGCTACGCCCTGCAGTCGCTGCTGCTGGCCGTCATCCTGATCTACGCCGTGCTGGCTTCCCAGTTCCGCAGCTTCCTCCAGCCCTTCGCCATCATGCTGTCCCTGCCGCTCTCCCTCGTGGGAGTGGCGGGCATGCTGTACCTGGTCAAAGACACCCTCAACATCATGTCCATGATCGGGGTCATCCTGCTGATGGGCCTGGTGACCAAGAACGCCATCCTGGTGGTCGACTTCGCCAACGTACAGCGCCGCGAGGGTCGTTCCCGCCGCGAAGCCCTGATCATGGCCGCGCGCGTGCGATTGCGGCCCATCCTGATGACCACCCTGGCCATGATCTTCGGCATGCTGCCGCTGGCCTTCGAGATCGGCTCGGGCGCCGAGTTCCGCGCCCCCATGGCGCGTGCCGTGATCGGCGGCCTGATCACTTCCACCCTGCTGACGCTGATCGTTGTCCCCGTGGTGTACACGTTCCTGGACGACCTCGGCGACCGCTTCGTCCACTGGTGG
The DNA here is from genome assembly GCA_963719195.1 of Bryobacterales bacterium. Classification (GTDB taxonomy): domain Bacteria; phylum Acidobacteriota; class Terriglobia; order Bryobacterales; family Bryobacteraceae; genus DASQZT01. The sequence goes on along the minus strand of CAVRBB010000003.1, from coordinate 159,814 downwards.
ACCCGCCACACCCCCGAACCAGTGGAGGTGCCCGTCGAAACCAAGGGGTAAGGCGCTCGAGGCCGCACCACTATACTGTAGAAAGTAGTTCACCACGGTATGGATCGGCGGGACTGGAAGCACAGAGCGAAGTACATAGCGCTGCTGTTATCGGTGTTCGTGATCGCGCTCATCGGCAGTTGGCTGTTCGGATCGGGGTTGGACAACGCCGCCTACGACTTCATGTTCCGGATCTCCCGGCCACAGACGTTGCAGACTCGTGCCGTGCTGCTGGCCGTCGACGAGGACACACTCCGATCCACCCTCGGCGGCAAGCAGGGGATTCGCACCCCTCTCGCCACGGCGCTTCGCTTGATCGCCCCCATGAAGCCCCGCGCTGTGGCGCTCGACCTGATTCTCGCGGATCAGAAGGCGGACCCGGCCATCGACCGCAACCTCGCCGATGCTCTGTGCGCCACGCCCCGCCTGGTGCTGGCCTCCCAACTGATTGACGGGGGCGCTCGTTGGGAAGATCCCCGGCCCGAATTCCTGCGCTGCGCCGCCGCCGTCGGACACGTGCACGCCCAACCCGACCCCGGCGACGCCGTCACGCGGGCGATTCCCCTGGTGAAGCGCGCCGGGCGCGACCGCCGCTGGGCCATTTCCCTGGAGGCCTTCCGTCTCAGCCGCGGCGCGGACATCGTGGAGGAGCAGGACGATCTCCTGGTCGGCAGTGCCACCATTCCCGTGCCCGACATCGGCAGGTTCGACCGCCGCCTGGCCGCGCCTGGAGCCGAACAGCGCCTGATGCGCGTCCGGTTCCTGCCGGACTCGGCCATACCCCGTATCTCCCTGCGGGCACTGCTGAACAACCACGCGCTGGCCAGGCAGTTCGCCGATAAGGTCGTGTTCATCGGCGTGACCGCCGTATCCGAGTCCCAGGACCGCCTCCTTACGCCCATCCATCCGCAAATTCCCATCACCGGGATCGAAATCAATGCCCAGGCCTTCGAGACCCTGGAACACGGGCTGTTCATCACCGACGCTTCCAATGCGACTGTGTTCCTGTGCAGCGCCCTTCTGGCGCTTGCCATCGGGCTTGCCTTCCGCTATCTGCCCGGCTGGAGAGCGTACGCCGCCGGCGTGCTGATCGTGGTTGCGGCGCAAATCACGCCCTACGTCTTTTTCACGCAGAGCCGCGTCTTCTCTTTCGCCACTCCGGCATCCGTGGCATGGCTGGTCTTCATGGCGGCGGCGGCGCACTACCACCTGGTGGTGAGGCGGAACTGGCTGGCGGAGCAATCCGCGCGCACCCGCTATCAGCAGGCGATGCACTTCGTCACCCATGAAATGCGCACGCCGCTCTCCGCCATTCAAGGCTCCAGCGAGCTGATCTCGCGTTACGCGCTCACCGAAGAAAAGCGCAAGCAGATCGCGCTGCTGATCAACTCCGAATCCAAGCGCCTGGCCCGCATGGTGGAGATCTTCCTCAACGTGGAACGCCTGTCGGCGGGACAGATGGAGTTGAAGCGCGAGGCGGTCGCCATCAAGGACATGATCGAGGTCTGCGTGGCGCGCGTCGCCCCCCTCGCCGAGCGCAAGCACATCAGCATCACGCTTCAGCCTGTCGCCGAACAACTGCAACTCACCGGTGACCGCGAGCTGATGGAGTATGCCTGCTACAATCTACTTACCAACGCGGTGAAATACTCCCCCCAGCGCACCGAGGTGAGGGTGCGGTGCGGGAAGGAGGAGGGCCACATCCGAATCTCGGTCGCGGACCAGGGGATCGGGTTGGACCACAAGGAAGTGAAACAGATCTTTCAGAAGTTCTACCGTACCAGGAAAGCCGAAGAGTCCGGCGAGGCGGGTACCGGAATCGGGCTTTCCATCGTCCAACAGATCGTGGAACAGCATGGGGGAAGGATCGAGGTCACCAGCCAGCCGGGCGCCGGCTCCTGCTTCACCCTGGTGCTGCCCGCCCCGGCGGCTGCACCTGTTTCCACCACGGCGGAACGGCACTGATGCAGAAGCTGCTTTTGGTCGAAGACGACACGTCGCTGCGCTTCGTCATTTCGACGGCGCTGGAGGAGAAGGGTTATACCGTGGACGCGGTGGCGACCACCGGGGAGGCCATGGAGCGCCTCACCGACAACGCCTATCCCATCGTCATTTCCGACATCTACATCGATGAAGGCACCGGTCTCGATGTCCTGGATGCCGCCAAGCGCAAGGACCCGACCTGTTCGGTGATCCTCATGACCGGCCGCGGCACCATCGAGACCACGGTTGCCGCCACGCGCGGCGGCGCTTTTGATTACCTTGCCAAGCCCTTCGAGCTGGACGAGATGCTGGATGCCATCGAGCGCGCCGAAGCGGCCCGCAACAACGAAGGCGAAGAGGCTGAAGAAGAGGAACAGCCCGAAACTGAAATGATCGGCAACTCGCGCGAGATGGTCGAGATCTACAAGACGGTCTCCAAGGTTGCCGACACCGATGCCACCGTGATCATCGAGGGTGAGACCGGCACTGGCAAAGAGCTGGTGGCTCGCATGATCCACCGCTTCAGCCGCCGCTCCACTCAGCCCTTCAGCGCCGTGGACTGCGGCTCCGTGACGCCGTCCCTGCTCGAGAGCGAACTGTTCGGCGTGGTGCGGGGAGCCTACACCGGAGCGGATCGCGATCGCGTGGGAGTTTTCGAAGCCGCCAACCGGGGCACCGTGTTTCTGGACGAAATCGGCGAAATCGAACTCAACTTCCAGTTGGCGCTCCTCCGGTTTCTCGAGGCCCGGGAAATCCGCCCCGTGGGGGCGTCGCGCTCCAAGGAAGTGGATGTGCGCGTGATCGCCGCCACCAATCGCGACCTGCCCCGCATGCTGGAGGAGAAGAAGTTCCGGGAAGACCTCTGGTATCGCCTGAAAACCGTGCGCATCTTCATGCCTCCCCTGCGCGAGCGCCGTGGCGACATTCCGCTGCTGGTACGGTTCTTCCTGAACAAGTACAACGCCCGGTACAGTCGCGACGTGAAGCTGATGGAGTCCGGCGTCCGCGCGCTCCAGGATTTCACCTGGCCGGGCAATGTCCGCGAGCTCCAGCACATGGTCGAGCGGCTCACGATTCTCGCCGACCGCATCGACGCCGAGAGCGTGCACGAAGCCTTGACGGCCATGGAATCGCGCGAGAAACCCGTGGAAACCCTGGCCGACGCCGAAGAGGACCAGATCCGCCGCGTGCTGGCCGCCACCGGCGGCAACAAGAGCAAGGCGGCCCAGTTGCTGGGCATCGAACGTAAAACCCTGTACCGCAAACTGGAGCGCATGAAACTATAGCGTCCAACAGCCCGGGGCGAGAAGAGAAAACCGCCGGACTCCGGCGGAAATTCCCCGTAACCCACTGAAATCACAAGAGGGCACCTGCCGGACTCCGGCGGGTGGCGGCTTCTGCCACAGGCTGCCCTGTCCGCCGCGGTTACTCCGCCCTTCGGACCAGCGTCGCAGCCCCGGAGATCAGGCCAAGCTCCGTCCCCAACCGATCAGCTACCCAGGTCACCTCCAGGGCAGTGTTGGTGAGGAGCCGCAGCTTGACGGTCCCCCGGGAACCTCCCTCTCCCTCCCAGGGCAATTCGGATCCTTCCGCCGGCGCCGCTCCCTCAAACTGAAAGTCAACCGTGGGCGAGATGGCCTGGTCCGCGACGTGGTACCGTGCCCGGTACCGCCCGCGCAACCGGCCGGCGTTCTCCGTCACCCGCAGTTCGATGTACTCCGGCGCGTAAAGTCCGGCCCGCGCTTTGCCGGGCATCGGCACAAAGAGCCAGTCCCCGGCCAGGGTGGGCCGAACCGGCGCCCGCACGGGCTCGACGGGCGGCATCGCCGGCACGGAGATCTCCGGGGTTGCGAGCACCGGCGGAGGCTCTTGGCTCCGCGCCAGCACCCGGCCGGCAAACGCCGCAGCCGGTTCACGCGCCTCGCGGCCTGTGGATTCCGACTCCGCCGCCAGCCGTGACATCGGCGGACCGGATGGGGCGGGCCGGATCAACATGGGTCGGCGATCCAGGCTCCTCGAAGGCTGCTGCCCGGCCGCTGGCGGTGGTTCCGCCACCTGCACCGTGGCCGGCGGTATCGGCTTCGGCGTGTGGCCCGAAAGGCAGACCAGGACGATACAGCCCAGGGTTGCCGCGCCGATCCAAACGGCCGGAGACTTCCGCCAGGCCGGAGGTTTCGGCCGCCTTCGCACAGGCACGTGGGTATCGAGAGTTCGGTCGTATTTCTCCCGGTCCGCCGGGTCGCTCAATATCGCCACGATCCCGTTCAGCCGCTTGACTTGCAGTTCTGCCAGACGACGTTCCGGACCGGTGTTGCAGTGATCGGGGTGGAGCAGCCGCACCAGATGCCGGTACGCCTGCCGGATCTCACCGGACGAAGCGCGCCGGTCGACGCCTAACTCCTCGTAATAGTCCATGATCATCGGAGGCCGCCCCGCTCCGCCACACCACGACTGCCCCTGCCACAGCGAAAAACCAGGCTGCCACCGACGGCCTTTGCTGCATTGGGTAATCGACTGTGGCGTGCAACAGAAACGCCAGCGTCCCCAACCCATAGATCGACTGAACCGCCGGTTTATATAGGGCCACCGCGAAAATTGCCAGGAACAACAGGAACGGCACCCCTCCCTCCGCGGCCCACTGCGCCCAGTCGTTGTGGGCCTGATTGACAAACACCCCCGCATCGAACGAAGCATAGCGCGGGTACATGGTTGACCATGTGCCCAGTCCGCTGCCCGCCCAGGGCCGTTCCCTCACCATCTGCACCGAGGCCCGTAACGCATCCGCGCGCAGCCCCTCGTTCACCCGCAGTTCCAACCTGGACTGCAAACCCTGCCAGCCCACGGTCGCGGCGGTGATCGCGGCCAGTCCGGCGAACTGCAGCGAGGTCAGAGCGAAGGCTTTCCGCGAAGACCGCCGCTCAACCGCAACCGCCAACGCGACTGTCAGAACCTCTCCACATCCCAGAACAAACCCCGCCCTGGATGCGCTCGCGACCAATCCGCCGAAAATCACGGCGGCCGCCGATCCATAGAGCACCCCCAAGCCCCTTTCCCGGAAGGCGAGGTAGAGCGCCGGCGCCAGCAGCAACTCCAGCCAGGCGGCAAACTGGTTCCGGTTTACGAACGGCCCGAAGACATCGTCATTGAATCCGCTCGGGAAGAGCCAGAAAACCTCCCCGCCCGAGGAGTAGTTCTGAACAATTGCCATGGCGGCCAACCCCATGCCAAAGAGTGCCGCCCCCCGGAGAAGCAGGCTTCGCGTTCTGGCATCGCCACAGTAGTGCCGTGCCAGAGCGAACACGAGGAAGAAGGTCGCCCAGTCCAGCGCCGCGCTCCAGGTTTGGGCGTCGCAGACCGTGGTCTTCGCGCCCAGTTGGACCAGCGGCCAGATCGCGGCCGCGGCGAGCGGCAAATATTCCACCCGCACCCGCCAACGCCCGCCACGCGCCGCGTGAATGCCCGCCAGCAGGAAGATCCCGATTTGAAACAGGCTCCAGGGCCACCGCGCATCGACCCACACCGTCGCTACCCCGAAAACCAGAAATGCGGCGAGCGCGGACGCGCCCCAACTCATGGCACCCGCTCCAGCGTTACCCCGGTCACTGCCACCGTTCCCTCCAGCCGGGTGGAGCCTGCCGGCCTCCGGTACATCAAGGCCAGCCTGACGACCTCCGATGGCGCCTGGAAAACCAGCGACCCGTCCGCCTGCGGCTCTCCGGCGGACCATTTCCCAGCGGGGTCGAACACAATCCAGGAGAGCCCGGGTGCCCCGGAGCCCTCGCCGCTACGGATGGCAGACCACAGCCGGTACCGTTTGTTCCGCGCCGCCGGAACGTACTGCCAGGCCAGCAGACAGTCTTCCGGTTGCCGTCCCGAGAATGTCAGACGCAGCTCCCCGCCGGACCGGTTGGACTGGAGCCATGGCGCCTGTGCCAGGTTCCAGTCGAACCCGGACCGGAGAGGTGCGATGGCGAAGTCGGGGTTCGTCAGCCATGGCCCGCGTTCCCTGTCCACCGGCACATAGGGCAACAGCTTCCTACGGCAGAGCGTATTCCAGATCTCCACGGCGCCTTCCGCACTCCCGGCCGAGAGGCTGAGGTTGCAGTACCCCAGCAGTGCCGCGACGTCCTCGCTGCGTGCCGCCCTGGCAATGTGCCGCGCAAGCGCCAATGCCGGCACGGTCTGGCCATGCCGCAGCAGCATGGCTAGGTATTGCCGTGCGACTTCCGGTTTCTCGGAGATGGCCTGCTGTGCCAGGCGGTCCGGGTCCGGTTGCATCCGCCGGCAAAGTTCCAGGATCGGCGTAACGTCCCCGAAGGCGGTTTGGAGTGCCGCGTGCGACCATCTCCAGAAGCTATCGGCGTTTCCCCGCCGGAAATAATACTGCGCCAGCGCATAGCGTGGCGCGTACAAACGGCTGAGTTCGGCGGCCCGCAACAGGCTGTGCTCCGCCAGTTGCAGGTCACCCTGCCATTCCGCCCGCAGACCCAGCCGCAGGTAGCGGCCCGGATTCTCCGGGTCCAACGCCGCCGCCCGCCCGAGGTCCGGCAACGGATTCAGCCCTCTTTCCTCCCGCTTGTCCGCAAGCCTTTCATAATAGGCAGCGGTGGGTGCCAGTTGGACCGCGCGCTCCCGCTCGGCAAGTTCACCGCTGCGGGAAAGGTGGTCCGCCCAAGCCAGTCGGCCGGCCCAATACGCGGCCACGATGAGGCCTGAGAGCAGCATCATGCGCGCCAGGCGTACCACAGGCACAGCCCAACCCCCGGGAACGGAGTCCTGCATCCGTTCGCCCCGCCGGAACCGGAAAGATGCCAGTCGAAACAAGCCGGGTCTAATGAATCGTCAAATCCTGCCGATAGAGTTGACAGTTATGGCAACGAAGAATCTCAAGTATTTGCCGGTGTTGCGAGTGGTCCTGGCGCTGGCCGCCATCGCCGCACCCGTCTGGCTGTTTGCCGATACCGGGGCCATCGGAATGGCCGTGGCGAACGGAGCTTTTCAGGTCGATCATTCATCGGTCTGGGGCACCACGACCCTGTTTGACGGGACTACCATCGAAACCAAATCGGCGCCTTCCGACGTGAGACTGAACAGCGGCGTGCAACTGCGTCTCGCCGCGGGAAGCCGCGCTACGGTCTACGGCAACCGAATGGTCCTCGACTCCGGGTTCGTCCAGTTGGATTCGCCCACCGGATACGAGGTCGGCGCGCGCTCCCTACACATCTCGACAAATAAGGACGCCCGCGCCAGAGTCCGGCTCGACGGCGACCGCGTGGTCACCGTAGCTGCTCTCCGCGGCGCGGCCCAGGTCACGAACGCTGCCGGCCTGCTCGTCGCCGAGGTACAGGAAGGCAAGAGCCTGGATTTCGAGCCTCAGGCCGCGGGCGCCGCCGCTCCCACCCGCGCCAGTGGCTGCCTCCTCACCAAGTCCGGCAAGCTCATCCTGGTGGAGCAAACTACAAATGTCGTTCTCGAGGTGCATGGGCCGGATCTCGAAGCCGAAGTTGGAAACCGCCTGGAAATTGCTGGCCTGGCTGAGCCGCAGGCACCGTCCGTGGCTGGGGCAACCCAGGTGATCAAGGTTGCCGGGCTGACCCGAATCGAACAGGGCGGCTGCAAAACCGTCGCGAAGAAAGCCGGCGCGGCAGTCGCGATCGCCGCGGGCGGCGCTGCCGGCGCCGGAGCTGCAACCGCCGGGGGCTCCGCCGCTGGCGCAGGTGCCGCCGCTGGCGCAAGTGCCGCAGCCGGAGCAGGTGCTGCGGCCGGAGCAGGTGCTGCCGTGGCCGCGGGCGCAGCCGGGGCAACCGCCGCGGCCGCCGGGATCGGCGCCGGGACCGTTGCCGTGATTGGCGGCGTAGCTGCCGCTGCTACCGTGGGGGGGCTTGCGGCTGTGGGCAGTCTTCCCGGCCAGAGCGAAAACGCGCCAGCGGCCAGCCGCTGATCCGCCAAGGGCGTGGGGACGAAGTCCGGAACCCCGGGCGGGTGCGTTGCCCGGTCCGGTGGTTTACCGCTTGAACCCCAGCTCTTCCTTGAACGCCTCCAAGGCGTTGTACACGATCGGGCAGTAACAAGCGCGATCCACGAACTGCCACATCCGGCTGGCGATGGAACCGTTCCCTCGCACCAGGTGTGGAAACCGTTGGCAGGTGTCCGGGCGCGCATCGTAAACAATGCACTCCTTGCCTGCCAGGAATACGCAGCCGGTTTCGTCCGTGCGCCGCAGAATCACGCCTTCTTCCTCACTTTCCGCGGTGTACCGGGCGAGGAATCTCTTCACCGGGATGCGCAGATGGCGCGCCAGTCGCTCGATGTCCCGTTCAGAAAGCTTCACTGTCGCCACTTTGCAGCAGTTCGCGCATTCGCAGCAATCGATCTGCTCTTCAACCTCCTCCGCCATCCGGCGAAGGATCCGGTCGGAATGGTCGTGCGATTTCATGTGGCGCCGGAAGCGCTCGTTTTCCGGCCGCTTCTTCTCGCCCAGAAGCCGGATCTGTACCAGGTCGGTGATCATCAGATCCGCTTGGCGATGGCCAGGGTGATGTCGTCCGCCTGCGGCGCGCCGGCGGCGAACTCGGCCACCGCGCGGGTGACTGCCTGCACGACGGCGCTGGCGGGCTCGTTACGATGACGCTGTAACAGCTCGATAAATCGCCCCTCGCCGTACTCATCGAAGTCGGGATTGTTGGCTTCGGTAACGCCGTCGCTGTAGAGCACCAGCATGTCGCCGGGGCCCAGCCGCGTGGCATCTTCGCGGTAAGAGGCGGAGGGCACGATCCCCAGCACCGGGCCGCCGCCTTCCAGCATCTCCGCCTGGCCCGACGCGCGTACCACGATGGGCGGGTTGTGGCCCGCGTTGGCGAATCTCACTTCGCCCGTGGCCGGGTTGAACACGCAGAAGAAAAAGGTGATGAAGCGGTTGCTGGGGCAATTGGCGCAAGTGGCCCGGTTGACACGCGTCAGGAACGCGGCCAGATCGCCCGGATCCTCAGAGGCAAGCACCTGCACGCGGGCGTGGATCTGCATCATCAGCAGGGACGCCGGCATGCCCTTGCCGGAAACGTCGCCCAGCGCCATGGCCACCGACCCATCCGAATACGGGAAGAAATCGAAATAATCCCCGCCCACCGTGCGGCAGGCCGCGTTGTAGCCGGCGAGGTCGGCCCCGGGGATCTGGGGAGCCTCGACCGGCAGCATGCGGCGCTGGATATCTGCCGCCTGGCTGAGTTCGCGTACCATGATCCGTTCCGCCGCTTCGATTTCGGCGAGGCGCGCATTTTCGATGCGAGTGGCCGCGACATTGGCCATCACCGTGAGAAGGTTCAAGTCGTCTTTGGTGAACTCTCTCAGGACGAACGGCGAATCCACATAGATCAGGCCGATAATCCGGTCCTTGGTTTGCAGCGGCACCGCCATCATGGTGTGGACCTTATGTTCCACGATGCTCATGCGGCCTTTGAAGGCATCGTCAAGCTGTGCGTCCCGCACCAGGACCGACGACTTTTCGTGGATCACGCGATCGCGCACGGCGGTGCTGATGCGGAAGGCATCGCCCTTGTGGGCTTTGGGGACCAGCGCCTCGCCTTCGATCAGCAGCAGAACGCCGCGCTGGGCGTTGACGGCCTGAATGGCGAGATCGAGAATCGTCGGGAACAGCTCTGCCAACGGCCGGTTTTCCGAGAGCTCCTGGCCGGCGCGAATCAAGGCCTGCAGGGGAGCGGAAGCCTTGGGGCCGCCGCGGTCCAGTTGCAGGGTCTGGTTCGTAGCGCCTTCCAGGCTGGTCACGACCGTGGAGGTGGTGGGTGAGGTGCTGTCGGTGCCGTCAAAAACGACCACGCCGGCATCGGGAGGCTGCCCGCCGGGCGAGAACATGATCACCAGGTGGCCCGCGGTGATCCGGTCGCCGGGCTTCAGGATGAGCCGTCCCTTGAGGGGGATATTGTTGACGTACGTTCCGTTCTTGCTACCCAGGTCCTGGATTGTCCACTCTTCGCCCTGTGTTTCAAACGCGAAATGCTGGCGCGACAAGCCGGCATCTTCGGGGAAGCAGAGTTCCGAGGCGCTGGAACGGCCTACGGCGAGGCGGTCGCCAGTAAGTGGAATCGTCTTCATCTGACCGTCCGGGCACTGAATGAGCAGTTCGCTCGCCATGATGGTCTATTATACGGCCCTGTTGCTGTAACTCCGTCACTCCACGACCAGCGCATCCACATCTACAAATCGTCCGGTTGCCTCCGGCCGGCTGCGGCCGGTCACGCGGATCACGGCGGTATGCCTGCCGGGGGCAAAACAGCAGAACCGGCGCGACACCTGCCACTCGGTGGATCGTGCGTACAGATCGATCGTGCCTTGGTCTTCACCATCGATCGTGACTGCCGCGATGCCCCGGTTCAGCGCCCTGGTGAAGACGTACGTCAAGGCCTTGCCATCGAAGGCAAAGACGATGTCGGCGCCGGGAAGGTCGGTGTAGCTCACAGTGTGGCGCGCGGGCGCCTCGAAGGTGGCGTCGTGGTCCCAATCTCCGTGGAACACGATGGCAGGGTCGAAATCGTCGTAGAAACCGGGGCGCCCTACAATCGTCGGCTGCGCCGGCGGACGCGGGGCGGCGCCGCGCTGGTCGCAGTCCGATTCGAGGCGAGAGAGGTAGTAGTCGCCCAATTCATAGATGGGAACCGTACACGCCGACAGGAGCGCTTTCAAGGCCGGCGGGCGCACCGCCTGCTCGCCCGCAGCGGGCTTCCTGCCAATGAAATACTCCACCTTCCAACGCCGCATCAGTTGGAACTGGCCGGAGACGTTGAATGCCCGCCGGATCTGCTCCACAACCGGGTATTGGTGCCAGTTGTTGCAGTACACCTCTCCATCCAAACCCGCAATCGCGCTGTCGTCGGTGAGCAGCACGGCGGCCCGGCCGTGATGTGCATTGTAATACTCGGTCACTTTGCGTACCGGCACGGCCTCTTCCAGGTAGCGTTCCCGAGCCTCGCGCGAGAATGGCCGGCGCAGACAGAAATCTTTGTGATAGTAACTGGCCGACGGCAAGAACCAGGCATTCAGCCCCGTAGCGGCGACCAGAAAAACGATCAGCACGCGGTACATCCACCGTTCGTTCGCGCGCAGCCAGCCTAGCAACCCGGCAAACCCGACCGTAACCAGCGGCATGGCCGCATAGAGATATCGGACGTTGGGCTGCGTCCGCATGATCAGCAGGCTCGCACCGAGCCCCACCACCGCGGCCATCAGCGTCGGCCGCCGCGCCACCACCAGTAATCCCGCCAACGCCAGAGGCAGAACTACCAGGTACTGAAACCCGAATGATCCGTTCTGCCCCTCATACGCATCACTGGTGCGAAACGTCAGGTGGTACAGCGTCCCCCAGTCCAGAGGGATGCGGTAGCGAATGTCGTTGAAGTCCACCGCGGGGTCGAGCAGGGGCGAGTGCCACTTCCTGTTCTCGAACGGATAAACCGGGTTGCCCGTTTTGCCGTACGCGATGGCGTAGGTAGGCACCGCCGTGGCGAGCAGGAGCAATAGCGCGAGCGCGCAGGTGACGGCTGGTTTCGGCGAAAGCGTTCGCCAGCGCGCGGCCACTTCCGCACCCAGGAACGGCAGCGCGATCGCAACGAAGGCGACCGCCCCCAGCTTGGTGGTCATGGCGGCTCCGCCGAGCAGCATCGCCGCAAACAGGTACCGCCTCTCACCCGTATCGCCGAAGAGCCACGTGGCGGTCACCAATCCGAGCACCAGGGCCGCCAGGAAGTTCTCCACGAACAGCGACCCTGTCACCACCTGGACCACGGGTGTGGCAGCGAACGACGCGGCCAGCAGCCACGCCGCGGCTGAAGAGACACGGCGGCGCGCCGCCAGATAGATCATCGCCAGCACCAGCAGCAGCATGACGAAATTCAGCAGTCGCGCCGCGTATTCGCCACCCAGCAGGTAAACGATGGAGTACGCCCAATCGGCTCCCATGGGCATCACCGACCAAACCACGCGGGAGGGCTGGAAGGTCATGGCATGGTTGGCTGCGATATTCATCGGGATGGCCAGGTGCATGGCCAGCCCGTCGGCCGATTTTTCCGGCTCCAGCACGACGAACCAATGCGCCACGACCAGGAACGCCACCAGGGCGAACGCCGCGCGCTCCCATCGCGGCCGCAACTCCGCGCGTCGTAGCAGCGATATCCAGTACGCCAGCCGCCGCACTACGCCGCGCAGGTCCAGGGCGATCGGTATGGCGAGCAGCGTGGCCCACACCAGACGATAGTGGATCGGCTGCCGCGCCAGCAGCGTCATCAGGATGACGTACACGCCCGTGCCCACCAGGGTGGCGCAGATCTGGGTCGCGAGCGACTCCTGTTTCCCCCGTCCCAGCAGCTTCGACCCCAGGGCACAGGCCGAAACAAAGAAGTACGCCGTGGCGAGCAGCGGCACAGTGCCCACCGAGACCGCGCTGAGCACCACCAGCAGCACCGCCAAGACCCCCGCAAATGTCCAGGGCACAATCATCAATAACGGGACCGCCAGCGCCAGGTACACGCCGGTGTAGCGGCTGAAGCGCACGAGTCCCACCGGCATCCAGATTTCCTGGGAAAACAGATGCCCCGTCCAGAAGCCGTGAATTTCGACGCCCACCAGCGCGGCGAAGATTACGGCCACCAGCAATGAAAAGACCAGCCCCGGAGTGGCGCGCTGCCTGGCGGATTCCCCGTTGTTCGGCCGGTTGAAAATAAACAGACGCTGCACCGCAAAATTGGCAAAGAAGAGAAGGGTTTCCACGGAGACTTTCGCCACCATGGTGTTGATGCCCAGCCGATCGTGCAGGAATCGGATGCCTGCGTACGAGGCCGTGCCGCTGGCGAAGACCAGCGCGAGATACTTCGGCAGCGTGGACTGGTGTCGCTGGTGCGAATAGAACACGGAACGCCGCACCATCCAGTAGTTGAAACACACCGCGAACGCACGCCCCAGAACCTGTGAGGCGATGATGTTTCCCGTCCGGCGCCATGCCAGGAAGAACACCAGGTTGTCGAGCAGCGCGGTCATCAGCGACACGGAGCCGAACCGCAGCAGGACGAAGTAAATCTTCATCGAGTCGACAATCGGGTTGAAGTGCGACGAACGGTTGCCGGCCTCGTAGATGGTCCGGATCGGCACCTCCATCAGTGGAATGGACAACTCGTGCGATGCGATCAGCATCTGCAATTCGAACTCGTAGCCGGTGGTCTCCAGCCGCAGAAGGTGCGGCAGAAAGCTGGCCGGAATGCCCCGCAGGCCGGTCTGCGTGTCGGTGAGTCTGCGCCCCAGCAAGGCATGCATAATGGCGCGCGTCAGGATGTTGCCGAACCTGCTGCGCAGCGGAACATCCTTGCCAAACGCGCGGCACCCGAGTACCAGCGACGCCGGGCTGGCCTCCAGAGCTTCGGCGACACGCCGGATGTCGTCCGGATCATGCTGGCCGTCGGCATCCGCGGTGACGATGCCGGTGATGTCCGGCATCTCGCAGAGCACGTGGTTGATGGCGGTCTTGAGCGCCGCACCCTTCCCCAGGTTCACCGCGTGCCGCAGCAGCCGGACCGCGGAGAATGCCTCCACCCGCGCGAACACGTCGCGGTACTCCGGCCCGCTGCCGTCGTCCACGATGACGATGGGGCGATCAGCCGTGGCAAGGAGGCTCTCGACCAGCGCGGCGAGCGCCGGCGACGGCTTATAGGCAGGGATCACTACGGCTATGGAGCGACTCGGCATTTGCTGAGAAACCAATTGTAACCGGGACCGGCGCCCGCTTGACCTGCGCCGGCCGCGCCTCGCTGAAGAAGCGGGGGCGTATGGCGCCAGCTACGGTCACTTTTGGGGAGGGCCCTCTTCGCCCTGCTTCTTGTCCCTCGGGCGCCTCAACAGCGCGCCCGCGAAGAACGCAAGCGGAACGGCCCAGAGCGCATACTTCACTTTCTTGTGGTCGCGCGGCGACGGCATGTCGGGGCGGAGCACGCCGCCGTCGGAGGTGCTCGATAGGGGTTTGCCGATCTTCATCTCCTGCATGTCGTACGCGAATTGCTTGCCGCAATCGAGGCAAACCACGTAGGTCTCGCCGTGTGGCTGGCCGGCTTTGCTCACGGGGGTAACCGGCCGCGTCAGGCGGTGGTGGGGACATCGAAACATCAGGTTCAAAACCGTGTCGATCACTTTGCCCTCCCGTAATGAGCCATCACGATCCTCTACCCATTCTGACAGATCGGAATCCGGAGCATTACCTGCATAACTCCGGTCATAACCTCCCTCCGCCTTTCCGGCGGGCCTGGCGACACGACCAGAATTGGCCGCTTGTGAAGTGTGCTACAAGGAGGGGTCATGAAACGTCTCCTCCTCGTACTTCTATTCTCCGCTCTCGCTCTCGCTGCCGACGATGTGAACGTCACCGGTACCTGGGCCGGCAAAGCCGTGCTCACGGGTCCTGACGGCCAGAGCCGGGATTCCGGCGCATTCATGATTTTCAAGCAGGAAGGCACCACCCTCAGCGGTACCGCCGGCCCCTCCGAAGAACGGCAGGTGCCGATTGAGAAGGGCAAGGTGGAAGGCTCGAAAGTCAGTTTTGCAGTCAGCGGCGATGATGCGACGTTCAACTTCACCATGATCCTGGAGAATGACCGCCTCAAGGGCGAAGCTACCGGGTCGCAAGCCGGCACGCCGTTGAAAGTGACGATCGAACTCGCCAAGCGGTAGCGCCCACCTGCTTCGCTCCCTGTAGACTTCATCGCCGGGCTCGCGCAGGTAGGCCTTCTGCTGCCGGCCGGTGGACTCGGCTGCGCGATCCCGGCCGGCGCGCCCTGCGCGTCGATCCGGCCATTTACGCTGCGGCGCGAGTAGTAGCGTTGACTTTTGTTCCGCCGGTCTATCACACTTTGGTATGGGAAACCCCGGAATCGCGTGGCTCCAGGACGCCGCGCGCGATCTCCGCTACGGCGCTCGCGGGCTGCTCCGCACGCCCGGATTCGCGGCGGTTGCGGTTCTGACGCTGGCGCTGGGCATCGGTGCCAACACCGCGATTTTCAGCATTCTCTACGCCGTCCTTCTGGCGCCGCCGCCGTACCCCGCAGGCAGCCGGCTGGTGGACATCAGCATGAAGGAGTTGACCGGCCATCGCTTCGAGCGCGGTGTGTCTTACCCCGACCTGGAAGACTGGAAGCGGCAAACACAGCTCTTCGCCACTTTCGCCACGCACCAGTACCGGCGCGAGCTCAACGTCACGGGCGCGGGCGAAGCCGAAGAGATAAACGGCGATGCCGTGTCATCAAACCTCTTCCCTTCCCTCGGGGTCGCGCCCATGTTGGGCAGGGGATTCACCGCCGGGGAGGACAGCTTTAATGGGCCGCGCTCCATCCTCATTTCCTACGGCTACTACCAGCGCCGCTTCGGCGGGAAACCTTCGGCGATCGGGCGCCGCCTCGACATCGACGGCGATTTCTATACCATTGCCGGCGTGATGCCGCCGCGTTTCGAATTCCCGCTCTTCGGCGGCGACTACAGCCCCGCCCTGTGGCTCTCGCTCAACCTGTCGCCCGATCGCGTGCAACAGCGGGACGCGCGCTCGCTCTCGGTGGTCGGGCTTCTGAAGCCGGGTGTCACCCCGCGGCAGGCGCAGAGCGAAATGGAAACCATCGTGGCGCGCCTGGCCTCGGCCTACCCCAAAGAGAACAGCGGGTACGGTGTCAAGGTATCGCCGCTCGAAGAGAACCGCGTGACCGCCGCCGTCCGGCCCGCGTTCCTGCTCCTGATGGCCGCCGCCGCGTTCGTGCTGCTGATCGCCTGCGTGAACCTGGCGAATCTCCTGCTGGCACGCAACGCCGCACGCGACCGCGAACTGGCCGTGCGCCGGGCCCTGGGCGCCACGCGGCTTCGCCTGCTGCGGCAGTTCCTCGCCGAGACCTGGCTGCTCGCCCTGGCCGGAGGGGCGGCCGGAGTGCTGCTGGCGTGGCTGACCTTGCCGTTGCTGAAGACGCTGCTGCCGGCCAATACGCCGCGTATCAACGAAGTCTCGGTCAACTGGGCGGTGCTCGCCGCAGCCGCCGCCGCATCGCTGGGCACGGGCCTGCTGTTCGGCCTTCTGCCGGCGTGGCGTGCGACCACCGCCATCACCTCGCGGCACTCCGCGCGCCAGCGTCCCGCGCGCATTCTCGTGACCGCCGAGGTAGCGCTCGCGCTGGTGCTGCTGGCCGCCGCCGGCCTGCTGATTGAAAGCTTCCGCCGCGC
This sequence comes from Bryobacterales bacterium, assembly GCA_963719195.1. Taxonomy (GTDB): domain Bacteria; phylum Acidobacteriota; class Terriglobia; order Bryobacterales; family Bryobacteraceae; genus DASQZT01. The sequence goes on along the minus strand of CAVRBB010000003.1, from coordinate 143,545 downwards.
TTCGGAAGTGGACATGGGTTTCGAGCGCCATAACGTGCTCACCATGCGGATGCAGTTGAGCCGCAACCGCTACCCCACCGCGCACAGCATCCTGACGTTTCACGACGAACTGCTGCGCCGCGCGGGGTCCGTCCCCGGCGTGATTCAGGCCGGCACTGTGAACATGCTGCCGCTGGGTATCATCATGGGCGGCATCGATTACGAGACCGAACAACGGCAGGAATGGGCGAGCTTCGCCTCGGTCAGTCCCGGCTATCTCCGCGCCATCGGAATCCCTCTCGTATATGGCCGCTATTTCGACAGAACCGACCGCCGCGGCACAGCCCCGGTCACGGTGGTCAGCGCGTCGGTCGCGCGGCGTTACTGGCGCGGCGTCGAGGCGATCGGCCGCCGCATCCGCTTCGACGGCCAGTGGTTCACGATCGTCGGGGTAGTGAAAGACGTGCGACAGAACAACCTCGAGGCACCGCCCGAGGCCGGAATCTACGCGCTGGTATCGCAGTTGTCCGAAAAGAGGCAGAACGGCATCAGCGGCCGATTCATTGTCCTGGTGCTGCGCACCACAACCGAGGCTGCCGCCACCGCCGCGGCCATGCGCGCCGCCGTGGCTGCGATCGATAAAGACCAGCCCGTGACGGACGTCAAGACCATGGAGCAGCACATGCAAAGAGCGCTGTCCGGCCGTCGCCTGAACACGCTGCTGCTCTCGATCTTCGCCGCGTTGGCCATCGCGCTGGCGGCGGTTGGCGTGTTCGGCGTGGTCTCCTATGCGGTGGCACGCCGCACCAGCGAAATCGGAATCCGAATGGCGCTGGGCGCGCCCCCGGAAACGATCCTGGCAATGGTGGTCCGGGAGACGCTGGTGCCGGGGTTGACCGGCGTGGCGCTGGGAGTGGCCGGAACCGTGGCGATGTCGCGGGTCCTTTCGCGATTTCTGTTCGGCGTGGCGCCTACGCAGCCGGGGATTATGGCGGGCGTGGCCGCACTGCTGGTGACGGTAGTAGTGGCGTCCGCACTCGGTCCGGCGCGCCGCGCGATGCGCGTCGATCCGGCGGTGTCACTGCGTGACTAACGCAATCGGGCGGATGGGGGACGCCGTCGCGCCGCGGATCTTGAGCGGCACCGCGACCAACACGAACTCGTAGACGCGCGCCGCGGCCAGTTCCTCCAGGTTCAGACATTCGATGATGTGGATTCCCTTTTCGACCAGCAGGTGTACGTGCACCGGCATGGACGGGTCCGGCACCTTCTCGAATGCCACTGTGTCCGCGCCGACGGCGTAGACGCCGCGTTCGCTCAACCAGCGCGCGCCGGCGATCGCGGGACCCGGCCCATGCACCGCGGAAACAAATTTCCCGGGATCCTCGAAGTAGCGCGCCCAGCCTGTCCGCAACAGCACCACGTCGCCCGCGCCGATTTCGACCCGCTGCGCGTGGACTGCCGCCTCCAGGTGCTCCGGCGAGATCTCGAAATCCCGCGCCAGCGGCGCGCCGCCCTCGAGGCCGGCGATGTCCAGCAGCACGCCGCGGCGCAGAATTGGCGGCACGGTATCGATGCTGAATCGGGCCAGCCCCGAAACGTACGACTGCGCCGGCGCAGCATCTTCTCCACCGTGCAACCTTCCCCCACAGGAGAAATGGCAGAGGGCGTCCATGTGGGTGCCCACGTGCGTGCCCAGCGCGATCGCGTCCGATGCCGAGCTATTCCCGGCCGGTCCCACGTATTCGCCGTGCGACTTCACCAGGCTGAAGAGAAACGGCGGATGCACCGGGTGATGCGGCATCCCCACGAAGTATGGCTGCGCCAGGTCGTAGACCCTGGCGGCGCCGATGAGATCGAGTAAGTCAGGCATCAGAATTTGAAGCGCAATCCGAATTGCAGAATCCGCGACCCATAGAAGGTCGAGGTGATCAAGCCGAAGGTGGTGGAGTTGATAAACTGGTCGCCCGACCAGAAGGTCGCGTGATTCAGCGCGTTGAACGCTTCCATGCGCAACTCCAGGTTCTGCCGCTCCCGGATTTTGACGTCCTTCATCAGGCTCATGTCGATGTTGAACGTCCACGGACCCGAAAAGTAGCGGCGTTGCAGGGTGCCCAGGGTGCCGGCATCCGGATTGAAGAAGACCTGCCCGGCGAACGGGGCGTCCCCCGGTATCTCCGTGCCGATGCCCGTGCCGTTGGCGGGATTGATCGCCGAGGGAGCCACGATCATCGGCCCGTCTCCGGTCATCTGGAACTTCACCACGTCGCCGAGCCCCGACTGGTTCAGCCAGGTCACCGCGGTGTTGTAGTAGGATCGTGCCTCCCGGTTCAACGTGCCCCGCCCCGAAAGAATCGAGAACGGCGCACCCGATTGCCAGACCATGGTGCTGCCGATCCTCCACCCACCCACGATGCGGTTCACCACGGGGCTGAAGCTCAGCGTGTGGCCTTCGCCCAACGGCAACTCGTAGACCCCGTCCGCCTTGATCATGTGGTTCAGATCGAAATTCGCGCGCGAGCGCTCGAGCGCCGGGTTGTTGAAATCGAGGAACGCCTGAAAGCGCGCTTGCAGGTCGCCATCGCCGTCGCTCAGCACCTTGGAGAAGGTGTAGTTGGCCTCCATGCTGAGCCCCGACCGCGTGCGGCGCCGCGCCACGAGTTGCAGGGAATTGTAGCTCGAGCTGGAGTAATTCGTCAGCATGTCGCCGGCCAGCGCGTTGGGGTTCTGGAAGAAGCTGAAAGCGCCGTTCAGGCCGTTGGTCTGGTAGTAGGTCGCGAGTTCGCCCAACTCGCCGGTCTGAATCAGGTTCAGCACGTTCGAATCGGAGAATGAGCCGCGGCGCGGCAGGAATGGAAAAATCGTCAGCGGCTGGCTGCCGGGGACGCTGGTATTGTAGTTCGGGTTGAACACGCCGGAACGCGCCTCGGCCAGGTAGCCGTTGGACTGGGCACGCAGAAAATCGGCCAGAAAGCCGTTCTGCAGCACCTGCACCTGGTTGAAATCGAACGCCCGATAGGCACCCACCACATGGTTGCCCACGTAGCGCGCCTCGACCACCGTGCCTTTGAAATCGTGCTGGATGCCGATAGTGTACTGCTGGACTCGGGGACGGTTCAGGTTGGGATCCACGGAGCCGATGACCGAGAACGGGTCCAGCGCGTAGTTGTCGGAGGCTTTGAGCGGCACCTGGAATCCCGGCACGGGAATTTCGGGCACGCCGCCTGAGGCGCGGTTCGAGAGTCCCGGTTCAAACACGAATTGCTGCAAACCGCCGTTGGCCTCTAGCATGTTCTCCGGCGCCAGCAGTTCCTGATCGTTGACGTAGCTGATGGCATAGCCGCCGCGCAACGCGGTCTTGCCGTCGCCGAACACATCCCAGGCGAAGCCGACGTTAGGCGCAAAGTTCTTCCAGCGCCGGTTGTACCAGGGACGGCCCGCGGATTTACCAACGAAATCCAGGGTCGCGTCCGTGAGCAGCGTCTGTGCCAGCGTGCCCTGGAGGACCGGCTGGAGCGCGAGCGAATCCCGCTCGTCGGCCACACCCGGGAGTACCCACCGCATGCCCAGGTTTACAGTGAGGGACGGCAATACCTTCCACTTGTCCTGCACGTAGAAGTCGTAATCGTTGAGGCGGAAATGCCGGATGTACGGCGCGCCGGGCACGAAGCCCGAAGCGCGGCTGGTGATGTTGAACGTCTGGGAATAACTGTCCAGGTAGCCGCCGAGCGTCGCCAGCAGCGCGTTGGCGGTGTCCACATCGGTGCTGCTTCCACCCGGAAATGCGCTGCGGCTGAGGGCCGGCTGCCCCGATCCCATGCCCAGCGTGTACGTGGCCACCGTGCCCGCCGCGTCGTACGATCGCACCCGAACGTTCTGGCCGTGAAAACCGAACTGCACGTAGTGCCGCCCGCGCTGATAGGCGGCGTCGTCGGACAAGGCGAATGTGTTGGTGGTCCGGCCCTGGGGCAGGAACTCGTTCACGGGATCGGAATAGATCATCCCGGTGTAGAGGTACGATCCGAACTGCTGGCGAGTGAAGAAGTAGCCGTACGTGAGATTGAAGCCGCCGCGAACTTCATTGGTCAGGCGCGCCGACGGCGTCCAGCGCCACGAGGTGGCCACGAAGTTGGAATGGGTCGGATTGTAGGCTTTGGGAATCACCGAGTAGTCGTTCTCCGCATCCGGCCGGTCCGAATCATCGCGGTTCCACAGGTAGGCCACGCTGAGCCGCGTGGCGGGTGGAGACGTTGTAGTCGATCTTCGCGGTGACGTTGTCGCGCGTGCCGTTGTCGCGTTGGTTGAAGCGGTACCCGGCCGTGTTCAGTCCGTCGCCAACCTGGAAGTTGTTGATGAACTCCGGCCCCGGCACCTGGTCCAGCAGCGTCTGCATCACCGGATCGATGGTCGTGATGCGCAGTGTCAACAGGTTCACCTGGTGCAGATTCTGGTCGCTGTCACGGTACGTGAAAATTCCGCTGCGCGCCGCCGCCGTCAGGATGGTGGCGTCCGCCGGAACCTGCTCATGGTCTCGCACGGCCTCGTAATTGAAATAGAAGAACAGCTTGTCCTTCCGAATCGGTCCGCCGAACGAGCCGCCGAACTGGTTCTGATTCAGGAACGGCTGCGGCGTGCCAGCCTGGTTGTTGAACCAGTCGTTGGCGGCGAAAGCGTTGTTGCGGTTGTACCAGTAAACCTCGCCGTGAAACTGGTTGGTGCCGGAGGGCGTGGAAAATGCGGTCTCGGTGGCGCCTCCCGTGGCGGCGGCATTGGCATTGGACGAGACCAGCGTCATCTGGCGCACCTGCCCGATCAGCAGCTTGTTGGGCGAGTAGTCCAGGGCGTTGTCGCGAATGTAGTTGTCCTGGATGTTGATGCCGTCCAGCGTGACGTTGGAATAGGACGTCCGCAGCCCGTTGATCACCGTGGCGGAGTTGCCGTTGTAGACTACCCCCGGCTGGGTTTGCAGCACCGCCAGGACATCCCGATCCAGAATCGGCAGGCTGTGAATCTCCTGCATGGTGATCGTCCCGGAGATCTCCGCGTTGGAGGTTTCGACCCCTTCGATCTCGGCGGTGACATCCACGCTCTGAGTGACGGCCGACACGGCCAGCTTGATCTGGGGCACGGAGGTTTCCCGCGCGGCGTCTACGGCGATGTTGCGAATCGTGGTCCTGACGAAGCCCTGCGCGGTCACGGTGAGGTCGTAGTCTGCCGGCCGCACCCCGATGAGGTGGTACAGGCCGTCGGTTGAGGTAGTGACGGACAGCAGCGGCTTCTTGCCCCCGGCGAGAAACAGATCCACCTGGGCGCCGGGAACCACCGCGCCCGAAGCATCCACCACCGACCCGCTGACCCGTCCCGAGAACTGGGCGGCCGCAGGGAATCCGGACAGGAACCCAACCAGCACCAACCCACACGAAGCACGCATAATCCATATTGAACCCTAAAAGCCCCCGCAGGTTTCATCCAACCGGAAGGCGCGCCCGGATTCCGTGCCGTGATGCCGGGTTCTATTGGTCGGTTTTCTTTGTCCGCGTGGCTTGGCCGGCTGGCCGGGCCACGGGTTTCGGCTTCCAGAATGCGGGATCGGGTCCGCTATGTACTGGGACGGATATGTCGGGACCGGGCGGGGTGCGGTTGGTCATGCCCGTGTCATCGTTTGCGGCGTCCGGAGAGTATAAGCGCATGCAGAAGGTGCGGGAGGCCGTGGGCGAGGGTGGACCGCGCCTCGGCCCTCCTGGATGGGAGCGCGGAAGATATGGAGGTACCGGGGCCGGGCCGCACCGCCGATTTCCCGGGGCCGTTCGGGACAGAGCGCGCTACCCTGGATATTTGACTTATGAAACTGCGTGATATCGCCGGGCGGCTGGGCTGCCGGCTGGAAGGCGACGGCGAACTGGAGATCTCCGGTGTGGCCGGAATGGAACACGCCGGCGCCGGACAGCTTACCTTTCTGGCAAATCCGAAATACGCGCCGAAAGTGAAGCACACCAAGGCGTCCGCGATCCTCGTTTCCGAGCCGGTCCCGGGCCTGCCGATCGCCGCGCTGGTGTCCGAGAACCCCTACCTGGATTTCGCGCGCGCCCTCGCGTTCTTCTACCAGCCGCCCGCGCCCGCCCGCGGGATCCACCCCCTGGCCTCGGTGGCGCCCAGCGCCGAGATCGGCGAAAACTGCTCGATCGGTCCTTTCGCCGTGGTGGGGGAGCGCGCCCGGATCGGACGCGGCGCGGTGCTCCACCCGCACGTGGTCATCTACGAAGGCGCCGAAATCGGGGACGACTTCCTGGCACATTCCCACGCGGTGGTTCGCGAGTTCTGCCGTATCGGCAACCGGGTGATTCTGCAAAATGGAGTGGTGGTGGGCGGCGATGGGTTTGGCTTCGCCAAAAGCGCCGACGGCACGCACTTCAAGATCGTCCAATCCGGCATCACCGTTATTGAAGACGATGTCGAAGTCCAGACCCTCACCTCGGTGGACCGCGCCACCGTGGGCGAAACCCGGGTGAAGCGCGGCGCCAAGATCGACAGCCTGGTGCAGGTGGGGCACGCCTGTACCGTGGGCGAGGACAACATCATCTGCGCCCAGACCGGGCTGGCGGGCAGCACGGTCCTTGAACGCGACGTGTTGCTGGCCGGACAGGTGGGCTCGTCCGGACACCTCACGGTTCACGAAGGGGCGATCGTCTATGCCCAGAGCGGCATTGGCGGCGATGTCGAACCCCACACCCGCATTTCCGGATCGCCGGCCTTCGCAGCCAACGAGTGGCTCCGCGCCGTGACCGCATTCCGCAAGCTCCCGGAGCTGGTGAAGACAGTACGAGAGTTGAAACGACAGGTTGATGAGCTGAACCAGAATGCCGAATCAGAAACCACCAAACCCAATACCTAGCCGCCGCCGCCGTCCGGTTGCTTATCTGAACGAGCAGTTTCTCAACAGCCCCGACGCACGGGCGATCCGCATCCTGGCCGAGTTTCTCGAACCGCTTTCGCATTTCCGGCGGGAAAAGGTGCGCGATACCGTGGTGTTTTTCGGATCGGCCCGCCTCAAGGAAGACGGCCCGCTCAAGGAGTATTACGACGCCGCGCGGACGCTGGCCCGGCTCCTCACCGAGTGGGCGGACCAGTTCACCAACAGCAATTACCGGTTTGTGGTCTGCTCCGGAGGCGGCCCCGGGATCATGGAGGCGGCCAATCGCGGGGCGCATGATGCCAGGGGAAAGACGGTGGGCTTGAACATCGGGCTGCCCTTCGAACAGCTTCCCAATCCCTACATCACCCCTGAGCTGAACTTCGAGTTCCACTACTTCTTCATGCGCAAGTTCTGGTTCGCTTACCTTGCCAAGGCCATGATCGTGTTTCCCGGCGGCTTCGGAACCATGGACGAGATGATGGAGCTGCTGACCCTGTCGCAAACCCAGAAGCTCGCCAAGAAGCTCACGATCCTGCTATACGGCTCGACGTACTGGAAAGAGATCCTCAACTTCGAGGCGCTGGTAAAACACGGCATGATCTCGCCTGAAGACCTGGACCTGTTTCAATATGTCGACGATCCTCAAACCGCGTTCGAACTGCTGAAGGAGGGGTTGATGAAGTACGCGCTGCTGCCGGAAAGTTCCGAGACCCCGGCCATTTCCAGGTCGCGGATTCCTGAGAAGGCCGCCGGGGAATAGTCATGCCGTTTCACCGCCGGGTCGCTCCGGGCATCGAAATCCGGCAGTTCCGCCTGGCGGATGCCGAGCCCGTGTACGCCAAGGTGGATCGGCACCGCGAGTACCTGCGGCACTGGCTGCCATGGGTGGACCAGACGCGATCACCCGAAGACGTACGGAACTTCATCGCCGGCGCCACGGCTCAATTCCAGGCCGGCCGCGGCCCGCAGTTGGCGATTTGCCGGAACCACGAGATCTGCGGAAGCGTGGGCTGCCACCCCATCGATCTGGCACACAGCAATTGCAGCATCGGCTATTGGATCGAGCCTGGGCTTCAGGGCCAAGGCATCGTCACGCAGTGCTGCATCGTCTTCCTGGAGTACCTGTTTGTCGAGCTCGGTCTGCACCGCGTGGAGATCCGCTGCGGCACCGGGAACACGCGCAGTTGCGCCATTCCCGAACGCCTGGGTTTCACGCATGAAGGTGTAGCGCGCGAAGCGGAGTGGGTCAACGACCGATGGGTCGACCTGGTGGTCTGGGCCATGCTACAGCCGGAGTGGCGGCGGTCACCGCTCCGTTAGCTTCGACAACCCGACCGGGAAGTTGGTCCACGGCTCAAGGCGCACCCGGCCTTCCAGCGGCGCTTGCGAGCCAGTCCGAGAGCCAACAGCCCGCCACCGATCAACGCCAGGCTTGCCGGCTCCGCCGTGTTGAACTGGATCATCGGACTGTAGGGAGCCCACCCGGTATCGGCCCGGAAGATACCGGAGCCGCCGGCGCCGTGGTCGGTGTAGTAAGCGGCGCTCATCGTGTTCCAGTAGACGGCGTCCGGATCCGTTCCGACGGCCGGCGCGGCCGTGGTCAGCGCCAGGTTCAGGCTGTTGTACGGGCCGGGTGCTCCGGCGGGTTGGGAGCCCCAGGTCTGGGTATTGAATGCCAAGCCGTAGATAAGCTGCTCCGGCACGGTGATTCCCCCGCCGAACCCGAAGATCACCGTGGTGAGCGACCCGCCATAACAGTTGCCATTCGATGCCCGCCAGCCGTCTCCGCACCCCGCGTCCGGCTCGGGCCGCCAGGGTATCCAGGCATTGACAGTCGAGGAGGCAATAATGGCCCCGGGTGTAATGCCATTGCCAGGGTCGTAGAGAGTCAGAGTGATTGGAACGTTGTATCCCGCCGAGGCTCCCAACGTTTCCCAGGTTGATTCATATGCCCAGTTACTCAGGACCACCGCGACAGAATACAACGGGTGTTGCTCTCCATAGTAAGCGAGTTGAATGAAGTCTCCGAATTCGGCCGTTTGAGTAGCCTGGTAGTCCAAGCTGGGGTGGGTGGAAGCGACAGGGGAATCGTCTGAAAAAGGATGATGTTATCGGCTCTGGCAAGCCCCGGCAGCGCGAATAGGAGAATATCGAGGATGAGCAGGGTTCTTCGCATTTTATTCGTTACCGACGAGACAGACCGATCCGACATTGTAGTAACAGTGTTTCAGGCCTGAGGACCTGAAATAACCTGTTTACGGGATGTGGAGTAACAGAAAGTTATCCAGGGATTCTCCGGGCTGGATTTGAAGTAAGAAGCAGGCTGCCGGACTATAAGCCGGTTTCTGTGCCCTTGCGGGTGACGGTCATTCCTCTGGGCCGGCCATCACTGGCCGGCTCTAGCGACCTACCCGGGAGTCGAACGGGACGGGCCGCCCCTCCTCCCCTATTTGGTCTTGCTCCGCGTGGGGTTTGCAATGCCGGCAGAATTGCTCCTGCCGCGGTGCGCTCTTACCGCACCATTTCACCCTTACCTCACTTTGCAGCGAGGCGGTATTTTTTCTGTTGCACTTTCCGTAGAGCCTTGCGACTCCCCCGGCCGTTAGCCGGCACGCCGCCCTGTAGAGACCGGACTTTCCTCCCCCGTTTCCGGGAGCGACCGCCCATCCGGCAGCCTCACCTGATTATTGTCGCAAACCGCGTTTACCTTTTGTACGGGGGAATACCTCGAACCGGGAACTAACCTGCGCGAATTCTGGCAGATAACGGCCTCATCCGTTGTATTCTATTCTTGACTGCGCTGTTGGGGCTCTAATATACGAGCTCACCGCCGGAAGATAAGATACCCGGCGCGGAGGTGGGACTCTCCAAAACGCAGTGAAGTGGCGCGTTGACGGGGGTCCTGATGAGTAATCGTTTTCTCGCACACGTGGACAAAAGTTGAGGAGAGTCAGATCACAATGAACAAACTAGCAGCGTTCGGCGCGCTAGGGCTGTTGGCCTCCGGTCTATATGGTCAGGGGCTTAACCCCGGGGGGCAGACCAAAGAGAATTGGGAAGAAATCAACTTCGAGTTCAACTCGTCGATTCTTTCCGACGGTTACCCGAGCCTGTTGCGCCTCGCAGAACTGCTGAGCCAGCACCGGGATTTCCGTGTGAAGGTAACGGGGCACACGGACTATGTTGGGTCGGCGGCGTACAACGACAAGCTGGCACTACGACGGGCGGAATCCGTGAAGGCATTCCTGGTGAAGTACGGTGCCAATGCGGACCAGGTTACCACCGCGGGCGACGGCAAGCGCTCACCCGAAGTGGATAATCGGACCAAAGAAGGGCGCTTCATGAATCGCCGGGTCGTCCTGCAGGTCACGGATCAGACCGGCAAGGTCATCACCGAAGGCGGGATCAACGACGTACTTTCGGCTCTTCAGGATTTCATGAAGAAGCAGGAAGAGTGCTGCGCGCAGATCCTGAAGCGGCTCGACAAGCTCGACGATATTCTGGCCGCGCTGAAGAACATGCAGGGCGAGAATGACAAGCTGCGCGCGGATCTCGCCGACTTGCGCAACCAGCACAACCAGTTGCGCGACCAGGTTGCGGCCCTTCCCAAGCCGCTCACCTCGCAGGAAACCACCAACATCGCGCACAACGAAGCGATGGGCGCCGTGGACGAGGCGCAACAGCGGAACAAGAAGTTCTCCATTGTGGGCCTCAATATCGGACCCACCTTCGGCGCCAGCCGGCGCGGCGACTTCACTATCAGCGGCCGCGGCCAGTTCTTCTCGCCGTTTGGCGGAGACGGCAAGCGCGCGGTCCAGGCGCAGGGCGAGTTCATGTACTACCCGGGCCGCAAGGAAGGGCAGTTTGATATCGGTCTCGTGAACCGCTTCGGCTCGCTGCAAGCCGGCGCGTTCGGCAGTTTCAAGGCCCTGGACATAAAGGAGTACCAGAACGCCGGATGGCTGGGACAAGCAGCGTTCATGCTGGATTATATATTTCGCGGCGGCCGTGTCGGCGCGTTCTTCACCCGCGGCTTCAAGAACTACGCTGTGCTGAACCAGGTGACCCTGGCTCCCGGCGCGTACCTGCAAACCTACGCGCGGGTGGTCAACCAACAGGGCGTGAATTTCCTGTTCGGCGCCTGGGGTGATGCGTATGTCCAGGGCGACCTGGCGTACCTGAAGATGCGCGAAGGACCGCACGACGCGCGGCCGGGCGTGAACCTGAAACTGGTCCAGCCCATCACGGAACATGTGGCTTTCACCGCGGAGGGCGGCTACAACGAAACGCTGACCAGCGGCCCGGGCGCCGGGCGCCTGGTGGTCGGCCTCGAAGTCGGCAATTACATCCACCCCAAGGAGTACGCCAACGTCACGAGCCCGGTGCCGATGGATGTGCCGCGCGTCCGCTACGAGTTCGGCACGCGGCGCGTGGGATCGAGTCCGCCTATCGCGGATGCCGGTCCCAACCAGCTTGGGGTAGGGGCCGGGACCATCGTTCTGGATGGCTCGGGTTCGTACGATCCGCTGGGTCTCGCTCTGACCTATTCGTGGACCCAGATCTCCGGACCATCGGTTACGCTGGCGAACGCCGACACCCCCAAAGCCACATTTACCGCCGTTGCCGGCCAGACCTACAGCTTCCGGCTGACGGTGCGGAACACGGATAACCTGTCGGCCGCGTCGACCACTACGGTATCGACCGCTTCGCCGGCCGCGGTGCGCATCATTTCCTACAGTGCGCAGCCGGCCACCATCCAGTTTGGCCAGACCGCGACCCTGGCGTGGGTCGTGGAGAACGCCACCTCGGTCACCATCAGTCCGGGAGTCGGCTCTGTGGATCCGCATACCGGGTCGGTGTCGGTCACGCCCACACAAACCACCACGTATACCCTGACCGCCACGGGCGCTACCGGAACCATCAACGCGAGCCAGACGGTAACCATAACCGGCGCGGGCAATCCGCAGATCATCCGGTTCGAAGCCAATCCGCTCAGTATCCAGCCCGGTCAGAACACGACCCTGAGCTGGACGACCACGGGCGCCAGCACGGTGGCCATCACACCGGGCGTGGGCAATGTGGCTCCCAACGGCAGCACCACGGTGACGCCGGCCCAGACCACCACTTACACGTTGACGGCAACCAGCTCCGATGGACACGCCGTATCCGCCCCGGTGACGGTGATCGTCGCGCCCGGAACCATACCGCAGATCGTGACGTTCGTCGCCACACCGCCCACCATCGACGCCGGCCAGTCCACCAAGCTGTGCTGGCAGGTGGACAAGGCGACCAGCATCAGCATCGAACCGGGCGTGGGCAGCAACCTGAACGCGAACGACTGCGCGACGGTCAGCCCGTCCACTACGACCACCTACACTCTGACCGCGACCAACGCGACGGGCCAGATCCAGGCCAACGCCACCGTAACCGTCGGCCAGGTGCGAATCCTGTCGTTCACGGCGGACCCGGTGACTTCGACGGCCGCCGGCAACCCGGTGGTGCTGTCGTGGCAGACGCAGAACGCCACCTCGGTAGTCATTGTCGGCAGCGAGCTGCAACCGCAGACTCTGCCCACCAGTGGCACCCTCACGGTGAATCCCATCACCAACACAACCTACACCCTGACGGCGTATGGGCCGGCAGGGCAAACCGTAAGCGTCACCATATCGGTGTTTGTCAGGTGACGTAGTCTCCCAAGTCAGAAGCCTGGCCGGGCGGTCGAAAGCCGCCCGGCTTTTTTTGTGGCCGCGGGCACGGGGTTATTCCCAATCGGTGGTCGGCTGCAGCTCTTCCGCCGCACGCGGCGCCACGTCACCTTCCTTGTAGATGAACTCGCCGCGCTTCATCGTCATGTGCACCAGGTTCACGCCGAAATGGCAAACCAGCTCGCGGTAGTCGGGAATGTTCAGCATCACCAGATTGGCCAGTTTGCCGGGTTCCAGCGAACCCACCCGCTCGGCGCGCCCCAGGGTGTGGGCGCCGTTGATGGTCGCCGCCGTGATGGCCTCCTCCGGGGTCATGCCCAGGTGCATGCACGCGACCCCGATCACCGTCTGCATGTTGAGTGTGGGGGTGTGCTGGGGGTGGAAATTGCTCGCCAGCGCTACCGCGACTCCGGCATTCATCAACGCCCGCGCCGGCGCCACGCGTCCTCCGTTGCGAAACGAAGCCATTGGCAGCAGGGTGGCCATCGTACCGGATTCCGCCAGCAGGGCCGCTTCTTCGTTGGAGGCGTGTTCGAGATGGTCTATACTCACGGCCAGGTGTTGAACCGCCATCCGAATGGCCTCGCCGGCACCGGGCCGGTCGGCGTGTACTTTGCATTTCAATCCCAGCCGGCGGGCCGTTTCCAAATACAGCCGGAAGAAACCGTGGTATGCCGGATCGGCCTCCCATGCCAGGTCCGCGAAACGCGCCAGCCGGCGCCGCTGCAGCTTCGGCAGAAGCTCGCGGCAAACGAATTCCGCGGCGTCGTTCACAACGCCAGCGCCCAGCACATCCGGATCCGGCAGGCGGAAGAGGAAGGTGGGAACGATATGCAAGGGGTCGTCCCGCAGCGTGGCCATCACGCGCAGGAGCTTGGTCTCCGCGCTCTCGTCGGGTCCGCAGCCGGTCTTGGCCTCCACGGTCGTGGTGCCGTGGCGGGCCATCGCCGCCACCTGGGCCTGGGTGCGCCACAGGATGCGCTGGCCGGTCGCGGCACGCACGGCACGAGCCGCATCCGCCAGTTCGCGGGGCCCTCCCGGCAGCGGAAACATCAGGTGCGTGTGGCTGTCGACGAAGCCCGGCATGACCACTCGCCCGGCGGCGTTGATCTCTATCGCTCCCCGGGCCGCGGACAGGTTCTCAACGCGCCGGGTGGGCCCTACTTCCACGATGGCTCCGTCGCGAATCAACAGCGAGCCATCGCTAATCACTCCCAGTTCAGTAAGCTGGATCCCGCGGCGGGGCGCCCGGGGTCCGCGCAACGTGATCAACTGCCGCGCTCCCCGAATCAGAATATGGTTCGTTTGTTTCCCCCACCATACTTTATCACTAGGACTAGTACCACGGGCTTAGGAGGTATATGACCAGGAAATCCCCGTCAGATTCGGTCCGGCCGCTAAAGACTTTGGAAAGAGTATTTTCCAAGGCCGGACTGGGTTCCAGGACGGATGCCAGGCGTTGGATTGGGGCTGGCCGAGTTCGTGTGAACGGGAAAATCGTCCAAAACGCGGATCACTGGGTGGACCTTGCCCGAGACCGCGTGACGCTCGATGGTAAGCCTCTCCGTATTGCTGCTAAGTCATACATTCTATTGTACAAACCAAAGGGATACCTAACCACCTGGCGAGATCCGAAGGGGCGCCCGACGGTGTATGACCTGCTTTCCGGGATCGATACCTGGCTTTCCCCGGTGGGCCGGCTCGATCTCGACACCAGCGGCCTCCTGCTGCTGACAAATGACAGCGCCTTCGCGGAGGCCGTGACGAATCCGGACCACAAAGTGCCGAAGTCCTACCAGGTGAAGGCCTCGACGCTGCTGACCGGGGAACAACTGGAGCAGCTTCGGCGCGGCGTCATGCTCAGCGACGGCCCCACGCGCCCGGCTGCGGTCAAGCGCCTCCGCGACAGTGCCCGGTACACGTTCCTGGAGTTGACGATTCTCGAAGGGCGAAACCGCCAGGTTCGACGCATGCTGGAGGCGGTGGGAAGCAAGGTCCTCAAGCTGGTCCGGACGGCGATCGGGCCGATCCGCATCGGTGATCTGCCCATCGGAACATGGCGGCCGCTGACTCCCGAAGAGGTGCGGGCGCTGGGAGGCACCGCCGGGCAGGTCCGGCGGACTGCCCGGTAACCGCTAACGCGAATACCAGCGCACTCCCACAAACGCGGATGCCAGGGTTCCGCGCATGTAGAACTCCTCCTGTGTGGACGTCTTGAAATGGAACGCCCTGGCGCCCAGGCGCAGTTCAAAATGACCGGAGCGCAGATTCATTGAAGCGTCGGCATCCCAGACCGTGGTGTGATGGGGGATGGTGAAACCCGAGGCGTTGGCCTCCAGGCGAAAGTGCGGTGAGAGGTATTGGGTGACGCCGATCCCGATGTCCGGTGTGATGAACGCGTGGCTGCCGTCCGTGTGGTAATCGAGCGCATTGCCGCTGGAATCGACGAGCGGATTACCGTCCGCATCCAGCGTCGGCAGCAGCGGCAGGTTGAACCGGGTGCGCATGGAGGTGTACTGGGCGCCCCACAGAGTCCGCAGCCGGAACCGGCGCCGTTCCACGGGGAATGGCCAGGTGAGGTAGTCGAACGCAATCTTGACGTGCTGCAGCTTATAGTCCTCGGCCACCAGGTTGCCGGCCGTGTAGTCCTGGGTCCAGATGCGAAGGTCGGTAGCGTTGGTGAAGCTTCCCGAGGCGCGCGATTGGAAATAACTCAGGCGGACCGCGTTGTGGGCCCCGGCGGCGAAACCGATCTCGGCGCCCTGGGAGTATTTCGGCTTGCCCGGCAAGTTGCTCCGCGTCAAAGTGTCGAACGTCGCCGCGCGGCCCTTGTCCAGCACAGGCTCCTGGACAGGGAACCAGGCGTTGATTCCGATCCAGAAGCCGCTTTCGCCCGGCTGGCGGACATCCGGAACTCGGGGCAGCGGCGGAGGCGGTTGCCGGACGGTGCCCCGATGCGGCGGCGCCTGCTCGGGCGGAGAGGCCGGCGGCTCCTGGGGCATGCCGGTGGAGACCCACACGGTGGAGAACAGTAGAAAGGGCACTATGCGAGCGGGCGAAGTCTTCACGTATTCCTCAATGGCCTGATCCTCTATTGTGCCTCACGGCCATGGGGATTTCATTTGTGCGCCAACGCCACAGGTGTGGAAGGATGGAGCCAGGGGACGTGGGTAAAGGAGCGGCCGCGGGCGCTGTAACGGGATCCGGTGTAACCTTTTTCCATTCCGCCGGTATTCCATTACGTAACAGGAGGCATGTGGAGGACGAGCTGATCATGCAGGACGTTCGAGCCGGCAACGTGGGCAAGCTCGAGGTGCTCTTCGATCGCCACCACCGGGCGTTGTTCCGCTATTTCATGCACCTCTCACCCGACCGTGCCGCCTCCGAAGACCTGGTGCAGGAGGTTTTCTTCCGCATCTTGAAATACCGGCATACCTACCAGCCGGAAACGTCCTTCCGCGCGTGGATGTACCAGATCGGGCGCAATGCCTACCTGGACCACGCCGGCAAAGGGAAGGCCGAAGTCGCCCTGCCGGAAGATGCCGGCGAGTTCTCCAGCGCCGAGGCGCTGCCCGACCGCCAGGCCCAGAACCGGCAGGAAGCCGCGCTGTTGCACCGCGCGCTGGCGGCGCTGCCGCGCGAAAAACGGGAGGTGCTCGTGATGAGCCGGTTCCTGGACCTGAAGTACGAAGAGATCGCCTCCGTCCTCAAGTGCGAGGTTGGAACGGTCAAGGTGCGTGTCTACCGGGCCCTGCGCGAGTTGGGTGACCGGTTTTTCGCGCTGGGTGGAGAACGGGCATGATCATCTGTGACCGCACGCGCGAAAAGTTACCCGAGTTACTCGCCGGCCGTCTCGACGCGGCCACGCGGGAGAAAGTCATCGACCATCTCGACACCTGCTCGGCATGCCGCGCCGAAGCCGCCGAACTCGGTGTCGTGTGGAGAGGTCTCGAAGCCATGTCCGAACCCGAGCCCAGCCAGGCCATGCGCGCGCGCTTCCGCGAGACCCTGGCAGCCTATGAAGAAGGATTTCAGGATGCGCAGCGGCGGCAGGCGCTTGCCATTCCCCCGCGCCACTGGTGGAGCAGTTTCTGGCCGGCGCAGCCCGCCTGGCAGATGGCGCTGACGGCGGCGCTGGTGGTGGCCGGAGTTTTCGGCGGCCATTATCTCGCCACCCCGCGGTTCCCCGCCTCCAGCCCCGAGATCGCCCAGCTCAAAGGTCAGGTTGACAGCCTGCGGCAGATGGTCGCACTCTCCCTGATGCAGCAGCAGTCGCCCACCGCCCGCCTGCGCGGCGTCACCTACAGCTACCAGGTGGCACAGCCCGATGAGCAGGTTCAGCAGGCGCTGCTCCATGCCGTGAATCACGATTCCAATGTGAACGTGCGCCTCTCGGCGGTCGACGCGCTCTCGAAATTCGCGGACGATCCGCAACTCCGGCGAGCCCTGGTGGATGCCATCCCGGTGCAGGATTCTCCGCTCGTGCAAATCGCGCTCATCGACCTGCTGGTGCAGGCCAAAGCCCGCGACGCTGCGCCGGCGCTGCGCGCGCTGTCCCTGGAGAAATCGATCGACGAGGTGGTGCGCCAGCGCGCGGCCTCCGGCCTGGAACGTATGGGAGTCACGAAATGAAACCTCTGCTCATGATCACTCTCGCGCTGGTGCCCATGGCGGCTTCGGCGCAACGCTACCGCGAACGCAACTGGAGCTTCGAAGACCGCGAGACCATCCGCCGCAGCTTTGACGTCTCGGCCGGTTCCGGCCCCGCCAAGTTGCTGGTGGACAACATCAATGGTTTCATCCACGTCACCGGGTATAGCGGCAAGGAGGTGCAGATTTCGGTCGAGAAGCACATCCGCGCCGAGTCCAACGAGGCGCTGGCGGCAGCGAAGCGCGAGGTTTCGCTCGACCAGTCGCAACAGGGCAATTCCGTCCGCCTGTATGTGGAAGGCCCATTCCGCACGCGCAACGGCGTGAATTATCGCGGTGACGAATACTACGGGTATACGGTCGATTTCGACTACGAGATTCAGGTTCCGGCCGCTACCGAACTGGTGCTGAAAACCGTCAATCATGGCGATATCAGCGTCAAAGGCACCAACGGGGCCTACGATATCCACGGTCTCAACGGCGGCATCACCATGGAAGAGGTCGCCGGATCCGGCGTCGTGCGCACCTTGAACGGTCCCGTGAAGGTGGTGTTCAGCAGGAACCCGTCGCAGGATTCCGAGTTCCGCACGTTGAACGGCACGGTTGACGTATACTTCCAGCCCGGACTGGATGCCGATCTCCGATTTCATACCCTGAATGGCGGCATCTACACCGATTTCCAATTAACCGCGATCCCGGGCCGCGTCTCCGGCGACAACGTGAACGGAAAATTCGTGTATCGTTCCAGCCGCCGATCCACGGAAGGCCGCGCCGGCAAAGGCGGCCCCCAGCTCTCGTTCGACTCGCTGAACGGGAAGATTCTGCTGCACTCAAAGGTTATGTGATGAGTTCCGCTCCCTCACAGTGCGGTAAGGCCTCCGGGCCTGCCGGCCGCGATGTGAGGAGCAGTTCTGAAAAAGGAATACTCCCATGAAACGATATCTGGCTCCCCTCGGCCTGACATTGGCACTCTGCGCGCTTGGTTCCGCGCAGGAAATTACGGGCGACCGCGTCGTGGTCCCCGCCCGCAACACGACCCGACCGCGGGTTGTAAAAGCCTCGGTGACCAATGGCTCTATCACCGTCAACACGTATGACGGCAAGGACGTGATCGTCGAAACCAAGCCATCGGCCCGCACTTCCAGCCGCGCGCCCCAAACCTACCAGGGACTGCGGCGCCTCGATCTGCCGCGCGGGTTGAGCGTGGAAGAGGAGGACAACGTCATCACCGTCCGCACCTCAACCCCGGACGCCGGAAACGTGGTGATCACGGTGCCCCCGGATACGTCTCTGCAACTCAGGAGTGTACACGGAGGCATCACAGTGGATGGAGTGCATGGCGACATCGAAGCTGACAGCACGCACGCCGGAGTTACGCTGAACAACGTCGCCGGAACCGTACTGGCGAGTTCCACCCATGGCGACGTCAAGGTGTCGATGGTTCGCGTGGACCCCGGAAAGCCGCTCTCATTCAGCTCGGTCCACGGCGACTTGGATGTCACCCTGCCGGCGGATGTGAAGGCCACCGTGAAAATGAGCTCGGTGCAGGGAGCGATCTACAGCGATTTTGAAATCCGTATGGGCGGCGGCCAGCCCATCACGGAAAAAAGCAACTCACCCGACGGCGCCTTCCGGGTGCGCATCGACCGCGCCATCTACGGGACCATCAACGGCGGCGGGGCGGAACTCAGTTTTCACACCGTCCACGGAAAGATCCTCCTCCGCAAGAAGTAGTCCCGCGATGCGCCTCAGGCGAGCTGGTACTTCCCTTCCCCCTGCTGTACGTGGCTCCAGTTCAACTGCGCCAGGTACAGCAGGTGCCCATCGGGATCCTTGAAGCCCACGAACGATCCGGCTTTGCCGGTATTGACCGGCCCGGTAAACTCCACGCCCTTCGCGGCGAGGGTTTTCATCGCCTCGTGGATATCGCCGGCGAGCTCCAGCCCGATGGCCATTCCCCCTTCCACCGCGGGGGACTGCTCGTTCACCGGATGTAGCCCGATGGTCAGGCCTTTCCCCAGTTCGACCGCCGCCCAGTTGTCGCCGAACCGATACGCCAGCTTCAGCCCCAGGGTCTCCGAATAGAACCGCACCGCCCGGTCCATATCGCTTACATAGATAGTTACGTTGCCGCTCGCGAACATGCGCCCTCCTCCTCCAGCATCCACCACATGCGAGACTGGGAAAAGAGCCATTTTACGCCCGGAATGGTGCCACTTTGAAACTCGACCCGCACTCCACCCGACCTTTGTACCTTCAGCTTTGCGATCATCTGCGCCGGTCTATCGGTCGCGGGGAACTGCCTCCCCGGACCCGCCTGCCGTCCACCCGGGCGCTGGCGCGCCGCCTGGGGGTTTCACGCAACACCGTGCTGACTGCCTACGAGACGCTGGCGGCGGAGGGACTGATTACCGGCAGAATCGGCTCCGGCACGCGAGTGGCCGGGACGCCGCGGCACCGGACTTTGCCCACCCCGCGGGAGATCCTGCGTGGCGCGCAATACCCCTGGGCGCCAGTGTCTTTCCACGACCCGGACGGCCACCCTCTGTACGTCCACTCCTAGCAGGTTCTGGCAGGAGCCGCCGCCCACCGGAGTCCGACGGGTGCCGTCTTGTAATTCCACTGAGCTACGGGGAAATTCCGTCGGAATCCCGACGGTTTTTCTCTTTTTTGCCACGGGCCAACGTGCCCGATTCCCCGGATTCCGTATTCCAGTACTACCATACGGTAACGTTGTAGACCGCTATAGACGTGTGGTACTATCCATTTTTTCGAAAAAGAGTATTTCGGGCTTTCATATCTCTGAAGCACTCGCCGACGGGGCTCCGGGCAGCGAAGACGCCGGTCCTTCGCAGACAGAGAGGTCGGGATGAATCTTCCCGTTCGGATTGGTACCAGCGTACTCACCACCTCCACCTTTGCTGCAGGCACACGGGCCGGATCGGAAGCGGCCGAAGGACGCCAAGCCGCTAGAAATTCCTCGCGGGACAGGGGACGTCCATGAAACTGATCATTCAGGTTCCCTGCTACAACGAGGAAGGTACGCTGGCGACCACTTTGTCCGAGTTGCCGCGGCATCTCCCCGGCGTCCGCTCTGTGGAATGGCTCGTCGTCGATGACGGCAGCACCGATCGCACCCTGGAGGTCGCCCGCGCCTTCGGGGTCGACCACATCGTAAGCCTGCCACGGAACCGCGGCCTCGCAACGGCCTTCATGGCGGGGTTGAAGGCATGCCTGGCGTATGGCGCCGACATCATCGTGAATACGGACGCCGACAACCAGTACTGCGCCGCGGATATCGGGAAGCTGATCGAGCCCATTCTGAATCGCAAAGCCGAAATCGTAATCGGTGCGCGCCCCATCCGCGGCATCCAGCATTTCTCCCGCGTGAAGAAACTGCTGCAGAGTTTCGGGAGTTTCGTGGTGCGCAAAGTGAGCGGCGTCGATATCGCCGACGCGCCCAGCGGATTCCGCGCCATTTCCCGCGATGCCGCGCTGCGAATCGACATCTTCAGCCGGTACACCTACACCCTGGAAATGATCATCCAGGCCGGGCAGAAGGGCATACCCGTGATGTCGGTCCCGATTCGCGTCAATCGCGACCTTCGCCCGTCGCGGCTGGTGAAGAGCATCCGCAAGTACGTGATGCGCTCCGCGATGACGATCATACGGATCTTCGTCCTCTACAGGCCGTTCCGCTTCTTCGCGGCCGTGGGCGCCCTTCCGTTCTTCTCGGGAGCGATACTCACTCTCCGCTGGCTGTACCTGTATTTCAGCGACTATCCATTGACCGGCAAGACCCACCTTCCGAGTCTGATCACCGCGGCCATCCTGCTGGGCTTTGGAATGCAGATCTGGGTGCTTGCGTTCATCGCGGATCTGATGCGGGCCAATCGCCTGCTCCTCGAGGATGCCAACTACCACATCCGCCGGAACGCGATGGCCGACCGGCTGCACGTAGGCCCGCTGCAGGAATTCCTGGGGCGTCGGGAGGTGGTCGGATCCGGCAGAAGAATGTAACCGGGATCTGGCGGCGGTTCCAGCTCGAAGTATTGCAGCCCGGCAACTGCACACACTGCGGAGCCTGTGTCGGGCTGAACCCCGAAGTCCTCGAGTTCCGGTCCACCCGCATGGGACCTTTGCCGCATGTCCGGCGCGGCTGCCAGCCGGCGGATACGGCGGAGCTCGCTCTGGCCTGGAACACGTGCCCGGGCCGCGGTGTTCCGTTTCCCGAGCTCTTCGAGTACCTCGGTCGGCCCTGGGCCGACAAGCTTCTGGGTCCGCACAGCGCCCTGTACACGGGCTATGCCACGAACGAAAGCATCCGCTCCAACGCGGCGTCGGGCGGCGTCATCTCGCGCGTGCTGATCCATCTGCTGGAGAGCCGCCAGGTGGGGGCGGCGATAGTGATGCGGCAGGGCGTCGCGACGACGGAACGCGCAACGGCCGTGATTGCGCGCACGCGAGAGGAGATCCTGGCGTCGGCGCAGAGCGTATACGCGGTCACGCCCATGCTCGATATTCTACCCGCGGCGGAAGCCATCGCGGAACCTCTTGCATTCGTCGGCTTGCCCGATCAGGTCGCCGCGGTGCGCATGCTTCAGGCGGCGGGACATCCCATGGCCCGGAGAATCGTGTTCACGATTGGTCCGTACACCGGCACGAACATGTACGAGGGCTCGGTTCGCGCTTTTCTGCGAGCCCAGGGAATCGGCGACGGCACCGGCATCAGGCGCATCCGCTGGCGCGCCGGCGAATGGCCCGGCTACCTGGAGGTGACTACCGACGACGACCGGGTAATCCGGGCTGAAAAATTCTACTACAACTATCTCATCCCCTTTTACATTTCCCGAAATTGCCAGATCACTCCGGATTTCACGAATGAGCTCACCGACCTGTCGGTAGGCGACGCCTGGTCGCCGAAACATGAAAAGGAACGCGGCGGGCACTCGGTCGTCGTGGCGCGCAGTCAGGTGGCGGTGGAAGTACTGCGCCGGCTCCAGGAAGAGGGCGAGATTCGCCTGGAGCCCATTGATCGGGCCGCTGCTCTCTCCATGCACGGGCACATGCTGGACTTCAAGAAACGGGGAACGTTTTTGCGGCTGGCCGCGCAGCGCCGCAACGGCAAGCCGGTGCCGGACTTCGGCTATCGCCCGGCTGCCATCCCGTTCTCGCGCCGCGCCGTGGAGCTGGTGATCAGCGGCAGCTTCGCCATCGGCCGGCAGGCATGGGCGCGATGGCTGGTTTCCCGGCTGCCGCTGAACGTGGTTGGACCGGCCTTCAACGCCCTGCGCAAGAACTGGAAACGGATGTCGAAGCCGACTAAACGGCGCGGCCTTGCCGAAACCGAGTTTATCGTGGACGGCAGCCCGGAACGTTGGCGGGATATCATCGAAACGCGATGAACGCAACCCTCGAGCGAAGATTCCGGGTCTATGCCGAAGCGCAGTGGAAACGTGTGCTGACGCAGATGGATCGCGACCCCGATTCGCCCACGTTCGGTTGCTTCGACCGCAACTACTGGCACTACAAGATCCGCGACTTTCCTTCGGCGCTGCTGCAACAGGGCGTCTTCACGTTGGAGGCGATTCGACGCGGCCAACTGGGGTGCGCGCCTTCCAGTCCGCCGGTCGTCGAAGAATGGTGCGCAGCCGCGATCAACGCGCTGGAGCGGCAAACCAATGCCGCCGGCGCGGTCGACGAATACTATCCCAACGAGCACAGCTATCCGTCCGCCGCGTTCGGCCTTCACGCTGCGGCCCGGTGCCTGGGGGAGTGGCGGAAAAGCGCGCCGCGGATCGCGGCGAAGGTTCGGACGGGCGGGCTCCGGCGCCTCGCCGCACATCTTTCCAGGCGCCTCGAGCGGCAGGCCAGCAACCAGCAGGCGGCCGGACTGGCCGCGCTCGCGCACGCATCCGCCATCCCGGAACTGGACATCTCCGTTTCGGCCGTGGAGAGGCACGCGGCACGGTTCTTCTCGACCCAGCACGCCGAAGGCTGGTTCGATGAATACGGCGGACCCGATTTCGGGTATCTCACCGTCACGCTCGACGCCCTGGTCGACTATCACGACGCCACGGGCGACCGACGCGCGCTCCAGGCGTGCGACCGGGCTATCGACTTTCTGGCGGGCCTGGTGGGCTCCGATGGCGACCTTCCATGGACACTGAACAGCCGCAACACAGACTACGTGGTCCCCTACGGGCTGGTGCGGCGCGCGGAGGAGAACGGGCGGGCTGCCTGGCTGATCGAAACCCTGTTCGGCGCCATCGACGATCCGCGGCGACATTTCCTCTGGGCGACCGACGACCGGTATCACTGCCATTACATCTTCGCCAGCGTGGTGCGTTGTCTTCCGCATCTGGGCGCCATGCGGCTGCCCGAACCCGCGCCACTGGTTCGGGAACGGTGGCTGCCCGGCTGCGGATTCTGGATTCGCCGCGGGGACGGCTGGACCCTGTACGTCGCCGCCAAGAAAGGCGGCGTAACCCGACTGCATTCCGCGCCGGGACCGGCGAGAGTCGATCATGGGTGGCGGATCGCCGCCCGCGATGGGAGGCGCTGGACCACCAACTGGTGGACCGATGCCCATACGATCCGCCCCGGGGCCGAGGCCCTCGGCATTGAGGGCACCGCCACGCGGGTGACTTACCATGTTCCGAGCCCGCTCCTGCACATCGGGTTGCGTGTGCTGGCGTGGTTGCTGCGCGAAAGACTGATTCCTCTGCTCAAACGCGCCATGATCTTCCGGCCCGGCGCGCCATCCGGACCGCGATTTGTTCGAACCATCGAGATCACCGGGGCCGGCATCCGCATTCGGGACGAGTTTCCGGGCCTCGCACCTGGATATTCGGTCGCTCGCAGCCCGCGCCGGAACCTGCGCCACGTCGCCAGCGCGGACAGCTTCTCGGCGGAAGAGTGGACGGCTCTGGTGGCGGACGGCGCCCTGAGCCTGGAGTGGTCACTGTGATCGGAAAGCTGTTCCGCTTCTGGCTGGCAGGGCTGCCAGCATTCGTCGTTGCGATTCCGCTCAACTTCGTGCTGGTGACCCACGCCCACGTCGCCAAGCCGTTGGCCTACATGCTCGTGCTCTTCTGCCAGGTCACCATCAACTTCTTCGCCTGCCGGATGTTCGTCTTCCCGAGCGCGCCGGGGGCGCCGGTGTGGCGGCAGTATACGGAGTTCGTCGCCGGCATCGGGCTGTTCCGCTTCCTGGATTGGGCGGTTTATGTGGCGCTGGTCCAGTTCTTCGGCGCCGGTTACCTGGCCGTTCAGATTCTGAACGTGTTCGTGTTCTCGCTCCTGAAGTATCAGTTCTCCGACCGGGTGTTCCGGCGGCATCGCGGGCACGAAACCCGCGCGGAAGCGCTGCGGGCAAACTCGCACTCCGCGGATTGACTGACATCCAAGCCGGGGGAAGGTGGACCATGGCAGGCGCGCGATCGTAACACAGGCCAGCGCGGGCCGCTAATAGGCCGCTCCGTCCCGTTTCTCCAGTTGCAGCGTAATGGTCCCGATTGCAAGCTGCATCCGCACCCGGATCTGCACCGGCAACTTGCGACGGTCGTCGGTCAGCCACACATAAAGGTGGGCAGACCGCTTGTAGAGCACGCCGTTGAACAGGTGGATTTCGTAGCGCCTGGCCCTGAACGTACCCGCCGGCGTCTTCACATCTTCGTTCGGCTGCGCTTCCACCTTCACCAGCACGCTCTTCTTGCCATCGCTGACCGGCAACTGCATGCTCTGTCCGGGTTCGATCTCGAGCGTGCGCAGGTAGTACAAGCCGCCCACCACGTCGTGTACGCATGGCGGAACGTCGATCTCGTGCGCCAGCACGGTCGAGTTCTTAGCCCGGTCGCGCTCCAGGTAACTGGCTTTCCGAGTCCCGGGGTCCACCGTGAAACGTGTTTCCCGCAGACGGCTGCCCTCGTGGATCATGCCGCTCGCCGATTGCGTGCACAGGGTCTGGCTCAACAAGGCGCTGTAGTCGTCTTCCACTTTGAACAGTTTGGATACCAGCCCGACCGACTCCAGGTGCAGGTTGACCTGCCAGCCGGATCGCTCCTCTGGCAGCGCCGACCAGTCGATCCTGCCTTTGCCGGCCGTGATGAGGCGCCATTCGATGTTGTAGTGAAGCGTCTCCTTCGCCGGAAGGTAGGGGGACGACTCCTTCGCCGGAAAACCGTCGCTCTGCGGGGCGGCCCTGGGTATGCAGGACAACGCCAGAAGCCACAGCAGCTTCGAGGGCATGAAAACGCCAGTTTCGCAGATGCACTGCCGAAGGCGCAAATCGAGTCCCTTGGGGGCAGGTCCGCCCACCGCGCCGGCCGGCGCCGCCCGGCCGACCGCAGGCGGCTTGACTCGTGCGCGGCATTACAATAACCTGAAGCACTCGCCGCGACGTTGGTTTTGACACACGGCTTAGTCTGCCCCTCGGAGTTTTGCATGTCACCCGCGATTCACCCTTCGAACGCCCTTCGATATTGGCGGCGGTACGTGTTGCCGCTTGCCATCCCCTTTTTCCTGCTGCTTTCCGCAGCGGCGGCGCCGCGCGACCGCATCACACGGCCGGTGAACCTGCGCCAGTGGCGGAGTGTGCCCGGTACGCTGCACCGCCTTGCGCAACCTCAGTTTGATCAGGGCGCGGTTGCCGCGGCGATGCCCATGGATTACATGGTGCTCCTCACCAGGCAGTCGCCCGAGCAACAGGCGGAGCTCGATCAGCTTCTGGCAGATCAGCAGAACCCCGCGTCTCCGAACTATCGGCACTGGCTCACACCGGAGGAATTCGGCGCCCGTTTCGGGTTGAGCGACAGCGACGCCGGCAAGGTCACTGCATGGCTGAAATCCGAAGGGTTCACCGTGAACCGTGTGGCACGCGGCCATCATTGGTTCGCATTCAGCGGCACCGCGGCCCAGGTGCAAAAATCGTTTCGTACCTCGATTCGCCGCTTCCGGGTGGATGGCGAGATGCACTACGCGAACACCGTCGATCCCTCGGTTCCCGAAGCCCTGGCCGACGTCGTGGGCGGATTCATCGGTCTGAACGATTTCAATCTGCGGTCGTTCTCGCGTGCGGAACCGCTGTACAATTCCGGTTCTTCTCATTACCTCGCGCCGGAAGACTTTGCCAAGATCTACAACGTCGCGCCACTGTACGATGCGGGCATTGATGGCACCGGCCAGAGCATTGCGATCGTCGGGCAATCCAACATCCTGCTCAGCGATATCCGCACCTTCCGCTCGCGGCACGGGCTGCCGGCGAACGACCCCAAGCTGGTTCCCTACACCGGTACCGAGCCCGGCTTCAGCTCCGGGGCGCAAGTGGAAGCCAATCTCGACCTGGAATGGGCAGGCGCCGTCGCGCCCAAGGCGACCATCTATTACGTCTATGGTCCGAGCGCGATTACCGCCATCGTCGCCGCCATCGACTTGAACGTCGCTCCGATCATCAGCATCAGTTATGGCGGATGCGAGACTGATGTTGGGGTGTCCGTCTATCGCGCCATCGCGCAGCAAGGCAACGCCCAAGGCATTACCCTCCTGGCCGCGGCCGGCGATACCGGCGCCGCCGGATGCGACCTAAACATCCTGCATCCCTTTGCCAGCCAGGGCCGCAGGGCCAGTTTCCCGGCCATTCTGCCGGAAGTCACCGCCGTGGGCGGGACCCAGTTCGTGGAGGGAAGCGGCACCTATTGGGCATCCTCCAACTCGCCCAATTTCGGTTCCGCCCTCTCCTACATTCCCGAAGCCGCGTGGAACGAAACCGGCACCTCGGGCCTGGCTTCCACCGGCGGCGGCGTCAGCTTCTCCATTCCCAAGCCCGCCTGGCAGACCGGTCCCGGCGTGCCCGGCGACGGCTTGCGCGACGTCCCGGACGTCTCCCTCACTGCCGCCCTCCATGACGCATATTACGTCACGTATCAAGGCGGCGGGATTGCGGTCGCCGGAACCTCGGCCAGTGCCCCCGCCATGGCCGGCATCGTCGCGCTCGTGAACCATTATCAAATGACCAAAGGCGCCCAGACCAAACCCGGCCTGGGAAATATCAACCCGCAGCTCTACCGGCTGGCGCAGAGCATGCCTTCCGCCTTTCACGACACCACCGCCGGCCAGAACAAGGTTCCCTGCCTGCAGGGCAGCCCCGACTGCCTCACCGCCACCATCGGCTTCGACGCCGCCCCCGGCTACGACATGGCCACCGGCCTCGGCTCGGTGGACGCTAACAACCTGGTGACCGCCTGGAACACCAAGACCAACGGTGTCAACGTCACGCTGTTCATCGACCCCACCCGGGCGACGATTAATGACACGATCGGGGCCACCGCCATCGTGGTTCCGGCTTCAGGCGATGGCGTGCCCACCGGCGCGGTGGAATTCAGCGCCAAAGGATTACCGCTCGGCTCGCTTCCGCTCTTCGTGCGCAACGGGCAGCAGGTGGCCGACATCTTTTTTCCCGTCTACCTCCTCGGCACCGGCACCTGGACCCTCACCGCCGCCTATTCCGGCGACGCCGCCTTCAGCGGCGCGGGCGCAACCCGAACCATCCAGATCACCGCCGGAACCGGCGCGGCAGCCATCATCCTCTCCGCGCCCACCAACGTTTGGGCCTCCCCACCGGATGAACAGGGCCTGAGCTGGCAAACCAACCTCACGGTTCGCGAGGTGGCGGGCGTCCCTGCCATGATCACCAGCTTCGCCATCGATGGCAAATTGCAGCCGCTCGAGCAGTACTTTCCTTCGCCCAATGTCACCGCGAGCTCAACACTCTCCACGACCGTCGTGCTGCGCAACCTGGTTACGCCCGCACGCCGCACCTTCAGCATCACGGGAGTCGATGCCGGCGGCCGCACCTGGTCTCGCGACGTGTCCGTCCAGTATCAGGGCGTCCCGAGCATACTGGACTTCCAACTCACTGCCACGCCGTCGATCGTCACCCAGGACACGTCAGGCGACCCCTCCTGCCAGTGGGCGGTCCAGCTCAACATCGACGAACTGGGAGGATATCTCAACGTCCTTAATCGCCTGGTGGTCGGCGGCGTGGACATGACC
This sequence comes from Bryobacterales bacterium, assembly GCA_963719195.1. Taxonomy (GTDB): domain Bacteria; phylum Acidobacteriota; class Terriglobia; order Bryobacterales; family Bryobacteraceae; genus DASQZT01. Next base: position 115,246 of record CAVRBB010000003.1, on the reverse strand, counting down.
AGCCAGCTTGCCGCCATCTTCGGGACGGGGCGCGTCGATGCCTACAACTCCGTCCAGGGGAAATTATGTTTTGGCGGGATTACGCCCCCCGCCTCCACGCTGATCACCGCCTACCTGCTCAGCGGCGGGACCTACCAGACCGCCCATGATGTGACCGTCACTTTCACCGCTCCCCCTTCCAACCCGACCAGGATCGCGGCTTCCCCGGCGGTGGTCAACCTGGCTGCGGAACGTGCAGACCAGCCGGCCCAGTCCACCCTCTCCGTGGACATCGCCGACAAGACGCAGCAGTGGACCGCCTCCGTCTTTCCCGCCAATCGCACCACGGCCTGGCTGAGTGTGTCGCGCCTGTCTGGCACCGGTCCCGCGCAACTCACCGTCACCGCCAACGGGGCGGGCTTCGGCCCGGGCGCTTACCGTGCCATGCTGGTGCTGCAATCGCCCGACGCTATTCCCCAATCCGTCATTGTGCCGGTCGTCTTCGTGTTGGGCGGCAGCGCGTCCGGCACGCTCATCACGGGTATAGGCAATGCGGCGTCCTACCAGGCAACGGCCAGCCCCGGCATGTTGCTCTCGGTCTTCGGGAAAAACCTGGCGGACTCCACCGCGCAGGCCTCCGGTAGCCCGCTGCCCTACTCCCTGGGCGGCGTGACCGCCACCGTCAACGGCATTGGCGCGCCCCTGCTTTATGTGACGCCGTCGCAGTTGAATATCCAGATTCCGTATTCCACCGGCGCGGGTCCGGCTGTGCTTGGCATCAACAACAATGGACAGATCGCCGCCTTCCAGTTCCAGATCGCCCCGTCCGCGCCGGGTGTGTTCGCCGACGCCTCCGGCAACCTGATACCCAGCGCCACCGCCAAGGCCGGCACGTACGCCACGCTGTTTCTGACCGGCGGCGGTGAGGTGACCAGCCTCCTCAAGACCGCATATTATGCCCCCTCACCGGTGACCTCGAGCCCCTATCGGCCACAACTGCCGCTGACGGTGACCGTGGGCGGAGTCCCGGCCTTCGTCCAACTCGCCGCCCTCGCGCCCAACACCGCGGGCACGGTCCAGGTGAACTTTCTCGTACCGGATTCGGTGGCCGCCGGCGAGCAGCCGGTGGTCGTCACCATCAACGGCGTTTCCAGCCCGCCGGTCAAGCTTACGGTACAGTAGTGTCGATATGGACGCCGCCCGCCACTGCACGTTCTCGGCGCGTCTCGATTGCCACTACCTTCTGCGTGAGCCCGATGCGGTCGACTCCGGCACCCTGCTGGTGGTGGCCCTGCACGGCTTCGCGCAGACTCCCGAGACCATGCTGCAACTCACGGAGAAGATGTTCGGAAGGCAGCACGTGCTGGCATCCCTCGAGGGGCCCAACCAGTTCTTCCTCGGCTCGGGAACGGCGGAAGTCGGCTGCGGCTGGATCGCCAGCCGCCACGCGCCATCCGCCATTCGCCTGCACCACGATATGGTGCTCCACGTACTGAATGAAGCCGGACGCGAGAACGGGATACCTCCCGAGCGCCGCATCTTGGTGGGCTTTTCTCAATCCGTTGCCCTCAACTATCGGTTTGCCGCCACCGGCACCGACGCCGTCCGCGGCGTGGTGGGGGTCTGCGGTGGCCTTCCCGGCGACTGGGAAACCGCTCCCTACCAGCCGGTAAGGGCCGCCGTCCTCCATCTCGCGCGGCGCGAAGACCAGTATTATCCTCCTGGGGTCACGGAACAATATCCCGGCCGGCTGCGTATTCGCGTGCAGGATGTCGAGTTCCATCTCCTTGATGGCGGCCATCGTGTGCCCTCCCGTGGCGGCCCCATCGTCGGGGCCTGGTTGCAGCGCATCCTGGGATAATCGAAACGTATGCCCACTGGCGCGTTCTTCCGCCGCCCCGCGGTGATGCTGGCCCTGGCCCTATGCTCCGTGGGCGCCGTCGTGACCGTCCTCGGCCGCCTGGCTACCGGCCCTCCCGTGGAACAAAAGCGCGTGCCGCTCACGACCGAGCCCGGCACCAAGGTCTACCCTGCCTTCTCGCCGGACGGCCAGCGAGTCGCCTACAGCGCGCGCGGCGTGGCCAAAGTGGAGATGTTCCACGTCTTCGTGCGCGCCGTCTCCACCGATACTCCGAGACAGTTGACCGAAGGCGCGGCCAACGACGTCAGTCCCGTGTGGTCGCCGGATGGGTCCAGGATCGCTTTTCTGCGCGTCGAAGGCACCCAGGGCCGGTATATCGTCGTGCCCGCCGGCGGAGGTGCCGAAAAGACGGTTGCGGAGACCGCGATTGCGGGTGATGAATCGCAGCCTCTGCCTGCGGTTGACTGGGCACCCGACGGCAAATCCCTGGTCATCGTCCACGCCGCCGAGAAGCTCGCGCCGGGATTGGCCGTGGTTTCCATCGACTCCGGCAAGATCACCCGCATCACGAGTCCGCCCGAGGGCGCCGAGAGCGATACCACGCCAGCCGTGGCTCCCGACGGCGGATCGGTCGCTTTCGTTCGCAGCACCGGCAACGACGCGGCCGATATCTGGCTCTGCGATCTCTCCGGCCACGGCGTGCGCCGGCTGACCTTCGACAATCGCGCCATCCACGGCACCGCCTGGACCCCCGACGGACACGACCTGGTTTATTCCTCCAGCCGCATCGGCGGTTGGCGCTTGTGGCGCGTGCCCGCTTTCGGGGGCAGCCCTCGCGAGTTGACCATTGCCGGCCACCGCGCCGAATATCCCGCCGTGGCGCCCAGGGGTCACATCCTGGCCTACGCCGACAGCCCGCGAGTCTCCGCCATTTGGCGCGCCACGCTCACCGATCCGCCGACCGAAGACCGGCCTCTCATCCGTTCCTCCGGCCGCGAGTCCTCACCCGCGTGGTCCCCCGACGGCAAGCGCATCGGCGACATCTCCGACCAGACCGGCAACGACGAAATCTGGGTGAGCGACGCCGATGGCGGCAATCGCACCCAGGTGACCCACTTGAACGGCCCGCCGATCGGCCGCTTCCGCTGGTCGCCGGACGGCAAGACGCTGCTCTTCGACGCGCGCGGTGAACGCGGGCAGGACCTCTACACCATCCCCGTCGCCGGCGGCAAACCCACCCGGGTCCTGTTGGGCAGCGGCAATGCCTCCTGGTCGCACGACGGCAAAACCATCTACTTCAGCTCCCGCGGCCAGATCTGGAAGGCCGATTACCACGGCGGCAACCCCGAGCCCATCCTCAAGGACCGCGAAATGGGACCGGCCCAGCCGGTGGAATCGCCCGACGGCAAATACGTCTACTTCCGGACCCGCCGCAGTTTCTGGCGCGTCCCCGCCACCGGCGGAGAAGCGGAAGAGGCCATCGTCCCCGAGCACGACCTGGGCTGGGTCACCACCCTGCAACTCACCAAGAAGGGCGCCTACTACGTCGAGTTACAGCGCAGCGTGCGTTCCCTCGTGGTATCGTTCTACGATTTCGCCACCAAAAAAAGCTCCGTTGTGTTCCGCCTCAACTCCTGGGACCTCGGCAGCGGACACCAGTTCTCGGTCTCCCCCGATGGCAAGTACATCCTCTACCCCAAGACGGACCAGAGCCAAACCGACCTGATGCTCGTGCAGAATTTTCGATAGGGTAGGGTGGCTCCATGGGCTCTGGCTTCGCGCCACGAGAGCTACCAGCCCGGGAAACGCGGCCCGAGGTTCGGTGGCGGGGCGAAGACAGACTCCGCAACCCGGAGCACCTGGCGAGCGGGGTTGGCGGCCCCGTCTGTCATTGAGGCATTGGCGGCCCGGCCGTCGTCTGCGACGAATCGCTCCGGGGGAACCGCAGGCTCTCGATCTCCTCGGTACCCGCTTGCTGGATGGCTGTATTGGGGGAGCACTCCTGGGCGACTACATGCGCATGCACGCGGCCGGGCGATTGCGTCGTTCGCCGGTTGCCCGAAACAGGTTCGCGGAGGCCACCTCCGCGAGAGCCGTTGTGGCTTATCCTTGCGAACCCGGTGCCGGGGTTGCGATGATGCGATCATGTACCAGCGTCTGCTGATGGTTGCGATTCTGGCAGGTAGTTCCGCCGCCCTGTTCGCGCAAAAACCCGCCTGGGAACCCGCACCCGGGCATCTCACGTTGCCGCTGTGGCCCCATGGGGCGCCGGGGGCTCTGGCGAGCCCGCCTGCGGAGGCCGACATGACCACCGCCAAGGACAACCTGGTCGCGGGAAAGCCGATCATTCGCCTTGGCAACGTATCGAGCCCCACCCTCACCATCTATGCGCCGCGGCAGAACAACACTGGAGCCGGCGTGGTGGTGTTTCCGGGCGGCGCATACCGCATCCTCGCCATTGACCTGGAAGGCACCGAAGTATGCGACTGGCTCAATTCCGCCGGCATCACCTGCGCGCTGGTGAAGTACCGCGTGCCGAACACGGGCCCGTATCCGAAATCTTCGGCGGCGCTACAGGATGCGCAGCGGGCCGTCGGGATCGTCCGCTCGCGCGCGGCGGAATGGCATATCGATCCGAACCGCATCGGGGTACTCGGCTTTTCGGCGGGCGCGCACCTGGCCGCCGCCCTCAGCACCCATTTCGACCACCGGCTGTATGATGCGGTTGACACCGCCGACAGCGCCAGTTGCCGGCCTGACTTCGCGGTGATTGTGTACCCGGGGTACCTCGCCCTGGCGGACAAGAACTTCGCGGCCAACGCGGACATCCCCGTTACGCCGCAGACCCCGCCCTCTTTCATCGTGCAGGCGGAGGATGACCCGGTGCATGTAGAAAACGCCGTGGTCTATTTCATGGCACTGAAGAACGCCAAGGTCCCCGCGGAACTGCACATTTACGCTGCCGGCGGGCACGGGTACGGACTCCGCCGGACCGCGCTGCCGGTCACCACGTGGCCTGCGAGCGTCATCACCTGGATGCACACCACCCATATGCTGAAATAAAACCAACGGGCAGCAGCAGGCACGGGAAGTCGCCCAGACTCGGGCGACCACGCGACGCTGGCGGGGCCATCTCCCAGGTGTGGAGCTTCGAGGCTTGCTGGGGCCGTTGTGACGGCCGGTGAGCCACCGGGCAGCAGCGTGAGGGTGACGCATTTCAGGCGGGCAGAAGTGAGGGATGAGGCTTTCCGAGGGGCGGTGCAAGCTTCTGGAGGGCGCGCGGGGATAGACCCGAGTACGAGTTACGAAGTGGGTGCAGCTTCCCGGGTAGAGGATTCATTCTGGTTGCGGTTGCCATTCAGGGAGACGGCGATGGGCGGAGGCTGGCGTAGGGTTTGGTAGACGACGCAGTAGCGTTCGGTGAGGCGGCAGAGGGTTTCGACCTGGTCGGCGGGTGCGTCGGTATCGAGTTCGAATTGGAGCCGGATATCGCGGAAACCGACCGGAGCTTCTTTGGAGACGCCGAGGGTGCCCCGGAAATCGAGGTCTCCTTCGGCGCGGACGACTCCGCCGCGAAGGTCGACGCCGATGGAAGTGGCGACGGCGGCCATAGTGACTCCGGCGCAAGCGGCGAGGGCCTCGAGCAGCATATCGCCGGAGCAGGCGAAGGTGCCGGGTCCTCCACTGGCAGGATGCAGGCCGGCTTCGACGAGCGCCTTTCCGGTCTGGATGCTGCAGGTGATGCCTTGGCCGATGCGGCCTTCGGCTTTGAGAGTGACGATGCCGGCGGTGGGTTCGGAACGATAGCGGTCTTTGAGCGGAGCCTGAGCTGCCCTGAGTGCATCCCTGTTCATGGCTTTGATTATGCGTGGGGGCAGCGGGGCCCTGCAACTTGGGAGGGCTCGCCGAGTGTATCCAGCGAGACAGGATCGGCGCGACGTCTATCTCAATGGCTCCCGGATGACGGACTGGAGTTCACGACTTCGGAGTCCTGTTGCAGGACCCGAAATGACGAGGATCGATAGTCTCGTCCGTTCCGCGGGCCGCCGGGCGGCGCCGTTGCCCGGTGCTGGACGTGGACGGCGCCATCGCCGCCGGGCTGCGGATTCTGCTCGACCGCTGGGGCGCGGCGCTGCCCGATATCGAAACAGTCCACCTCGCCGGCGCCTTCGGCAACTACGTGCAGATCGAAAGCGCGCGCCGCATCGGCCTGCTTGATGTTGCGGCCGGGCGGGTCCTCCCCGTAGGCAACGCCTCACTCCGCTGGGTGAAAATGGCGCTGCTCAACCTCTCCCGCCGCGACGCCTGGACCGCTGGCATCCGAGCCCGCACCGAGCACATTCCCCTCGCCTCCGACCCGCGTTTTCAGGACGTCTTCGCCGATTGCCTGCCGTTCGGATTCAGCGGCGCAGGTTCTTGATTCCGCCCGCGCCTGCCTCCGCGGCTCGCTCTAGACAGCTACAAACAGATATTCAGCTCTGATTTATCTCAGCCATGGTACACTTGCATAGCGCTTATGCGGAACACATGTGGCCTTGCGCTGCTTTGGGCCACCCTGGCCGGGGGCCCGGGTTTCGCCCAGCGCGCGTTGCACGACGATGCCCGCGACGTGCAGGCCGAGGCCGCTGCCGCCGCTTCCAAGAACATCCTCAGCGGCAGCTTGTTCGAGACACAGCTCAAGAACCTGGAACAACTCGGCAAACAGCAGTTGCAGACTATCCTGCTTTGGCAGGAGGTCAGAATGCGGGCCGCCCTCAACGGTTTCAGCACGTGGGGCGATGTGGCGCGTGTGCTCAATCGCGTCGACACGCACATCGCGAAGTTCCTGGACATCGGAGCGGAACAGGCCGCCGCCGCGGAACGGCTGGACCAGATCAAGGCTCGTGCCGCCACGATTCCCAAGCTTCTTCAGGACATCCAGGCGAAGGATCAGGAAGGCCAGGAGTTCATCGCCGGGATCGTCTCGCACCTGGGTGATGCTAAAGAAGCGGTGGATTTCGCCGCCGACATCGCCGGTAAGGAAAACCCGGCGAAAACCACCGCTCTCAACGAGGTAGGCGCCTCGCTCGAGCGCGTGCAAAAACTGTTCGAATCGGTGAAAGGCATGTTGGCCGCGTCCGCCGCCGTCAGCGTGCCCGTGGCGTCTTTGCGCCCCGATCCGCTGCGAACCGAGGTGGAGTTGCTACGCGTGGAGGAAGAGCACTGGAAAACGCTGGGCCTAATACGGGCCCGCCAGGCGCTCGAGACCGGCGACATCAAAACACTCGTGGATCGTGCTCGCGCTTACGCGGGCCGATTCCCGGCGGGTGAAAAGATCGAGGACACGCTGCTGAACCTGAAGGCGCAGGCCCAGCGCGATCGCCTCGAGTTCGCTCTCTTCGCATTGCATTATGCAGCCGCCGTCGCCGCGCAGCAGGAAACCAGCGCGGACCTCGCGGCGCTGCGGAAAAGCCTCGAAGAGCGCCGGTATTCCATCCAGCGAAGCGCCGTCAACGCCGCGGCGTACGAGCAGACCGCCCGCGCCGCCGCCGGGCGGCTGGCGATTTATTGGAGATCCGGGCTGAAGGCCAAGGACGTGGGTGAGTTGTTGTATTACTTCTCCGTGGCCGCTTCGCTGCCGGCGCTCGCGGCCAGGCAATGAGGGCAATCGTATGAAATGGCTTCGCGCCTTCATTTTGTTGTTTTCGCTCGCATTCGCCGCCTGCGACGAGACGGCCCTGCGCATGGCCCGGGAGACGCGCGACGTCCTCGACGCCTATGAGCGGCAACTGCGGCTCAAGGTCGCCTCCGAAACGAAAGCCTATCTCCGGCAGGCGCAGATTGAGGCCGAAGCCGCGCGCGAACAGGGGTACTCGAACCTCGAACAGGAGCGGATCGAACGCGCCCGCGGCCTGGCGCTCGATGTCCTCGACGGCCGCAAGGACCCACGCCGCTGGCGCGACGCGGTGCGCGACTACGCCCGCGCGGATTACGTCGTCCAGCGCGACTTGCTTCTGGCCGGTATCGACGCCGAGTCCCGGTTCCTGGAGAAGATACAGGCCCTCCAGATCGAGAAAGAGAAGATCGCCGCCTTGCGGGAGGCGTTCGACGCCCTCGCCTCAAAGCCCGGCCTCACAGAGCAGTTGAAGGGGCTGACGGAATTCGCTCAGCAGACCACAGACGACTTCCACAAGCGGGTTTGCGACAGCCTCACCGGGCAAATCACCGCCAAAGAAGCCGGGGTGAAAAGTGCCTCGACCGATGCCGCCAAAAAGGAGGCGCAGACCGCGCTCGACGCATTGAACGACCTGCAAAAGGAGAAGGCTTGCAGCGCCAGCGCCGACAAGAAGAAGGAGGGCTCGTAGCTACTCATGGACCGCGAACAGAGAATGGATGGGATTCGGGCCGAGCTCTCGGCCGTCGAAACATCGATCACAACCGTCGAGGCGGCCTTGTTGACGGCCGCATCGGTGGATGAGATCGCCCGGTTGGGCGACGATCTGACCTCGCTGACGGCTAGCCGGACGGAGTTGCAACTGGAGCTCAATAATATCGAGGCCGCCGGCGTGGAAGTCGACGGCCCTCGATGAGGCTGTCGCGGGGCTTGACACCGGCCTGCCCCAGACCTACCTTGAGTAATGCTCCGGCAGCAAGTGCCGGGGGCCCGGGGCGGTCCAACGACGCACCGGGCAATCGTAAGCCGTATGGCTTCACGCCGCCCGAAAGGCCGAGGCCCGAGCGGCCCAACGACGAGCCGATTATTTCGGTTTCGGATGACAAGCTCCACTACACCGATTACGCTGGCACCCTTGCCCGGCAGATCTTGGAGACCGAGCCTCCAGTGGCCATAGGCATCTTCGGCGCCTGGGGCAGCGGCAAGACCAGCCTGATGCGCCTCATCGATGCGTACCTGAACCCCTGGAAACGTTCGACATCTGTATGGAGGCGTCTCTCGACCCGGATGCGGTTCCTGCTGCGGCGGCTGAGGCGGAACCGGCGCGGGCCGGCGTCCCCGGGTGTGCAACCGGTCCCAACACCGCGGAACCACACGATAGGGCGTGTGTCACCGGCGCGAAGACTTCGCATCCGCACCATCTGGATCAACGTCTGGCAACTGACCAACCAGGAGGACGTCTGGCACGCATTTCTCCAGAGGCTGATCAGCAGAATTCGAGCGGACGTGCCGCTGTGGAAGAAAATCGACTTCCCTCAACTGGTTAAGAATGTCTGGTTTCTCGCTGTGGTCGTAGCGGTCGTGCTGGCGGGCACGTACTTCCCGAAGCAGGAGGTCAAGTGGAAGACCATCGTGGAGCTGATCCGAACGCCGGGGTGGCCGACGGTGGCGCTGGGCGTTGCCTTGGCTTGGACCATCTATAAGGAGCTCAAGGTTCTGCGTCCCGCGCTTCCGTTTGACATCAAGGCCACGCTGAAGACCGGTTCCTACCGTGCTCGCATCAGCGAGCTGGCACGGCTGGATCAGCAGTTTGCCGGTTTCGTGACCGACCTTGTTGGGCCAAACGGAGTGCTCGTTGTTTTCATCGACGATCTGGACCGGTGCTCCCCCAAGGTCATCCCCGAGGTGCTGGAAGCAATCAAGCTTTTCACCGCCAACCGTCAGTGCGCCTACGTTTTGGGGATGGACCGGTCGATTGTCTGTGGGGCCATCAAGCAGGCGTACCGATTCCAGAAGGACGTCGAAGCGCTCCGTTACCTGGACAAGATCGTGCAGGTGCCGTTCCAGTTGCCGCCGCTGAGCGAGGCCGCTGCGGGCGCTTTTGTCGGCCAGTTGCCGGCGGAGGCGGGCGATATCTTCCTGAAAGGAATGGAGGCCAACCCCCGCGCGCTCAAGCGGGCCGCGCAAAGCTACTCCACCCTTCAGGAACTGACGGAACGTCTCGTGGAGCGTTGGGAAATCGACATGCTCAAGCCGGAACTGCTATCCAAATGGCTGACGATTCAGATGCGGTTCCCCGAGCTGGCGGCATACATTGCCCGCGATACGAGCTATCTGTGGCGGCTCGAAAGCGATGGCATCCGCAAGCGGCGTGATCCCGCGTGGCCGTCCGCTCCGGCGCCCAACGACGCCCCTAAGCTGGACGATGCCGATCGCCAGGCCCTGGACACCATCCTGGTGATGGGAGACTATCGATTCGGGCATCGCTCCAATCGGCCGCTGATTGGCAGCTACATCTATATGGGCAACGCCGCCGGGGCTGGGGCCGGTCAAATCCGAGGCGGCAGCCGCGCGAGGGCCCTCCTGTTGTCCGGCGGGCCCGATCAACAGCAGCAGTTCGCCAACCAACTCGCCGTATGGCGCGAGATCGAGTCCGAGCCGGACTGGGGCAGGTTGTACCAGCAGCGGCTGCGCTTGACATCGCGTGGGGTGTTCAGCACACCGCCGGGCCTGCCCAGCCAGGCGGAAGAGCGGCAAATTGAAGCGGCGTGCGAGGCCCTGGAATCCGCCTACGCGGGAAGAGGCTCCGAGCCAGGCACCCTGAACATGCCGGCGCGTCATCACTCTCTGGGAACCGGGCCCGCCCAACTCGCCGCGGCGAGGCAGGAGAATCTGGAAGCCGATTTCGCCGATCTGGAGCGGCCGGTGGTGGATATTCAAATTCCCGCTTTTCGCATCGGCCGCTTCCCGGTCACGAACGAACAGTACGCTGCGTTCGTCGCGCAATTCCGCGATGGGAAGTCTCGCTCCGAGCCGTACGGTATCGTTGAATACGAAGCCTACGCCGAGCCGTTCTTCCGGCTCTGGTGGGATTCTCTGCAAATGGACCGGCGGTATATCGCTATCCCCCTGATGGACCGGGACAGGCTCCGCGGCGCCGTCGAACTCGAGATCGTCGCTGGCGAAGGCGAAGAGGCCGGCGCCGAGAAATTTTCGGTTCAATTCACGCCGGCCGGCTCGCGCGGTCCGGATGCCGAACCTCTCCTGATTCCGAACAGGGACGGGTACAGCGGAGTGCTCGAACGGCCGGATCTGTTCCTGATGGTGACCGTGCGGCGTGTCTCCTTCAGCCGCGAGTACCACGCGTACGTGCGGGCCTGGAACAAGGATCGGGAAATGCAGATGAACCCCGATCCCAAGTGGACGTTTCCCCAGGGACTCGAGAGGCATCCGGCCACCACGCTTACCTGGGAAAATGCCGCCGCCTACTGCATGTGGCTGAGAAAAGCGATGCCCTACAGGCCGTATCGCCTGCTCAAGGAACCGGAATGGGAAACCGCCGCCACCCAGAACTCGCTCGCCCTTGAAGACAAGAGTGTCTATCCCTGGGGCAACACCTGGGATTCGGAAAAGGCCAACACGATCGAGAGCGGCCGCAACGGAACCACCCCGGTAGATTACTACTCGCCCGAAGGCGACAGTCCGTTTGGCGTGGCCGATATGGCCGGCAATGTCGCCGAATGGTGCGCCGATGTCAGCGGAACCCTGAGTTGGAATCGGCGCGGGCTGCTGTGGGACGATGTGCGATGCCGCGGCGCCCAGAGCGGGCAGCCCGTGGAGCACGCCGCGCGCGGTGGCTCGTTCCGCGACCCGAAAGTCTACGCCCGGATCGCCTGCCGCCGCCATTTCAACCCGGCGCAGCCCAGCGAGACCATCGGCTTCCGGGTAGCCATCGCCACCGAATTCGAGACCTCTTGCCGCTACCAAGGTACGAGATCGGAATCCCGAGTGTTGGCCGTGGCCGCCGCTACCTCGCCGCAACGGTGAATTCGCCGGCCGCGACGCTCTGCGATAGCGAGCCGCACTCTCCTCGCCACCGCTGCACGCCTCAGCGCTGCCGCCCGCACGATACCTTTGCCCCCCACCGTTCGTCTTCAGAAAAGCCTATCCTGAGCGAAGGAGAAGACCAGCAGTGCAGCTGACCCCGATGTCCGCAGGCTCGCCGGTACCGAACGATGCGGCCCGCTGACTGGCTGGTTCTCTGCGGCGCGCTGGCGTACGTGGTGCTGTACGGACTGTGGCGCGGGCGGGGCAGTCCCAATGTCAACTCCTACCTGCTCGCCGGCCGCGCCATGCCGTGGCATGCCATGGCACTCTCCATCATGGCCACCCAGGCCAGCGCCGTCACGTTCATATCCACCACCGGCCAGTCCTACGTGGACGGAATGCGTTTCGTGCAGTTCTATTTCGGTCTCCCCCTGGCCATGGTGATTCTTTCGCTCACCGCCGTTCCTCTATTCCACCGGGCACGCGTCTTTACCGCCTACCAGTACCTGGAGAAACGTTTCGATACCCGGACCCGGGCCCTGGTGAGCGCCATCTTCCTCATCCAGCGCGGACTAGCCCTGGGGATCTCGCTGTATGCTCCGGCCGTAGTGCTCACCGTGATCTTCGGCTGGCCCGACTGGCTGACTACCCTCATCATGGGCGGGGTGGCCGTTACCTTCACCACCATGGGCGGCGCCAAGGCCATCGCCTGGTCCCATTTTCAACAGATGCTGGTCATGACCTTCGGGCTGATGGCAGCGCTTGCCTGCGCGGTGCTTCTGCTGCCCTCGCACGTCTCGTTTCCGGATGCCCTGAGCCTCGCCGGAGCGGCGGGAAGGCTCAACGCCGTGACGCTCCATTTCGATTGGAACGACCGCTATAACCTCTGGAGCGGCCTCCTGGGCGGCATGTTCCTGGCCCTGGCTTATTTCGGTACGGACCAGTCGCAGGTGCAGCGCTATCTCACCGGCAGGTCGATCGCCCAGAGCCGGCTGAGTCTCCTGTTCAATGCCGTTGCCAAGGTCCCCATGCAGTTCTTCATTTTGTTCATCGGGGCGATGGTGTTCGTGTTCTACATCTACCAGAAGCCGCCCATCATCTTTGAGAGCACCGAGCTTCGCAAACTGGATGCCCCGGCGGTGGCGCCCGCCTATCAGGAAGTCGCGCGGAAATACGATGCCGCTTTCGAGCAGCGCAAAGCGGCAGCCGACCGGATCGTCGCCGCCCGCCGCCAGGGCGATCCCGTCCTGCGGCAGGAGGCCCTCGCGGAGTACGGCGGCGCTCAACACGATCTCGACGCAGCGCGGCGCGAGAGCTTCTCCCTCGTGGAGCAGGCCGGAGGCAAGAAGGTCAACGACACCAATTACATCTTCCTCACGTTCGTCACCCACTACCTGCCCGCCGGGCTGGTGGGGCTGGTGCTGGCCGTGATTCTCGGCGCGACGATGTCGTCCATCTCTTCGGAGATGAACTCGCTCGCCACCGTGAGCGTCATCGATATCTATCAGCGGCACGTGCGGGCCAGCGGCACGGAGCGGCATTTCGTCTCGGCCTGCCGCGCCGCGACGCTCTTCTGGGGAGCCTACGCCGTGATTTCCGCCCAATACGTCAAACGCATGGGATCGCTCATCGAAGCGGTCAACGTGCTTGGCTCGTTCTTCTATGGCGGGATGCTGGGAGTCTTCGTGCTGGCCTTCTTTTTTCCGCGAGTGAGGGCGCGCGGAGCCTTCTGGGGCGTCCTGGCCGGGGAGACGGCGATCTTCGCGTGCTGGTACTTCACCAACCTTGCCTTCCTCTGGTACAACGTAGTCGGGTGCGTGGTGGTGGTGCTCACCGGAGTCCTGGTCTCGCGTGTGGAGCGGTTTACCGGTCTCGGTCCGCCTTCTTCAACGCCGCACGCTGGTCAAGCTTCAGCTTGAGCGGCAACAGCACGCGCAGCGCGAAAAGGTTGACTGCGGCCAGAGCCGCCGCCATGAAGAACCGGTCCTGCGCTACCGCGGCCCCCACCACGCCGGTGTTCCAGATGCTCGCCGCGGTTGCCGTGCCGTGTACGTTGCCCTCGGCCTTGAGAATCGCTCCGCCGCCGATAAAACCGATGCCGGCTACCAGTCCCTGAATCACCCGCGACTGCGCGTCGGGGCTGCTATGGTAGAGAGGCGTCGAGAGCAGTACGTAGCCGCAACTCGCCATCGCCACCAGGGGAAACGTGCGCACGCCGATAGATTGGGCTTCCTGCTCGCGATGCCACCCCACCGGGAGTGCCAGAAGGTACGCTATCAGGAGCCGGCTGATATCGTGCCACGCGTTGTTCCAGTCGCCCGCAATCGCCATACGTGCCGTTATACCACCCCCAGCCTCGGGGATCGTGCGGCCTGCTATCGTGGATGCTCATGATGGATCGCAGGTGGCGGCTTGCGGCGTGCCTTGTTATGGCCGCCGCCATCACTTCCGGTGAAGAAGGAAAGTGGACCCCGCGGCAGGTTCTCGAACTCGACCCCGCGTGGCTCACAAAGATGGGGCTGGAACTGCCGGTCTCCCGGCTATGGGATCCGCAGCGCGGTACCGGACTGCTCGCCGGTGCGGTGAACATCGGTGGATGCTCGGCCGGATTCGTCTCCTCCACGGGGCTGATCCTGACCAATCACCATTGCCTCTTCGGAATCCTCCAGGAACACAGCCGCCCCGGGCGCGACCTCATCACTGAGGGCTTCATCGCCCAGACCCGCGAGCAGGAGCTGCCGGGCCGAACCACGCGTGTCATCGTGCCGCGCAGGTTCACCGATGTGACCCGAGAAGTGAATTCCGCGGTGCCCCCCGGCGCCGGCGACCTGGAGAGGCTGAAGGCGATAGAGGCCAAACAGAAGGCGCTCGTCGCCGCCTGCGAAAAAACGCCCGGCGTACGCTGCAACGTGGCCGCCTTCGATGGCGGGCTCCAGTACGTGCTGGCGGAAGGCCTGGAACTCACCGACGTCCGCCTCGTCTATGCGCCGCCGCGCGCGGTGGGCGAGTTCGGCGGCGAGCCCGACAATTTCCGCTGGCCGCGCCATACCGGCGATTTCGCCATGGCCCGGGCCTACCGCAACGGCAAGCCCTACCAGCCCGAATTCTATTTCCCGATTTCCCGCGCCGGCGTGAAAGCCGGTGATTTCGTGATGGTGCTCGGGTACCCGGGGCGAACCATGCGCTCCCTCACCGCCGAGGAAATGGCGAACGAACGGGATTTCCGGTTCGGGCTTCGTAAAGCAGGTCTACGGAGAGTGGATCCGCTTGCTGGATGCCACTACCAAGGGCGATGCCGAAGGCACCATCATCGTGGCGGCCACCCTCAAGAGCCTGAACAACTCGCACACCAACGCGCTAGGCCAACTGGCGGGCCTGGCGCGCGGCCGGATCATTGAAAAGCAGGAGGAACAGGATGCGGCCGTCCTGGCCTGGGCTTCCCGACATCGGCGAATTCGCCGGCGCCATCTCCGCGAAGCAGGAGCTCGACCGCCTGGCAGCCGGGCAGCGTCGAACCGCCGCGCGGGATTTCCTGTTCCAGGCGATTGCAGCCGGACCGCTGGCGCTCAAACACGCCACCACCCTGGTGCGGCTGGCAGACGAACGCGCCAAGCCGGATGCCGAACGCGATCCGGAATATATGAACCGCGCCCTGCCTGTCCTCCACGCCCGGCTGGAGCGCGAACAGAAGAGCTTCTACCGGCCCGCCGACCAGGCCCTGTTCTCCTCCTGGGTCGAAAGGGCGTCGAAGCTCGAAGGCGAGCGCATCGCCGCGATCGACCGCGCCAAGCCCGCTGTCTCGGCCCTCTATGCCGCCACCAAGGTAACGAACGTAGACGAGCGGCTCAAAATGTTCCAGGAGACCACCGAGCAACTGCGCGCCCGCAAAGACCCGTTGCTCGAGCTGGCATTCGCTTTGGGACCTGAGCTGCGCGCCTGGCAGGCCGCAACCCAGACCCATGATGGCGCCATTGCCCGGCTCCGCCCCGAATGGCGCCGGGCGGTCATTACGTATGCTGGCAAGCCGGTGGCGCCGGATGCCAATTCCACGCTGCGGGTCAGCTTCGCCCACGTCCAGGGCTATGTCCCGCGCGACGGCGTCCTATACACCCCCATACCACGCTCGCGGGCATGCTCGAAAAGCACACCGGTGAGGAGCCGTTTGCGGTTCCGGCGCTGATCCTCGAGGCGGCGAAACGCGTGAAGCCGGAGCAGATCCCGCTCGATTTCCTGGCCAATGCCGATACCACCGGCGGCAACTCCGGCAGCCCCGTGGTGAACGGCCGCGGCGAGCTGGTCGGCCTGAATTTCGATCGGGTCTGGGAGAACGTCGCCAACGATTTCGGCTACAACCCGGCGATCGCGCGCAATGTCAACGTCGATATCCGGTTCTTCCTGTGGATGCTGGATCTGCAAAAGGCCGATGGCATTCTGGCCGAGCTGGGTATCCCGCGCTGAAGATGTAACGTCATTAACGCCGTGTTATCCTGATTCGGCGTCCTCATGAAGATCACCGGAGTCCGATCTTACCTGCTTTCCTACCCGTTCCCCGAGCCGATCCGCATGCCTTTCCACGGAGGAGAGCGGACCATCCTCAAACGCGACGCCATGTTCATCCGCGTGGATACGGACAAGGGCCTGGTCGGCTACGCGCCCGGTCCGGGAAGCGAGCGGGCCCAACGCGAGATCCGCGAGACCATCGCGCCCTTCCTGGTGGACCGCACGCTGGGCGATCCCGACGCGCTCCGCATTCAGTTCCTGGATGGCCCCGGCGCCAATCCTGAAGTGGCCAAAACCTATTGCTGCGTGGAGATTGCGCTCTATGACCTGTGCGGCAAGGCCCACGGCCTGCCGGTCTCCGAACTGGTGGGAGGACGTGTGCGCGACCGCATCCGCCTGTACGGCAGCGCGGGTATGTACATGCCGTCGGAAGGCTACGCGGCCGAGGCTGCCGCCGTCAACAAACTTGGCTTCAAAGCCTACAAGATGCGTCCTGCCGGAGGCCCGGAAGCCGATGTCGAGACCGTCCGTCTGATGCGTCGGGCTGTAGGACCGGATTTTGACCTGATGGTGGATGCGCATACCTGGTGGCGCATGGGCGACAGCAGCTATAGCTCCGTTACCGTGGAGCAGCTTGCCCGCGAGATGGCCGAGTACAATATCGCCTGGCTGGAAGAGCCGATGCCGCCCGACGACCACTCCGGGTACCTGCGGCTCAAGGAGATGGATCTCGTGCCTCTGGCCAGCGGCGAGCACGAATCGAGCGAGGAGCGTTACCTCGACCTTATCCTGACCCGGGCCGTCGACTACGTGCAGATGGACGTCTGCTGCCAGGGTGGATACGCCTTGGGGCGCCGCCTCTTCGGCGAGATCTCGCGCCAGGGACTGCGCTTCGCCTTCCATAGCTGGGGCACCGCCCTGGAGGTGATGGCTGCCGCGCACCTGGGCATCTGCTGGCCGGAGACGGTAGTCGAATGGCTGGAGTACCCCTGCTATTCGAGCCCCGGCCGGATCGGGATGTACCCCTTCCCCCTGGCCGCCGAGATTCTGAAACAGCCGCTCGATTTGAGCGCGGGTGATCTGGTCGTGCCGGCCAGGCCGGGCTTGGGCGTGGAGGTCGATGAGTCCGTGGTGGAGCGGTATCCGTGGATTCCGGGACCGTGGTCATACTTCCAGATCGATTCTCCCGCCGAAACCCGCGCCGTCATGAGCGACCACAGCGTCCAATGGGACCCCGGGCGGGCCTGAGGGTAACGTGACGGTAAAATGATCGTATGTCCGAAACTCTGATAATCGCCGGCCGGGAATTCCGTTCGCGGCTTATTGTGGGCACTGGAAAATACCGCACTTTCCAGGAGATGCAGCGATGCCACGAGGCCAGCGGCGCGGAAATGGTCACCGTGGCGGTGCGCCGCGTGAACCTTACCGACCGCTCCAAGGAATCCCTGCTGGACTACATCGATCGGTCCAGGATTTTCATCCTCCCCAATACCGCCGGCTGCTACACCGCCGATGACGCCGTGCGCACGGCGAGGCTGGCGCGCGAGGTCGGTCTCTCCCACTGGATCAAACTCGAAGTGATCGGCGATGAAAAGACGCTCTTCCCGGACAATGCCGGCCTGCTGGAAGCCACGCGCGTGCTGGTGAAGGAAGGCTTCGTCGTGCTGCCATACACCAATGACGACGTGGTGAACGCCCGCAAGCTGATCGACGCGGGAGCCGCCGCCGTGATGCCCCTGGCGGCGCCGATCGGGTCCGGGATGGGCGTGCAGAATCCGGCCAACCTGCGCATCATGCGTGAAATGATCACCGCCGTACCGATGATCGTGGATGCCGGTGTGGGCACCGCCTCGGATGCTTCGGTTGCCATGGAACTCGGAGCGGACGGCGTGCTGATGAATACTGCCATTGCCGCCGCCGAAGACTCCACGAAAATGGCCCAGGCTATGAGACTGGCCGTGGAAGCGGGCCGCCTGGCGTATGAAGCGGGGCGAATGGCGAAGAAGTTGTATGCCACCGCGAGCAGCCCGCTCGCGGGTGTGGTGGGGAGTTAGGCGCGCTCGCACGGCCGCGCATGCCGGAGGCCGGCCCTACTGAAAGATCTCGTCGACGCGTAGAGTGGAGCGGCCGAAATCGCTGAGCGGAATCTCGGTGCCCGCCCCGAAGACCTGACGCGTACCATCCCGGTGAAATACGGTCAGCGTTTTCTTTTTCTGCTCGACGATCCAAAACTGGAGAGCGCCGGTACTGAGGCACAGCGACATGAGTTCCCTCAGTTGCTTCTCCGTGTTTGAGGAAGATCTGACTAGCCGGTACCGCCACCTCGCCGTGATGGAGTTCACGACGAAGGCCCGGGCGATCCGGCATTCGGGCCAATTGTGCCACCGTAATCGAATCCGGAAGTGCAGCCATACGGCTATGATTCTATGCCGCCGGAAGCGGATGGAAACCCATCCCACCCTTCTGCGCCCGCGTGTTACCATTCCGTTTTAATCCTGGAGTAAACCCGTGAAAGTATACGACAGCAAGGACATCCGGAATGTCGGTGTGGTGGGCCACGGCGATTCCGGCAAGACGACGCTCACCGCCGGTATGCTCTTCACCACGGGGGCCACCAATCGTCTGACCCGCGTCGATGAGGGCAATACGATCACTGATTTTGACGACGAGGAGGTCTCGCGCAAAATCACGATCTCAACTGCCATCGCCGTGGCGGAATGGAAAAAAACCAAGATCAACATCCTGGATACTCCGGGGTACAACATCTTCATCAACGACGCCCACGCCGCCCTGGTAGCCGCCGATTCGGCCCTGGTGGTGGTGGACGGGGTTGCCGGCGTCGAAGTCCAGACGGAAAAAGTGTGGGGCTTCGCCAACGACTACCGACTCCCGCGCGCCGTCATTATCAACAAGCTTGCCCGCGAGCGCGCCGACTTCCAGCGCGCCCTGGAGAGCGTTCAAGGGCATTTCGGCCGCACCGCGATTCCGATTCAGATTCCCGTCGGGAGCGAACGCGACTTCACCGGAGTGGTGGATCTCATTCGCATGAAGGCCTACACCTACACCCACGATGGCGACGGCACGGGCACGGAACAGGACATCCCGGCCAACCTGGCCGACGCTGCCCAGAAGGGTCACGAAGCGCTGGTTGAAATGGTCGCTGAGGGCAATGACGCCCTGATGGAAGAGTTCTTCGACAAAGGCACTCTGGCTCCCGACCAGATCGTGGAAGGACTCAGGCAGGCGGTGCGCGAAATGCGGATTTTCCCCGTCTTGTGCGCCTCGGCCCTGCACAACGTGGGCACTGACCTGATTCTGAACTTCATCGTCGAAAACCTACCGGCACCAACCGAGCGCGAGGCCATTCCCGCCACCGTCGATGGCACCGAAGCGAGCCGCAGGATCTCCGATGGCGAACAGCCTTCGGCATACGTATTTAAAACCACGGCCGATCCCTTTGCGGGCCGCATCACCTTTTTCAAGGTGTACAGCGGTGTCGTGAAGACCGATGCCAACCTCCACAACGCGACCCGCAGCACCACCGAGCGATTGGCCCACCTCAGCAGCCCGCAAGGCAAGACGCTGCAGCCGGTGACGGAACTGCACGCGGGCGATATCGGCGCGGTGGCCAAGCTCAAGGACACTCTCACTGGGGATACCCTCACCGAGAAAGGGGTCAACGTCACCTATCCGCCAGTGAAACTGCCCGAGCCGTCCATCGCTTTCGCCATCGAAGCCAAGTCCCGCAACGACGAAGACCGCATGGGGAACGCCATCAACCGCATCCTGGAAGAGGACCAGTCGCTGCGCTTCTACCGCGATGCGCAGACTCGGGAATTCCTGCTCGCCGGCGCCGGGCAGCAGCACGTTGAAGTGGTTGTGAGCCGCCTGAAGAAGCGCTATGGCGTGGACGTGACGTTGAAGGCGCCCAAGATCCCCTACCGCGAGACCATCCGCGGCACGGCCGACGTGCAGGGCCGCCACAAAAAACAGACCGGCGGTCACGGCCAGTTTGGCGATTGCTGGATCAAGATGGAGCCGCTACCGCGCGGCGCCCGGTTTGAATTCGTCAACGAGATCTTCGGCGGGTCCATCCCCAAGAACTACATCCCCGCGGTAGAAAAAGGCATTCTCGAGGCCGCCGAGAACGGCTTCCTGGCCGGCTACCCCATGGTGGATTTCAAGGTTATCCTATACGATGGCTCCTACCATGACGTGGATTCCTCGGAACTTGCGTTCAAACTGGCGGCCCGCAAGGCGTTCAAGGCCGCCATGCAACAGGCCAAACCAGCGCTGCTCGAACCCATCATGAACGTGGAAATCCAGGCGCCGGTGGAGTACGCCGGCGATCTGATGGGCGACCTTAACGGCCGCCGGGGGCGTATCTCGGGCATGGAAACGCGGGGCAGCACCCAGTTCATCCGGGCCCAGGTGCCCATGGCGGAAATGTTGAACTATCAGAACGATCTCACCGCCATGACCCAGGGCCGCGCCTCCTTCACCATGGAGTTCGACCACTACGACTTCGTGCCCCAGTTGCAATCGGATAAGATCATCGCCGCTGCGAAGGCCGCCAAGGCCGGGGAAGAGGAAGAAGAGGAATAGGGACACAGCCCCGTCTCTTTTAGCCTCATTGTGAGGCAGTTTTTGGTTGCGCGCTGTAATACCTTTGTTGTATCTTTTAGGTTTCGATTAGGTTGAACCCGGGCGACGTCCCGCAGAAGTATCGTATTTTCTTAAATCGAGGGCTTTGAATGGACGATCGAACCAGGATGTACCTGTCTGCTTTTGTGATGGGTACAACTTTCCTTACCTGTAGCTGTGGTTACAACCAGCAAGCGCGGTTCCAGATGTCGTTCCTGCCCCCCGCTTCCCGCGCCGCTTCCGGAAATGCCGGCGAAATCGGCCTTCCTCCCGATGTCGCTGCCCCCAATCCCTATCTCCGTCAAATGCCCGCCATTCTCCGGACCAACCCGCTCCCTCCCAGACACAAGCCGATGAGCGACGCGAAGGTCCGCCAGGCGGACCAGGACCTCCAGCGGGGACAGCGCCTCTACAAGGCCGGCGACTTCGCCGCCGCTCGCCGTGCGTTCGACAATGCCGTCGACCTGATGCTGGAAGCCACCGACGATAACCCCGGAGATCGCGAAGACTACGAAAGCAAGCTGGAGGACATGGTGGATCTCATCCACCGGCTCGACCTCGCCGGCTTGGGGGCTTCCGCCACTCTCGAACCCGACCAGTTCGAAAAGGCCCCCCTCGAAGATATCCTGCCGATGACCTTCCCCGTGGACCCCAGGTTGAAGGACAAGGTACGCGCGCAGGTGGCGGCGACCGTTTCCCAGTTGCCGCTCTCGTACACCGATACCGTTCTGGGATACATCAATTACTTCTCGAACCGCGGGCGCAGGACCCTGATTGCAGGGACCGAGCGCTCGGGCCGGTACCGGCCCATGATCCAGCGCATCCTGGATGAGGAGGGATTGCCCCAGGAGTTGATCCATCTGGCTCAGGCCGAATCGGGCTTCATCCCGCGCGCCGTATCGCGCAAAGCGGCCGGCGGCATGTGGCAGTTCCTGGCGTGGCGCGGCCAGCAGTACGGTCTCCAGCGGACGCCGTATACCGACGAGCGCATGGATCCGGAAAAGGCCACACGCGCGGCGGCGCACCACCTGCACGACCTGTATTCCGAATTTGGCGACTGGTACCTGGCGATCGCGGCCTACAACTGCGGTCCGGGAGTCGTCGAGAAGGCCGTCGAACGCACGGGGTACGCGGATTTCTGGGAGCTCCGGAGCCGCGGAGTCCTTCCCGCCGAGACGACCAACTACGTGCCCATCATTCTGGCCATGACCATCATGGAAAAGAATGCCGCGGAGTACGGCTTGGATAACGTGCAGATGGATCCACCCCTGGAGTACGACACGGTGGAAGTCACCGCTCCTACCAGTTTGGCCCTGGTCTCGGACCTGACGGAGACTCCGCTTTCGGAGTTGGCGTCGCTGAACCCGGCCATTCTGCGCGGCATGGCCCCTGCCGACTTCGCGCTGCATGTTCCCAGGGGCGCCGGCAACCAGATCGCTGCCGCTCTGCAACTCATCCCCGCCGAACATCGCGATTCCTGGAGGTTGCACCGTGTGGAGCCGGGCGAGACCCTGGCCTCGATCGGCAGGCGCTACGGGCTCTCCGCGGGAAGCATTGTTGCGGCGAACAACCTGAAGTCGCCGGAAGCGATGGAAGGCGACCTGTTGATGATCCCGACCACCGCGCGCGCCCAGGCCCCCGCGCGGAGGACCACCACGCATACCGCCACGCGGAGCAAGAGTTCCAGCCAGCGCGCGACCGCCACCCGCCGCAGAGGCCCGGTGACCGTCGCCAGCGTTCGCTGAAGCCGGCTTCGCGCAAGTTCGAATTCCCGCTCGAAGTGGACGCCACCTCTCCCCCCGGTCTCATCATTCGTGTCGCAGCGCGGCCAGCGGGTCGATGCGCGCGGCGCGGCGCGCCGGGACAAGGCAGGCAGAAAGTGCTACCAGGGCCAGCAGCCCCGCCACCGCGGCAATCGTGAGCGGATCTCGCCCGCGCACCTCGTACAGGAGGCTGCCCAGCACCGGCCCGAAGGCCGTGGCACACGCGATCGCGAAGGCCAGACCCACTACCACGGGGGTTATACCCTGGCGCAGGATGAGAAGGTATAGGTCGCCCCCGCGCGCGCCCAGAGCCGTGCGGATGCCCAGCTCCGCCGTGCGCCGCGCGATCGAATACGACACCACAGCGTAGATGCCGAGGCCGGCCACGATCAGGGCGATCATGGCGAAACCCACCGCCAGCAGCATCTGAAAGCGGCGCGTGGCCAGGCTCTCATCCAGCACGTCGGACATCGTGCGCATGCGGGGCACGGGGATGTCGGGATCGGCGGAGTGAATGGCCGCCCGCACGGCGCCGGCGATCGTGAACGGTCCGGCCACGGCACGCGCCACCAGGACTGTGCGTAGCGGCATCCAATCCCAATATGGCCGGTACATCATGGCCACCGGCGCCGTTTGCGCCATGGCACGGACGTCGCCGGCAACCCCTACCACCTCGAACCACTGGTCGTTGCCGCGGGTGAACCGGCGGCCCACCGGATCCTGGCCGGGCCACAGCGCGGCGGCGAGCCGTGCCGAAATGATGGAGACTGCGCGGCCCCGATCGTCGTCGCTGAAAGTCCGCCCGGCGCGCAGGGGAATGCCCATGGTCCGAAAGTAGTCCGCGCTGATGAATCGCACATTCACCTGCACCTCCGGCGAGCGTGCCGCCGCTGTCGCCGAGAC
Organism: Bryobacterales bacterium; assembly: GCA_963719195.1. GTDB lineage: Bacteria > Acidobacteriota > Terriglobia > Bryobacterales > Bryobacteraceae > DASQZT01. The sequence goes on along the minus strand of CAVRBB010000003.1, from coordinate 91,896 downwards.
GCCGTCGATCCATGTTTCGCCCTTCAACGGCAAGGCGGACACGATCCCCGCGGACTCCACGCCGGGCTGCGTGGCCAGGGTCTCAAAGAGGCGGTGATAGAAGCCATCGCGGGCGTCCTCCGCCCGGTACTTCTCACCCGACAGGCCGATGTCTACGGCCAGCACCGTGGGGGCGCGGAAGCCTTTGTCAGCACGCAGAATCCGAAAAAGGCTGTTCGACAGGAGGCCGGCCAGGAGCAGCAGTAGCGTGCTCAATCCCACTTCGCAGGCCACCAGTCCGGAACGTAGCCGCGTGCCGGCGCGCGCGGCGGTGGTCCCCCAGGCCGCGGCGCGCAGGGTGTCCTGCGGGTCGGCGCGCGCCACGCGCCAGGCAGGCAGCAGGCCGAAGCACAAAGCCGTGAGTGCCACCAGCAGGCCCGCGAAGGCGAGCACGCGGGCGTCCAGCGCGACTTCCTCCAGGCGTGGGATGTCGCGCGGCCCATAGACGCGCAGCAGGTCGATCCCGAATGCCGCGATTGCCAGCGACAGCACACCACCCGCCAGGGCCAGCAGCGCCGACTCCGTGAGTGCCAGCCGGACCAGCGCGCCGCGCCCGGCGCCCAGGGCGGCCCGGATCGAGATCTCGCGGCTGCGGCGTTCTCCGCGCGCGAGAAGCAGGTTGGCCAGGTTGACGCAGACGATCAGGAGCAGCGCCGCGATCGCGCCCATCAGGACCAGCAGACCGGTCCGCGCCTTGCCGACCACCGTATCCCGCAGCGGGCTGACCAGCGCGCGGAGACCAACCTTCTCCCCGGCGAGCGCTTCCATCCGCGCCTGTACCGCCTCCAATTGCGCGATCGCCCGCTCGCGCGACGCGCCGGGGGCCAGCCGCGCGATGACTCCGTAGTTGTGGCGGCCCAGGATCTCGGCCAGTTCTTCCTTATCGAAAATATTGACGGAGAAGATTTCGGCATGCGGCGCCACGCTCTGCCCCAGCCCGAACACGTTGCGGTCCGGAAAGCGGAAGTTCGCGCCCAGGATTCCGACTACCGTATAGGCGCGGCCATCGAGGTTGATCGTGCGGCCCACCAGCGAGGGGTCAGCATGGAAACGGCGGCGCCACAAGGCGTCCGTGAGGACCGCCACGCGATTCGCGCCTGCCTGTTCTTCCTCATCCAGGAAATCGCGGCCCAGGGCGGGCCGGACGCCGAGTACCCGGAAAAGGTTCGGCGAGACCAGCGCCGCGTCCAGCCGTTCGGGTTCACCGGAGCCGGTGAGGTTCAGCGTCGCCGGCTGGAAGGCCGACATGCCGCGGAAGGCGGTGCAGGCATTGCGCCACTCGACGAAGTGGCGCGCGTTCACCGGAAGGGCCGGATACAGGTGGGCGATGCGCGGGATGACCTCGCGGATCGTAACAAGCCGATCCGGTTCCGGGTAGGGAAGCGGGTTGAGCAGCACTCCGTTCACCAGGGAGAAGACCGCCGTGGTGGTACCCAGGCCGAGACCCAGCATCAGTATGGCCAGCAGAGACACGCCCGGCTCGCGGCGCAACGACCGCACGGCGTGGCGAAGATCGGCGGGGACTTGCATGACTAAATTAGGACGGGGCGCTGCCGAAACTGTTAGCCCGTAACTACCGCAAACGCCCGTCCCACCGCAGGCCGATGCGCCACAGGCGCGGCATCCCCACGTTTGGCGTGGGAGTGAATGCCGCGTAAAAGGTACGGTCGAATGCGTTATCCACGGCGGCTTCCGCCGAAAGCGATCTCACCAGGTGTTGGCGCGCCATCACCTGCAGCACCGCGTAGCCGCCCAGCCGGAAGCGCAGGGTGTTGAGATCGTCGTCGAACTGGTAGGAATTGGCCCGCAGGATCACGCTGGCCATCGTGCCCCCGTGCAGGTAGGACAACGTGGCGGCGCCCTGGTGCTTGGGCACTTGCGCCACCCGGAAGCCGGTTACATAGCGGGAATCCACGAACAGGTATTCGAATTCGGCGGTCAGGTCGCGGTATCGGTGGCGGAACTCGGCCTCGAACCCGCGGCTCACGGCGGCTGCGGCGTTGGCTCGCTGCCGCACGATCGCGTTGGGCGCGCTGGAAAGGGTGACGTTGGTGATCAGCCGGTCCAGTGAATTGCGATAGGCCGTGAAGCGCAGGGTGGAGCCCTCGCCGATCCAATCCACGCCCGCCTCACCTCCGAATACGGTCTCCGGCCGCAGCGCGGGATTGGCTTGCGTGGTCGTGTTGCCCACCCGGAATTCGCGGAACAGTTCGTTCAGCGTCGGGGCCCGGAAGGAACGATACACCGAGCCGCGCGCCCGCAGGCGCCGCCGGCCCACCACAAATCCGGCACTCGGACTGAGGAAGTGCATATCGAGCCCGGCGGCGAGCGAGGAGACCGAGCTTTCCTGGCTCACGAGACTGTAGCGCATTCCGCCGAAGAATCGCGCCGGCCCCAGGTTGGCATCCGCCTGCGCGAACACCCCGTGCTGCAATTGCGTGCCGCCCCCGATGCGGAGCCCCGCCGGGACCAGGTGGTCGGTGCTGGTGCCCTCCACGCGGTTGACGTCGGCGCCGCCCGTAAGGTCGAAGCGGGCGTCATGGTGCTGCCACAGCGCCGAGCCTCCCACCCCGTTGGAGGGAACGGTCTGCAGGTAGCTGAGGGTTTCGAGAGTGCGGTTGGCGGTGACCGAGGTGAAGCTGCTGTGAAAGCCTTCGCGCGTGTGAAAGCCCATCACCGAAAGCGAATCGTGGCGCCATTCGCGCTCGAAGCGCAGCGCGATAGTGCCAAGACTGGTGGAATTGTGGGTGAGGATGGTGCCGTTCTTGCGGTCCTCCGCGAGAACGTTGGCGCGCAGGTAGAGGTTGCCGAGCGAGATGTAATGGTCCACGTGAACATCGCCCGTGACGAAGCGGACGCCGGCCGGCTGATCTACGCTGCCGCGATTGGCGGTGGGGACGATGTAGTAGCCGTCGGTCGTGAACGCGCGGCCCGTCCCCGAGAGGGCGGCCCTGCCCCACATGTTGGAGAAGCCCAGCGTGGCGTCCTCCGTGTTGCGGTTGCCAGCTTCGAATCCCGCGAGCAGATGCATACGTTCGGGCTCGCGGGTAAATATCCCGATGGCGCCCGTCATGGCGCGGTCGCCGAAAATGCTGGTCGCGGCGCCGCGCGAGATTTCCACCCGCGTGATTTCCATGGGAATGAACTGGGTCCAATAGACCCATCCGCCAAAGGGGTCGTTGGCGGGTACCCCATCCCACAGCACGAGCGTCCGGCTGGCGCCCGAGGATCCGATCCCCCGCAGCGAGATGCCCTGCGTGGTGGGGTGCGCCACCAGGCTGGACGTCCGTCGGAAGAGGCTGAATCCGGGTAGCGCGCGCAACCGGTCGTCCAGGTTGTACCCCGGCGTTTCTTCCAGCTTTTGCGACGAGAAGATGGAGATGTCGGCCGGCGTTTCGGCCGAAATCTTCTCCGTGACCGTGATCGACGTCCGGACGGGCTCAGGCGCCTTCTGCGCCGGTTCCTGCGCCGCCGCCAGGAACGGGAAGCCCATCAGGACTAAGCACACGCGCGTCCACCCAGCCGGCTTCGCTGAATCGCCGCGGCGATGGGGTAAAGACAATCTTGTAGCTCGTTTCATCCAGCGGCGCCTCGAGTGCAGTCGCGGCTTGCGGGTAGACCAAAGCCAGGTACTTGAGAATAGTATATATGTCGCCGTCCTCGGGTTGCCGGAAAAGGTAGCCCGTGGAGCGGAAGTGGACCGATGCCCCCTGGTTGGAAAGCCGCCACGCGAGAAACGCGCAGCAGTTGATGGCGTGCTCCCACCAGGCGTCCAGTTCGGGAGGGATGTCGCGGTCCAGGAAAATCTCCACTGTCTGTTCCTGCTCCCGGGCGAACTCTCTCACCTGTAGACTGCCGACGTGGGCCGAAGCTTTCCAATCCACGTGGCGCGCGCTTTCCAGCGCTTCGTATGGCCGGATGCGGTAGAAATCGCGCCCCAGGCCCCGGTAGTGCGTTTCGATTTCGCCGGCAATCCCCGCCAGCAGGTCTTCGAATCCCGGCTGGGGGTCGATGGAGGGATACACCGTCATTTCGCGCCGCAAGGTGACCCGGGCGGATTTTTCCAGAAACCCGAATGGAAAGGCGGTGGAGAAGGCAAAGCCGTTCTGCCGGTACGCCCCGCGACGCGGAAACCGTACTTCGATGGTCTCTTCCACCGTGGCGCCGGCGGCGATCAGCGGAAAATAAACGCCCGATTGCAGAGTGGGACTGGCCGGGTCGCGAATGCCCTCAACCCGAATCGAGAACGACGGCATGAGCCATTTCTGGTTGCGGATGTACAGCCTCCCCGGCACGGTGCGGCCGGCCGGGACGTGCTCCGGCACCAGGAAATCGAGCTCCAGAGCCGCCAGGCACAGCCGGCTCACCAGCCCCGAAACCAGCAGCGTGGCCATCATGGTGGCCACAATCAGGAACAGCAGATTGTTCGCCGAGAGGATGGCCCCCAGCCCGACTACCAGAATGGCCAGTGTGAAGAGCAGCCCGCCGCGCGTGATTTTGTACCGAATGCGACGCGCCAGGGCGCCGCGGAGCTGTTCCCAGTGCTTGCCCACGCCGTTTTGATTTTACAGTGAAAAAGGGGGGAGGACTCCATGTGGCGGCTCCTGGCGCGCACATCCAACAGTCTGCCGCTGGCGATCGTGCGCCTGGTGCTGGGCGTAGTGATGTTCTCGCACGGGGCGCAGAAAGCCCTGGGCTGGTTCGGCGGCAACGGGTTCAGCGCGACGATGCGCGGCTTCGAGGCGACCGGCATTCCCGCGCCGTTCGCACTCCTGGCCATTGCCGCGGAGTTCCTGGGTGGCCTCGGCCTCATCCTCGGCCTGCTCAGCCGGGTGGCGGCCTTCGGCATTCTGTGCAACATGGTGGTGGCCGTGGTCCGGGTGCATGCCCGGGTCGGGTGGTTCATGAACTGGGCCGGCCGCCAGAGAGGCGAGGGCTACGAGTATCACCTGCTGGCGATTGCGATGGCGCTGGCGGTCCTGATCGGCGGCGGCGGCGCGTTGTCCCTGGATGCGCTGGTGGGACGGCGCCGCGGATCCCGCCGCTGAACGCGCCGCGGCCGGCCCAATTCGCTGCAACCTGCCCGCCCCACGGACCAGAACGATCTGCCTTCGCGCCTGCTCAACACTTAGTAACTTGATGTAGCGTGGCCTCGCGCACCTTTGGACCTTGAACCGGCCACAACCGGAGTAACTCCGACACCCTGCAGAGACAAGGTAGGTATTTCGGCACTTACTATTCTTATGGTCCGACCGGCGAATAACCGCATCCATCGCTGCCGTCGCGGCGGCCGATTCCGGGCAGCCGCCGCCCCGCGAACTTGGACTCTCACCGGACCGCGCCTCCGTCCGTGTACGGCAACGCTATCGAGCGTGCCGCACACCTGGCCGTCGCTTCTCTGCTTCTCCGCCTGAACGCTTCGGCTTCGTGTCCGCGTCCGTGAATCACTGGCGTTGGTTCCATCTTCCTCGGGTCAGCGCCCGTTGTCCGCTTCACTGACTCACCTCCGTTTCTTCTCAAAAGTAATTGAGATGTGAGGCCCCCTTTGGTACCATCACCGAGTGCGTATGGAGCTACCGGCAGCCAATACCATCGGTCAGGTGATCGCCGATCATTGCGCCGCTTCCATCCGCACCCAGGAAATCCTGGATCGCGCCGCCGAAGCGTCGTCCGTTCCCTCCGCCCGCATGCGCATCTGCGAATTCGAGTTCTCCTCCGACTGGGGTGTCGAACGCGCCCATACCGCTGCCTTCGAGATTAAGGCGACCGCTCTCAATCTCTCCTACCGCGTGTCCCGTCGCCTCACCACGTCCACCGATCTCCGGATTCACGTCGTCGTCGAACAATTGCCGCTGCCCCAGGGTCCCGCTGTTCGCTCAAATTCAAAGAATGGAGAATAACTGTGCCGAGTAAAGTCATGCAAGACCTGAACCAGGTGCCTGCAATTATCGCGTCCCTGGGCCAGGCCATCGCCGAATCCCAGAAGGAATTCGACATCAATTACCTGAATGGAATTCAGACCCTGGCATCCATCGCCAAATCTTTTGCCGATGGCACCGCGGGTATCTCCGAGGATCTTCTGAAACATCTGCTGTTCACCGCCGCGCCGCCCCGGTACCAGTTCACCGAAACGACTCTCACGGTCAAACTGGATCTCGCCCAAAGTACGGAATTGGCTCTGCAGGCCGGAATCGGCTTTGGCTTCGCCGGCGTGGTCGTGAACGCCGGATTCTCGCTGGGTTTCTCGGAGGACTTCCGGGCCGGCGCCGAGGTTCGCACCCAGCTCCATGCCGTCCTGCCGCAGGAAAACAAACCGGTATTTGACGCGCTGATCAACCGGGCCAAGGAACTCACCGCGGTGGCGCTGCCGCCCAAGGCCGAAATGGACGCCAGGGTTTTCGACGCCATGAAAGAAGCCGCTAAGGCTGTCGGCGCGGCGCCCAAGCCCTAAATACGCCGCTGATGACCAAGAAGGATATTACCGATGGGCTGCGGGACCTCCAGGCTTGGGCCAAGGATGCACAGACGCAGGTAGCCGCCGCCTCGGACGCCGCCGCCCCGGCCCTCTTCGCGCAGGTGGCGCGAGACGACCGCGTCAAGCGCTTCTTCACCCTTCTGGAACCCGACCCCATCTCGTTCGAGAGCTTCATCAATCGCATCGGCCGCGGACTGGTGGCCGCGCAGGAGATGCTCGACGCCCAATCCGCCGAGTACCTCACGGCTACCGCCGCCCAGCCGCACATCCTTCCATCTATCTTTCGCGTTCCGAAGATCACGGCGCAGATGAAGTTCGCGCTCCGCGTGGAGAAGGGCCAGGACCTCAACCTGCTGTTCTTCTCGAAACGCGATCAGACCGAGTCGCAAAATGAGCAGGCCATCGACTTCGAAGTGGTGAGCGTCCCTGCGCCTCCCGGAGCGTCGCAACAACTTCTGGCGGTGGGTCCGGCCATGGACCTCGTGCTCGATCCCGCTCTCCACGCCTGTCTCATCGAAAACGTGCTTGCGGCCCCGGACGCCGACGACACTGGTCCGCTCGTCGCTGCCGCTCGGGATGCCGAACTCTCGCGGCGTATTGTCGCTCTGGCCTTTTCCGCCGCTTCCGGACAACCTCCGCGTTTCCTCCTCTTTCATGCCACGCCGGATTCTGACAAGTCCGTCGGGCTTTGGCTGTTGACTGCGCCCCCCCAGAGCAACCCGGCCCTGCAAACCATTTACAAATTCACCACTACCAACAGCAAGACCGAGAAGATCCTCCGCGATCTGATTCTCGAGCTGGCCGATCGGCTGGAGAAGCTCTTCGGATGACTGCGCCCTGATGCCCGACCTGGCCGAGATCGCTGATTTTCCCCGCGCTTTTGCCGGCCTCGTCCGCGGCATCGGCAGCACCAACCGCCGGCTCGCGCTCGCCGATTGGGCGCGAATGCGCCGCCGTCCCGTCACGCTCCGTCAGACCCATACCGTGCGATCGGCCTCGCTCCGCACCAAAGTATTCCTCCAGAAAGTCGGTCACGAGGTTTTCTTCTTCTTTATCCGCCGCCCGGCCACCGAGGAGGTCATCCTAGATCTCCGCCTGGACTTCGAAGTCATGCCATCGGTGGAGGACACCGCCCCCGAATCGCCCGCACTCGTCAACGCCACCGTGAAGCTCCCCTCATTCCTGGTGGACTCACCTTCCGACCAGGAGCGCGCCGTCCTGGCGGCGGCACTCCATGAAAAGGACCCCGCCAAGATCGTGTTTCTCAAACTGGGCCTCTTTCGCATGGGCGCGATATCGCCGGAAGATCCAGGGCGCGCACAGGTCGCCTGGATGCTGCACGACTCTGCCAGGGCGAGCATCGTCTACACGCCTCTGGCGTTCAACCCCGATCCCTTCCTGATCCTCCTGCAAGCCGCCGAAGACTGGGCGCGGAGCGGCTTCCGCGAGGGCTCCTCCGTCTCTATCGGAGCCGGAACGACCGCTCCTCGCCGCCCCCTGGCCAAGATCGTCCGCGCCATGCTGGACGGGTGGACCGCCGCCTGCCAGGCAGCGGTCGACTCGTCCACCGCCGACCCGTTCGACACCCTCCGGCCCGCGCTCGACATCCGCAATTATCAGGGCGAGATCACCCTGCGGCTGCGGGCCGACGGCGAGATTGCCGAGAAGCTCCGGGATGACGATTTCCGCCTGCGGGTTTCACTAATGATCGAAAATGAGGGCGCGGCAGCGGCCGCAACTCTGGTGGCCGCGCCGCCCGACTTCCTGACCGGCGGCGACCTCCACGACCGCATGATCGACATCTTGTGCGAGAAGCAGAACCTCGACCACCTGTTCTCCGACACCGGCTTGCCCAAAGCCGCGCGCGCGCGCTTCGAACAGTTCATCCGCGATGCCGCTTCCGACGCCCTCGTCTTCCGCGCCCGCAAGGACGGCGACCGTGATTCCGAGCTCCTGTCCTTCCGCGGTGACTGGGATGATGCTGAGCGCCTCGCCGTTGTCTCCGCCATCTTCATCGTGAAGCACACCGCCTCCGGCCTGGAAGTCAAGCTGGATGTGGACGGCGCAGATCCGCCCCTGAAGCTGGTCTTCTGTGACCTGTCGTCATCTCCTCCGCGGCCGGGTAAAGAACTGCCGCAATATCTGTTGCGCCTGATCGCGCATCTGCACAACTGGCAGCTTGCGCTTCAATAGGTATGGATATGGGTGGCTGGCACTCTCTCTGGCGATCGATGGTGCGCGGGGTCCTACGAGTCGTACGCCGCCGATTCGGTCCGCAGGCGGCGGCACTAGCCAAAACGGCCGCCCGCCAGACCATCGAACTGGCCGGCCCCTTCGGGTCGTTGCGTCTGGATTCGACCGCCCCGATCTCCGGCGCTCCTCCCACCGAAGCCAACCGCCTGTTATCCCCGTTGGCCGGTCGCCTGGCCGGCCGGGCCGTCGGAGTTGCTGCCGTGCTGGAAACCACGGGCGGCGCCCAACGCACCCATCTCCTCACGATCGGACCCCGTCGCCGCTAGCCGTGCAGGGCGACGTTGGTTCTCCGGCCTTCCGGAGATGCGCCGGCAGAAGAGATCACTGGCGCCACCCGCGCCAGGGTTGGTTTTCTTCATGCATCGATCGCGTGCGTTACCAGACACGAAAACCCACCAGTCGTGGTGGCGTCGGTATGGTATCCAGCACTTTGGAATAAAGCACCATCTGCAGATTCCGCTCCTTCCAATCCTGGGCCACCGACCGCAGGATCGGCGTCAGCGCTGCGGAATCGGAAAGAATGCGGCCGGCCTCGTCCGTTCCGGAGTGCGTGATTTCCCGCGCCGATCAGGACGAATCCTCCGGTCTTCGAGTGGGGCAGTCGCGAAATCAGGATGTAGTACTCGTTGGATACGCCCGTGGCGCCGTTATCTCCCACCACCCACTGCTTCTTCTGCGCGCTGTCCACGATGCACGGTTTGTCACTGCACATGGAAAACCGCAGTGGTGCCTCCCTGGACAGCTCCGTTGACCAGCGGTTGGTGTAAGCCCCGATCAGCACGGAAACCGAATCGCGCAGATCGTTGAAGTCCACCTTGCTGGCCAGCCGCACCCGCGCGTCTCGCGCGTGCTTTTCAAACAAGCCGCCCAGGCAAAACAACGCGGTGCAGTCACCGATGCCAACATAGCGATCCGTCACCGGTACGAAATCCGATCCGTTCAATAACTCGGGCGGTACGTTGATGGGCCGGTCGTACGGGTTCTCCTCAGCCGGGTTTCGCGCTTCGTCCAACACCCGCGCGTGCGTCGATGGGTGATAAACCAGCGGGTTGGCAAGCACGATCAGCAGCCGGCTCCTGGAATCGAAGACCGGTCGCCAGAACGCGCTGAACTCCCTGGTGCCCCCCGCCGGCCTCTCAAGAAAAGAGAACCGCTCCAACTGCCAGCACCACCGCCCCCAGCGCGATCCACAAGCCGCGCCGGAGGGAGGAGCCCGATACGGGCGGAGCCGCCTCTGCCACCGGGTCGGCAGGCGCTGTCACCGGAACTTCGGCCTCTCCCAACCGCGGCTGAAACACGGGCACATAAGAACCGGATGGCAACTCGATCCAGAGTTCGTCGTGGCTGCCGCCCGACATGTAGTACTGCGCCAGGCGCTTGCAAACCTCCCGCGCCCCAACCCGCACGATGCTGTTCTCTTCCAGGTCGACGTTGGCCTTCAGCCCGAAGACCGCGGTCGCCAGGGCGCGCTCCTTCAGGCAATCCGCTTCACCGGCCAGTGTCTTGGTGACGACGTGTGATAGAAAATCCTGGCAGCGTCTGCTCCCGCGGAATTGGGCGCTCCCCAGAATGGCAGCGAGTTCTCTCTCCACGATTTCCGGGTCCGGCAACTTCCCCCGCGTCGCTTCGGCCGGATGATGAACCCTCTGCATGGCGGTTGAATAGTGTATAACGACTTCAACCTGCAATTGCGAGGAGCATGCGAGAATGAGCGTTGTCATGCTTAGAACGGTCATGATCGGTTGCCTCTCGCTCATAGCCGTGCAGGCGCAGCAGTACACACGAGGTGTGGGCGTGTACCCCGGCGATCCGAAGCAGGATTGGTCGCCTGTGCTGCAGCCAGGTTCGACCGGCTACCGCAACCTCGCCCTCCACCGGCCCGCCTGGCACTCCAGCAGTTACGATTACAACCTCACCGCGCAACTGATTACCGACGGGATCAAAACCACAGCCCTTCCGCGCCGGGTCGCCGTGTCGACCAACCAGGGCGTGCTTGGGAAAAACGAACGCGAGCACCTGCTGGACGACAACTGGGTGACCACCGTCGACCTCCAGGGCAAAAGCGTCTGGCTCCAGATCGAGCTTGCTGGCGGCGAATCGCCGCTCGTCGATCGCCTCCTGGTGGACGGCTCCGTCCGCGCGGCGGCGCCTGACAATCAGCAGGTCACTGTCACCGTTTCCGGCTCCGATGACGGCCGGTCCTGGCTCCAGTTGGGCCAGTCGGCTGAGATCGTCCGTCCCTCCGGTGAATTGCATCGCACGATCCTGTTCCAGTCGCCGGCCCGCAGCCGTTTCTATCGCCTGCAACTGGACAACGGGCGCACGCTGACCTGGCAGGTGGGCGAGGTCAGTTTCTTCAACCGGGACCAGCGTGTCCATGTGGGCGGGCCTTACGATTTCGCGAGCGCGTGGATGAGCGCCGGAACCGGCGAAGAGTGGGTCTACGTGGATCTCGGCGCCACCAGCCGTTTCGATCGCGTGGCGCTGAGCTGGATTCGCGCCCCTCGGAGCGGCTCGCTGGAAGTCTCCGGCGACGCGAAGTCATGGCGCGCGATTCACCCGCTGGACGCCGATGACATCAGGCTGCCCGAACCCGTCGACGCCCGCTACGTGCGCGTCCGGATGAACCAGCCGGCATCGCCCGAAGGCTACGTTCTCAGCGAAATCGAGGTGTGGGGCCAGGGCGGCGTGGTGCCGCGGCCCAAACCCGCGGCGGGCCCGCTGCAACTGGCCGGCGGCGCGTGGAAGGTGCAGCGCGATTCGCAGGTGAAGGCCGCGGGCGAGGTCCTGTCGCAGCCCGGATTTGACGACCGCGATTGGCTGGTGGCCACCGTGCCCGGCACCGTGCTCACGAGTTACTACAACGCCGGCGCGCTCCCCGATCCCAATTTCGGCGACAACCAGTTGATGATCTCCGACTCCTTCTTCTATGCCGATTTCTGGTACCGCGACGAATTCCTGCCGCCCGCCGCGAGCTCCGGCCAGCGCATATGGCTCAACTTCGCAGGCATCAACTGGAAGGCGGATGTGTTCCTGAACGGCGCGCTCCTTGGCCGCATTGAAGGCGCCTTCACCCGCGCCCGATTCGACGTTACCGGCAAGCTCGCGCCTGGAAAGACCAATGCCCTCGCCGTGCGCATCGTGAAAAACGCCACGCCGGGCAGCGTCAAGGAGAAAACCTTCCAGAGCCCGGACAAGAACGGCGGAGCGCTGGGTGCGGACAACCCCACCTTCCATGCCTCCATCGGCTGGGACTGGATCCCGACCATTCGCGGGCGCGACACCGGAATCTGGAACGATGTGTTCTTCACGGTAACCGGCGGCGTCACGCTCGAAGATCCTTTCGTCTCGTCAGCGCTGCCTCTGCCCGACACCTCCCGGGCCACGGTCCATCTCGAAGTGACGCTGCGCAACCACGACCCGCGACCGGTCAGCGGCACGCTCAGCGGAAAATTCGGCAGCCTGACTTTCTCCGTGCCCGTGACCCTCGCTGCTTCCGCATCGAAGACCGTGACCCAGTCGCTCGCGCTCGAGGACCCGAAACTGTGGTGGCCCAACGGCTATGGCGAGCCGTACCTCTACGACGTGGAATTGAGATTCGGCGACTCCGGCCAGATTCATTTCCAGGCCGGTGTGCGCCAGTTCACCTATTCAGAAGCGGGCGGCGCGCTGCGCATCTGGATCAACGGGCGCCGCTTCGTGGGCATGGGCGGCAACTGGGGGTTCAGCGAATCCATGCTCCGCTATCGCGCGCGCGAATATGAAGCGGCCATGCGGTACCACCGCGACATGCACTTCAACATGGTCCGCAACTGGGTGGGACAGATCGGCGAGGACGCCTTCTACGAAGCCGCCGATCGCAACGGGATCGTCATCATGCAGGATTTCTGGCTGGCCAACCCCTGGGACGGACCGGATCCGGACGACAACGCCATGTTCATGCGCAATGTGAAGGACATGCTGTTGCGCATCCGCAGCCACCCCTCGATCGGCTTGTATTGCGGCCGCAATGAAGGCTACCCGCTGAAGCCCCTGGACGATGCGATCCGCGCGGCCTTGCAGGAACTGCACCCGGGAATCCACTACATTCCGAGCTCTGCGGACGACGTGGTGAGCGGGCACGGGCCCTACCAGGCGATGAGCCCCCAGTTCTACTTCACCAATCGCGCCACGCCGAAATTCCACAGCGAGCTCGGAATGCCCAACATCGTCACCATGGATAGCCTGAAGGCCATGATGCCGGAATCCGCCATGTGGCCGCAGGGCGACTTGTGGGGCCTCCACGACTTTTCCCTGATGGGCGCGCAGGGCGGGAGGGCCTTCCGCGACCGCATCGCGAAAAGCTATGGCGGCGCGAACGATGCCGCCGGCTGGGTCTCCCTCGCCCAATTCGTCAACTACGAGGGATACCGCGCCATGTTCGAAGCTCAGAGCAAGCACCGCATGGGGCTTCTGATCTGGATGAGCCACCCCACCTGGCCCTCCATGGTCTGGCAGACGTACGACTACTATCTGGAGCCCACCGCCGCCTACTTCGGCGCGAAGCATGCCGCCGAGCCGCTCCACATCCAGTGGAACCCGGTTACCAATCAGGTCGAGGTTGTGAATTACAGCGCCGGCGCCGCGCCCGGGCTCACCGCGTCGGCGGAGATCCTGAACCTCGATGGCGCCGTGCAATGGCAAAAATCCTGCACCCTGGACAGCGCCGAAGACTCCACCCGATCCTGCATCACGCTGGAATACCCGCCGGGATTGACCGCGGTCCACTTCATTCGCCTGAGACTCACCCGCGGCGGCCAGGTGGTTTCGGAGAACTTCTACTGGCGCGGTCTCGAGACCGGCAACTACCAGGCCATCCGCACCCTCCCCAAGGTGCGGCTGGAGGCCGCCACTCGCGCGCAGAAGCAAGGCGACCGCTGGCTGCTCGTTACCCAACTGCGAAACCCGTCCGCGCATCCGGCCCTGATGGTTCGTCTGAAAGCCGTGCGCGAGAAGTCCGGCGACCGCATCCTGCCCGCCCTCTACAGCGACAATTACGTGGCCCTCATGCCCGGTGAGCGGCGCACGATTCAGACCAGGCTCGAAGACGCGGATACCCGCGGCGAGGCGCCCCGGATCGCGGTAGAGGGATTCAACGTCGGAGAGGTTTCCGCGAACTGACCGATCACCCCCAACTGTCCGCCGCACGGAGCGATGCTTAAGGCGTGCGGTTCGTCGAGACCCGCCGCGTGTGGAGAGATGGTTACTGCCGTCGATTGGACAGAGTGTGGCCGCCGGAATCGGTGGACGATCCATAGGCGGCGATCTTCACCTGCATCTCGGGGGTCAGTTGCTTCACCAACTCGGCATTGTACGCATGCGAAGTGGTATCCGCCAGGACCGCGGGGCTGGCGCCAAATATCCGTGCAGCGCCGATGGCATAGCCCCTCGACTTTGCCGCCGGTGATCCTTCACGAACCGCTGGATCTACGTTGGTGATGAGGATTGAGATGGTGTTGTCGCGATTGCGCCGGATGTCGAATACCCGGAACTGCTGGGGAAAGTCCCGGAGTGATGCGGTCTCGACCTCCCAAAAGCTATTCTCGGGATGGTCGTTCAGGTCAGATCCATTGTACGGTTGGGGAGTCACGGTGTTGCGGTGAAGATGCCCCGAGATCCATAGGATCAGATTCGGATATGAGTGCAGAAGGCCATTGGGCGCGAGTAACCCATCTTCCTGGGCCGGGTCATTGAACAGATGGACGGGCGTTCTGTCGGCAAAGCTGGCTTGCGGTCTGATCGGGATATGGGCCGCGATGATCATTAACTTGCCTTCGTCCTGCCCTTTCTGGAGTTCGTTCTTTAGCCAGTCGAGCCGGCCTTGGTCAAGACATGCGCGGGCGTAATACCCCCCACTCGCCGTGTCACTCTTCTTGCAGGTATCGTCCAATACGATGACCTTGATCGGCAGATCTGCCTTCGGCTCGAATGTGTAGGAGGCAAAGTCATGGTCGAGGTTAGTCTGGCTGAAGCCGTGACCGGACGGGTACGACAGGGTCGTGAAAAACTCGCTCATCCAACTCCGGCGTGAGGACTCACTTGTCGCCAGGGAGCGCCGGTTCGCGTCGGCAATCACCGTTGGCGGGTTGGAGAAGTTCTCTTGCGGCCCCGCTCCGATGACCAGTCCGTAGGGAGTCGAGCCATCCACCACCCCCATGTAGGCGCCGGTTTCATCGATGGGAGGCATCGCCGTGAATTCCGTCCCCATGTTGAGTACAGTATTCCCCACATGGGCCTGGAGGGTTTTTGTGTTCTCTGCAGCCGCCCCCGCCCAGAATTGATCGTGGTTGCCAATAACCTGATACCACGGAATCGTCTTGTCGAGCCCGGCCGCCTTGTACGGCTTCTGATAATCGATGCTGTCGGCCCCGATGTCAGCGCCGGAACTGGGGGTAATGACCTTGCCGTCAAAGACATCGATATACCATCTCAGCTCGTTATACTGCGCGTTGTTGATGGCATCGCCAAGAGCAATGCCGAAATCAAACGGCGTTGCTTCGTGCAGGGAGTTGATCGTCTGAATGGCGGCATCGAGGACTTGGGTCGTGGAGAGCATGACCGGTGAATAGCACGACGACTTACCGTAAGAGCTCGGACCATACTGTGCGCTCCAGCCAATGTAAATCGCCTGAGCCGGGGATTCCTTGTCGGTGATGTGAACGTCGCTCAAGGAGAAGAATGACAGGAGTCGCCCCGCATTGCGTGCGCCCGTGTAAGCGGGCGCCAGTTCGGTCCGCTTCTGGTAAGGTTGCGGGTCATCGGGATCCTGGCTGTAGTTGGTACCGGGCCCTGTCTGCCAGGCGCTGTACCCGTAATATCCGTATAACGGCACGTCGGATGGTCGGATCTGAGGAGTGTCTGCCGGCACCCGGGTGGGCAGGATCTGCTGTTGGGCTGTGGTCACCGCAATGCACGAGTTCCGGGCGCTCCGCCCGTTGGGCCCACACTGCCGCGGGCCCTGAGGGTGGACCCATCCCTGGCGGGTCAAATCCTGCGCAGACAAACCAGCGACGGCCAACGCGCCTATGAGTATGCGAGCGACAGTCAGACTAACAGGGCCCAAAAGCCTGTTGAACATTTCGCAGATACCTTCTTCCTGAACCCGGCTTGGATATTTCATGAGCCACAGCGGTGCCGGATGCCATCGTGGCGGCCCGCGTCAGACTCTGCTTCGGCTGGACGACGCGGGCCACCTGCTGCACGCGGCTCCCCGGCCATCGGGAAGCCAAACGCATCCCGATTTCATGCCACAATTCAACTTTTCGGACTGACTGGGCATTTCTTTAGATGAAGTCTTCGCGGGTCGCGGTCAGTGGGATCCGCCGCAACGGAAATCGCTCGCCAGCGGTGATGGACACTCGCGCGGATCTGGCGATCGTAGATCTCGCCCACCGCCCTCATGGTGGCGTCCGATAACGCCGGCAGGTCCGACGCGGCGCAGTACTCCTCCACCTGCGCCCGCCGTTTGCCTCCGGGAATGGCGCACGTGACGGCGTCGAACATCAGGATCCACCGCAGCGCGAATTGCGTCATGGTCGCGCCCGGCGGCGCCAGTCCGCACAGCTCCTTCACCGCGGACAGCGCGGTGTCGAAGTCCACACCCGAAAACGTCTCACCCACGTCGAACGCCTCTCCATGACGGTTGAAGTTGCGATGATCGTCCGCGGCGAACGCGGAATCCCGCCGCAGCTTGCCGGTGAGCAGCCCGCTGGCCAGGGGAACGCGCGCCAGAATCCCTACGCGCTTCTGCTTCGCCTGCTCGAAGAAAAGCGCGGCGGGCCGGCGCCGGAAGCAGTTGAAGATGATCTGTACCGTCTGCACGCCCGGGTACTCGATCGCTTTCAGCGCTTCTTCCACGCGCTTCACGCTCACTCCGTAATGCCGGATCTTGCCGGCCTCCACCAGACGATCCAGCGCTCCGAAAACTTCCGGGCGGTAGTAGATGTCGGTCGGCGGGCAGTGTAGCTGCACCAGGTCCAGACAGTCGGTCGAGAGATTCCGCAGGCTGTCCTCGATGAACGCGGTGAGGTTGGTTTCGTTGTATCCCTCGGCCGTGTGGGGAGAGAGCCGCCTCCCCGTTTTCGTGGCAACGACGATCTCCTCTTTCCGCTCGCGCTTGAGCTGGGCAATCAGCCGCTCGCTGCGGCCCATTCCGTACACATCGGCCGTGTCGATGAAGTTCACGCCGCCATCGATCGCGGCCCGTAGTGCGTCCATCGACTCGCTGTCGTCCACGCTGCCCCACGCGCCGCCTATGGCCCACGCGCCGAAACAGCGGCGGCAAGCGTGACGGGAATCCGGCTGACGCTTAGGCTGGTCGTTACCGCAGCCGCCGGCTTCGCACTCGATTGGACGGTTCTAGCCGGGGCCGCTACGTCAACCGCGGTGGCGCTGGCCTTGTGGTCGCTGCGCGTATTTCATCCGAAGAAGGGAAATCCGAAGACTGCCGGCGTGTACGGACTCTATCCTCACTTCGCGCGACTCGCCTATGTCTGGCTGGCTGTATCCGCGGTGCTCGGGTTCGGCGTGTCGCGGCCGGGTATGCTCGGCGCGTCACGGCACGCCTTCACGGTCGGCTTCCTCGCGACGCTGATCTTCTCGATCGGCCCTCGCATTTTGCCGTCTTTCCTCAATAGCAGAGAACTATGGAGCGGAGGCCTGATGCAGTTCTCGCTCATGCTACTTACTGCCGGCTGTGGGCTGCGGGTGATCTCGGAACCGCTGGCCTACGGCGAAATTGTCACCTCAGTCTGGAAGGTTCTTCCCGTCTCGGCCTTTTCCGAATTGGCGGCCGTCCTGTTGTTCGGGTTCAATCTCGCGATGAGCCTGGCGACCCCGATTCTGTCGTGGTTCGGACGCAAGCACGTCAATGGTCGGATGAGCGTTTATTGGCTGATATCGAGCTACCCGGCAACGCGCAAGATTCTGGTCGAAAACGGTCTGGTCACGCTCGGTGGAACGGACGTAGTGCCCAAGAGCCTCTCCTTGCTCGAAGCGGCCCAAGCCGACGAGGTTTCGCCCGATTTCCTGATCGAGAAACTGGGCGATTTCTTTGAATCGCGTCTCGCGCGATCGCTCCGTCGGAGCTCTGGCGCCGCATGACCGCCAATGGCGACCGACGAGCCGGCAAAGGCCAAGCATCAGAGCCAGGTGGAACTTGCGGCACAATGGGTCAGGAGGGTGCGGAAATGCCAGCCGTGACGCCGGCGCGGCGCGCTCTGCGCCAAGGACGATGACAGCGGCGGGCCGTCGGCGATCCCTAATCATTCCCCGTGAACACGGAGCGTGGGGCATACTGCTAGTCCCATTGTTGACCGGCGCATCCGTGGGGCTTTGGGCGGGGGGAGGCGCGCGGGGCCTCGCGCCGTTCAGCATCGTGGCGCTCGCGCTGTTCTGGTTGCGAACGCCTGTCGAAAGTTGGATCGGAACGGCGCCGATTCGCGCGCGAACCCCGGATGAATTGCGCCTCGTGCGGAATACCGCGCTCGTCTTAGCCGCCCTATCGTTGAGCGCATCGGTCTGGCTGTTTTGGGGAGGGCAGAACCGAGTTCTGCTGTGGGTCGGCGCCGCTACGGGAATCGCGTTCCTCATTCAGGCCGCCGTCAAGCGGATTTGGCGCGGTGCGCGGACGGCGGCACAGATTATTGGCGCCGCGGCATTGACTTCCACAGCGCCCGCCGCATATTACGTCGTGACCGGACACCTGGATACCACCGCCTGGTCTCTGTGGGCCGCCAACCTCTTGTTCGCCATCAACCAGATCCAGTTCGTGAAGCTTCGGATCCGCGCAGCGCACACGATAGATCGAAGCGAGAAGCTAGCCGCCGGCCGCTGGTTCCTGATCGGGCAGATGATGCTGATCGCTCTACTGGCCGTCGCCTGCATCGGACAACACTTCCGTTGGTATGCTGCCGTGGCTTTCCTGCCAGTCTTGTTCCGCGGATTCGCTTGGTTCACCGCCAGATCTGAGGCGCTTGCGATTCAATCGTTGGGCAAGAGCGAACTGGTCTATGCGTGTGTGTTCGGCGTGCTGTTGGTGCTTGGGATGCGAGTGCCGTGACTTGCGTCGCTACCGTTGGACCAACGAGCGCGTGCACCACGGCATCCAGTCTGTCTGCTGCGATGCAGCCTCTACGCCGTGGGAGAGAGATCCCTTTTCCATACACTGCGCAACGCACCGAGCGTGATGGGCAGGGCGCCGGCGAGGAGGAAAACCATATCCCCCACCATCCTCAGCCATTCCAGTTTGTGGTAAGTGCCGCCCATCAGGAACGTCAGGCGGCGCGCGTGCCAATACCCGTTGGCGATGGAATCCCAGAGCTGGATTACTCCTCCGGGGAACAGATCCAGGATGATCATGAGCGCGAGGCCCACATTAGCGCCCCAGAAGCCTACCCGGACGAATTTCTGCGTCTCCTTCCATGTGGCGTCGGATTGCATGGCCCTCAAGCAGAAGACCAGGACTGCCAAGGCCAACATCCCAAAGACGCCAAACAATGCGGCGTGTCCGTGATTCGGGGTGAGGGTCGTGCCTACCTCGAAGTAGGACACGATGGGCAAGTTGATCAGGAACCCGAAGATCCCTGCGCCAACGAAGTTCCAGACGCCCACGGCCATGAGGAAGTAGATGGACCACTTTTGGCCCCAAGCCAAATCGTGGCCGCACGCGGAACACTGCGCCTTTCTCAGCTTTATGAAATCCCAGGCGTCCAGGGTCAGGAGGGTTAGCGGCACAACTTCCAAAGCCGAGAAGCACGCTGCCAGGCCCATGTTGAGCGTCCCCTGGCCGGTGAAGTACCAATGGTGGCCTGTGCCGATGATCCCACCGCTGAGATACAGTATGGCATCCAGGTAGATCAGCCGCGTAGCCGTCGTGGTGCTGACCACGCCCATCTGGTGGAACATGATGGCCACCAGCACCGTCGCGAAGAGCTCGAAGAATCCCTCCACCCAAAGATGGATGATCCAGAAGCGCCAGTTGTCGATGACGGCGAAGTTGGTGTGAGGGCCATAGAAAAGAGCGGGCAGGTAGAAGACCGGGATGGCCACTGCCGCGTACAGAAAGAGTGAGGACAGTTCGCGCTTTTCCGGGCTCTTGAAGGCGGGTTTGAGCGCCCGAAACATCAGAAACAACCAAAAGAGGAGGCCGGCCGCCAGCAACAACTGCCAGAGCCGCCCGAGGTCCAGGTACTCGGAACCCTGGTGACCGAACCAGAACCACAGTTGCCCCAGCTTGTCGTTGATGCCGAGGGACTCGCCTGTCATGCTGCCGGCGACCACCACCACCAGCGCCCCGAGCAGCGCATAGATGCCGGTCTTCTGGTGTCTGGGCTCCGCGCCACCGACCCACGATGCCAGGAAAAGGCCGCCGCCCACCCAGGCCGTTGCGATCCAGAAGATGGCGAGTTGGAGATGCCAGGTCCGCGCCAGGTTGTAGGGCAGCCAGCGGGCGAGGTCGAGCCCGTAAAAGCCTCCTGTCTCCACCCGGTAGTGGGCGAGCACACCTCCCAGGAACGATTGCGCCAGGAACAGGAGAGCCACGATTGCGAAGTACCATCCCGTGGCCCACTGGCTGGGTGTGAGCTTCGGAGCAAGCGGAGTAGCGTGCATAATATGGGAGCCGCCGCCCTCTCCCTTCCAGCCCAGGTAGTCGAACTTACCGACCATGAAGAGGATTAAACCCAACCCAGACAGGAGCGTGATGAGGCTCAAGGCGCTCCAAACATATGCCTCGGTGGAAGGACGGTTTCCCGCGATGGGCTCGTACGGCCAGTTGTTGGTGTACGAGTAATCCTTCCCGGGGCGGTTGGCCGTTGTAGCCCATGCCGCCCAGGCGAAGTACGCGGTCAGCGCTTTTTGCTCCGCGGGGTTCTGAATATAGTTGGCGGGCAGCCCGGGAGCGGCGTCCTTCCTGGTGAAGTACTCGCCCCATTCGGGAAGTTGCGTGCGGTAGGCAGCCACCTCGCCCGGCGAGAACCGGAGAGTTCGCGACGCTGGCTCATACCGGTTTTCCTTAAGCGCCGCGACCGTCCGCGCGGATACGACGCTCCGCTCGTCCGGCGAGAGTTGCGCAAAGGGTTTGCCGTACCTCTCGGTCGCGATCGTGTCGAGGGTCACCTCACCGAGCCGATGCAGGTACTCCGCGCTGTAATCGGGACCCAGGTAGGCCCCATGGCCCCACAGGCTCCCGTGCTCCATGAGACCGTACTTGAGGAAGACCTCCTGGCCCATCTGGATATCGGCTCCGGTAAATAACACAGATCCGGTTGCATCCGTGACCTGCTCGGGGATTGGTGGAGCGTTCGTGTAGGTCAGGACCGTGACAATGGATAGAACCGAGAAGCCGGCGATCATTACGAGGATGGCCGAGTGTCTCCACCATGGAGAGAGCCTCGTAGCGTCGGCAGACGTATCAGCCATGATATATGCCCCCTTCAACTCCTACCAGGATTTCCAGGTTCTGAAACGATTCCGGATACCTTCCGTTCGAGTTCCGTTGCCACTTATTCGATGTTCCGACTCCAGCACTTCAATCGGCGTTGCCCCGCTCACTTGATTTCCCTCACGATACCGAGTGGCGTTTACCGGAAATCCACTCCGGCTCTTGATCTAACAGGTTGATTCCATCGGCGATCGCCCCCATGGACGGATTCGTGAAGACTACGCCGTGACACATCGCCCGCAAGCAAGCTTACCACCCCGCCCGGCAGGATGGAGAGTTTCGGGGCCGAAGTGGCTGAAACTCCAGATGTTCCAGTTCGTGGGGCGCTCCTGGAGATCCGCAAGCTCACTTGCGGCTTTGAATACCCGTCCTACGCCTGCAGCATGAGGCTGGAAACACTGCCATGAAAGACTGAGCGATCAGCCGGTCCCGGCGGATACTGGATGGAATCGATCCGCTGTCTCTTGGAGCAGTAGGATCAGCGAGGGACAGCAAATTCACGGACGATGACAGGTGGTACGTTCTCCGCGAGCAGGGCGAAGGCCGACAGGATAATACGCGTTTGCAGTGCGGCGTCGTTCGGGGCGCCGAGAGGGTATCCAAACGGCAAATCCACAAACAATGCCCGCGGTGGTGCGACTCGTTCCGTGATTTCGCGACACAGCGTAACGGAGACCGTGGGAATGCCGGCTTTCTCGATAATGCCCTGGATCAGTCCGACCGACTGATGGCACATCGGTCAGACCGGCGTCAGCAGGACGGCATCCACAGCATCCTCGACCAACATGCGGGCGACCTCCGGCGCTGTACTGTTGATAAGACGACCCGGCGCGGAGATGGAACCCATGAAGCTGAAATGACGAGGCGCGACAGAGCCGATGACGCCCTCTTCCGCCAAGGCCTCCAGCCGGTCCAAGGGCAAAGCCAGGTTCTTGTCTGAGGCAATCCCGCGGCAGTCAAATGCATCGCTTCGGTGAGCGATGCACAATGTGCTCAAGGCGGTACCCAAGGGTAGTACTCGGTAGGAGAAATCTCCTCCACGAAAAGAGACGTCGAATGGGAGTTGGTCGGGCTTGAAGAAAGCCGCGGTGGTGACCACCGCGACCCGGGCCTCGCGCAGCGGCTTGCCTAATGGTGCTCCCGGGCGCCAGTCGGCTCTGCGGTAAGGGTACGCCTTCATGAAAACCTGGTAGGCCAGCTTGAGGTCGGAGAGTTTCGCCATGCCGTATCCCTCTTCAGCTTACGTGCCGGGACGCCTTCATGACGACATGCCCTTGAGCGCCGTCACGCCGCGGATATCGCCGCGCAGTCCGAACAGACGCTGCAACCAGCGGACCGTCCGGGGCGTGAGCTTTGCCATCATGAACTGATCCGCCGCACGGCGGTTGCCCATAACATAGGTCGGATAGGGGTGGATCGTCGCGGACACCTTGCCCAGGGTGACGCCGTTCCGCATGGCGACGGCGTACTCGCCGATCATCTCGCCGGCATGGGCGCCGAGTATGGAGACTCCCAGGATGCGGTCCCAGCGATTCGCCAGCACCTTCACCATCCCAGTCGTTTCCGAATCGGTGACCGCCCGATCCAACTGCGCGAACGGGAAGCGGTAGACGGAGTAGGCCGTTCCGTTGCGCTTCATCTCCGCCTCGCTTGCGCCCACATGAGCAAGCTCTGGATCAGTGAACGTAGTCCACGTAACGTGGCGCTCGTCCATCTTCGAGGGTACGTGCAGAATGGCGTTGGTCACCGCCACCTTCGCCATGTGCTCGGCCATGTGCGTGAACAGGTGCCGCCCCGCGACGTCGCCGCAGGCATAAATATGCTTCGCCGACGACTGGCAGCGCCGGTTCACCACGATGCCCCTGTCGTTCCTCTGCACACCGGCCGCCTCAAGATGCAGGTTCTCTACATTGGGCTTTCGCCCGGTCGCCACGAGGAGGGCATCCGCCTCGACTCGCGCTCCACTTGCGGCATGGGCGGCGCCGCCTTGGAGCCGGACGATTTCCGTATCCAGAAGAAACCGGATTCCTTCGCTTTGTAGATGTTCCAGTAGGTTCGCGGCCAGTTCCCTGTCATCGCGGCCGAGAACACCGCCGCCGTGAATCGCCACGGTAACCGAGGAGCCCGGACGCTGGAACGCCTGAGCCATCTCGATTCCGATGGGACCGGCGCCGAGAATCAGGAGGCGCTTGGGCAACCGGTCGAGTTCGAAAATTGTCTCGTTGGTGAGCGTCGGCACACTCCCGTCGGTTTCGAGTTGCGGCATGCGGGGCGAACTCCCGGTAGCCACTACGAAATATCGCGAAGTGAGCTTTCTGGTTCCACCGTTCACTTCGATACCGGCCGAATGCGGCCCCAGAAAGTGTGCTCGCCCTGGAATCACTTCGACCCCGAGTTTTCGAAATTTGGAGGCGCGTCCGCATCGGCGTAGATGTGGTCCCGGATGGAATGCACTCGATCCATCACGCGAGTGAAGTCGTGTTCGACGTTCGCCGGCGTGAGCCCGAAGCGGTCGGCAGTCCGCATTCTGATGTGCAACGGTGGCTGCTCTCAGCAAGCTCTTGCTGGGAACGCAGCCGTACCATGTGCAATCCCCTCCCAGTTTCCGAGCCTCCACCAGAGCCGTTTTCGCGCCCAGGACGGCGGACATCCCCGCGGCCGTAAGCCCCGCGGCGCCTCCACCGATCACGAGCATGTCGAAGTCGTACTTCATGCCGGTCTGCCTCCCTGGCGAAGCTTCGCCGCGATCTTCCGAACTGCTGAGTAGCCGCCCACTATCACCATGGCGGCAATCAAGAAATAGACCCAGGCAGGGATGTTCCGGCCGGCCACAAGCAAGTAGAGGTACGCCGACACAAACCAGAACGACGCGCTCAGGGCCGGAACGACGGGGGACCGGTGGCGCCGCACGGACCGCACCAGCCATGCGAGAGAGAGGGAAAACAGGGGCACGGCTCCCACATAGATGGCTCCGAATACAAAGGGGTTCACACCGTAGTGGGCGCCGAGGCCAGTCAACCAATGCCACAAAGCGTCCATCATCTCGCGGCCTCCTTGGGCAGTTTGCTTATATCCGTGAGTGATCGAACCGCGAGAGATCTTACAGGAGTACTGAAAACAGGCTACCGGTCCATGCCGGAGAGTTTGCGAAAGCAGGCGCGCCTCCAGAGCGTCTCCCCCGGCGCCGGTCTTCTCCCGGCCGATGGCGGCGGCGAGCTTCGATGCCGCTGTACCCATGAGTCTCACTTGCCGTGCCAGACGCGCGCAGTGACGGCACATCCATAGGTGCAGCCTGACTTGGAGTCTCGTCCTGAAGCCGGAGTCCCGAAGCCGATCGGAAGTCAGCAATTCGGCGACATTTCTACAGCGGATCATGATCGGCTCCATCCCTTGGCCTCGATGCATTCCCTCAAGCGGTTGCGCGCTCGGTGCATCAGGACGCCCATATTAGTGACGGTAACGCCCAGAATCTTACAGATTTCGGCGGTCTCCAGGCTTTCCATCTCCCGGAGGACGAAAACTTCCCGTTGCGCGGCTGGCAGACCCTCCAGGCAGCCGGCCAGGGCCTCTCCGATCTCTTTGGATTCCAGGGCGCGATGCGAATCCTCCGGCGGCCGCACCCAGTAGCCTCGGGCGTCGAAGCGGGACTCAAAGACCTCATCAATAGGATCGTGCTGCTGTTCGCGATATTGTTCGCGTCGCCTTTCGAGCGCCTTGCGATGGAGAATGCCGAACAGCCAGGTGCGGACCTGAGAGCGCCCTTCGAACCGGTCCAACGTCTCCAGGAACATAGTGAATACGTCCTGAACCAGGTCTTCGGCTTCCCCTTCGTGGAATCCCACGCCCCGGGCTGCGCGATACAGAGTACGCGCGTGGTCCTCAACGGCCGACGCCAAAGCCTCGGGGTCGCGGGCGCGCAACCGGGCTACCAGGCCGGCATCTTTTTTCAGAACGGCTGTAAGAAAGTCCAACCCGTCCGCACTCATGTTCGAACGCGGCAAGCGCAAGCAACGCGGCCGCAACAAGAGGAGAGGACATGAAAACGAATCGATTGATCGCAAGAGTATTCGCCGGGGCGCTGCTGGCCGCTGCGGCCTTGAGCCCGTTGCCGGCCGCGAGTGCGGAAAGCGCCTTCAACGGCGGCCAAGTCACCGTGGCATCGGACAAATCGTTCGATCAGGTGAGCGATGCCATCAAAACGCTGGTGGCCAAGAACGGGATGATGGTCATGGCCGAAGTGAATCAGGGCAAGATGCTGTCCATGACCGGACTGAGCCTGAAGGCCACGCTGTTCCTGGTAGGGAATCCCACGGTCGGCAAGCAACTGTTCGAGCAGAATCACGGGGTCGGATTATACGTGCCGCTTCGGAT
Organism: Bryobacterales bacterium; assembly: GCA_963719195.1. GTDB lineage: Bacteria > Acidobacteriota > Terriglobia > Bryobacterales > Bryobacteraceae > DASQZT01. Next base: position 66,277 of record CAVRBB010000003.1, on the reverse strand, counting down.
CTTCGTCTACAGCGATGAGAGTGGCAAGACCCACGTATCCTACGACAAGCCGTCAACCCTGCTGGCGCAGTTCCATAACGACAAGGTTGAGATGATCGCCCAGATGCTGGACCAGAAACTCAGCGGCCTGGCAACCATGGCCGCTCAGTAAGGAAACCCGTGCCGGGGCGCGCACGCGCCCTTTCCCTGGAGGCAAACATGAAAAACCCATCTCTGCGTCTTGGATTCGCATTGCTGGCTTCCGGCGGGCCCGTGGCGTTTCCGCTCGCGCAAATGGGCTACGCGCCGCTCGAACGGCTCGCCGTAATTCTGATTCTCCCTTCCGCGGGCCTGTTACTCGCCATCACCGGATACCCGGAGTGGCGGGGGCACAGCGTCGGGCGGGCAATTCGAAGCGGGCTGGTCGCCGGGGCAGTCGCCACAGTTGCGCTGGAAGCGGTCCGCTACACCGGCTTCCGCCTTGGCTTCATGCCGGGCAACCTGCCCGAACTCATGGGAGTGCTGCTGCTGAATCGCTTTGCGCTGGGGCCTTCAGCCGCATCGACCGCAGCCGGCTTCGCATATCACTACTGGAACGGCGCCGCCTTCGGGGCCATTTTTGCGACCCTCTTCCTGGGCCGGCCGCGTTGGTGGTCCATACTCTATGGCGTGGCTATCGGCTTCGGGTTTCTGGTCAGCCCAGTGGTCCAGAGCCTCGGCGTTGGACTGTTAGGGAAGGACTTCGGCTGGCATTTCGCCGCCACAGTGCTGACGGCGCATGCTGCTTATGGCGCCACGCTTGGCGCCCTGAGCGGCGTGCGCCGCGAGAGGAGTCGCAAATTGCGCGCCGAGCCGCTTGAGATCTTCCGGCCTGTCAACGTCGAACCATGCGGGGCCCAGTTCCACGGTGAGCCCGCAATCCTTGAGCGCCCTTACGGCATCGCTGAGAGTGGCGCTTGTGGACCATCGAACGCCTTCGAACATGGCCGGGGCTGTCCTGCTGCGTAGAATCCGCCGTCGTCCACCGAGCCGGGGGATGCGTCAGCAGAGGAGGCCAACAGCGCGCGGATGTGCGCCGCCGGCAGCCCTGGGGAGTCGCTGCCGAGGATCAGCGCCTTCGGCCGTCCCGCCGCGAGCACCCGTTCGAGAGCTGCGTAGATCCGGTCTCCCAGTTGACCGGGGCTCTGAACGGACCGCGCCACGGAGAACCCGCGCCATGCCTCCGTCGGCTCGTCCGTGGAGAGTTCTACATCCGCATCGCCGCGCAGGGATTGCAGGCGAGTGTCTGTCGCACGAACGAGCAGTGAAGCTCGGCTGCGCGCGCCGGGTCGACCCCCAGCCGCGTCTTCACGCGTCCCGGCGTCGGAGCCTTCGCGAAGAGAACGATCAACGGCAGCAAGCAAAGATTTTAGCGAACATGGCGATACAATCGCGCCAGGTAACGCGGCGGTACGCCCAGCGAATACAGTCCCTGAATCACAAACCAGCTCCACAACGTCCGAGACAGGCCCGAGTTGCGCCAACGGCGGTCGGACACCCAAATGGGACATTCGAGCAAAGCCAGCCTGCCGGCCTTCGACAACTGCCGCGCAATATCGTAATCTTCCATGATCGGCCACAACCGGTACCCGCCCAGCTTCTCGAATACAGACCGCCGGCAGAAGATGCCGGAATCGCCGTAGAATATACCCCATTTCCGACGTCAACGGTTGATGCGCGTGAAGGCGCCGGCGGCACAGTCGTTACCTTCGTAGCGGATGTCGAAGTTGCCGCCCACGATGGCGGTATCCTCCAGGGCGACGCGGATCTGCTCCAGAGATCTCTCATCAAGGCGCACGTCGGCGTGAAGGAACAGCAGCGTCTCACGGGAAGCGGCTGCCGCCCCGGCGTTCATCTGCGCCGCGCGCCCCATCCCGCTTCGGACGAGACGGGCCCTTTGAGAAGCAAGTTCCGCCGTCCGATCGGTGGACCCGCCATCCACCACGATCACCTCCGCGACCCCCTGGGCGCTCAGGTTGTCCAGCAACCCGCCGATGGCGGCCTCTTCGTTGTACACGGGAACGATGATCGATATGGCCGGGGCGGGAGGCATCGGGACCAGAATAGATCAGCTTATCAGGCCGCATGAAGAAGACTGGTACACTCCAATGAATCCGAAAATGAGTAGGGCCCCAACACCCCGACGGACTCGAGTTGGTGAACGCGCGCGGGGAACAGCGCGGATTCGTGGACCCCAAGAACCTCGGAGGCCAGCCCGTGCCGGAGGACCTATGGGTAATGCAAGGCTCTCTCTGCGACCTTCGCTGTAAGCACTGCTATACGGCATCATCCCCGTCGAACAACCGGCTGGAGCAGATCGGCTTCGCCGAACTGGCGCCGCACTTGGAAGACGCCGCGCGCTTCGGCGTCCAAAAGATCTGCTTCACTGGCGGAGAAGTCTTTGTCAATGAGGACGTTTTGCGCGGCCGGGTGGAGCGCAACAACGAATTCCTGGAAAGCCTCGCTTTTGCCCTTGATATCGCGCCCGTCGAAGTGCTCACGAACGGGCGCTTGTACATCAGGAACACTTCGAGGCTCTTCGGCGCCTCCACGAACGCCACGGAGACCGCTTGACACTTCGCATCACGCTGGAAAGTCCTGACATGCAACGACACGACGCGATCCGCGGGCAAGGCACGTTTGCTCACACGGTAGAAACGATCAGGCGGCTGGCCGGGATGGGGTTCCACCCAGTGATTGCTGCGGAACGGCCCCTATTAGAGGGGCGGACCGATGCGCAGATTCGCGACAGCTACCGCTCTCTGTTACCGGGCGCGACCGTCGAGGTCAGCCTGATCGAGAATATGTTCGAGATGGGCCATCACCTCACCACTCTTGCCCTTCGCGGCGAATCGGCCCATGACGAGGTGTTCGTGACAATAAGCTGCTTCACGGTCCTGTCCAAACCCGCTGAGCAGCTCATGTGCCACTTCAGTCGTTCGATCCAGAAGATCAACGGCGAACTACACTATTACCCGTGTCCGGTGATCTGCGACGATCCGCGATTCGAATTGGGCGCCACCCTCGCGAAGTCCCTCCGGCGCGTCTACATCGCCCACAAGAACGGCTACGACTATTGCATGAAAGGCCGCGGTATTGAGGATCGCCCGAACCTCTTCCAGCGTGAGATGCTGAACCAGCCCTTGGTCATAACGTTTACTCGGGATGGCATGGATCTGCCGTGCCTGTGCCAGAGCCGAGGGTACGCGGAATTCAACATATCGGATGAACGCCTTGATTGCGGCGAGTCGTCCGTTGCGTGTTGCCGCACAGTTGCCGCGTTGTTCCTCGATGTGAGCGAGAAAGGCGAGAACCAGCGCCGCATCGGGGAATGCCCGGTAGATCGTAGAAAGTAGCGACTCTCCGCTCAAAGCCTTTTGATAGGCTGAGAGCAATTTTTCTTAGCAGAGAAAAGGGAGAGTCGCATGAAGAAACCATATCAAATTGAAGCGCAGCAGGCAGTGAAGCGGCTGGAGCGCATGGCGACCGAGGGGAATCTCGCCGTGCAACTGATGTTGCCGATGGCGGAGACGTTGGGTTGGCTACGCCGCGGGGTGGGTGAGTTGATTCGGCAAGCGGGTCTGGAATTGATGGGCTTGATGATGGAGGAGGAGGTTCGCTCGCTGGTCGGCGAACGAAGCCGGCCGCAGGAAGATCGACGGCTGAACAGATGGGGCACGGAGCAGGGCTACTGCATCGCCATGGGGCAGAAGGTCCCGATCCAGCGACAGCGAGTCCGAAACACAGAAGAGGAGAAAGAGGTCCGCTTGGGAACTTACGAGATGTTCCATCGCGGTGAGCCGCTGACCGAGACCGTGTGGGAAAAGCTGATGCTGGGACTGAGCACCCGGAAATACGGTCAAGTGGTGCGGGAATTCACCGAAGCTTATGGGCTGGAAAAGAGCGCGGTCAGCGAGCATTTCATTGAGGCTAGCCGGGCGAAACTCAAGGAGTTGATGGAGCGCCGGCTGGACAAGATACGGTTGTGCGCGTTGCTGATTGATGCGACGCCATTCGAAGGGCAGCAGATGGTGGCTGCGTTGGGCATTGGTGAAGACGGGCGCAAAACGATCTTGGGCATCCGGCAAGGAGCCACGGAAAACGCCACGGTGGTGGGAGAGTTGCTGGGCGACCTGGTGGAGCGCGGGCTCGATTTCACCCAGCCGCGGCTGTACGTTCTGGATGGCGGCAAGGCGCTGACGTCCGCAGTGAAGAAGCACGCCGGTGAGTCGGCTGCGATCCAACGCTGTCAAGTTCACATCGCGGGCCGAGACCCGCGCTTTCCAGAGGGGTGGAACGTCCCCTCCCGGGCAAGTCCCTATGAGCCCGGTAGCCTGGGGTCAGACATGGTGGGGTAACCTGCCATGCCGCAGCAGATCCGACACGTGGCCTCAGTACCCAGTCCGGAGGCACGGGCAAACGTTCAGGCCGTACCGCAAGGGAATGTATGGCGCCGTCATGGCATCTCGAACGGTTATTACTGGGAGAGTTCGGGAATGGGATGGTCGAGCCTCCTGTGTACAGGCGAAGACAGCAACGGCTGTGGATGCGTAGGGAAGAGAAACAGCCGTCATCCCCGGTGTTTCGAGCAACGGCATGAACGGAAGGAAGCGTGAGGGAACGGTCGAGATCCCGCACGGTCGGCGGACACTCCGCCGCCGTAAGCGGTCCTATAAGGCGCAAGCCGAAATGGGCGGCGACGCCGGGCGGGAAGTCGGAAGAGGCCATAGTGTAGCAATGAAGGCGCGGACAGCAAAACCCGCCGGAGCGAAGGGCCTCGACTCGAGCCATGCTGACGAAGAAGGAGGGATTTCGTGACTGCCGATGAGGCTCAATGCACGACGTTAGAAAAGGTCCGTGTACTTCAGAGGAAGCTATACCGAGCGGCCAAGGCTCAGCCGCAACGAACGTTCGGAGTTCTGTTTGATAAGGTCTGCAGACTGGATGTGTTGTGGTTCGCATGGGAGCAAGTTCGGCGTAACCGCGGAGCGGCGGGCGTCGATGGCGAAACCATCGAATCGATCGAGGCGCGGGGAGCGCTGTGGTTTCTTCTGGAATTGCGGGAGGAACTGGTACAGCAACGATACCGGCCCCAACCGGTGCGCCGGGTGTTCATCCCCAAGCCAGACGGGCGGCAAAGACCGCTGGGAATCCCAGGAGTGAAGGACCGGGTCGCGCAGGCAGCGGTGAAGATTGTCATCGAGCCGCTGTTTGAAGCCAGCTTCCGACCGGGATCGTATGGATTCCGGCCCAAGAGGAGCGCCAAGCAGGCGATCTACGACATTCGCAAATGGGTGACCTACGGCTACGACAGAGTCATCGACTTGGATCTCAAGAGCTACTTCGACACGATCGACCATGAAATCCTGATCAAGCTGGTGCAACGGCGGGTCCGAGACCCGCGCGTGCTGCGGCTGATTCGGCTGTGGTTGAAAGCCGGAGTGATGCACGAAGGGATTCTGGAAGAGACGGTAGTCGGCTCCCCGCAAGGGGCAGTGATCTCGCCGTTGTTGTCCAACATCTATTTGCACCCGCTCGATCTGTACTGGGAGCGGGAGGTGAAGGCGACGAAGATGGTCCGCTATGCGGATGACCGTGCGCCACGAGCGCAAAGGGCCGAGGGGGCCCAATGTGTGTAACTGTTTGATCGATGAGGGCAGGCCCCTCAGAACCGGCTGGCAGGAGCAGGTTCCAAACCACCTTCGGTGGCTGTGGTCAAAAGCCATGGTCGTGAGCACAGAAGGAAAAGGCCTGGGAAGAACCAGGTCAGGTGACTGGCAAGAAGAGGACCGCAAGGGAACCACTGATGACGTGTCGAAAGCGTAGGGACGATGTCGAAACCGCGGGGGAGTCGTTACTGCGGGACAAGCTTTGGCGGTGCCTGTTTACGGACCAAAGCGGCATCCGGCATTAAGGTGGCCTGAGCTTGTCAGAGGCGATTGAGCGGAACGTGGGAACCTGGGACTCCGATGCAAACGGAGAAGCCGCAAGTGGAAGAACCACGAGGGCGAGAGTACGGAAGCGGAGACCAGGGGCGGAACAACCCGTAGTAGCGGTGAAGTCCCGGAAACGGGATGGAGCGAAGGGGTTGTGTTATGGAGCTGAATTCAATGAGCCAACCAGCAATGGGAGGAGCCGATGAGTGAGGCAAAGCCGTTCTGTATTTCCAAGTGGGAGGTCTGGGAAGCGTATAAGCGAGTGAAAGCGAATCAAGGAGCGGCAGGAGTCGATGAGCAGTCGATTGCGGATTTCGAAAGGAACCTGAAAGGGAACCTGTACAAGATCTGGAATCGGATGTCGTCGGGCAGTTACCTTCCACCGCCGGTGCGCACGGTGAAAATACCGAAAGCGAACGGAGGGGAGAGGAAGCTGGGCATACCGACCGTGTCGGATCGGATCGCGCAGCAAGTGGTGAAGTCGAGACTGGAGCCGGCGGTGGACCCGCTGTTCCATCCGGATTCCTATGGGTATCGACCGGGGAAATCGGCGCTGGATGCAGTGGGGCAGGCACGGCAGCGATGCTGGCGCTATGACTGGATTTTGGATCTGGACATCAAGGGCTTCTTCGACAACATCCCGCAAGATCTGCGGATACGGGCGGTGAAGAAACACGCCGAGGAGCAATGGATGGTTCTCTACATCGAGCGGTGGCTGAAAGCGCCAGTGCAAGAGGAGGACGGTCAGTTGGTCCCGCGTGAGAAGGGCACGCCGCAAGGCGGAGTCATCAGCCCTCTGTTAGCCAACCTGTTTCTGCATTATGCCTTCGATCGATGGATGGCGAAGCAGTATCCGCAAATGCCTTTTGAGCGGTACGCCGATGATGCCATCGTGCATGGCAGGACAGAGGCGGAAGCCCAGGGAGTTCGGGCCGCCATAGCCGCGCGCTTGAAGGAGTGTGGGTTGGAACTTCATCCGGAGAAGACGAAGGTTGTCTATTGCAAGGATGAGGACCGGCGGAGGACGTATCCGAACGAGAAATTCGATTTTCTAGGCTACACATTTCGGCCGCGGAGATCGAAGAATCGGTTCGGGAAGTACTTCATCAATTTCAGCCCGGCAGTTTCCGACAAAGCGGTGAAAGCGATTCGGGTAGAGATTCGAAGCTGGGACCTGCATTTACGCAGCGACAAGCGAATCGAGGATCTGTCCCGGATGTTCAACCCGAAGATCCGAGGCTGGCTTCAATATTACGGGCGGTATTATCGCTCGGCGCTCTATCCGCCGATGCGTCAACTGGATCGATCGCTGGCCCGCTGGGCCGAGCGGAAGTATAAGAAGCTGCGCGGACATTTGCGCAGGGCGACACATTGGGTCGCGCGTATCTCGAGACGCGATCCGAAGTTGTGGGCGCACTGGCAGCTGGGCGTGCGGCGTGGCTCCATGGCGGGAGCCGTATGAGCTGAGAGGTTCAAGTACGGTTCTAAGAGAGGGTCGGGGTGAGATTCCCCGGCCCTACTCACCTGGTCGTGTTGTGCCGATGGAAGCCTCCGGAGGTATATATGCCGAAGCTGAGGCAGTTCCTGGCTCGATTGCGGGTGACTGTCAATGAAGACAAGACTCGCGTTGTCGATGCAAGGGAGGGCTTCGACTTTCTGGGGGTGCACTTTCGGAAACAGCCATCGCGGCGCGATGCCAGTCGGTGGTTCTGCTACTGCTGGCCATCGCAGAAGTCGATGCAGCGGATTCGGGACAAGGTGAAAGCGGCGATCGGCCGTGATAACCGCCCGTCCGTACAAGAGAAGTTGGACCGACTTAACCCCATACTGCGGGGATGGTCGGCCTACTTCGGCTGGCTCAACTCAGCCCGACATTTTCGGAAGGTGGATCAATATGTCACATGGAAACTCCGGCTTTGGTTGCAGGCGAAACATCAGCGCAGACGGCGAGCGTTCTGGAGAACGCCACTGGCCTACTGGAGAAAGGCCGGCCTGTACTCGACCCAGGGCCGTATTGTGCATACGAGCTGAATGCCGCCGGGGGAAGGCTCCCGGAGAGCCGTATGAGGGAAAACTTCACGTACGGTTCGATGAGGGGGTGCTGGGAACGGAGCTATGGAATGGACTGAGACACCGGCGCGGGCGAAAGCCGCCGGAGAACCGAAATCCCCGTTCCTGTGGCCACCGCACCAGCGCCCTACTCTGCAGCGGAGAAACGTGCTGGATCATCTGACCGAGGAGCAGAAACCAGGGGTGGCGAAAAAGCTCAACGCGGCCTACGCCCTGGAAGATGATGCCGCCGCCAAGCAAGCGCTGAACGCGCTTCATCGAGAACTGATGGATCTGAATCCGAGCGCGGCACGCAGCTTGGGGGAGGGTATGGAGGACACCCTCACTGTCCATCGGCTGCACCTGCCGATCCAACTGCGCAAGACCATGGCCAGCACCAACGTAATCGAGTCGGCGTTCTCGATCGTCGAACAGGTTTGCCGGAATGTGAAACGCTGGCACGGCGGTGACCAACGCGAGCGCTGGGTGGGGTCGGGGCTACTCGTCGCCGAAAAGCAATTTCGGAGGGTCCAGGGGTACAAGCAGATTCCGCACCTTATCAGAGAATTAGAATCTCTTACTCCGAATCGGCAGGAGGTTGTCAAACGGAGAAAGGCGTCGTAAAGTGAGTTACGAGGGAGCCGCTACTTTCAACGGAGTTCCGGGCGTTTCCGGCCGGGGTCCAGTTTCAGCCAGCCGTGAATGTCGCCATCCGGCTCATGGCGAACGCCGTCCTTACGATGGGTCTTCTGATTGGCGGTTGCGTCCACGATGGTTCCCGTCACAGTTACGCACTTTTCCTGGACTACCAGACGAGAGGGCTTGTAGACGTGATTCCACAGGGTCTCGTCACAAGCAGCCGATTGTGCCAGCGCCGCCGTCCCCGAAAAGACGACCGCCGCCGCAGTGATGACGAATCTGCGTTGGTTTAGTGACATATGGCAGATTGTAGCCCTTCGGTGCGGGATCTGCCGTGCCTTGCGCTCTTCGGAGCTATACGGTGCCTTGCCCCGTCGCCGGAGCAGTAGCCTGTGAGCTCTTCTTGACCGCGACTTTCTTGGTGGCCTTCCTCGCCTTCTTCGCCGCGGCCTTCCGGGTGGTTTTTCTGGCCGCTTTTCCCGCTTGCGTCTTCCCCGCCCGGAATGCCGCCCAACGTTTGCGGGTGGCTTCCGCAATGGCACGTTTGCCAGCGGCGCTCAGCTTTCGCTTCCGCTTCGGCGCCGCGGCAGTGGCCACTGCTTCCGGCGCTTCAGACTGTCCTTTTACTTTGGCCCACCGCCGCTGTTGCGCTTCCTTCATCCGGCGTCGCGCGGCGGCGCTGAATCTCTTGCGCTTCCTGGGGGCGGTCTCGGGTGCGGCGGTGGATTCCTGGTGGCCACCGTCCAGCATTACCCGCAACTCGGCTATCTGAGCGTCGATCTGTTGCTTCTGGGCTTCAAAACCCAGAATAGCGGCGTTGATAATATCAGTTGTCAGCTTGGTCGCCATGTGACTCGATTTGCCTCGATTCTTCCATCGTAGTGTAACACTGTAGTCATCTTACACCCGGACCAGAGCGGAACGGGGGTGCGTCTCACGATTTTTGGTCCGAGAGCGAATCGTCAACGTTGATCCGTCACACGAGGCCGACGGTGACGCTGGCGGCAGGAGCGCTGGCGATGGGTCCGCGGTAGAAGAGACTGCTAAGACCTTGCATCGCACATCCCCCCACGAGAACTACGAACGCTGCCAGTATGCTGAGGCGCGCGTTCACAGGCTTCAATCAGTCAGATAAAAGAAGTTCTCAACATTTCAGGGGCTCTAAGGCGCGACGCCGCATTCGGCCGAGTGATCGTTCCTCCAGGCTTACTTTCTTTCGCAACCCCGTGGCAAGCAGATCGGGCAATATCCTGGGGCACGTATCTCGGGACAATTTCAGCTCTACGCGACAATCTCCCTCGGTTGCTGGCGAAACGAGTAGGAACGCGGCTGCAAGGGAAGGAACTGATGGCAGAAGCGTCACCACGATCTTTGGCCGGGATGGCCGGTGTCTCCCGGCGGAGTCCGGACATTCTACTTTTCTTCGTGGGTGGATTTCGGTTCTACTCCCGGAACAGTCGATTGGCCATGAAGATCACCGGCTCACGCATAGTTGATGGGGTGTCTTTCCAGCCAGCGTGCGTCGCGCAATACATTGACATTCCGCAGGCCACTACGGACCGCAGTCCCCGTGAAGCGCCGCGATGCCCATGCAACTGCCGCGCCAAAGGCAAGAGCGCCGCCAACCAGGCCGCTCCTCGCCATACGGGACGCGGACCTGCGGTTCCTTATTTGACGAGTGCTCAGGATACCGAGAGCGGCACCGATGGCGGCAGGCGCCCACACCGCTGCCTTCGTCGCCGAGGTGAACACACCGCCATCCCATTCCTGACGGGTGGAAGCAATACCGTCCAACCCGGCGCAGACCAGGTTCTTCAGATAGGCAACATCGGATTCCAGCGAGTGGATCGACCCCATAAGCGATGTCCTCCTGGGTTCCAGGATACACGATAATCAGCTCCTTTTATATCGTTACGTGCCGGGAAGCTACCCAATCCTGTGCTCCAGCTCACGGTAGGCAGCCGCATCGGGAGGCGCAAGACAGGATTACAGACGCGGGCTAGGGCTTCAGGTCGAGCCCCACCTCCGGCGCCCGCCGCGTGCCCCCGATGTGGATGGGGATCACGGCGCCCGCCCTGTGTTTCGATAAGAACGGGTCGAGCGCTTTCAGCAAAAACGACTTCCATCCAGTAGTCATCTCCGACACCCTGGCCTGTGTGGTGACAGTGCCCTGGAAATCGAGTTGTTCGTTGCGCAGCCCGTAGCTCCCGCTCAGGCGGATAGTGGCGCCCGGCACCGCGAATGAGAGGCCGCTCAGGTAGATCACGCCATCGCGGAGCCGGAATTGTCCGCGCAGCTTCGAAACCACGTCGCTTCCGCCGGCGCCTTCCGTGCCGCCCTGCGATTTCTCGCTCAACGCGGCCACTTTCCGCTGGAGATCGAACTTCGTGAACTTTCCGCCACGAATCCCGAACTGCCCTTCGAGCCGCAGTTTGTCGGCGATATCGCGATCGCCCGGTGGAATCACGATCCGGGCGCGAAAACTGATCCGCCCCGTCATCGGCGGGGGATCGGAGTGAACCCCCAACCGCAGCACGTCGGCCAGGTCTCCGTCCTGCACCGTGTCATCCAGTGTGACCGTCTTCCCGTGTTCGCCTGGCTGGGCCTCCACTCCGCCCTCGCAGTGCACCCTGGTCCGCCCGAACTCCGCATCTACGGGATGCAGCAGCGTGTCCCCGTTTTCTCCGTCCACGGTTGCGGAGAAATCCGTTTTCAGGTGCACTTTGTGCCCTGCCACAGCCACTGCGAATTCCGGTGTGTCCGTGTGCCCGTTAACTTCGATTCTCTCCAGCACCCCATGGAACTGCCCGGTCGAGGAGAGCCGGCCCGAAATTCCTTTGAAGACGCCCAGGTCGGCATTGGAGAAGGTATACTGTCCTCCCACCGGCGTCTGCCCGGGGTCCCCACTGTTCCAGGGTCCGAAGTCCCCGTTGGCGTCGATCAGCCCCGGCGGTTTGGCATTACGGAGCTGCGCCCGGTAGTGCATGGGACGGAGGTTGCCCGCCGAGGTCAGTGTCAGTTGATAGATGTCGAACTTGAGCGGATTCTTGCCTGCATCCTTGGGCAGGATGCGCAGGATCGTACCGTCCGCCACTATTTCGTCGACCACAATCGGCGCCTTCGAATTCCCGGAGTCCGATTTTTCGGGCGGGTCGTCCCGCTCCTGATGCTTCCGCGGCGAAACCTGGATCACCAATCCTTCGAGCCGCACCAGCCGTACATGGTGCGGCCTCCGCAGTACATCGATCCAGCCGGCCGAAGCCTCGAAACGCTTCAGCGTGATCAACGGCGGATCACCGGGATGGCCGTTGCGGCGGAACACCAGTTTCTCGCCGGAAGCCCGCAACGGGAGTAGTGATACGGACAGCGCCCCGACCTCCACCTGGCTGTCGTATTTCTCCTCCAGGCGCCGAATGATCTCGCGGCGCGCCAGGGGGCTGAGCCACGCGTCCGCGGCCAGGGCCAGGATAGCCACCAGCACTGCCGCTGCCGCCGGCGCCAGCAGCCATCGCGGAATCCGCTTCCTGGTGCGTTGTGATACGGGCGTGTGATCCGAGGCCAAGGCGATAGAGAACAATGCACGCAGCCTGCCACCGCGGCCTGGGAACATCTGCCCGCGTGCGTCCGTATCTCACAATGGAGGCCCGGATTCACATGTTTTGCGATCACTGTGGTACGAAGCTGAACGAAAGGCAGAATTTCTGCCCGTCATGCGGGAAGCCAGCCGGCATCGTGCCCATGATGCCTCCAACTCGGAGCAAGCTGGCCGGCCACGTGCGCCTGCTGGGCATCCTGTGGCTTGCCCTTTCCGCTTTTCGGCTGATTCCCGGCCTCTTTCTGATGGCGTTTTTCCGTCACCGCGGCCCGCTGGACTTCCTGCCGCCGGACGTGCCCTTCTTCGTCCACAGCATCATCCGCGGCCTGGGCGTTGTGCTCCTCGCCTCCGCCGCCATGGGAATTCTGGCAGGGTGGGGACTGCTGGATCGCCAGCCCTGGGCCCGCATGCTCGCCATCGTCCTGGGAGTGCTCAACCTGATCGATATGCCCTTCGGCACCGCCCTTGGCGTCTACACGCTGTGGGCCCTGCTGCCGGCGAAGTCGGAAGAGGAATACCGGCAGATCGCCAAAGCGGCTTGAACCCGGGCAGGCCGGGAGCCTGCCTACCGCTTCAACACATCCTCGAAGAACGCCACCGCCCGTGGATCACGTGACTGGCCGAGAGTGGACATGGCATGCTTGCGCACTTCAGGATCGCGCGTGGTCTTGACCACCTGGATCAGCAGCGGAATGCCTTCGCCGTCCGGCAGCGAGTTCAGCGCCGAGACGGCCCGCCGCTTTACCTGGGTGTCGGGATCGCTCTCGATCACCTTCGTGAGCGTGGAGACCACCGCCGGGTCCCGTCTGCGGCTCAACGCCGAGATCGCCTGCTGCCGCAGGCGGGCGTTCTTGTCGCCTTGGGCGATCGACACCAGGAACTCGCCCGCGTCCTTCTCCTTGCTCGACCCGAGGGCGGTCACGGCCCGTTCCCGAACGCGCTCGTCGGGATCGTTGGCGATCAGCCCTTTCAACACTTCGAAGCCATGACGGCCGCGTGTCGAGCCCAACCACGAAACTGCGCGCATCCGCAGGGACTCGGGCTGGCCGGACGCGATCAGGCGATCCAACGCCTGGTCCGCCTCACCGCCGGCGTGCTGCGCGATGGCGCCGATCATGCTGTCGCCCAGGCGGTCGCGCTGCGGCAGAAAGCTGGTCAGCAACGCCACGCTCTGCCCCGGCTGGACGTCCGTCAGCCAGTACACCGGCACGCCGCCGGCATCGATCTCGCAATACGGCGAAAGCGAGCGGATGCGGGTCACCGTGTTGCCCTCCACCCGGTACAGCACCACGGCGTGGTCCGGCGGCTCCAGGTGCACCACGCCCGGCATACTGAAGCTATCGCGTACGTAGTCACAACCCGGCCCGCTCGAGCGGACCGAGGGCACCTCGTACCCGATCCACGCCGGCTGCGGCCCGGCCGTGAGCAGCGCGCGAAAAGTGCTCTCCAGGCCCGAAGCCGCCGACTGGGTTTTCAACTGCGCATTCACCAGCAGCTTGGGCTGCGCGGCCAGCGGCATGACGGCGGCCAGGAGGCAGATGGCGCGTCTCATTTCTCCAGCAACTCCTCCAGGTAATCCGTGGCTTCCTTGGCTTTCATGTTGGACAACCGCTCCACGATGTAGAGCTTCATCTTCTGGTCCTTCTCGTTTCTCGCCAGATCCACCAGCGTCTTCGCGTTATTCTGCCCGCGCAGGCTGTTGACGATTTCCTTCTTCACCTGCTCGTCCTGCTCACTGGCGTAGATGGCGGCCATGGTGGCGCCGGTCGCGGGCGTTCTCTGCGAAGCCAGCACTCGCAGGGCGATCCGCCGCAGCTTGGGGTCCTTCTCCGTGCGCGCCACCTCCGCCAGCTTGTCCGCATTGCCGTTGTTGTACATGCATCCGAGTATCTGTTCCTTCACATCGGGCGAGGTCTCAGACTGGTAGATCTGCCACAGTTCCGGCTGGCCGGTGTTGTTGCCGAGATACACGAACGCCTGCCTCCGCAGCCCGGGATCCTTCTCGTTTTTGGCCACTTCCGTCAGGTGCGCCGTATCTCGGTTCGATACATAGACGTTGAGGATGGTGCGTTTGATGTTCGGATCGTTGGTGGAGGCGTAGATCTCGGGAAGAAGCGCCGGCGTGCCGCCGTTGCCCTGGCGGCGGCGCATGGTGCCGAGGTAGCTGATGGCTTTCAACTGCAGATCGGGATTGCCCCCGCCCCGCGCCACCTGTTCCAGAATCTGTTGCGCGCGGGGCGCATTGCTCACCGCCAGCACGTACAGCGCACGCTGCTTCACGCGCGGCGAATTCGAGCCCTTGAGCACCTTCTCCACCAGCGGAAGCGCGCGCTCCGGATCGGACTGCATCAGGCTGTTGAGCGCCATCAGCTTCAGATCCTCATCCACCTCGCTTTCGGGCGACACGGGATTGCCGGCCTGCTGCTTCACTTCCAGCTCGAGCGCTTTGGCGTCGTCCAGCCACCGGCTGTTGGGGCTGGCCTTGCGCAGTTCGGCCAAGGCCGCCAGGGCTTCGTCGCGGCGGCCGAGCTTGTTGAGCGTGTAGGCTTTCCAGTACCAGCCCGCGTCGGCTCGCGACCCACCCCGGGCGGCCACCTGGCTGAAGCTCTCGAGCGCCGAGTCATAGCGGTGATTGTCGAGAGCGTTCATTCCCGAATCGTACAGGCGATCGTCGTTCTGGTAGCGTGCCCGGATTCCCTGGTTCTGGGCCAGCAGCATGGCTTCCCGGGCCTTCTGCATCTCTTCGTTCACCTGCTCGAGTTGCTCGTTGAGCCGCATGTCGCGCAACTCCTGGAAGTCGAAATCAAACCTATTGTCGAAGTCAAACGCCCTGGGTGCAATCACAGGCTCAGGCGTGAGCGGTGGAAGCTGGAACTGCGGCGGCTCCGGCGCCATGGGTGCGACTGCGGGCCGGGGGGTGGGCTCGGGCGTGAACGCTTGCGGAGGACGCGGCGCCGCCTCGGGCGGCATGGGTGCGACCGCGGGCCGGGGGGTGGGTTGCGGGTCCTGGTCGAAATCCATCGTCTCCTGCGACGGCAGCGCGAGCGACGAGGGCTCGGGCGTGAACGCTCGCGGGGGACGCGGCGTCGCCTCGGGCGCCATAGGTGCGACCGCGGGCCGGGGGGTGGGTTGTGGGCCTTGGTCGAAATCCAGCGTGTCCACCGACGGCAGCGCGAGGGGCGAGGGCCCGGGCGTGAACGCTCGCGCGGGAAGCGGCGCCGCCTCGGGCGGCATGGGTGCTAGCGCGGGCCGGGGGGTGGGTTGCGGGTCCTGGTCGAAATCCATCGTCTCCACCGACGGCAGCGCGAGGGGGGTAGGCTCAGGCGTGAACGCTCGCGGGGGAAGCGGCGCCCGCTCCGGCGGCACGGGTACGACCGCAGGCCGGGGGGTGGGTTGTGGGTCCTGGTCGAAATCCATCGTGTCCACCGACGGCACGGCGACGGGCGCAGGCCTCGCGGCTCGCGCGCGCGCTGCCAGCGGTGCCGGCGCCACCACCGGCGTCTGCGCCGGCGCGCTCAGAGCCAAAGCTAGAGGAACGAATATGCGAATGTAGATCATATAGCCAACCTTCATCAGAGTTTTTGCCGCGCCTGGTGCGGAGCCGGCTCTTCCTGGTTCCGGACATTCGAGCCGAGAACGCGAATCTTGAACAGGATGCCTTCGGCTTCAAACCTTTGGCGCAGTTTTTCGAGTTCGCCCGGCGAAACCTGCGATGGGGCATGGGAGATTTCCAGCAGCACACGATCCAGCTCATCGAGTATTCCGCTCACGGCGGTATCGCCCGTGTGGGCCGCGGTCTGCCGGTAGAGCCGGCTTTCGCTCACCAGGTCAGCGGCGCGCCGCTTCTCCGCGGAAATATCCAGCGACCCGTGGGGAAGCGCGTTCGCCAGGTCGATCAAAACCATTTGGGACCGCTCCAGGTAGTCGCCCACCGCCACGAGGAGGATCCGCTCACCGGCCTGCGGATCGGCGGCAGCCGTCTCGACCGGCTGTCCCGGCGTCACCCGCGGGTAGAAGCGCCCTACCAGGAATGCCGCCACCAGCATCAGTGAGACCGCCGCCGCTGCCCCGGCGAGGCGCAGGGGCCGTGGAAAGCGGAGACCACGCGCACTCCACCGCAGCCACGAGCCTTTCGCCACCTGCGGCTCCAGCCGCTTCCAGAGCTCGGCACCGTATTCGGGACCGCGCTCGGGAACCGGGAGCGAATCCACTATGTTGAGGACGCGCTGCAGCGATCCGTAGAGCGCCCGGCAAGCCTCACAGGCCTCCAGGTGCTGCTCCGCCCCCAGCGTGTCGCCCTCTTCGCCGTAGTAGTGCAGAATCAGTTGTTCTTCGGTCAGGTGATTCATTTCGTCGCCCCCACCACGGGCTCCAGCGCCCTGCGCAGCTTCTGCACGGCGCGGAACACGCTGTGCTTGGCCGCACCGGGCTGGCATTCCAGCACCCGGCTCACTTCCTCGATGCACATGCCTTCGAAGTGCCGCAGCACGAACGCCGTCCGTTCCGTGCCGCTCAGTTCCTGCATGGCGTCGGCCACGCGTTCGCGCATCTCGCTCGAAAGCGCGAACCGCTCGGGCGTGGGTTCGGGCGAGGGCAGCGCCTGCACCGGATCGTCCCCTTCACCAGGGGAGGGAACCATGTGCTCCAAGCGCCGCTTGCGGGAGCGCACCAGGTCCAGCGAGTAGTTGGATGCGATGCGATACAACCAGGTGCCGAAAGTGGCCCTTTCGTCGAATCTGGAGAGTTGGCGATACGCGCGGAGAAAGCTCTCCTGCACCACGTCTTCAGCGTCTTGTTGGTTGCCGGTCATGCGAAAAGCCAGCCGGAACAGGGCGCGACCGTGGCGCTCCACGAGCGCTCCGAACGCATCGGCATCACCCGCGCGCGCCTTGGCAACGAACGCGGCATCGGTCAGCTCCATCCGGCTGTCAGTTAGACTGTCCTGTTGCGAACTGGTTAGCAAGCGCGGTGGGATCGGCATGGTGGCCTGTCCACGGGCTCCCGGCAGTCCTACCTCTTTGCTTTCAGCATCTCCCGTGCGCAGTTATACCCCGGCGCCCCCATCACTCCTCCGCCCGGGTGCGCTCCGGAGCCGCACAGGTACAACCCCCGCACCGGCGTCCGGTACCGCGCCCAGCCCGCCGCGGGACGCATCACGAACATCTGGTCCAGGCTCATCTCGCCGTGGAAAATATTCCCTCCGGTGATGCCGAACCGCCGCTCCAGGTCGATCGGCGTCAGCACCTGCCGGTGCTCGATGATGCGACGGATGTTCGGCGCATATTCTTCGATCAGGCCCATCACCCGGTCGCCGAACGGCTCCCGCCATTCGTCCCAGGTGCCCTCGCGAAGCGTATAGGGCGCGTACTGAAGAAAAATCCCCAGGATGTGCTTTCCCGCCGGCGCCAGGGACGGGTCGTACATGGTCGGGATCGTCAACTCCAGCAAGGGACGTTCGGAGGGCCGGCCATACTTGGCATCGTCCCAGGCCCGCTCCACGTAATCGATGTCGGGACAGATGTGCATGGTGGCCCGGTGCTGCGGCCCGGGAGCGCCGGGATACGACGCAAACTCCGGCAGCCCCGCCAGCGCCAGGTTGATCTTGCAACTTGTGCCCTCGATGCGAAAATGCCGCATGGCTGATAAAAATTCGGGGTCCAGGTCGCGCTCCTCCACGAGGCCCAGGAACGTCGCTTTCGGGTCCAGATTGGAGGCGATCGACCCTGCTTCGATTTCGTCGCCGTTCTCCAGCACCACAGCCCGGGCGCGGCCACCGCGCACCAGCACCTTCCGCACCCCGGCCGACGTGCGGATCTCGGCGCCGTGCGCGCGGGCCGACGCGGCAATCGCCTCCGAGACCATTCCCATGCCGCCGCGTACAAACCCCCACAGCCCGCGATGGCCCGCGACCCCTCCCATGCAATGATGCAGCAGGATGTACGCCGTCCCCGGCGATCGCGGACCGCCGTTGGCCCCGATCACCCCATCCGTCGCCAGCGTGACCTTCACCTGCTCCGACTCGAACCACTCGTCCAGAAACCCGGCCGCGCTCTCGGTGAAAATCTTCGCCAGCGCCACCAGTTCCTGCGCGCTCAGGCCGCGCATTCTCGCGGCGAACTTCAGGTAATCCAGGAAATCTCCAACCCCTCGCGGCGGAAACTGCGGCGGCGTCGTGAGCAGCAGACCCTCCACGACTTGCGAAAGACGCTCCAGACGATCTTCGTACGCGGGATACACCTCCGCGTCGCGCTTGGAAAACCGGGCGATTTCGGCCAGCGTCCGTTGGCGGTCCTGCCACATGAAGAAGTGCCGGCCGTCCGGAAACACGGAAAAGAAGGCCGGATCCTTGGCATCCACGTGGTAGCCGAACCGTTCCAGCTCCAACTCCCGCACGATGCGTTCCTGCATCAGGCTGGCGAGATACGCGCCGGTCGAGACGCGATAGCCGGGCCAGATCTCCTCCGTCACCGCGCACCCGCCCACCAGGTCGCGGCGCTCGAGGACGATCACCCGGCGCCCCGCGCGCGCAAGATAGGCGGCGCACACTAGCCCATTATGGCCACCTCCGACAATAATCGCATCGTACCGGTGCATGCTCTCAAACATGATACGGAAAACCTGTAGGTCTCTTAACTATTCTTTACACGAGATGTGTCTTCGGCCATGCCCGCGCCGCGAGTCTCGTGCGTCAACACTGTTATGAGCAACATCTTTCCGTCTGATCTGCTCCACATCGAACGCGTGGTGTTCCGGACCGACACGGCCAGCCGTCTTTTCCCCTGCCGCGTGGGGACCACCTCGACTTTCGACTACTACGGGGAATCGCAACTCGCCGGGAACGGCGGCGGCGATTTCTTCGACTTCATTCCGGTTCCCTCCGATGGACTCATCACTTCCCTGGGCGATATCTCCGGACAAAACACCGCCGTGGCGGCACTGCTCATTCCCGGCATGCGCGCTTTTCTGCGGGCCCGGCTGCCCGCGGGCGACGCCGATTTCCGCAACGTGGTGCGCGATCTAAACCGCACTGTCTGCGACGCTTCGGCAGACGGTTTCTATGCCTCGCTGTTCTATGCCTCGTTCGAACCAGCCCGCCACCTCCTGCGCTACGTGAGCGCGGGCCATGAACCCGCCCTGCTGGTGCGCGACCACGGCCGGAGCGTTCATCGCCTGGAGAGCACGGGCACGGTGCTCGGCCTCACAACGCGGGCCGCGTACGGATTGCGCACAGTGACCCTGGAACCGGGCGACACGTTGGTTACCTTCACCGACGGAGTCGTGGAGACTGCGGGCGGCGGCGGACAGGTTTTCGGCGAACAGGGTATCCTGGATGCCGTTCGCCAACGTCCCGATGCCCGCGCGAACGAGATGGTGGGCCACATCCTGGATGCGGTCCGGCGATTCGGCGATCCTTCCGTGCAGGCCACTGATCGAACTGCGATTGTGGTGCGCTTCAACGCCATCCAGGAGAACCCCCTCCTGGCAGACGAAACCGCCGAGCCGGCCTTTGCGGCATAGGCCTCTGCCATCGCAGCACAAGAGGACCGGCCTCCCGGACTGTCTCAGGGGAGGCGTATCCCGCCCCCGCTCCGCCCGCCGCACATTCCGGATGCGTTTAGCTAAAATCAGCTTGAGCCTCCATGACCAGCAGGGACCGGGTTCTCGCCGCTCTGTCGCACCAGCAGCCCGACCGCCTTCCTGTGGATTTCGGCAGCACCGGAACCACCGGCATTCACGCGAGCTGCGTGGCGGCCCTGCGCGATCACTACGGTCTGGAGAAGCGGCCCGTCAAAGTACACGAGCCCTACCAGATGCTGGGCTTGGTTGAAGACGACCTCCAAGTCGCCCTGGGTCTCGATGTGGAAGGCGTCTTCCCTCCCAAGACCCTGTTCGGGTTCACCAACCACGACTGGAAACCGTGGCGCACTCCCGATGGCCTCGAGGTTCTGGTTTCTGAAGACTTCCGCGTCACCGTCGACCAGCAAGGCGACACCCTGATCTATCCTGAAGGCGACCTCACCGCGCCGCCCAGCGGCCGCATGCCGCGCAACGGCTACTTCTTCGACACCATCGTCCGGCAGGAGCCGATCGACGACGACCGCCTCGACCCCCAAGCTAACCTGGAAGAGTTCGGGCCCGTCACCGACGAGGACATCGAGTATTTTCGAGACGAGGTCCGCCGCGCCACCGCCACCGGCCGCGCCGTGATGGCCAACTACGGCGGCACCGCTTTCGGCGATATCGCGCTCGTCCCCGCGCCCTTCCTCAAGCACCCGCGCGGCATCCGCGACATCGCCGAATGGTACATGTCCACGCGCACGCGGCGGGATTTCATCCATCGCGTCTTCCAGCGCCAGTGCGAGATCGCCGTGGCCAACCTCTCCCGCATCCACGCCGCCGTCGGAGACAGCGTCGACGCTGTGTTCCTGTGCGGCACCGACTTCGGAACGCAGACTTCCAGCTTCTGTTCGGTCGCCACCTTCCGCGAGCTCTATTTTCCCTACTACCGCGAGCTGAACGGCTGGATCCACCGCAACACCGGCTGGAAATGTTTCAAACATTCCTGTGGGTCCGTGGAGCGCTTCATCCCTTCGTTCCTGGAAGCCGGCTTTGATATCCTGAACCCTGTGCAATGCTCCGCCGCCGGCATGGAGCCCCGCCACCTCAAGGAAGCCTTCGGCGATCGCATCACCTTCTGGGGCGGCGGTGTGGACACCCAGCAGACGCTGCCCTTCGGCACGCCCGAAGAGGTCCGCAGCCAGGTGCTCGAACGTTGCGAGGTTTTTTCGCGCAATGGCGGATTCGTATTCAACTCCATCCATAACGTGCAGGCCGGAACGCCGGTGGCGAATCTCGTCGCCATGATCGACGCGGTCCGCGAATTTAACGGAGTACCCAAGCATGGCTGAACTCTACGACGCAATTCTGAACGGCAACGCGAAAGGCGCGGCCGAAGCCACCCGCAAGGCGCTGGATGCCGGCGCGGGTGCCCTCGACCTGGTCAACGGCGAGATGGTGCCGGCCATGGATGAAGTGGGGCGGCTCTACGAGTGCGAGGAGTACTTCGTCCCCGAACTTCTGCTCGCCGCGCGCGCCATGAAGAGCGCACTCGCCCTGCTGCGCCCCCTGCTGGCCGCGAGCGGCGCGCAGCCCGCCGGGCGCGTGGCCATCGGCACCGTTAAGGGCGACCTGCACGATATCGGCAAGAATATCGTTGCGGCCATGCTGGAGGGCGCCGGATTCGAAATCGTCGATCTGGGCGCGGATGTCGCGGCCGACCGCTTCGTCGAAGCCGTCCGCTCGCGACACGTCAACCTGGTCTGCCTCTCGGCCCTGCTGACAGTGACCATGCCGTCCATGAAAGCCACCATCGATGCGCTGAGCGCCGCGGGTGTCCGCGAACAGGTGAAGGTGATGATCGGCGGCGCGCCTGTAACCCAGCGCTTCGCCGACCAGATCGGCGCGGATGGCTATGGTGAGAACGCGGCGGCGGCAGTGGCCCTGGCGCGCAAACTGGCGGGTCTCCATGAAGCTGCATGAGCTCCTGGTTTCGGGCCCCGTGCTGACCGATGGCGCCTGGGGCACCGAGTTGCAGAAGCGCGGGCTCCCCGTGGGTGAGTGTCCGGATTCATGGAACCGCCTTCATCCCGACCGCGTCGCCGAGGTCGCGCGCGCTTACGTCGAGGCCGGCAGCCTGGTCATCCTCACCAACACCTTCCGCGCCAACCGCGTCGCGCTGGCCGATTACGGCCTGGCTGCCGACACCAGCGCCATCAATCGCGCCGGGGTTGCCCTGTCGCGGGAAGCGGCGGGCACGCGCACCAGAGTGTTTGCGTCCATCGGCCCCACCGGCAAGGTCCTGGCCGCCGGCGAGATCGGCGAATCCGAAGTGCGCCGCGCTTTTGAAGAGCAGGCCGCGGCCCTGGCGGAGGCCGGGGCCGATGCGCTCCTGATCGAAACCATGAGCGATCCCGAAGAGGCCGTCCTCGCGCTGACCGCCGCACGCAAAACCGGCCTTCCCGTGATCGTCTCTTTCACTTTTGACACCGGCAGAAACAAGGACCGCACCATGACCGGCGCCACCCCGGAATCCGCAGCCCGCCGCGCCACGGACGAAGGCGCCGACGCCGTGGGCGCTAACTGCGGCCTCGGCATCGCGGACTACGTGCCGGTCTGCCGCCGTCTGCGCGGGGCCACGTCCCTGCCGGTGTGGATCAAGCCGAACGCGGGCCTGCCCGAAATCGAGGACGGTCGAACCGTTTACCACGTCACGCCGCTCGGGTTCGCGGAATCCCTGCCGGCGCTCACCGATGCCGGTGCGGACTTCATCGGCGGCTGCTGCGGCACCAGCCCGGATTTCGTCCGGGCCTGCGCCGGGGTAATGGCGGGGCTATGCGGTTCAAGCTGATCTCATGCGAGGTGCTCTATCGCGAGATGTGCGCCGCCGTAGCGCGCTCGTCCCACCAGGTGGATGTCGAATTCCTGCCCAAAGGCCTGCACGACCTGGGCGGCGCGCGCATGCGCGACCGCATTCAGGAGATGGTGGATCGTGTGGACGTGGCGCGCTACGACGCGATCCTGCTCGGCTACGCCCTCTGCGGCAACGGCGCCGTGGGCCTCACCGCCAAAGCCCTGCCCCTGGTCATTCCGCGCGCCCACGATTGCATCGCGCTCCTGATGGGCAGCCGCGAACGCTACCAGGAGTATTTTCAGAACAACCCGGGCGTCTATTTCCGCTCGACCGGCTGGCTGGAGCGGGGCGAAGACCTCCACCAGGAGACGCTCTCTCAGGTCCGTACCCGCACCGGCGCCGGGCACACGCTGGAGGAACTCATCGAGCGCTACGGCGAGGACAACGGGCGCTACCTGTTCGACCAGTTGAACTCCTACCGCCAGACCTACCGGCAACTGACCTACATCTCCACCGGCCTCGAGCCCGACGACAGCTTCGCCGCCCGCGCCCGTGACGAAGCCGCGCAGCGCGGCTGGGCATTCGAGTGCATCCCCGGCGACCTCGGCATTTTCGAGCGGCTGCTCGCCGGGAATTGGGACGAGAACGAATTCCTGGTGGTGCCGCCGGGGTGGCGCGTCAACGCCACTTACGATTCCGGCATCCTCGGCAAGGAGCCGGCGTCATGACCGGCCGTGAACGCGTGCTCGCCCTGCTCGACGGCTCCGACCCGGACCACGTGCCGTGCATGCCCATCACCATGATGCGCGCCGCGCAGCACATCGGCCGCAAATACCGGGATTATGTCACCGACCACCGCGTGCTGGCCGAAGCCCAGGTCCGCGTCGCCGCAACATTTTCAATTGATCATGTCTCGGTGATCTCCGACCCCGCGCGCGAGGTCAGCGACCTGGGCGGCGCGGTCGAATGGTTCGAAAACCAGCCGCCCGCAGTGGTTGAAGAACGCGCCCTCCTGACCCGGAAGAGCCGGCTGCAAGGCCTTCGTTTGCCGGAGCTCTCCTCTTCGCCGCGCCTGCTCGACCGCGTGCAGGGCGTAGGGCTCCTGAAGGAGCGGATCGGCGGCGAGTGCCTGGTCGAAGGTTGGGTGGAAGGCCCCTGCGCCATGAGCGCCGATCTGCGCGGCCTCAACAACCTGATGCTCGACTTTTTCGACGATCCGGCATTCGTGCGCGACCTGTTCACCTTCTCCGTCGAGATGGAACTGCGCACGGCCCGCGACCAGATTGCGGCCGGCGCGGACATCGTCGGTGTGGGCGACGCCGCGGCTTCCCTGATCGGTCCCAGGCTCTACGAGGAGTTCGTCGTGCCCTTCGAGCGTACTCTGGTGCGAGGCATCCAGGACGCCGGCGCGCGCGTGCGCCTGCACATCTGCGGAAAAACCCGCAAGCTGTATCGCGGTATGGAGTCGACCGGAGCCGAGATTATCGACCTCGATTTCCTGGCGCCCATCGCCGAGGCGCGCGCCGAAATGGGCCCCCGCCCGGTGCTGCTGGGCAACCTCGATCCGGTGCGCGTGATGCGCGACGGCACACCCGGCGGCATCCAAGCCGGCTTCGCCGAGTGCCATCGCCAGGCCGGTGCGCGCTACATCGTAGGCGCCGGATGTGAAGTACCGTTCGGCACGCCCGATGCGAATCTTCACGCCGCCGCGGCCTATGCGCGGTCCCATCGGAATGCCCTCGCGGTTTCCAGTTAAGCTCCTTCCGCTCGGCGCGAGTCTCACGGCCGAAGCGGGCGCATCGCTGGATGCCGGTCTTGCAGCCTACGGTGTGGAATTCCCGTGCGGCGGTGCCGGCATCTGCCGGGGTTGCCGTGTGCGGGTGGTCGAAGGCGCCCTGGCCGTCACTCCCGAAATGGAGCAGGCATTCACAGCGGGCGAACTGCGCGACGGCTGGCGGCTGGCCTGCTGCGGCCGCGTGGAAGGCCCGCTCGTTCTGGAAGTGGCGCAGTGGGAGATGCCCGTCCTTGGCGACGAGTCACCGGTCCCAGTCGAACCATCCGAAGGCGCCGCCATAGCCATCGACCTCGGCACCACCACGCTCGCCGCACAGGCCCTGGATCTCGCCACCGGTGAGGTGCTGGCCGTCGAAACCGCGCTGAACCCCCAAGCCGCGTACGGGGCCGACGTGATGAGCCGCATCGAATTCGCGCTCGGCGGGGGTGCTCCGGCACTGACGGATTCCATCCGCGAAGCCCTGGGCGCCTTGATTCGAAAACTCCCGCGCCGCGACGCCGCCCGCACCGCGATGCTGGCCGGCAACACCGTCATGCATCACCTGTTCTGCGGCATCGACGTGGCCCCCCTCGCCGCAGTACCGTTTCAGCCGTTCGACGACGGCCCGCATACCTTCAGTCCCGAGGCTCTCGGTTGGGACCTGCCCCACACCGCGTCGGTACATTTCCTGCCTTGCCTCGGCGGCTTCGTGGGCAGCGATCTGCTAGCCGGCATCATCGCCACGCGCCTGGCGGAAGGCGCCGGGCTGCGCGCCCTGATCGACCTCGGAACCAACGGCGAAATCGTGCTCGGAAACGCCGGAAAGATCCTGTGCGCCTCAACTGCCGCCGGCCCGGCCTTCGAAGCCGGACGCATCCGCATGGGAATGCGCGCATCCTCCGGCGCTATCGCGCATGTGCGCGCGCACAACGGCAAGCTCGAGTGCCGCACCATCGGCGATGCCGAGCCGCGCGGAATCTGCGGCAGCGGTCTCGTCGATGCCGTCGCCGCGGGCCTGGAGTTGGAAGCGATCCGCGCCGGAGGCCGCCTGGCCTCCGGCCGCCGCGAATGGATGTTGGCGCCCCCGGTCGCGATCACGCAGCGGGATATTCGCGAGCTTCAACTGGCCAAAGGCGCCATCGCCGCCGGCCTCCGTATCCTGCTGGACCGCTGGGGTGCGACGTTGCGCGATATCGAAACCGTCTACCTCGCCGGCGCCTTCGGCAACTACGTGCAGATCGAAAGCGCCCGCCGCATCGGCCTGCTGGAAATCGATACCGCGCGCGTGGTCCCCGTGGGCAATGCCTCGCTCCACGGGGTGAAGATGGCGCTGCTCAATCCATCCCGCTGCGAAGGCTGGATCGCGGGCATCCGCGCCCGCACCGAGCACGTGCCCCTGGCGTCCGACCCACTTTTCCAGGATGTCTTCGCCGGTTGCATGGCCCTCGGAGCCAGCGCCGATACCTGAACGTCTACTTCGTGATCTCACCTCGCCGGCGCCCAAACCGCCGGCGCGCCACTCAGAGTCCGAAGCAGAGGATATTCGGGCCGGCTGCCACCGCGACGTACTGATTGCCACCGAACGTGAAGGTCATGGGTGAGGCCTTCATGCGGACGTTGGTCGGGAACCGCCACAGGGTTTTGCCGTTTCGCTGATCCACCGCGGCGAAACCGCCGTTCGGCTGGCCGTAGAAGATCAGACCTCCCGCGGTCGCGAGAACGCCAGTCCAGGTTTTGGCGCGCGCAGGCCCGGGTTGCGGGACCTCCCAAACGATATCGCCGGTCTCGATGTTGACGGCGCGCAGGAACCGCTGGCCCGTCTGATCGGGGTAGCCGGTCGGCTTGCCGACGCACTCCTCCAGCGCCATGAAATAGTACAGGCCCGTCTCTGGTGAGAACGCGGTCGAGTCCCAATTGGCGGCATCGCTGGGACAGCCGCGGGGATCGGTCACAACCGGCCTGCCATCGGATCCGATGCCCTTGGCCCAGTCCACGCGGCGCAGGAACGGTTTGGCCAGAAGCAGTTTGCCGTTGGTCCGGTCGAGCACGTAGAAGAAGCCGTTACGGTCGGCGTGGAGCAGCAGTTTGGAGGGCTTGCCTTTGTAATCGACGTCCACCAGCACGTTCGGTTCGGTGGCGTCGCGATCCTTCAAATCGTGAGGCGTGAATTGATAGTGCCACTTCAGATTCCCGGTCTTGGCATCCAGCGCGAGAACGCAGTTGGTGTACAGGTTGTCGCCGGGACGGTCACGGTCGTCGCCGTCCGGCCACGGATTGCCTGTGGGCCAGTAGAGGGTATCGGTCGACGGGTCGTAGGAGCCCGTGAGCCAGGTGGAGCCGCCTCCGGTGATCGGTTCTTTGCCCTGCCAGGTTTCGATGCCGGGCTCGCCGTGGCGAGGCACGGTCCAGCGCCGCCAAACAAGAGCGCCGGTATCGGGGTGGAAGGCGGCGACGAACCCTCGTATGCCTTCATCGGCGCCGGCGACGCCAGCGATGACCGTATCGTTGACGATGAGCGGCGCCATGGTGCCGCCGTAGTGATGATGCTCGTCCGGTGGCGCTTCCGGCGCCATCGGTGTCTCCCACACCAGCTTGCCGCTGGCGCGGTCGAGCGCCAGCAGGTGGGCATTGTCGGTCACGAAGAAAACCTTATCGCGCAGAATGGCGACGCCGCGGTTCGTGCCGAGTTTCGCATCGCCAACCATGCCCCTGCTGGCAGGACGCGAATACTGCCAGAGCGCATTCGCCAGTGAGAGCGTCCAGGGCGAAGACCTGGTTCGGGCCGGTGACGTAGAGCATGCCGTCGGCCGCCAGCGGCGTCACCTCCAGGCCGAAGTATGGAATCGGGAAGACCCATTTCAATTTCAGCGCAGCCACATTCGCTGGTGGTGATCTGCTTGAGCGGACTGTAGCGATTGGCCGAGTCATTTCCGTTGTAAGTGAGCCAATCGCCTGGCTGGGGCGTGCCAAATTCGATCTTGCGGCTGGGCTCCATCGCGGTCACGGGTCGCAAGATCGTGTCCACATTGATGCGGCGCAGATATTTCGCGAGCGACAGCAGATCGTCGGCGGGCAGATCGGCGAAGGAAGGCATGCCTGCGCCAGGATTGCCGCGCTCCAGGTACGCGCGAAGTTGCTCCACCGACTGTTCCGCGACGCGCGGATTCATGGCCAGGCCGGGTCCTTTCGCCGTGCCGCGCGCATCTTCGCCGTGGCAGCTCGCGCAATGGGCAGCGAACGATTGCTGTGGGAGCAGTTGCTGGGGTGACACGAGAAGGAAGGCACCGAATACGACCAGTGATGAGATCCTGCCGCGGTCCGGCCGCGCCAAACGGACCACCGCATTACCGGATTCCGGCTGCCAGGCCGAAGAAGGCGTTATGACTGAACAACGGGCCGCCACGTGGGTGGTGTTCCTCCCTATCTCTTCGGAGGATTGATCATGATGTGCGCGCCGGCGGTCCCGGGAGACATCAGCCACGGGGCGCCCTCACTCGCTTTGGTGGACAACCCGGTCGATTCAGCCGTGGCGAAAGGAACGTAAATCACCCATCGCAGGTACGGGTCCTCCACTTTCCCAGTCGCCGGGTCATAGCTCTTTCCCGTCAGGACATACAGTGTCCGCGGCGCCTTCGGCATTGGGAGCTTTCCGTCCTCGATTTCCTTGAAGCGGATTTCGTTGCGCTTCGCACCGGTCACCTTTTGTGCCAGGAGTTCGCGGCCGCGCGCCATGAACGGTTCCAGATCCTTGTGGTAACAGGCAACATTGAACGCCGTCCTGGTGGGATCCGTGGCGAGGCAGATCATTTCATTCTTACCCGCGCGAAGCATCACCCGCCCGCCCTGCGCGTCGTAGCCGAGAACCGCGGCGCCCGCGCGCAGTTCCTCAGGCGCTGCCAAGACCGCGCCGGAAATCTGCACTTCCGGAGACGGAACTTCGCCCGCGACCGCCATCGAAGCAAGAACCACCATTGGAAACAGCATCGCTATTTTCATCGCCAGACCATCCCGTACGCCGCACTACCTCTGAGCCAGAGGTAACCACAATATCACCGAAGCGGGCGGCGCGGGCATCCTGATGTAACCTATTCCTTGCCGCCATGCTTTTACTCCGAGTCGTTTCCGTTCTCGTGTTGCTGCTCCTGGTTCCGGTCTCCAAGGGACAGAGCCGGAAGTGGGTTACGAGTTGGGCAGCTTCGGTGCAAGGTCCCTACCCGACAGGCAATCCATCGGCGCAGCCGGATCTGCGCTTCGCATTCCCCGCCGCGACGGCGGGTGCGCGTGATCAAACCTTTCGATTGATCGTGCAGCCGGACATATGGGGCCCCCAGACACGGCTGCGGTTTTCGAACGTATTCGGCACCCGGCCGGTTACCTTGGACGGCGTGTTCGCCGGGCTGCATTGGAGCGGAGGCGCCGTTATTTCCGGCACCAACCACCCCGTCCGTTTCGGCGGTAAGACGAGCATCACGGTGCCTCCCGGCGACTCGGTGTGGAGCGACGCGGTCACGCTGCCATCTACGGGAAGCCTGGCGGGTCGAACGCTGGCCGTCAGCTTTCATGTAGCAGGCGAGAGCGGCCCCATGACCTGGCACGCCAAGGCACTGACGACGTCCTACCTGACAGCTCCGGGCGGGGGCGCCAAGGGACAACTCGAAGACGAATCCGCATTTCCGTTTACCACGACTTCCTGGTACTTCCTGGATGCCGTCGACATGATGGCCCCGGCCGATACACAGTTGATTGTCGCGCTGGGCGACTCAATCACGGACGGCACCGCGTCCACCTTGAACGGCGACGATCGTTGGCCGAATGCGCTCTCGCGGCGGCTGCACACCGTCTACGGCGATCGTGTGTCGGTGGTGAATGCAGGCATCGGCGGCAATCAGGTCGCCGGTCCGGCGGAGTATTCGGCACAGAAACCGTTCGCGGGAGGCCCCTCCGCGGGTCAACGGCTGGAGCGGGACGTGTTAAGCCTTTCCGGTGTCACCACTGTGGTCTGGCTCGAAGGCATCAACGACTTTAGCAACAACGCGAATGCCAGTGTCGGATCCGTGGAGGCGGCCATGAGGGAAGTGACGCGCCGCATTCGGGCCAAACTGCCGGCGGCGCGCGTGATCGGCGCCACCGTGACTTCGGCTCTGGGCAGCACGAACGCAGCGCACGGATCGGTGGAGGAGGATCGGAAGCGGAAGACCCTGAACGAATTCATCCGGCACTCCGGCGTATTCGACGGCGTGGCAGACTTCGACCGTGCGACGCTGGATCCGCAAACCGGCGGCCTTCGGGCGGAGTTCGTTCCCAACAGCACGATCGGCGGCCCGGGTGACAAACTCCACCCGAACCGTGCCGGCTATCTCGCCATGGCGATGGCTATCGACCTCAGGCTCCTGGTCCGTTGACCGGCTGACCAGCAGCCTTACAGCGAAGCCAGCGAGCCATCCTCATGGAACCCGGGCGGGAATGGCCGCGTGCCTTTGAAGGGGTACTTCTTGAGAGCCGCCTCGCTCACCTCAAAGCCGAGGCCCGGCTTCTTGGGCAGCGGATAACGGCCGTCCACCATGCGCATCGCAGGGAACCCGATGAGGTCTTCCCAAACGCGATTCATCTCCCGTTCTTCTACGTAGCCGCAGATCTCCTGTGCCAGGAAATTGGGAATGGCGGCGTCCACGTGGAGGCTGGCGATGCCGCCCACCGGTCCTTCGCAGGCGTGCGGCGACATGCGAATGCCCGAAGCCTCGGCAGCGGCCGCCACTTTCCACAACGCGGTTACGCCTCCCACGTGATTGATATCGGGCTGGAGCACATCGACGACTCCCATGTCGATCAGCTCGGCGCAGCCATAAGCGGCGATCAACCTTTCCCCGGTGGCGAGCGGCGTGGTGCTGCGCCGGGCCGCCCGCTGCATGGCGCGGACATTCTCCGGAGGACAGACCTCTTCGGCAAAGAGCAGATGGAGGGGCTCGATCTCGCGCAGGATGATGCTGGCCACGCTAGGACTCGGCCGGGCGTGGAAATCGACGGCGAAATCGATGTCCGGACCGAGCCCTGTGCGCAGGTTCTCCATGTGCTTGACGGCGCGGGTGAGCTTGGCATTGGTCTCGATCCATTCCAGATAGTCGGGCAATCCGAACTTGAGCGCGGTAACGCCGTTCTCCTTCGCCTTGGCGCCGATTTCCCGCGCCTCCTGGACGGAACGGGCGGAGGCGTGGTAGTACCCGCGAACACCGCGAGGGTCGATGGGGCCGCCGAGCAGCTCATAGACCGGCATCCCCAGGACCTTGCCGCGAATGTCCCAGATGGCCTGGTCGAGGCCCGAAATGGCCGACCCGATCACCGGACCGCCCCGGTAGAAGCTGCCGACATACATCAACTGATAGAGGTGCTCGGACTGCATGGGGTCGCTGCCGACGATGAACTCGCGAAGGTCGTTGACGCAGGCCATGGCCGCGCCGGCCTTGCCCTCGAGCGTCGCTTCGCCCCAGCCCACGACGCCCTGGTTGGTTTCGAGTTTCACAAAAATGTACGGACGGTCGGAGCGTCCGATCTTCTCATCGAGGGTGACTCCGAATGTCTTCATGTCGGTGATGCGCAGCTTGGAGCCGACGTCCTTGAAGGCTTCTGAGCCGGGAGGCGCGAGAGAAGCCGGCGGCGCCAGGGCGCAGTCACAATCCAGGCGGGGCAGGCGCTGCGCGCGGCCCATGGCTCCCGCGGCGAAGAAAGTTCCCAACAATTCGCGCCGTCTCATAGCGTCTCCTCGCTGTATTTGTTGAGGGCCGTTTCGCTGACCTGGATCCCGAAGCCCGGCTTGTTGGCGAGTGGCGCGAACCCCTCGCTCCCGGATTCACTCAGGCCGGAGGTCAGCTCCGCGCGCATCGTGGCGTCCTGTTCCGACTCCGGGAAAGGCACCTGCTGAATGAAAAAGTTCGGCAGGCTGGCTGCCAGGTGAATGGCGGCAAACGTCGAAATCGGGCCGCCCGCATGATAGGGAGCGATGGCTACGTAATGCGTCTCCGCCACCGCGGCCATGCGGCGAATCTTGCGCAAGCTGTTCAGGCCCACGCTGGGACGCAGGATGTCGATGCATCCCCATCGCAGCAGGTTTTGGAACGTGCCCACGTCGTGGACCTTACGTCCGAGGCCGATGGGCATGACGCTTTCCCCGGTGATCTTCGCCAGGCCGTCGTTGGTATACACGTCGGCGGGCTCATCGAACCACAACAGGTGGTTCCTCTCCAGGGCGGTTGCGATGTAGGCGGAATCGCCCGCCGTCAACGTGCCGCCGCCGTCCAGTACCAGGTCGCTGTCCCCGCCGGCGGCGCCGCGAAAACTGTCCACGCGGCGGCGAACGAGATCGACGTACGCCTGGGTACGGGTCAGCGCGTCGCGGGAGGGGACGGGAACCGTGAATGCCTTGAAACCTTGTTTGGCGGCACGGCCTAGCGATGCCAGCAGATCGTTTTCCTCCTGGCCGTCGAGGTGCGCGAGCAAACGTGTCTTGAAGCGCGTCGGGCCACCCAGATACTGATAGACCGGCACGCTGGTGGTCTTACCGAGCAGGTCGAGAAACGCGTTATTGATGGCTGCTTCCATTGCCGGCATGGTGGTCAAACGGAGGCGCACGAACTCGGCCTCCGTCGCCCGACGGCCCACCACGGCGTTTTTGGCCTCGGCGATTTCACCCGCCCGGGCCGGGCCTCCCTCCCCGTAGCCTGTCGCGCCCCCGCGGCTTTCCACGCGTACCACGGTGTAGCGGCGCCGCGATGCCGGTTCCCGCAGCCGCCAGGCGCGCAGGTTCGTGATGGTCAACCGGTCAGGAGCCGCCTGAAGCTGCGGCGCCAATGCCGGCAGGTCCCACGATCGTCGCCTCATTTGTCACCTCCCGAAAAATCGTACGGTTTCACCCAGAGATCCAAATTCCACGTTATTAAGTTTTCGATTGAAACAAAATATATGCTCAGACGAACGGCACGTCAAGCATTCTGCCGCCCGGCGAGACCGGCTCGACTGCTGATATCCGCCGCGCATCGCCTTCGCTGGTGCTTCTCTGATATTGTTGCGGAATGAACCGGCGACAACTTCTGACTACCCTGGCGGCTGTTCCCGCCGCGCAACTCCATGGCCAAACCGCGCCGAAATACCATCTGCGCGCCGGGCTGGTGGCCTATTCCTATCGCCAGGAACTGGCAGCGAAATCCATGTCCTACGAAGACCTGATCCGCAGGGTCGCGGATTGGGGGCTGGACGGGCTCGATTGCACGGTGTACTGGTTTCCGGATACTTCGGCGGAATTCCTGGCGAAGCTGCGCACGACGGCATACAGAAACGGCGTGCAGATCTATAACGCCGGGGTGCGCGTGCAGTTGTCTCAGCCCACGCCGGAAACGCGGCAGGCGGAGTTCGACAACATCCGAAAATGGGTGGACGTGGCGGACCGGATGGGAGCCAGCCACATGCGCGTGTTCGGGGGTAACATGCCTAAGGGCGCCACGGAACAACAAGCCATTGCGTGGGCGGCGGAAGTGCTCACCCGCGGCGCGGAGTACGCGGGGAGCAAAGGCATCATTCTCGGTGTCGAGAACGACTATGGGCTGACGCTCGAGGCGGGGCCGACCATCGAAATTGTGAAGCTGGCGTCGACGTCTTGGGCGGGAATTAACGCGGACTCCGGGAATCTGCGCGCGAACGGATATGCGAACTTCGGAAGGCTGATTCCCTACGCCACCTGTGTCCACCTGAAGCGGCAGGTTTCGGACGCGGACGGCAAGCAGGAGGATGCCGACTGGAATCGCCTGCTCAAGATGCTGGGCGATGGCGGATACAAAGGGTTCGTCGGACTGGAATACGCGGGAAACGAAGCTGCGGCCGACGTTCCCCTTCTCGCAGCGGACCTGCGCTCGGTGGTGAGGAAGCTGACGGCATAGGCGCGCGAGGCGACCGGAAAGACACTCGCCGCGGCCGTGCGATCAATGCGGACCGGTCGGTCGCATTTGTCTAAGCTGACACAGGCGTCCGTTATATACTGTTCCTAATCATTGGAGGGCTCAATCGTGAGTCGTCGGCGATCCGCGCGCGGGGGGATACCGTTGCTGTTCCTGGCCGGCGGCTCCCTGCTTGCCGGGCCGCAACAGCCCTCGGTCGTTGCGCGTCCACCGCCCGGTCCGGCTGTTCGTGCCACCCTCGGC
This sequence comes from Bryobacterales bacterium, assembly GCA_963719195.1. Taxonomy (GTDB): domain Bacteria; phylum Acidobacteriota; class Terriglobia; order Bryobacterales; family Bryobacteraceae; genus DASQZT01. The sequence goes on along the minus strand of CAVRBB010000003.1, from coordinate 32,670 downwards.
CGCTACTGTATCGGCTGCCACAGCAATGCGCTCCGGACCGGAGGCATCGCACTCGAATCAGCCGCTACGGAGGCTGTAGCCGCACACCCCGAGTTGTGGGAAAAGGTGGATGGCAAGCTCCGGACCCGCACCATGCCGCCGGCCGGACTGCCGCGTCCCGGAGAGCCGGATTACCGCGCGACAATCACGGCGCTGGAGTCCTCGCTCGATGCCGTGGCCGCCGCCCAGCCGAATCCCGGCCGTACCGATACGTTCCGCCGCCTGAATCGCCACGAATACCAGAACGCGATCCGCGACCTCCTGGCGCTGGCGATCGATGTGACCTCGCTGCTCCCGCCCGACGAATCCAGCTACGGCTTCGACCACGGGACGGTCGGAGAACTCTCTCCGGCATTGCTGGAGCGGTACGTTTCGGCAGCCCGGAAAATCAGCCGTGTCGCGCTCGGGCGTCCCATTGCGGCACCCGGCGGCGATACCATTACGCTTCCGCCAGACCTTACCCAGGAGCAACATTTCGACGAGCTCCCGCTCGGAACGCGCGGCGGCCTGCTGGTTCCCTATGCCTTCCCGGTGGATGCGGAGTACGAGATTAACGTCAGGCTGACACGAGACCGCAACGAGCACGTCGAGGGTCTGACCGAGCCAAACGATGTCGAGCTGATGCTAGACGGCGAGCGGGTCCGGCTGTTCACGGTAAAGCCGCCGCCGGCGGGTTCCGACCATCACCTGGTCGACAAGGATCTGCGGGTCCGGATTCCGGTGAAGGCCGGCCCTCACCTGGTCGCTGCGACCTTTCCCAAAAGGCCGACCACCCTGCTCGAAACCGAACGCCAGCCGTACCAGGCACACTTCAACATGGACCGGCATCCCCGCATTCAGCCGGCCGTGTATTCGATCTCGGTGAATGGACCGTTCGATTCAACCGGACCCGGCGATACGCCCAGCCGTCGCCGCATCCTCATCTGCACTCCGGACAAGCCTGCGGACGAGGAGCCTTGCGCCCGGCGCATCTTTTCGACGCTGATGCGTCGCGCTTACCGCCGGCCCGTAACGGATGCAGACCTGCGGGCTCCGCTCCACTTCTATCAGGAGGCCCGGACTGATGGTGGATTTGAAGCGGGAATCGAGATGGGGCTGCGTGCGATTCTGGTAAGCCCGGAATTTCTGTTTCGCGTCGAACTGGATCCGACGGGACTCGCACCGAATACGCCTTACCGCATCGGCGACCTCGAACTGGCTTCGCGGCTCTCGTTTTTTCTGTGGAGCAGCATTCCCGACGACAAACTGCTCGATGCGGCCGCAGCCGGTAAGCTCCGAACGCCGGCCCTTCTGGAACGGCAGGTGCGACGCATGCTGGCCGATCCGCGTTCGGAAGCCCTGGTCGACAACTTTGCCGGGCAGTGGCTGTATCTGCGGAATCTGGCCGCCGCCAAGCCCGACATGCGCCTGTTCCCCGATTTCGATGACAATCTCCGCCAGGCGTTCCGCCGCGAGACCGAGCTTTTCTTCGGGAGCATCATGCGCGAGGACAGGAGCGTGCTCGACCTGTTGCGCGCCAATTACACGTTCGTGAACGAGCGCCTCGCGAAGCACTACGGCATACCCAATGTCTACGGCAGCCGTTTCCGCCGCATCACGTTCGACAACCGCGTACGCGGCGGTCTGCTGCGGCAGGGAAGTTTCCTGACCGTGACTTCGTACGCCACCCGAACCTCGCCGGTGATCCGGGGAAAGTGGATACTCTCGAATATTCTCGGCATGCCCCCGCCGCCGCCGCCGGCGTCGGTACCTCCACTGAAGGAAACGCACCTCGTCGGCCACACCCTCTCGATGAGGGAGCGCATGGCGGAGCATCGCGCCAACCCCGCCTGTTCCGGGTGCCATCAGCTCATGGATCCGGTGGGGTTCTCGCTCGAAAACTATGACGCAATCGGCCGCCGGCGGAATGCCGTCGACGGTCTACCCATCGATGCTTCGGGCGGACTGCCGGACGGCAGCAAGTTCGACGGCGTCGACGGGCTCGAGCGGGCTTTGCTGGTCCGGCCCGAGGTTTTTGCCACGACGTTCACCGAAAAGCTCCTGACTTACGCCCTGGGACGTGGAGTCGAATACTACGACGGGCCGGCGGTCCGGCACATCGTGCAGCACGCGGGCAGGGACGATTTCCGCTTCTCGTCTTTCATCGTTGGAATCGTCTCCAGCACGCCGTTTCAGATGAGGAGATCAGAATGATCATCAGCAAGAAGGCTCTCCCCCGCCGCACGTTTCTGCGGGGCATCGGCGCCACGGTGGCGCTGCCGTTGCTCGACGCCATGGTTCCGCCCATGACGGCCCTGGCCTCGACGCCCGCGAATCCGGCTCGCCGCCTGGGCTTCGTTTACGTCCCCATGGGAGCCCATATCCCCGACTGGACTCCTCCCGGTTCCGGCAAGCTGGCGGAACTCTCGCCGATCCTTCGCTCGCTCGCTCCGGTCGTGGATCATCTATCGGTAGTGACCAACCTGGAGCTGAAGAACGCTTATCCCGGCACACATGCGACCTCCAACGCGTGCTTCCTGAGCGCCGTGCCTGCCAAGTGGACCGAGAGCAGCGACTACTATCTCGGGACCACTGTGGACCAGGTCGCAGCTAAACAACTTGGCAAAGACACCCGGCTTCCCTCACTCGAGCTCGCCATGGATCTGCTGACGACCATCGGCCAATGCGATAACGGCTATGCGTGCGTATACCAGAACAACCTCTCCTGGTCGTCGCCCACTACCCCGCTGCCTGCGGAGGCTCATCCGCGTGTGGCGTTCGAGCGCCTGTTTGGGGACGGAGGACGCGCCGCGGAACGGCTCGCCGAGTTGCGCAAGACCTCCAGCCTTCTGGATTGGGTGAGCGAAGACATCGGACGGATTCAGAAGAAGCTCGGACCCGCCGATCGCACCAGGATGGACCAATACCTCAATACTGTTCGCGAAGTGGAACGCCGCATCCAAAGGGCGGAAACCGAAACGGCCGATTCCCGGTTGCCCGATCTCGAGCGTCCGGTCGGCGTGCCGGCCGCGTACGCGGATCACGCGCGGCTGATGTTCGATTTGCAGGTGCTGGCGTTACAAGGCGACGTCACCCGGGTCATCACATTCCAGTTGGCGCGCGAAACCAGCACCAGAACCTATCCCGAGATTGGCGTGCCCGATCCGCACCATCCGCTCACGCACAACGGCGGCAACCTGGAGATGCTCGCCAAGGTGGCGAAGATCAACGCCTTCCATGTTTCCCTGTTCGCATCATTTCTCGAGAAACTGAAGGCCACGCCCGATGGCGACGGCTCTCTGCTCGATCATTGCGTCTATCTTTACGGCAGCGGGATGAGCAATGGCGATAAGCACGATCACACGAACCTTCCCATTCTGGTCGCGGGCGGCGCTGCGTGCCAGGGAGGCCGCCACATCCGGTACGCGGAGCCAACCCCGCTGGCCAATCTGCACCTGACTCTGCTGGACAAAGCAGGAGTTCATCTCGATTCCTTCGCCGACAGCCAGGGCGAAGTCAAGGAACTCGAACCGCTGACCCTGTAATGACCCTCGCTAACTGGTGCATCGCGTCCTCGGTATTCGCCGTCAGCCTCTTCGCGGCCGACACCCGTCTCGCTGACGCGGCGCAGAAATGCGACCGCGATGCCATTCATCGCCTGCTGGAGCAGCATGCCGACGTGAACGCCCCGCAACCGGATGGCACCACCGCCCTGGATTGGGCCGTGCAGCAGGACGATCTGGAAACGGCGCGGCGATTAGTGCGCGCTGGCGCTGATGTCAAAACTGTCAACCGGTACGGAGTGATGCCGCTCTCTCTGGCGTGCACCAACGGGGACGCCGCCATGATCGGCCTGCTGCTGGACGCGGGGGCGGACCCGAACTCCGCTCTCCCGGGAGGCGAGACGGCGCTGATGACCGCGGCTCGCACCGGCAAAGCAGACGCCGTGAAACTGCTCTTGTCGCGGGGGGCCGATGTACACGCGAAGGAGACGCGGCGCGGGCAGACGGCGATCATGTGGGCGGCCGCGGAAGGAAACGTGGCAGTGGTGGAGGCGCTGATCGGGGCGGGAGCCGACTTCCGTGCCCGTCTGGACTCGGGTTTCACCCCTCTGTTGTTTGCCGTTCGCGAGGGCCGTGCGGACGTTGTGCGGGCTCTTGTCAAGGCCGGCGCCGATGTGAACGAGAGCATCCAGCCGGTGCGGCGGCTCGCGAAGGGGCCTCGCGGGGGCACGAGCGCCCTGATCCTCGCCGTCACCAACGCGCATTACGAACTCGCATCATCTCTGTTGGACGCGGGCGCCAATCCCAACGCCATCGGGCCCGGCTATACGGCCCTGCACACCATCACGTGGGTGCGTAAGCCGGGCGGCGGCGACAATGACCCGGCCCCGGAAGGGTCCGGCAATATGACCAGCCTGCAACTCGTCCGGAAGCTGGTGGAACACGGGGCCGATGTGAACGCACGCATGACGAAAAGGGTAGGCGTGGGATTGACCAGTCTGAATACGCTCGGCGCTACACCGTTCCTGCTCGCCGCGCGAACCGCCGACGCCGAGCTGATGCGGTTTCTCGCCGCGCTCGGCGCCGACCCCCGCTTGCCGAATGCCGACAACTCGACGCCGCTGATGGTTGCCGCGGGACTGGGCACCCGCTCGCCCGGTGAGGATGCGGGCACCGAGAGCGAGGTGGTGGAGGCTCTGCAGGTGGCGCTCGAGCTAGGCAACGACATCAACGCCGTGGACAACAACGGTGAAACCGCAATGCACGGCGCGGCTTACAAAAATCTTCCTGCCGCCGTGCAGTTTCTGGCCGCTCACGGCGCCAAAATCGAGATCTGGAACCGGAAAAACACGCACGGCTGGACGCCGTTGACGATTGCCGAAGGTTACCGTTTCGGAAACTTCAAGCCTTCACCCCCGACCGTGGCCGCCTTTCGTCGCGTACTGGCATCCGCGGGCGTAACCGCGGCCGCGAAAAATGCGGTCTCACACTAACGACGATGCGAAAACTAACCCTACTGGTAAGCCTGCTCCAGGCTGTGTTGCCGGCCTTGGCGGCGCGCCGGGTCGCTTTGATCAGGCAGGGCGACCTGACCGGTCCCGCCGCGTATGGCTTGGGCAGGCTCGACCAGGCGCTGCGGAGGAAAGGCCTCGAAGTGGCGGATGCGTCTGCCTCCGGTACGGCGGATCTCGCCATCGTGGCGGGCCTGCGGCCGTGTGCCCAAAGCGTCATGTCGCCGGACGGGCCGGAAGCGCTGGCGATCCGTCGCGGCAAGTATCAGGGTAAGCCGGCCCTAATCCTCTGCGGCACGGATGCGCGCGGCCTCATGTATGCCGCCCTGGACACCGCGGATCGCATTGGCTGGAGCACCTCGGCCAATGACCCGTTTCAGCAGGTGCGTGAAATCTCCGAGAGACCCTTCCTGATCGAGCGCGGCATCTCCATGTACACGATGCAGCGCGCGTGGTTTGAAAGGCGGCTGTACGATGAGAGCTACTGGCGGCGGTACTTCGACCTGCTGGCTTCCAGCCGCATCAACAGCTTCGTGGTGATCTTCGGCTACGAAAACGGCGGGTTCATGGCGCCGCCCTATCCCTATTTCTTCAATGTGCCGCAGTTCCCGGACGTGGAACTGGTGGGGATCACGCGCGAGCAGCAGGCGCGCAATACGGCCGCGTTCAAGGCCATGATGCGCATCGCGCATGAGCGCGGCATCCAGGTTACGGCCGGCATCTGGGACCACATCTACCGCGGCGGTGTTCAGGGCGGGGGCATTCCCGGCGCATCTGAAAATGCCGGAAAGCGCGTTCCGGGGCTGGTCTGGGGCGTCACGGCCGACAATCTCGCCGCGTATACCAAGGCGGCGTTGAAGCGCTTCCTGGAGGTGTTTCCTGAAATTGACGCCATCCAGTTCCGCATGCATAGCGAAAGCGGGCTGAAGCCGGAAGAGATGGCCGGCTTTTGGCACGAGGTGTTTCAATTCATGAAGCAGGCCAGTCCCGATCTTCGGGTGGACCTCCGGGTGAAAGACCTGCCCGACGCGGTGATCGTAGACGCTCTCCACCAGGGGCTCAACGCGCGCGTGAGCACCAAATACTGGATGGAACAAATGGGACTGCCTTTCCATCCCACCCACATTCCCCGGCAAAATCAGAACGACCGCCGCCACGGCTATGCCGATCTGCTGCGTTATCCGCAGACGTACCGGGTGCACTGGCAACTCTGGAGCGGTGGCACCACGCGCCTCCTGCTCTGGGGCGACCCCGACTACGTGCGCCGCTTCGCCGAAACCGCGAGCCTGTATGACGGGAACAGCTTCGAAGTGAACGAAATGCTGGCCACCAAGATGCTCGGCGAAGCGCACGGTACCGCCCCACGCGACATTCTGAACCCGCGCTACCGCTATTACGACTACGAGTTTGAGCGCTACTGGCATTTCTACCAGGTGTGGGGCCGGTTGACCTACAATCCCGCGACTCCGCCCGAAGTGTGGGAGCGCGAGTTCCGGCAGCGCTTCGGGCCAAAGGCGGGTGTCGAGGTCATGGAGGCACTGCACCTGGCCAGTAAAGTACTGCCCCGCATCGTCGCGGCCGCTTACCGTTATGCGTATTTCCCCACGACACGCGGTTGGGCCGAGATGAACCACCAGGACGACCTCGCGAGATTCGCAGCCGAGGAGGGCAGCGACATCCAGCAGTTCGAAAATCCGCGAGACGAAGCCAAAAGCATCCTTCAGGGCACGGACACCGCCATGCGCCGGCCGCAGGAGACGAGCCGCTGGTTTGCGCAGACTTCCGCCGACATTCTGGCTCACGTGGAGCGCGCGCAGGCGGCCGCCGGGGGAAAGCCCGGCAACGAATTTCTGTCCACCATTACCGACCTGAAAATTCTGGCCGGACTGGCACGCTACTATTCCGCCCGGCTGCCGGCCGCCGTTTCGTACAACCTGTACAAGGAGTCGGGCGATCTGCGCTGTTTCGACGACGCCATCTTGCACGAACAACACGCGGTTCAGGCGTGGAGCGAGATGGTTGCCGCGGCTGGTGACGTCTACAGCGAAGATCTCGCCTTCGGCGCCCACAACGTCGGATTCCGTCGCCACTGGAAGGAGGAATTCGCCCTCGTCCAGGCCGACTTCGAGAAACTGAAAGCGGAACGGCGCAATGCCACCGCGCGCGCGGATGCGAAGGGTGCGCCGTCCGCGCATCGCGATCCGCAGGCACAACCGCCGGTTGCGCAGTTACAGCCCGTGGGGCCGGCGTCCCCCGGGCAGGATCTCGAGGTTGCGGCGCGAGTGTCGGCGCCCGCGGGCGTCAAATGGGTTCGCCTGCGTTACCGCCACGTCACACAGTTCGAGGACTATCAGACCGCCGAGATGAAGCCGGATGCCGATACCGGCACCTACCGCGCCCGCATCCCCGCCGCGTTCATCGATCCGAAATGGGACCTGATGTACTTCGTCGAGGTGGTGGACAAGGCCGGTTCCGGCCGCATGTATCCCGACCTGGAGCGGGAGACGCCTTACGTCGTGGTCGCGGTGAAGCGCTGACCGGCTACCAGGTCAATCTGCCGTTCAACTGCACGACCCGCATGCCGCCCGCGCCGTTGATCTGACCGAAGGTGGCGCTGTTCATGCCGGTCGAAGGGCCGCCCAGGTTCACGTGGTTGAACGCATTGAACATGTCGGCGCGAACCTGAAATCTCACCTTTTCCGTGATGAGAAAGTTCTTGCTGAGATTCAAGTCGGTGGTCCAACTGCCCGGGCCGCGTACGGCGCCATTGCCGAGATTTCCGGGCCGGATCGCGATTCGCGTGTTCGGGTCCACCGGCACGAGAGCGAATGCGTTACGATTCAGATACTGCACCGAGCAGCGCGCGCCTACGATGCAACGCGTCGTGTTGGCATGCTGGCCAGTCATTGATCACGGTTTGACCGCCCACGTAGTCCGGCCGGCAATGCCAGTTGGACGCGCAGGTCTCGGTAATGATCAGCCGGTCTCCGGTGCGGGCGCTCAGGATGCCGGCGACCTCCCATCCTCCGAAAGCTTGCCGGAGAATGCTGTGGGCGCCGGTGAGGCGCGGCAGGTCGTAGATCCAGTCCGCGACAAGACGATGAGCCGCGTCGCCCTGGTTCGGCCCGCGGTCGGCGCGCGGGTTGTCGAAATCCTGGATGTTCACCTGGTCGTTGTCCGACCCGTAATATGCGCCGATGTCGGACCCGGTGATGCCCAGACCCTTGCCGAAGGTGTAGTGCCCTTCGAATGTCGAGGCCGTGAGAAAAACGCTTGCGCACCGAGATCTGCAAGGCGTTGTATTCGCTGTTCTGCGTGTTGTCCACGTAATAGCCGCCGAACACCAGGTTCGGATTCGGGCGGAGGCCGGTCAACCGGTCCGGCAGGTTGGGCCGCCGGTGCAGGATGAATTTCACGCCGCGTACCCCGACGTAACCCGTCTCGACCATCAAGGTCGACGTCAGCTTCTCGCTGGATGTTGAACTGGTAGTGCATGGCGTAGGGGTTCTGAAGCCCGGGGTTCATGGCCGAGAACGGAAACTGCACCGAGGACTGACGAAATCTGTTCCTCGACGATGCCGCGCCATCTCATCCGTGTACGACCGGCCACTTCAGCCCCAGCTCGCGTGCCTCGCTCGAGGCTCCAGCTCACCCGGAACGGAATATCGGATGGGCCACCGCCTGCCGCACCACTGCCGGCATCTGGGGGCTGTACAGGACGCCGAAACCCCCGCGCAACACGGTATTCCCGGCGATCATCGAGGCGGTACGCGAACCCGATACGCGGGCCCAGGTTCACCCATCCGTCGTTGTTGTACGGATGCTCGGGATCGAGCGGTGGACCGAAATCGAACTTGCTCCAGTCCTTGGGCGGCGCGAGATTGTAGAACCCGACCGGCACCTCGCCGGTCGGCCGCGCCACCATGTTGGAGTAGAAATCGTATCGCAGGCCGAGGTTGAGCACCAGCCGGGCGGTGACGCGCCAGTCGTCCTGGACGAAGAACCCCAGTTCGTACATGTGGGCGGCTAAACGAAGGCGAACCGAAAGTCGGGGTGACCTGAGCTCGGGATGTTGGCGAGGAAGTCGGCCTTGTTCTGGAAGGAGATGTTGGGGTTCTCGGGATTGCTGCGGAATCCGCCGTTGAACCCGTAGTCGCCCGCCGAACTTGAAGGTATGTTTGCCGGCTGACGTGTGCCACCTTCTGGTCGAAGCTGTAGGTCTGGCCGTCCATGTCCCAGATCTCCGCGGAGTCGGCGCTGAAACCGGAGGAGCCCGAGACGCTCAGGCGGGGCAGACTTCGGCCCCACTGCAACCGCTCCGTCGATATTGCGGGGATCCTTCAACAGGAAATACTGATCGAGCCGGGCCATCGTGTTGGCGTTGAAACCAAAGCGGCTCTCGGAAGTCCAGCTTGACCTTCCCATCGTGTAGCTGCCGGTGAAGCGGTCCTGCGTGTAATTGTAGGTGCGATCGTTTGCAGGGTCGATGGCTGGATCGAGCCCGTAAGGCCGCAGGCGCGTATAGGTGATGGCGAAGTTACTGGTACTGGTCACGCGGTAGTCGCCCTTCAGCAGTACGTGGTTCTCGCGGCTGAGCGTGTTTCGTATGCCCTCGAATCCGCCGACGTCGTCGTTGATCGGGCACATTGGGAATAGGCAGGGTGTCGAGAATCGCGCGCATGGCGTCGAATCGGGCACGCCTTCAGGATTTCGTCCCGGTAAGCTGGCGTGGGGACCGTGCCACTCACGCGGCGCGAAGACGACTCGCGATAGCCTTCGTACGTGCCGAATACGAACGCCTTGTCGCGAATAATGGGCCCGCCCGCCGACCCGCCGAACTGGTTGAATACCGAGCGGGGCTTCGGAATCGACTTCCCATCCGCCGTGTATGCGGCCACGAAGGGATTGCGCGCGTTGAATACGTGCGATTGGTAATTCTCAAACAGGGAGCCGTGGAAGTTATTGGTGCCGGATTTGGAGATCAGATTGACCTGCCCGCCGACCACGCCGCCATACTCGGCAGGCAGTATGCCGCGGACCAACTGCACTTCCTCAACGCGTCGATACTCATCACATCGATGTAGTTTCGAGCTCCGTACTGCGCGATGCTGCGCTGCTCCGGGTTCGAATTGGCGTCCGTTCCGTCGACGCTGATGCCCGTGCCGCTCGCACCCAGGCCATTGATTCGAGGACTGCGGCCCGTGCCGATGTCCACGCCGGGTGAGAGCCGCAGAACGCCGCTGACGTTTCGCCGGCCCAGGGGCAGTTCGGTGACTTTTTCCGTCTCGAACGTTCTGGGACTGTTCGGAAGTCGCCGTGCTCACCAGCGGAGCGGTTCCCTCCACCTGGATCGTCTCGGTGACCGCCCCGACCTCCAGCGGGAACGTCTGGCGGACGGTTTGGCCCGAGACCAGGCCGATGCCTTTACTCTCGTACCGCTTGAAACCCTTCGCTTCGATGCTCAGGGTATAGGAGCCAACACGCAAAAAGTCGAACCCGAACGCACCGCTCGAATCCGTTACGCGTGTGAGCCTGGCGCCGGTATCTTCTTGAACAAGGGTCACGGCAGCGGTTGGGATGGCCGACCCGGTCGGATCCGTTACAGTGCCGTAGAAATTCGCGGTGGTGACCTGTGCGGTGGATGCTGCGCAGAACAGGGACGCCGCGGCGCACATTAATGTCGCTCGTGCCTTCATCTCACCCCTCCTATCCGGAAAAACTCTGTAAAGAAGCTACCTCCATCGGAGAAAGAACACAACCGGGTGCCGGCCGAGGTGATGGCGGTATTCGGAAGAACCCCCCGCGCACTGCCGCCCTTGTCTGCTGATCAGCGGTGTAGCGAATTCCACACCGTCCCAGTGATCAGGTTCACAGCGCTCCCGGCACTCCAGCCGTCTACCATCTTCCTTATGAGTATTGGTAACCAATGGAGATTGAGGAGGCTGCCATTTGATGAGTGCAGATTCCCGGCCGATGTAACATTGTGTTACGTTCGGTTCGGGCCGATCTCCCTGAACGATGCGCTCATCCCCCGACCATCATTGGAATTCGAGCCGATCGAGTTATTGACCTTTCGGGATTGGAGGTTTTGACGGAGCACCCGCAAGCTCCATGTTCTCATGCGGTCCGAGATTTGCGATTGGCACAATGGGTGAGTTGTATCGGGCAAGGGCGATGCGGTTGGCGGGCGACTTCAGCGCGGCTTTACTCTTGGCAATCGTCAGGGAAGCAGCGCCGGGATACCAGGCGACGACACCGTCAGGGCGCCGCTTTGCGTTCATTGTGGGCTACCGAGCGTGGAATCCCAGTCTCCCCAGGGGCTTGGGTGGCGGCCTGCCGGCACATTTACCTCCCGATAATGTCCCACGCCGGCGCGCTTCACATATTCGGCCGCAGGCAGGAACTCGTCTTTCCGTTGACGCAGCACAGCATCGAGATCGCGATCCATGCGGGATTGCAGAACCCGATGCTCATCCTTGCCGCAGAGATTGTGCATCTGAAAGGGATCACGCTCGTCGTCGTACAACAGCCAGGGGCCGTGGATCGACCTCGCGTAGGTATAGCGCCCGGTGCGCAAACCGCGATACTCCGCGAAGCCGTAGCGCCGGGCCTCCGTGATGGGTACCGGGAGATTCAGGAAAGCCGCGGCATTTTCCGAAGGCTTGACCGAACCCGCGATGAGCCTGGAAAAATCGCTGCCTTCTACCGAGTCCGGAAGCGGCAGACCGCACAGTCCGAGGAGCGTGGGCATGATGTCCGGGGCGTTGACGGGTGCGCGGATCCGCCGCCCCTTTCGCCCCAGCTTGCGCGGGTAGCGCAGCAGGAAGGGCACGCGGATCGATTCGTCCCATGGGTACAGCTTGGTGGTCAGCCCCTGCGAGAGCATCATGTCGCCGTGGTCGGAAGTGAACAGGAAAACTGTATCTTCGGCGGCCCCGGTCCGCTCCAGCGTCTGGAGAAGACGGCCGAAGCAGCTATCGAGCGCGGCCATGTGGGCGTAATACCCGCGCAGGATCTCGGTCGCCTCCTTGCCCCGGTCCGCGGGCACGTTGTGCCGAAGTTGCAGTGCGCGGTTGTGGTACATCTCCCGGTAGCGTTCGGGCGCGGTGGCGTAGGGGAAATGCGGCGGACCGAGCGACAACACCAGCAGGAACGGATCGGTGGGGGCGCGCTTTTCGACGAAGGCGCAGGCGTCTTCGGTTTGCGCGATGGCGTCGTACCCGGGCCAGTATTTCGGGGTGGGATCGCTGCCTTCGTAGTACAGCGAATGGTTGTAATCGTGGCTGCACTCGCAGGCTTTCCAGTAATCAAAGCCGAAGTGTTTCTCCGGTGGGATGAAGGACAACCGGCGCCCATACTTGCCGTCAGGGCTGCCGTAGACGTGCCACTTGCCGATGTATCCGGTGCGGTACCCGGCACTGCGAAACGATTCCCCCAGCGTGTCGCCTCGCGGCTTCAACTCCACGTCGTTGATGAAGACCCCGTGGGTCAGCGGATATTGGCCGGTGAGCAAGCTGGCCCGATACGGGCAACAGACCGGGCACCCCGAGACCGCATTGTCAAAATTGACGCTCTCGGCTTCCAGGCGGTCGAGCACGGGCACGCTGACGTTGCGGTCGCCGTTGTATCCGGTAGCCTGCGCGCGCCACTCGTCCGCCAGCACCACCAGCACGTTCGGACGGGGCGGCCGCTGTCCCAACAGGGCCGGCGCCGCGGCCTCGCCGCGCCCACGCTTGCCAGGAACCGGCGCCGCCGCGGGTTCATCTGGCCCCCGCCGGACGCATGCGCGGCCGCGTGGTCGGGGCCGCGGCTTCGCGCGTTCGGACAAAAGCCTGGTCGTGCTTGTGCCACAGCGCGGCGAGCTGCTGCACGCGGTCCGGGTGAGCGGCGGCCAGGTTCTGCAACTCGCAGCGGTCGTTGCTCAAGTCGTACAGCTCCCAGGGTCCCGCTTCTCCGGTCGCGATCAGCTTCCAATCCCCGACGCGGATCGCCCGATTGTTGTTGTGATTGAAATACAGGAAGTCGTGGGGCGCGGCCCCGTCTTTGAATAGAGCCGGTACGAGACTCCTTCCGGCCAGCGGCGGAGCCCCGGGCGCCACGCTTTTCACTAGCGCGCCGCCCGCCAGGTCCACCAATGTGGGCAGGATATCCACGAAGTGACAGGGGTCGCGGCGCAGCGCATTTTGGTCCCGGATGCCGTTCGGCCAGTGCACTACCATGGGCGTCGCGATGCCGCCCTCGTTCACCCAGGACTTGTGCAGGCGCAGCGGCGTATTCGAACAGGTCGACCAGCCCGGTCCCAATCCCAAGAACGAGCGCTCGGAACCGGGCGGCGCCGCGGCATCGTGCCCGTCGCCGCGGATCAACTGCTCGGAACTGGCGCCGTTGTCGGAGAGGAAGACCACCACGGTATCGCGCGCCGCGCCCATGGACTGTACCTGGCCGAGCACCTTGCCGATCTCGAGGTCCATTCGCGTGATCATGGCGGCGTGGATCGCCATTTTCGTGCGCTGGAAGTTCTTCTGTTCCGGCGTGAGGGTGGACCATGGGACGGCGCGGGTGACTTCGCCCCGCCCGATGGCGGCGATCAGCTCGGGGTCGGGCGTGTTCCACCTGGTCCACATGTTTGGCTCGAGCGGCGGCAATGCGCAGTTCACCAGGCCCATTCGGCGCATGCGCGCCCATTTCCGCTCGCGGGCGGTGTCCCAGCCCTCCGCGAAGCGATCCTTGTACTTTTCGATATCCTCCGGCAGCGCCTGGAGTGGAAAGTGCGGCGAGTGCGGAGCGAGATACAAGAAAAACGGCGAATCGGCGTGGTTCCGCGCGTGCTCTCGCAGGAATCGGACGGCGTGATCGGCAATGGCCACCGTGGAGTAATAGTGGCCTTCTGGTTTTGGCCGCGGCAGCGGCTCCCCGTCCAGTTCCAGCCGCCTTGGCGTGAAGTAGCGGTCCTCATCCAGCAGGGTATAGGAGTGGTCGAAGCCCACGCCTTCGAGCGGAGTGAACCGTATGTGCCACTTGCCCGAATGGTAACTGCGATATCCGAGGGGCTTCAGGTGATCGGGCAGGAACCGGGTGTAGTCGGGAACGTTGCCCGCCGTCATGATGTCGGACGCAGTCTGCTGGGCATAGTATCCGGTAAGCAGACTGCCGCGCGACGGGCCACAGCGCGCGGTTGAGTAGCCTTGCGTGAAGCGTACGCCGCGAGCGGCCAGGCGGTCCACATTCGGTGTATCGATGTCTCCGCCGTAGCAGCCCGCGTCGGAGAAGCCCATGTCGTCGGCCAGGATGAGCAGGAAATTCGGCTTCCGGGCGGGCTCTGCTCGCAACGCAGATGCCGCCGCGGCGCCACCTGCGAGTTGCAGGAACCTTCTTCTGTCGAGCATCGCAATCGCACCTTCGACTTATCATATCCGCCTTATGGGGCGGCTGTAGCCTTGCTGTTTGTAGCGGTCCAGCAGAGCCGTCAGCCTTTCAACCACATCCGGATGCCGCAGGTACGGGCTGTCCGACTCCGCGGGATCCTTTGCCAGGTCGTATAGCTGCCCAGGAGGGCCTCCAGCAAACCGGGCCGATGTGGTTGGGCTCGCTGAATCCGCCCGAGTACAGTCCCAGTTCGGCTTCCAGTTCTCCTCCCGGGTGGAAAACACGCCAGAGTTGAAGTAGTGGACTAGGCCCTTTCCAGGCGAGTTCCGAAGAGGTCGGTCCGAATTGACTTGGCGCTGTGGAAATCCACTCCACCGAGGCAGGCTGGCACGTTTCGTCCGCAACCTCTCCATTGAGAAACCACGGGCCAATCTCAAGGCTTCAAGCGGCACGCGCGCGCCGCGGCCGGTTTCCGAGTAATCAAAGCCGGCTTCCAGGGGCAGACAGGGCTCAGTCTTTCCGCGCGCGGCGATATACTGAGATGGCTTGGTGTCCGAAATGGAACTCCGGCATCAATCACGGCTTCGCCGATTGCCGATTCGGCCAGCCAATAGGAGAAAACATCATGGGCCGTTTTAGGATGAACCGGAGGAACTGGATGTTGCTTTCCGGTGCGGGCTTGGCCACGCGCCCGGGTCCGGGCCAGACGCAAGGAGCGGCGCCGGATAACGCGCTTGATTCGGTGCTGCCGGACCAATTGCTACTGAAGGATTACCGGCCTAAATCCGTCTATAGAATCCCGGTTACAGAAATCAAGAAGGCCAGATATCCGGTCATCGACTCCCACCACCACGCCCAGTCCAGAACCCAGGAGCAAGTGGACCAGGAAGTCAGAATAATGGACGAGGCCGGACTGGAGGCTTCGGTTGTCTTTCCTCCGGTCGGCGAGGGACCTAACTACCGTGGAACTGCCTTCGATGATGCTCTCAGGATCTACTCCAAGTATCCGAAACGCTTCTACATCTATTGCGGCCTCGACCTGCGGGGCGTCGACCAGCCGGGATTTGGTCCGGCCACTATGAAGGAACTCGAACGGTGCCACAAGATGGGCGCGGTCGGTGTCGGCGAGATTCATGACAAAGGCATGGGAATCGGAGGTGTCATGGGCGGTCCTCCGAACTGGCAGGGCACGATGGGCTCGGGCCGTTCGGGTAGGGGAGGAGCCACGGGGTCTCGGCAGGCACGTGCTCCGGTCCGAGGGTTCCATCCCGATGCGCCGCAACTGGATGCCATTTGGGAAAAGTGTGCGGATCTGGGGATGCCTGTCAATCTGCACGTGTCCGACCCGTACTGGTCCTACCTGCCGCAGAACAGGTTTAATGACGGACTGATGAACGGCTACAGTTGGCGGCTGGACAACAAGCCCGGAATCATGGGGCACAACGATTTGATCGAGAGTTACGAGGCGGCGGCGAAGAGGCATCCCAGGACGGTTTTCATCTCCAGCCATCTTGCGAACCTGGACTATGACCTGAACAGGCTGGGACGGATTTTCGAGCGCAATCCCAATTTCTACGCCGACTTCTCCGCCCGATTCCACGAGACCTCCACCATCCCGCGAACCACGGCGGAATTCCTGAAGAAATGGTCACACCGGGTGGCTTACGGCACGGATATCCCGTTCAGCCAGCACCTGTTCAGCCTGACCTACCGGATTCTGGAATCCACCGACGAACACTTTTACGATCAGGACTTTTACTTCAATTTCAACTATCACTGGCCGATGTACGGCATGGGTCTGCCGGACGACGTATTGAAGCAGGTCTACCGGGAAGCGGCTCTGAGCGCGTTCGAGTTGGCGCGATCGAAGGCCAAAATCTAAGGCGCTTGCTTGCGCGCGGCTCGCGAGGGCTGCAGCCGTTTGGCGATTGGTTCTGGACCGGTCGCACGATGCGGTCGCTAGGACCCGGCGGTGCTGTGCCAATACGACCTCAAGCGCCAGCGAATGACGTTCTTTATCATCGAAACCAGGGGAGAAGGCGACCCGAAATCGAGGGTATCCTGCGCCCGGCCGAAATCGTCCCGCCAACCATGCTGCGGCTAGCCGCCATGAAGCCGCCCAATTCGGCACAATGGTAACGATCCAAACGCCATGAACTCACCGAAGCAGCCCTCCCTGAGGCCCCCAGCCTTCCCCATCATGACCACCACGGTCGGCTCCTACCCGGCCCCCGACTGGCTTGTCGCATCCCCATCCGAGCAGGCCCGCATCGATGCCACCCGCGTGGTCTTCGACACGCAGCGGCAGGCCCGGATCGACCTCCCAACCGATGGCGAAATCTACCGCTTCGACATCAATCATCCCGACACCAACGGCATGATTGAGCACTTCATCCGGCCCATGGCCGGCATCCGCACCGCGCTCGGCCGCGCCGATCGCGAAGCCTTCGCGCACAAGAGCGGCATGGGCTTCCGGCGGAAGGCTGCCGGGGTGGTGGAAGCACCCATCGGCGAAGGCTCCCTCAATTTGCTGGCCGACTGTGAAGCCGCAGCCGCTGTGGCTGGCGGTCCTTTCAAGTTCACGGTGACCAGCCCCTACATGTTGAGCCGCACGCTTCTCGATCAGCATTACGGGAGCTTCGAGGACCTGCTCATGTCGACCGCGTCCGTGCTCGCCCGTCAGGTCTCTGGCCTCCCCTGCGATTGTCTCCAGGTAGATGAAGCCAACATCCCCGGCAATCCCGCCGACGGGCCAATTGCCGCCGAGGCAATCAACTGTGTCCTGGACGCCTTCCCCGGACGCCGCACCGTGCACCTGTGCTTCGGCAACTACGGCGGCCAGACGATCCAGCGTGGCCACTGGCGCGCCCTCGCCAGTTTCCTCAACCTGCTGCACGTGGACCACCTGGTGCTCGAAATGGCCCACCGTCCTCCCGGCGATCTCGACGCGCTTCAGGAAATCGACCCTCGAATTCGACTCGGCATCGGCGTCGTGGACGTCAAAATCAACCAGGTGGAAACGCCCGACGACATTGCCCGCAGCCTGACGCGGGCCGAAGAGGTCCTCGGCCCCGGCCGCATCGCATGGATTCACCCCGATTGCGGCTTCTGGATGCTGAAGCGCTCCATAGCCGACCGAAAAATCGCCGCTCTGGCCAAAGGCCGCGATCTGTACCTCGGCCGGCCACAATAGCCGACCGCCGCTATCGGCCCGCGGTTCGTCAGTCGAAAACCATACAGCAGATTCAACCCTACAGAAGTAAAGAATCGTGGACTCGTACATCGCATTGCGAGACCTATCAGAAAGCCTCGCAGGCAGCAAGTTAGCCTCGACTTCTCTCTGGTAAACGTCCTCAATGAGAGCGGGGAGACAGTTGACATGCTCGTCGACAAACCAGGAGTCGGCCGCACCTACGAGGATTCCAGCCGCCGTTCAAGCGGAGGATCGACGTTCCCAGCCGCATCGAGTTGCGCTTCGGCAAGGGCGCGTGAACGCCCGCCGCCCGTCAACGGTTCGAGGCGATCCTCGATTCTGTAGGTGCCGGCACATTCCTGTATATCGGGCATCATCGCGCGTCAAGGAGTTCGCAGCAATCCTGACTGCCCGGCTCATCCATGACCTGAGCGTAACATCCCAGATCGGAAAAGGTTCACCATACAATGCGGCTGAGTCGCCGGCCGTACGCATTGTGACGGCATATCTACCCGGCTTGGGCAATGGAAGCACACCGTCCGGATACCATGGAAATGGATGTCGCGAGCCGTGCTCGAACAAAACCCGAGGCTCGGCCGGTGGTTGGTAGCGTCCGCCGTCATGGTGAGCGCGATCATGGAACTGGTCGATACCTCGGCGGTCAATGTCAGTCTGCCGTACATCGCAGGGAACCTCTCCGCTTCGGTGGATGAAGCCACATGGGTGCTGACGTCGTACCTGGTCTCGAATGCCATCGTCCTGCCGCTTTCCGGCTGGCTCGCGAGCTATTTCGGACGAAAGCGGCTGCTGGTCATAGCCGTTACGGGGTTTACAGCGGCGAGCATCTGCTGCGGCCTGGCTCCGACGTTGCCGTGGTTGATCGCATTCCGCGTGTTCCAGGGCGCGGCCGGCGGTTCGCTCCAGCCCACCACACGCGCCATCCTGCTGGAGACGTTTCCACCGGAAGAGCGTGGGCACGCGATGGCGTTATTCGGCATCGGCATTGTGGTGGCGCCGATCATCGCGCCGGTGCTCGGCGGGTGGCTCACGACCGACTACTCCTGGCGCTGGGTCTTCTTCCTGAACCTCCCGGTCAGTGTACTGGGGCTCCTCCTGGTGGGAGCGTTTGTGTTCGATCCGCCGTATCTGCATCGCACCTCGCGCAGGATCGACCATTGGGGTGTCGGGATGCTCGTTACCGGCGTCGCGGCGCTGCAGATCATGCTCGATAAGGGTCAGGAGGATGACTGGTTTGCCTCCCCCTTCATCGATGCAATGGCCGTACTCGCGGTGGCGGGGCTCCTGGCCTTCGTTGTTTGGGAATTGCGGGTGCGCGAGCCCATGGTGCGCCTCCGACTCCTCCGCCGTCGCACCTTTGCCATCGGCTCATCTTTCTCGCTGATTCTGTTTTTCGGCCTCTACGGCAGCATTGTGCTGCTTCCGCTGTTCATGCAGACGCTGCTCGGTTTCCCGGCAGTAACGGCCGGATTGTGGAATGCGCCGCGTGGTATCGCCACCATGGTCGCCATGCCCCTCGCCGGATTCCTGATCGGCAGGCGCTGGGACATGCGCGCCATGATCTTCTGCGGACTGCTGGTGTCCGCCTTCGGAGCGTGGCGGTTTTCGCTTCTGAACCTGAATGCCGGGCCTTGGAACTTCGTAATTCCGGAACTCGTGATGGGCGCGGGTCTCTCATTTCTTTTCGTGCCGCTCGCGACCATTACGGTCGATCCGATCCAGCCCGAGGAGATGGGATACGCGACGAGCCTGATCGCATTCAGCCGCAATATCGGCTCGGCCGTGGGGATTTCAATTCTAACCACGATTGTGGCGCGGCGCGAACAGTTCCACCAGGTCCGGCTTGCCTCGCATCTGGCGATCACTTCGCCGGCACTGGCCGGCGCGCGCTCCGGCCTTACGCGCCTGTTGGAGCGGCAAGGGGTCGGTCCGGTCGTCGCCTCGCAAGATGCTCTCCAGATCCTCTACCACGAAGTCCAGCGCTCCGCCACCGTACTGAGTTACCTGGACGGGTTCCGCATCGTCGCGGTGCTGCTCGCGCTGTCCTCTCCCCTGGTTTGGCTCATCCGGAAGCCGAAATCCCGAAGACCAGTGCAAGCGGACTGAGTGATAACTGATAGTGGTCAGCCACTGGTTCGACCAGTGAGGCTAGAAAAGGTTTGACCATTCCCCCGGGAGTATGATCCACCTCCAGTGGCTGGGTGACCATCGAAGAGGGATTCAATGTCAGAGCTTTACCAGAGCCGATCCCATTCCAATGGGACTGCAAGTACATGTCGTGTTCGTGCCCAAGCGACGGCGGAAAGCCATTTTCGGGCAGACACGCCATCCATTGGGGCCGATCTTCCACGGGTTGGCACGGCAGAAGGAATGCCAGATTCTCGAAGGGCATCTGATGCGGACCATGTGCCCATGTGCATCGCCATTCCGCCTACGCACCCTGTGGCCTCGGTGATCGGATTTCTGAAAGGAATAAGCGCGATAGCAAGTGCTCGGCTGCAGGGCGAGGAACGGAATTTCTCGGGAGAGCATTTCTGGGCCCGAGGGTACGTTGTGTCGACGGTCAGCCTTGAACTGGAGCAATCCGCCAATCCATCCGCAAGCAGGAAGCCGCGGATGGAACCCGGGGGACAATTCTGAAACAACCAACGAGGCGCGCGACGCCTAAACCTTTTGCCAGCCGACCGTGAGGCGGCCCAACTCATCAAGCCACCCGCTGCGCGGGGGTGTCTGACTGCCTAACCGGACCTCCTTATCCTCCATGTCCGAACGCCCGGGCGCTGGATGGGAAGCTTCTACCCCAACACCACACAATACCCCCGCTCACTTCCCCACCGGTTGGATCTCCTGTCCGGTTGCGGCTGACTCCGCGCGCCGGCCAGTTCCAGAACCTCATCCCGCATCAATAGTTCCATCAACTGCAAGCCGGCCTGGCGAATCAATTCACCCGCGCCCTTACGCGATCAGCCCACCATCTCGGCTGGCGGCAGCACCATCTGCACCGCCGGATTCGCCTCGGCGGCCATTGCGCCTCGTACTGCTTTACGAATTCTTCTCTGCCGACGCTGGCACCGGTTTTGGGCACTCCTTCTTGCGGCAAGTTCAAAAGTACGTCCACCCCACTCGCGCTCTCAGGCCCCCGCCAGGCCCACAGGGACCGGGAATCTGGGGGACTTCCACAGACCGGAAGAGAACGGGGAGAAAACGGTACAACGAGTGTTGCATTTTGCTGTATGTAGCTGGTTTTCAAGCTGATTACAGTAATCCTTGGAGAGACGATGAAAGAGATTCTGGAGGCGCGGGTCGGAATCGAATCGCTCGCATCTTCATACCCGCGTAACTTATTGAAACATATTGCGCCGATAACCCCTAGAAACCCGCTTCACCCGAGTCTGACACACATAAAATCACACATGGATCAGAGACGCTCAGGAAGCACGGAAGCCCCACGCTGAAAGGCTACGAGTGCGCTTTGCGGAACCCGGATGACTGCTCTTCCACCTGGTTTTAGCGGCAAGCGCACCACTCCCGGCAGCCTGTTCATGCGGCGTCGTGCCGTCTCCGTTCCGATCTTAAACATGGCCGCGACTTCCGCGACCGTATACATCGGCTCCCCGATCTGGATTTCGAGCGCGATGTCTGCCGGTTTGCGTAAGCGGCCATCGGCACCGGCTGCCACACGTTCCCGCATCTGCCGATAGCGCAATTCTTTCTGTACCGCATTCCTCATTGTTTTCTGTTCTCCCCCACGATCCATCCATCCTCGTCAACGAAGATAATGCCGGGCTCGTCCTCAATCGCTTTTTCGACCTCTGCTACGGATAAGCCCCACTTTTCTGCAATCTCCTCGACCGTGAAACATCGTTGCCCGGTTTCACGCTCGTAGTCTGTGATGTGCTTTTTCGATTGGTTCATTCGTACCTCTCTCGGATGCGCTGTGGACGATCTGCCGCCCGCGCCGATCCTGCCCTTCCGCCAGGGTTCACCGCAACCTCCCCGCAACCCTGAGCACCACCCACGCCATCACCGCCGCCGCGATGACCGCGACCGTCACGACCGCCACCCACTCAAGCCGCCTCGGTCTCATGCCCATGCCTCCACGTTTCCCTCGGCCCCTTGTATCCGAGCCTCACGTGCTCATCCACCTCGATCCACCCGTGGACCCGCGATGCCTGGAGCCGGGTCGCCTCTTCCGGGTCGTGCCCGGCTCTTTCGAGGATGTCCTTCACGAAGCGCAGCTTGATGTAACCGACGCAGACGTTGTAAACGTACAGCAGCCACTCCGATTCACCCTTGTACCGTTCCCCGTGAACCCCCACTTGTCCTCTCTCCTACGATGGCGTGATCCTCGCGGACCTTCTCCTCCCGCAGCGCGCCCGGCCCCTGCGCCGGGTTGAACCTGGGATGCCTGGGCATCGCAGGTCCACCCGTCTTCGCAGGCGTATCACGGGCTGATGCTTCTCTCGCGTTGCGTGTGGCGCGCAATGCAGATGTCGAGGGATTGTGTGTCGAACTGGACGCGCCGGTCCAGCTTCGTGAAGGGTATCTTGCGGCGGCGCACCAACCCTTCAATGGCGCGCCGCGTGCGGCCGAGATATTCTGCGGCCTCGTCCACGGTGAGCAGCCGTCGAACCGGCTGATTGGTTGTGATCCGGTTACCGCTCCGGATCTCGGTGAAGTGTTTCATACTGCCCCTCCTTTCCGGGGGAGGATGAAACACGCACACGCACCCCGCACCTCGCAGGGTACGTTACGTGCAGAGCCGCCCACGCGGCCCGGCGAGAATCCGACCTCTCGCTAAGGTTATGCTGCTGCTTTGCGTTTTTGGATTGGAACCACGCCCGCAGGCTCTTTCTTCGATGCCGGATGATAGTTGGCCAGTTCCCGGATGATCGCTGCGAACGGTGAGCTGTAAGTGGACCGCGACCGGTCGATGTCGGCTTGGGTCTGGGCCTGCAATGCGTTCAGGCCTTCAGCGGTGATCTCGATGTAGCGTTCGCCGCGAATGTTTGTGACCCGCACGAATTTGCGCTTGTAGAGCGCGCCGAGGGTGGTTTGGAGTTTATGTTGCGCGTGCTCGATGGTCCAGGGCGCGCGGGAAATTTGTCTCAGTGCTGTGGATTGATTTGGAGAAAGATCATATCGTGGTCGTTCGTCACTACCTTTCATCGTTGCCCCTCTACTTTGAATTCGACTTCAATTTCGTCTCTCTTTATGGTGCAAGAACCGAACAAAGCCAGCGATTCGGCGATGGCGGCCCAGAGTTCATCCGTCACCACATCTGCGGCGCGAATGCTCGCGCGATGTTCATCGCAGGCGAACACATGTGTGGGCACTTCGGCATAGGGCTGCCCTGCAAAGGGCGATTGGGGCCAGAAAACGGCAAAGGCCCTCCACCGCGCGTGCTGTGGACATTCCTCAGAAGCGCACTTCACCTGACAGCATCTTGAAACTCGTGTTAATACCGTAACCTACTTGCGCAATATCTTAAGGCAAGTGTAGTGTATTCCTCCACGCATCGTCAAGCGCAAAAGAGATCCATTTGCGGCGAATTCTTAGAGGACTTCTCCGGGGCGGTCCTGGAACCTTCGGGCGACTCGGCACCGGATTGGTCAACATGTGGGCCCTCACCAGCATACAACGCATGTGTGGCCTGCCAGCGTTCAAAGCTCATCCACCTTCCATCGGAAAATACCCGGACCGTACCCCTCCTCGGGTCATGGTCTTCCGGCAGCCGATGTCCACGCCAGCGCGAGTCGGCGGGACGGGCATTTCGCCGGAATTTCGGGTCATCGTAGCCTGCCATTTTCCCCCTTCTCGGCTGCCGCCACCATAATTGCCTTTCCTGATTTCCCGCGCGAGCTTCTCCTCAACGCCGCGCCACAAGACCACGGCATCTTCGATCGCCTCATGCCTGCTGTATTCCGCTTCCCCCGCGCCCGCCAGGAGGATCGCTGCCATGAGGGATATTGCTGTTTGTTTCTCCATGCTTTTCTTTCCCAATTACTGCCGCGCGTAAGAAATCTTCGCGCCTGATAATCCCCCGCTTTAATGCCCACAGATCGAAGGCGATATTGCAGGCCGCGTGTCCCAGGTGGGTTACGATATCGGTCTGGTCCGTGAGATCAGCCGCTGCGTACAGGTGGCCGATGGCGTGGTTGAGGCAGTCCACGAAAAAGGCCCGGTCGCCGTTCATCCAGTTGCCCGGCGCGTACTTCTGGTCCCCGTGGGCGCGCGTCTCGGCTACGGCGTCCAGCAGCTCGATCGGGACCAGATGGTACATGGGCTTGCGGCTCTCGCGCACTGCGCACCGGGAATCGCGGGCGCATTCTTTACAGAGGCCGGTTGTCGCGTCCAGCAAGCGGCCCTTGCGGCATCCACGGCAATGCCCCATCCGGTTCACGCGCTTTTCACTTCCACCGGCTCCAGCATGTCCTTCGCCCGAAGCGGGCGAAGCTCGAAGAAGTCCGTCAGTTCGTCCGGGTACTTCCACATCAGGTAGCGCGCGTACCGGCTCCGGTAATCGTTCGAACATCTGAATTCCTCCGTTTTGCCGTCGATGATTTGCAGGTGCCACCGAAGCACCTCCCAGATGGCCCCGATCCCGTACCGGGCGAAGTTCCGCCGCTTGGCCTGCAACGCCAGCGCGTGCAACTGCTCTTCAACGTCGGGGTGCGACACGTGCCAGTCCCACCACGCGAGCCAGATCTTGTCGAAGGGCTCGCGGATGGCGTGCAAAAACTGCGTCAGTTCATCGAACGCTTCAATGGTCTTCATGTGTTTCGCTCCTTTTGGCTGCGGCTGAACATGCCGCCGAACACAATGGCGAGTGCTTCGGCCACGCTGTGCGCGTAGCCCGCAATGGCCCCGGCTGCATTCCATTCCTCCAGCCGCCGTAGTTGGAGGGCCGTAGGCTTGTTCCCCGGCCGCTTCACCTCGATCTCGAAGTGCTGGCCGCCCGGCAGGCAGCCGTACAAGTCCGGGTCGCCGATCGCGCCCATCGTCACGTGCCGCTTTCGCACCACCGTGCCGGGGATCTTTTCCCGGATGGCCTTCATGATGCTTTGCGAGAGTGTGCTTTCGAGTGGCATTAGATATTCACCGATTGCTCGCCGGATGGCTCACAGATCACGAGCCGCTGCCGGGCTCGCGTCATTCCCACGTAGAACTGGCGCACGATCGCGTCGTGCTCCTCCCCCGGCAGGATCCAGCCGTGGTGCGCGGGATAGCTGATATCGGGGCACAGAAACACGGTGTCCGCCTCACCACCTTTCACGGAATGGATCGTCCCGAGGATGACCTGTGGCCGCTGGCGCAACGCTGGCAAGCCGCGCCGCTCGGCAATGCGCACCGGGTACGACGCCGTTTTCTCGTTACCCTTCATCACGCGGAATAACCACCAGCGGAGGAGCTCGGATACGCACCTGCAACGGAACATGAATGGATGACCCAAGTACGAGGGCCTTGCTTCCATCCGAGTACTGAACCATGAATTGCTCAGTCTCGGGTTTCTGGCCCCGCTTGGCCGCGTCTGACTTGTAGGGCTCGAGGTGAGTAGGCCCGGGGAATCTCACCCCGAGCCCCTCTCAGAACCGTACGTGAACGTCTCCGCTCATACGGCTCCCGCCATGGAGCCTCGCCGCACCCCCATCTGCCAGTGCGCCCACAATTTCGGATCGCGTCTCGAGATACGCGCGACCCAATGCGTCGCCCGGCGCAGATGTCCGCGCAGCTTCTTGTACTTCCGTTCGGCCCAGCGGGCCAGGGCTCGATCCAGTTGCCGCATCGGCGGCTAGAGCGCCGACCGGTAAAAGCAACCGTAATACTGGAGCCACCCTCGAATGATCGGGTTGAACATCCGCGACAGATCTTCGATTCGCTTGTCACTGCGTAAATGCAGGTCCCAGCTGCCAATCTCCGCCCGGATCGCTTTCACCGCCCCGAGACTGCCGGGCTGAAGTTGATGAAGTACTTCCCCTTGCGACTTTTTGATCTCCGCGGCCGAAACGTGTACCCCAGAAAATCGAACTTCTCGTTCGGATACGTGCCCCGCCGGTCATCATCCTTGCAGTAGACAACCTTCGTCTTCTCCGGATGAAGCTCCAACCCACACTCCCGCATGCGCGCGGCTATGGCTGCCCGAACCTCCTGGGCTTCCCTTTCCGTCCTGCAATGCACGATGGCATCATCGGCGAAACGTTCAAACGGCAACTGCGGATACGTCTTCGCCATCCATCGATCAAATGCATAATGCAGAAACAGATTGGCTAGCAGAGGGCTGATGACTCCGCCTTGCGGCGTGCCCTTCTCACGCGGAACCAACTGGCCGTCCTCCTCTTGCACTGGCGCTTTCAGCCAGCGTTCGATATAGAGAACCATCCATGTGTCCCCGGCGTGTCTCTTCACCGCCCGTAGCAGCAGATCTTGCGGGATGTTGTCGAAGAAGCCCTTGATGTCCAGATCCACGACCCAGTCATAGCGCCAGCATCGCTGCCGCGCTTGCCCCACTGCATCCAAGGCCGACTTCCCCGGTCGATATCCGTAGGAATCCGGATGGAACAACGGGTCCACCGCCGGCTCCAATCTCGACTTCACCACCTGCTGCGCGATCCGATCTGCCACAGTCGGTACCGGCGCGCAACGCCTGGGCCCCGAGACGGTTGCCGCTTTTCTCCATGGCGTCGGCCATGGCGGTCACTTCAGCGGGGTTCATTCGGCGCGTCGGTTCAATCCCCAGATCGGCGGCAAGTTCGCCCGTGATTGCCCTGGTCGCGGCGGTGCGACCGGAGTATGGCAGCTCCGGTGCCTTGCCGAGCCTCAGGGCTGCGCCCGCGCTTTCCTTCGTGCCCCACGCTCCGAGCGCGGCCAGAAGCGCATTGCCGAACGCGGTCGTAAGGTGCTCCGTCCGTTCGGGCCCTTCGGTTTGAAGTGCCCGGATGCCTTCCTGCACGCCGCCGTAACCAGCCATGGCCGTGAACACAGCCGGTACCGCCGCGCGGGCCACAGCATCGGCCACGTGCGGTGCGAGTCCAACCGTCTCGGTCAGGAAACGTGCAACGCGCGGGAGATTGGCGGCGGCCTGTACTCCCTTTCCGGCGACGCCACCGGCAGCCATGATCAGCAGACTCTTGAGGCTCATCGTGTCGGCCAGGAGCTTCGCGACTCCCTGAGCCACGGCCTCGCCTTGTGTGGCTGGTTTGCCGAGTGCCTGATCGATCGCCTTGCCCGGCTCCCACATCGCCTGCCAGCGCGCGCTGGCATCGGGTACTTGTTTTTCGAGTTGGGAGATCGGCGGCAGGCCCCAGGTTGGCCGCGTCACGGGCGCGAACCGCTCGGGGTGCAACCGCTGTTCCATCTCGGCATCCGGGATCGGCGGCGGTTGCCCAGGCGCGGCCATGCCAGGGGGCTGTGGCGGTGCTGCTTCTATCTGACGCGAGATCGCGGCGGCCTGCTCGGGTGATAATTGCGCTGGCGGCGGCGGTTGTATTGGCCGCTGGAGAGCCGCTGGAACCGCTGCCGGTGGCTCAACCGGCGCGGCCGGAGCTTCAGCCGGGTTGAACGGCAAGTTCGGAACCAAGCCATAATCCGACACTGGCGCGGGCGGCGGCTCAGGAGGTGGCGCACCGCCCGCATACACGCCCATCGCCCGATCAATCGGCGTGCTTGGCGAACGCACCGCTATGGGCACGGGCGTTCCCTGCAAGGGGTTCGCGGGCGCGGGCGCGAACGTCCCGGCAGGGGTAACGATGGTCTTCGGCGGCTGTGGCGGTGGCGTGGCTGTTTGGGGCCACAGTCGGCCGCTGGCGAGCCGGGTAGACGTAGTGGTGCTGCTCTGCGTGTCTTCCATAAGCGAATCGGCGGGTCGGTCCCGCCGCTAAGAGCGATCCGGCATCGCCGATTCGGCGTACTTAATCAGCTTGCCGGGTAACTCTTCCAGGGCGCGGATGTAGCCCTCGGTTTGCTGCGCGAGACCAAGGTTGTCGTTAGAGACACAGCCGCGCATGTACTGCACCAGATCCAATTTCTGATCTTCGATAACTTCCGCAATCGCCCTTTGGAACGCTGGCGATTGCAGCAGATCGTAAAACAGTTGAGCCGATTCAGGGCTTATCATTGCGGCATCCCGTGTTCAAACGGCGAATGCCCGCGCGCCGCCGCCAGGGCGGAGGCCGCAACGAGCGGCTCCTCGGGCGCACCGGGGCCCGGCGCGGGCGGCCCGGCCAGAGGTGCACCGCCCGGCCCGCCTGAAGCTTCGGGGGCCTCCGGCTGGATTCCGGCACGCTGGAGTAGCTGATCACGCTCGCTCTGGGAAAGCAGCTCCCATTTCGCCGCGACATTCACACCATCGACTTCTGCTTGCGGTTCATATGCGTCGCACACCAGATTCGGCGTGACATCCGCATCGAATTTCAGGCAGTGGTTACCCTGGAAACTCCCGCAGTCGCCACAGGACTCCGGGCTCGCGCCAGCGTCCCGCAGATTCGGCGGGCTGCCCGCCGCGTCGGGCGCGGTTGACGGCCCAGGCTCCGGCTCGGGCATCTGATCCATGGCCGGGCCCATCTTGTGAGCGGGGCCCATCATGTACCCCGTCCTTTTCACGCGATCGTAGACGGTAGAACGCGGCATCATGGGCTCCTACCTCCTGTACATCGGCTTCAGCGTTCGGCCAGGGCCGCCGCCCTGTCCCAGAAAAGCGGCGGCCCGCCCCGGCTACGCCGTGGGCTTGGCCTGTGTCTGGCTCGGCGTCGAAGCTCCACCAGCGGCGGTAACCAGCACCGGCACGTTTGCCGCGATAGCCTGGGTCGCCTGCGTCAACTGCGCGATGAGTTGCTGAAGCACGCCCAGATTCGCGGTTGCCACACCGGCCGCCGCGACATCCACCGTGCCGCCCGCCACCGCGCCAACGGTGTCGGTGATGCGATTGCCGGGCACCGCACCGGCCGTCAAATTCATCCCGGCACCGGACGCCACCGGGTTCCAGAACGAATCCGCCGCCAGATCCGAATGCCGCCGGTACTGCATGGACATTTCTTCGATCTGCCGGATGGCCTGCTTGCTGGTGATGTTCGCCGTCTCAATCGCGTTCTGCAACGCCTGATTGGCGATGGCTTGACGCTGGTTGTCGTATTGCTGCGCATCCGACACGATCTTGTCCACGATGGACCGGTTGCGCCGGATCGACTCAAGCGACTCATGCTGAAATTCGTCGTAGGTCCGCTTGATGTTCCCAAACCAGGGGTCGGACTGGTTGGCGTTCGTCTCCGAACGGTGCTTGAAAAACTCGTCCTCACCAGTCTCGAACTCGCGTTCGGCTTGGTTCGGCGTTGCGACTTCCGGCATACTGAATTCTCCCTTCGTTGCTTGTGGTTAAACGCCGCTCACTCCCATGCCGCCCGAAGTCGCGCCGGGGTCAGCTTTCGCCGAATGCCCGCGCGCCTGCTGCTTCTTGCGCTTGTTCTTGAGGGCGTAAAAGACGCTGGTGCCTTTCTCCGGCCCGTACTCCGTCTGCATCGCCTCCAGGGCCTTCGCAGCGGAGCCGGGTTTCCCACCGAACTGCGGGTTGTACTCGGAGATCGGCACGGCCAGCTACACGACGTTCGGCACCGGGTTGTTCGGGTCCTTGCCTAGTTCCGCCAGGGCTTCGGCCAGCGTGCCGAGTTTCGTGACGTTTGGGATTAGGGCCGCGACCACATCCGCCGCTGGCACCATCCCGCTGCTGGCGTTGTTGGCCTGATCGATGAGTGCCTGCTCACGGGCCTTGATCGCGTCCACGTCGGCGGCGATCTTGTTCGTCACATCGTCCAACTGCTGGGCAAGGTCAACAATTGCCTGATCCATCTGGTCCTCCGTAAGCCCGAGCAATCTCAGGCTCAATTCATAGGCCACGAGTCTGACGTACAGAGACGCCATGGCCCCATACAGTTCTACCTTCGGGCTCACGACTCCCCCGTTCGCAGCGCGGCGTAGGTCGGATGCAACCCTTGCCGGAGCCGTGGCGCGTACGTGTTCGTGCGCCGCTTGAAGTGCGAATACACGATCCCACCCCCAGGCACTATCTCCCGGACCGTCAACTGGGACGCCTCGCACACCGTCCGCGCCGTAGAGCAAAGCATCCGCCGCACAAGGGCCAGCGCGGCACGGACGGGAATGCGAAGCCGGAGGAATTTGAGCCGCCGCCTGTTCCCGACTCCATCCACAGCCGAGAAGTGGTTGAGGATCTCCGCTTCGCGAAGGGTGGCGACGTACACCAGCGCATCGTCTCCGGCGCGGATATCGAATTCCTTTCCAGGCGGCCCGGCGCGCAGCTCCTCGGCAAGCGCGGGCCCAGGCGCAATGATCCTCATATTGACGGCGGTGTCACCCTCCGCAGGGCAGGTGGGAAGCCGATTCGCGCGGGCCGTTCGGTTATTTCACGAAGCGGGCAAGCGGAGTCGCTCCTGTGAATATCATAATCTAAATACGGACCCATGCAAGTACTTTTTTGAGAGGGCGAACTGGCGCGCAGGGAGGCGGAAGGAGGGTTTCCAGAGGTGAGGGGAGCCCGGCCGCTGGCAGGCAACCGGGCTTTAGGCAACGATGTGGGCGATCCCCGAAAGGAAGAGGGACAGACCCCTCTCAGACTACAACACATCCGACCGTTTCCGGCTCGTGCTGCTGCTCAGAGGTAACAGCAGGGGCGGGCAAAAACGGTGATCCGGGAGTACGGGGCCTGCGGGTGGATTGGGCACGTGGCTTGCGACCGCGTCTCGGGGTGGTCGCCTGGGTGCTGTTTTGGTTGGTGGCTGTGGCGTTCCGTTCCTTCATGACGGACCGCACGATTCCGAACACGGCATTCGCTGCTGCCAGCGGAGCCGTCTGGAAGAAGTTGAGCGATTGTCGCTTCTCTGCTAGTAACGTTGCGGGCCATAGGGTGCTTCTAGTCTATCCTGTCAGTTACGATATTGCACTGCTTTTCGGCAAGGAACTTCTGCGGTACGATGTGACCACACGTTGCGGTCAAACGCTTCGTTGCTAGTCTACTTTCCGGCGCAAAATTGATCGGTTAAGCCGTTTCGATCCAGCGGGCGGGGCGACGGAACGCTGCAAGATCGCACAATTTCCTCCCCTGAAACATTTTTGATGATTCATGTCATTTTTCTATTGACAGGAGAACCGGACTAACGTATCTTAATATTAAGCTATGCGTAAGCAGCAGCAGCGGCTCATAGAACGACTTCTCCGCGCTTCGGAAACCATGGTCCAAGGCGGCCTGTCGGAGACCTCTCGCCGTTGCGGTAATCCGGGCTGTGCCTGCGCTCGCGACCCCGAACGCCTGCACGGGCCACACCTCTACATTACCTATCGAGAAGACGGCAAAAGCCGCTCGTTGTACGTTCCCCCAGGGCATGCCGAAGCCGCCCACCGGGCGCAACAAGCCTGGGCCGCCTTTTGGGAGATTGGCTGTTCTCTGGCCAAGTTGAACCGCGACCGCCTCCGTAAGCAGTGGCAGCAAGAGAAGCAATCACGCCCGCCCGCCGCGGCTAGGAGTAACTCTCGTGATTGAGGCGCGCCGACGGCAACTCCACTTCGGCGAAGGTCTAATCGCGGAAGAGATAAGCGATCTGCGCGAACAGTGGATGACCCATGCCGACCAGGTGTTGGAAGATGAGCAACTGGTTTCGACTGTGTACGAGGCGCTGGCAAAGCGCAGTCCCAAGAGCCGCACCCGCGGGCGACGAGGCACCCCAGCGGAAGTGGTGATGCGGCTGCTCTTGCTGAAGCACATTCGTAACTGGAGCTACGACGTCTTGGAGCGTGAAGTCCGAGCGAATCTGGTGTACCGCGATTTCACCCGCGTGGGAGCATCGAAAGCGCCCGATGCGAAAACGATGGGTCGTTGGGGATTGGCGCTGGGGCCAGACGCGGTCGAAAAGATACATGAACGAGTGGTGGCGATTGCCAAGGAGAATCAGGTCGTCCAGGGGCGCAAGATGCGCCTGGACACAACGGTGGTAGAGACGAACATCCACTATCCCACCGACAGCAATCTGCTGGGCGACGGCGTGCGGGTTCTGATCCGCGCGATGAAGAGAATCGCCGGCATCGCCGGGCAGCAGGGAGCGAAGCTCCGTGACCGGAGCCGGAGCGTGAAGTTTCGCATTCTGGAAATCGGGCGCGTAGCGCGCACCAAGGGCGGACCGAACCGGGAGCGTTTGCAGCAGGGATACGGGAAGCTCTTGTCCACGGTAGGGCGCGTGGTTGGTCAGGCCAAACGATTTTCCGGCGAAATTGTCCAAGGGGTGAAACGATCGGCGGACGTGATGCAGCAGGCGGCCCTCGAAGGGCTGCGCAAAGAACTGGACACCTTTGTGCCAAGAGTTCAGCAGGTGATGCGGCAAGCCAAACAGCGGATCTTCGGCGGTAACACGCACGTAGCCGAAAAACTGGTGAGTATCTTCGAGCCCACCACGGAAGTCATTCGCAAGGGCAAGGCGAGCAAACCTACCGAGTTTGGCAAGATGGTCAAAATCCAGGAAGGCGAAAATCAGATCGTCACCGACTATGCCGTCTATGAAAAGCGGCCCAGTGACTCAGAGCTGGTGATCCCGGCCCTTGACGCGCATGAGAAAAAGCTGAGCTGCACACCCCGACTGGTAGCGGGCGATGCGGCATTCTTCTCAGCCAGAAATGAAACCGCGGCGCACGAAAGGGGTGTGAAGCGGGTGTGCATCCCGAATCGCTCCACCAAAAGCGCCGAGCGGAAGCGCGAGCAAAAGAAGCGCTGGTTCAAGCAAGGCCAGAAATGGCGTACCGGCTGCGAGGGCCGCATCAGCGTGCTGAAGCGGCGACACGGCCTTCGACGGTGTATCTATCGAGGCGATGCCGGCATGAAGCGCTGGGTCGGACTTGGCGTGATCGCTGACAATCTTCACCACCTCGGAAAGGTGTTAGCCGAACGCAAGAACTGATTCTTTGAAGTAACCGAAACTCAACTACTTGACTGCCCGGCGGGACGACCGTCGGGCAGTTTTGCGGTTTTTGACACCGCGCGCCGGTGCTCGGGTCCTATCCAAAACGAATT